>SCKI01000001.1 GCA_004124295.1 Fidelibacterota bacterium
CTCAAGCTTGGCCTTGGCCGTCCCCAAATCGTCCCCCGCCTGCAGGCTGAAGGCGACCACCGTGCCGCTGAATTTCCCGCGCACCGTTTTCAGGATATCCGGGGCCGGCTGCAGCGCGATGCTCTCCAGTCCGGCGCTGCGGCTGATTTTTTCCGCGCTGGGGGCGGCCACCTGGAAGTCGGCCGCTGCCGCTGCCATTATCAGGTAGTCCTGCCCGCTGAGTTCGGTTTCCACCGCCGCCAGCATCTCCTGCGCCGTTTCCACCGGCACCAGCCTGCAATCGTGCGGAGGCAACAGGGCCGTGGGGCCCGATACCAGCGTGACCTCGGCGCCCATGTCCCGGGCGGCGGCGGCCAGTGCGTAGCCCATTTTGCCGCTGCTGCGGTTAGAGATAAAGCGGACCGGATCGACCGGCTCCCGGGTCGGCCCGGCGGTCACCAGTACGCGCCGGCCCGCCAGGCGCAGGCTGCGCCGCAGGGCTGTTCTGATGGCGTCCAGGATTACCTCGGTGGGGGGCAAGCGCCCTTCGCCCACGGCCCCGGTGGCCAGCTCGCCGGTGTCGGGATCCAGCACCTCCCGGCCCATGCTGCGCAGCCGGTCCACCGCAGCCCGGGTGGCTGCATTGCGCCACATGCGGTAATTCATCGCCGGTACGAAAATCACCGGACACTCGACAATATTGAGGATCGTCGCCAACAGCTCGTCGGCCACGGCGTGGGCCGCCTTGCCCAGCATATTGGCCGTGGCCGGGGCCACTACCACCAGATCGAAGCGCTCGGCAATCTCCACATGGGGCACCCCGCTGTCGGGATTTTCGGGGAATTGCTCCTGCAGCACCGGGTGCCTGGTGAAGGCGGCGAATGTGGCCGGACCGATAAATTCGGTCGCCGCCCCGGTCATGGCGACCGTGACATCGGCCCCTTCACGCCCCAAGCTGCGGACCAGCTCGGCGGCCTTGAAGGCGGCGATGGAGCCGCACACTCCGACCAGGATGCGCTGCCCCTGGAGGGCGCTCACAGCTCTGCCTTGGCGGGCGCCAGGACCTGCACGTAGGCGGCCTTGCAGGCCGGTCCATCGCCATGCCAGACCAGCGACCGGCGGGGGTTGAGGCCGTCCAGGAGCATCATCGAACTTGAGCGGGTGCCGTATTTCTTGCCATGCTTGCAGATATCCGGATGGCTCTTCAACCGGTCGCTGTTGGCTTCCAGCCAGTCGGCGTTGGTGCCGGTCGCCTGCTGGAGCATCTGGCCATCCCAGGGCTCGTTGTCCACCTGGTACACGCCGGGATTGAGGCGGCCCTCCCAAAGGCCGTCGCCCGCCCAGGTGAACATGTGCGCCTCGAGGCCGTCGCCAACCAGCAGGTTGAATTTGTTGTAGCGGTGTTCCTTCAGCAGGGCGCGCAGCCGCCGCCGGGCTTTCTTGGCTGAGTCCAGCGCCAGCATCTCCGTTACCAGGCTGCCCCGGGAGCGGAAATCATCGCCTTCGAGAGACGGGAAAACATTGGTCAGGGCCGCCAGGACGCCGGTCTCCCCAAAGCCGATCCAGGTGCCGCCGGCGACTTCGTCCAGCGGCGCAAAGTAGGGCCGCGGCCCCTCCCGCCAATCCCAGCCGGAGGAAGGGCGTCCGTAGGCCTCATCCCGGTTCGAGAGGACCGCCAGGGGATAGTTGTCGCCGGGGCGGTGGCGAAATAGGAGGGTGCACATTATTCGCGTCCCGCCGTATGGGCGCCGGCAAAGCGGTCCTGCGGCCATAATACAAACACCCTGCCCACGACCGCCCGGATGGGGGCGATGCTGGTGGACAGGGTGCCTATTTTATTGGAGAGGCTCATCTTGCGCCGCGAGTCGCTGCCCGGAATTTAGTTCCGCCAGGTAGCGGGACCAAGACGCCGGAACGACGACGACGCAGTGAACCTCGGCCCGGGTCTGCTTAGGTGCGCTCCCGGGGACGGGCCTCGTTAACGCGCAGCGGCCGGCCGCCCAGCTCCTGGCCGTTCAGACCATCAATGGCGGTCGTGCCGTTGCCCTGGTCGGGCATTTCCACAAAGCCGAAGCCTTTGGAGCGGCCGGTATCGCGGTCGGTGATGATCTTGGCTGAATCGACCTCGCCAAAGGCCTCAAAGGCCTCCCGGAGTTCGGTTTCGGATACGTCATACGAGAGATTGCCAACGTAGATGTTCATAAACATCCCTTACTAATGTGCCTTTCAACCTATACCAGAAATCCACTTACCAGAAAGACACGTAAAGTAAGGGCCGGGGTGCCCGGCGCATGCCGGAACACCTGAACGGAGCGATGTTACACATTTATGTTACGGGTGGGGAAGGTTTTTGGTGAAGAAGGAATAAGGGATCAACCGCAGAGACACAGAGGCGTGAAGTGGCGGCAGCGGCCGTAGCGCTACGGGGGAGTCGTGGAGCCGTAGTTGTCGGTCAGAACGATAAGCCCCGACGATTCGAGCAGCTCCGCGTGAGTGGCGTCCCGCAATGGGCCCAGGATAATAACCACATAGTCCACAGGAGGCCTGCCATCCACGGTAATCATTCCCTTGGTGTAGATGAACAGCCGAAGATCATCACCGTAGGCATAGCCCTCCAGTATAGTGAATTCCTGTTCTTCTCCCGGAGCCCATGCTTGGAGCGCGCCAGAATCGTCGAAATCAATCCAGGGCATCGGGTCGATGAGTTGGGACGACTGGAGTTCCAGCGCCAAAATCCAAACCTGTTCGGTCGTGTTGTTGACCAACCGGACCCCTTCGAACTCCCTTGCGCTCTCCCCGGGCATGTCGCATCGGGACAGGACAAAGGCTGCAGCGGTTAGGGCGAGGTAACGGAGCTTCATTGACTTAATATAGAATAAATGTGTGGCGCTGTCAAGGCTGGGCGTTCACCCCTGTCGGTCCCGTACTGACGCCGTCCAGCCTCACTCATCCCCCATACTGCGTATTGCCCCCTCTATCCGCAGAGAGGGAGAGACATGAAATGTCCTGGGTGAGTGTCTTTGCAATCTCTGTCTGTCATGCTGCGGATCATCTGGGCACTCAACGCCGGGGCGGGAGGCGGTGGAGAGGTTGTGGCCGGGGAAGTGAGGGGGGCCGGTTATCCGCCCGATTTTCTCCTTCTCAACATTTCCGTTGCCTGCTCTAAGTTCCTGCTTGTTTGCTGCCAGTAAATTTGATAATCCTTCTTGGTGAACACCTCTAAGGCAGATTGGTAAGCATCGACTGCCTCTAATATAAGAATGGTCCCCTCCTCCTTGTCGTAGCTCGCGCCGAGGTATAGTAAGGTTGTACCCAAGTTATTATGTGCCATGGCCCAATCGAAAGGGAGGTTGTCCCGAGTAAACAATTCCAGTGCCGCAAAGCTGGTACTAATAGCCTCTTTAAGTAATTGTATTTTATCTGGACCAACAGTACGCCTACCAAGCTTGCTTAACATCGCGCCAAGGTTGCTCTGGTACCTAGCCCACCGAAATGGCAACCCATCTCTGGTGGTTACTTCCAAAGCAGAACGACAAGCAGCTATGGCTTCTCGGTAGTACGGGATACACTCTTTGTCTTGAGCGTTGTCCCCTAGGCTCCCCAACAGTGCCGCTAGGTTTACATTTACCTGAGCCCACAGTCTGGGGTGATCCTCTTGAGTGTATACTACCAAAGAGGAGTGGCATGCGGAGACGGCCTCTTTTAAAAGTCGGTTCTTCTCCTCTTCTGTGGCCCTTTCTGCCTGATCACTCAGAACGCTTGCTAAGTTTATCATCGCCATAGCGAACTCGAGCGGCTGGTCATGGATATTTCGTAATTCAAGGGCTTCATGGATGGCAATTACTGCTCGATCCAAGAGGCCGGCACTTTCCTCTTCTTCGGATCGCCTCGCTAAATCGCGTAAGGCACCAGACATGTTGTTGTATGTCATTGCCTGCCCCTCAAGTGCGTTATCCCTTAGCGATGTGCCTAGAGCCACGCTGTAATGTTTGATAGCCTCATCCAGTAGTAGCTTCCCCCCCTCTCCCTCAATCTGTTCGGCATAGGTGCGTAAAGCATTTCCAAGGTTATTGTGGACTAACACCCAACTGGTCGGGCTCTTGATTTCGCGGTTTACGCTTAGGGAAAAACGAAATGCGGCGATGGACGCTTTAAGAAAGTCAATCCTCTCTGCTCCAGTTGATTCCTCACCCAACGCCATTAAAGCCAATCCTAGCTGATTATGAATCGTGTCATCATTATTGTCTAGGTCCCCTTCCTTAGGCATTTCTAATACAGCATGAAGGGCCGTCGTAGCAGCTGCTAAATCAGCTTTAGGAGAGGTAGACTGTCGGGCTCTTGAATAATATACTACCGCTAGATAAAAAAGCCCTGAGAATGTGTTTAATGGTGCCAGAAGTTCAATTGCTTTATCAAAATTTCCATCGTTGTAGTAGGAAAGGCCATGGATTAGGGAAATAACATCAGCGACTTCGCTTGCCAACATCTTCTTGAAGTCGAGATGATCTGGGCCTGTGCTTGTCCGGTTCTCGAACTCGTGTCCTTCCAGCTGCTTCCCACCCAAGGGGTTGGCGACGGTAAGTCTAAGGTGGATGTGCAGCTCCTCCTCATCCAAAAATACGTCACCCCAAATCACGATGTGAGCCTGTCCCTTCGGGGAGCTGCCCAAAGCCATAGCTGCGGCCTGCCGCTCATCCTCGGTGGCGCCCTGTATCGGTTCGGGCAGCTGTTTGAGTTGCAGAGGCACCCCTTCGTCTACCTTTTCTTCTAGGCTGATCTTTATGTGGTGAGGGAATTTTTCAGCATCGGGGGCTGCTGCACCGCCAATGGGCAAAAAGGGAGTGATGGCAACGGTTAACTGGTCTGATGCGAGAGGGGGAAGGCTTGGTGGTCTGATGTGCTGGCGATAAAGCAAAAATGAAAAAATAATAATGGAAGCGGCAAGCAGGAGAAACGCCCAGTGCAAGAGCGTCTCCCTGAACTCAAGAGTGTAGAAATTCTGGACGAGATAAAATGCACCAGAAATCGCACCTATGAGCAACACCGGCCGGCGTTTTGCCGGACCGGCCCATTCGGTGAATAGATACTGGAAATATCCCATATATTCCGACGCTAGCTAGGAAGGATTGGGAACCATTCGTCTGGTACGACCACACATACCTCGAATTTGTCCACCAAGCACATCTCTTAGTAGCCATTATTTCCCACATCAGTTGTAGCTTAGTCCCCCCTTCGCTGCTACTGCCAACTGCCACTGCCACCTGCTCACCGCCCCATCTCTTCGGTGGCCACGACACGCTTCGCCCGGGCCATAAACAGCCCCAGGCTCACCAGCGCCAGCAGCGCGGCCGACACGAACGGGAAGCGGAACCCCAGCAGGGCATAGGAGAGGCCGCCGTAGGGGGGGCCGATGATCCGGCCCAGGGCGCTGAGGCTCTGGGTGACCCCCATGGCGACCCCCTGCTCGTCATCCGCCGAGCGCTGGGAGATCACCGCCGAGACCACCGGCATCACCAGGCTGTTGCCGGCGCTGATGAAAAAACTGCCCAGGAACATCAACGTATAGGTCGGCAGGTAGGGGATGGAGGCCAGCCCGATGGCCATGGAGGCCAGGCCGAGCTCGATGACCCGGTCCTCCCCCCAGCGGCGCACCAGCGGTTTGATGAAGATCAGTTGCACGATGGCGCCGACGATGCCGATGAACATGAAGACGAAGCCCCGCTCCAGCGGCGAGATCTTCAGGATGTCCCGGCCATACTCCACAAACACCACGTGCAGGGTGCTGAAGGCCGCCGTGTAGAGGAGCAGCACCGTCAGCAGCCGGGAGATGGCGGGGCGGCGCCAGAACTGGGCCAGGTTGCGGAAGGAGGCGGTCATGGCCTCCAGCATTCCGCCTCGGGTCTGGGCATCGGCACGGGCCGCCCGCTTTGCCTTGGGCAGGGACTCGGGCAGAATCACCAGCGCCGCCAGGCAGTTCAGCGCCGACATGCCGGCCGCAAACAGGGCCGGCGCCTTGTTGCCGAAGGCCGTGGCCATGAACCCGCCGATGGGGAAGCCGATGATAAATCCGAGGTTGAAGGCGGCCATCACGATACCCATGCGCCCGGCCCTCTGCTCCGGCGGCGTGATGTCGGCCACATAAGCCTGGGCTGTGGAGATATTGGCGTTGGCCATACCGGCCAGGGCGCGGGAGGCGAACAGCAGCCAGAGCTCATCCGCCAGACCGAAAATAGTGAAGGCCACAGCCGAAGTTGCCAGACCGATGATAATGACCGGCCGGCGGCCGATGCGGTCCGAGATACGGCCCCACACCGGCGCAAAAAGCAGCTGCATAAGGGCGTAGCTGGCCAGCAGAAAGCCGACCTGCCGCTCGTCGCCGCCCAGGTCCGCCACGAAATCGTTGATGTAGGGGATGATCAGGGTGATCCCCATCAGGTCGATGAAAATGGTGATCCAGATGATCACCAGGGAGCGTTTCTGGGCTGCCTGGTCCATGGTTTAGGGGCAAATGTTTAGCCGCAAACCGGCAGCGGTCTGCCAAATTGGCGCACGCTGCCTGCCATTATTGCCTGTGCGGTCTGTCCTTCTCTGCCAAACCTGCCCTCGGCTCGATTTGGCACGGTGGTTGTTCTACTCAGGGCGGGACAAGGATTGCCCTTGAACCCCGAACAGAAAGCGAAATTAAAGGAGACATCACGATGAAACTTGTAAAATACACCCGCCGCATTCCGCGCCTGAGTCTGTATGATGACATGAGCCGTCTGTTTGACCAGCTCTGGCTGCGGCCCGTCGGCGAGACCACGCTGTATGACCGCAGTTGGACCCCGGCCTTCGAGATCCGCGAAACCGGTGACGAGTACCGCTTCGAGGCGGCCCTTCCCGGCTTGACGAAAAAGGAGATCAAGGTCACGCTGCAGGACGGCGTGCTGTCGATTTCCGGCGAGCGCCAGGAACGGGAGACCGGCCAGGACGAGACTGTCCACACCCGCGAGTTTCGCTACGGTACCTTCAGCCGCTCCTTCAATCTGCCCAGCGAGGTGGACGAGGAGAAAGTGGACGCCCGCTATAAGGACGGCATGCTCACCATCGCGGTGAAGAAACTCGAGCCGGTGGAGCCTGAGCGGCGTCAGATCACCGTCAAATAACCGGTCCGGTTGCGGCCAACGATATGAAAACCCCTGCCTTTCGGCGGGGGGTTTTGTTTTGTACCTCGGGGCTGGTTCTGCGAAATTGGCCCATGACCTGTCGCGCTGCAGCACTCCTTCTACTGGTGACCTTGGCTGCTCCCCTCCGGGGTCAGCCTGGCCAGACAGACACCCTGGCAACCGGCCAGCCAAGTTTCTGGAACCGCACCTGGCAAGGCACACTCACCGCTTTCACAGCCCCGGAGATGCGCCGGTACTGGGCCATCACAGCCGTGGCGGCGGTAGCGGCCAGCCCATTCGATGACTGGGCCACCGGCCCCGATGTCCGCAGCAAGTTGCTGCCCGCTGCCTGGGCCCGGTTTGGCGATCTATGGGGTGCTCCCACTGCGGCCCTGATAATACTCCCTACCGTGGCAGTGGCCGAATATGTGCGCGGCAGCAACGGGCCAGTGATACGGGAACGCATGACCTTGGTTGCATCCAGCCTGGTTGCTGTGGGGCTGATGACGGTCATCATCAAGGAACTGACCCGCCGGACCCGTCCCAACGGCACAGACCACCGTTCCTTTCCCTCCGGCCACACATCCATTTCCTTCGGGGTGGCAGAGGTGGTGCGGGAACTTTATGGCAACCTGGCGGGGCTGCCGTTCTACCTGCTGGCGGTCAACACCGGCCTCAGCCGTATCCACGACAACAAGCACTATCCCTCGGATGTGGTGGCCGGCGCCGGGCTGGGCATCGGCCTTGTGCGCAGCTTTCGCCTCTCTGGCAGGTCCCGGCATGGACTGGCGCTGAGCTGGCAGCCGGTGCCGGGCGGGGCGCTCCTGCAGGTGACCTTCCGGCAGTAAGCGGCGCTCAGGGCAAACTGTAGCCGGGGCGATGGATATCCGCTCCCGTAAAGATTAACTTTGTTCTCAAGTTGGATCAGAAGGAGGGAGCGTGATACCATGAGAGCAAAAGTTTTTTTGACCCTGCCGCTGGTGATCATCAGTGCCGGCCTGGCACTGGCGCCGGCGCCATCCGGCAGTAAAACCCGGGCCTTCAACGAATCCGGTGTGGTGGTCGATATACAGAACTTCTTCGCTGCCGCCGCCGGCGCGGCCGAGTCCTACGTCCCCTTGAAGGGCGACCAGGGACGGCTGGCGCTGGTCACAGCCAGCGGCGTTTACGCCTTTCTGGAGACGCCGGAGAACGAGGTCCACCTGCGGGGCATCACAGCCGGCGATCAGGTTGAACTCTCCGGCAAGCTGCTGGTCAACGGAACCCTGTTGCATATAGACCGGATCAGGGCGCTTGATGAGGCCCTCAATGTCGATCTGAACAGCTACCGGAATGCCGCGGGTATGGCCGTCACCTTGACCGGCCAAAATCTGTGCCAGTGCGGGCTCGATGTTGGCGACCTGCCCCACAGCTGCCAACTGGGGCACCGGCACCATCTGCAGGCTGATGACGGCAAGATATATCATTACCTCCAGTATGGCGCTGCCCGGAAGGCCTACCTCGGCGAAGGATCCCATTTCCGGAAGGTGATCGTGGAGGTGATCGTTTTGCCGGGGCAGTACCTGCTGGTGGAATCGGTCATCATCCGCTAGGCTACCCGCAGCGCAATTTCCGTCTGGCCTGTTTTACGCACGACACCTCTGCACGGGTGGCGCTGCAGCGGGCCTCCAGTTTGCCCCCCGGCCCCGGCCTCGAGGCAAATCCATTGCCGGCCATCGATTGCTCAACCGGCTGTATATCTTGGAGAAAGGCTGAGCGGCCCCGCCCTCAGCCAGGGTTCCCTATGGCGTGGTCCCGGCGCTCGAGCACCTCTGCAATCCGGCCCAAAGTTGCCTCATCAAGCGTGCGGCCCGCCGCAGCGGCGGTCTCCTCAATCTGCGCCGGCTTCCGGGTCCCCGTGATGGCGCTGGTCACTTCCGGCAGCCGCAGCACCCAGGCCAGGGCCAGTTGGGCCAGGGTCAGCCCGCAATCATCCGCGATGGGTTTCAGATCGGCGACGGCCTGCAGGTTGGCCTCCAGCGCCGGCGGTTGAAAGTGCCGGTTCCGGCTTTTGCGAAAATCGGTGTCGTCCAGGGCGGCGATACTCTCGGCGGTGAACTTGCCGGTGAGGAGCCCATTCTGCAGAGGTGAATAGGCCACGATCCCTATTTTATGCTCTACGCAGTAGGGCACCTGTTCCTTTTCGATGTCCCGGTTCAGCATGCTGTAAGGGGGTTGCAGGGAGGCGACCGGATGGATGGCGGCGGCCCGGTCCATTTGCGCGGCGTTGTAATTGCTCACTGCGATATGGCGCACCTTGCCGGCCTGCTTGATTTCCACCAGCGCTTCCCAGGCCTCTTCAATCTGCTCCTCCGGGTCGGGCCAATGGATCTGGTAGAGGTCGATATGGTCCGTGGCCAGCCGCCTCAGGGATGCGTCAATCTCCCGGCGGATGCTGTCGGCGGAAATATCACCGCTTATCTCGCGCTGCTCGTTCCACACCAGGCCGCACTTGGTGGCCACGATAACTTCGTTGCGGATCCCTTTCAGCGCCTTGGCCACCACCTCCTCGCTCCGGCCCATCCCGTAGACCGGCGCCGTGTCGATCCAGTTGATCCCCAGATCGAGGGAGCGGTGGATGGCGGCAATAGACTCGTCATCATCCTGGGGTCCCCAGCCGAACTCATAATCGCCGCCGCCAATGGCCCAGGCGCCGAATCCAATAACCGATAAATCCAGGTCCGTACTGCCCAGTCTGCGTTGTTCCACGGTTTACCTTTCTCCCGGGTTGCGAGGCGGGCTGTGATAATTTTTTTCACCGGCCTCAATTTTTGCGGTCAGCCTGTTTTGGGGCGGCGGCAGCGGACAGGTCGCAAACGGGGTGAAAACACAGGGCGGCGAATATGCCCTGTTGAAATCGAGGTCCACCATTCCGTTTTCATCCGCCCGGGGCACATAGATAAACCGCCCTCCGCCATAGGTTTCCCGGCCGTTGGTCCCATCGCCAAAGATGATAAACAGCTCGTCGTCCCCTGCAGCGGCAAAGGCGTCCAGGGAGTAGGTCTGGCCAGCCAGCTCAAATTCCAGCGAGCCCGGTGAAGCCATGATTTGTGTGGGGCCCTGAAAGGTCGGGATGGCCACCTGCATGCCGCCGCCGGGATGTTCCACAAAGCGGGCCATGACGCGCCATTTTTCATCGACGGGAAAATAGTCCAGACCGTCAAACCGGGCCAGCGCCTCACTGGCGGAATCTTTTACCCTGACCGCAATCGCCCCGGCGCGTTCAATAATATAGAACGTCAGCGTCCCCAAGCTAAGGACCGTCGGTTCGCCTCCGCTGTCGTTCAGCAGGACCAGGCGGCCGACCTGTGTCCCGGCGGACATCACCTCCAGCCCCGGCGCAGCGATAAAAGTGACGACACTGTCGGCCAGCAAGAATCGCCCCACCGTCGGCGGCACATGGCTGCCGGGCAGCACCAGCGCATGGGACGGGTCGCTGCCAAAGGAGTTCTCGCCTTCCTGCAACCAGTATAGCCCGACGAGGGTCAGCCAGCTGTCAGCACTGCGCAGCGACGCCAGCCGCCCGGCGCGCCAGGCCAGCACATCATCGGCATGCGACAAATGTGCGCTGCAGGCCACGGCAAACAGCGCCGCAGCCAGTACCATAAATCGTAATGCGTGGCTGATCATCGGATGGCGAATGTAGAGCGAGCCGGGCAGAGCTGACAAGCAGGTTGCCTGGCTGCGGGACACGGGCCTCAGCGGGTACGAATCACCGGCCATTGATCCACAACCTGGCCCGCTTGCACAATATAATAGGTGTCGAACAGCGGCGCCGTCAGGCAACTGTGATTGGGCAGAATCGTCAGACGGTCGCCCGGCTGCAGGCTGCTCACATCCCCCGCCTTCCGGCCCCGGATGATGCCGTGTTCCTGGGACACGGACGCGACCCGGAAGGAGGGATGCAGGGCTCTGTTTTCGCCATTCGTGAGCACCACCCCCCGATTGGCCTCAGGAGCGAGATGCACCGGCCCCGGATCGTGGGACAGGGCCAGCGCTCCGGCATCGACCACCGCGTGGTCCAGGTGGGACGGGCAGGATACCACGCTGGCCAGCACCGTTACCGCGCAGTCCCGCAGCGTGCAGCTGCCCAGCAGCAGTTGGGTGCGGTCGTAGAAGACATAGTTGCCGGGGCGGATTTCGTCCACTCCGCTGACGGTCTGGGTAAGGGCCAGCGACGGCGTCGATCCGATGCTGACGGCGGGCACCGTTAAACCGGCCGCGCCGAGGCGGTCAACGAGGGTGCCCAGGATGCGTTGCTCCTCACCGATGATGAACTTGATCTCGGTTGGCGATTCGGCCTGATAGGCGTGGCCGGCGTGGCTCAACAATCCTGCAAAGCGCAGGACCGGGCCGGTCGAGGCCAGGAAGCGGACCAGCTCCAGCACCTCGGCTCCGGCGGGATCGACGCCCGTGCGGTGGTAGCCCGCATCAACCTTGACCCAGACCGCCACGGACTGCTTCTGCTGGGTGGTGGCGGCGCCCAGAGCGGCGGCGGTCCCCAAATCATCAACCGTCAGGCCGAGATCAAGCTCCCCGGCAAGGGCCAGCGCCGGAAGTATTTTCCCCGGCTCCAGCGGCACCGCATAGGTGATGTCCTTGAATCCTCCGGCGCCAAACGCGGCGGCTTCAGCCAAGGTGCTGACGGTGATGCCAACCGCGCCGGCGGTCTGCTGCAGGCGGGCAATCTCGATACATTTGTGGGTCTTGATATGGGGCCGCAACCGGACCCCCAGGCTGGTGGCCTTGTCGGCCATCCTCAGGATGTTGCGGGTCAGGATATCGAGGTCGAGGAGCAGGGCCGGGGTGGGGAGATCATCGAGCCGCATGGGGCGAATTTAAGGCCGATGTTGTGCAGCGGACAGCAGCTCCGGGCCGTTGGTGGTTCAATACGCGATCGAGGATTAGTTCAACGTAAAATGGACATCTCTTGAATATGATTACCGACCAAAACCGGGAGCCTTGAACGAGGGCAAGAAATTGTGACAGGCAGATCGTTAGGCGCTCTAAATTATAAGAAGAGCTGGCTGGCCCAGGACTTGGACTCCCAGGCCCCTCCTGCACGAATGGCATAATCTCCAAGTTGGACCAAGGAGGCTATGTATCTCCAAGTGACAGGGGGCGCCAGCCCTCCCCATCTAAGTTAATTTTTCCTAAGGGCCTCAACGCGCTCGAGGCCCTTTCGCGTCAGCCGATACCGCTTCCTCGCCTGCTTCGTCGTTCCCTCCTTGCGCACCTGTAAGACTTGCCTCCGGCTAATGAGCGCTTGCATGTCACGCGTAATATTTGCTGAGGGAAACCCAAGATTTTTAAGTTCTGTGTTTATCTTATAGCTATCAAACGAGTCTGCTCCTTGGATCGCCTGGAACCAATAGCTAACCGTAAGAATCCTGTCGAGCCCCGTTTTCGCTTCAACCGAATCGATAAAATCGTGATAATCGCCTCTGTCCGCCACTACCGTGCTTGCGGTCAGAAACTGTGGTGCTTCTTTAATGTTTCTCGGCAGATTTGCGCCGGCGGGCAATCCAAAGCGCTCAACCGCCCATTTCAATACTCGCGCTCTTGCCGCCTCGTCCTCCAATAATTGAAGGGCCTTAGAAATTTTTTCCATCGATTCGATTTCAGGGTCCATGACGGTCCTCCTGTTTCTGGGCTAGAATTTATCCCGTAAGCGGAATAAGGTCAAGGGGAATTCCGGATGACATGACAACATGGACTTTCCTGATACGCCGTTGAACTAAAATTTCATCCTAGTTAAACAAAGTTAATATAACTAAGGATATGCGATAATTTCAACTGTGAGATAGCACGATAATATTCGTATTGTTTTCGTATTTCACTTCTTACGTGATCATATTATTGTTCTAGTAGGAGCGGAGATATTCCCACAAACAGCTACTTATTGGCTAATATTGTATTTGTTATTAGGGATCAGATACATTCCATGCTAAATATAGGTCACATGCTACAAATACTTTCATAGTACTTACCAGATAGCTAGGCTTGCCGTGCTATTGTTAGCTGAGTCTTGGGATCGCTCGCTCTTATTATGTTTATAGGAAATAAATGATAACTCTCTTCATAGTTGGCGATCCAGCTACTACGTCTAGCGAGTGGTATCGTTCGTATAGATTGCGTAGTTCTATCTTCATCATCGCATCTATAACGAAAATTATCATGCTGAAACCTAATCAGCAGCTACTAATTGGCTGTATTCGTCAGTTCTTCTCTGCACAAGATACATAGTATGCTCAATTATGGGTGTGTGCGGTACCTACTTTGATAATACTTTCTATGTAGCTAGGTTTGCCGAACTATTATTTGCTAAGCCTAAAGACCGCTCTTTATTAATTCGTTCCCACTATTTTATAGTCTCTGTTTAAAAAATTTCTGAATCATTTTCCGTCCTCGGTAATTTTAATTTCGCCTACTATGCACTTCACCTGCACATCCTGCCGGGCCGATCACGATGCCACTGCGCCCCGGACCGTCTGCACCCGCTGCGGCATGCCGCTGGAGGTGGACTACGGCTTTGCCCCCGGCCAGATCGCCAAAAACGACCTGGAGGAGACCGGCACCCTCTGGCGCTACGCCCCCTTTCTGCCCACCGTCCCTGCGGCGGAGCGGATCACCCTCGGGGAAGGGGGGACGCCGCTGGTGAAATTGACCCACCACCACCGCACCCTATACCTGAAAGACGAGACTGGCAACCCCACCGGCTCCTTCAAGGACCGGGGGCTGGCGCTGGCCATCACACTGGCCCGGCTGCGGGGTATCGAGCGGCTGGCGCTGCCCTCGGCCGGGAACGCCGGTGTCTCGGCAGCGGCCTATGCCCAAGCCGGGGAGCTGGCCTGCCGGGTGTTCATGCCCAGCACCATCCCCCAGCCGTTCGTGGATGCGGTGGCCGGCTACGGCGCCGAAGTGGTGTTAGCCGGTAAAACCATCGCCGAGGCCGGTGCGGCCATGATAGAAAGTATCGATGGCTCCTGGTTCAACCTTTCGACGCTCAAGGAACCGTATCGGGTGGAAGGCAAAAAGACCCTGGGGCTGGAGATTGCTGAGCAACTCGACTGGACCGCTCCGGACGTGGTGGTCTATCCGGCCGGCGGCGGCACGGGACTGGTCGGCATCTGGAAGGCGCTGAAGGAGCTGCAACAGGTCGGCTGGTTATCCGGCCCCCTGCCCCGCATGGTGGTGGTGCAGACTGCCGGCTGCGCGCCGGTAGTGCGGGCATTCGAGGCGGGGCATACCATCACCGCGCCCTGGGCTGAGCCGGTAACTGCCGCCTTGGGCCTCAATGTGCCGGCGCCGTTGGGCGGGGCCTGGATGCTGAAGGTGTTGCGGGACAGCGGCGGGAAAGCGTTGGCCGTTCCGGAAGATGACCTGGAGCCAGCGATGACGCGCCTGCAGGATGTCTCCGGCATCCCGGCGGGTCCGGAAGCGGCGGCGGCCTGGTGGGCCACTGAGCAGCTCATGGAGGACGGCTGGATCGCGCCCGGCGAAAGGGTGGTGATCGTCGTCACCGGCGACGACCGGAGGTATGTCTAGGGCCGAGGGCCGAACAGGGCCGTCCCCAGGCGGATGTGGGTGGCCCCCTCTTCGATGGCCAGCTCGTAATCGCCCGACATCCCCATGGACAGGTCGGCGCAGGCCGGCAGCGCTTGGCGCAGCTCGTCCCTGATCTGCCGGGCGCTGGCAAAACAGTCCCGCAGCCGGGCTTCGTCGGAAGTCAACGGCGCGATGGTCATGACTCCGGTGACCTGCACATGCTGCAGACTTTGCAGCTCCGGCAACAGGCCGGGAACCTCTGCCGGATCGAGGCCGTGTTTGGCCGGATCGTGGCCGGCATTCACCTGCAGATAGACCGGCAGCACCCGCCCCGCTTCACCGGCCAGGCGCTGGATGCGCCGCAGAAGTTTAACTGAATCGACCGATTCGATAAGGTCAAACAGCTCCAGCGCCGTTTTCACTTTGTTGGATTGGAGGTGGCCGATGAGGCGCACTTCGCTGGTTTTCCGGCCGCCGAAGGCCGGCAGTTTGCGGGCCGCCTCCTGGACCCGGCTTTCGCCGAAAATCCGCAATCCTGCGCCGTATCCGGCTTCCAGCGCCGCAGTGCCGAATCCTTTGGTCACCGCCACCAATGTGACTTGGGGAGCGGCATGGGGGCCCCGGGAGCGGGCCGCGTCTATCCGCCGCCGAATGATTTCCAGCTTGGAGGGTTCAATTTCCATCGATTTACCAGGACCGGTTTGAGGTGTGATTCATTGCTGATTGCTTTCTCATCTCAACTATCACTTTAAGTCCGGCACAAGGGTCGGGCGACGGCTTTGGGGCTGCGGGTGATCGTGCCCAGATAAAATCAATTCGTGCAATATTTGAATCTTGGATTCCCCTTGGGGGCGCCAGATGGCCTAGGATCAGTGGACCTGGAGGTCCGATTAAGTGGTCCCATATGCGGCTTTAAGCGGCCGCCGGACTCCAAAAAGGGGGCCGCCCAGGCACCCCTTATGATCATTCAATAGGGGCCGGGCGCTTTCATCGCGCAGGCGCTTTAACCGTTCAGGAGTTCCCGTCACCGTTGCTGGATGGATCGCCCTCGGCGCCGGCCTCATCCTCATCTTCTTCATCCTCTTCCATGACCCTGGAGATGGATGAGATGTGTGCGCCCTCATCGAGCCGGATGACTTTGACCCCCTGAGTGGCCCGGCCGGTGGGCCGGATGTCGGCGACCGGCAGGCGGATCATCACGCCTGTGTCGGTGATGATCATCAGGTCATCCGTGGTCACCACCTCCATCAGGGCCACCATGGCGCCGATGCGCTCGGTGAGGCGTAGCGTAATGAGTCCCTGGCCGCCGCGGTGCTGGACCCGGTAGTGGAGCACATCGGTCCTTTTGCCGAAGCCTTTTTCGGTCACCACCAGTACCGAGCCACCCTCCCGGCGAACCACGATCATGCCCAGGGCCGCATCGTCCTTGCCCACCAACCTCACTCCGCGCACGCCCCGGGTCTTGCGGCCCATGGGCCGGGCATCGGATTCGTGGAAGCGGATCGCCTTGCCCCGGCGGGTGCCGATGATGATGTCGTTATCGCCATAGGTGACCCTGGCTTCGATGAGCTCGTCATCCTCCTGAATATCGATGGCGTAAATGCCCCCCTTGCGAGGCTTGCCGTAGGCCGACAGAGCGGTCCTTTTGACCAGCCCCTTGCGGGTGGCCATGATGATGTATTGGTCCTCGGGGAAATCCTTTACCGAAACGAAGGCGTTCACCTTTTCGCCCGGTTCGGTGCCGATGAGGTTCACCACTGCCCGCCCCCGCGACAGCCGGCCGGCCTGGGGAACTTCGTGGACCTTGAGCCAGTAGCACTTCCCCCGGTCGCTGAAAAAGAGCAGGTAATCGTGGGTGGAGGCTACAAACAGATGTTCCACGAAATCGTCTTCCATCGTGGTGGCCCCCTGCATCCCCCGGCCCCCGCGACGCTGCCGCCGCCACTGGTTGCTGGCGGACCGCTTGATGAAGCCGTTGTGGCTCACGGTGATCACCATATCTTCTTCGGCAATCATGTCCTCAACGGAGAATTCGCCGCCGGCAGCCACGATCTCGGTGCGCCGGGCGTCACCGTAGCGCTCCTTGATATCGGCCAATTCGTCCTTGATGATCGTCATCCGGCGGCTTTTGTCGGCCAGGATGTCTTCCAGATCATCGATAAGGCTCAAGACTTCCTTGTGCTCGGCCACAATTTTTTCGACTTCCAGAGAGGTGAGCCGTTGCAGCCGCATCTCCAGAATCGCCTTGGCCTGCTTTTCGGAGAGCTGGAACTTCTCGCGCAAAACCCCCTGGGCCGCCTCCGGGTTCGCCGATGCTTTGATCAGCGCAATGACCTCGTCGATATTTTCCAGGGCGATTTTCAGCCCTTCAAGGATGTGGGCACGCTCTTTGGCCTGGGCCAGATCGTATTCGGTGCGGCGGACCACCACCACGTGGCGGAAGTCGAGGAAGTGCGTCAGCATCTGTTTGAGCGTCAGCACCTTGGGCTCGCCGTTCACCAGCGCCAGCAGGATTATGCCGTAGGTATCCTGGAGCTGGGTGTGCTTGTAGAGATTATTCAGCACCACCTCGGGGATGGCGTCGCGCTTCACTTCCACCACCAGGCGGATGCCATCCTTGTCCGACTCGTCCCGGATATCGCTGATGCCGTCCAGCTTCTTGGCCCGAACCAGCTCGGCGATGCGCTCGGTGATCAGCGCCTTGTTGGTCTGATAGGGAATCTCGGTTATGACGATCTGTTCGCGGTTGTTGCGGATCTCTTCCACCGCGGCCTTGGCCCGCATGATCACCTTGCCGCGGCCCGTGGCATAGGCCGATTTGATGCCTTCGGTACCGTAGATGTAGGCGCCGGTGGGAAAGTCGGGCCCCGGTATGACCTCCAGCAGCTCCTCGGTGGTGACTTCGGCGCCTTCCGGCCGGTCAATGATGAGGTTCAGCCCATCAATCAGCTCGCCCAGGTTATGGGGCGGTATCTTGGTGGCCATGCCGACAGCGATGCCGTCGGAGCCGTTGGCCAGCAGCACCGGGAAGGTGGCCGGCATGACTGACGGCTCCTTGAGAGTGTCGTCGAAGTTGGACGTAAATTTCACCGTCTCCTTATCCAGATCCTTAAGCAGCTCACCGGCAATCCGGCTCATGCGTGATTCGGTATACCGCATGGCGGCGGGGCTGTCGCCATCGATGGAGCCGAAGTTTCCCTGGCCGTCCACCAGGGGGTATCTCAGGGACCAGGGCTGGGCCATCCGCACCAGCGCGTCATAGACGGCCGTATCGCCATGGGGGTGGTACTTGCCCAGCACATCACCCACGACCCGGGCGCATTTCTTATAGGGCCGATTGTACGGCATGCCCAGCTCGGACATGCTGTAAAGGACCCGCCGGTGCACCGGCTTCAGGCCATCGCGCACATCGGGCAGGGCCCGGCTGACGATGACCGACATGGAATAATTGAGGTAAGATTCGGAAATCTCATCAACGATTTCGCGCGGTTCGATTTTACTTGGGGTAATATCCATTGTCTTGGGTCAGGCGTCCTTCAGCATGGTAAAGATCGGTCCGCAGGGCCGGTTTTCAAACGTCCAGAAATTTCACGTAGCGGGCGTTTGCCTCGATAAACGCCCGGCGGCTCTCCACGTCATCGCCCATCAAGCGGGAGAAAATGCTGTCGGCCTCGGTGGCGTCTTCCACGGTGACCTTCAGCAGGGTCCGGGTGGCCGGGTCCATGGTGGTGGACCAGAGCTGATCGGGGTTCATTTCGCCCAACCCCTTGTAACGGGAGATATCGACCTTGGCCGACTTTTTCTCCTGCTTCAATCTCTTCAGCAGTTCTTCCTGCTCTTCATCGGAGTAGGCGTAGTGATCCTTCTTGCCCTGGCGCAGGCGGTAAAGGGGCGGCTGGGCGATAAAGACATGGCCCTGTAAAATCAGTTGAGGCATTTTACGATACAGGAACGTGAGCAGCAGTGTGCGGATATGGCTGCCGTCCACGTCGGCGTCTGTCATAATGATAATCTTATGATAGCGCAGATTCTCGATATTGAAATCGGAGCTGCTGGCGTTGCCGTTGGTGTCCTGCTGGCCATCTTCATCGCCGCCGTAGCCGGTTCCCAGGGCGGTGATGATGGCCTGGATTTCAGTGTTGTTGAGCAGTTTGTCAATGCGGGCCTTTTCGGCATTGATAACCTTCCCCCGGAGCGGCAGGATGGCCTGGAAGCGGCGGTCCCGGCCCTGCTTGGCGCTGCCGCCGGCGCTGTCGCCCTCAACCAGGTACAGTTCACACAGCTCGGGATCCTTGTTTGAACAGTCCGCCAGCTTGCCCGGCAGGCTGGCCGAATCGAGGGCGCTCTTGCGGCGGATCAGGTCTTTGGCCTTCCGGGCGGCCTCCCGGGAGCGGGCCGCCAGCTCCGCCTTCTCAACAATTTTCTTGGCCACGCTTGGATTTCGCTCGAAGTAATCGGCCAGCCCCTCCATCAGAATGGAGTCGCAGATTCCCTTGACCTCGCTGTTGCCCAGCTTGGTCTTGGTCTGGCCTTCAAACTGGGGCTCGGCCACTTTCACCGACAGCACCGCCGTAAGGCCCTCCCGGACATCCTCCCCGGACAAAGAGAACGCCGCCTTGCCCTTGGCGCCCTTGAACAGGCTGTTCCGGGCGGCATAGGAATTGAGCGAGCGGGTCAGGGCAGACCGAAAACCGGAGAGATGGGTGCCGCCCTCCACCGTGTTGATACAGTTGACGAAGGAGAAAATGTTTTCGTTGTAGCTGTCATTGTACTGCAGGGCCAGCTCAACCGGGACGCCCTCTTTCTCCCCGCTAACGACCACCGGCTCGGAGAGCAGCGCGTTGCGGCTCCGGTCCATATACTGAACGAACGCCCCTAGGCCCCCCACGTAGCTGTGGACCTGCTCCCGCTCCTGTCCCGGCCGCTCGTCCCGGAGCACGATTTGCAGAGAACTGTTCAGGAAGGCCAACTCCCTGAGGCGGTCGTCGATGATGTCAAATTCGAAAATGGTTTCGCGGAAAATGGTGCCGTCGGGCTTGAAACGGACCATGGTGCCGGTCGTATCGACCTTGCCACCGCTTTTCAGCTTGCCCTGGATATCGCCCCGCTTATAGGACTGCTCATGGATTTTGCCCCCCCGGCGCACCTCAACACGGCACCATTCCGACAAGGCATTTACCACCGACACGCCGACGCCATGCAGGCCGCCGGAAATCTTGTAGGTCCCCTTGTCGAATTTGCCGCCGGCATGCAACAGGGTCATGACCAGTTCCAGCGCCGGGCGGCCTTCTTCCTTATTAATGGCCACCGGGATGCCCCGGCCGTTGTCGCTGACCGAACAGCTCTGGTCATCGTGCAGCGTGACCACGATCCGGTCGCAGTGGCCCGCCAAAGCTTCGTCGACTGAATTGTCCACCACCTCATACACCAGGCGGTGTAACCCGCGGCGGCTGATGTCCCCGATATACATGGCCGGGCGCTTGCGCACCGCTTCCAGGCCCTTGAGGACGGTAATGTCGTCGGCGCCGTATTCTTCCCTGGGCGACTCCTCTTCAGAAGCCGAATCTTCCGTGAATAAGTTTGATGTTATCATGCCAAAAACCGAATATCCTTAAGTGTGTCTGGATGTAACTGTTTGTTCAGGTCGGCCAGAATGCGGTCTTTCTCAAAAGCGACTTCGGACCGCCAGCCGGCGCTTTTAATTCTGACCAGCAGGGTGCCCCCGCGCACTTCTACTGCCTGGCTGTGCCGGGCCATGGCCGGCCCAACGATCTGGCCCCAAAGCGCCAGGGCGGCCTGCTGTCGCAGGGCTTTCCCCCAACCCCGCTGTTCAACGGCGCCGGCCAGAATGTCGCCTAGGCGGGCCACGTGGCCTCCCGGCTGCAATGCACAATTTCCGTTCCGGGCTGGCTGGCGGCATCCCGCAGCGGCCCCTCCAGGGCCGTGGTCGTGATCACAACCTGATGATCACCGGACAGTTCTTCGAGCACCAGAGCTGCCCGCCCCGGATCGAGGGTGGCGAACAGGTCGTCCATGAGCATGACCGGGGCCTGGCCCAGGCACTGCCGGACATACCGGGATTCGGCCAGCTTGAACGTGGCCAGGAGCAGCTTCAGTTCACCCATGCTGGCATGGCTCCGCGAGGGCCGCCCATCCAGGGTAACGGTGAGCCGGTCCCGGTGGGGCCCGCTTGAGGTCCGGCCGAGGCGGGCATCCGCGGCATACTTCGCCAACAGATGGGCGGCATAATCGTCCGCCCGGGCATAGGCCGGCGGCTCGTAAGTCAGCCCGGCCGGGAGACCCACACCGTGGCCGGCCCAGGCCTCGGAAAACAGTTGGCTGAATACCCGCAGGAAGGCTTCCCGCTTACGCCAGATGCTTTCGGCATGGGCCACCAGGGGCCCGTTCCAAATCTCCACTGTGGCCCGCTGGGCCCCGGACTGCCGCAAGGCCCCGTTGCGTTGGCGCAGCACGTGCCGATAGGCGACGAGAGCTTCCAAATAACGCCGGTCGGTGGTGCCCAACACCCGATCAATGAAGGCCCGGCGCTCCTGGTCGGAGCCCTGTAGCAAGGCAATGTCCTCGGGAATCATGGTGACGGCCGGCAGCTGGCCCAGAATGTCGCGCAGCTTATCCACCGGCGCACCGTTGATCCACATGCGCCGGCTGCCATCGGGCAGGCCGGCCGCCTGCAGGGTCAGGGATCTGCTTTCATTTTTCAGATTGGCCATCACCCGGTAACCATCGCTTGATTCCTGGACCAACTGGGCATGCTTGCTGGTGCGGAAGCTGCGGCCCATGGCCAGCAGATGAATCGCCTCCAATATCGTCGTTTTACCGGTGCCGTTATCGCCCACGATTATCGTCCGCTGGGGAGCAAAATGGATGGTGGTTTGTTTGATGGCCCGGAAATTGTGCAGATGGATATCAACCAGCTGCACGCTTCAACAGACCGGCCAACGCGGGGGCAGGAGCGGGGCCATTACCATTGCTCGCGGCCTCATTCGCTCAACCGGATCGGCATCAGCAGCATGGTCAGCTCTTCACCTTCCCGTTGCTGTTCGGAGTAAAAAATGGCCGCAGAAACGGCGCTACTGAACTCTGCCTTTACCGTATCGCTGTCCAGGTGGGAAATGACATCCCGCAGATAGTTGGCGTTGTAACCAATCATAAGCTCTTCACCATCGAAGACCCCTTTTACCTGCTCCTGGGCTGCCGATACGGTTTCTGCATCTTCGGTGGAGAGGTTCAGGCCATCCGCCCCGAGTTTTAAGCTGATCTGGTGGGTTGTGCGGTTGGAAAAAATACTGACTCGGCGGACCGCTGAGAGAAACTCCTCCCGCTCGACCACCAATTTTTTATCATTATCCTGGGGAAAGACCGTCTCGTAGTCAGGGAAGCGTTCTTCGATAATGCGGGTATAGAGCTCGGTATCACCGCTCTGCACCATAATATGATTTTCGCCAATATTGAATGTTACCATGTCAACATTTTCAAGATAGGCGGTCAGAATATTGAGGAATTTTACCGGAATGATATTGTCGCCCACGTAACCACCCTTGGGAGGTTCGTGGTAAGTGTATCTCACCAAGCGGTGACTGTCTGTAGCCACGGCAATAAAATTGTCTTCTTGGAAGCGGAACAGCACCCCCATCAGCGACGGCTTCAAGTCATCCCGGCTCACGGCAAAAGCGGTTTTGTCGATGACCCGGCGCAGCAGTTTTCCTTCAATCTCCACCGCTTGCTGCCGGTCAACAGATGGCAGCGAGGGATACTCGGCTGCAGGCTTGCCCATAATCGAATAAGTGCCGAAGGCGGTGGTCAACTGGACCTGGTTATTTTTCTGTACCTCGAAGGTGAGTTCGCCCTCGGGCATTTCACTTGTGATTTCCAGGAACGTGCGCTGGGGTACGGCTACCTCCCCTTCCGCACTCATGACGGCATCCACCGTGATGATCTGCGAAATTTCCAAATCCGTAGCCCGCAGGCTGAGCCGGCCATCTTTCGCGGATAACAATACCGAACTGAGAATCGGCAGTGTGGAGCGGCTTGGGACAACCTTGCCGAGTTGTTGTAAAGCCCCTTGAAGGGTTGATTTTTGAATCGTGAATTTCATGTAGATTCAGCTGCACGCCCGGCTTGGGAAATGAAACAATCGGGTTGAAATACCGGGCTAATCAGGCGCACTGATATTACCTCTATGGGCGGATTGCTTCAAAGGAATTTATACTGATTTGAGCCGCTATTTACCGACGGAAAAGGAGGTGTGGAAAAGTCCTGCTTGATCCCGACCCCATTTATAAGTTACTAGACTATTTATTATATACCCTGTGGATGAAGTGGATAGTCAGGCAGTATGCCGGAAAAGATCGTCAATGGAACCCCGGTTTGAGCCTCTTTGCAGCATTGTGGATAACCTGGGGATAAGGTCTGCCGCGGGCCGATTGCGAACGGGTATTCTGAGCCTACTTTCATAATCACAGAATTTCTAGAATTATCCACCGGCACCGGCCTCTGGCCGGGGAACAATTTTTATAAGATTTTAATAAATAACCCTTTACGGATAATATTCAGCCATTTTTCAAAGTATTGGCCCTGCTTGCGCTGCAATGCGAGGGCTTCAATCTGGGGATAATAGAGCTCCAGTGTGGGCGCACCCCCCTGCTTAACATCATGCACCCGTAAAATGTGGAAGCCCTCTTCAGTTTCGAACGGGGGCGTTATCTCGTCCGGTTTGGCGCCAAAGAGAGCGTTACGAAAAGCTTCAGAGGGGAGTTTCTGCATCTCGACCCAACCGATATAAGCCGGTACCTTTGAATCAGCACTATCCTGGAACGCTGCCGCCAAGGAGTCGAACCAGCCGGGATTATCGACCAGGGTAAAATAGGCCTCTCTAATCCGGTCGAGAGCCAGCTCGCGATCGGCGGCCGAGGACTCGGCCTTGAGCAATATATGGCGGACATTGACTCTTTCGCCCTGGCGGTCAATGAGTTGGATGATGTGGTAGCCGAAGACGGTTTTAACCACCGCGCTTGTTTCGCCCGGCCGCAGACTGAAGGCAGACCTTTCAAAAGCGGGCACCAGCTGACCCCGCCGGACAAACCCGAGCTCGCCGCCCCGGCTCTGCGATACGGGATCCTGGGAGTATTCTGAGGCGAGGTCCGCGAAGCTCTCACCGGCCAGGACCCGCTCGCGCACAGCATGGGCCAAGGTCTGGGCAGCGCTCTGGGCCAGCAACCCGGCCTGGATGGGAAGGGTTATCTGGCTGATCTCTACCCGCTTATCGATCTGGGGCAGACTGTCACGGTAACTTTCAAAAAAGGCCAGGACCTCAGGCCGCGTAATGGTCACTTTGCCGATTCTGTCCTTCTGGTACTGCTCTGCGACGAGTTGGTCGCGGACCATATCCCAGCGCTCGCGGCGGAAATCCCGGACGGTCTGTCCCACCACCGCAAGAAAATTCTCTTCGGTGCCCACCTGGGCCATGATATTGTCCATTTGCTGCTCAAGGGCCTGATCGACCCGATCGGCCGAGACGTCATCCAGGCTGTCGATTTTTGCCCGGGCGATGAGGATGTTTTGGGTAATCAGCGATTCCAGGGCCCGGGTCTCAAAAGCTTGCCGGGCCGCAGGATTTTGCATGATGTCAACCCGATTTTGCAGCGCCACCATGTTGGCCAACTGGAGGACATCGCTTTTCAGGATAATTTTATCACCCACCATGGCCGCAATCCCATCCAGGACCTGGTCATCCTCTTGGGCCGCAGACAACAACGGCAGGCATAATAGCAGTTTAATCCAAAAAGACTTCAATGCTGGTCACTCCTCTCAGGCTGTCAAGAACGGCCGCCTCCTCCGTTTGCCAGCGCCGGGCAATGAGGCGGTTAACGATGTCCTTACGCACCAGATCAACAGGCAGCATCTCTCCGCGACTGAAAATCTGCGTCACAAGGATGAGGTGGTAGCCGATCTGGGAAACCACCGGGCCGGTCATCTGTCCGGGATCGGCGCCGAAAATGGCCGCATCCAGTTCGGGCAGGATTTGTCCCGAACGAACCAACCGAAGGTCAACATTGTAGCCCAGTAACAGGCTGTCATCGGGGACTCGCACGGCGGCAAGGGACTCGGCTGCCGCGACGGCAGCGGATTCCCGGGTAAAACCGAGATGCAGAACGACGGCGGCCGGCGTTTCCAGTAAAAACAGGCCGGTATTATCCGCGTAATAGGCCTCAATGTGCGCGTCGGTTATCGGAATCCGTAGCCGCACCAGTGAATCTAGGAAGCTGCGCGCCCGCAAACGGAGCACAAAATCCTCCGCCAGGGCCTTCATTTGGTGCCCGGGCGGCGAATCGAACCGGCGGCTGTGATAATTGAGAACCTGCCGATTGATCCACTGGTTGGCCAATTCTGATGCGCTCGTGCCAGGGACTGCGGGCAGCTGCGATTCCAGGAGCGATATCCGGCCGACTTTGGCCAGGGCAGCCGAACGATCGGTCCCGCCCGGTCCGCATCCCTGCAGCGCCACAAGGGCCAGCGCCAGTATTCCGGACGTGTATTTTGCAGACATAAAAATATCAGTATCGGTCATTAAACGCGAATTTACGACACCGCAGCGGGCCGGAGGGCGTTGAGCAGCTTCTTCGCAACCCGCGCGACAGACAGGTTGCCTTGCTCGACCAATAATCGCAAGTCTCCGCTACGGAGATTCATAAAACGATACGCGAGCCCCATTGGTTCCAGTGATAATTTGATGGTCTCCAACAGCGCCGGAGGGTCTGACGGGCGGGCAAAATCAATCTGCAGGGCCCCCTTTGCGCCCAGGCCCACACTGCGGGCATGGGCCCCGATGGCCAGAATCCTTAATGCCGCCCCCTTCACGAGATCGACGGCACGGTCAGGGAGGGGTCCAAAACGGTCTGCAATTTCCGCCTGCAATTTCGCCACGTCAGCGGTTATTGCAGCTGCGGCCAGCCGCCGGTAAAGATTCAGGCGCAAGTGGGGATCGGAAACGTATTCTTCAGGCAGGCCGGCGCCGGGAAACAGTTTAATGGAGACTTCGTCGGCGTCCAGGGCTGGCGGGAGGCCGCTGTCAGCGGCCCGGCGGTCGTCCAGCACACCTTTGATAATACGGCTGTAAAGGTCCAGCCCCACGGCGGCAATATGGCCGCTCTGTTCCAGGCCGAAGACATTCCCGGCCCCGCGGATTTCGAGGTCCTTGAGGGCGATGGCGTAGCCGGATCCCAGCGCGCTGTAACGCACGATCGTTTTCAGGCGCTTGGCTGCCTCGCGGGTCAATGCCGGCCGGCGGCGGATGAGCAGATAGGCATACCCCTGGCGGCTCGAGCGTCCCACCCGGCCCCTGATCTGGTAAATCTGGGCCAGTCCAAATTTGTGGGCATTGTTGATCAGGACCGTATTGACGTTAGGCAGGTCAATCCCCGATTCGATAATGCTGGTACACAGCAGCAACTGATGGCGGCCCTCCGCGAATTCAAGCATGGTTCTTTCCAGCTGGCGGCCCTCCATCTGGCCGTGGGCAACAACGATGGAAATATCGGGCAACAGCCCGCGCAGCTCATCAGCAATACGGTCAATACCGCGCACCTCGTTATGGACAAAATAGACCTGTCCCCCTCGGGATACTTCCTTGCGCACCGCATCGACAATCAGGCCGTCACTGTAGTAGGCCACAGAGGTCATGATCGGAATGCGCTCCAGCGGCGGCGTATCCAGGCGCGAAATATCGCGAATGCCAGCCAGCGAAAAATGAAGTGTGCGCGGGATGGGCGTGGCCGTGAGGCTCAACACATCGAGGTTGGTCTTCAGGGATTTAATGCGCTCCTTTTGCTGGACCCCGAAGCGGTGCTCCTCATCCACGATCAATAGTGTCAGGTCGCGATAGACCACATCCTTTGAAAGCAAGCGGTGGGTGCCGATGACCAGATCAATCATGCCCGAGGCCAACCCGTCCAATACGTCCCGCTGCTTGGCCGCCGGCACAAAGCGGGAGAGGAGGCCGACATTAACGGCAAACGGTTCCAGCCGGGCGCGGAACGAAATCAGGTGCTGGTCTGCGAGGATGGTGGTGGGGGCCAGCAGGGCGACCTGGCCGCCCCCGCGAATCGCCTTGAAAGCGGCCCGCAGAGCGACCTCGGTCTTCCCAAATCCGACATCGCCGCACAACAACCGGTCCATGGGGCGGGAACCTTCCATATCGGCTTTAATTTCTGCCGAGGCCTGCACCTGATCGGGGGTCTCTTGATAGGGAAAAGTGGCCTCCAGCTCGGCCTGGAGCTCGTCATCCGGGGCGTGCCGGATTCCCACGGCAGTCTCCCGGGCCGCGTAACGCAGGGCCAGTTCGTCAACGATGGCTTCAGCCGAGCGGCGGGTTTGCCGTTTGATTCGTTCCCAGCGGCGGGATTGCAGGGAATCAATTTGGATAGGCTTGTTGTCCCCCGCATTATAGGGGAAGACGAGGCCGATTTTGTCCGTTGAAACATAAACCTTATCGCCGCCGGCATATTCCAGCACCAGGCACTCCTCCCGGCCGGCACCCACCGCCAGATGAATCAAACCGGCATAGAGCCCCACACCATGATGGACATGGACCAACGGATCGCCAGGCTCGAGATGCTCCATGTGGCGGCGCAAGGTGACGGCCGCCGAAGACTGGCTCCGCTCCGCCGCCCCTTGAGCGGGCGTCTGGCCGAAAAGATCCAGGGGCGTGAGGACGAAACATCCCAGGGGTCCCGACATAAATCCAGCGGGCAGGTCCAGCGGAGCCTCTTGTAGGGGCACCCCGGGCAGACGCCCCCGGGCCCGCTGATAAGCTCCCGGACGATCGGTGGCGTACCAGGCCGTCGCATCGGGGCGATCACGCACCAGCAGTCGCCATTGCTCGGCCAGCAGCTCTGCGCCGGGCCGATGGCGTGCCCAGGCCTCTGCGCCCAGGTCAATTTCCCCGCCCGCCCCGGCCCCAGCCCCGGTGCTATCGCTCAGTTCCCAGACAGCCTCATCCTGCTCCTGTCGCAGCATCTGCCAGCCGGCGGGGTAAAGATCGGTCACCGGCTGCCGGCCGTCAGCCATATCAGACAGCGGCAATACGCGGGCGGACGGCACGGGCCGGGTGCTGATCTGGCTGTGGAGATCGAAGGCCCGCAGCCCCTGCAGTTCGTCGCCCATGAAATCGAGGCGCAACGGGAACGGCATGTTGACCGGGAAGAGATCGATGAGACCGCCGCGCAGGGCGAAGGTCCCCGATTCCGTCACGATGGGCGCCGGCTCATACGCAGCTCCCTCAAGCCAGGTGCGGAGATCTTCGTAACCGATCCCCCCCGGCGCCAGCTCCAGCACGGCCCGGCTCAACGCCCCCATCTCCGGTACGCCCTGTTCCAGCAGCTGCCGGGAGAGCACGAAGATCGCCGGCGCCGGACCTTCAGAAAGGCGCGCCAAAGCGCTGGCCCGGTGCCGCTCCAGCGGCGCCACGAATCCTGGCGGCGCGCCCTCCCGCAGGTCACCTTCGGCAGGACAGAATAGCACCTCGGCTGCTTTCGCGAGCGAGAGCAGGGCGTCTCTCAGCGCCAACCCGGCCCCGTCATTGTTGACGACCACAAGCAGGGGCAGCTTGGACCGCTCGCGCAGGGCCGCCACGACCAGCGGCAGGGCCGGCTCCGGCAGGCCGCACAGGCGCCGCCCCGGCAGCACGCCGAGACCCGCCAGTTCGCGGGCGATATGGCTAAGGAGCGCCGGGCCGGTCACGGCGATGTTTCACGTGAAACACGCCAACGCTTGAGATGGATGGAGAGGAGCGCGATATCGGGGGGGTTCACGCCGGAAATCCGGGCCGCCTGGCCCAGGGTTTCGGGACGCACCCGGGTCAGCTTCTCGCGGGCCTCGGGGCGTAGGGCGGCAATGCCGGAGAGATCGAAGGAGGGGTCGATAGGGCAGGCGTCCAGCTCCTCGAGCGATCGGGCCTGGGCCGTCTGCCGGGCAATGTAGCCGGCGTACTTGATGTCGGTCTCGGCTGTAAAAAGGTTGGCCGGAGCAAATATTTCGAACGCCTGCGCGGCCGCGGCGGGGAGGGTGGCCAAGGAAACCTCCGGCCGTTTCAGCAGCTGGTCGAGGGGGCCGGCGGGATGCTCGGCGCTGCCGGCGCCACCTCCCGCCGGGACAACCGTCCTGTCGATGAGGAGCTTGATGGCGGCCACCTCATTCTGGCGGCGCAACAGCCGCTCACGATCCCGTTCTGACAGCAGTCCATAGGACAGTCCTTTGGCCGATAGGCGTAGATCGGCATTGTCGGCCCTGAGCAGCAGGCGGTGCTCGGCCCGGGAGGTGAACATGCGGTAAGGTTCATCGGCCTCCTTGGTGACCAGGTCATCGATCAGCACGCCGATATAGGCTTCGTGCCGGCGCAGCACCAGCGGCTCGCGATCCAGCGCCTCTGCCGCGGCATTGATGCCCGCTATCAGCCCTTGGGCCGCCGCCTCCTCGTAGCCCGAGGTGCCGTTAATTTGCCCGGCCAGATAAAGGCCGGGAAGGTCTTTGGCCTCCAGCGTGGCGCGCAGCTGGGTGGGCGGGATAAAATCGTACTCGATGGCATAGCCGGGGCGGATGAACTCGGCCGCCTCCAGGCCCGGCACCGTTTTCAGAGCCGCCTGCTGAATCGCCTCGGGGAGGCTGGTCGAAAAACCGTTCACATATATCTGCTGCGAATCGCGCCACTCCGGCTCCAGGAAAATCTGGTGCTGGAGGCGCTGCGCAAAGCGTACCACCTTGTCCTCGATGCTGGGGCAGTACCGGGGACCGACACCTTGAATCGCCCCGCTGTACATGGGGGAGTCGTGCAGGTTATCCCGGATAACATCATGGGTGGCGCTGTTTGTGTGCGTAAGGTAGCAGGCTATTTGGTCCGGGCGGAAAGGGTCCGGCGTGCGGAAGGAAAAGGGTACCGGATCGTCATCACCCAGGGCCGGGTCTACCCGATCCCAGTCGATGGAGTCGCGGTGCAGGCGGGGCGGCGTCCCGGTCTTCAAGCGGCCGGATCTGAAACCTAATGCGCGGAGCGATTCGGTTATACCTGCGGATGCCTTTTCACCCATCCGGCCCGCCGGGTAGGTTTGCCGTCCGATGTGGATCAGGCCGTTCAGGAACGTTCCGCAGGTCAGGATGGCAGACCGGGTGGCGATTCGGGACCCGTCCCCCAGCAGCACGGCCACCAGCCGGTGCCCGCGGACATCGACGCCCGTGACTTCACCGGCCCGCACGGTAAGATGGGGCTGGCGGGCGACGACGGCGCACATGTCGGCAGCATAGGTGCGCTTATCAATCTGGGCCCGGGGGCTCCAGACGGCCCGGCCCTTGCGGGTGTTTAGGGTTTTGAACTGGAGGCCGTTCCGGTCGGCGGCCAGGCCCATCTCCCCGCCGAGGGCGTCGATTTCCCGGACCAGGTGGCCTTTCGCCAAGCCACCGATAGCAGGGTTACACGACATCCGGCCGATAGCGGCGGGATCCAGGGTGATAAGCAATGTGCGGGCGCCCATCCGGCTGGCCGCCAGGGCCGCCTCCAGGCCGGCGTGGCCACCGCCAGCCACCACCAGGTCCCAGCCGCTGGATGCCGTGCCGGGCACCTTATTTCCCCACGCAAAATTGAGCAAAGATTTCCTGCAGGACATCCTGCCGCGTCGTCTCACCCATGATTTCAGCCAACTGATCGACGGCCAGGCGAACTTCGCCCGTGAGCAGATCAAGGGGTTGGCCGGCCAACATTCCATCCCGGGCAATGATGAGGCTGGACAGGGCAGATTCTATGGCGGCCCGCTGCCGGTCGGAGGTGACTACCGGCCCGTCTGTGGCCGGTATGTAACCCTGTAAAGCCTCGATGAGTGCCTGGTGCAGGGCGTCGAGACCGCCCTCCTTGACCACTGAGCAGCGGATGACCCCTTCCGGAGCCGGGTCCCGGCTGGGAAGATCGCTCTTGGATTTAACATATATGATTGTTTTTTCAGTACTTGTGAAAGAGATTGGGGCCGTTGTAGGATCATCAGGGTCGAGCAGCAGCACCAGGTCAGCCCCCTCGAGGGCCTCCTCGCTTCTCTCGATACCCAGCCGCTCCAGCCTGTCGCCCCCCTCATGAAGGCCCGCCGTGTCGATGAGGCAGACGGGAAAACCGTCCATATCAATCCAGCTTTCGAGACTGTCCCGGGTCGTACCGGGAATGTCGGTAACAATGGCCCGTTCGCGGCCGCTGAGGGCGTTAAACAGGCTTGATTTGCCGGCATTGGGGGCCCCGGCAATGACGATCCTGCAGCCGTCCCGGAGAATTCGGCCGTAGGGGGCCGTAGCCAAGAGCCGCCGGAGGTTGGCCAGCGCCTCCTCCAGGGTTGCCTGGATCTGCTGTTGGGTCGTCGATTCGATTTCATCCTCGGAAAAATCGAGTTCATGTTCGAGCGTGGCCAGGAGATTGCGGAGCTGCTGCCGGAGCGCGTCCAAAAGTTTGGAAAGCTGACCGTGGAGATTGCCGGAGGCCGCCTGTTGGCCCCTGCGGCTGAGACTGGTGATCTGTTCGTGCAGCGCTTCGGCAGCGGGGAGATCGAGTTTGCCATTCAGGTAGGCCCGCAGGCTGAACTCACCAGGGTTGGCCTGCCGGGCACCGAGCCCGAGGCAAGCCTGCACCACCAAACGTGGCGTCACGTATCCGCCGTGAGTGCCGATTTCCACCACATCCTCACCGGTGAAAGAGGCCGGGCCCTTGAAATAGGTTACCAGGGCATCATCGATGACAGTACCGGTACGGGGGGCGGTGAGCGCAGCAAGAAACGCATGCCGGGGGTGCTCGGCAAGGGGCGGGTTGCAAAGTTGGCCGATATAATCCAGCGACTGGGGGCCACTGATTCTCACCAAGGCTACGCCGGATGCGCCGGGAGGCGTCGCCTGAGAAACAATCGTATCGTTGGGGTATAGGTTGGCGGAGGTATGGCCCGTGGTAGCCGGCCCGCTATCAGCGGAAAGGCCGCGGGGGGCAGGAATTGTTGCTGCTTCCGGCATGATCATGCGTGCGACGATTGCGGTACGGCACCCGGCTTACCGCTTTTTGCGGCGCGGCTTCTTGGCAGATAACGCTGCGGAGGCCTTTGGCGCGGGGGCCGCCGGGGCCAAATTTACCCCGCTCAAGAGCGATTTACGGATGTTACGCTGCTGAATGATAGCCAGGAAATTGGAAAAGGCATAATAGAGGTTGAGCCCGCTGGGAAATGTGTTGAACAGCAGGAAAAACATTCCGGTCATGATGTACATCATCGGCTTTTGCTGAGGATTGGAGGCGGCCCCGCTGAACTTCTGCTGGAAAAACATCGTGAGTCCCATGATGAGGGCCAAGATGGTGACGCCATCGCCATAAAGGGGAATGTAAAACGGCAACCGGAAGACAACGTCGGGAACCGACAGGTCAGTGACCCAGAAAATGAACGGCTGTCCGCGCAGCTCGATGGTCGTGCGGAATACGATGAAAAAGGCCCACAGCAAAGGCAACTGGATCAGGATAGGCAGACAGCCCCCCAAGGGATTGACCCCTTCCGAGCGCCAGAGCGCCATCATCTCCTTGTTCAGCTTCTGCGCATTGCCCTTGTATTTCGCCTGTAGGGCCTGGACCTGCGGTTGGATGATCTGCATTTTCTGCGTGGAGAGGGCGCTCTTCCGGGTGAGGGGATTGGTGATGATACGCACGAAGACGGCGAACAGGATAAGAATCACGCCGTAGTTGGGGATGTATTCATGCATAGCCACCATGGCCCACAGGATGGCTTTGCTCACCGGCCGAATCAGGGCGAAGCCGAAATTCATGATTCGCTCCAGGTCGACACCGAGATCACGGATGAGGTCGTACGACAGGGGCCCCAGGTAGAGGCTCAGGTTGGTGCGCGGATTGGGCGGATAGCCGATGGCCATGCTGAAGCGGGAGGCTGTCTCTGCGGGCCGGCCCACCTCGGTTGCCGGAACCGCCCGGCCGGAAAAGGCGCCGAACTCAGCCAGCTGCCGGGACTCGGCTATCAGGGCGGCGGCGAAGTACTTGTTCCGCATGGCCACCCAGTTGGTGGTCCCTTTTAGGGTTTGCCGGGGCTCCTGGCCGTTTCGAATGGCATCCAGGTCGGCCAGTTCACCACCCTGATAGACATAGCTTTTCGCATAGAACTCGTCTTCCTTGAGCAGCGCTTCGGCCGGCAGCAAGCCGATGGGCCACTGGATCTCATAGACATTGATGCCCAGCTCCAGCGTTGGGCGTTGCCAGCGGATTTCCATCGGCAGCGTATAGCCGTCGCCGGTGAGCGACAGCTTGCGGCTCACTTCTGCGCCGGAAGGAAAGCGGTGGCGGAATTCCATGGTCAGCGTATCGCCGACCTCCAGCCGGGTGTGGGACTGGCTCGGGGCCCGGAGTATTTCCCAGACTCCGTTCAGCGCCACGGAGTCACCGTCCAGGTTGACGTAAGCCAGCTGCAGCGTGAGCCCCCTGGCCGATTGGGGGATGAGCTGTACATTTCCGTCGGTATGCCCACTCGCGTAGCCGAACAACTCCATGGTGGCGATGGAACCCCCGGCTTTGGACGAGATGACGGCTCGATAAAGGGGCGTCTCAATTTCCCAGGTCTGTTCGGCCAGCCGCGGAGCGGCCAGCGGGTCAGGGCGCCGGGGTATGACCGCTTCCGGTTCGCCGGCTCTGAATGGCCGGGGCGCAGGCGCAAAACTCGGCTCATCACCGGCAGAGAAAAGGGTGTCGGCCGGGGCCGGCAGATCCGGGACCGGCGAAACCCATTTAAGGTACCGGGGCGTCAGCACCAGCACGATGGCGATAAGGGCGAAGGCCAGGAATGAGCGCCGGACGTCGGTCATGTCAGGCCGGGTCGTAGCTGCTGTGGCGGCTGTAGGGGTGGCAGCGGAGTATCCTTCCTCCCGCCTTGCGCAGGCCCGTCAACACACCATACTTGCCCAAGGCATCAAGGGCATATTGGGAGCAGGAGGGGTCGTACCGGCAACTGGAAGGGAAGACCACCGAAATCGTGTTCTGGTAGACCTTGATGAGCAGGATCAGAATGGCGATGACGCCCCGGCGAACGATATTAACGGCCATGCTTGGCGAGCTCCCCCATGAAGGCTTCAATCTGCCCAAAGGAGATGGCGTGGCTGCCGGAACGGGGTGTCACGACCGCCGCCATATCGTTGAGGTCAGCCATTTTTTGGCGAAAAGCTGCCCGCACCCGGCGCCTGAAGCGGTTCCGTTCGACGGCAGAACCGTAGGCCCGGGGTACAGCCGTGGCCAAGCGGGGGCTATCAGCGCTGATGATACGCGCAGAGAGCGGCCCGCAGGATACACGCCGCCCTTCGCGTGCAATGCGCTGGAAGACCTTCTTGCCGGAAAGCCTCATGCTCGGGTGCCGGTAGTAGGGCAAAAGGTATCAGGCCGAAAGGACTTTGCGTCCCTTCGCGCGCCGACGGGAGAGGATGGCCCGTCCCGATTTGCTGCTCAGGCGGGCACGGTAGCCGTGTTTGTTCTTGCGCTTGCGGTTGCTGAGTCGAATTGTCGTTTTCATATTTTATGTCCGTTGATCGGGCGGAAAGTTAGGGGCGGGAGCGGCGCTAAAAAAGGGGATTTAGAGACAGAATGGAAACAGTGTCTGCACTAGCGGCTGGTTGATTCCAGCAGCATCCGGACCGCTTCGGCCAACCCCTCGGTGAGCAGCAGGTCGACGGCGCCCCGCACATCATAGGAAGTGGTCCGCAGGATACTCCCCGAGGCCACGTCGATAATGCGCATATCGATGGTGTAGACATTGCCGATTTTGCCGAAGGAGCCGGCCAACATATGCTCACAGCCGAGCAGCTGGCCCACCTCCACCGCACACTCATTGGAAGCACAACCCAGATAGTCCTGGAATTCCTGCTCCTTCAGGATCTGCTGCATCTGACCACGCTCGATGACCTGGTACTGGCCGACCTGGAACAGGTGGGTGCCCAGACGGTTGGTGAGGACCCGGGCCTCCGACTCCGACACACCGAAGGCATCGAAATCGAGGACGGCGATGGTGATTCGCTCCACCGGCTCAGCCACGACCGGCGGCGCATCATTATCTATAATGGTGTAGGTATAGGTCGTGTTGAATCCCAGAACGGCGTTGACCGGATTTGACAGTGTAATGACGATGCTTTCATCCCCTTCGACTTCATCGTCGTCCATGATGGCCAGGGGGATGACAGCCGCGTCCATGCCGGCGGGAATGGTAAGGGTGCCGTTTGCCAGGCGATAATCGGCAGTATCGGCGCCAGCGATGCCGCCGCTTACGGTATAGTCAACTTGAACATTTCTGCTGGTGGGGGCCGATAGACCTACGCGGATTCTGACGAGGGAGCTGTCTTCGCTGAAGCGGGCGCTGGTCAGAACAAATTGAACCTGGGATGCCGCGCGATGGTAGACCAGCACATCTTCCGGCACGGAGTAGGATGTGCTACTGGAGGGATCGTCAGCCAAGGCAATGCGGATATCCATCTGGCCGCCCAGGGCGACCCGATTGACGAATGCCGCCACGTTCACCGTGAAACGGCCGTTGGCATCAGTGGATGCCCCGTAGCTCGAATCGGCGACGGTAACCACCAGCTGCTGCCGGGCAGCCGGCAGAGTCTGTGCCGGCAGCGGCGCCGTCTCGACTTTCCATTGCAGCGCCGGCCCTGGCGAAGATGCAGAGCCGCCACCGCTCAAGGTCATCAGCGCGCCCAACCCCATAAGGTCCCGTCCAAGAACAACGTACCCAACCGTAAAGCCATAATAACCGCCCCCGGCGATGAGCAGACCCATAAAGATGCGGTTGCCCCGGCTCGACTGCTGGCCGGCGGCCGGGTTCCGGAACTGGCGCTCATGGACCCTTTCGTAGGTGACCCGCCGCTGAATCTCAATCTCCAGGGTCGAACTTACGTTGTCGGGCACGGCCACGTTTTGGAACAGGATAGTGGAAGATTTTTCGACATCCCGGGCATTGCGGATGCTGTCTGTCGGCTGTAGGGCTGCCGGCGCCGCGCAGCCGGCCAGCATGAACGCCGCCGAGAGGAACGCTAGCCCGGATCTCACGCGCTGCCGCCAAGTAAATCCCCCTCCCGGGAGGCGGGCATTGTGTTTCGTGCCGGCAGCCGCAATCGGGGATGGACTGGGGCGCCTGGCTTGCTGAGGGGCTGCCTTAATGGTCATCTATCTGCTCCCTGCCCATGGCCTAAAAATCCAGATACCAGGAGTTTAATGTTCCAATATCGCCTGCGGTATCATCAAAGATCTCCAAAATCCAGGTGCCGTTAACACTCTCGCCGTCAAAGGCGGAAAGAAGGCCTTCCGGCCGGAAGGTACCGTTGAAAGGGGCTGCGGCGGAAGTAATGGCCAGGCTGGCTTCGTCATCGAAGATGGTGCCGGTGTAATGATCGCCAGAGCCTCCGTTGTCAGACGATAGTATTACCCGGGTCCCGGCCGGGCTCTGTAAAATAATATCGAGGTCCGCGTCCCAGGTATGGGTGATGTCCAGGCCAATATTCACATCATTAACAGTGCCCGATGCGCCGACAAATATGGATGAAGTAACGGTGGTGTTATCGGTGATGGATATAGGCACATCGCTGGATGTGAAGATCTCCTGCACTGTAAACGACAAATCGCCGCTGGCCGGATAGCGGGTCGTACCGGAGGAGTTGGTGGCCTCAACGTACCAGTAGTTGGTCAGGGCGCCGGTCCGGTCCAATCTGCCGGTGAAATACGGTATGACGGCCTCCAGAAAATCGCCGTTTACCGTAGCGCTGGTGTTCCAGTCGATGAAAGTGTTATCGTCATCGTACCAGATAACGCCGCTGGTGGCGCCGGGGGCGGTTACCCTGAAGAAATGTCCCGATGCGCCCGGTATGGTCGTAGCGCCGTCCGCCGGGATCGGGGTGAAGACCGTGGGCGGACCACCCGATACGACAGTGAACGACAGGTTGCCGGAGGCCGGGTAGCGGGTCGTGCCGCCGGAATTGGTGGCCTCCACGTACCAGTAATTGGTCCCGCTATTGTTCATCTCAAACTGGACGTAGGGAATGGTCGCCTCCAGGAAATTCCCGTTCAGGGTAGCTGTAGTGGAGTAACTGATGGCGCTATCGTCGTCATAGTAGATAACCCCGCTGGTGGCGTCGGCGGCGGTGACCCGGAGCAGCTGCCCGGACGCGCCGGCAGAGACGGTGGCGCCGTCAGCCGGGTCCGGGTTGGAGACAGAGGGCGGATCGGGTAGCACCGTGAAAGTGAAGTAACCTGTCGCCGGGTAGCGGGTGGTGCCGCCGGAATTGGTGGCCTCCACGTACCAGTAGTTTGTGCCGGGGTTGTTCATCACGCCATCGACGTAGGGAACCGTCGTCTCCAGGAAATCGCCGTTTTTGGTGGCGCTGGCGGACCAGTCGATCTGGGTGTCATCATCATACCAGAAAACCCCGCTGGTGGCATCTGCAGATATAACGCTGAGCAGCTGCCCTGACGCGCCGGCAGAAACCGTGGCCCCGTCGGCCGGGTACTCGTTGGTAACCGCTGGGCCCACAGCTAAAATGGTGAAATTGCTGTTCGACATGTCGGCATAGGTGCCCGATAATGATGTGACCCTGATCCGGGAATTGGGCTGGTCAGTTGAGGAAAATTGCGGTATGGCCCAGACCTGCATGCCATCGTTGGGCGTTGATCCAAACAATGTGATCCAACTGGTGCCTCCATCCAGGGATATTTCAATACTCACCGCGCTACCGATGTTGCCGCTGGACTCCCATACAATGGTTTGGCTGGTCAGTTGGTCCCACATCTCGCCACCGTTGGGTACTGTAACCTTGATGCCGATTTCCATCTGCAGGTTCTGTTTGACTTCGGACCAGTTGCCGGCATTATCGAAGGCGATGGCCCGCAGAGAAGCCTCTGTGCCTGAAAAATCGGCCACGGACAAATCCGTTTCAAACGGCCTCTCGGTGAACTCCATGATGGATTCGCCCTCACTGAACAGTTCAACCTTGCTGATGCCGAAGTTGTCCGACACCTTCAGTTCCACAGGCACGGTCCCGAAGTAGCGTCCTGTGTCGGTAGGCAGGATGAAGCTGATCTCCGGGGGCTCGATATCGAAGATTTCCTCACACTGCGCCAGAAAAAGTGCCGCCAGCAATAGCGGCAGCAGCTTCCCTGAGGTTTTGAGTTTGTTGTACTTCATATGCGCATATATCCGAGCCCCTCGTCCCCGTTTAATTGACCACCGGCAAGGGATAGCCGGCAAAGGTAACACCTGGAACAGGGGGCCGGTCAAGAATTGTCACCCGAACACTAGCCAGGGCTAGCACCCTGTACGTCTACCAGCGGCCCCCCCCCCGGCTTGCAAGCATCAGTCCGGCCAGTGGGCGGTGACGACAGTCTTGATGCCGCCCCGGGGGTTGAAATCCCCCACGACTTCGATCTTCCGTGGGTGGATAGCCGCCTTGATGTCATCAAGAATACGATTGGTCACCGCCTCCTGGAAGATGCCCATCTGCCTGAAATTGAGTATATAATACTTCAACGACTTCAGTTCGATGATACTTTCGCCCGGTATATAATGGATGCGGATGGTGCCAAAGTCGGGCAGGTCGGTGCGGGGACAGACACAGGTAAATTCCGGAATGGAAATGTCAATAGCGTAGTCCCGCCCCGGCTCCGGATTGGGCACCGCCTGCAGCTCGTGCCAGCTGGAATCAGCCATGGCCGCCGCCGGTTAAAGTGAAGAAAATGAGGCGGGTCAACGCCGGATCACCAGCCGCCGGACACGGCTCTCAGGGCCTGCGGACAGGCGCACCAGGTAGACCCCGGAAGGGACGCGCCGCCCCTGGCCGTCGACCCCTCGCCAGAGTGCGGAGCCGGGCCCCGGCAGATTACTGGGCCGGCGGTAAAGATTCAGCACATGCTGCCCCAGCAGATTGTAGACATCAATGGAAACGGAACTCGGCCGGCCGAGGGTCCAGCGGATTAGCACCGGGCGGCCATCGGCGGGATTGGGATGGATTGGCGCGAGTGCAAGATCGAACGTCGCAGCGGTAACCGGGTCGCTGCCCAGCTGCGTATAGTTGATGGCGGCGGCGACATCGATGATGCCCCAGCCCTGGTCATTGTCCGGCGCGCCGGATTGGCTGGCGGTAAAGCGCAGGGCGTTCCACACATCCGACGGCGACCAGAGCGGATGGGCCTGCAGCAGCAAGGCCACGCTGCCGGCCACCAGCGGCGTAGAAAGCGAGGTGCCGTTGACGTATCGATAGGCCGTCGGCCCGGCTGCCGAGGCCGCCATGACACTCACCCCCAAGGCGGTAACATCAGGTTTGATGCGGCCGTCAAAGGTTGGCCCAAGGCTGGAAAACGGGGCCAGCAGACCGTTGCCATCCACGGCCCCTACGGCCAGGATGCTGTCGGCGTCGGCCGGCGCGATGATATGGCCGCCCCACCAGGCAGGGTCGTTGCGGGCGTTGCCGGCAGCTGTCACCACCACCATGCCCAGCCGGGTGGCAATGCGCACCGCCCGGGTCGTGACGGCGGTCTGGCCATCGAGACTGTCAAAGGTGTACCAATCCAGATATCCCAGGGAGCTGGAAACGATGTGGGCGCCAAGCCCCTCCCCCCACTCCAGGCCGGCCACGTAGTTATCCTCTTCGCTCCGATCTTCGTTTGGATATGATTCGGTTTTGGCCAACAAATAATTGACTTCAAAGCCGGGGCCAATCAGGGCCCCGGGGGCGTAGCCCCCCAAGGCCGAATAGGTGTAGGTGCCGTGGTTCTGCTGGTTGCCCAAATCGGTCGTATCGGCGGCGTTTTCGTCCTCGGTGTTGCCGTCATCGAACAGAAAGTCGTACTGGGCCAGAATCCGGGCAGGGTCGACCGCCACATGACCCTGGTAGAAGCCGGTATCGAGCATGAGGACGGTAATGCCCTTGCCGCTGTACCCCATTTCGTGGACCTGCGGCACCTTGATCAGCTCCGCCTGGATCAGGCTGGGTCCGTAGTCGAGATGGGTCTGGCCGCCGGCTTGAGACTTATCCAACACCGGCGGCCCCGTCTCTGTCCCTGGCGGCAGCGGCAGGAGTCCCGTCCGGCGCAGTGGCTGGATGGACTTGACAAAGCTCAGGTCTGCGATGGCGAGCAGCTGCTCGGGAGTGGCCTCGACACTGACGGCATTCAGCCAGCGGCTGACCCGGCGAACCGTGGCCCCGGTTTCACGAATGTGCAGCAGAAAGTCGAGGGATACAGACAGGTCGAGCTCCTGCAGCTCAGCGGCAGTGAGGCGCCCCCGGCGCTGGCGCCGTTCCCGGGCAGCTTCGGTTACGCTGAACCTGTCATTGGCCAAGGCCAGTGAGCGGGGCTTGTGGCTGAAAAAAACCCAGGCCCGCAGGCGTCCGTTCTCCCGGCTGCCGATGGTATAAGTATCCGCGGCGATCACGCGACCCTGGCCCGCGACCGGCCCGGCCAGCAGCAGCAGCGCCAGGATTATCGGCGCCAGTGGTCGTTCAAATAGCCGATGCTGTCGAGGGGGGCGTCGAACCATAACATCGGAAAGGTATGACAGTTCTATAAGGGTGACCACTGAAAAAGGGCTTAAATTCACTGCAGAAAATGCATTGGCCAAACCGGGAGAACCGAAATGGGTAATCTGGCTATTCTGCTTGCCGAACTGCTGCACGGGCTGATCGCGCTCCTGCAGCTGCTGGTCCTGATTCAGGTGGTGTTGTCGTGGATGGCTGTCGGTTTGCCGCTAAATCCCCTCACTCGCCTGTTCCATACCGTGGTCGAGGCCCTCTACCGGCCGATCCGGTCAGTCGTCCCCACCACGCTGGGCGGTGTCGATTTCGCGCCGATGATCGCGCTGGGCCTGCTTTATCTTGTCGATACGACTCTGGTCTCTGCCATGCTTTCCAGCGGGTATCGCTGGAGCCGCTAGTGAGCGGGGGACGCCTGTGGATTTTTACGCCCAGCTTTGCTGAGGCCTGGCGGTCGGCCGGTCAGCGCGTGCCCCCCGCGGTGCGCCTGTTGATCACGCCGCAGGAACCCTCGCAGCAGCTGGCCCTGTTCCGGCAGCAGCGGGAGGCCGGGGCCGAAGCTGTCACTATCCTCGACCTGGGCCGCATCCCGGAGAGGCAGCCGTGGGCCTATATATCCGATGCGGTAAACAGGTCAGGCTCGAATCCTTTGCGGGGCTTGACAGATCGGATGCGGGAGCCGTTCATTGACGTGACCACCCTCTATCACCGGCCGGCAGACAGCGCGGGGCTGGAGGTCATCGCCCTGGGGGATCGATACCGGGACCAGATTCAGGTGAGCCCGGCTTGCGGCATCCTGCACCACCTGGCCCTGGTGGCCCATGCCGAAGGATTCCAGGTGACCGGCATCCTGGTGGACGAAGAATCTCTCGCCGGCCTGGACCCGGCTGCCTTCACCGGTGGCTAAAAGGGAATGTCGTCATCGTCCGGAGGCTGGCTGGCCGGATCTATTTCCGCCGGGGCCTCCTCGGTATCCCGCTTGCCCCCCAACATGGTCAGAGTTTCCGTGACCACTTCGGTGGTGCGCCGCTCCACGCCGTTGCGATCCTGCCAAGTGCGCGTTTGCAGCCGGCCTTCGATATACAACAGCTGCCCTTTCTTCACATAATTCCCGACAAACTCGGCCTGCTTCCCCCACACGACCAGCCGGTGCCATTCGGTGCTTTCGATGTCCGCCCCCTCTTTATCCCGCCGCACCTCGTTTGTGGCCAGGCTCATATTGGCGACGGCCGTGCCTGACGGCGTGTAGCGCACCTCCGGATCACTGCCGACATGACCCACCAAATGGACTTTATTGACGCTGCCTCGTTGCATGTTTCACCCCATTATAAACCGGATTGTTGGCTCTCCCGGCAGTTCCCCTATCCGCTGCATCGGCAACGGCACAACATAACCTAGCCAATTTGCCGCTCATATTCAATGATATTACTGCCTTACTATACTTCGATGCGTTGCCATGGTCCGCGGACAAAGCGAATCAGGAACACGGCCGAATAGGCCACGATATGCAGGGTTACAGCAATCCAGCCGCCCGATAATCCCCAACCGAGATAGAGGCCCAGGTACCAGCTCATCGGCAGCAGGAAAAACCACATCAGCCCTATTTCGGCAAGGGCCGGCACGATCACGTCACCTGCCCCGCGTAGCGCCCCATAATGCACCATGCCCACGGCATCGATAAACTGCACCAATCCCAGCAGACGCAGCGGGGGAACTGCCGTCGCAATCAGCGCCGCATCGGGCGTAAAGAGACGCAACAGTTGAGCCGGAATCAGCAGAAAAAGCACACCGAGGCTACCCATGAATGCGATGCATTGAATGGTTGCCGTCTCAGTGAGACGGCGGGCGGCGGCTGGATCGTTGCGGCCCAGCGATTCACTCACCAGGGTCTGTGCGGCGTGTGAAAAGCCGAGCGCCGGGAGAAAGGAGAAGGCAATCATATTCAGCAGAATCTCCGACGCCGCCAGGGCCAGTGTGCTGATACGTCCCATGATCACCATGAAAAATGCGAAACCCAGGATTACGCCGGAGTCATGAAAGCTCACCGGCAAGGCGATCCGCAGCACCTTCTTCAGCGTGGCAATGTCGAAAGGCCCCCGCCACAGGCCGGGATAGGTTCTGCGCAGCGCGTGGCCCAGCAGCGGCAGGGTGTACAGGACCGTTGCCAGGGCGATAGCCAGAGTGGTGGCCAGTCCGGCCCCAGGGACCCCCATTTCCGGCAGCCCCAGACGGCCAAAAATGAGGCCATAGTTGAGGATCACATTGGCGCTGTTGGCGACCAGGGTAACGGCCATGTGAATGCGGGTACGGCTGATGGCATTATAAAACCCGTAGTAGACGGCTGACATCATCACCAGGCCCACCGACAAGCCCCGGTACCACAGGTAGGAGACGCCAGGATCCACCACCAGGGGATCACTGTTCAGCAGCGGAAACAGCCTTGGCACTACCGCCAGGAACAGCCCCACCAGCAGATGTCCGGCCACGACAGCCACTCGCCAACTGACCCGGAAGGTTGCCCCGGCCTCGGCCATGCGGCCTTCGCCCTTGCGCCGGGCGGCCACCGTCTGGACACCGGTCTGCAGGGAGCCGAGGAAGGAGGTCAAGGCGAACGTGACGAGACCGGCCAGCCCCACCGCCGCCACCGCTGCCACCCCTAAACGGCCGACCATGGCGATGTCAACCAGGCTCATCACCGTCTGGGACAGAGAGGCCACCACGATAGGGAGGGCCAAGGCGAGAACCTTACGCCGATTCCCAGCCGTTGGAATCGACAGGTAGCCGGTCACTGGGTGTCGGGGGGGCGGGCCGGTTCGAACGGCATAGACCGCTTCTCGCCCCCCACGACCACTGTCAGGGCAATCCCGGCGAGGGTGATCAGGCTACCGATGGCGAGGCTGGCGGTGAGCTGTTCGCCCTGCAGGGCCGCCGCCATCAGAAAAGTGATGGGGGGTTGGCTGCACATCACCACCGCCACCTGGGTGGGCCGCAGATAGGCCACCAGCCAGTACCACAGAAAATAGGCCAGAACGGAGGTGACCAAGCCGAGGTAGAGGACGAACAACCAGTCCACCGTCTCAATGGCGCTGTAGTCTGCCAGCAGGGCGACGGGCAGGCCGATGGGCAGATACATGAGGGCGCCGAAAGCCATCACCAGGAAGGTCACCTCCAGGGCGCCATAACGCTCCACCAGCGGTTTGCCCAAGGTGGTGTATCCCGCCCAGGCCAACACCGCCATCATCAGGATCATATCCCCGCCCAAGGTGTCTGCACTGAAAGCCAGCCCCTTGCCGGCCAGGACCACCACCACGCCGCTGATGGAAAGAAAAATGCCCGCCACCTTCCAGTTCCTGAGCCGCTCCATGCCCAGGCCCACAGCCAGCAGCAGGACCCAGGCCGGCGTGGTGCCGTACAGCAGGGCGGCATGGGTGGCCGTGGTCTGCTGGATGCCGATGAGGTAGAGCAACTGATTTCCCGGCACTGCCAGCATCGCCAGCAGGACGAAGCGCCAGCGGTCTACCGGCATCAGCAGGATGCGCCTGCCACTGAGCCGCAGCAGGACCGCCAGGGCCGGCGCGGCGATGATGAAGCGCCAGAAGGCAATCCAGTAAGGGCTTTGGCGGACGGCAAATTCCCGGGCGAGGACATTGGTCAGGGAGGCAATAAGGGCAAAGCCCGCCATGGCCGCATAAATCTGCAGCCGGGGGCGCACCGGCGGAACGGGTGGGGACAGCGCCAAGATGCGTCAGTCGTGACCGGCCGGGAGGTCGTGGTTGTTGTCGGCGTCCCGGTTCATGAGCCCGAACAGGCGGGGAAACAGTTGGCCGGTGGTGGAGGCATAGGCCCGGTATGTGTCTCCGAAGCGCTCCTCCAGAAGGGTCTCATCCGCCTGGCTGACGAGGCTCCATAACACGCTCAGCGGCGCCGCGCCGAGCAACACCAGCCAGGATGAGGCAGCGAAAGCGACCCCGGCCGTGCCGCTCCAGAGCAAAGCTGCATATATCGGGTGCCGGATAAACGCGTAGGGACCGCTGGTTGCCAGACTTCCGTCCCGGGTAGCCGTTGCCAGGATGCGCAGACTCCATACGATCGTGAGCAGAGCGTCGGCCAGGAAAATGGCCCCGCCACCCCAGCGCCAGCCCGCTGACAATTGAATGCTGGGCAGGGGCAGCAGCGACTGCAGTTCAACCAGTATCCACCAGACGAACAGCGTGACTGCTGTACCGGCGGGAGCAGTTGGCTGGAATGGTGTCGGCGGAGGCGTCACCGGGCGCTAAAGCTGCGCGCTGCCGGTTTCGAAGAAGTTCAGGACTTCCTTGCTGTGGGTGGTCACATCCACATCCTTTATGATGTGCAAGATCACACCGTCCTCATTGATGAGAAACGAGCGCCGGATGGCCGAGGGGTATCTTCCCTGGGTACCGTACAGGCGGGCCACCTTTTCGCTCTGATCACTGAGTAGGGTGAAGGGAAGAGAGTACTTATCCCTGAAGGCTATATGCGACGCCGGTGAGTCGAAACTGAGCCCCAGGACAGCAATACCGGCTGACTGGTAGCCGGCATAATCATCGCGCAAGTCCTTGGCCTCTTTGGTGCAACCGGGCGTATCATCGCGCAAATAAAAATAGAGCAGCACTCGCTGCCCCCGGTAATCGGAAAGGGTGTGTTCGATGCCATCCTGGTCAGGCAGGGTGAAGTCGGGGGCCATTTCGCCAAGCGCAGGCCCTTGTGCCGTACCGATTGAGGCGAGGACCAGGACCAGTCCAAGGGTGGGCCAGAAATGTTTCACGGCCCGGCTGCGCCCCGGAACCGGGCCAGCACCTCCTGGCTGTGGGTGGCCGGGTCCACTTTTCGCAGAATGTCCAGCAGCTTTCCCGATTCGTCAATAAGGAATGATTGGCGCCGGGCAAAATTCAGGGCGCCTGCCGCGCCGTAGCGGGAAGCCACCTTCAGGCCGATATCTGCCAGCAGGGTAAAGGGGAGCTGATGCTCCTGCTCGAAAGCCTTATGGGATTCCTCGGAATCACCGCTGATGCCCAGGACCACGATCCCGGCCTGCCGGTAATCGGCAAACTCGTCCCTGATGGCGCAGGCTTCGGTGGTACAGCCGGAGGTGAAATCTTTGGGATAAAAGTAGACCAGGACCTTTTGTCCCCGATAATCGGCCAGGGAGTGACTCTCGCCATTCTGGTCGTTCAGGGTGAATGCTGGCGCCATATCACCGGCGGCCAGTTCCTGCGTCGCTTGCTGGGCGCTGCATGCAGTCAGGGCCAACAAGACCGCCAGGGCCAGGGCGCCGGGAAGAAAATTCTGTTTGATCTGATACATACGAAACATGCCTCCGTAGGGAATTTACAGCCTGCCGGCCGGAAGCCTAGGGATATTGTTTGGGGCCTTAACCAACCAGCTTCGACACAGCCTGGTATTGGTCCTCATCGAGAGTGTGGCTAGAGGCCGCGAGGTTTTCATCCAGCTGTTCGTGGCTCCGGGCGCCGACGATCACCGCTGACACAACCGGCTGGTGGAGACACCAGCGCAAGGCCAACTGGGCAGTGGTCATACTGTACTCGGCCGCCAGCGCCGCCAGCGCCGCGGCCTTGGCAAAAAACTCATCACTGCCCCAGCGGCTTTCGTAATCGGAACGGCTCAAGCGACCCCGGGAGGGGGCCTCCCCCGTCCGGTACTTGCCCGAAAGCACACCGTGGGCCAGCGGCGAATAGACGATATTGCCGACCCCCAGCTTGGCGCAGGCGGGAAACAGGTGCTTTTCCGGGTCCCGGAAGAATAGGTTGTACCTCGGCTGACTGGAAATGAAGCGGCAGAAGGACCGTTTTGTGGCCACCTTTTGGGCCGCCTCGAGCTGCTTGGCGCTGAAATTGGAACAACCGATATAGCGCACCTTGCCCTGGCTCACCAACAGGTCGAAGGCCTCCATGGTCTCCTCGATGGGGGTCTCCTCATCGGGCCAATGGACCTGGTAGAGATCGATGTGGCCAACCTGCAGCCGCTTCAGGGAAGCTTCACAGGCCGCCATGATATGCCCTTTCGAAAGCCCCTCGCCCAATGGGCCCGGCCACATCCGGCCCCGGCACTTGGTGGCCACCACGATCTGATCCCGGGGCAGATCCTTGAGCGCCTTGCCCAGGGCCACTTCGGCCTGGCCGTCGGCATAGACATCGGCCACGTCAAACAGGTTGACACCGGCGGCGAAGGCATGCTGGATCAGGCGGATGGAGAGGCCTTCATCCACATAGTTGCTGAAGTTGAGCCAACCGCCGAGGGCGATCTCGGAGATTTTCAGGCCGCTTTTTCCCAGGTTACGGTATTGCATCGGTTCCATTGGTTGCAGGCCGAAGCCTGAGTGCGGGGCAATTTAGGCCGGCGTCCTGTCCGGCGCAATGGGTCCCCCGCCCCGCCTTGCCGGGAGCACACGCAGGCATGTAGATTTACGGTCCCGACACGAGGGCTAAATGATGCGCTACCTGCGGCGATAGGAGAAGGTAATGGCACTTCTGGAAATAGGGGCAAAGGCCCCCGATTTCACGCTGCCGGACCAGGACGGCAAAATGGTTTCCCTGGATGACCTGAAGGGCAGCAAGCTGCTGGTCTGGTTTTTCCCCAAGGCCAACACCCCCGGCTGAATCATGGAAGGCCGGGGATTCCGTGACGAATTCCAGCATTTTCAGGACCGCGGCATCAACATCATCGGGATGAGCGCCGATCCACCCGGGAAGCAGAAAAAATTTCACACGAAATACGGTTTCCCCTATCCGCTGCTGTGCGATGAGGGCCACGAGGTCCTGGAAGCTTACGGCGCCTGGGGCCCCAAGAAGCTTTACGGCCGGAACTATATGGGCATCGCCCGGATCAGCTATCTCATCAATGAGGCCGGCGAAGTGGTGAAGGTCTACCCGAAGGTGAAGCCGATAAGCCATCCCAAGCAGGTCCTGGCCGACTGGGAGGCGCTGGGCTAGGCCAAACTCCTAGCTGCCAATGCTTGAGGGAATGCGTAAAAAGCATTGCTACACATTGCGCTCGAAAAGTCGCATGAACTTAAATAAGGCTAGGGGTGGGGGTATAATGAAGCCTCAAGGTACGTTATAACTCCATAATTTTAAGTAATTGGCGATAGTCGATACAAGCACTAACAAGCCAAGTGCACCCAGTACCATTAATACGTATATGCTTAGATCCCATTTATAGCCGAGCCAAAGGAAAAAACTGTACGTAACGAGGTGCATCATTAAAACCGAATTAGTCGCATTTAACTGCCTAAATTTTTTATTCTTATACTGCGGACAGGCCTCGGGCCACTTATTATGTTGCGCCACCCAGTACAAAGTGTAGTGAACTTCCATCACCCACATGACGGCAGTTAAAAGCGCTCCAGCTATGGCTAGCGCTTGTTGAACCAGAAAACCAGGAACCAATTCGTCAAGACCGTACTGCCCAATTCCTGCTCCCACTAGGGTTAAGCCAGCGAGAAATAGGGTTAGAACCTTAAATCGCATACTCGCGTAAAATCGCATATTTTCCGCAATTTGATTTTTAACTGATTCACTCATAGCACTGCCTCCATTTTCATTTTTTGATGAGCAAAACCGGCGCCCTAGCCCACCGCCTTCCGCATGATGGGCCGGGTCTCGGACCGCCGGGCCACTTCCGTGTAGCCGGCCGCCCGGAAAGCCGCCGCCAGACCGTGATAGGCGAAGGCCGCCGGCATGGGCGATTTCTTCGGCTCGACGGCGTAGCCTTCCACAATCCGGCCCCCCTGCTCGCCGACATAATCTGCCGCCGCCCGGAGGAGCTGGGTCGAGACCCCCCTCTGCCGGTACCCTTTGGCCACAAACTGGCAGACCACTGACCAGACCTCCTCGTCATCCACCGGCCGCAGAATCTTGGACCGGGTCAGCCGGCCGTAGGCCACCCTAGGCTCCATCGCTACCCAGCCCAGCGGCACTTCGCCCGCATAAGCGAGCAGTCCCGGAACAGCGCCGCCCTCCACCACCGCCCGCATAGCCTGGCGATTGCCTGCCCCTTTTTGGGCCTCGAACTGCTTGTTGGGCAGTTGCCACCAGCGGCACCAGCAGCCTCCGCAGGCGCCGTTGGCCCCGAAGAGGGTCTCGAAGTCGGACCAGGTTTCCGGGGTAAGGGGGCGAAAAGTAAGCTGCCGGGTGGGCGAGGGTGACATGCTGACAGTTTAACTCGCTGAGGGCGAAGTGAGTAGGGGCCAGGGACTGGCGGAGGCGAGCGCGAACCCACCTAGCCGCCTAGTGGGTCAACCCATCATCCATGGCGGCCGCGGCCTGACGACCTTCGCCCATCACAACTCATGGGGTCTAATCGTGGGGCGCCTCGAGGAGCAAATCGGCATGCGCCTGGATGGCTTGTATGGCCTCAACCAGCCGCTCCAGCAGGGGTCTGTCAGCGAGGAGTTCGAACTGCCGGAGCCAGACCTGATCCCGGCAGAGCTGTTCCGTGACCGGCAATGGCGCGCCTGTATGGTTCACGAAGGGCAACTCCTGCAGAGGCCGGTAGCCGTCGGTGGCCACGACCCCCTCGGCCATGAGGGCCTCGAGGAAGCGGGTCTTGGGAAGACCTGCGAAGGCGCCGGGATCGTACCTGAAAATCAGCAGGTGATAAGCATTGCGGCCGGTGCGCGCATAGCGTCCGGCGCAGCGGATTCCTGGAATGCCGTTGAGGGCCTCTTCCAGGAAGCGGCCGTTGCTCTCGCGCAACTCAGCCTCGCTCTCGAACGGCTCCAGCTGGGCGTTCAGTACAGCGGCCTGGAAAGCCGAAAGGCGCAGATTGAGTCCCGCCGACAGGTGCATGAAAGCCGGTCCCTCCGGGGTGCGCCCGCAGTTGGCCAGCTCGTAAACCTTCTCATAGAAAGCATGGTCGTTGGTGAGCAGCGCGCCCCCCTCGCCGGCAGTCATGTTTTTGGATGATTGAAATGAGAAGGTGCCGGCAAGCCCCTGGGCGCCCACTTTCCGTCCGCCGTAGATGGCGCCGTGAGCCTGGGCGGCATCCTCTATGACGGCCAGGCCGTGCTCGCTGCCCAGGGACAGAAAACGGTCCATGTCGGCGGGATTGCCACCAATATGCACAGGCATGATGGCCCGGGTGCGGCCGTTGATGCGACTGGCGGTATCTTCCGGATCGAGGTTGAAAGTGAGCGGATCGATGTCGGCCAGCACCGCCGTGGCGCCGGCCCGCAGCACGGCAGAAACGGAGGCCATGAAGGTATACGCCGGCACAATGACCTCATCGCCGGGGCGGATATCCAGTGCGGCCAGCGCGGCGTAAAGGGCAACCGTGCCGTTGGCCAGCGACAAGCAGTAAGTGGCATCGTGGGCAGCGGCAAAAGCGGCTTCAAACTGGCTGACGGCGTCTGATCCCAGGCCCCACTGATCATCGGCCAGCACCTTTTCCAGGGCGGCCTTAAACTCCGCCCTCCGCGGCGGCCAGCTGGGCCATTCGGATCGATCAATGCGCGGCCGGGCTCCCAATAGGGCCAGTGGCCGTGATGGTGTCATGATGGTAGTCGTCGCATGGGAGTGCCTCGAATGCGGGCAGAATCTACATGGCCGGTCGGAAGATTACCGCTTTTTTCCGCAGCGCCCGCAGCCTACCTTAGCACCGCTTCCCATGAATCCAAGCAACCATCATTCGCTGCATTGGCGCATTCCAAGCCGCTGACCTATAATGCCACTTTGGTTGGTCGGGAGGACCTCACCGACACGCTGGCAATATTCAGAGTGAGCCCTGCTGCAGGCGCCGATGGGGCAGCTGTGCCCTCTTTTGTGGCCGGACAGTACGCCGTGCTGGGCTTGAACAACGAAGCGGAGCCGGCCAAGGGTCACGCCAGACGGGCTTATTCCATCTCCTCGCCGCCCCGGGAGAAGCGCTGGCTTGAGTTCTACATCCGCTATGTGAACCAGCCCACCAGCGACAATCCGCTGACGCATCTTTTGTGGCCACTGAAGGCAGGCGACGGGATATGGCTCGGTCCCAAGATTGTGGGCAAATTCACCTTGGCCGATACGGTCGGGATTGACGATCCCCGGTTCAGGCTGTTCGTGGCCGCCGGCACGGGCCTGGCCCCATTTGTATCCATCCTGATGCAACTGGCCGCAGGGGCGGCGTCGCCGGGATGCTCTTTGGAGAATGTCGCTCTGCTCTATGGCGCGAGCCACCCCCAAGACATGGCCTACCAACGGGATCTGGAACGGGTGCTCAACCGCGCAGGCCGGCACTACTATCCCACGATCAGCCGGCCCCATCTGCACCCGGAATGGTCCGGCGACACGGGCCGGGTGGAGACATTTTTCGATGCGGAGAAGCTGCCGGACCTCGAGAAGCGCCTGGGCTGGAAGAAAGGTTTTCTGACGCCGGAAAACAGCATCATCTACATCTGTGGACTGCAGGGCACCATTGCCGAGACCCTGATCCGCCTTTTCAAGCGGGGCTTCGTGCCAAACGACCGCCGCCTGCGCCAAGCATTGAAGGTGCCTGACCACCTCTCGCCGACGCTATTTTTCGAGCAATATGATACCGAGCCGATCCTTGACCTGACCAATCAGCCCTTTCTCGATTCACTGGCGAAGGACTTTCCGGCCGGGACTTAATTCAAATTCAGGCCCCGATTTCTTTTTCCGGGATCGTTTTATCTTGACACTTTTACGTTGGGCAACACAAGTTTATACGCGGGTAAGACCAATGTGGATAACTTGTGAATATCGTCCACTGGCTTGCCCCAACCGTAACCCTCTAGCTTTAAAAATTGAGAACCGTTGGACCCCACCACTATTTGGCAAAATAGTCTGTTGCTGATCCGGGATCGGGTGGCAGCCCAGACATTTCAGACCTGGTTTGAACCCCTTAAGGTGGAGCACATTTCCGGTGCCGAACTGGTAATCCAGGTGCCGAGCCAATTCTACTACGAGTGGCTCGATTCACACTACCGGCCGATCATTCTCGATTCCCTCAAACAGGCCTCGGGCCGAGACCTGAAAATCAAGTACCACGTGGCCAGCAATGGTACCGAAGCGGAAGAACCCACGGTCAATCTCCCGTCGGGCGGCCTGTCCGGCAACGGTTTCTCCGATACGAGCCGGTTGAATGGGCGCTACACCTTTGAGAACTTCGTGGAAGGGGCCGGAAACCAGTTTGCAAAGGCCGCCGCGCTGGCGGTCAGCTCCCAGTCCAACGCCAGTCAGTTTAACCCCTTGGTACTGTATGGTGGCGTGGGGTTGGGCAAGACCCATCTGCTACAGGCTATTGGCAATCAGATGCTGGCGCAGGCGTCCAATGCCCGCATCATTTACACGACCAGCGAAAAGTTCACCCTGGACTTCATTTCATCCATTCAGCGCAACCGAACCGATGTATTTTCCCGGTATTATCGCAATGTGGATATGTTGCTTGTGGATGACATCCAATTCTTCCAGAACAAGGAACAGACCCAAGAGCAGTTTTTCCACACCTTTAACGACCTTTACCAGCGCGGCAAGCAGATTGCCATGACGCTGGACCGCCCGCCCAGCGAACTTCACGGCCTCACTGACCGGCTGATCTCGCGGTTCCAGTCCGGTCTCATCGTTGACATCCATCCCCCGGATTTGGAAACTCGCATCGCGATTCTGATGCGCAAGGCAGAGGCCGAGTCTCTCGATATCCCCTATGAGACAACGGAGTACATCGCCCAGTGTATCAAGTCAAACGTCCGCGATCTGGAGGGGGCGCTGATTCGCCTGCTGGCTTACAGCTCCCTCAGGCGGGAGGAAATCACCCTGGACCTGGCCAAACAGGTGGTGCAGCAGATTTTGGGCAAAAAGGCCACCCGCCAGGTGCGGGTGGACGAAGTGATCCGCGTCGTGGCCGCCGAATATGGTCTGCGGGAGGTATTGCTGGCTGGCAAAGGCCGCAAGCAGGAGGTGGCCCATGCCCGGCAGGTGGCCATGCATCTGGCCCGGGAACTGACCGGCGCATCGCTGGTCGCCATCGGACTTCATTTTGCCGGGCGTGACCACTCCACCGTGATCCATGCCTGCCGGACCATCGAAAGAAAGATGAAAGAGGATCCAGCTCTCGAGGCCAAAATTGTCATGTTGACCAAGGAGCTGGCGAACCCGGTGTTCTAGGAAAGGAAATGATGCTATGCAAAACGGTCAGAATAATCGGCGGGCGCTTCTGCCCCAGAATCAAATTGACGCATTCATAGCTCAGCACGCCGACTGGCGATTGGAAAACCAATCCCTGCAGCGTAGCGCCAGCTTTTCAACGTATCTCGATGGTGTCGCGTTTATTAACCGGGCCGCAGAGTTGGCTGAAGAGGCTGACCATCACCCCGATTTGCATCTGTTCTGGCGCAAGGTCGACATGGTACTGTCAACCCATGACGCCGGCGGTGTAACCCAACTCGATCTTGATCTTGCCGCCCGGCTCGATAGCGCCCTGCGCGTCTATAGCGTCTAACCCCGACGCCGGTTCGGACCGGTTGAGCCCCTTATGAATAGGCAACTGGCGCTGATCCTGCTGCCAGTCGCAGCTCTGCTGATCTCCCGGGCCGGTCTGCCGGCGTATCAAGCGCCTCCGCTTCAGCCACACCACACCGCCGCCGGCTTTATTAATCCCTGGCCTGGCCTACTACAGTCCGAACACGGCTTCGGTGACATTCTCAAGTGGCAACGCGGGCGTACTGAGAGAAGTCCGCGCTACCGGGAATCTCTCGGCCGCTTTCCGCTCCGGGAGCCGGACAGGACAGTCCTCGACAGTCCCGGTGAGGGCCTGCAACTCACCTGGCTTGGTCACGCCAGTTTTCTGGTACAGCTGGGCGGCTTCAATATCCTCACCGATCCCCACCTGGGTGAGCGGGCCTCCCCGGTCAGCTGGGCCGGGCCCCGCCGTATAACCGGCGCCCCACTCTCTGCAGACCAGTTACCCCCTATTGATGTGGTGGTCATATCCCACAATCATTATGATCACCTGGATAAGGGGACGGTGCTGGCGCTGGGGAACGGCCCGGCCTGGTATGTGCCTTTGGGTTTAAAAAGTTGGCTGAATGACCTGGGTATTACCCATGTGGTCGAGTTGGACTGGTGGCAGGACAGCACCCATCCCGGTGGCCTTTCGATCACTTGCCTGCCGGCGCGGCACTTCTCCAGCCGGACATTGTGGGACCGGGACAAGAACCTCTGGGCCGGGTGGTGGCTGGAAGCGGCCGGCCAGCGGGTCTACTTTGCCGGCGACACCGGCTACGGTCCACATTTCGCTGCAATCGGCCGCAGGTTGGGACCTCCGGATGTGGCCCTGCTTCCTATCGGGGCCTACCGGCCCCGGTGGTTTATGGCGCCGGTTCATATTGATCCTGCCGAAGCAGTGCAGGCTCACCTGGATTTGGGAGCAGTACGGAGCATCGCGATGCACTGGGGTACCTTCATCCTGGCCGCCGAGCCTGTAGACGAACCGCCCCAGCTGTACCGGGCCGCAGCCGAATCGGCCGGCCTCTCCCCGGATCAGGCCGTGCTTCTGGAACACGGCCAGACCCTCATCCTGCCCTGAGGTTTCCCTCTAAGGTGTCTGCCGGGTCACCCAGACCGGGAAGCGCTTGACCACCGACGCATAGAACAGACCCTTACCCCCCACAATGTTGCCCTGAGGCTCGATGAGGGGGTTCTGCCCCAAAGGGTCGCCCTCCAGGTAGGCCGGCAGATTCTCATCGGTCAGTTCCATGGAGATGATGTGCGGGCCGGTGTAATTGAAGAACAGCCAGCTAAACCGCAGATCGGTGCTGGAAGCATTGAAAGTCACCAGGGGCGAGCGATAGAGATTGCCCTCCTCATCCCGAGCCATATGCCCCTTGAAGGCATGGGCCGGAAAGCTGCTGTCGATGATGGCACGGCCGGGTACCGTGTCCAGGGCTTGGGAATAAGCTCGCAGAATCCCCCCTGAACCGTCTCCCACCCACTGGATAATAAACAGGGGCGTGGAAAGGAAGCTGGCACTGTAGCAGGGACCCTCCCGGTAGAGAACAGTGTCCATGGAGAGCCCGGTCCAGTCCCGGGTTTCGGCGGCGGACTCTACGCCAAGAGGATCGTTATCTTCAAGATAGAGATTGATGGCTACCACCGTATCAATGGCGTTGCCGCAGATGAAAGCGGTTGAGCCGATGCTCGCGATGGCCAGACTGTCCGGCACCGTTGCGCTGGCAGTTAACCGGTCGCCTTCGAATTCTACGGTCAGCGTGTAGGTGGCGCCCGGCTCGATGGTCAGAGACTGGGCGCCCTGGTCGATGTAGCGGCCAGGCCGCCCGGCAACCGGATCGAGGGTAACAGTCTGGCCGCCGCCGGACAGGGTCACCAGGGCGGCGGAGACCCAGCGGTTGTCATTTTCGAACGGCTCGTCAAGGGCGGAGGTTCGAGAGACAAAGACCGTATCCGGGCTGGTAGATCCGGCTGAAATGCGGCCGTATACGACCAGCTGCTCCACGTAATCGTTGCCGCCGCCGGGGTCATCGCAGGCAGCCAACAGGGCCAGCGCGCAGATAAGCAGCCTAGAAGGCAATGCTGAACCCGATGCTGGGCAACAATGGGAAGATGGAGAGAGTCTCCCGCTGGGGCACACTCTCATCGGCTTCATCAATCTCGCCATCGTCATCGTCATCAATGCCGTTGGTGGTACTGCCGGTGACGTAGTAGTAAGCGAAAACATTCTTGCGCCAGTAAGCATTAACCACCTGCAAGAAAACATCGATCTGCAGGCCCCCTCTCGTCTTGTAATGGCGCACCAGTCCCAGATCGAGGCGGTGGTAGGGAGGGTAGCGCAGGGTGTTGCGCCCCCCCGGTATGGGCACAAAGCCGACCTCGGATTGGCCGGGTAGCGACTCGAGGTAATATCCCAGGATAGGTGTATAGGGCTGGCCGGTCTGGTAGGTCCATTTCAGGTTCGTTTCCCAGCGGTCGTTGGGCCGGTACGCCCCGATCACATTCACCACGTGACGGCGATCCCAGTTGGTGAAGTACGTTTTGCCAAACAGCTCCTTTTCCGCCACGGACCAGGCATAGGAGAGCCAACCCGTCAGCCGGCCAACCTCCCGCTGCAGGAATATCTCCAGCCCATAGGCGCGGCCGCTCGAAACATCCAGGAAGTCGGCCAATGAAATGCTTCCGAGAGACTCGTCCGGTGTGGAGCGTCCCTCGCTGAAGGTGAGCAGATTTTCCAGCGTCTTGGCGTACAGTTCCAGCTGAAACCGGTAGCGGCCCTTGAAGTAGGCTTCATAGCCTGCCACGACCTGCACCGAATTGGCCACATCCACCGAACCGTCCACGGCCAGCCAGCTGTCCAAAATCGTCGGATTGTAGTCATCCTGCAACGTTTCCATGAACTGGTGATAGACCCCCACCGCGAAATTGAGATAGCGGTCCGGCGTGAGGAGGTATTTCATGCTGAAACGGGGGTCGAAATACCAGCGTTGGGGGTGCAGATTGTAATAGGTCACCCGCAGCCCCGGCTCCAGCATCAATTTTTCGCCCAGCCAGATCTTGGCCTTCTGGTACAGCGCGGCTTCGGTGGGTTCCTGATGCAGATCAAAAAAACTGCTGTCCTGTACTTTGCTGCTGTAGGTGAAAGTGAGTCGCTTGATTTCCAGCCCGGCCTTGATTTGCCCTCTCCGCGGGCCGAACCAGGTCCAGTCCGAGCGGAAGGTCAAATCATCAACCAGGCTTTCGGTGCGGGCGCCGGACGACTCCCCAAGGGCGAATTGGGTATCGAATCGGCTGGCCGCAAGCATCCATTTTGACACCAACTGCGGGGAGAACAGTTTGCGATAGGCCAGGCTGTAGGTTCGGTTGCCCCAGTCGGCGTTGAGACCGAAGGAATCGAAAGCGAGGTCATCCCGGCCCAGGTACCAGCTGACCGAGAGGCGGTCCCGCTCGGTAATATCCTGAAAAATGTGCCCCTGAAAATCGTAAAAATAATAGGGGAAGTAGAGGTCGGTCCCTTTGAAAAGCTGGTCAAAATAGGTGCGCCGGACGGACGCCAGCCAGGCGCCCCGCCCGAGGGGACCCTCCAGCGTTGTCTGGGCTGCCAGGAGAGAGATGGAGCCCTTGCCGGCCAGCCGCTTGCGGTTCCCTTCCCGGCTGGTGACATTGAGCACCGCCGACAGACGCCCGCCGTACTCCGCATTGAAGCCCCCCTTGATCAGTTCTGCCTGCTGCACTGCCTCCAGGATAAAATTGGAAAACAGACCCCCCAGGTGGGAGGGATTGTACACCGTGATACCGTCCAGCAGTATCAGGTTCTGATCGGTGTTGCCGCCACGAATAATCAAGCCGGTACTGAGTTCGGAGGTGGTTAAAACGCCGGGCAAGGCCTGCATGGCCCTGAGCAGGTCGGGCTCGGCGACTTGCGGCAGACCGGCCAATTGCCGTGTGCTGAGGGTGACCCTGCTGAGTTGGCTGTTGACTTGGCGGTCCAGCCGCTGGCCGGAAACCTCGATCTCTGCAAAGTCCATTGCCTGGCGCTGCAGCTCCACGTTGCGGCGCAGTTGCTGGCCCGGAGCCAGCATGATCGTATCGGCATAGGCCGCGTAGCCCAGGTAAGTGACCCGCATTTCGTAACGACCCGGTGGCAGCCCGGTGAGTACAAAATAGCCATCGCTGTTTGTCGCAGCCCCAAAACTGGTTTCGGACAGGAAGACGTTGGCCCCCGGCAACCCTTCACCTGAGGAGGCATCCGTCGTGTACCCGGTGAGGGTGGCGGACTGGCCCCAGGCTCCTTGGGCCAGGAGCAATAGGTACGTCAGAACCTGTGCCGCCGGAAATTTCATCATATACTGCCTGCCTGAACTGCTGATCACCTGCCGGTGCCAGTAAACTTATACCGTTATACGGCCAGACGGGATCTTTGATCCAGCGTTTCCTCCCGCAGCCGGACAGGCTGAGAGTGTGACCGGGCGCACAGAGGCCGTGCGAGGCTCCGGAAAAGTGTGTACATTCGCAGGCGACCTTTGCCAGGGAGCAACAACGCCGGTGGCTTGCGGTTGGGCGAGGCCATCCTATTTCAGGGAGCCATCCATGAGCATTGAACGCATTGCATCCCAGCAGGGCTCGTTCCAGTTTTCCAGCAGCATCAGCCAGGCCGGCAGCAGTCTGGCAGCATCCCAACTAACCCTCTCCACCGGTCAACGGATCAACAGCATTGCCGATGATCCGGCCGGCTTTTCCCTGGCGAATCTGGCCGCAGCCCGGGGCGGCGGATTGGCCCAGGCATTGGCCAACATTGGTAACGCCTCCAACGTTCTGAACATCGCCTCCAGCGGCTTCGATGCCATTTCGGACCTGACCCAGCAGATCAGCGAGCGGGCAATCCAGGCGGCCGACGGCGCTCTCAACGATGACCAGCGGTCCGCCATTCAGGGCGAGATTGATGCCCTGGTCGCCGAAATCGATGACATTGCCCGGGAGACAACCTTCCAGGACCAGGCCCTTATTGATGGCTCCTTCACCGGCCAGAGCTTCCAGACTGGCCCCGATGCCGGCGACACGTTGGAGGTGAGCCTCGGTGACGGTGGCGCCGCAGCCCTGGGCCTTGACGATATAGATGTCACGACTCAGGCCGGCGCCCAGGCGGCCATCGATCAGGCCGCCAATGCCCAGGAGGCGCTGATCAGCCAGGCCCAGCAGGTCGGCGAGATCCAGACCCAGCTGCGGGCCCGGGAGGACGCTGCCGTCACCACCGCCATCAACACCGAAGCGGCCCGGAGCCGGATCGAGGATGCCGACTTGGCCCGGGAGCGGGCGGAGCAGGCCACCAATCAGATTCTGACCCAGGCGTCAGTGGCGGCGCAAGCCCAGGCCAACGCTTCGGCCGAGCAGATTCTGTCGCTCTTCTAGACCAACGGCCCGGATTCCTGCCCGCCCGCCCCGGCCCCCGCCCGTGGAGGACCGGCGCGGCCCGGTATGGCGCGCAGGGAATCCAGTCTTGCCACAAGGGATTTTCCAGCAACCTTTCTGCGGCCCAAGTTGCCATCGGTCGCGGTTGGAAGTAGCTTCCCATTCTACAAAAATCAGCGCGCACGACCTGTAAAGGGGGTACCGATGGCCGCCGACAAGCCCGATCCAAAAAATCAAGCCAAGCCCCAGTCCGCGGATAAACTCCGCAAACCCCCCAAGCCGCCCAAGCCGGCCCGGACTGGAGGAGGGTTCTTTCCCGCCCTGCGCCTGAATCTGACACTGGCATTACTGGCGGCAGTGCTGGCTTTTGCCGGGGCCGTAGCCGGCGTGGTGCTGACCAATGCCGCCCAGCGAGCCCTGTGGGAGGAGGAGTTTGCCTATGACAGCCAGCAGCGGCTGGTCGATAAGCGGGTGGAGCTGATCGAGCGGACCGTCATGCTGATGAGCAAGAGCTACGCGGTGCAGGAAGAGGAGAAGGACGGCATCAAGGAGGCCCTCTCGGCCGTCGCCAAGGTGGCCACTGATCCAACATCTATCGTGGGGTTATTCAGGAAAAATTTTAGAGAACAGGCTATTGCCAAGTGCGAGTCCATCAACTCCCGCACCGAGTTCACGAACATCCTCAAGCTCGACGCCATTTTCTTCGGCGCCCGGACCAAACGGGTTGTCGAAAAGCTTCTCGATGCCGATCCCTGGTGGGATGCGGCACCGCAGTTGCGGGACGACCTCATTAACGCTATGCACCGCGAGTTTATGGAAGGTTTCCAGACTGGCTAGGCGTACAGCGCTGCAGGAGGTATCCCGGGGCGAAGCCCAGCGCATCATCGACCAGACCCGGCATCGGCTGGAGCATGTTGATACCCGCCTCGACTACGCCGTGCGGCAGGCCCGGGACATTTTCTCGGTCCGCCTGCAGGATGTTGACAGCTTCCTGGCCCTGCTCTGGCCCGGCGGGCCCGGAGCCCATTGGCTGACGCCTCCGGGTGCCCCCCATACTCTCAAGGATGTGGCCAAGCGCCTCGTCACCAGCGGCTATTACTTCGATTCCCTGGCTGAGGAGAGCCTGCGATTTCCCGATGGCCACGATCCGGCCTTCTTTGCCAAGTTTCCTTATATTGATGAGAAGTTCGACTATGAACGCATCGGGCTGCTGGCCCTGGCCACCCTGGGCGACGATGAGCAGGCCCGCTCCCCGCAGGCCAATTTCTACATTTACGACGGTGTCCGCCGGTCCCTCGTGCTGGCGAAACGGCTGCTCACCGGCCAGACCAGCTATCAGGCGGTGTCGGCGTTGCTGCTGAATCCCAGACCGCTATGAACGCCGGGGCGCCAGCAGGCACTGTCCGGATTCCTGTTGCCGGGGCGCGCCACCTGGAGGGGAATCTCCACCTGCCCGCCGGCGAGACTCCCGGCCCTGGTCTGGTCATCGCTCCCGGCTCCAGCTATCCCAAGGAGGGCGCCATCATTGAGAGCCTGGCCCGGCAGGCAGTCCCGGCCGGCTGGGCTGTCCTGCGCTTCGACTGGTCCTACACGACCTATGGCGGGGGCGCATCCAGCAGCCGCAAGCGGGAAGCAGCCGAGCTTGAGGCGGCCCTGGCCTTTCTCGGCAGTCAGCCCGCATGCGACCCAAACCGGCTCGTGGTGGCGGGCAAATCGTTGGGCAGCGCTGTTGCCTACAAGGTTTTTACGAACCATCCGGAACTCACTGCTGCGATCCTGCTGACCCCCGTGTTCCGTACCGCCGAAGGGGCGGGAAAAACCTACGCCGGCCTGGCCCAGGAAAGGCGTCCGGTGCTGCTGGTGACCGGAGAGCGGGATCCCCTGAACAAGCCCCCGGTAATGGCAGCACACCTGGCCACGGCTGGAGAGCACATCGTCACAGAGGTGGTGGCCGGCGATCACGGTTTGTGCCTCAGCCGGCGCAAAGACCCCGACAGTCAGGCCGCGAACCGGGACAATATCGACGCTGCCCTGGCGAGTGTGGTCCGCTGGCTGGGCCGCAGCCTGCCGGCATGAGCCACGCCATCCCCATGACACCGCCAAAATGAATCGGCTGACTGAATCATTGAAGGTGCTGGGGCCGGGCCTGGCGCTGGCTGCCACCGGCATCGGCGCCGGGGACATGGTGGCCGCCTCCGTGGCCGGGGCCCGCTACGGGGAGGTCATCCTCTGGGCGGCCCTCTATGGGGCTCTGCTCAAATGGGCGCTCACTGAAGGCGTGGCCCGGTGGCAACTGGCTACGGGACAGACTCTCCTGGAGGGTTGGTTCCGGCGGCTGGGGACCTGGGCGGCCGCCTATTTCGCGGTCTACCTCGTGATCTGGTCCTTCATAGTCGCCGGCGCCCTGATGGCAGCCTGCGGACTGGCTGCTGCGGCCCTGTTCGGTGGCCTGTCGGTGGCGGCCTGGGGAGCGCTTCACGCGGTGGCGGCGCTGGCGTTGGTGACCTGGGGTGGCTACCGTTTCTTCGAGGGGACCATGAAAGTTTTCATAGCCGCTCTATTTGTGGTCATCATCTATGGCGCTTTCGCCAGTGGACCCGACTGGACGGCCCTGCTGCCTAATCTGGTGTGGCCCCGGGTGCCTGAAGGGTCAGCGCCCCTCATCCTGGCGGTCATGGGGGGCGTCGGCGGCAGCGTAACCATGCTCAGTTACGGCTACTGGATTCGGGAAAAGGGCTGGCGCGACCGGCGGCACCTACGGGCGGTCAGGATCGACCTGGGCGCTGCCTACCTGCTGACCGGTCTGTTCGGCGTGGCCATGATGATCATCGCCGCCGGCGTCTCACCGGAGGATGCCTCCGGCCCCGCGCTGGTACTGGAAGTGGCCCGGCGACTGGAGGAAGTGGCCGGTCCCTGGGGCCGCTGGAGTCTGCTGGTGGGATTTTGGGCCGCCGTGTTCTCCTCGATGATTGGCGTCTGGCAGGGGGTGCCGTACCTGTTTGCCGATGGCCTTGCTATTTGGCGGGGACGACATGTAGACCAACCGGCGCAGCCGGTCAGCACGCGCTCCTGGCCCTACCGGGGTTACCTGCTCTACCTGGCTTTCCCGCCGATGCTGCTGCTGCTGCTGGATCGGCCGGTGATGATCATCGTGGCCTATGCGGTGCTGGGGGCGTTGTTCATGCCGTTTCTGGCGGGGACCCTGCTGATCATGAACCGGAGAAAGGAATGGGTCGGCGAGTTGGTCAGCGGCGGCATCACGACGGCCCTGCTGTGGACCTCCCTGGGGCTGTTCGTCTATCTGGCAGGCGTCGAAATCAGCCGCCAGTTTGGCGTCGGCTAGCCGGTTACCAAGGCCCCCACCCACAGCCCGAAAACGATGGCCAGGGCGGTTTCCCACAGCCCGATGCGGGTCAGTTTCAGCAGCCGGTAACGGTCGAGATTCGCCAGAATCAGCACCAGTTTCGCTACCGGCAGAAGCAGGGTCCAGGCCAGGGCCGGTTCCAGCAAATTCAACCGCACCAACAGAAAGGCCAGCGCCAGGGCCACGATATGGTAGCCAGCCGCCGCCGCCATCGCACCCTCCCCCTCCAGCCGCAGCCGGACGGTGAATATGGAGCTTGAAAACACCAGGGCCGCCAATAGCCACAGGCCGAGCAGCTCCTGGGGAATCAGTCCGGTCGTTGCCGTGTAGGCAAAGGGCAGGGCCAGGGTCAGCGCCAGGAAAATTACCAGTTCGTTGGGGATCGATTTTTTCTTCTTCAGTAACACGCTCAGCAGGTTGATGGCCAGCGCCCCCAGGACCACCGCATAGATCCGGCCCAGCGCTTCGGTCTGCTGCCAGAGCCAGCCGGCAGACAACAATGCCACCCCGCTATAAATCGCCAGCCACAGGGCGGACGGTCCATTGATCCGACGCTGGCGCACAAGGCGGCCGGCAGGGGCCTGCGCCTCGAAACCGGCCAGGACAGCCAACAGCGCCAACCATGTCCCCCCATTCCACCCGCCGGCAATCCAGGCGCCGAGCAGAAAGCAGACCAGCAGCGTGATGGTGGCGCCATGTTCACGGGAGATGGGCGGCACCAGCCAGCGGCGCAGGACCGGGGAGCGTTCTGTCGCCATCGGAGAGTCCGGGCCGGTTATTTGGTCAACAGATTGGGCAGGAAAAGCGTGATGGCCGGAACGTAAGTAATCAGCAGCAGACCGGCGCCCAGAATCAGCAGATAGGGGACCACGGCCCGATAGACCTCGGGCAAGGGCAGATTGAAGCGATAGCTGGACAGGAACAGGTTCATCCCCACCGGCGGCGTTAGAAAGCCCAGTTCCAGATTGACCAGGAAAATGATGCCCAGGTGGACCGGGTCGATGCCGAAGGCGAGTCCCATCGGGGCGATCAGTGGCACCACCACGATGATAGCAGAGAAAATGTCCATCAGGGCGCCTACAATCAGCAATGCCCCATTCAGCACCAGCAGAAAAACGAGCTTTGAATCGATATGTTCCTGCACCCAGTGCAGCGCCCGGCTCGGTACCTGTGCGTCCACAAAATAGCTGGTCAGTCCCATGGCGACGCCGAGAATGATGAGCACGCCCCCTATCAGCGTGGCACAACTGACGATGGCCGTGCGCAGTTTGCCTTTGCCCCGGAGGTCGCCGTAGATGAAGTATTCCACCACAAAAGCGTAGCAGGCGGTGAGCGCGGCCGCCTCCACCAAGGTCGTGTAACCGCCGAAAATGGCCACCAGGATGATCACCGGGATGGCCGCTTCCCAGGCGGCGCCCTTCAAGGCAGCCCAGGCTTCGGACAGACGGAACGGGGTCCGTTTCAGTTTGCCGATAAACCCTTGCCGGACGCCCCAGCCGGCCACCATAATAATGAGGATCAACCCCGGCAGCAAGCCGGCCAGAAACAACTTGTTGATAGGGGTCTGGGACTGGATGCCGTACAGAATCACCGGCAGGCTGGGGGGAAACAACAGGCCCAGAGAGCCCGAGGCGGTGACCAGCCCGGTTGAAAATTTCTTAGAGTAATGCTCCTTCAACAGCATGGGATAGAGCAACCCTCCCACCGCCAGGATAGTGACACCGGAGCCACCGGTAAAGGAGGTGAAGAATGCGCACACCAACACTGTCACGACCGGTGTACCCCCTGGAATCCAGCCGAACCAGGCCCGGAACAGGCGGACCAACCGTTCGGACGCGCCGCTTTCGGCCAACAGGTAGCCGGCCAGGGTGAACAGGGGAATGGTGGGCAGCATGGGATGGACCACGATGCGGTAGGACTCGGCGGGGATGGCCGCCATGACCCCCCAGCTGTTCCAGAACAGCAAAACCGCCGCACCGCCCAGGGCCACGTAGATGGGCGCTCCCAGAACGATGGACCCCAGCAGCATGGCAAAACCGATATAGATAGCCCAACCATCCTGCAACTCCAGAGCCATTGCCAGAAAGACCAGCAGGCCAGCGCCGGCCAATACCTTGACCCGGTACTCCCAGTTGGGACTGCTGCGGCGCAACAGCCGCCAGGCAATGAGAGCGAAACTCACCGGCATAATGAGCTGCGCCATCCAGACCTGGATCGGACCGATGATAAGGCGTGGAAATTCCTTTTCGGTGCTCACCAGCGTGTAGCTGGCAAAGGCGAGGACCAGGGTAATCCCGACGGCCACGGTGTCAGCCATAAGCCGGGACCAGTTGCCCAGGCGCTGCTGAAGCCAGTCGGTCTCGCCGGTGAGGGAAAGCAGGCGTCCTTGACGGGCCGCCAGCATGGCCCCCAGTGCCCCGATCCACAGGGTCAGATGCTGAACGGTGACGATGGAGCCGGAAATCGTAGTGCGGAATACATTCCTGGCGATGGCCTCGCCGACAGGCAGCAAAACCATGATGGCCAGGATGGTGATGGCGATGGTGTCTTCCAGATAGTGGCCGCCCTGCCGGACTTTGGCTATCGAGGCAGTGATGTTCATATCAGGGCAGCACGAAGCCGGGGCGGTCCTTCTCAGCCTTCAGGGCTACCACCCGGTCGAACATGACGCTGTCGACCAAAGTGCCCCGCAGAAGGCGCATATGCTTATCGATGACGGCCCGCCACAGATCGATATCGGCTTGGGTAACCGACACCACCTCCAGGCCGTGCTGTTTCATCACTTCCACCGCGGCGGCGTCGGAATAGCGAATTTCATCGTGGATGCGCCGGGTGCGCAGCAGGACGGCATCCAGAAAGGCGTCATGCCATTTTTCGGGTATCTGCTGCCAGACCGTCTCACGGATAATCAGCGCCCCGGTAAGGGCGGCGAAAGGGAGATCGGTCATGTACCGGGCGACGCCGAACCACTGGAAGGAGGCGACGGTCAGGGGCGAGGCATCGACCGCATCGATGAGGCCCGTCTGCAGCGCAGGCAATACGTCCACCGCAGCCAGGGAAACAGGCTGAAAGCCGGCCGCCTTCCACAGTTTGGGTGTGTGCGCGTCGCCGGCCCAGGTGAAGATGCGTTGCCGGCGCAAGTCCTCCGGCACCCGGGCCGGCTTCCGGGTGAACCAGTATATCCAGCCCACATCGGCCCAGGCCAGAACCCGGTACCCCTTCGACCGGTAGCGCTCCCTGAGTTCCGGCTCAATCTGCGCCCGTATCCAATCCAGCTCCCGATAGTTCTTGGCCAGCATGGGCAGCGAAAGGGCGTAGATACCCTTGTCGATGTAACTCAGCCCTTCGGCTGAGAGGGCCGCCGACTGGATTTGACCGATGCGCATCTTCCTGACCATGTCGCTCTCGTCCCCGGCCGTGCCGCCGGCGTAAATGGTCAGCCGGACCTTGCCCCCGGAGATGTCCAGCCAGTCCTGGCGGATCTCGCGCAGCACTTCATGCCAGGGGGAACCTTCCGGCGCCAGGGTGGCCATCTTGACAATAAAGGGCCGCTGCGCTGTCAGCAGCAGGGGCGCGGCGAGGGCCAGAGCCAGCAGCCCCAATCGGCCCCGACCGACGCGTCGGGATTGGCGGGCGACGGTTCGCCGCCCGGTCCATGGATTGAATGTCATGGCAGCAGTCAGATGAATAATTCGTCGATTCGGTCCAGAAGCCAACGGGCCCGGCGCTTGGAAAGTTTGTTCATGGCGCCGCCGGCCTTTACCGCCAGGGCCCGCTCCAGCATGGCCACGAAGGTCTCCCGATCCTGCTCCTGCACGCAGATGGATTCGCTGTAGGCCACGAACAGGGCCGCGCTCGATTCGCCGGTATATTTGAGGGCCTCCTGGTAATAATGCTTGGCCAACTTCACCGAGCCCCCCATCATGGCCGGACGGCTGGCTTCGTAAACCATCAGCAGTTGGTAACCGGCGCCCTCGCCGTAGCCAGGATCGAGTTCTGTGACCCGGAAGGCGAGACTGCCGACTTGCGGCAGGCGGACAATCCAGCCCGGCCGATCCTTGGACAGGCCGATGGCGGCGCCCAGCGAGGCGGCGGTCCAGTAGAGGAGGTCGACATCAGCAGCGCCCGTCATGGCGATGGCTGTGGCAGGTTGACGGTCAATGGCGGCGGCAAATCCGGGATGGCGCTTCTCCAATGCGGCCATGCCGGCCTCGTAGCCCTTGACATAATGCGCTCTGGCCTGTTGCCATTTTTTCACGGCCTTGTAGTAGTGTTCGTCCTGCAGGCGCTCGGCCTTGGTGGCCAGGAATGCGTAGGCGTAACCGGTGTGTATGGCGGCGGAGCGGTGGGCCGCGCCAGGTCCAGCGCATCCGGCGCCGAGGACGGCGATCAAACCATAATTTGCGAGCATGCGGGGGGCTATCTGCATGGGCGGGAATGTAGGCGGCTTCAGCAGAGAGGGAAAGCAAAAGTGTGGGGCATGGCCGATTAATTCACCCCATATCGTTTGCCGGGTTCGGACAGTTCCTCCATGCGCCCCTAGCCAATCCAGCCTTCGCCCGTTAACTTTCCGCCATGAAGGTCTTTTGGATCGCTCTTTTCTCGGGGGCGCTACTATGGGGGCAAGACGATTACGCCCGGCAGGATGCGCTCATCTTTCAGGCGTCGTACTACGCTCCCCTGGATACGCTGACAATGGCCCGTTACTGGGAGGGCACCGCTTTGCGCAGCGAGTCGATCTACAACGGTAACGGCAGCTGGGGTTTGGGTTACGCCGACTGGCCTAACCAACCTTACGACGCCGACCATCCCCTGGTGCGGGTGGTGGCCCGGCATGTCCTCGGCCTGCTGCTGTTGATCGAGGAAAATCTGGCCGATCCCAACGCTCTCCGCAGGGCTCGGCTGGCCCTGAACTGGCTGACCCAGAGGCAGACGGCCGAAGGAGCCTGGCCGCTCTATACGGTCAACCGGGGAGTGGTTTCGGTGTTCAGTGTCTATCCTACGGCCCTGGCCGGAATGGCCCTGAGCCGCGGGTATCAGGTCCTTGAAAATCCCCGCTATAAGCTGGCCGCCAGCCGGGCCCTGGACTGGCAGAAGGTCCGGCCCGAAAGCGACTCTCCTTTTCACCGGGGGCTGGTACTGGCCCAGCTGCTGGAGCACTATCGGGCCGTCTACCAGATCGATTTGCTGCAACGGGCCGTTGAACAGGCGCTCATCATCATCGGCAGCCAACTGCCCAACGGCAGCTGGAGCGACCCCGGGCCGCTGCACAGTGACGAACATGCCATCATTGCCGAGGCGTTGCTGATGCTGGAGCAGGCCCTGATCAAGGCGCATCCCCGGCGGCGGCGGATCAAGGCCAGCGCCACCCGGGCCATCAATTTTCTGCTGGCCAGGCAGAAGACCGACGGAAATTTCATAACCGGGGTGGACGAAACACTGGCCACCAAGGTGCCGACCTTCGAGTTGGTCCTGCTGGTGCGCGCCCGCCAGGCCCGGGAAATGGCCGAGTTTGATCTGCCCATCACCGGCGCGATCCGGGCCATGAATCAACACCCGTCGCTGGAGCGCAATTTATGGCGCGGCTCCCAGGATGGGCGTTTCCTGGGGATGGCCCACAGCCTGGTCTGGTTCGTCACCACGCAGACCGGGCTGCCACAGCGGCGGCCAGCGGAACTGACCTACCGTGACCTTGCCGGCGCTGATTCCCTGGCGGCTGACTCGACAGACATCCCGCTTGCCGTACCCGACAGCAGCGCCGGGGAGGACCCGTTGCCACCCTCGGAAGGGGATTCCCCGGAAGGGGTCATACCCGATTCCATGGGCGCCGGCACAGCAAACAATCCTCTGTCACCGCCCGATAGCAGCAGCGCGGTCGATCCCCCTTCGCCGGCAGGCCGGTAATGACTAGCGCTGACCGGCAACCGACTCTGTTTGAAGGACAGACCGGCGCTCCCCTGCCGCCGTTGGCCGAACGGGTGCGACCCACCACCCTGGCCGATTTTGTCGGGCATGAGGAACTGCTGGGCGAGGGGCATCTGCTGGGGCGGCTGGCCGAAACCGGGCAGCTTTTTTCACTGATACTGTGGGGCCCGCCGGGATCGGGGAAGACCACCCTGGCCCAGCTGCTCGCCCGGCGTTCGGAGGCCGAGTTTCACGAAATCTCGGCTGTGGCCGCGGGGCTGAAGGAGGTGCGGGCGATTCTGGCGGCGGGGGAGAGCAATCGCGAAATGGGCCGGGCTACCGTCCTCTTTATCGATGAAATTCATCGCTTCAACAAGGTTCAGCAGGACGCCCTCCTGCATGCGGTCGAGCATGGTACCGTGGTTCTGATCGGGGCCACCACGGAGAATCCCAGTTTTGAGGTCATTGCGCCCCTGCTCTCCCGCTGCCGGGTGATCCGCCTCAGGCCCTACAGCGAGGCGCAGCTCAGCGCGATGCTGGACCGGGCTCTGGCGGAGGACGTCGTACTGGCCGAACGGCAGGTGACTCTCCCTGGAGACGTGCGCCAGCTCCTGCTGGAATCGGCCGGCGGCGATGCGCGCAAGCTGTTCAATGCCCTGGAGATCGCCACTGCGCAGCACGGCCGGGAAAAGGCCATTTCGTTGACCACCGAGGACGTGCGCGAGGCGTTGCAGCAGCGCAGCCTGCTGTATGACCGGGCCGGAGATTATCACTACGATACCGTTTCCGCCTTCATTAAGTCGCTCAGGGGCAGCGATCCCGACGCAGCCATCTATTGGCTGGCGGTGATGCTGGAAGGGGGCGAAAAGCCGGAGTTCATCGCCCGGCGCATGGTGATTCTGGCATCCGAAGACGTGGGCAACGCCGATCCTCAGGCGCTACAGGTGGCCACCGCCGGTATGCAGGCGGCCCACCTGGTAGGGATGCCCGAAGCCGGCCTGATCCTGGCCCAGGTCTGCACCTATCTGGCCTCGGCCCCCAAAAGCAACGCCTCCTATGCGGCCCTCAAGGCGGCCACCGGACAGGTCAAGCAGGCGGGCCTGCAGACTGTGCCGCTCCATCTGCGGAATGCCGCCACCAGCCTGATGGCCTCCTTCGACTACGCTGAGGGCTATGTCTATCCCCACAACGAGCCGGACCACTTCACCCGGGCCGACTATTTCCCTGAGAATCTCACCGAACGCTCCTTCTACCAGCCCTCCAATGAGGGCCATGAGCAGTTCATCCGCCAGCGCCTGGCAAAGCTGTGGCCGGACAGATTCTAAAATTCGCCCCCTGGTTGCTGACTATCACCCTGCTGTGGGGCCAGGGGGACCAGTCCCGACAGTCTCGTCGGGACCAACGTCTGCGCCTGGTCTCCGCCGACCTGCTGGAAAATCGCCAGGAGAACGGGCAGGAGGTGCAGATCCTTACCGGGAGTGTGGTGTTCCGCAAAGGCGATATGACGCTGCGCACGTCCCAGGCCCGCTTTTTTCGCAGTCTCGGTAAATCCTATCTCGAAAACGGGGTGGTCATGACCCGCCCTGGCGAACACCTCACCAGCGACGAACTGGTCTTCCATGATGCTGAAAATCTCATCGTCGCCCGGGGGAATGTCGAGCTCGTTCAGGAGAACCAGACCATCCGCAGCCCGGTTCTGCGCTACTGGACCGCCCTCGATTCGGCCGTCGCCGCCGAGCAGGTGGAGATGATACAGGAGGACCGCACGCTCACCGCCACCGAATTTCGCACCGTCAAGGCTCAGGGCCCCCGGGGGGCTTCGTTCTGGGCCTCCGGCGGGGTGATGATTCGGGAGCGTGACCGGGTGGTCAGCGCCGATCGGATGGCCTATGATGATAGCAAAGCAGCGCTGCTGCTGCAGGGCGACAGCTCCATCCGGGACCGGACCCGGAATCTGCAGGGCCAACTCATTCGGGTGACCTATGCCGATGACAAGATGGAGCTGGCGGTGGTGGAGCAGGAGGCCGAGGCCACGGCCGGTATTGATGCGCTGATCGTGCCCGGTAGCGACAACTGGCGCCGGTTTACCGACCTGCTTACCGGCCGCAGGATAGAGGCCCACTTCACTGATGACCGGCTCAGCTCCCTGAATCTGTACGGCATGGCCATCTCGATCTACCACGTCGTGGAGGATAGCATCCTGCAGGGGATCAATCATGCCAGCGGGGACACGATGAGTCTCGGCTTCGACATTGAGGGCCGGCTCAACAGGCTGCAGGTCAGGGGAGGCGGGCGGGGCCGGTTCGAGCCGGAGCAGGCCAACGCCGATGTGGACACCGTGGTTAGCTACCAAGGCGCTTTTATCGACTATGACATCCCGGCGGAAGTCACCTATCTGGAGCGTGATGCCCGGGTCGATTACCGCGACAACGGCCTGTCGGCAGGGACCATTGAGGTGACCTGGCGGGACAACTTGTTGCGCGCCGAGCCGGCCTTCGGCTCCCAACCGACGCTCTACCAGTCCGGCCGGGACCCCATGGAAGGGGAGTACATGGAGTTCGACCTGGTGACCGAGAAAGGGCGGGTAGTGAAAGGCCGTACCAAGCTGGATAACGGCTACTACCACGGCAGCCTGATCCACCGCTACCCGGGAAATGTTTTCTACGTCCGCCAAAGTCTCTACACCACCTGCGACCTGGACCTGCCCCACTTCTATTTTGCCGCCGACCGTATGAAGATGCTCCAGGGCGACAAGGTCATTGCCCGGCCGGTCATATTGTACATCATGGATGTGCCCGTGCTTGGTCTGCCCTTCGCCGTCTTCCCCAATCAGGCCGGGCGCAGGCGATCGGGCTGGATCATGCCCTCTTATGGCGATAACCGGAACAACGGCCAATACCTTAACGGTCTCGGCTACTTCTGGGCCCTTAGCGATTACAGGGATGCCCGGATCCTCATCGACTTCTATTCCCGCCGGGGTATTCGGGGGACCGGGCGTTTCCGCTATAGCCGCCGCGACAACTATAGGGGGCAGATCGGCATCCGGCTCTTCCGCGAGCCACCGGAAAACGATATCGCGCGCATTTTTTCCGCTGGGTCCCAGCTGCAGTGGAGCGCGTCCTGGAATCACAGCCAGAGCATTGATCCGACCCAGCGGTTAAGCGTCCAAGCCACCTACACCTCGGATCCCGGCCTGAACAGGCGTTTCGGCCGCACGCGACAGGAGCGGCTGAACCAGCAGATTATGAGCCGGGCCTCGTATGCCAAGAGCTGGCGGCAATCGGGCAGCCGGCTTACACTGGCGGTGCAGGACCGCTATGATCTGCAGGCCGCCAACCGGCTCCTGGTCCCGCCGACTGCCCCCGGCCAGAGGATCGTCGAGCGTACACAGTTGTTTCCCGGGATCAGCTACAGCCGGAGCAGGCGGACACGGTCAGGCCGTGGCGGCAGTGGGCGGCCGGGCAATTTCAGCTGGTCTTTTTCCAGCCGGGCCAACAATAACCAGACGGTATTCTGGGAAGCCGACACAGTCGGTCAGGACACGGTCTGGTCGCCGGACCGGCAGATTCAGCGGCGATCCTTCGCCCGCCACACCCTGAATCTGGGCAACAGCATGAAGCTGGCCCGCTATATCAACTTGTCGGTGAATCTTAGACTCCGTGAGGACTGGGTGCCTTCCCACCGGCTGGCGCGCAAGGAGAATGGTGTCTTTGTTTATGATGGGGATATCGTCTACGATGAAGTAGAAAAGTTCAGCGCCCGCCGTACCGGCACTTTGGGCCTGAGCCTGCAGACCAACATCTACGGCCTGTTCCCCATCCGGATTGGTACCCTGGAGGCCATCAGGCATACCATCAAGCCGTCTATATCCTACAGCTACGCCCCCGATTTCTCCCAGCCCATTTTCGGTTATTTCCAGCGCGACAGCGACGGCCAACTGTTTGACCGATTCACGGGCTCCCCCGCAGGTGCCACCCCCTCTTCCGAACAACAGAGCCTTTCCTTCGGGCTGACCAACCTCTTTCAGGGCAAGCGGGTCGTCGAAGGCAAGGACATAAAATTCGATATCCTGACCTGGTCGATGAGGGGTGGCTATAATTTTGCGGCGGACCGGTTCAAGATAGCTCCCATCCGCTCCAGTTTCCGCTCACCCTTTCTGCAGAGACTGAACCTTGATATCAACATGACCCACGATTTTTATGCCTGGGATCAGGATAACCAGACCAAGATTGACCAGGTCCTGCCGTTTCCCCGTCTGGCTCAGGTCAGCGCCAGTACGAGCCTGCTGCTGTCTGGCAAACATTTACAGCCCCGCTCTGCAGCGGTGACGGCGGAGGTGGACACAGCGACCAGTGCCGAATTGCTGTTCGACGAGTTAGAGGAGAAAGGGCTGGATGGCGTGCCGGAGCGCCGGGGCGACCAGGCCGCCGCCAAGGTGCGCGCAGGGAATCTCTGGGAGGCGACGCTGCGCTTGCGCTACAACCTGCAGCCGTCGCTGCAGAAAGATATTGCTGAAACATTCTGGCTGGATATGGGCCTCAAGCTGGCCCTCGGACCGGATTGGAAATTCGGCTACCGGGCCCGCTTCAACATGCTCGACCAGGAACTGGTGAGCCACGACCTGCGCCTTTATCGGCAGCTGCATTGCTGGGAGTTTATTTTCAACTGGACACCGGGGGGATTGGGGCGGGGATTCTTTCTGAGCATCAATGTGCTCGACTCGGATCTTAAGGATATCAAGTACGAGTCCCGGGGGGGCATCCAGAGCATCTTTGGGCGGTGATCGTTGCCACCGCTACACATACTTGGAATCTACTAGGAATCCGCTGGCCGGTTACCTGAAATTGCCCCCCTTCCATGAGCGGCCTGACCCAGTTTATCTCCAAGCAATTTATGGTGGTTCCCATGCAGGCAACCAACAGCCGGGAAGCTATCGAGGAGCTTCTGGAGCCTCTCAAGGCGCACAAGCTGCTCAAGACAGGCGAAAACTGCCTTGAGAGCATTCTCAAGCGGGAGCGGCGGATGAGCACCGGCGTTGGCAAGGGAGTGGCCCTGCCGCACGGGCTCAGCGACCAGGTTGAAGATGTGGCCCTGGTTATCGGCATCTCACCTGCCGGCATCGATTTCAAGGCTCCGGACGGCATGCTGTGTCACATATTCGTGCTGTTTGTCGGCCCTGCCAGCCAGCCCGACAAGCATTACAAGCTGCTCAGCCGTTTCACCAAGCTGCTTAGCGATGGGGCCCTGCGGAGCCTTCTGATGGAGGCCCGTTCGGCCGATGATATCATGGCGACCCTGGAGAGCTGGGGGCAGGACAAAGAGGAAGAGGACCTGTAGCAACCATGGCCGACCGGGCCGCCAAATCAGGCACCCAATCGTTCAGCCGCATCAAGGGCACCCAGGATATTTTGCCGGCAGATATGCCGCAAAGACACCTGTTGGAAGAGACCATTGGTGCGGTGATGGGCCGCTACGGCTACCGCGAAATCCGCACCCCTGTGTTCGAATCGACCGAGCTCTTCCAGCGCAGTGTGGGGGCAGCGACCGACATTGTCAACAAGGAGATGTACAGCTTTGAGGATCAGGGCGGCAAGAGCCTGACCCTGCGGCCCGAACTCACGGCCCCGGTGGTCCGGGCCTATCTGCAAAACAACCTCGGCAAGGAACTGCCCCTCACCCGGCTCTATTATCTGGGCGACCTGTTCCGGCAGGAGCGGCCCCAGAAAGGTCGTCACCGCCAGTTCGGCCAGTTTGGCGCAGAGGCGCTAGGTTCCCCCTATCCGGAGCAGGATGTGGAGATTATCGCCCTGGCCTGGGAACTTTGCCGGGCCGTGGTCCCCGAAGGCTTGGACTTGCGCCTGAATTCCCTCGGCAATCCGGAGGCCAGGCAGGCTTACCTGGCGCTGCTTAAACAGGCCCTGGCCCCCCATGCCGCGGCCATGGGCGACCGGGACCGGCAGCGGCTGGAGACCAATCCTTTGCGTCTTTTCGATACCAAGGATCCCGATACCCAGGCGCTGCTTGATGAGTATGCGCCGCTGATTTCGGATAATATTTCTGATGAGGACCAGGACCACTTTGGGGCCGTCAAAGCGGGGCTGGACAGTCTCGGCATCGCTTATGAGCATGACAAAAAACTTGTCCGGGGCCTCGACTATTATTCGCGCACTACGTTCGAGATTACTTCCGCTGCGCTGGGCGCCCAGGATGCGGTCTGTGGGGGTGGGCGCTACGATGGACTGGTGGCCGAACTGGGGGGACCCGCTACGCCGGCGGTCGGTTTTGCCGCCGGTATCGAACGGCTGCTCCTGGCTGCGGGGGAGGCCTTCCGGTTGGCGGCCGAGCAACCAGGGCTCGACGTTTACCTGGCCGTCATCGGCGATGGCCCCCGGGCAAAGGCCCCTTCGATGGCAGGCGCACTCCGCGAGCAGGGGGTCAGCGTAATGCTGGAGACCCTGCGCCGCAGTCTGAAGGCCCAGCTGCGGGAAGCCAACCGGTCCGGCGCCCGGTACACCGTGATCCTGGGCGAGGATGAGCTCGCCAAGGGGGTCTGCACCGTCAAGGATATGGCCGATGGTGGCCAGCAGGAAGTTGGGCTGGAGGCACTGGCGGTCAGGTTTGCCGAACTGTTGGCGAGTTGATTGATAACCTCCTGGCTGGAACTGTGAAATACACAAAATACTTTGAGGCAATGCGCACCCGACCAGACCGCTCGATGATTAAATTGGAGTGGATACGGCAGGTAGTTGAGAACCCCGTAAGAGAAGTTGTCCAAATAGATGGTCGAATCCGGCGCTGGGCACCCATTAGCGAAATGGACGGAAAGCATCTTCGTGTTGTTTTACTATCGGATGGCGAGACCGTTCATAACGCATTTTTTGATCGGAGCTATAAACCATGAAAATCAAATATTTTCTGGATACTGACACTTTGTACATCGAGTTTAAGACAGACGAGATTGTCGAGACCAAGGACTTGGATGAGAATATCTTGCTGGAGTTAGACGGCAAGGGGAATATTTGCGCAATCACGGTAGAGCATGCCAAGGAGCGGGCCGATATTCCCCAATTCTCTTTCGAGCAGGTAACCGCCGGGCCTTCGAGGCTCAACGCGGGCAGACCGCGATAGGCAAAGAATCTGCCCCCCAAACCGTTTGCCCGTGGCCCGCTGAGTGGTTAGGTTGTTCCAGCACCGCCCCATTAATGGGTTTAGGAGAATCGATCATGGACAGGAAAGCCGGACCGGCCGTTCTGGCGCCGGCAATTCTGGCGCGGATCTGTCGCTCGGAAAATAATCCCGTCGGCTCCATTTGCCACGCCACCGGTCGTGCGTGCCGAGTGGCTATAATCTGGTAAACGTTGCCGGTCTCCCCATCCGCCCTTAAGTCGTTTCGCAGCCTCGCCCAAAAAAAACATCGCCGGGCGTCAGGTAAATTGCTCATTGAAGGAGCCCGGCTGGTAGCCGAAGCCCTCCAGGCCCCCGGCACTATCGAGCGTCTCATGGTCACCGGCCCCTTTCTGGCGGGCGAGGAATGGCCGCGATTGGCCGGGCCGGCCGGGCAACAAAGCCTCGGGCCGGACGCCATCACCGCCAAACAGGCTGAGCAACTGTCCCAGACCCGCAGCCCCCAAGGCATCTTTGCCCTGCTGGACTGGCCGCTGCAGGCTCCCGGCAAGAGCGCCGTGGCGCCGCCGCTGCTGGTGCTGGATGCTATTGCGGACCCGGGCAATCTCGGCGCCTTGCTGCGCACCGCCGACTGGTTCGGCCTCCCTTCCGTCTATGTTTCCGCAGACAGCGCCGACATCACCAATCCCAAGGTCGTCCGCAGTGCTATGGGAGCCCACTTTCACCTGCCCCATCTGCTGCAGGGCGATCTGACCTCCCTGCCCGGGCAGTTGGCCCAGCTGGGTGTGCCTATTCTGGGGGCGGTGCTGGATGGTGAGCCGGCGGCGGAACTGGCCCCTTTGGCCGAGTGGGCTCTCGTGCTGGGTAGTGAAGCCCACGGCCTCAGCCGTTTCTGGCTGGAGCGCCTGGACCGCAGATTGACCGTGGCCGGTGGGGGCGCCGCCGAAAGCCTGAACGTCTCCGTGGCCGCCGGTATTCTGTTGCATCGGCTGAAAGATACCGCTGGGCAATAAGCCAATGACCGAGGGCGCCGGCCGCCAGCGGCTGGTCAGCCTCGATACCTTCCGGGGGCTGACCATCGCAGCCATGATCCTGGTAAACAATCCCGGCAACTGGGCCCGAATCTATGCTCCCTTGAGGCACGCCGCCTGGCACGGCTGGACGCCCACCGACTGGATATTTCCTTTTTTCCTGTTCATCATGGGGGTGGCCTTGGCCCTTTCACACCAGCGCAGGCAGGAGGCCGGGCTTGTGCCGGGGGTGATGTGGCGCAAAGTGCTGCGCCGGGCCGCCATTCTGTTCCTCCTCGGTCTGTTTCTCAGCGGCTACCCTTCCTTCGACCTGGAAACCCTCCGCACGATGGGGGTGTTGCAGCGGATTGCCCTCTGCTACCTCCTGCTGACCGGCACGGTTCTGTGGGTCCCGAAGCTCCGCTACCAGTGGCTGGTGATGGCAACGTTTCTGGCGATTTACCTGGCGGTCATGCTCGGCCTGGAAGTCCCCGGATATGGCCGGGGAGACTGGTCACCCGAGGGCAACGCCGGCGGCTACCTGGATCGGCTCATTCTGGGGCCGGCCCACCTGTTACTGGGCGGTCCCTATGATCCGGAGGGGTTGGTGACCACCCTCGGCGCTGTCCTGTCCGCTTTTATCGGCTGGCTGTTTGGCCGGGTCCTGGTGAGGACAGCGGATCAGCGGCAGATCGTGCGCCGCTGGCTGGCCTGGAGTATTGTGCTGACCGCCGGCGGCTGGCTGCTGGGCTGGATCATGCCTATCAACAAGCAGCTCTGGACACCCAGCTATGTGCTGTTTACCGGCGGCCTGGCCGGCCTTGGACTGGCGGCCTGTTACTGGCTCATGGAAATGCGCCGGGTCACCGCCTGGGGCCGGCCTTTCGCCATCCTGGGCCGGAACTCCCTGGCCATCTTCTGGCTGTCGGGATTCCTGGTGCGCAACCTGGTGGCCCTGAGGGTCGGAACGGATGGGGGCAGCGTATCGGCCTGGACCTGGCTCTACCGGAACGGATTCGCCAATTGGCTGCCGGCCTATCCGGCTTCATTGGCCTTCGCCCTGGCAAATGTCGCTTTCTGGCTTGGGGTGGCGTGGATCCTGTATCGCCGGCGAATATTTATTAAACTTTAGACCGTTGCTTTCACTCCTTGAACATCCGGAGAAGACCCATGAATAATACCGCAGGCAGACTGTATCTGATTCCCCTGGTAGCGCTGGTTTTCGCGTGCGCGCCGGTTTCAAAGATGACCGAAATCCCTTTGCCCGCTGCCGGCGAAATGTGGCGCTATCCCGATGCCCGCTTCAGCGATGTGGTGTGGGATTACCACGGCACCGCGGTGGCCGATCCTTATGCCTGGCTGGAAGATCCGGATGCGCCGGAGACAGTCGCCTGGGTTGCTGCCCAGAACCGTCTCACCCGGGACTATTTGGAGAGCATTCCTGCGCGCGACAAGTTCGAGGCGCGCCTCACCGAACTGTGGAACTATGCGCGCTATGGCGTGCCCAGCCGTCACGGCGAGTGGTACTACTATTCCAAGAACGACGGTCTCCAGAACCAGTCGGTGCTGTATCGGGCCCGGACCCTGGGCGATCAGCCGGAAGTCGTCCTCGACCCCAATACGTTCAGTGAGGACGGCACTGTCGCTTTGGCGGGCCTCTCCTACAGCCATGATGGCCGCTACCTGGCCTACGGCACCGCCGAAGGCGGGAGTGACTGGCGGGTGTTCCGGGTCCGGGACCTGACCACCGGCGCCGATCTGGAGGATGAGATTCGCTGGATGAAGTTTGGCGGGCTGGCTTGGCAGCGGGACAATTCCGGCTTCTATTACACCCGTTTTCCGGAGCAGGCCGGCGATATGACCGTTGATCAGACTATCAACAGCAAGGTCTTCTGGCACACCCTTGGTACGCCCCAATCCGAGGATAAAGAAGTCTATCAGCATTTGGAGCACCCCGAGTACGGCTACAGTCCCTTCATGACGGAGGACGGACAATACCTGGGGATTTACGTCTGGCATGGCACCGACGACCGCAACGGCCTGGTGATCCGGCCTGCCGAGGGCGCGGACCTCTTTACGACCTTGTTTGATGTCGGCGAGGCTGAGTTCCAGCCTATCGGCAATCTGGGCAGCACGTTCTATATGAAAACCAATCTCGATGCCCCCAAAGGCCGGATTTTCTCCCTGGATGTCGACAAGCCTGAACGCGATAACTGGCTGCCCCTGGTGGCCGAGACAGACGACGCACTCAGCTCGGCAGGATTGATTGGCGGGAAGTTGGTGCTCCAGTATATGCACAACGCCAACGAGCAGCTCAAGGTGTTTGGTTTGGACGGCATGCTGGTCAGGGATGTGTCCCTGCCCAGCCTGGGTCAGGTTGGGGGCTGGTGGGGCCGGGAGGCGGCCGGCGAGGACGAAATGTTTTTCTCGTTCACTTCATTCCTCTATCCCAGCGCCATTCTGCGCCACGATCTTTCCAGCGGCGAGACCTCCCAGGTCTGGGCATCGGGTATCGATTTCGATCCCGGCGCCTTTGAAACCAGGCAGATCTGGTACCCCAGCAAGGATGGTACCCAGGTATCCATGTTCATCACCCACCGCAAAGGGCTGGTGATGGACGGCAGCAACCCGACGATCCTCTACGGTTACGGCGGCTTCAACATTCCCATCCTGCCCAGCTTCAGTATTCACCGACTGGCCTGGATGGAGCAGGGCGGCGTCTATGCGGTGGCCAACCTCCGTGGAGGCAGCGAATACGGTGAAGAGTGGCACCAGGCCGGCATGTTGGGCAACAAGCAGAACGTTTTTGACGACTTCATTGCCGCCGCTGAGTGGCTCATTGAAAACAGCTACACAAGCACGCCCAGGCTGGCTATTGATGGCGCCTCCAATGGGGGACTGTTGGTGGCCACCTGCCTCGTGCAACGACCCGACCTGTTCGGCGCTGCGCTGCCCCGGGTGCCGGTCATTGATATGCTGCGCTACCATATGTTTACTGCCGGCCGTTACTGGACGGGCGAATACGGCAACGCCGAGGAGGACCCCGAGCACTTCATCTTCATGAAAGCTTATTCGCCATTGCACAATGTGCAGGCCGGCGTAACCTATCCGCCCACCCTCATCACCACCGCGGACACGGATGACCGGGTGGTCTCCATGCATGCCAAGAAGTTCGCCGCCACGTTGCAGGCTAACGACACCGGGAAAAATCCGCTACTGATCCGCATTGAGACCAAGGCCGGCCACGGCGCCGGGAAGCCCACCAGCAAGCAGATAGCCGAGCAGGCCGACCTCTACGGCTTCCTGTTCAAGGCGCTGGGTGTGGAAATCGACTGAAACCGGTTGAATCAGGTGTAGAGATAGTATAGATTTACGCCCCACAGTAACCTTAGTGCAAGGGGATACCATGTCTATTAAGGGAAACATCCGCTGGCGTACAGCCCTGTTGCTTATCGCGCTGGCTACCTTCGGAACATCGTGCTCCATGCTGATGCAGGCCAAGCTGCTCAGCGTGAATATCAAGGTGATTGACGAGAATGATCAGCCCATTGGAGGCGCTATCGTGGAGTCGTCCGACGGCCAGCAGGCAACCACCGGTGCTGACGGCCTGGTGACGCTGAAGTTCAGCAGTATCGGTCTGCATATGATTACCGTGATCGCTCAGGACCGTGCGCCGGCGACGCTGAGCATCACCATGCCGTTGGACATCGGCAAAACCAAGACGGCCCGCCTGGGCAAAACGGTGGAGCTGAGCTTTAGCCTGAATATTAGCGGCAGCATCAACTTTAGCGGGATGATGGCCGGCGCCATGTACCCGATCATCTTTCAGTCCATGTTCAATTACGGCGGCTATTCCCTGGAAATGGCGCCCTATAAGCCGGGCGAATGGACGGAATGGATGGCCGAGGACGACGCTGAGGATCAGACCATCCTCCGCAAGGCGTTCCTCAAGCGGCTGGACAACGGCCAGGAGTGGTGGCAGCTGACCGTGACAGGCGCCGATCAGGACGATTTCGTGATGGAAGTGCTTTTCAGCAAGGGACGTGAATCGGTGCGCCGTCTGCGCCAAAAAATGGGCACTGGCGAGCCCGAAGAAGTGCCGGTGTCCGAGGGCTGGTACACGGCCCCCATGGCGCTGACGGCTGAATCGATGGCCGGGGCCGTTAAGGAAAAGCGGGTCTCGATCAAGGTGCCGGGAGGTATCTACACCTGCGATATCCTGGAGTTTGGGCAGATGGGCTTCGGCCTGGTACGCATGTGGCTTTCAGATGATGTCCCCGGTGGTCTGGTGAAGATGGCTACCGTTGAAGACGATGGTGAAGAGGAGAACAGCAGCGTTCTCCGGGCCTCCGGCTCCAGCGCCAAGACCATTCTGAATTCGTACTAGCGGCGCGATTAATTGTGCTGCGCAGGCCGCCGGTTCAGCCCTGAACCGGCGGCAGGTTACTTTTTAGCCAGGGTCGATTTACCCGCCGTTGAATAGTACCGGTACAGGAACCAGCCGATCAGCAGGAAGCTCGCCGACCCGCCGATGACCTTGGTAGCGAACAAGGCCGGCGAGGCCACCCCCTAACCGGGGATCAGCGAAAATATGATGGACACCACTGTGGCAAACAGCCCGGCCCCGACCACCAGATAGAGACCTGCCTGGCCCCCGGGGATGGTGATCACCCCCTCAGAGTTCCCGGTCCTGCGCAGCTTCACCACCGCCGCAAAGAGGTAAATGTAGGGAATAAAGTAGAGCACCAGCGTCGCGTCCACCAGCACCAGGTAGGCTTCCTCGATGGTGGAGCCGATCACCGCCATCAGTATAAAAGCCGAGCTGAAGATTCCCTGCCAGATCAGCGAGATGTAAGGCGTGCCGTATTTCGGATGGACTTTTCCCAGGGCCGCCGGCATGTAGTTGTCCAGCCCGCTCACGTAGGGTATCCGGGCGGTTCCACCCAGCCAGGCGCTGAGGCCCCCCATCCCTCCCAGGGTGATGGCCAGGGCGGCCAGGCCCCCCAGCCAAAGCCAGCCCGTACCAGCAAAGAGGTGGCTGATAGCCTGGGGTATGCCGGCCAGGATGCTCACCTCATTGGCGGGGAGGGCCACCTGGGTGGCCAGGGTGCCGAGGATGTAGACCATGGTTATCAGTACGCCCGATATGACGATGCCCCGGGGCAGAGTCTTGCGCGGGTCATGCACCTCATCACTCAGCACCGAGGCCAGTTCCAGGCCGGCAAAACCGAAGCACATGGTGGCCCAGACGCCCAGGGTGCCGGAACTCAGCTTGGGGATCATGTTCTGGGCCGTAAAGGTTGTCGCCGAACCCCGGCTGGCCAGGGCATAGATGGCGACGCCGAACAGGATCAGCACCGGCAGCCAGGTGCCAAAGGCGCCCACATTCTGAATCCATTTGCCCAGCGAAAGGCCCCGGATATTCAGCCCCAGCACCAGCCACAGCATCGCCAGGCTGAACAGGACCATGTAGAGGGGGCTGCTCTCCAGGCCCAGCCAGGCCGAGCCGCCGATGAACAGGGCGTTGGAGGCGATGAAGATCAGTAGGGAGGGGTAGTAGATCAGGTTGTTGACCCAGTAGCACCAGCCGGCGATGAAGCCGTGGGCCGGACCGAAGGCCTCCCGGGCCCAGACGTAGACGCCTCCTTCTTTAGGATAGCGGGTGGTGAGCTCGATAACCGACAGCGCCTGCGGAATGAAAAACAGCACCAGCGCCGCCAGCCAGAGAACCGTGGCGCTGGGCCCCGTCTGGGCGGCGGTAAGCAGCCAGCGCAGCCCGACGATGGCAACGATGTTCATCAGAACGATATCCCGCAGGTTCAGCACCCGCTTGAGCTGGGCCATGCAGACTCCCCTATTGGGGAAGTTACACTGGCGGGAAAAGGCTGCGGGGAACTGCCCCGTCAGGGCGCGGGGGCAGGCTGGTCCGGCCGCACCTCAGGAGTGGATTCGGCGCCGGCCCCGGGTGGCGGCAGACCGTTCTGGACAGGGGTCACTAGAGCGAGGCACGCCTCCAGAGCAGACCGATCCCCGTCACCGAGAGAAGCCAGGCCAGCACCTCCGGCAAGCTGGGATCGCCGTTCCAGCCGAACAGACCTTTTGCGAGGGCTCCCAGCGTCCCTTTATCGTGAAACATTGGATAGGTGCCATCAGGCCTGAGAGCCGGGTTGACATCCCAAATCGGCTGGCCGTACGGCAGCAGACCCGCTTCGTGGAACTCATGGATGCCGTGGGCGACCAGCCCCGCAGCAAACAGGATCAGCAGGACGGAGCTAACGTTGAAAAAGGTTTTCAGAGGCAGCCGCTTGCCCTGCACAAAAATGGCGTAGCCGATGGCCATCGCTGTCAACCCCCCGGCCAGTGAGGCCGCGAACGAAAGGCCTCCCTGATTCGACATGACACCATAAAGAAACAGAACCGTTTCAACCCCTTCCCGAAACACCGCCACAAAGGCAAGCAAGAACAGACCAAAGCCGGCGCGACTGTCGCTGGCGAGGGCCGATTGGGCTTTGCCCTCCAGATCGGCGGATATATTTTTGTTCCTGGCCATCCAGATGATCATCGTTGAGAGCACGCCGGCCGCCAGGATCATAACGACGCCCTCGAATATCTTTTCCCAGCGGCCCGAGAAGCCGCCGGCCAAAACCTGAAACAGGAGTGCCACAATCAAGCTCCCCACAACCGCTGCAGCGACGCCGTTCCACAGCCGCGGAGCCAGTTCCATGCGTTCAGATTTCACGAGGTAGGTGTAAAGAATTCCCACGATCAGTGCCGCCTCGAGGGTCTCCCGGAATGTCACGATAAATTCAGCCATTTCGCTTCCTTAAGGTTGCCTGGGAGGGGCAGAGGCCAAACCGTTACTCGGAATGGCAATCGCTGCAGATCCCGAAGAGCTGATGGCTGTGCCGCAGCAGTGTAAAGCCATGCTCGGCGGAGATTTTCTCCTGCCGCCGCTCAATCTCGGGATCTATAAACTCAATTATCTTTCCACAGTTCTCGCAGATCATGTGATCATGATGGGCCCGGTGTCCCTCACTCCGGTCGCTGGTGAGATTGTTCTCATAGCGGAAGCGGCCGTCCCCGATATCCATTTTGTGGACAAAGTCCACCTGCTCAAGAATGTCCAGGGTGCGGTAGATGGTGGCCCGGGAAACGGGAATGCCGGCGTTTTTCAGCGACAGGTAGATTTCATCTATCTCCCGGTGCTGGTCGCTGCCCAGGACATCTGCCAGTATGGCACGGCGCTGGGTGGTCAGGCGCAGATTCTCGTTCTTAAGCGCCTGCTTGAAGTGTGCCAGTTTGAGGGGAGGAATGTCCAACATCAGTCTTATTGAGACTCAGTCTCAAGCGTAATATACGCAGATGGACGAGTATCAACCAATCAATTTCCATATGCGCAGGTGCCGGGATAGTCCCGTCATTTACGGGCAGAGCCGGGGCGGTGGGTCCGTTGGAATTGTCTGGCCCGCGGGGGCGGATATTTTAGAATCATCCATGGGGACTCGAGCTGCGGGCCCGGGCGATGAATTATTCCACCTTAAGTTGAATCCCGCACAACGAAATATCGAGCAAGGCGGTGGTATCCCAGCAGATAAATCTTTCCGGGGACTCAATTTGGACTTAACATTAATGAGACTCAATCACAACAGCCTCGATTTTTTAAGGATAATATGAACTATCAATATCATTTTAACGTAGGCGCAGTGCGCAGCTTTGCTTTAGCCCTGGGGCTTATGACCACTGCCGCCTTCGGCCAGGCTCGCATCCAGGGGACAATGAAAAATGCTGTAACGGGCCAGCCCATTCATCATGGAAATGTGGTTGTAAAAGATACGAACTATGGTGATGCGGCAGACAGTTTGGGGTTTTACACCATCGAGGATGTGCCCAGGGGAGCGTATACTTTGGTCTTCAGCGCCATCGGGTACAAAACCATCGAGAAAGAGATTCAATTAGGGGCGGAATCCCTGACCATCTCTGTTGATATCCGGCCCATAGTTCTGGAAGCTCTGATGATTTCCGTCATCCGGGAACGGACAGAAGTTGTGGGCCATCCCGACAACATTCCCGGCGCGGCTCATATCATTTCCAGAAAGGGACTGGATGTGCACAGTTATGCGGATATTCACCGCATCTTGCGGGAAATCCCCGGCATGAATATCCAGGAGGAAGATGGCTTTGGATCGCGCCCCAATATTGGAATGCGTGGCACCGGCTCGGAGCGTAGCCAGAAAATCACCCTTATGGAAGATGGTGTGCTTATTGCCCCGGCGCCGTATGCCGCCCCTTCTGCGTACTACTTTCCAACGATGGGTCGAATGGAAGGGGTGGAAGTGAGGAAAGGTTCGAGCCAGATTAAATATGGTCCCAATACGAATGGTGGCGCCCTTAATCTGATCTCCACGATCATTCCGTCAGCATCCACTTTGCGGAGCAATTTTTTTGCTGGCGCTTATGACACATTCAGGGCTCATGCGGTTGTGGGCAATTCATATGAAAATTTCGGCTGGCTGTTGGAAACGCATCAATATAATTCAGATGGCTTTAAGATATTGGATAACGGCGGCAATACCGGCTTCGATAAGCAGGATTACATGGGCAAATTTCGTTTTAACACATCGGAAAATGCCCGAACCTATCAAGCGCTGGAAATCAAACTGAGCGCAACCGGCGAGGTCTCTCACGAAACTTACCTCGGGTTGACTGAAGAGGATTTCCCCAAAAACCCGTTTCGCAGATATTTGGCATCCCAAAATGACCGGCTGGACGCGGATCACACACAAGTCCAGCTGCGGCACTTTGTCAGGCCAACCCAATGGCTGGATATAACGACCACGGCCTACCGGAATGATTTTTACCGCAACTGGTACAAGCTGGATAATGTCGGTGGCGAGAAAATTGCCACCATTCTCAATGATCCGGCGGGAAATGCCGCGGCCTTCGATCTGCTGACAGCCCGTGACAGTGACATTGATCAGTACCAGATAAAAGCAAACAAGCGTACCTATCTTGCCCAAGGCATTCAGAGTATACTGCACTGGAGGGCCACCGTTTCGGGGATAAGGAATGAGTTCGAGTTCAGTATCCGCTACCATGAAGATGAAGAGGACCGGTTCCAGCATGTTGACAAGTATCAGATGGTGGCCGGGAAGTTGCAGCTAACGACTGGAGAGGCTCCGGGATCGAAGGATAACCGCATTGGCTCTGCCCGAGCCATCTCCTGGTATTTTCAGGACAAGATCACGTACGGCAGCTTGACGATTGTTCCAGGGGTCAGGGTGGAAGATATCCTTCTGACCAGAACCGATTATAGTACGGCTGACCCCGCAAGAGAAGGGCCGGCGGATATTTACAAAACCGTAATTAATGTTGTTATTCCCGGTGTCGGAGTGACCTATAAGTATACTCCGGGCTTAACGGTTATTGCCGGTTTGCACAAAGGATTCACCCCTCCGGGGCCGAGCAAAAGCGGGAACAATGTCAAGGCAGAAGAAAGCCTGAATACTGAATTGGGTCTGCGCATATCGAGGAATAGGTTTTTCCTCAATGGCTTGGTGTTCATGAATCGGTATGACAATATGCTCGGTACCGATCTCCTGGCTACAGGCGGCGAGGGTACGGGGGACCAGTTTAACGCCGGAGAGGTAAATGTTTTCGGTGTGGAGCTGAGCGGCAGTTACAGCGCGCGGATAGGTGGCTATACGTTGCCTTTGCGGGCAAGTTATACGTACACCGATTCTGAGTTCGGGAACAGTTTTACAAGTGATTTTGGAGCCTGGGACACGGTGGCTGCCGGTGACAAACTTCCCTATCTTGCAGAACATCAACTTTTTGTGGAAGGAACCCTGGAAGGCAAAAAATGGAACGTGACCCTAAGCAGCAAATATACCAGCGCCATGCGGACGCAGGCCGGACAGGGGGCTATGGTTGCTTCTGAAAGCGTGGATGCAGCGCTCATTTTAGATCTATCCGGCGAATACAGGATACTTGGCCATATCCGGCTATACTTCAGTGTGCGCAATGTAACGGATCAGGTCTACATTGTCGCTCAGCGTCCCGCGGGTCTCCGTCCCGGCTTGCCTCGCACGTTGGCCGCCGGTGTCAAGTTTGATTTTTAACGCCCGGCTGCGATGATCCCGGCCTGCGATAAATATCCGAACTGCCAGAGAATATCATACCCTGCGGGACCGGCGGTAAGCAGCCCTCGCAACCGGACGACGGCCGCGATGTTCATCGTTACGATGTCACGCAGGCTGAGCTGACTAGGCAGGAAAACAAGAATAGAAAGAAGCATAAGAGTATGAAGCTATGATCGGAATGGATGCAGTGATTGAGAAGCTTAAGGAAGAATTAAATATTGAGAAAGACAGGCCGGCGGACGCTGACCATCTAGACAGGTTCCTCAAATGGTTATTTCAAAATTTTGAAGAGCTTGATGAGAGAGCGAAGGAATTTGCAGAAGGCATTTTCGATAATATCAAGGCTAACGCGAAGGAATTTGTGTCAAATATTACGGATCCCATTGAAAAAAGAAGGGCTGAAAGAAGAATCGCAATTGCTGAAGGAAAACATTTCGATGTCGGTCAATTTCTATATATGCTGGACCGTCCGTCATCACACGAAAATGAGGCACTTAAATACGCAATAGAGACGGCCGAAGGGCTTTTGCAGAAATATTTTGACCTTGTATATGATGTAAGCAATCAAACCGGAAAGGATAACTTGGAACTCTCATCCAATGCGCTACTGCTCAGCTGCGTGGATGAACTAATGATTGCAATTCATTTGGCAAACCACAAGTATTTTCTCCAAGCGAATAATCACATTCGAGCCGCTATGGAGACAATAGATTTGATATTGGCCTTTCACAAAGATGCTGCTTTATTCCACATCTGGCTCTCTGGCGACAAGAAAGAAGTGCGTAGAAGATTATCTCCAAGCAATATCAGAAAGAAACTTGGGCGGGATAAATTTGACCCATTGTATGGTCTACTTTCCGAGTTAGGGGTGCACCCAACGGTACAATCTATAGTGGCCAAAATTGAGAATGATGGAATCTCTGCTGATACCGGGAATGCATTACGCATAATTAACATAGGTGGATCGAAAGATTTATTCTTATTACATACTACGAGTCAGAGTATACTTCTTGTTTTATCATCATTATTCGTTGGGATCAGTAAACTAGGATATCCATGGCTGGACGAGAATGAAATTCTTGAATTTGCGCGGGAATCATCAATGGCTCTGGAACAATTTCATGTTGCCTTTTACAGACCCTTTTTAGTTGAGATTGGTATTGATGTTAAGGAAATGGATGAAGCAATGGAACGAATGTCAAATTCGATAAGGGGACCGGGAGCTAAACACGGTTAGGGCTCGGGTTTGTCCGCCAGCACCTCGGGAGTGGATTCCGCGCCTGCCAGGGCCGCTCGGACGCCGGCAGGCAGCGGATCGCCGGGATACAAAATCACGTGCCGGACCACAAAATGGGCGCAGCTCTGCCCGTCCTGGCAGCGCCACTGGATAGTATGTACGCTGTGGCGGTGGTCCACCTGACAGTTTGGGGGGCAGTAGTAACTGAGGCCGTCCTCAACCCGCACATCCTGTGTGCCGCCGTTGGCAAGGAAGATAACGGCGTTTTTAATGGCCGACTCCTTCTGCAGGTAGGCACTCCCGCCTGCCAGTGAAGTAATCAGCAAAATGGCGGCGATCCAGGACATCACATAGGCTCTCTTTCTATCTGTTTTTAATGCAATTACCATGCCATGGCGGTCGATAACAGGTGACAGGTCTCACAACGGTTTGGAGGGCCAGCCAGCGTGGCCGGGATACGGCAAGGCGGCAAAAACCGGTTTCCGGGGGGCGGGCTCTATGCTTTCGCCGCAAACTCCCGGCCCCTAAATTCCAGCCCATGTCAAAAGGGGTCACACCAAGATCGCAGGATTATGCCCGCTGGTACACCGATGTGGTCCAGAAAGCAGAGCTGGCCGACTATGGTCCGGTAAAAGGGACGATGGTTATCCGCCCCTACGGCTACGCCATTTGGGAGGCCCTGCAGGCCGCTTTCAACCGGCGCTTCAAGGCCACCGGCCATCAAAACGCCTACTTTCCCCTGCTCATTCCCAAGTCGTATTTCAGTCGTGAGGCAGCCCATGTGAAGGGCTTCGCCAAGGAGGTGGCCGTGGTGACGCACTACCGCCTGATCAACGATCCCGACGGTGACGGCCTCATCGTGGACCCGGAAGCCCGGTTGGAAGAGGAGCTGATTATCCGGCCCACCAGCGAAACGGTGGTCTGGTCCATGTACAAGCAGTGGATCAACTCCTACCGCGACCTGCCCATCAAGATCAACCAATGGGCGAACATTGTCCGCTGGGAGATGCGCACGCGCCTGTTCCTGCGCACCAGCGAATTCCTGTGGCAGGAAGGCCACACGGCCCACGCCACGGCTGCGGAAGCGGATGAAGAGACGCGGCAGATGATCGAGGTCTACCGGGAAGTGGTGGAGGAGGAGATGGCCCTGCCTGTCATCGTCGGACGAAAAACGGATTCCGAGCGCTTCCCCGGCGCGGTAGAGACCTGGTCTATCGAGGCAATGATGGGGGACCGGCGGGCGCTCCAGTCGGGCACCAGCCATAATCTCGGGCAGAACTTCGCCAAAGCCTTTGACGTCACCTTCCGCACCGAGGACAATCGGGAAGAGCTGGTCTGGGCCCCCAGCTGGGGCGTGTCCACCCGCTTGATAGGCGCCATGGTGATGGCCCACGGCGATGACAAGGGACTCCGCCTCCCGCCGAGACTGGCCCCGATCCAGGTGGTGGTGGTGCCGATCTTCAAGGATGACACTCGCAGCGCAGTTCTCTCTGCCGCCGGGAAACTGGTAACAGATATCGCCCACCAGGGGGTGCGGGTCGAGCTGGACGACCGGGACAACGTATCGCCGGGCTTCAAGTTCAACCACTGGGAAATGAAAGGGGTGCCAGTGCGGATTGAGCTGGGCCCCAAGGACATCGCCGAGGGCAAGGCGGTGCTGGTGCGCCGGGACGGGGATGGGAAGGAGGACCGCGCACTGCAGGGAGTGGCTGCCGGCTTGCCGGCCCTGCTGGACGATATTCAACGCAGCCTGTTCAGGCAGGCGGAGGAATTCCGGGCAGAGCATACCCATGTGCCGGAGAATTGGGAGGCTTTTAAGGCGCTCATGGCGGCGGGCGGTTTTGCCCGTTGCGGATGGGACGGTGATCCGCAGACGGAGGCCGCCATTAAGGCCGACACCAAGGCCACCATCCGTTGCATTCCCCTGGATGAGGACCCCACCGGACTGACCTGCATCCGCACGGGCAAGCCGGCACGGCATGAGGTCATTTTTGCCCGGGCATATTAAGCCGGCACAGCTGGCCAGCCGCCGCCGGCCTTGGCTGGCGATGTCTCTCGCTATCAGCCTGGCGCTGACCCTGCGTGCTGCCGATGGGGACCGTTTCGCGCCCCGGCTCCTGCCCGGCCTCACCGTCACCATCCACACCCTGTTTCTGGATGAGGAAAAAGTGTGGGTCCACGAGTATTTCGGGAGCCTTCCCGGCTATACTTTCGTCAGCCTCCACGATGATGAAAACACCAGCGCCGAAGCGGCCCGGGAGTTCATCGCCGCCGAAGGGGGCCGCCTGGTTGAACTGCGCCATGGCCGGGGCCGGAATGTGATCATCCGCCACGACGGACACCGGCACCCGTTCGATCCCAACCGGATGTTCACCCCCACCGGTCTCACCCGGTCCCTGGCTTACTTCCAGGGTTTCTCCTCGGCCACCCTGCTCACCGCCGGTAACTTTGCCCGGCAGGTTGAGCAGATCATCGGCATTGATACGGCCGGCACCATCATTGCGGTGCACAACAACACCAACGACCGGTTGACCATCCGCGACTACCGCAAGGGGCAGATTTACGGCGCCAACACCCGGGCAGTGCATGTGGCTCCGGATCGGGATCCCGATAACTACTTTTTCACAAACGATGAGGCTCTGTTCCGGGCCCTGGCCGCAGCCCATTACAATGCCGCCCTGATGGAATCCGAGCCATCCCGGGACCTGGGCACACTGGCGTTTTTAACGCACCAGAGAGGGCGGCGTTATGTGCTTGTGGAGGCACAGCATGAGGCCGCCGATCAGCAACGCGAAATGCTGCGGTCGCTGGTGGGATTGCTGGCCGAAACCGCCCCCCAGGCCGAGGCAACGCGCTAGACCCATGCTGTTTCGCTTACAAGCAGCACCGGGCCGGCCGGCACGGACCACCACAGTCATTCTGGCGGCGCTGGCCGTCAGCTTGGCGATAGGCAGCCTCTATGGGCAGGATTCCACCGTGTACAGGGGCACCGGGATGCTGATGGACGGCGATGCCGGGCGCCAGGAGCTCACTATCCGCCACCAAGCTTTTGAGGGCTATATGCCGGCCATGACCATGCCGTTCCCGGTGCGGGACTGGGACGCCCTGCCCGGCGATCTCTACACCGGCGACAGCCTCGCTTTCGAACTGGTGGTGTTGCCGGGGGCGATCTACATCCGGGCGCTGGAAATCCTCGAGCACAATCCTCTGGCGCCGCGCTTCACCCCCGGCGGCCAGGCGCTGCATCCGGGCGAAACCTTTCCTGACGGCGCCTTTACCGATATTTACGGGCAGCCCTTCAGGTTCGCCGACAGCGCCCCGGCCCTGCGCTTTATCTCCTTTATCTTCACCCGCTGCCCCATGCCCAGCATGTGCCCTCTGGTGGACCAGAAGCATGCCAGCCTGGCAAAGATTTTCGCCGGACGCAAGGTGGGGCCTGACCGGCTGCTGTTCGTTTCGCTGAGTTTCGATTATGTCTATGACACCCCTGAGGTGTTGCAGGATCATTATGGCTGGCGCATCTCGCCGGGGGGCAACTGGACGGTTCTTTCAGCACGGGGCCACGAAACGGACCTGCGAACCGTCGCCAGGGCAGCCGGCGTCGAGTTCTGGGGCATCGAAGAGGGCAACATCAGCCACACCATGAACAGCGTACTCATTGACGGCCAGGGCAAGGTGGTGCAGGTTTTCCCCGGCAGCGATTGGGATTTGCAATCGGCCCAGGATTTTATAGTTTCAGCCCTGCAGGAGAGCCCATGATTCAAACGCGCCAGATGATACTGACCAGGTACGGAGGGCCGGAAGTCTTCCAGGAGGTCGAGACCGGTATTGCCGATCTGCGCGATGGCGAAGTGCTGATACGCACCCATTTTGCCGGAATCAACGATACCGATATCATGGCCCGGATGGGGTTGTACCCCGATGCGCCGCCGCCACCGCTGGTGCTGGGCTATGAAGTGTCCGGTGTCGCCGCTGGGGTTGGCGCTGCGGTAGAAGGCATTGCCGAGGGGGACTCGGTACTGGCCCTGACCCAATTCGGCGGGTACAGTTCGCATGTGGTTGTGCCTAAGCGTCACGTCCGCAAGGTGCCGGAAAACGTCTCCCTTGAGGCGGCAGCGGCCTTGCCGGTCTCCTACATCACGGCCTATCTCATGTTGTTCCGGCTGGGGAGCCTGATGGGTGGTGACACGGTGCTGGTGCACAATGGTGCGGGCGCTATCGGCACGGCCTTAATTACCTTGGCCCGGATGAAGGGCGCCAGGGTCTATGCCACCTCTTCGCGAGACATGCACGAGCGCATTAAGGACCTCGGTGTCAAGGAAGTGATCGACTTTAACCAGCAGGATTTCGTCAGTGAAATCATGCGCATCACTGGCGGAACAGGTGTCGATCTGGTGCTCGATGCCGGCGGCCTGTCCCAGTTTGCGCGCAGCTACCAGGTGCTGGCGCCGCTGGGGAAACTGGTGATGTACGGTGTACAGGACAGCATGGGCGGACCGGGCCAGGTGTCGGGCCTGTTTGGCATGGCCTGGCGCGGCTGGCGGCTCAAGTTCAAACCGATGCATTTGATGAACCAGAATCACGGCGTCCTGGGGGTCAATCTGGGGCACTTGTGGAACTACCCCGAGCACATCGACTCGGCCATCAGCGAGTTGGTCACTTGGGCCGGCGATGGGCAATTGAACCCCGAGATTGACCGCGTTTTCACCTATGTTCGCGTCGGTGAGGCCCACGAATATGTGCACGGCCGGCAGAATTTCGGCAAGGTACTGCTCGATTTCAGGGCTCTCACACAAAAGGCGGCGCAGGTGCAAGCTCAGATCTAGCGGCCGGCACCAGCGATAATCCGAAATATCCCCAACTTCCCCTTGCCTCTTCCGGCTGGCGGCCTGAATTTTTCCGGCCGAGAAACCTGATGCCGGAACAGCCACACTCACTCATCATCGTCGAGTCGCCATCCAAGGCGCGTACCTTGAAGCAGGTGCTGGGTACCCAGTACACCATCGCTGCCTCGGTCGGCCACATCCGTGACCTGCCCACGCGCAAAATGGGCGTTGACACCGACAACGATTTCAAGGTGACCTACGAAGTATCGCCGGACAAAAAAAAGTTGATCTCCGAGCTGAAGAAGGCGGTGAAGGAGGCCGACACGGTCTACCTGGCGACAGACCCCGACCGGGAAGGGGAAGCTATCAGCTGGCATCTTCTGGAAACGCTGAAGATTACCAAGCCGACGCACCGGCTGGTGTTTCATGAGGTAACCCCGGAGGCCATCCGGGAGGCTTTCGACCATCTGCGTCCCATCGATATGCGCCTGGTGAAGGCCCAGGAAACCCGCCGTATCCTTGATCGGCTCGTCGGCTACGAAATTTCGCCGATCCTCTGGCGACGTCTGGCACCGGGCCTGTCGGCCGGGAGGGTGCAGAGCGTCGCCACCCGCCTGGTTATCGAGCGGGAGCGTGCCCGGGGCCGGTTTACTACCCGCTCGTGGTGGGACATCGTGGCCACCTTCCAGACCGGCGGCGGCGAAACCTTCGAGGCCAGTCTGATGGAGCTGGATAACCGCAAGCTGGTCACCAGCAAGGATTTTGACCGCGATTCGGGTGACCCGAAGCCAGGCGCAGGCTGGCTGATGAATGAGGCCGAGGCCGCTGAATGGGCCGGTCGTCTGGCCGGCGAGAACTGGAAAGTCAGCAGCCTGATCCAGAAGCCGGTACAGTCCCACCCGGGACCGCCCTTTACGACCAGCACCCTGCAACAGGAGGCGTACCGGAAGCTGCGCTGGTCGGCCCGGCGGACCATGCAGGTGGCCCAGCGGCTTTACGAGGCCGGCTACATCACCTACATGCGCACCGACTCCACAGTCCTCTCCGGGCAAGCGCTGGCCGCCGCCCGGTCTCTCATCAGCGAGCGCTTCGGCCCGGAATACCTGCCTGACCAGCCCCGCTTCTACAAGACGAAGGTGAAGAACGCCCAGGAGGCCCATGAGGCGATCCGCCCTGCCGGCACCCGTTTTCACGATCCTGCCCAGCTGGGCCAGCTGGAGCCGGAGCAGCAGCAACTTTATGAACTGATCTACCGCCGCACCCTGGCCTGCCAGATGACAGCGGCCCGCATCCGCCAGACCACCGCCGAAATCGCCGCCGGCCAGGCCCTGTTCCAGGCCCGGGGCAAAGTGGTGGAATTTCCCGGCTATCTGGCGGTTTACCAGGAAGGCCGGGACAACGACAATGACAACGACCGGACCCTGCCGCCCCTGGAAGAAGGGGCCTCTCTGGCCGCCACGGAAATGCTGCCCAAGGGCCACGAGACCAAGCCACCGGCCCGCTACACCGAGGCCACCCTGATCAAGGAGCTGGAAGCCCTGGGTATCGGCCGGCCCAGCACTTACGCCAGCATTATGGACACCATTCAGCGGCGCGAGTATGTCGTCAAGCGGAGCGGCGCCCTGGTGCCGACCTTCACCGCGCTGGCTGTGGTGCGGCTTATGGAAGCTCACTTTGCCGATCTGGTCGATTACAACTTTACCGCCCGGATGGAGGATGTGCTCGATGAGATCAGCCTGGGGGAGGAGGAGTCGTTGCCCTACCTGCAGCGCTTCTACTTCGGCGGCAACGGCGACCCGGGCTTCAAGGCCCTGCTGGGCGCGGACATCGATATTCGCGCAATCTGCACCATTAATCTCGGCCTGGGGGCTGATCAGGTCCCGGTGAACATTCGCATTGGCCGCTACGGGCCGTTCCTGGAGCATGGCGACGTGCGCACCCAGATTGATCCCGACCTGGCGCCGGCCGACTTGACCCTTGAATTTGCCCTGGAACTGATCGCCCACGGCAGCCAGTTCCCCATCAGCCTGGGGCAGGATTCCGAAAGTGGCCTCGAGGTTCTCCTGAAAAAGGGCCGCTACGGCATTTACCTGCAGTTGGGCGACGACGAGCACAAGGAGAAGCAGAAGTCACTGCTCCCTGGCTTGACTCCTGAGGAGGTCACCCTCGAGCTGGCCTTGCAGATTCTGGCCCTGCCGGTGGATTTGGGGCCCCATCCAGAGACCGGCGAGCCGGTGCTGGCCGATCTGGGCCGCTATGGGCCGTACGTGAAATCGGGCAAATCCAACCGCAGTCTCGCCGCTGAAGACGACCTCCTTTCCCTGAGCCTGGAAAGGGCCGTGGAGCTGCTGGCCACCAAAAAGGATCGCGGTCCGTCTACGCTGCGGACCATCGGCAGCCATCCGCAGACAGAGGCCGAAATCACCATCAAGTCGGGGCGCTACGGACCCTACATGACCGATGGCAAAACCAATGTCTCATTGAAGAAGGGTGAAGAGCCCGAATCGGTGACCTTGGAGGAAGCCGTCGAGCGTCTGGCCGAAAAGGCGGCCCAGGGACCCCGGAAGCGGCCCCGTAAAACGGCCCGCAGCCGCAAGAAATAAGGCCCCCCCATGTCCAGCGACCTGATGGACAAGCTCACTTCCCTGGCCAAGCGCCGGGGTTTCGTCTTCCAGAGCAGCGAGATTTACGGCGGTTTGGCCTCCACCTGGGACTACGGCCCGCTCGGCGTCGAGCTCAAGCGCAACGTCAAGAACCGCTGGTGGCGGGACATGGTGACGGCCCGGGAAAATATCGTTGGCCTGGATGCGGCCATCCTGATGAATCCCAAAGTCTGGGAGGCGTCGGGACATGTGGAGCAGTTCCACGACCCCCTGGTGGACGACCGCAATTCCCAGAAGCGCTACCGGCTGGATCACCTGCTGGCGTCCCAGACTCCCGAGCTGCTCAGCAAGCTGGCTACCGAACTGCTGGGCCGCGCCCCGGAAGGCCCCCCCGACCCTGACACCCTGACCGCCCTGACGGAAGCGATCTTGGCGCAGGAGGATGTTGACCTAAACAGCCTGGGGCTGCTGGCCGACGGCAAAGCGGCCGACTGGACGTTGCCCCGCCAGTTTAACCTCATGCTCAAGACCCACCTCGGCCCCACCGAGGACGAGGGCTCCCTCACTTACCTCCGGCCCGAGACGGCCCAGGGGATATTCGTCAACTTTCTGAACGTCCAGGCGGCGGCCCGCCAGCGGCTGCCCTTCGGCATCGCCCAGATCGGCAAAGCATTCCGCAACGAGATCACCACTGGCAACTTTATCTTCCGGACCCGGGAATTCGAGCAGATGGAGATGGAATTCTTCGTCCGGCCGGGACAGACGACCAAATGGCTTGAGTACTGGACCGACGAACGGCTCAACTGGTATATCTCCCTGGGCATTACGCCGGGCAACCTGCGGGTGCGGCCTCACGGTCCGGATGAACTGGCCCACTATTCCACCGCCTGCAACGATGTGGAGTACCGCTTCCCCTTCATGCAGAAGGGCGACGATAGCGAGGGCTGGGGGGAGCTGGAGGGCATCGCCGACCGGGGCACTTACGACCTGCAGCGCCACGCCGAGTTCAGCGGCAAGAAGCTCTCCTTTATGGACCCGGGCCTGAACGAAAAGGTGCTGCCGGCGGTGGTGGAATCCTCAGCCGGTGTGGACCGGACGGTACTGGCCCTGCTCACCGATGCCTATCACGAGGAGGAGGTGAAGGGGGAGGTCCGGGTGGTGTTGCGGCTGTCGCCGGCGATGGCCCCGATCACGGTGGCGGTCTTCCCGCTGGTGAACAGGGACGGCATGCCGGAGCGGGCCCACCAGCTGGTGGACGACCTTATGGGCGACTTTGCCGCCTTCTACGATGCCGGCGGCTCCATCGGCCGGCGCTACCGCCGCCAGGATGAGGCCGGCACCCCCTTCGGCATCACCATCGATGGCCAGACCAGCGAGGACCAGACCGTCACCATCCGGGACCGGGACAGCATGGCCCAGGAGCGCATCAGCCTCGACAAGGTGAAAGTGTGGCTCAGGGAGAAGATGGGGTAGGGCCCTCCGCCCATTCTTCCCGAAGCGCCTCTCCGGCCCGACCTCGTACCCCAGCCGCTCCAGTAGCGGCCCGGTGGTTTCCCTGACCGCCGCCGGCAGCACAGCCTACCGGTAGCTGTGCATATCTCGAGTAGACCTGGTGGGTTCCTGCACCGAAGACCTATCGCATTTGCATTACTTCTTTGTACACGGAAAGCTCCTTGTCGGCAGTTCTCCACATCGCATAGAGTTCGAGATAGGTTTGTCTCGCAATTTTATCCTTTTTGGCGGCAGCGGCGGCGCGTGCCAATCCTAAAAGTGAACGAGCACGGCGGGGAGCTTTACTTAATGCAAGCCGGAACTGTTCCATCGCCTCCACGGGCTGGCCCACCTCCAGGAGGATTTCACCAAAAAGTTCATGTGATGGCTTGATTATTCGTGGAGGGCCGAATTCGAGTGGCAGCGCGTCTTCGATGGAGACGGCCCGTTTCATCAGATCAATGGCCGCATCTTCTTTGCCTTCCCTCAGTCGTATAAGGGCCTCCAACTCATGCCGGAGCACATCAGCCCTTTTGGCGGCGAGCGGGCTCTCAGACGGAACAGCCAGGGCTTTTATTTTTTCGAACTCCTGCTTAGCAGTGCCTAGATTACCTGTTTTGAAAGCGGCCAACCCCTTAACAAATAAATAGTCCGCCATGTCAATGGCTGTCAGCGAAGACGTGTCGAATGTTTCGGTAATGATTTCGCTCTCCCAGTCTTCCGTATCTATAAGATATGCTGCCCTCGTCCGGTGCCACCTGTATTGTCCTTTATTGCTCTGTTTGAAATGTTCATCCAGGATGCCCAGCTGCTTTTGCGCCTCGGCATACCTTCCCTGCTGGAGATAAATGTAACTCAGCCATTTAAGAGCGTGGGTCCCATGTCCGCTGAGCAGAATATTCTTGCGGTCAGAACGACTTTTTGCCGCGGCATACGCATCTTCGTTTGACCGGGCGGCCTCAGCCCACATCCCCAGAGCAAAAAAGATATGGGATGGCATGTGTAATGCATGAGAGGCCGTCGGCGCAAGCGTGGCATAAACACGCGCTGGGCGAAGTCCGAGAGGGGCGTGGATCGGATCGTCATATGAATGGATCAGGTAATGCGCGGCGCCCGGATGCTGAGGATTCTTGTCAAAGACCTGCTCAACGATGGCAGCGGCCTTCATGTAAGTCGCAAAATCGCGACCTTCGTGGCTGGTCCCCAGAATGGCGAGCGCATGAAACGCGGCAGCATCTAAATCCCCTGGATATTTTGCCGAAAGTTCCGCCATTACAGCCGCGTAATTTATGTCTCTTTGCTTTTTGTCTCCTTCACCGAAAAGAATGTCAAGGGTCCTGAGATAGTCTTTCTCGCGCTCTGTCGGAGCTTTGGCTATTCGTGACTTTGGCGTTGGCCCCAACTTTTTCAATGCCGCTCGCGCTGCTTCGCGATCCTGCCTCATCCAAATGGGATGATTATGTGTCATGGCTTCGCCCCAATACGCCATCGCAAAGCCCGGATCGATCTGCTCCGCTTCCTGAAACGCCTCTCGTGCATCATCATACTGGAAACTGTGCAGCATCAACAGGCCCTTCAGGAAGGCAACTTGGCCCTCGGGCGAGCCAGATGTGGGGAAGGTGGTTTTCCCATATTCCGCTTGTTGTGCAAATACCAATGAGGTCGTCAGTGACAATGCGGCTACAAATAATATCTTCCGAAATATTTCTAAATTATTCATGATTACCCTCCTTACTAAGATTGTTCGAAAGTACCAAGTTCTTTGAACCAATACTAATTATGGAATACAGCTAACGCCATGCGGCTCACCCGCGACGGCCGCACGAACACGATTCTACTTGGCTACATAATGATGGGGCCGCAGTCGCGTGCAGGCACTTGTCAGGCCGTGACTCGCAGCAGGAAGGAGGGGAAAGGAGGCCAGTTTCTGCAGATCTCGCCCGCACGGTCACGCACTATGCGCAAGACGATGGCGAGCCTGCAGCCGCAACTGAGCGGGAGTATACACACCGGCGCTAGCAGCGGCCCGGCGGTTTCCCTGAACGCCGCCTGCAGCACAGCCTACCGGTAGCTGTGCAGCGGCGAAACCTGCACGTCCACCTCGCTGCCAGGGAAGGTGTTGGCCAGCTCCTCCGCCAGCCACTGTCGCGTTGCCTGCCGTTTACTCCTGTCCGCCCCGGGATGGACCTCCACATCCACCAGGATAGCGCGGTGCTGGGGCGTGTCCACCACCCGCAGATCGTGGAAGCCGGTGAAGATGTCTGACTCCTGCTGCAGCTCCTTCAGCCGGCGGCTCACCTCCTGCACCGCCTCGCTATCCCGGTCCACCGGATCGATGTGGACGGTGGCGTAGGCCCCCAGCTGGCTACGCAGCTGCGCGGAGACACTCTCGGCGATATCGTGGGCATCCTGGGCGGAAAGCTGCTGGTCCACCTCGACGTGCAGCCCGAGGAACAGGTGGTGGCCGTAGTTGTGGACGGTGATGTCGTGGGCGTCAAAGACGCGGGGCTGGTCCCGGCAGAGAGCCCGTATCTGCTGCACCAGGGCCGGCGGCGGTGGCGCTCCCAGCAGGGGATCGATGACTTCACGGGCCAGCCGGTAGCCGGTGACGATCATGTAGAGCCCGACCAGCATGCCTCCCAGGCCGTCCAGGATCGGATAACCGTTGGCGCTCCCGGCCACCGCCACCAGCACCAGCACCGAGCTGAACGCATCTGACCGGTGATGCCAGGCGTCGGCCTTAAGGGTGGATGACTCGATGCTCTTGCCCAGCAGCAGCGCAAACTGTCCCATCCAGAGCTTCAGCAGCACCGAGCCCAGGATAGCGGCCAGTACCCCCCAACCGGCGGAGATAGGCACCGGCGCCATCAGCCGGCCCACCGCCGACTTGATGAACTCAAAACCCACGACCCCCAGCATGACGGCGATGATGAGGGTTGCCACATACTCGGCCCGGCCGTGGCCGAAGGGGTGCTCCCGGTCGGCCGGTTTGGCGGCGATTTTGAAGCCGAACAACACCACCACCGATGTGGCGATATCGGAGATCGTATGCACGGCGTCCGCCAGCAGGGCCAGTGAGCCGATGGTCAGCCCCAGGGCCCCTTTCAGCGCCGCCAGCGCCGTGTTGACCACGATGCTGACACCGGCTTCCAGCCGGCCGACCCCGGCCCATACCGCCGGATCGATGGGGCCGTGCGGATCGGGGAGGAAACGGCGGAAGAGAGGTTCGCCGATCATGGGCCGGCGGCGGCGTTCCGTTTTTCACAGGTCGCCAGGTGGTCATTCACCATGCCGATGCTCTGCATGAAGGCGTAGCAGATGGTGCTGCCGACGAACTTGAAGCCCCGTTTCTTCAGGTCAGCGCTCATGGCATCCGATTCCGGGGTGGTGGCAGGGGCATCCTCCCAATTCGCCAGGGGCGTGCTCTCCAGCGTCTTGCCACCGGTAAACTTCCAGATGTAGGTATCAAAAGAGCCGAACTCGGCCTGCACCTCCAGAAAAGCCTGGGCGTTGCTGACGGCAGCCTTCACCTTGGCCCGGTTGCGGATGATCCCGGCATCGGCCAACAGGCGCTGGCGGTCGGTCTCACCGTAGGCGGCGATCTTCAGCGGGTCGAAGCCGCTGAAGGCGGCGCGGAAGTTTTCCCGCTTGTTCAGGATGGTCCGCCACGACAGGCCGGCCTGGAAATTGTCCAGCAGCAGGAATTCGAACAGCACCCGGTCGTCATGGACCGGCCGCCCCCACTCATCGTCATGGTAGGCCTGCATGAGGGGGTCGTCGCCGCCCCAGCAACGGGTCAGGTCATCATCCATTGGGTGCCACTCCGTTATCGCGCATCACCCCCGCGCCTTTATGCTCGGCCTTTCCCGCAGGGCGCCGCCGGCTGGAACTGTCATGGCGCCAGCTTGCCGAGAATGGCTGTCACCAGCCGGCCAAAGGCGGCCTGCACACGCCGGCTGGTGGCCAGCACCTCCGCATGATTGAGAGGCACGTCCCGGATACCGGCGGCGTAATTGGTCAGGCACGAGATGCCGATGACCTGCAGTCCCAGTTCGGCCGCCGCCTCCATTTCCGGCAAGGTTGACATGCCCACCGCATCGCCGCCCAGCCGCCGGATGTGGCGAATCTCGGCCGGGGTCTCGTAGCTGGGACCCAGGGCCCAGGCATAGATCCCTTCGCGTAATTCGATGCCGGTCTCCCGGGCCGCTTCCCGGGCCAGATTGAGCGATTCCGGCCGGTAGATGGTCTCGTCCCGCACCGGCTGGGGATCGTCGGCGCTACGCAGATAGGTGCTGTCCAGGTGCCCGGTGATCAGCATCAGGTCCCCCTCGGACCAGCCGGTATTGACGCAGCCGGCGGCGTTGGTGATAATGACCGTTTTGGCCCCCAGCAGGCTGAAGAGGCGGATCGGCCGGGCGATGGTTTCAAGGTCGTGGCCTTCGTAGTAGTGAAACCGGCCCCGGGCCGTCAGCACCGGCAGATTCCCTACCCGTCCCAGGACCAGCTCGCCCACATGGCCCGGCACCGTCGGCTGGGGAAAATGGGGAATATCGCCATAGGGCACCCGTACCGGCGCGGCCAGAGTATCGGCGAACTCCCCCAGACCCGAGCCGAGCACGAGGGCGACTTTCGGTCGCTCCGTGAGCCGTTCCAGAACCGCCGCCGCTGCTTCCTGATCGTGCCTGGAATCGGGTCCGGTCATGCCGCCTCCGCCACCAGTTGCCCGCAGCCCGCCGCCATGTCGGAACCGTGGCTCCAGCGCACCAGCACCGGAAAATCGCCCTTCCGCAACGCGGCGACAAAGCGGTCGATGGCCGGTCTTTTGGGCCTCCGGTAGATACCCCCAATGTCGTTATAGGGAATCACGTTGACCTTGCAGGCCAGCCCCTTCAGCATGGCCACCAGCCGGGCCGCATCGTCGGGGGTATCGTTCAAGCCTGCCAGCAGAACATATTCGAAGGTGATGGTCCGCCGGGGCCGGTTGGCGTAAGCCCGGGCCGCCTTCAGCAGGGCTGCCAGGGGCCAGGTGGCGTTAATGGGCATGATCTGCTCCCGGCTGGCATCGGTGCTGGCGTTCAGCGAAATGGCCAACCGGTAAGGGCGCTCCTCAGCAACAAACTGCTCTATTTTGGGGACCACGCCGGCGGTGGAAATGGTGATCCGGCCCGCGCCCAGTTGCATGGCCTTGGGGTGGTGAAAGATATCGGCGGCCTGCAGCACCTGCCGGTAGTTCAGCAGCGGCTCGCCCATACCCATGAAAACCACATTGGTTACCGCTAACCGGCGGTCGGCCTGGGCCAGCAGGTACTGATCGACGATCTCGCCGGCGGTCAGATTTCGTAACAGCCCCATGCGGGCGGTGGCACAGAAATCGCAGCCCACATTGCAGCCCACCTGGGAGGAGACACACAGGGTGTGCCGGCGGCCCTGGACCATGCTTACCGTCTCCACCCGGCCGCCTCCGGCCAGCTCCAGCAGGTACTTCACCGTCGCACCGGAAGGGGAAACGGTCCGGGTGAGAATCGAGGCGGCCGTCAAATCGGCCTCTCCGGCCAACCGCTTGCGGAGGGCCCGCGGCAGGTTATCCATCTTTGCCGGATCGCTAACGCCCTGGCCGTACAGCCATTCGAAAATCTGCCGGCCGCGATAGGCCGGTTCGCCCTGCTTGAGGCTCCAGCTTTCCAGCTCGGCCATATTCAGCCCTTTCAGCTGTATCCGGGTAGCGGTTGGGCCGGTGGGTTCTGTAACCACTGTCATGGATGAAAGTTAACCGGGGGCAGAGGGGGTAACAAGACGAGCACCGGGTGCGCCCGCTGTGACAATACCGTGAATTTCCGTCCATTTGTGATGGCAACTTCCTAAGTTTGGGCTAAACTGAGAGACAGGATCAATGCGTGGATAACCTGAAAATCGTTAAAAAACTGAAAGCGGCCCGTAAAAACCTTCTAAAGGAAGTGGGCCAGGTGATCATCGGTCAGCAGGACATCCTGGAGCACCTTTTCATGGCGCTGCTTTGCCGGGGGCACGTGCTGCTGGAAGGGGTGCCGGGACTGGCCAAGACCCTCATTATCAAGACCCTGGCCGATACCCTGGATCTCTCGTTCAGCCGCATTCAGTTCACCCCCGACCTGATGCCCTCCGATATTACCGGCACCGAAATCATCCAGGAGACCGGTGGAGGAAATCGCGATTTCAAGTTTTACAAGGGGCCCATCTTCGCCCACATCATCCTGGCCGATGAAATCAACCGCACCCCGCCCAAGACCCAGGCCGCCCTGCTTGAGGCGATGGAGGAGCACCGCGTGACCGCCGCCGGGACCACCTACGTGCTGGAGGAGCCGTTCTTCGTCATGGCGACCCAGAACCCCATCGAACAGGAGGGCACTTATCCTCTGCCGGAGGCCCAGCTCGACCGTTTCATGTTTCATTTGCGTATCCAGTACCCGAACCGTGAAGAAGAGGTGCGGCTGGTCAATTTGACCACTGGCACGGCAGTGCCGGAGACGAAGCATACCATCAGCCGCGATGATATTCTCCAGTTTCGGGGTTTGGTACGGGAGATTCCGGTAGCCGATAACGTGACCGATTTTGCCGTGGATCTGGTGCGCCGCTCACGGCCCGGGCAGAATGGCCAGCCCGACTTCATCGGCGAATGGGTCGAATGGGGCGCCGGGCCAAGGGCCAGCCAGTACCTGATTCTGGGGGCCAAAGTCAGGGCGGCCCTGGATGGCCGGCCCACACCGGACATCAGTGATGTTACCGCCCTGGTCAAGCCGGTGATGCGGCACCGGATCATCACCAATTTCAACGCCGAGGCGGAGGGGGTGGACACGGACGACATTCTGGATCAGCTCCTTGCCAGCATGGGCTAGCAGCTAGGTTTCAAGTTTGCCAGCCTCAGCTCCGGACTTTTTAAATCCCGAAGTCGCCGCCCGCCTCGACAGCCTGTCGCTCCGGGCCAAGTTGGTGGTGGAAGGTTTTATCGCCGGCCTGCACCGCAGCCCCTACCACGGCTACTCGGTCGAATTTGCCGAACACCGGGCGTACGGTCCCGGTGACGAAATTCGCCATGTGGATTGGAAGCTATTCGGCAAAACCGACCGCTACTACATCAAGCGGTTCGAAGAAGAGACCAATCTTAAATCTTACCTTCTGATAGATCAGAGCCGCTCCATGACCTTTTCCTCTGGCGCCGGCTCCAAGCTGGCCTATGCCCAGAACCTGGCGGCGGCCCTGGCCTACCTGATGCTGAAGCAGCAGGACGCGGTGGGGTTGGCCCTCTTCGACAGTGAATTGCGCCGCTACCTGCCCCCCCGGGCCAAACCGAGCCACATCAAAGCTCTTATCGGCATCTTGTCATCCATCACGCCGGGGCCGGAGACCCGCATGAGCCCCATGCTTCACAAGCTGGCCGAGTCCATCGCCAAAAGGGGGCTCATCATACTGATCTCCGATCTGCTGGATGATCCCGACGAGGTCATGATGGGGTTGAAACATTTGCGCCACAAACAGCATGAAGTCATCGTCTTCCATCTTCTGGACCCCCAGGAATTGGAATTCTCCTTCAGCACACGGACACGGTTCCGCGATCTGGAGTCTGGCGATTCGTTGACCACCGAGCCGTGGCATATCCGCAAGGATTACCGGGCGGCCATCGACCGCTTTATCAGCCACTACCGCAGCCTCTGCCGGAAGCACAAAATTGATTACCAGCTGCTTACCACCGATCAGCCCCTTGATCTGGCTCTCACCGAATACCTGTTGAAACGGCGCCATGCCGGCGGCTGACGCTTCCACTGGGCCTCTGGCCGGTCTGCTGACCCTCGTCACCGGGGCGTCGAGCGGCATCGGCGCAGCGACGGCTGAAAAGTTTGCCGAAGCCGGCTCGAGTCTGCTGCTGCTGGCCCGGCGCAGGGCACGGCTGGAGCAGCTTGCGGCGCAGCTGCAGGGGGATCATGGCATCGAAACCCGGGTGCTGAGCGCCGATGTCTCCGATACGGCCGGGGTCACGGGAGCCTTCGAGGGTCTTCCCGAGCGCTGGCGTTCTGTTGATATCCTGGTGAATAACGCCGGCCTGGTGAAAGGGGTGGCGCCGGAGTGGGAAGCGACGCCCGAAGATGTTGACGTGATGATCGACACCAACGTGAAAGGGCTGATTACCATGACCCGCCTGTGCGTCCCCGGCATGTTGGCCCGGAGCCGTGGGCATGTCATCAATATCGGCAGCATTGCCGGGCAGGAGACCTACCCTGGTGGCAGCATTTACAATGCCACTAAATTTGCCGCCCGGGCCTTAAGCCGGGCGTTGAAGATGGACCTGCAGGGCACGCCCATACGGGTCTCATCCATCGATCCGGGGCTGGTGGAGACCGAATTCAGCCTGGTGCGCTATGACGGGGACGCTGAGCGAGCGGCCGCCATCTATGCCGATACCGTGCCGCTCAAACCGGAAGATATCGCCGAGGCGGTGCTGTTCGCCGCTACCCGTCCGGCGCGTGTGAACATCAGCGAGATGCTGGTTTTTGCCACGGACCAGGCCGCAGCCCGGATGATTCACCGGCGGCAGAAATAGAGGGCCATGCAGCTCGCCGACCAGATCGTCGTTATCACGGGCGCCAACGGGGCGGTAGGGTCCGCTCTGATGGACTATTTCAAGGGCCGCTGCCGGCACGTGGTCGGGTCTCTGCGCGGCAGCGATGTCGACTGGCGGCCGGTGGATGCCCAGCACAGCTATATCACCTGCGATCTGGCCGACCGGGTGACGGTGAATTTCATGGTCACCGAGATATTGCGCCACCTGGATGCGTTTCATGCCTGGATCAATGTGGCCGGCGGCTTTTCAATGGATGGCCCGATTGAGAGTGTGCCCGCCGATTCCTGGCCCAAAATGTTTAATCTGAATTACCTGACGACCCTGAATACCTGCCAGGCCATCCTGCCGGTCTTCAAGGAGCAGGGTTTCGGGCGGATCATCAACTTCGGCTCTGCAGCCGGAGAGAGCGGCATGGCCGGAGCGGCGCCCTATGCCATGAGCAAGGCCGCGGTCCACAACCTGACCCTGACCCTGGCCGCTGAGAGTGACGGCTCATACACCGCCAATCTCATCATTCCAACCATGATTGATACGCCGGCCAACCGCGCAGCCATGCCGGATGCCGATACGAAGTCCTGGACTTCCCCGGAGGCCATCGCCGACCGGATTGCCACAATTCTCGATACATCCGAAGATCCCCGCAACGGAGAAAAGTTTTTCGTCTGAACATGGCTGGACGGCGCCTGATCCTGTTTGATATCGATGGCACCCTGATCTCCCCCGGCCCCATCCCCCGGGAGACCATGGCCGCAGCCCTCAGCGCCGAGCTGGGCGAACCGGTAACGCTGAGCTTTCACCATGTGGCCGGTTCCACCGACCCGGTTATCGTCCGGGAGGCCCTCTTGCGCCACGGAAACGGACTGCCGGCCAGTAGCGCCGCCGTTAGTGCGGTCCTGGATCGTTACCTTGAGCAGGTTGAGGAAAAGCTGCGCGACCTGGGCGGGGTAACCATCTTTCCCGGCGCCCGGGAATTGGTGCAGGCTTGCCGGAAGGCCGGCTGGGCTACCGCCATCATGACCGGGAACCTGGAGCGGGGCGCGGCTGCCAAGCTGGCCGGCACCGGCCTCTGGGAGCTGTTCGATTTCGGCATCTTCGGCGATGATGGCCACCGGCGGGAAGACCTCCCCTATGTGGCCGCGGAACGGGCCTGGGACGTGTTGCAGGAGGCTTACCCTGCCGCAGTGACCACCCTGATCGGTGACACCCCGGCTGATGCCCGGGTCGCCAGGCAGGCCGGCATGCGGGGGTTGGTCGTCTGCCGCCGGGAAGAGCCGGAATGGCGCGCTGCCATCGAGGCCGAAGCGCCCACCTGGGTCGTGGACGATCTGGAAGACACAGCCGCCCTGATGGCGCTTCTGGAGGCTGCCTAGCTATGTATTACACGATACTGCTGCTCGCGCACATTCTGCTGGTGGCCCTGTTCGTCGGTTCCGGGGCTGCCCTGGGTTACCTCTGGCGGCAGGCCAAACGGGCCGAGGGGCCAGCCCGCAGCGCTTTGCTGGAAACCATGCTGGCCGTCAGCCGCCGAATCACCCAAATGGCCGGCTCGGGACTGGCGCTGGCCGGCATCCTGATGTTCATTACCAGACCGGCGCTGTTTTCCGGGCCGGGCCTTTTCAAGGCCAAGATCGCCCTGGGCCTTATAGCGGTGGGTCTCAGTGCCGCCCTCCACAGCCGGCTGCGCTGGGTTGCCAGTGCTGAAAACCCTGACCGCGCAAGTTTTTTGACCGATAGGCGCATTGACAGACTGCTGGGGCTGCTGATGCCGTTAGTGCCCCTGGTCGTTCTGATGGCCTTGCTCGGCAGCCATCGCTAGGCCATGATTCCATTTACAAAAGCCCACGGCAACGGCAACGATTTCGTGATCTTCGAAGCGGCCAGTTGTCCGCCTGTCATCCGGGATGCGGCGTTTATCCGGCGGGTCTGCGACCGGCATGCGGGGGTCGGCGCCGACGGGGTTCTGATCCTCTCGGGGCCTCAGGGCAACGACGCCACTTTCAAAATCGATTACCACAATGCCGACGGCAGCGGGGAGACCTTCTGCGCCAACGGCAGCCGCTGCGCCATCCAATACTGGGCTCGGGCTCATGGCGGCCCGGCGGAGATGACGGTCGAAACCGGCGCCGGGCTGCACCGCGGGCGACGGTTGACGGACGGGCAGGTGGAACTGCAGATCCTGCCGCCGAGGCATGCTTCCGCGATGCTGAACGTGGCCGGCCGGAAGGGCCAGCTGGTGGACTCGGGGGCGCCCCACTTTGCCGTCGAGGTCGCTGATCTCGATAGTGACACGCTTGCCGCCGAAGGCCCCGCGATCCGCTATGCCGAGGCCTTCCAGCCCCGGGGAGCCAACGTCAACTTTTTCCAGCGCCTGGATGAGCAGACTATCCAGGTTATGACCTACGAGAAAGGGGTCGAGGCGGTGGTCATGTCGTGCGCCAGCGGCAGTACCGCAGCCTGCTATCATGCCGCCATGACCGGTCCCTTGAAAAGCCCGGTACGCATCATTAACCCGGGCGGCGATCTGACCGTCGAGTTTGACGCCGGCTGGCAGAATGTGACCGTCAGCGGACCGGCCGTGCTGGTCTTTGAAGCCCAGCTGCCCGACGACTTTTAGGAGCCTGACCCATGGCAATCAACGCCCTGTTGGTGACCCGCATCAAGGGCCTCGCTGAAGCCCTCGCCGGGGCCGGTCTGGACGGCATCGAGATTCAGCGCACCCAAGACCCCCTGGCTACTGCAGCGGCCATCGGGTCGGCCGAGATTATCCTCGCCGATCCGGAGCTGGTCGCGCCCTATCTCGAGGGGGCGGCGGCCCTGCAATGGCTGCAATCGACCTATGCCGGGGTCGAGAGCCTGTTCCGGGACAGTCCCCGCCGGGACTACCGCCTGACCCGCATCAAGGGGCTCTTCGGACCGCAAATGGCCGAATATGTACTGGGCCAGATTTTGGCCCGGGAGCGGCACATGCTGGCATTTAGCGGGCGGCAGCAGGAAAAAAAGTGGCAGCCCGAGCCGCACCGCCAGTTGATCGAACTGACCATGGGTATTCTGGGCGCCGGAGATATAGGGGGGAGTGTCGCCCAGGCGGCCCGGTTGTTCGGCATGACGGTTTGGGGATTGCGTACCCGGCCCGGCCCCGTAGCGGGGATTGACCGGGTCATGACCCCTGACCAACTGGACGAATTTCTGGCCGGGGCCGACTACCTGGTGAACCTGCTCCCCAGCACTCCGGCCACTGCCGGCCTGCTTTCCGGCGACCGCCTAAAGGCCTGTAAGCCGGGGGCGGTGCTGATCAATATTGGCCGGGGCGACATCATCGATGAGGCCGCGCTGATCCGGGCCATTGAGCAAGGCTGGCTGGAGGGAGCGGTACTGGATGTCTTCGGGCAGGAACCGTTGCCGGCCCGGAGCCCCCTGTGGGGCCTGCCGGGGGTGACCATCACGCCCCATGTGGCGGCGATCAGTTTCGCTGCTGACGTGGCGGCCATATTTGCCGGCAACCTGTCCCGCTACCTGGGCGGGGAACCGTTGCTGCATCAGGTGGACTGGGAGCGGGGCTACTGAGTGGTCTCCGGTCGGGCCGGCCGGCGGCGCTGGAGCGGCTGGAGGCTCTGCCTTTGCCTGGGGAGCTGGGCCCGGCCTACAGATAGTCCCGGATGCGCAGGAATAGCTGGTAGGTGGCCTCCACGTCACGCATGACATAGTCGCTGACGGCCTGCAGATTCCCTGCCGCATAGGCCGTGGCCACCGATTCCCCCGTCACCTCACCCTCCTTGGGTGACGGTATGCCGAAACTGTGGCAGGCCACATCCAGGCTGACAGTGTCGCGCATATTCCAGTGGCCGAGGAACTGCATGATGTCGATATGGGGATCAAAGCGGAACTTCCGCAGGTCGGTGAAGCGGCGGTTGCGAATAGGCAGGCCAAGGATCGCGGCCCGGTTGAGGATGAAGGGAATATCGAACCCCAGGCCGTTATAATGGACGAAGCGCATATCCTGTGAGGCACTGTGGTTGATGGTCTCCAGGAAGGTCTCCAGCGTGGCCTGCTCGGTTTCCTCACAAATGACCTTATCCTTGACCCCGCTGTCGGCGGGATTGTAGAGCCGCATGCCGATGGCCAGAATCCGCCCGAGGAAAGGAGATACCGAGCGCACCAGTGATTCCGCTTCGGCCGGTTCCAGGAGTCCTTTTTCCAGCTCCCGGGCAGTCCGCTTGGCCGCTTCCTTCTCGAGGGCCGCATTAAGGTCCGCTAAAGGGACCGTCTCTATATCGAAGATGAGGTACTGCACGTGCCCGGGAGGCGTCAGGTCCCGGCTAGCCGCGGGGGATCAGATCGTCAATGTCGCAGCCGAGGGCGACGGCAAGTTTGCTTAGCGTATTGCGGCGTGGCTTGATTTTGTTGGCCTCCATGAGGCTGACATGGGTCTGCTTCAGGCCGGTCCGTTCGGCGAGTTCGGACTGGGTAAAGTTCCGGAAGAGCCGCCAACCGCGAATCGGATTGGTACGCATCATGCGGGTCAATTCCTGGGCCGTGGGCTCCTTGCGCTGCCGCTTGCGTTTTCCCTGGGGCGCCTGCTGCTTCTGTGCCTCCAACTCGTCCATGAGTTTCATAAAGGCTTGATACTCAACGACGGCGAAGCGTGGCTTTCCCCGCGAAGTGATGATCTGATAGTTGATCATAAATCCAATCCGGCTCAATTTTTCCAGCGGGCTAATGTTAGGGCAAATTTATATAAAATGCAATTATTCTTGGTAATAAGTGCGCATTGACCTATTCATTTTTCCGTGGCCGGTTCAAGGGGCCAGAGAGGCCAGGGATAGTTAAACCGAGAAATAGCGTGCGTCGGGATGATGCACAATAATCGCCGAAGTTGACTGCTCCGGCACCAGTTGCCACTCTTCGGTGAGGGTCACTCCGATGCGGCCGGGATCGAGGAGCGTAAATATTTTATCCTGGTCCTCCAGGCTTGGGCAGGCGGGATAACCGAATGAATACCTGCTGCCCCGGTACACTTGCCGGAACAGGTCCGATACATTTTTGCCGTCCTTGCCGCCGATGCCCAGTTCCCGGCGCATCTCGCGGTGCCAATATTCGGCCAACGCCTCTGCCGCCTCAACGGCAAAACCGTGGAAGTAGAGGTACTCGGTATAGTTATCGCCAGAAAACAGGTCCTGGGCATGCCGGCTGGCCTGGGGTCCAATGGTAACCAGGTGGGCACCGATGACGTCCCGCCGGCCGCTGCTCAGGGGCTGGAAGAAATCGGCGATACAGCGGCCGTTCTCTTCCTGCTGGCGGGGAAAATGGAGCGTCAGCAAGGGATCGGTGGCATCGGGATCACTGTAGATGAGCAGATCATCTCCATCGGCATTACAGGGAAAATAACCGTACACCAGCGCCGGCCGGAGCAGCTGCTCATGCCGGGCGGACTGAATCAACCGTTGCAGTGTCGGCTCCAGGCTCTCTTTGACCAAGGTCTCATAGGCGGCCTTATCCTGGCCCCTTTTCTTTACGCCCCACTGGCCGCGGAACAGGGCCACGCGATTGATAAAGGGAGTGATTGCCTCCAGGGGGATGCCGGTCACTTCCCGGCGGCCCCAGAAGGGGGGCACCGGCGGGGTCACCGGCTCGAGTGGCTTCCGCTTGCGGCTCAGCCGGGGCCTCAAGGGCGCTTTGCGTCTGGGCCGCACGGCTCTCTGCTTGATCGCTTCACCGGCCACCAACTTGTTCATCAACTCCAATCCTTCGAAGGCGTCCTGGGCGTAATAGACCGTGCCGCCATAGATTGCCTGAAGGTCTTCCTCCACATACCGGCGGGTCAGGGCGGCGCCCCCCAGGATGACCGTCGGCGTAAGGCCGCGCTCATTCAGCACTTCCAGGTTTTCCTTCATGATGATGGTCGATTTGACCAGCAAGCCGCTCATGCCGATGGCGTCGGCGCCATCCTTTTCGTAAGCGCCAAGGATGGCATCAACAGGTTGCTTGATGCCCAGGTTCACGATCTGGAAGCCGTTATTGGTCAGGATAATATCGACCAGATTTTTGCCGATATCGTGGACATCGCCTTTCACCGTGGCGATGATCATCTTGCCTTTGCTGGTGGCCGAGCTGGTTCGATCCATGTGCGGTTCGAGGTAGGCCACGGATGCCTTCATCGTTTCGGCGGACTGCAGCACGAAGGGCAGCTGCATCTGCCCGGCGCCGAACAGTTCGCCCACGGTTTTCATGCCGTCCAGCAGGATCGTATTGACGATTTCGAGAGCCGGATGGTCTTTCAGGGCTGCTGCCAAGTCATCCTCCAGGCCGACCCGGTTGCCATCAATGATCCGCTTTTTCAGTCGCTCATCGACCGGGAGGTCGGCCAGGCTGGGACCCTCCTCTCGCGCCACTTTGACATCCTCATAAAAGGCCAGAATCTCCATGAGCGGATCGTAGTCCCCATCGCGCCGGTCAAAAATCAGATCCTCGTGGAGTTTGCGTTCCTCGTCCGGCAGGCGGTAAAGGGGCATTATCTTGCCGGCGTGGACAATGGCCGCATCCAGCCCGGCCTCAATGGCGTGGTGCAGAAAGACCGAATTGAGACGGTGCCTGATCACAGGTTTGAGGCCGAAGGAGATATTGGACAATCCCAACACGGTGTGGCTGCCGGGCAGTTCGCTTTTGATCCGTGTAATGGCCAGCATGGTCTCGATGGCCGCCTGGCGGAACTCCTCAGACCCACTGCCGAGGGTGAAGGTGAGGGCGTCAAAAAAGATGTCCTCCGGGGGCAGCCCGAATTCGTCCACGGCCAGCCGGTAAAGGCGCTGCGCGATGGCAAATTTCGTTTCCCCTGTTTTGGCCATGCCGTCCTCATCAATAGTCAGTGCCACTACGCCGGCTCCGTACCTTTTGCAGAGGGTGAGAATTTCCCGGGCCCGGTCCTCGCCGTCTTCCAGGTTGATGGAGTTGATCAGCGACTTCCCGGCCAGGGTTTGCAGGGCCGCTTCGATGGCCGGCGGCTCCGTTGAGTCGAGCATAAGCGGTACGGTGCATTCGGTGTTCAGGCGGCGGGTGAATGCTGTGAGGTCCTGCACTTCATCACGACCGACATAGGCCACACAGACGTCCAGGATGTGGGCCTGCTCCGCCACTTGGTCCTTGGCCATGGCCAGCATGCTGTCGAGATCTCCGTCCAGCATGCTCTGGCGGAATTTTTTGGAACCGTTGGCATTGGTCCGCTCACCGATCATGAGGGGCTTGGGGTCCACCCGGTAGGCCGCGGCATTGTACAATGATGACGCCGCCGGTTCGGACTGGGGCGTCCGGGCGGCAGCTGACAGACCGCCAACCTTGTCCACCACAGCCTTGAGGTGCTCCGGTGTGGTCCCGCAGCAGCCCCCGATGATGTTCACCCCCAGGTCGGTGACAAAGTGGTGCAGGTCTCCGGCCAGCTCAGCGGCCGTCAGGTCGTAAACCATCTGGCCGTCAATGTTCTGTGGCAGCCCGGCGTTGGGAATGATGGAGATGTAGCGCGGCCAGCTGCCGGCCAGGGTCCGCACGTGGGCCCCCATGGCCTTGGGGCCGGTGGCACAGTTCATGCCCAGCACATCAATGGGATAGGGAGCCAAAGTAGTGATCACCGTCAGCATGTCCGAGCCGAGGAGCATGACGCCGGTATTCTCCATGGTAACCTGTACGATGACCGGCAGGCGGGTCTGATGGGCCTCGAATTCGTCATAGATGGCAATGAGGGCGGCCTTGGTCTGGAGCAGGTCCTGGCAGGTTTCGATGATCAGCAGGTCGACGCCCCCGTCTATGAGCCCGGCTACCTGCCGGCGGTAGGCGGCGTGCAGGTCCTGAAAGGTAATGTGCCCGAGAGAGGGGAGCTTGGTGCCGGGCCCCATGGAGCCGGCCACGAACCGGCGCTGGCCGGAACTGCTGTAATCGGCGGCCACTGCCCGGGCGATCTGGGCAGCCTCCTTGTTAAGGGCATAATCCTCAGCGCCAATGTCGTACTCATCCAGAACGATGGAAATGGCCCCAAAGGTATCCGTTTCCACCACATCGACGCCGACGTCGAAAAACGACGCGTGAAGGTCCCGGATCACATCCGGCCGGCTGCGCACCAGAATCTCCGTGCAGCCTTCCTTGCCGTCGTAGTCGTCTAGAGTGAGGTCGCGGGCCTGGAGATTGGTGCCGAGGGCGCCGTCGAATATGATGACGCGTTGGCGCAGGAGGTCCAGGAAGGGGTGGGCGAAATCATTGCTCTTGAAAATTCAAATCTCCGTCTAAATTGATTGCCAAGCACTGAATTTAATCCTGTTTGCGGGTGGGTGGGGAAGTCGAACCGCCCAGCCGCCCAGGGCGGGGTGGATCCGTTGGCAGTAGCCGGGGCATGTGGCCGGGAGTTTTAGCATGGAATGAGGCCAATTGAAAAATGAAAAATGTCGAATGAAAACCAAATTAAGATAATGTACCGCCAAGGCGCCAAGGGCGGGATGGATCCGTTGGCAGTGGCAGTGGCGGGCCAGCCGGTCCCGGCCCCGTTATCTCTTGACATCTGCCTCGAAATGGGCGACTATCCATTGTTGGCATGTATATTGGGGTGCCCTCCGCCGGGGAGGTAGCAGCCAACGGCCTCTCTTTGGGGTCCACCCGGCGGCTGCTAGTGGCCCTGCAATGAGGAAACAACAATGAAAAGATGGACAGCCATAATACCGCTCATCCTGTTGTCGCTGGCCTGGACAGGCTGCAATGATGATGAGCCAATCATTGATGAGGCCCTGCTGGGTGTAACCTGGATGGCAGGCTCGATTCGGTCTCCGCGCAAACTCGCCATAATTGAAGGAGATTCCATCTGGATTGATACTTTCGTGAATGGTTCGGTGGCCACGAGTACTAAATATGTTCCCATTAGCGGTTGGTTTGGTGTAATCATCCGGTTCGATCGTGAGATGGAAATACGAGCGCAAATTTGTAATATTGGCCAATTTCGATATGAAATTGAACAGATGGGGATAATCTTAATTGTCGGTTGGGGCTGGACAGAAGAAGGTTGCCACACCAGCACGCCTAATCTTGAGGATCTGTTGACAAGTGTGCTAGACAATGTCACCAGATATGAAGTCGCTGGCGACCAGCTGGAGCTTCGCAGCCAGGATGGTTCTTACAGCGCGGTATTTACAGCTAAGTAATAATCCGCATTATCGCTGAATCGAGACACTAGAAAGATGAAAAATATCTTCGATACAAGTTTAGCAAGGATTGGCCTGGTGACCTGTTGACCACTTCCGACACGCCGGGGCACGTCATGCGGGTCTCCAACCATAGCCGGGCCCAAGGGGCCACGATCGGCAAGGCCATGAGCGCCCTTGAATCGGGCCGGGGCCTGGTGCTGGTGCTGGTCGCCCTGCAGTAAGGAAACAAAAATGAAAAGATGGACCGCTATACTACCAATCATTCTGTTGCAGCTTGCCTGGACAGGCTGCAATGAGCCAATCATGGATAAGGCACTGCTCGGTGTGGTGTGGCGGGTAGTCTCCCCTCAAACGCCTGAGGAGCAGATTGTGCCCGGCCCGGACACGCTCATGGTACTTCTATTCTTTGATGATACAAGGATAGGTGCTGACACACCGTGCAACAATTATTCAGGGACTTATAAAGTTAACAACCAAGGATCATTTGCAATAGCATGGCAAAGCTGGACGGAAATGGCGTGCATCGGTAGGCCAGGCATTCTTGAGGGCCGTTTTATCAATGCCCTCAATAATGTTTCTGATTATGATGTCAGCGACAGTGGGCTAACCCTTTACGATAGTGACCGTTATTATGTGGTGAAGCTCAGTCAGGAATAGTCACAAGTCATAGGCGAACTGAATGCATAAAAGTTGTGAGGCGCACCAAATGAAGACATCCTACCTTTACAAATTGGCTGCCACCGGCATCTTCGCTATCTTGCTATGGTTTCCTGCTCTGACGGTAGGCCAGCCGGCACCTATACCATATCAGAGTGAACCATACTTCATAGATTCCGGCCTGCACGACGGCCCCATTGGACCTGGAGCCCAGCCCGTATTCGCCTTTGGTGAGATTATTCAAGTTCCCGATGCTCCTTGGCTGCGCTTGTACTTCCAGGATTACAGCCTCGGACAGGAAACCGAGGCCACAACATCCGTGAATGATACTGGAAGAATTAAGTGACTCGATTCGAGCATCGACCTATATAACCATCACTTCCCTAGAAGATGGCGCTCAACAACGTCTAGATGCTAGAAGTTTACCCCAATGGAACAATTCTTCTGCCTACTTTAATGGGGATGCGGTAGTAATAGAACTACACGTGGCCCCAGGAGACAGTGCAGTTTTCTTTCGCATAAATGCTGTATCCTTTGGCGAGGCGTATATAGACACCGCACTAAAAAAAACCATTACTCAGTGCGGGTTCAATGACGATCGAACTACCTGGTTCGACCAAGCTGTGGGTCGCATCGTTCCGGCTGGCTGCACGGGCTGGATTGTTTCGAACGGGGCACATCTAACTGCCGGACACTGTGTTGGCGTCAATATGGACATACTTGAGTTTAACGTACCCCCTTCTGATCCGGATGGGTCAATCAACCATCCCGACCCTGATGATCAGTATCCCATTGAGGCGAATAGCATAGTTTGGAATGATGACGGCATAGGAGAAGAGGGGGATGATTGGGCCGTATTCGCCTGCAATCCCAATTCCAACACGGGCCTGCTTCCTGTGCAGGCACAGCTGGCTTTCTATCGCATGTCCCGCGACAGCAGCCCAAGTGATGTCCAGGTTACCGGCTATGGAGTCGATTTTGAACCTGCCGGTGATCCAGGGGGGCCCTGCCAGAACTATGACTGTGCGGGAAATAATGATTGTAACTCAAACAGCCAAACCCAACAGACAGAGTCAGGGAGCTATAATAGAGAGGATGTCCAAGGCCCAGCGGATGTCGTAATTGAGTATCGGGTTGACACTGAATGCGGTAATTCCGGAAGTCCGGTAATCGTTGCCTCCGCATTCCTCGCGATGGGCATTCACACCAACGGGGGTTGTGGCATTTTCTTTGGGAATAATGCCGGAACAGGATTTGAAAACAATGATCTCGAAGCAGCCATCCAGGATTTCCCCGGGTCGAACGTCACATATGCCGACAAAGCCCATCCTGTTACCCTCGAAGACGGCACTGTCCTCCGCCCCTATGACACCATCGGGGAGGCCGTATCGGCGGTGTCCTCCAGCGGTACAATAAGTGCCGTCACGGGCTATTATAACGAATTTATGACCATCAGCAAAGCCATGACCATCACCGCGCCTGTGGGGGTGGTGACCATCGGCGCCTCGGGGCCATCGGCCTCGGTACAGCAGTACGCCGACACCAAGGCAGAGGTTGTACAGGAGACAGATCCCTCCATCCCCACCGTCTATTCCCTTTCTCCCAGCTACCCCAACCCGTTCAATCCGATCACCACCCTCCGCTTCGGGCTGCCTGGATATGCTGAAGTGACCCTGGTGGTCTACAACCTGCTGGGGCGGGAGGTGGTGCGGCTGGCAGACGGCCCCCTGGGCGCGGCGTACCACCAGGTGGTCTGGCACGGCCGGGACAGCAACGGCCGGGAAGTGCCCAGCGGCCTCTACATAGCTCGAATCATTGCCCGTCCAACAGGAGAGGGACGCCAGGCGTCGAGCTTCACCCAATCGGTGAAGATGGTGCTGCTGCGGTAGCCGTTACCCTGAGGCTTTCGAAGGGCTTGCCCTGAGCAGTTCGAGTGCGTTACGCTTCCTCAGCACAGGCTTGTCGAAGGGTGAACGGCTAACTCTCAGTGCCCTCTGCGCCTCTGCGGTCGATTTTCCGCCCCACTTTTCATTTTCCATACTACAATTTGCCATTCATCATTGCCCGGCCGGCGGTAGAGGTCAACTGAGCCTCAGCGAATGGCATAGAAGATGACATATATCCACGAGAGCAGTCCGTGGATAATGGCCCACAGGATCGATTTGTTGGCCGTCCACGAAATAGCGATGGCCAGGGCTGTTCCGAATCCCACACCCTGCGATATTACCTGCCTGCGGATATAAACTGATTGCTCCATCCTGGCCCTCTCACATTAGGTTGATGTTGCTCTGCAAGGATACGCCGTTCTGGTGTTTAGCCCCTAGCGGGCGTAAATGACCAATTGCCAGACATTGCGCTTTTCCTGATGGACAATATGCAAACCCGCTGCACGGATCAAACTATCCACGTGATCGGTTGAGTGGAGGAAAAAACGCATACTGCTGCGCGTGATCCAGGCAAATATATTGGGGATAGGCTTGATCAGTTGCATCCACCAATCGGTGCGGGGATAAATCACCGCGTACCATATGCGGGCCTTGGCCGCCGATTTACTCACCAGCGCGTCAACGTCATCGTAGCAGCAGAGGACCCGGTCGAGAGTGACCATATCGGCCGCTTCCACCTCATCGGCGAGCGCAGTAAAATCACCATGCTGGTAGCTGGCCCGTTCCGCATAACCACGCTGGACAGCTTCATCCCGGCACGCCGCCAGGTAGGACGAGGAGGCGTCCACATTGGTCACCGAGGCCGCGCCCCGTTCGGCCAGCTCGTGCTGGATGGCGCCGATGCCCCCGCCGATATCCAGCAGACTGCGGCCCTCGACACCCTGCTCCTCCAGGAAGGCGATGAGGTGCTTGGTCAGGCCCGAAGAGCCTTTGCGGCGATAACGCTTCAGTTCCCGGCGGGCGGTCTTGTCGTTAAACAGATCTTCGATTCCCTGGCACTGGCAACTGGTCATGGCGGTTTCCCTTCATTCTCAATGCTGGAAGATTACAGGTGATCAGTTCCGAGTTCCGAGTTCAAAGACCGCCCGGCATAGAGAGACATAGCCAGGTTCAAAGAATGATGACCAATTCCCCTTTCACCGTTATTTCTATAAAGGTAATCGCAGAAAAGGCAATGGCATAATCCCTCTTTTCCGTCAAACTGATCTCTTTCCAGTCCTCTGTGAATTCGCTGTATTCATGAAGTTCTTCAACCACAAAATAATCATTATGTACGGATTTGATAGTGCCATCTAAGCTCGATGAGCTATGGGATGTGATAGTGCTATGTTCCCGCGCCAGGTGTATCACCACATTTTCGCCCGTGTGCTTCTTAATGATGCCACTTAATCTCGGCGCTGCTTTGTCAAACTGCTCTGCCTCCAGACGATCATAAAAAGCCATTGCCAGGACCAGCGCAAGCACGATGAACATTGGTCTTACGATTCGATTTGCCATAGCTTTCATTAGGATACCTCTCTTGTTATGCCAATCGGTTGTTCGACGGATGATTCGGGTGTTTCCGCGGTACCGGCCGTTCGAAGCCGTATCGAGGGCAAATTAGCCTTCAAGCCCTGATCCGCAAAGCGAAGATCGTTCGCCCCGGCTCCCGGCACAACTACTGCCGCTTGCCCACCCGGGTCCACATGTCGATCTTGATTTGCACCTCGTTGGCCAGGAAAAAGGGGATGGTGCGATGGACGAAGTCGTTGCCGACGCCATATTCCAGCCGGTTGACGGTTATGGCGGTCGAGAAACCGATTACCGGATTATCGCCCGACAGCCTGTCGAGACCCTTGAGCACAAACGGGAGCTGAATCGTCCGGGTGACCCCTTTCATGGTAAATTCACCGGTGGCGATATAATTTTTCCCGCTTCGCTCTATGCTTGTGCTGATGAATGTGATCTCGCGGTAATTCACCGTATCAAAAAAGATGGGCTTCTGGAGATCGGCGTCCCGGCCTTTAATGCCGGTGTTGATGCTGATGACTTGTATCCGCACCTCTACCGATGAGTTGGTGATGTCATCCTCATTGAGCACAATACGCACGCTGTAGTCGCTGAACTGTCCCCGCACCTTTGACATGCCGCCGGCAATAGAGATGGCAAAGCCGAGGGTGGAATGGTTCTTTTCTACTTCGAAAACGATGGTCCCGGCCGAGACCGGTTGAGTCAGCAGTAGAATGGCAACCACTGCTCCTGAAAATTTATGCCATCTCATAGTAGACCCCTTTTATGCTGCTCGTGTGAATAATTCTGCGGTAAAATTATAACAATTTGCCCCGTTGCGGGTTGCCGTTTGAAAAAGTGCCGCATACCTGATACCCGTTTGTGCCTCCTCTCGGACCCGATTTTGCCCGCAGCAGGCGACATATGCCTACCGTCCCTTCCGGTGCCGGCGGTAAATTGCGGGTTAACGTGAATGCCTACCATGCAGAGCAGATTCTCGTCAGGGGCGCGCGAGAACACAACCTTAAAAACATCGACATTGACATACCCCGGAACCAGCTCGTGGTGATCACCGGCCTGTCGGGATCGGGGAAAAGCTCCTTGGCCTTCGATACCATCTACGCCGAAGGACAACGGCGCTATGTGGAGTCCCTCTCGGCCTATGCCCGGCAGTTCCTGGGGCTGATGGAAAAGCCCGATGTGGACTACATCGAGGGCCTGTCGCCGGCCATCTCCATTGAGCAGAAATCGACCAGCCGCAACCCCCGGTCCACTGTCGGCACCATCACCGAAATCTACGATTATCTACGGCTCCTCTACGCCCGCATAGGCGTGCCCCACTGCCACAACTGCGGCAAACTTGTCCAGCGCCAGACCGTTCAACAGATCGTGGACAATATCCTCGGCTTTCCCGAGGGCACACGCCTGCAGCTGCTGGCTCCGGTGGTCCGGGGCCGGAAGGGGGAGTACAAGGGGGTGCTGAAGGAAATCCAGAAGGAGGGCTTCATCCGGGTCCGGGTGGATGGCAAGCTGCGGGAGCTCTCCGAAAAGATCATCCTGCATAAAAACAAACAGCACAGCATTGATGTGGTGGTGGACCGCCTGATCATGAAGGCCGGCATCAAGGAGCGGCTCACCGATTCGGTGGAACTGGCCCTGCGGATGGGCTCGGGCCTGATCGTCGTGAACATCACCTCCGGCGGCGGCCGGAGCAAGGGGACCGACCACCTCTTTAACGAACACCTCTCCTGTCCCGACTGCGAGATCAGCTACGAGGACCCGGAGCCCCGCATGTTCTCCTTCAACTCCCCTTTCGGGGCCTGTCCCGGCTGCGATGGGTTGGGCAGCCAGATGGAGATTGATGTCGACCTGGTGGTTCCCGACAAAAACAAGAGCCTCATTCAGGGAACGGTGGCCCCCATCGGCGAACAGCCTCGGGGCGGTTGGTACAGTTCCATGATCAAAAGCCTGGCGGCCCACTACAATTTCAATTTTACGACCCCCTGGAAGAAGCTCAGCGACGAAGTGCAGCGGGCCATACTGCACGGCACGCCCCCAGGCGAGCAGATCACCATGCAGTACCGCTCCAGCAAATGGAAAGGCGAGTATACCGGCGGCTTCGAAGGGGTGCTTCCCAACCTGAAACGGCGCTATGGCCAGACCACTTCGCCCGGTATCCGCCAGTGGATTGAGCAGTATATGTCGATCCACGATTGCGCCGAGTGCGCCGGGGCCAGACTGCGCAAGGAAAGCCTCAGCGTCACGATCGGCGACCGGAATATCGCGCAGTTGACGGGTATGTCCATCCGCGAGCTGCAGGCATTCCTGGATAGCCTGGAGCTGACCAAAACCGAGCTCAAAATCGCTGTCCAGGCGCTGAAGGAAATCCAGGACCGGCTCGGCTTCCTGGTCAATGTCGGTCTCGATTACCTGACCCTCTCGCGCACGGCCGCCACCCTCTCCGGCGGCGAAGGGCAGCGCATCCGGCTGGCCACCCAGGTCGGCAGTCAGCTGGTGGGGGTGCTCTACATTTTAGATGAGCCGTCCATCGGCCTGCACATGCGCGACAACCGCCGCCTCATCGACACCCTGACCCGTCTCCGGGATATCGGCAACACGGTGCTGGTGGTGGAGCATGACCGGGACACCATTGAAGCTGCCGACTGGGTCATTGACCTGGGGCCAGGCGCCGGCGAGGCCGGGGGTCTGGTGGTGGCCCAGGGCCCCCCGGCGGTCATCCGCGCAAACAAGGCCTCCCTAACCGGCCAATATCTGTCGGGCCAGAGGCAGATACCGGTCCCTGAAACCCGCCGGCCGGTGCCGGACAAGTTCCTGGTGCTGGAGGGAGCCCGGGGCAACAACCTGAAGAACATCACCGTCCATATTCCCCTGGGCCGGTTTGTCTGCGTCACCGGCGTCAGCGGTTCCGGGAAATCGACGCTGATCAACGAGACCCTGTTCCCCGCTCTGAGCCGGGAATTTTTCTCCAGCAAGAAAAAGCCGCTGCCCTTTGACAGGACCCAGGGGCTGCTCTATCTGGACAAGGTTATTGATATCGACCAGACGCCCATCGGCCGCACGCCCCGGTCCAACCCGGCCACTTATACCGGCGTCTTTACCCAGATCAGGGACCTGTTTGCCCAGCTTCCCGAGTCGAAAATCAGGGGCTACAAGCCGGGGCGCTTCTCCTTTAACGTGAAGGGGGGCCGCTGCGAGGCCTGCCAGGGCGACGGCATTATCAAGATCGAGATGCACTTCCTGCCCGATGTCTATGTGCAGTGCGAGGAGTGCCACGGCAAGCGCTACAACCGGGAGACTCTGGAGGTGAATTACAAGGGGCGCAACATCGCCGAAATACTGGCCCTGTCCTGCCAGGAAGCGCTGCAGTTCTTCCGCCATATTCCCGGCATCGAGCGCAAACTGTCCACCCTCTGTGATGTGGGGCTGGGCTACATTCGGCTCGGGCAGCAGGCCACCACTCTATCCGGCGGCGAGGCCCAGCGGGTCAAGCTTGCCAGTGAGCTTTCCCGGGCCAGCACCGGCCGAACCATCTACATCCTTGATGAGCCCACTACCGGCCTCCACTTTGCCGATGTGGAACTGCTGCTCCAGGTGCTGAACCAGTTGGTGGACAAAGGCAATACGGTGGTCATCATTGAGCACAATCTGGACGTGATCAAAACCGCTGACTGGATCATTGACCTGGGGCCGGAGGGGGGCGACGCCGGTGGTATGGTGGTAGCCGAAGGGACGCCGGAGGAGGTGGCCGGGGAGCCCGCATCGTATACCGGCCAGATACTCGCCGAGACACTCCGCAAACAAAACAGCAAGGCTGTTCCAGCCAAGCGAGCCGGGCGGGGCCGGAAACGGGCCGCCGTGGCAGCATCATAAGTTCGTGAATATCACGCCCACTTCAGCAGGAGACCAGCGTTTATGAGGCCCCCGACACCCTACCCGCTTACACAGCTCAAAAACGAGTACGGCCATTACGAGATCATCCGTGACCTCATCGACCAGTGCATTGACATCATGCTCAACTATCGCCAGAGCGGGCACCCGGGCGGCTCCCGGTCCAAGGCTTACATGATGGTGGTCAACACCCTCTCCGGCGCCATGCGCTGGGATATCCGTGAGCCGGGGAAGCCGTTCGCCGACCGCCTGGTGCTGGTCGCCGGCCATACTGTCCCACTGGTCTATGCCATGCTGGCGGTCTACAACGAGGCGCTGCGGGTCAAGTACGAGCAGACCAACAATCCCCAGTTCCTGGTGAAGGATTTCGAGAATCGGGCCCTGGTATGGGAGGACCTGCTCACCGTCAGGCGGCAGGGCGGACTGCCGGGCCATGCGGAAATGGCCGGCAAGACGCTGTTGCTGAAATTCAACACCGGCCCCAGCGGCCACGGAGCGCCCCCTGCCGCGGGCATGGCCCTGGCTTATAAAATGGCCGGCGTCCCGGAGGTGAAGGTGTGGGCCTACGATGGCGAAGGGGGCCTCACAGCCGGCGCAACCCACGAGACACGAAACGCCGCCTACGGGCTTGGCCTGACGAACCTCAACTACATCGTGGACTGGAATGACTACGGCATTGATAACCGGCCTTTTTCAGCCGTGATCAACGGCACGCCGGTGACCTGGTTCGAACCCTACGGCTTCCATGTCGCGGGCACTGTGGAGGGCGAAGATTGGGAAGCCGTCACCAAAGCCTTCATCCTGCTCAACGCTCCCGAGGGAACCACCAAGCCCAAGATGCTCTGGACCCGGAACCGCAAGGGCCGGGGCTACGGCGTGTATGACAATCTATCCCACGGCGCTGCCCACAAGGCCAACAGCGAACTGTTCTGGCAAGGCCGCAAGGAGTTTGCTCTGCGCCACGGGGTGGCCTTTGAAAACCAGGCTGAAGGCCGCCCTGCCGACGACCGCCAGTTCCGGGAAGAGACCGCCTCCCATCTGCGCACGGTCATGTCGGTACTGCGCGACAACCAGGGTTTGGTGGACTTTCTGGCCGGCCGCCTGGTGGAGCTGGGCGACGCGGTGCCCGAGACGCTGGAAGGCTATATCCCCGGGGCCAATTTCGGCATCGACAAGCGCACCTTCCGGGAGATCGAGCAGTACCCCGCCGAACTGTTCGTCGAACCGGGGACCAAGGTCCCGAACCGGGCCGCCCTGGCAAAATTCGGCGCCTGGATCAATAACCTGAGCCGGGAGCGCTGCGGCGTACCCATCTTTATCGCCTGCTCTGCCGACCTGGCCGATTCCACCAACATCTCCGGCTTCGCCAAGGGCTGGGGGGATGCCGAAGGCTTCGGCTGGTATGAGCGGGACGACAATCCCCAGGGCGCCCTGCTGCCCACGCCCATCACGGAATTCGCCAACGCCGGCCTCATGGCGGGACTGGCGACGGTGAACTTTTCGAGAAATCCCTACGAGCGCTACCGGGGCTACATCGGCGCATGCAGCACCTACGGGTCGTTTTCATATCTGAAGTACGGACCCATGCGGCTGTTCAGCCAACTGGCCCAGGATTCGGAACTGAAGGTGGGCAAGGTGCTCTGGATCGCAGGCCATTCGGGTCCCGAAACTGCCGAGGACAGCCGGACCCACTTTGGTATCTTCTCCCCCGGCGTTACGCAGCTTTTCCCGGATGGCAAGGTGCTGAGCCTGCACCCCTGGGAGCATAACGAAGTTGCCCCTGCCCTGGGCGCCGCCCTGGCCACCGACGTGCCTATCATCGCCCTGCATCTGACCCGGCCCGGCATCGTGATACCCAACCGTGAAGCGCTGGGCATGCCTTCCCACCTCGAAGCAGCCCGGGGGGCTTATGTGATGCGCAAATTCGTCGAAGGCGAGGATCCCCTGGGCACGGTCATCGTGCGCGGTACCAGCTCGACCAACAGCCTGGTGCAGCTGCTGCCCCGCCTGGCTGAAGAAGGGCTGAACCTGAAAGTGGTGGCGGCAGTGAGCTCCGGGCTGTTTGCCCTGCAGAGCAAAGCCTACCGCGAGCAGGTATTGTCCGATTGGGACTGGGACAACAGCATGATTCTGGCCAACCAGGCCTACCGGACCATGTCCAGCTGGATCGGCAGCCGGCGCAACCGTCAATATGCCCTGACGCCCGACTGGGACAACAACTGGCGTACCGGCGGATCGTTGGATGAGATTGTGGAAGAATCCCATCTCGATCCGGAACACGTCTGGGAGGGTCTGCTGAAGTTCGCCAGGCGCAAGCCGGGCTAAAGCGGCGCCCCGGTCAGCGCACCTTTCTCAGCACCGCCTGGACATCTTTTTTCTGCATCAGGCCGCTGGCCGGCAGCCGGCCCAGCAGCGTGCGCCAGTTTTTATCCTGCCTGAATATCTCCTGGAACAGTTCGTATGAATCCCCCGCCCGGCCCATGTTCACCAGCGCCACGGCAGTCCAGTATTTCATTTCCAGGTTGCCGGGAAACATCTCCATGGCCAAGCCATATTCTTTCAGCGCCGCCTCGTTATCGCCGTGTTCCACGGCCAGATCGCCCGCATTCATATGTTCATAGGCCCGGTGGACCCGCAGTAGCCGGCGGAGTTCCTGCAGCGGTTCCGGGTGGTCCTCAACCCGCAACTCCAGAATCACCCCCTGCCACGGCTCTGCTTGCCGCTCCCCGGAGACGATGAGCATGGCCGCCGATTGACGCCCCCGTATATCGCCGCCTGCGTCCTGTGCCGCTTCCAGGGCAGCCATCATGCGCTCCGCCAATGTTCCGGAGGCGCTTTCATAGGCCGCGGCCATCCTTGGCCAGACCTGGTCGCTGAGCATAAGGTTGGCCTGCACCGAGTAATTCTCACCCACCTGGTGGCCTGCGGCTACGATGGCTTTGGCGCCCGTATGGGCGGCCACCCTTCCGCGGGCGTCTATCATGGCCACCTGGCGGACTTCCCGGCCCTCATCGGCCCGGACCAGGCGCTCCAGCGCATCTTCAGCGGTCACCCCATCGGCCAGCAGCTGCAGGCCGTCGGGTCCATAGTCCACCAGGACAAAGGATTGGGTCGCCACCGCCCCCACGCCGGCCCGGGCCCAGGTAACCAGCGATCCTACGGAGAACCAGTGGGACTGGACCGCCACACCGAGCTGGCCCGTGGCCGGGTCCCGGGCGACGATGGAATAGGTGGCCACCGGCCGTTTCCGGGACGGTTCGCCATCCGCGGCCGCCAGCGGCGGGGCGGTGCTGAGCAGGACGAGACATAATGCGAGGCGCTTCATGGCGGTTCCTCCCTTATCTATTTATAGAGTCTGCGCTAATCTAGGGCCTGGCGCAATTTCCAGCGGGTCAAATTACGCCCGCCCCAGCAGTGTTGATCCGATTTGTGAATCGGGCCTTTGCTTTGCCCCCTCCGCAGCCAGTGTCTAAATTTGCCGGCCATGCCGGACATCCAGAGCCAGACGAACACTCCCGTAAACCGGGGACAGGTACGCTTCGCCTTCTCGGCTACCATTATCTCCATGGTGGCCGGCGCCCTGTTAGGCGTACTGATCACGCTCCGGTTGGCCGGCCCGATTGAAGCGAGCGGTGATTTGCCCCGCTGGACCATTCTGCTTAGCGAAGCCTTTATCCCCCTGCCCCTGTTATGGCTGTTGCGCCGCCGGGGCCTGCCGCTGCTCCGGACCCTGCGCCTGCGAGCGGTTTCGCCGGTGGTGTTGCGCGACGCACTGATTATAGCATTGGGCGTCACCGTACTCATTGACGAACTGGACCGGCTGGTGGCGCTGCTGTTACCCCTGCCGTCCAATGTCCAGCAGGGCATGAACTTCCTGCAGTTCAATACACCCTTCGAGGCTCTGTTGATTATTGCCGGGGCAGCGGTTGTCGCCCCTATTGCGGAGGAGATGGTTTTCCGGGGCTTTTTCCAGGGCCAGCTGGAGCAGGGCCTGAATGACGCCACCCGGGCAGTGCTCTATTCGGCCGGCCTGTTCATGATCCTGCACTTCAATCCCTGGTGGGCCATCCAGATTTACACCCTGGGGATGATTTTGGGATATCTGGTCTGGCGGACCGGATCGGTGTGGCCAGCGGTGATATTGCACGGGGTCAACAATCTGGCGGCGATCATGTTCGCCAACGGAAATGATGAATCTTTCGCCTGGTACACGCTGGGCGGCCATGTCTCGCCCCTCTGGCTGCTCGTGGCGGCGCTCATGACCTATGCCGGCTTCCGGTCATTGGCGGCGAACGCGGATCAGGACAAGCAGCAGCCCGGAGAAATCAGCCATGCTTAGAGCCGAAAATATTCTCCAACTGATCGGCCGGACCCCGATGGTCCGCATCGGCAAACTGGCCGATCCCAACGGCGCCAATCTGTGGGCCAAGATCGAGTACATGAGTCCGGGCCACAGTGTGAAGGATCGCATCGCCGTGCGCATTATTGAGGATTTCGAGAGAGAGGGTATATTGAAACCGGGCGGCACGGTAGTGGAGGCCACCAGCGGCAACACCGGTATGGGGCTGGCTATCGTTTGCGCCGTCAAGGATTACGCCTCCATTTTCGTTATGCCGGACAAGGTGAGTGATGAAAAGCGCCACCTGCTGCGGGCGATGGGCGCCGAGGTGGTGATCTGTCCCACCGCCGTTGAGCCCGACGATCCGAAATCCTACTATTCCGTCTCCAAGAAACTGGCCGAGGAGACCCCCGGGGCGGTGCTGGCCAACCAGTACTTCAACCCTTCCAACGTCCAGACCCATTATGACACTACCGGCCCGGAGATATGGGAGCAGATGGAAGGCGAGATTGACGCCTTCGTCGCTTCCATGGGCACCGGAGGCACGATTACCGGAGTGGCCCGCTTCCTGAAGGAACAGGACCCGTCCATCAAAATCTGGGCCGCCGACCCCTATGGCAGCATACTGAAGGCTTACAAGGATACCCGGAAGATGACCCAGGGCCATCCTTACCTGGTGGAGGGGATCGGCGAGGATATTATCCCCGGCAATCTCGACATCGACCTGGTGGATGAGATCGTGAACGTGAATGATGAGGATTCCTTTGCCATGTCCCGGCAGATGGCCCGGAAGGAAGGGCTTTTTGCGGGCGGTTCGGCAGGGACCATCATGCGGGTGGCCATAGATGTGGCTGCCAGCATGGAGCCGGGGCAGAATGTGGTGACCATCATTCCCGATACAGGCGAGCGCTATCTGTCGAAGCATTTTTCCGACGGCTGGCTACGGGACAAGGGGATGTTGAGCCGGGAGATGGTCTCCCTGAGGCGCTTGCGGCAGATGAAAAGCCAGGAACTCCCCACCATCGTCAGCGTGGCGCCTGATGCCACCGTCCGCGAGGCGCTGGAAAAGATGTCGGCCTACAATGTTTCGCAGCTGCCGGTCCTCGATGACGAACGGAATCTGGGCAGCATCAGGGAGAGTAACCTGCTGGGCGCCGCGCTGGAGGACGGCGCAACAATGGACCTAGCGGTGGAGGCGGTGATGGAAAAGCCGTTCCCCTCCGTTGAGGAATCGGCCAGCGTGGCCCATTCGGTGCAACTGCTCCTGCGGCACCAGGGGATCATACTGACCAAGGACAACCGGCCGGTTGGATTTGTGACCCGGCACGATATCATTACCTTTACGGACGGCAAATGAGAACCGAATTCATCGGCACCGAAGGGTTCATATTGCTGGACACGGTGCGGCGCCTCTACCGGCGGCAGGCCCGGGCGGCCCTGGCCAAGGTGGTGACCAAGATCCATCCGGGCGAACTGGCCTGGATATTCCGCCACCTGACTGAGAAGGAGCGGCAGGAGATATTCAAGATCATCATCGACGCCGACAGTATTGGTGATATCGTCAGCGAGCTGGACCAGAGCATCCGGGTGGATCTCCTCAGCCCTCTAGAGCCGGGTCAGCTGGCCGATGTCATTACCCGTATGCCACCCGATGACCAGGCTGACCTCCTGGACGAGCTGCCTGAAGAGCTTCGCGACCAGGTCCTGGAGCGGATGAAGAAGGAGGATGCGGCCGAAGTCTCCGAACTGCTGCAGTACGAGTCCGACACCGCCGGCGGCATCATGTCACCCGATTATCTCGCCCTCAGCAAGGAGATGCTGGTGAGCGAGGCGGTGCAGACGGTGCAGCAGCTCAGCGAAGAGGCGGAGATGGCCTTTTACCTCTACATTGTGGATGAACAGCAGAAACTGCAAGGGGTGGTCTCGCTCCGCCAGTTGCTGATGAACGACCCCGGCAAGCAACTGGGGACCATCATGGAAACCGATGTGGTCGCGGTGTCGATGGAGACGGACCAGGAGCAGGTGGCGCAGATTGTCTCCCGCTACAACATCATGGCCGTGCCGGTGGTGGACCATGAGGGAACCATGCTCGGTATCGTCACTATCGATGACATCGTGGACATTATCCGGGAAGAGGCAACCGAGGATTTCCTGCGTATGGTGGGCGCTGGAAAGGACCGCGAGATTCTGCTCAAATCGACGACCCAGAACGTGCTTACCCGGCTCCCCTGGCTGTTGGCCAGCTGGGTTGGAGGGATACTGGCCATGTGGGTCATCAGCAGTTTCCAGAACGAACTTGCCCAGGTCATCATTCTGGCTGGATTCATCCCGGTGATCACCGGGATGGGCGGGAATATCGGCACACAGAGCAGCACCATCACGATCCGGGGGCTGGCCACCGGCCGGATAAACATCAATGAAACCCGGGGCTTCATCAGCAAGCAACTCAAGGTGGGCCTGGTGCTGGGGGTGGTGTTCGGTCTGCTGCTGGGCGGGTTGACCTGGATCCTGTACAGCGACACGCGCCTCGGCGGGGTGGTGGCCCTGGCCATTCTGGCTTCCATGCTCATGTCCACGACGCTGGGTACCCTGGTGCCAATCGTATTGCGCCGGCTGGATGTGGACCCGGCGGTCGCTACGGGGCCCTTCGTGACCACCACTACCGACGTGTTGGGAGTCACCATATACTTCCTGCTGGCGAAAAATCTGCTGGCCCTCTAGCCACCTGACCCTTGGCGTTTCTTCTAACCATATTCAAGCTCAGTCTGGCTGTCTATCTGGCAGGCGTCAGCTGGTTTATTCTGGGTCTGTTCCGGGTGCCGCAGAACAAGTCCGATGAACAGCCTCCGGTCTCGGTGCTGGTAGCCGTCCGGGGAGCCGGTCCCTGGCTGCTGCGGCTCCTGCAGCAGTTGGCCGGCCAGGATTATCCTGCCAAAAGGCTGCAGATCGTGGTGATTGATGATGGGCTCGAGGCGGATATCCGCGATCAGGTTGATGCTCTGCAGCGCGCAGATGGACGCTTCCGGACAGTGTCCAGCGCGGGGGGCTCAACCCAGCTGCGGGGAAAAAACCGGGCGCTGCATGCCGGCATCGAGGAGAGCAACGGCGAGCTGCTGCTGTTCACGGATGCCGACTGCCAGGTAGGGCCGGGATGGGTCTCGGCAATGGTGGCCGCTTTCGCAGCGGAGGTTGAGTATGTTGTCGGCTGGTCGCAGATCGTCGCGGCCCAGCCTGGCGGCGAAGCGGACGGCGCCCATCCCTGGGCCATCTTTGAGCGGGTCGATTTTTTGATGCTGATGTTGGCCGCCCGCAGCGCCGTACGCATGGGGACGCCCTGGGCCAGCTCAGGCCAGAACCAGGCCTACCGCAGAGCGCTGTATGATGCGGCCGGGGGGCTGGAGGGGCTGGCCGGCAGGCTGCAGGGGGACGACAGCCTATTTCTGCAACTGGTCCGGCGCCGGGTAGGCGCCCGGGTTGCGTTTGCCGAGGGTCCGGAGGCAGCAGTGACAACGGAACCGTCGGAGAGTCCCGGCCACTTTCTGCGCCAACGGGTGCGCTGGGCCGCCGATATGCTGGTCATGCTGCGTTTCAATCCGTGGTTTTTCTTGCTGCCTGTGGCCACTTTCCTGACCAACGGACTGCTTATCATAATGGTGGGGCTGGCGTTCATATCAGCGGATGTGGTGCTGCCGGTGCTGATATCGGGGTTATTGCTCAAGGGATTATTCGAAGGGCTGTTGCTGGGCCTTGGCGCCCAACAGGTAGGGGCCGGCCATCTGCGGCGGCACTTCCCGAGTTGGTTTTTGCTGCAAATACCCTATATCACAGCTATGGGTCTGGGCAGTTTTTGGGGCCATCGGCTGGGCTGGCCAAAGCGGTCCAGCGATCAGCCGGAAGCCGGTGGCAAGCAGGCGGCAGCCAATGGGTAAGGCGGGAGCCGTTTCTGCCGGCGGGTGGCGCCGGTCCGGGGCAGCCCTGCTCTGGCTTCTCCTCTGGCTGCAGCCCGTAGCGGGTCAGGCGAGGAACTACACCGTGGCCTGGATCGGAGTGCCGGTGGTCGATGTGAGCATTGCGGTCACCGAGGAACCCGGGGGTACGGTGGGCCGCTACGGGGCCGTTACCAGGCGCTGGTTTAACACTATCTATGCCGTGGATAACCACTATGAAGTGCAGCTGCTGGAGGGGCAACCGGGACCGGCCACATATCGGAAGAGAGTCCTGGAGCGGGGTAACCGGGACAGCCTGTTTGTGACCTACGATGAGAGCCGGGGACGGGCTTTCTATTCCAACGGCCTGGAACGCCGGTGGCAGGCCGGGGACCACAACCTGTTCAGCGCATTGCTGTGGGTGGAGCGGCACGGTTGGGTCTCCGGGGAGGCCCATCAGCTGCGGGTGGAGGTGGAGGGTGTCACCTGGCAGGTCAGCGTTACCTGTGACACGGTCCTGGCCGCCGGGGGACCGGATGCCGACGCCCGGGTAACCGTGACCTTCGGCGAGATATTACGCGGGGAGCCGGTACTGAGCACGACCGACATGTTGACCCACCTGCTGCCGGGGAAGGGGCACCGCTTGCGTTTGAGTTTGAATCTGGAGAGCCGGCAGATCCGTTGGATCGAATTGGGCCGGCAGCCATTTGTAATCCGGGCCCGTATCAACGAAAATAATTCCTGAGGCATTACCGATGTGGCACAAGATGAAGCATTTTTTTAAGACTTATTGGAAGCCGATAGCCATTGTGGGGGGCATCACCGTTACGATTATCATCGGCCTCCTGTTTAAGATTGATGCCCGGGTTCTGGCGCTTTGGGCGCTCATTGCCGGCTTTGTCACCAACGGATTTGTGGCCTTGGGCACACTCATTGCGCTGGTCCCCATTTTGGGACCGCTGCTGATCAAATTGCTGTCGCTGCCAATTTTTTACCTGTTCAATGGGATCGGCTATCTGGTTTCGCTGCTGCTTATTAAAAAAGGTTACGGCGCTGAGGTGGTCAGCCATCGCTTACTATCCATCATATTGTTAGTGGGGGTTGCCATAGGCTATATATTGGGGAATTTGCTGCCGCTATGACTGCCGAAAAAACCCATGATTCTGACGGGATATGGGCTGCTTTTTGTTGCTATTTCGGGCCCGGCAATTTTATTTTTGCGTATGTGTTGAGGGTCACTGCCAAGTGGCCTGTTCCTGCCTTAGAATGGAATCAATGCTTGGGTATAGATAGGTGATAGATACAACGCCATGTTGGACAAGCATAACAAAATGGAGGCTAGTATGCGTAAACAGAGTTTATGGCTTATGGTGCCACTGCTCGCGGTTTCTACTCTTTTTGGTTTCGGTCCCCAGGACGAGGGGGAAGCCGACAACCAGGGAGTGGAAATCCTTATTGATACCCCCCAGGAATACCTGGATGCTGTCCAGGCCTTCCGCGCAAAACAGGCCGAGGCCGAACAGTTCCAGGGCCGCCTGCAGCAGCTTCGTCCGCGGCAATTAAGTCGCCAGAGAAAATTACTGAGAGATTTTGATTTGAGTGGCGGCAGTCTGGGTCTGGCGCCGATCGACGAAAATCGGATAGTGTCGCCATTCCTGGCCAAGGCCAGTGGCGCCCAGGTAACGAGCGTCACCGTGAATGGCGCCGACAGCACCGGCATCTTCCCCGGCGAGCCCGTCACCATCGTGGTCACCTTTTCAGCCGGCCAGACCTCTGCCACCGCTGAGTTATGGGCCGACCTGGATGGCAATACGGAATTCGATGCCGCGGTGGACTTTGCGCTCGAAATGGGCGGCAGCTTCACCGACAACGACTTCGAAGATGAAGATCCAGCAGTGGGTGTTTTCCAGATCACCCTCGGTCCGGAAGATACTGAAGGCGTCTTCCACGTCACGGGGCTGACCATCTTCGTGGTCGTGGATGAGGGCGTCAGCACCGGTGTCGGGGAGATCTTCATTGATACGAAAACTACAGGCAACCCGATTACCGGAACCGTCACACCGCTCGCCGCCAACGTGCTCATTGTGGCTTTCCCGCACCGCCTGTTTGGAATTTTCGGTTTTGATGACTTTGTTTTTCCCCTGCTGACCGTCACCAATGCTAGCGGCGCTTACACGCTATACCTGGAGGAGCCCGATTCGGTGGAAGTATTTGCCGAAGACGAGCTGGGGGTCCATCCGGGGTTGGTGCCCGACCCCCCCAACTACTCGGAGTATGTGCCTGCAGGCGGCATCACCGGCCTGGACTTTGCCTATATCACACCCACCGCCTTCATTAGCGGCGTGATCCTGAACGAGTCCAGCGTAGGTGTGGAAGGCATCACCGTGTTTGCTTTCGGGGGAGATTTTGGCGGATCATTTGAGGCGGTCACCGATGTCAACGGCGCCTACACTATCGGCGTCCTGCCCGGTGGACACTGGGTAGACGTGAGCGACGACGTGATCCCCACCTATATGGTGCCCTATGGTGAGTTCGTCGAAGCGGTCGATATGGCCACCACACCAGTGGCCGGCTTCACGCTGTATATGGCCACCTCCACCATCATGGGCACCGTAACGCTGGATGGCACTCCCCTGGGCGGCATCGAGATTGAAGCCTCGGGCTGGCCGGTAGGCTGGACCTACACCATGTCCGATCCCACCACCGGCGCCTATACGCTCAATGTTTCCCCGAACGTGGATGGGTTCGGCTACTATCTCTGGCCCTGGAACTGGCCGCGCTACGCTGATCTGGTCAGCAATCTGGACGGAATTCAGCCTGGCGCCACGGGTGTTGAAATCGCCTTTGAGTCCATCTTGATTTCGCCGCCTCATATCCTCTCCATCACCGACGTGCCCAACGATCAAGGTGGCCGGGCGGTGCTCGAGTTCAGTGGCGGTGGCACCGAATTCGAACCGTTTTTCGGTTGGAGTATCTGGAGCGTACCGGGGCCGATCTACTCTGCTAACGACATGATCAATGTCGGTTTCTTCCTGGGGACCGGCAATTTTACGTATAAAGTGCTGGTGCCGACCTTCGTCGATTCCAACACCACCACCGGCACCGCCGGCACCAACAGCTTCGAGTCGTGGTACGTCGTCACCGGTTACGGTGATGAACAGACAGGGGGTGACGGGGGCTTCTTCTTTGTTATCGACTCCGATCCGATGAGCGGCTGGTCGGTGGATAACCTGGTGCCCGGCGTACCGGTCGGTCTGTCGCTGGCGCCCATCACCGGCGGCGGCTTCACGCTGAGCTGGGAGGCTGTTACTGATGCGGACCTGCAGTACTATGTGGTGAAGCTCAGCGACAAAACAACCAGCACCGAAAGCCTGGTGGCTACGGCCGAAAACGCCATCACCCTGACCAGCGCGGAACTCACACTCGCCAACGAGTATGACTTCTCGGTGGCGGCGGTGGACAACAACGGCAACACCAGTGTCTACTCAGCCACCATCAACAGTGTCACGCTCGACCTGGTGGAAGGGGCGGCATTGCCCACAGCCTATGCGCTGGATGCCAACTATCCCAACCCGTTCAACCCGAGCACAAACATCCAGTTTGCGCTGCCGGAAGCGGGCGAGGTCAGCCTGACGATCTACGACCTCACCGGACGGGTCATCCAGAGCCTGGCCAGTGGCCGGATGGCTGCCGGATATCACCGGGTGGTTTGGGATGGACGGGACGCCCGGGGCGTATCCGTGGCTACCGGGGTTTACTTCTACCGCATCGTCACCAGTGGCGGATTTGTCGCTACCCGGAAGATGATCTTCATGAAGTAGCAGCGGCGCCCAAATGGCCAAATCGTGCAGGCCCCGTCCGGCAGTCCGCCGGGTGGGGCCTGTTTTATTGTGCCAGGTCCAGTGCCGCGCCTTGACTTACGGGCAGCTTCTTTGTATTATCGTTCACAAGTCTGTTCATTTACAGTACAATGCCTGCGGAAGGCTTCAGGGTGCCGGGGAGTAAGAGATGAAAACAAGACCGATTGCCGCCATCATTATTATGCTGGGGATCCTGGCCTGTGGCTCCTGCAGCGGACCGTCGGAACCTATCTCGAATATTCGTGAAATGACACCGCTGGAGAGGGAGTTGTTGGCTACCAGCGACGCCTTTGGCCTGCAGCTGTTCCGGGAGGTGGTGCGGCAGTCCTCTGACCCGAATGTCTTTATCTCGCCGCTGAGCGTTTCGATAGCCCTGGGCATGACTGCCAACGGCGCAGCGGGCGCCACCCTGGAGGCCATGCGCCAGACCCTGGCCCAAGCCGACCTGGCCGAGGAGGATGCCAACGCCGCCTACCGCAGCCTCATCGAATACCTGCCCGAGGCCGACCCCAAGGTGCAGTTTGCCATCGCCAATTCGATCTGGTACCGGCAGGGATGGACCTTCAGGGAGACCTTCTACCAGCAGGCCCGGGACTATTTTCAGGCCACGGTGCAAGGCCTCGACTTTAACGATCCTGGCGCAGCCGGTGTGATGAACGCTTGGGTGAGCGACAACACCGGCGGCAAGATCAAGGACATCATCGCGCCGCCCATCGATCCGTTCACGGTGATGTTTCTGATAAACGCCATCTATTTCAAAGGCGACTGGACCTACGAGTTTGATCCCGCCGACACCGAGGATGACCTGTTCAACCTGGCCGGGGGCGGAACGGTCACCATCGAGATGATGCACCAGGAGATCGACCTGCTCTACCACGCCAACGAGATGCTCCAGATCGCCGACCTGCCCTACGGCGACGGCGCCTTCAGCATGACCTTGATTCTGCCTCGGCCCAATGTGCCTCTCGATTCAGTCATGGCGCAGCTAACCGGCGAGAATTGGCTGGCCTGGACCGGCGCCCTCGATACGCTGGGCCTCAACCTGGCCCTGCCCAAATTCAAGTTAGACTATAAATTGAAGATGAAACCGGTGCTGCAGGCCTTGGGCATGGGCATCGCCTTCGGTGGAGCCGCCGATTTCAGCCGGATGCTTGATCCGCCACCGGACCTTTTCATCAACGATGTGCTGCACAAGACCTTCGTGCAGGTGGACGAAAAAGGGACCGAAGCGGCTGCCGCCACGGTAGTCGAAATGCAATGGGAATCTGCAGGTGGTGGCTTTGTCGGCATGCGCCTGGACCGGCCCTTTATTTTTGCCATCCGGGAGCGGAGCTCCGGCGCCATCTTGTTTATCGGCACCATCGGCGAACCGCTGTGGGAGGGGTAACCTCCACCGGCCTGCCCCGCCACCCATCCCGGCGGCTCAATCTATGGCTGGTTGCCCTCGCACTGGTCCTGTTAACCGGCTGCCAGAAGGAGATGGTCTCGCTCTCCATCGATCCCTTGACCGACTCCCAAGAAGAGGGGCTCTGGCTTTCCATTGATCCCACCCAATGCCTGACGAACCCTTGGGACCTGGATTGGCTGCTGACCCATGACTACGATGACTATCCCCGGACCCAGTCTGGCGCTATTGCCATTTTCCGGGACTACTACGCCGATCAGGGGCTGGTCATCCACGATGTCCGGGTGGAGCAGGTTTACGATGTGGTCTGTGCGGCCTGCGGCTGTCCTACTGGCGAACGTTTTTACATCCTGGTGGATGAGGCCGACGAAAGGGCATTTCTGGAAACCTGCTTTGAGGGCATCGAAGGGCAGGTCTGCTTTGTGAAGGAAGATGGGCCGCCGTAGCTGCTGACCCCTAGCCGCCGGCCAGCCCGCAGATGATAAATTTGCCTGAGGGCACTGCCGCCGCCAGGGCCGCCTCATCCAGCGGCCCAGTAAATAGCCCTGCCACCGCGCTCCCGCTTCCCGATAGTCCCGCATAGACCGCGCCGGTCTCCAGCAGGGCCGCCTTGATTTCCTGCAGGTCCGGGTAGCGCGGAAACACAACCTCCTCGAAATCGTTGCCGAATGCCGGCCAATCCGTCGCTTCACCGTCCAACAGTCCATCGAACCCCGGCGGCGGCGGAAAGGTATTTCGATCGCTGAACTGGCCGTAGGCCCAGGCGGTGTCGATGTGATGATCCGAAAGGACGAGGGCTACCGTCAATTCGGGCAGCGGGGGCAGGGCCGTCAGCCGGTCGCCGATCCCCTCGCCAAGCTGCAGACCGCCCCGGATAAAGTACGGCACATCGGCGCCCAGGCCGACCGCCACCACCTCCAGCAGATCAAGGGAGAGGTGCAGTTCCCACAGCTCGTTCAGCCCCTTCAGGACCGCCGCGGCATCGCTGGAGCCGCCCCCCAGACCGCTGCCGGGCGGGACCCGCTTCTCCAGTTCAATATGGACGCCGCCACTGTATCCCGCTTCGCTTCGGAGCAGATTGGCCGCCTGCAGACAGAGGTTCGATTCATCCCCGGGCACCTGGCTCGCGGCGGGTCCCGACACGGCCAGGGTCAGTCGCTTGTCGCTCCGGGGGGTCAGGGTCAGCGTATCGCCGAAAGTGATTTCCTGGAAAAGGGTGTGCAGCAAATGATAGATGCCTGAACGGCGATCCAGCGAGCTGCTGAATTCCCGGCGGCCGACGATGCGCAGACCGATGTTGATTTTGGCGTTGGCTGCCAAGGTAAGGATGGTGGCCATCATCCCTTTTGCAGCGCGTCGGCAACCCGCTGGCGGCACTTGTCCAGACCGAAGGTTTCGACGATGGTGACCATGTCCGGCCCGACCACCCGGCCGGCGATGGCCGCCCGGATAGGATGCCACAGCTCCCGGCCCTTCAGACCGAACTCGGCGCCCAACGCTTTGACTGCCGCCAGGAACCAGTCGCCGCTGAAATCGTCCGCCGCCGCCAGCCGGTCCAGCAGCGCCGTCAGGATACCATTGGCCTGGGGCGAGGCGAGGGCCTCGGAGGCGGCTTCATCATAGCTGACCGGGTCCTCGAAGAAAAAGGCCAACTGCTCCCGGGCATCGGGCAACAGGCTGATCTTTTCCTGAATGGCTGCCGCCATCCGGTCGCTGACGTCCCAGCCCGATTCCAGGTGCGGTGCGATGGCCTGCCGGAATTCGGCAGCCGGCATGCGGCGGAGGTGCTGTCCGTTGAGCCAGCGCAGTTTCCCCGTGTCGAAAATGGCGCCCCCCTTCTGGACCCGCTCCAGCTGGAAGACCCGCTGCAACCCTTGGAGATCGAACACCTCGTCGTTGGATTGGTCATGCCAGCCCAGCAGGGCCACAAAATTGAGCAGCGCCTGCGGCAGGTAGCCGTCCTTCCGGTACTCCTCCACCGCCACATGGCCCTGGCGCTTGGACAGTTTGGAGCGGTCGGGATTCAGCAGTAAGGGCAGATGGGCGAAGACCGGTATTTCCCAGCCGAAGCCCTGGTAGAGCAACAGATGCTTGGGCATGCTGGGGAGCCACTCCTCCCCCCGGATCACATGGGTCACCCCCATCAGGTGGTCATCCACCACATTGGCCAGATGATAAGTGGGGAAACCATCGGACTTGATCAGCACCTGGTCATCCACGGTCTTCCACTCGAAGCGCACCTTGCGGCGCACCACATCCTCCAGGATGATCAATCCCTCACGGGGTACGGCCAGCCGGATCACGTGGGTCTCGTTGCCGGTGCGCTGGGCGGCCTCATCGGCGGGGATGTCCCGGCAGTGGCCGTCATAGCGGGTCGCCAGGCCCATTTTCTGCTGGCGCTCCCGGAGTTGCTGCAGCCTTTCGCTGGTGCAGAAGCAGGGGTAGGCCTGGCCCGCCTCGACCAGCTGGGCCGCGTGCTGGTGGTAAATCTCCAGGCGCTCGGACTGGACGTAGGGTCCGGCGTCGCCGCCCTTGCCCGGCCCCTCATCGATATCCAGGCCAGCCCAGTCCAGCGTTTCCAGCAGGCTTTGCACCGCCCCTTCCACTTTCCGGGACTGGTCGGTGTCCTCGATGCGCAGGATAAAGGCGCCACCGTTCTGCCGCGCGAAGAGCCAGTTGTACAGGGCCGTGCGCAGTCCGCCGACATGCAGATGGCCGGTGGGGCTGGGGGCAAATCTTACCCGGACGTTGTCAGACATTTCATTTGGCACAATTACGGGGTGGCTCTGCGGAGACCGGCGGAGAATTTACGCTGTTCACTCCGGGCGGGGAAGACGGAAGGATTCCTGCCGCTGTCCCCCGTCCCACTGCTCGGGATCAGGGCATCTCCAGCGTCGCCACGGCCACGGCCGTCAGGCCCTCCTTGCGGCCGGTGAAGCCCAGGTAGTCGGTGGTGGTGGCCTTCAGGTTGATCTGGCCCTCCGGGAGTCGCAGGGCGGCGGCGATGTGCCGGCGCATGGCGGGCAGGTGCGGCGCGATCACCGGCTCCTGCAGCACGATCGTGGCATCAATATGCTGGATCGTTCCGCGAGCCTCGCGAATCAGGGCACCGGTCCGCTCCAGGAATTGACCACTGTCGGCATCCTTCCATTGGGCATCGCTGGAAGGGAAATGGCGGCCAATGTCTCCCAGACCTGCCGCTCCCAGCAAGGCATCCACCACGGCATGGATCAGCACATCAGCGTCGCTATGGCCGGCCACTCCGCTGCTGTGGGCGATATCAACGCCACCGAGGCGGAAACCGTCGCCGGTGATGAATTTGTGGGCATCAATGCCGATGCCGGTCCTGATCATGCTCCAACTTCCATTCGGTAAAATCCCAGTCGCTCCGGCTGGTGATCTTGATATTTTGGGGAGAGCCTTTGATAATCGCCACCCGCCCGCCGATGGCCTCCACCAGGTAAGATTCGTCGGTGCCGGTGAGGCCGCTCTGTTGGGCGCTGGCCATGGCCTTGCGGAGAATCTCAGTGCGGAAGATTTGCGGTGTCTGGGCCTGCCAGATAATCTCCCGTGCCAGGGTCGTTTTCACCACGCCGACGGCATTACTGGCCGGCATGTCGTCGGCCGTAGCCACCTCCTTCAGCGTGTCCATGGAGGGAACGGCCACTACGGCGCCATCATAGTGCCGGCAGAGCGCCGCCCCCTGGCTGATCCAGCGCGGATCGGGAAAGGGCCGGGCGGCATCGTGTACGACAACCAGCCGGGCCTCGGCAGGCACCTCATCCAGGGCATTCGAAACCGACTGCTGGCGCGTCGCCCCTCCCAGCACAAGGCGGGTTTCGATACCTTCCGGTACTATCGTTTCCAGTAATTCATGGGAAGCGTCCAGGTGGCTTTCCGGCACCGCCACGATGAGCCAGCGGATTTCCGGGGCTTTCAGAATTCGTTCGAGGGTGTGGACGAGCAGGGGCCGGCCGGCCAGCAGCTTGAACTGCTTTTTGGTCTGACCACCCAGTCGAGTGCCTTGGCCGGCAGCCGGGATAACTGCTGCAACGGGCGTGAAATCGGGTTCAGCCATGGTGCTGCCGAAGCGGCCCTGCTATTGTATCAGCATGGCGTCGCCATAGCTGAAGAAGCGGTATTGATCGCTTATCGCCTGGGCGTACGCCTGAAGAATGAGTTCCTGGCCCGCAAATGCGGCCACCAGCAACATCAGGGTTGACCGGGGCTGATGAAAATTCGTCAACAGACCATCCACGGCCCGGAAACGATAAGGGGGATAAATGAATTTGTCGGTCCAGCCGCTGCCTGAAATCACCTGGCCGTTTTCCTGGGCCACCGTCTCCAGGGTCCGTGTGGCCGTGGTGCCCACCGCCAGAATGCGGCGGCCTTCACCGCGGGCATCGTTGATGGCCTGCGCTGCCTGCGGGCTGATGGCGTAATACTCGCAGCCCATGCTGTGCCGGGCAATATCCTCCACCCGGATGGGCTGGAAAGTGCCGATCCCCACGTGCAGGGTAATGTTTACCGTTTCGATTCCCCCGGCTCTGAGACTATCAAGGAGTCCGGTGGTGAAGTGCAGGCCAGCGGTAGGCGCCGCCACGGCTCCCCGGTTGCGGGCGTAGACTGTCTGGTAGTTCTGCCGGTCTTCGGGCTCTGCTGGCCGGTGGATATAGGGTGGCAGAGGGCACTGGCCATATTTATCGAGATAGTTCAGGAAAGGCATATCAGGTGAGTTAAAGCGCACAATGCGGCTGCCGGACAAAGTGCTGTCCAGGACATCACAGGTAACGCCGTCTTCCAATACCAGGGTGTTGCCGACGCGCACCTTCCGGGCCGGCTTGATGAGGCACTCCCAGAGGTCCCGGTCGAGCTCCCGCAGCAGAAGCAGTTCCACCCGCGCCCCCGTGCGTTCTTTGATCGCTTCCAGCCGGGCTGGATAGACCTGCGTATCGTTGAGCACCAGCAGATCGCCCGGCTCCAGAAATTCAGCCACTTCGTCAAATCGCCGGCTCTGGATGCTGCCGGTGGCGCGGTCCACTAGCATAAGGCGGCAGTGGTCACGGTGCTGCAGGGGGTACTGGGCGATCAGCTCCTCGGGCACCGAAAACTCGTACTGGGAGAGCCGGGGCCGCCTGTCCTGGGTGAGCAGTTCCATGGCCCTCAGAAAATCTTTGTCTGGGCCTGGCCGGATCTGGCCGGCCGCTCAATATTGAGATACTCGTAAGTCCGTTCGGTGGCGGTGCGGCCCCGGGGAGTCCGTTGCAGAAAGCCCTCCTTGATCAGGTACGGCTCATACACCTCCTCCAGGGTCCGGGAGGTTTCATGGAGGGCCACGGCCATGGTTTCCACCCCTACCGGCCCGCCGCCGAACTGCTCCGCCAGGTTGCGGAGAATCCGCCGGTCCATTTCGTCCAGACCCAGATCGTCAATGCCAAGGCGGCCGAGGGCCTGTTCAGTGCTGGCCGTATCGAGGTGGCCGGTACCCTCTACTTCGGCGAAGTCCCTGGCCCGGCGCAGAATCCTGTTGGCGATGCGCGGTGTGCCTCGGCTGCGCCTGGCAATGACGCCGGCGGCTTCGTCATCAATGGGAATGCCCAGCAGCCGGGCCGACCGGAGGATGATCTTCTGCAGGTCATTGGGGGGATAGAAATCGACCCGCAGGGTAACACCGAACCGGTCCCGCAGAGGGGAGGTCAGGTTGCCGAGCCGGGTAGTGGCGCCAATGAGAGTGAAAGGCTGCAGAGTGAGTTGCACCGTCCGGGAGTTGGGCCCTTTATCGAGCATGATATCGATACGGAAGTCTTCCATGGCTGCATAGAGGTACTCCTCCACCGAATTGTTCATGCGGTGGACTTCATCCACAAACAGGACATCCCGGTCAGCCAGATTGGTCAGAATGCCGGCCAGATCGGCGGGGCGGTCCAGGACCGGGCCGGAGGCCAGTTTGATGGTGCTGCCCAGTTCACTGGCGATGATATGGGCCAGGGTGGTCTTGCCCAGGCCCGGAGGGCCGAACAGCAGCACGTGATCCAGGGGGCCTTCCCGGCGCCGGGCCGCCTCAATGTAGACCCGCAGGTTGGCCACCAGCTCGGTCTGTCCGACAAACTCATCCAGGGCCGTCGGCCGGAGCGATTTCTCGGCGGCGAAGTCTTCGGGAGAACGCTTGGGTGTAATGAGGCTCGATTCGATCATCGTGCCCCGCCCCGGCCCCGGGCGGCCCGGGCGGGGCCGCAGTCATCATGCGTCTGCTGTAGAGGAGATGTCCTGCGCGAAAGCACGCCCCAATTTACGCTGCCGCTCTTGACGATGAAACGGGGAAGTGGATATGCCTGCCCGGCCGTGATCGTGGTGATTAACTTGCTGTCCATTTCGGGGCTACGACAAGGAGAACAACATGGCAGCCAAGGCTCAATTTTCCCGCCGCAGGTTTTTTTCCACTGCCGCCGCGCTTCTGGGCGGATGGCCATTCCTGTCACGACTGCAGGGCGGCCGCGCGGTAGCGCCAACCGTTCAGCGCAGGGGCACGCAGTTAGTGGTCTCCTCGGCCAACGGATTGGAGGCGGCGAAAACCACTTACCGGCTCATGTCCCGGGGCAGCGACACCCTGGAAGCGGCCATCAGCGGCGTGAACCTGGTGGAAAACGACCCGGATGATATGTCCGTCGGCTACGGCGGCCTGCCCAACGAGGACGGCGTGGTGGAGCTCGACTCGGCGGTGATGCACGGCCCCACGCACAAGGCCGGGGCGGTGGCGGCACTGCAGAATATCAAGAATCCGTCCCGGGTGGCGCAGCTGGTGCTTGAAACCACCGATCACGTTCTGCTGGTGGGCAAGGGGGCCCTGCGCTTTGCCAAGGCCAACGGCTTTAAGGAAGAAGAGCTGCTCACCAAGAAAAGCCGGGAACGGTGGCTGAAGTGGAAGCGGGACCTCTCCCGCCGGGACGACTGGCTCTCCGATGATGAGGAAGACCGGGGCATCGCCCGTAAGGTGGCGCGGCCCACCGGCACCATTCATGTGGCCGCCATGAACAGCGACGGCGATATATCCTGCGTCACCACCACCAGCGGCTTGGCCTGGAAGATACCGGGCCGGGTGGGGGACAGCCCGATCATAGGCGCCGGGCTGTATGTGGACAATGCCATCGGTTCCTGCGGCAGCACCGGCCGGGGCGAGGCCAACCTGCAGAATCTCTGCTGCTTCGCGGCTGTGGAGCTGATGCGCACCGGCCTTGCGCCGGAAGAGGCCGGGCTGGAAGTGCTCCGGCGCGTTGCCAGCCACACCACCGAGAAGCGCCTATTGGACGATCAGGGCCGGCCCAACTTTGGCCTGAAGTTCTATCTCATTGCCAAGGATGGCCGTTATGCCGGCGCCACCATGTGGGGACCGTCGAAATTTGCCGTGGCTGACCGGCGCGGCACCCGGCTGGAAGAGTGCGCGGTCCTGTATCAACGGGAGAATTGATCCTGCCTAGGCGGCGAGCGTAAACTTCGGCACCGGCGGCAGATTGGCCGGCGGCAAGCTGACGAGGAGCAATTGTGAGCGAACAGGAAAAAACATACCAGTTTTTGTATGAGAACTATCCCTGGCCTGATCCGGGGACCGAACGGGGCTGCCCCTACTCGGGCATCGCCTTGCAGCTCAATGAGCAGCGCCCCGGCTACAACGGCAAACCGTGGACCTGCCCCAAGTGCATCCACTATTTCAGCGAGGCAGACCTGGACAATCCGGGCCAGTACAAGGGCAAGGACTGCGACTATACCTTGGCCCAAAAGGCGGCCGATTCAGCGAAGGCCGCTGGGAGCGACGACTAGCCCGGTCACACTCCAGCAGCGGCGTCCTGCAAGCACCCTTCAGCGCTGAGCCGCCGCCCCCAGTTCGATTTTCTCCACCTGAAAGTAGCGGCCCCGATCCACGCGCCGATGAGCACCTTAAACGGGACGGCATGCGGGTCGGCGAAGGTGACCATTTGCAAGTCAGGCGAAGTCGGGGAATCGGTCCTGCTGGCGCTTACCCGGCAGCCACCGCCATCATGAAGGCAGCCAGTTTGTCCGGGTCCAGCTGGCCGCCGCTACGGACCCCGCTGCAGACATCGACGCCGAATGGCCGCACTTCCTTAATAGCCTCGACGACATTATCGCTACTCAGACCACCGGCGAGATAGACCGGCAGCGGACTGGCTGCCACGATGGCGGCACTGATGGACCAGTCGTGGGTACGGCCGGTACCGCCGAGTTCCTTCACGGCCGCCTGCGGATTGCCCGAGTCCAGCAGCAGGGCATCGACGTGGGGCTCTACTCTGCCGGCTTCCTCCAGCGCCTCCGGGCCGGTCACGTGAACCACCTGCACCAGCTTGATGCCGGGCAGGGACTCCCGCAGGAGCGGGTAGACATCGGGCCTTTGCCGGTCGCAGAGTTGGATGACACTACTGCCGGTGCGACGCTGCTGGCCAATGATGTGCACGGGGTTCACGGCGCTGGTGAGCAGGAAGGTGGCGACACCGGGCGGCACACTGGCGGCAATCCCGGTGATCAGTTGGTCGGGAATGACCCCGGGCCCGCTGGGCATCTGCGACACCAATCCCAGGGCTGAGGCCCCGGCAGCGATGGCGGTGCGGGCCTCCTCAACGGAGCCGATGCAGCAGATCTTGACGCGGACGATGTGTGAGGACGTGGAGGACATGAACTGGAAATTAGGCAATAATTTCGCCAGGCTTCAGGCCGGCTCATGCTTCGACAGGCTCAGCATGACCCCCCTGGATTAATGAGCCAAGGCCTCCCTGAGCTTGTCGAAGGGGCGTCGTGAGTTGCCAGTTGTCAGTGACCCGCGAGCGCCAGCCGGACCCGGCCCCATTATCTCTTGACATCTGCCCCGAAATGGGCGACCTTGCATTGAATATGCCTGATAAAGTCCCGTTTCATTTTACTTCCAGAAGACGGGCGGTATTCCATGAGGGCAGCAGCATTTTCCCGAGGCAGCGCAATTATCCTGGTGGCACTGTGTCTAGCGATGGCCAACGGCCTCAGTCTGGGGGCCTCACAGGCGCTACTGCTGAAGAAGATCGAGGAGCTGACGCTCTATGTCATCGAGATGCAGAGGGAGAACGAGGCGCTCAAGGAGCGGGTGAATAAAATGGAGGAAAAATGATACATCAACAACATTACAGGAAATTAGATGGCTCCAAAGCCACACGAATGAGATTGAGGCTAGCGGCACCGTTTGCGGCCATGGTTCTGGGCTTAGCCACAACGGTTACTTCCTGCAACGAGGCAGAGGAGAAAACAGAGGCCGAGAAAGCGATTGTGGGCGACTGGGCAGTTGCGATAAACTACACGGTTTGGGGCAATAGCTATTCCTACACTGGGGATTGGATGATAGCTGAAAATGGGACTTATAGGCTCGATTTTGTGTTCAATGCTGGCGGGATAATCGGACCGCGCTCAGGGTATTCATCGGGGAATTACATCCTGTTATCCGACTCCATCATGATCGTGACTTCACTGGATCATTTTGGCCTTGAACTCAACTATGCCTTCTATCAAACGCTCGATACCTTACTTATCGATTTGCGGGATTCTGCAATCACGACCGTAAAAGTAAGAATGATCGAGCCGTCGGTATTTTCACTATATGGGAATCCAATTGAGTGGACGAGGCAATGAACCGGAAAACGACGACTGCCCTCATTATCTTGATTCTTTCAGGAGTCATGGTTCTCCATACCGATGTAAAAGGACAAAGCGTCAATCCAAATGCGTTACAAATAATTGGCTTAAAGCCCGCATTCGTGGCCGAAAAAGTAGCTGAAATTAATATCACAACTGGGGGATCAAAATGGCTCACACTGCGAGACGATAGTCAGATCAAGCCTCAGCCTGGGGGCCTCACAGGCGCTCCTGCTGAAGAAGATCGAGGAGTTGACCCTCTATATGATCGCGATGCAGAAGGAGAATGAGGCGCTGAAGGAGCGGGTGAGGAAGATGGAGGGAAAATAAAATGGAAATACATGATGGGAATGACATTATGATAACCTCACGATTACGACTGCTGCTCCCTGTATCACTGCTATTTTTCTTGCTGCTGGCCGGATGCAAGAATGCCGCCCAGCCAAAACAGGATGTTGGTTTTCTCTCGATAGATTTAGTGTTTGATTTTCAGAGCGATTCTGTCATAGTCCTGTTCGATGATCAGGTAGTATTCAACGGTATGGCCACAACCAACTGGACTGTCAGTAGCGCCAGAAGGATAAGACTGTCGGTCTCAATAGGCACCCATCATCTGCAGGTCCGCATGCCTGTAAAATCTACCCAGAGGGATACATCCTTTGATATGCCTGATACTCTCAGCTTTGCCATTAGCTATGACAGAACAAAAAATGCGATTACCTTCGCGCTTTATGATTATTACATACTTTTTGACTAAGGGTTAAGATGTTTGAAATTGTAAAGATATTTTTTGTTAAAGCGAAATGTGCTTCTATATCGCATATTACCAGATTGAGTTATTTGCGGAGCCCAAATCAAAAGAGGCCAGCAGGCCTTCACCCAATCGGTGAAGATGGTGCTGCTTAGGTAGCGATCATCTTCCCGCCAACGCAAAAGCCCCCGTTCCCGGGGGCTTTCAATAGGCTGTTGATGGCTGCCTTTACAGGTAGGGCCGCAGTTGGGTGCTCCGGGACTTGTGCTGGAGCCGGCGGATGGCCTTCTCCTTGATCTGCCGGACCCGCTCCCGGGTCAGATGGAACTCCTCGCCGATCTCGTTCAGCGTCAGGGCGTAGTCCTGGTCGATGCCGAAGTACATCTTGATCACGTCCCGCTCCCGGTTCTTGAGGGTGTCCAGGGCGGAGCGAATCTCCTGTTTCAGCGAGTCATGGACCAGCTCCGCGTCCGGCTCCCGGACCTGCGGATCGGGGATGACATCCATCAGCGAGTTGGAGTCGGTGTCGGAGAAGGGCATGTCCAGCGACTGGTGCCGGCGGCTGATCTGGATGGTATGGGCCACTTCATGGGGCAGTTTGCTCACATGCTTGGCGATCTCCTCCACCAGGGGCGGGCGCTCGTACTGGTGCTCAAGCTCCTCGGCGGCCTTGACGATCTTGGTGATGTCGCCCTGCCGGTTCAGCGGTACCCGCACCATCCGGGAGTGCTCGGACAACGATTGCAGGATTGACTGGCGGACCCACCAGACGGCGTAGGAGATGAACTTGAAGCCGCGGGTCTCGTCGAACCGCTCGGCAGCCTTGATCAGGCCCAGGTTACCCTCGCTAATCAAATCCTCCAGGGGACGGCCCTGGCCCTGGAATTTCTTGGCCACGCTGACCACGAAGCGCAGGTTGGAGACGATCAGCTCGTTCGAAGCCTTGCGGTCCCCTTTCTTGATACGCTGGGTCAGCTCGATCTCTTTTTGTGGCGCCAGCGGCTCGTACCTGCTGATTTCAGCCAGGTAATTGCCTAAAGCGCGGTTGGAATCACTTCCCAATAGATACCTCTAACTTTCTTTTCTCGCCCCATTCCGGGGTCTGTTCGAGCCTGTAAAATGCAGGCTTCATTGAGTTTACGTGGGGGCCGCAGCAATGTTCCCTATCCCTGACTGGCCCCTGGCCGGCCCCAAACCCCCAAATCGGCGCCTAAAAATGCTGTCAATTCTAAGCAATAATTGGCCGTGGTGCAAAGGGCAACATCAAAAGCCCCCTAAGCAGACTGCAATTGCCCTCCTGATCATCATCGGCCGCTGCGGCAAATGATTGAGGTTATTTTGATTCGATGCGGCCCCCGGCCCGGCCCCCGGGCTTAAATTCTGCGCTCCGTTGCGGCGCGGCAGAGAGACCCGGCGCGAACGACGTGAATCGCATGCAGAAATCAGCCCTAGAAAGCATCGTTACCCGAGGCGGCGCGGTGGAAAGCATCCACCAGACTGCCGTGGTCCTCATCAGCCCGGATGATCAGGTGGCCTTCAGCGCAGGCCCCGTCGGCACTCCCTGGGTGGCCCGGTCGGCTCTGAAACCGTTTCAGGCTGTGGCGCTGGTGGCGTCCGGCGCCCTGCAAAAGTTTACCCTTGGCGACGCGGCCCTGGCCCTGGCCTGTGCCTCCCACAGTGGCCAAGTGGAGCATCTGGTGGCGCTACGGCGTTTTCAGGCGCAAGTAGGGGTCGCTGAGTCAGACCTTCAATGCGGCAGCCACTGGCCCTACCACGAGCCGTCCCGGGATGCCCTCCTGGCCGCCGGCGAAACGGCCTCAGCCCTTACCAACAACTGCTCGGGGAAGCATACCGGTTTCCTGGCCGCGGCCCTGGCGCTGGAAGCGGGCCTGGACAGTTACCTCGACCCCGGCCATCCGGTCCAGCAGCTAATCACCGGACAACTGGAAGACTGGCTTGGCCGACGGGACATCAGCAGCGCCGTTGACGGCTGCTCTGCCCCCACCCACCAGCTGACGTTGACGGAGCTGGCCGGTCTGGCCCGGCGCCTCATTGAAGGGCAGGATGCGCTGCTTGCGCCCCAGCTGGCGGCCATGCAGGCCGAGCCCTTTCTGATCGCCGGCAGCGGCCGCTTCGACACCGCTTTCATGGTCCAACTGGGTGATCGTGCAGTGTCCAAGGAAGGAGCTGAGGGAATCCAGCTGATCGGCCTCCGGGACGTCTCCGGGGAAGCATGGGGGCTGGCACTGAAAGTCCTCGATGGCAGCAACCGGCCGAAGCCGCAGGTGGCCCTTACCGTGCTGGCAGCCCACGAGTTGCTGCACCCGGCCGACCTCGAGGCCCTGGACAGTTACTACCGCCCCACCTACAAAAATCGGCAGGAGCTGGAAGTGGGCCGGCTACAGACCGTTATTCCTGAGGGATAAAGCGTTGGTTTGCCTCGGGCAGCGACGTAAGTTTCCAAGCCAAAAGAGGGACGAAAGCAATCCTCAACGGCCTATCGACATATCCGCAGACCGGGCCAACTGCCCGGCTGTCCAGCCAGAAACCTGGACTGTGGCGATACGACCCAACCGAGATGCCCCCAACCGGGCGGCTCTGGAAAATCCATCTGCGGAACAGTTTTACAAACGGCCCTTCGGCCGGCAACCGATCGGGGATCGTCTAATGGCAGGACTACGGGCTTTGGTCCCGTCAATCGAGGTTCGAATCCTCGTCCCCGAACCAGGATAATAAAGTGCAAACCGCTCAAACCATGAAGATCTTTACCGGCCGTTCCAACCCCGAGTTGGCCGGGAAAATATCCCAGCATCTGGGCATACCGCTGGGCGGCCTGACCATCAAAAACTTCAGCGACGGCGAGATTTACGTCAAATTTGAGGAAAATATCCGCAACGAGGATGTTTTCATCATTCAGTCCACCAACCCGCCGGCGGACAACATTATCGAGCTGTTGCTGATCATCGATGCCGCCCGCCGGGCCTCGGCCAACAGCGTCCCCGCCGTCCTGCCCTACTACGGCTACGCCCGCCAGGACCGCAAGGACCAGCCGCGAGTGCCCATATCGGCCCGTCTGTTCCTGGATGCCTTCGAAACAGTCGGCGCCGGGCGAATGATCACCATGGATCTCCATTCGCCGCAGATCCAGGGCTTTGTCAACATTCCCTTCGACAATCTCTACTCGCGCCTGGTGCTTCTGGAGCGGCTGAAGCAGCTCGGTCTGGACCCGGATAGCGGCGTGGTCCTGAGCCCCGACATGGGCAGCGCCCGCATGGGGCAGGCCTACGCCCGTTACCTGGATATAGGCTTCGCCCTCATCGACAAGCGGCGGTCGGCGCCGAACAAGACCGAAGTAGTGCATTTGGTGGGCGATCTGCACGGCCGCCACGTGCTGATCATTGACGATATGATCGACACTGCCGGTACCCTGGTCAGCGCCGCCGAAAGTGCTCTGGAAAACGGCGCCCGAAAAGTGACGGCGGTGGCCACCCACGGGCTATTCTCCGGCCAGGCCCCCGAACGGCTTGGCGATAGCGAGATCGATAAGATTATCGTCACCGATACCATCAATATCAAGCCGGAAGGGTTGGCCGATAAGCTGGTTGCTAAACTGGAGGTCATCTCCGTCGCCAAGATATTTGCCACGTCCATCGAGAGAATTACCGCCGGCCGGTCGTTGAGTTCCCTATTTGAACTGGAGAAATAGTTATGGCAAGCAAAGAATTCAAAATCGAAGTGGAAAGACGGGAGGAATTCGGCAAAAAGGGAGCGCGCGATCTCCGGGCTGCCGGATTTATTCCCGGGATCTATTATTCCCAGGACCAACCCGCCAGCATCCCTTTCAAGGTTGCTGCCAAGGAACTGGCCCTGGCCCTGGCCAGCGATGCGCTGGTCTACCACGTCAGCGTGGGCGGCGAACGGCGGAACGTGCTCATCAAGGAGCTCCAGTATCATCCGGTCACCGATGAGATTCTGCATGTGGACTTCAAGGGGGTCCGCATGGATGAGGAGGTGGAGGTGAAGGTGCCGATCCACATTGTCGGCAAGGCGGTGGGCGTGAAGGAGGAAGGGGGCCTGCTGCACGTGGAGCTGCTGGAACTCGACGTCCGCTGCAAGGCCAGCGATATCCCGACCCATTTCGAAATTGATATTTCCGACCTGCACCTGGGCCAGTCGGTGCATGCCGGCGACCTGCCATTGGGTGATGTGGAACTGGTGACCAGTCCGGAGGTGCCGGTGCTGAGCATTGCCCATCCCAAAGGTCCCGAACCAACGGCAGAAGAGCTGGCCGAGGAGGAGGCCTTCCAGTTCGAGGAGGAAGCTGAGGAGGCCGAAGAGGGCGCCGGAGAAGGGGATGGCAAATCCGGGGACGGAGATTAAGCGGCCCGATGGTCCTCATTGCAGGTTTGGGCAATCCGGGGGTAAAGTATGCCGCCACCCGGCACAACTTCGGCTTCTGGGCGCTGGACGATCTGGCGGCGGACCTCGATATGCGGTTCCGGCCGGGCCAGGGGAACTACCTCTTCGCCGGGCGGGAAGCCGGCCCGGTGCTGGTCAAGCCTACGGCCTACATGAACGCAAGCGGCCTGCCGCTTAAGGAAGCCCTGGCGTTTTTCGATTTGACCACCGGCGACGCCCTGGTGGTGCTGGACGAAATTGATCTGCCGCTGGGCACCATGCGGTTCCGGCCTGCCGGCGGTTCCGGCGGCCACAAGGGGCTGGAATCAGTTCTCTACCACCTCGGCACCGAGCAGGTCCCCCGGCTGCGGCTGGGCATCGCCACCGACGCCCCTCTGCGGCCCAGTGAAGATTACGTTCTGCAGCCGTTCCGGTCTGAAGACGTAGCGCAGGTGCAGGCGATGCGCACCCGGGTGCTGGAGGCGCTGAAATATTTTCTGGCGGACGGTATGGAACCGGCCATGACCCATTACAATGCTCGGGGATCAACCGAGGCAACCGGAAAGGCGAGGGTGAATGAATCTGACTGAGTGGTTTATTGTTGCGGCAGCCCTGCTGGCGTTGGGCTTCGCCTATTACAAGGCCCGCTGGGTGCTCCGTCGGGACCCCGGCAGCGAAAAAATGATCGAGATCGGCCAGGCGATCCGCGAGGGAGCCATGGCGTTTATCAAGGCCGAGTACCGCGTGATGGCCATTTTTGTTGCGGCGGTCGCGGTTCTGCTTTACTTCACCAATGCACCCCGGGGCGCCGGCCTGGGACTGGTGGCCCTCTCCTTCGTGGTGGGCGCCCTCTGCTCAGCCTTAGCCGGCTTCATCGGCTTAAGGGTTGCCACCAACGCCAACCACCGCACCACCCAGGCGGCCGTCAGCAGTCTTAACAAGGCCCTGGAAATAGCCTTCGCCGGCGGTTCGGTCATGGGCCTGAGCGTGGTCGGGCTGGGGGTTCTGGGGCTGACCCTCCTTTTCGCGCTGTATGTGCCCATGTTCGACGGTTTGCCAGCCACCATGGAGGTCCTTTCCGGTTTCGCCATGGGGGCCTCATCCATCGCCCTGTTTGCCCGGGTCGGGGGGGGCATCTATACCAAGGCGGCCGATGTGGGGGCTGATCTGGTCGGCAAGCTGGAGGCCGGCATCCCCGAAGACGACCCCCGCAACCCGGCCACTATCGCCGACAACGTGGGGGACAACGTAGGCGATGTCGCCGGCATGGGCGCCGACCTTTTCGAGTCGTATGTCGGCTCCATCGTGGGATCCATGGTGCTCGGCTCGGTGGCCCTCTCCGCCAGCGGAGTCGCCACACCCACGCTGGTGATGCTGCCCCTCTATCTGGCCAGCAGCGGGATTATCGCTTCTATCATCGGCACCTTTTTCGTGCGGGTCAAGGAAGGGGGCAATCCCCAGACTGCCCTGCACACCGGCACCTTGATTGCGGCCGGCCTGGTCATCGTCGCCGCCTGGCTGGTTACCCGCTGGCAGCTCCCTGAGGCGGTGCAACTGGGCGACAAGACCATAGATGCCCTGGCCGTCTTCGGCGCCAGCGTCACCGGTCTGGTGGCCGGCACCCTGATCGGCATGTTTACTGAATACTATACTGCCGAAAACCGCCCGCCGGTCCGCGCCATTGCCGCAGCCTCTGAAACCGGCGCCGCCACCAACCTTATTTCCGGCCTGGCAACGGGTATGTTCTCAACGGTTGGGCCGGTCATCATTATTGCTGCGGCCATCATCCTCAGCCATCACCTGAGCGGCCTCTATGGCATCGCCATTGCAGCCCTGGGCATGCTGGCCACCACCGGCATCCAACTGGCAGTCGATGCCTACGGTCCCATTGCCGACAATGCCGGCGGCATCGCGGAGATGTCCCAGCAGCCGGAGGAAGTGCGCCAGCGTACCGACCGTCTCGATGCAGTGGGCAACACGACGGCGGCCATCGGCAAAGGCTTCGCCATCGGCTCGGCGGCCCTGACGGCGCTGGCCATGTTCGCCGCCTATACGAAAGTGGTAGGACTGGAAACCATTGACGTGGCACAACCCATCGTGATGGCCGGCGTACTGCTCGGCGCCATGCTGCCGTTCCTGTTTTCGGGATTGGCCATGAAGGCCGTGGGCGAGGCCGCCTTCGAAATGATCGAAGAGGTCCGCCGCCAGTTCCGGGAAGTGCCCGGCATCATGGACGGGACCGGCCGTCCCGACTATGCCGCCTGTGTCGATATCTCCACCAAGGCGGCCTTGCGCAAGATGATTTTTCCGGGTCTGCTGGCTGTGCTCACCCCGGTTCTGGTCGGCACGTTGGGTAGCCCTGAAATGCTGGCCGGCGTCCTTACCGGGATTACATCCACCGGCGTGCTGCTGGCCATATTCATGGCCAATGCAGGCGGCGCCTGGGACAACGCCAAGAAGCACATCGAAGGGGGCGCTTACGGCGGGAAGGGTTCCGCTGCCCACACGGCAGCCGTCACCGGCGACACAGTCGGCGATCCTTTCAAGGACACGGCCGGACCATCACTGAATATTCTGATTAAACTGACCGCGGTGGTATCGCTGGTGATCGCACCGCTGATCAAGTAATTTGTTGCAGGAGTCATTATTGTGCGTTATTACGAAGCATTATTTATAGCCCATCCGAGTCTGGAAGACACGGGGCTTAGCAAAGTCATTGGCGCCGCCAAGAAGTTTGTTACCGGACGTGGCGGAGAGCTGCTCTATGAGGAAATCATGGGTAAGAAGCGTCTCGCCTATGCGGTGGAAAAACAACGTTTCGGCACCTATGTGCTGTTGCAGTTCCAGGGCGATAAAATCGACCATGCCCGGCTGAACCGGGACCTGGAACTCAACGACAACGTGCTGGCCCATCTGGTGGTGAGCATAGAACACGATGAAGTACGCGAAGCTGCTGTGCCGGAGCCCGCCGCTGAAGCCAAGGCGGTCGAGGCGCCGGCAGAAGCCTCCACTGCCCCTGAAGGGAAGGCTGAGAAGGCTGAGAAGGCTGGGGAGGCTGATCCTGCGGAGCCGGATAGCGTGGATCCTGAACCGGCTGAGGCGCCGGCACCCGAGGCGTCTGCCGAGGAGGCGGAAGCTGGACAGGCCACGGAATCTGCAGAGCCCGAGGCCGCCGCCGAGAAAGAAGTCGAGGCGGAATCCGATGGATAAAATAAATCAGCCAGCGGCGAGGGAATAGGCGAAGGAGGTTACAGAATGGATTTGCGCATGCCCGATTTGAATATGATTCTATTGGCGGGTAATCTGACCAACGATCCCAAGTATTCTGAAACCAAAACGGGTACCCCGGTGGTCAATTTTTACATGGCATCGAATAAGCGCTTCAAGGATCGCAACGGCACGATCAAAGAAGATGTCTGCTTTGTCGGGGTGGTGGCCTGGGATAACCTGGCCGTCAGCTGCCGGGACAACCTGCACAAGGGCAGCAGCGTGCTGGTGACGGGGGAGCTGCAGAGCCGCAAGCTGTTCCCCGAAGACGGGGCGCCCCGGAACATGGTCGAGATAAAGGCCAAGAAAATTCAGTTCCTGGACGCCCATCGAAGCAATGTGCATGAAGGCAACACAGTGGATAGCATGCATGCCGCCCAGCACAATCTGCGCACGGACGATATTTAACAGGCCGGAGCGGCGACGCTGCACGGCAAGGAGGTTACTCTATGGCTTTTGTAAACCGGCGCAAGGTTTGCAAGTTTTGCGAAAATTCGGTCATCAGAATTGACTACAAGGATGTGAAGACGCTACGGCGCTTTGTTACCGAGCAGGGCAAGATCATCCCCCGCCGGGTTACGGGTGCCTGTGCCCGGCATCAGCGCATGCTGACGACCAGCATCAAGCGGGCCCGGAATATTGCCCTATTGCACTATTCCCTGGATGTCACCCAAAACTAATTGGCGGAGATTCGATGGAAATTGTGCTCATAAAAAAGGTTCCTGATTTGGGCGTCGCCGGAGACGTGGTGCGGGTCAAGACCGGTTATGCCCGGAACTTCCTGCTCCCCCGGCAGCTCGGTGTGGCAGCCACTCCGGCTAATCTCAGGCTGGTGGCCGATATTGCCCAGCGGGAAGCTGCCAAGGTTGATAAAATCCGCGTGGTGCTGGAGGCCGAGGCCGCCAAGTTGTCCAAAATATCGGTGACCCAGGCAGTCAGGGTGGGCGAAGAGGACCAGGTATTCGGATCGGTGACGACCCAGCAGATTGCTGAGCAGCTTGCTGAGCAGGGATTCGAGGTCAACCGGAAGGATATTCTGCTGGACGAACCGTTGAAAGCCCTGGGGCAATACGAGGTGCCGGTCAAACTGGGGCACGGCGTCACTGCTGCCGTGACTGTGTGGGTGGTCCAGGAGTAAGCTCCGCAGCGCTCCGATGCAGGCCGCGGGCGGACTGAATGTTTGCCCAGGTCGTCCTGCCCCTTTCCCGGTTCCAGACCTTTACGTATAAGGTGCCTGCACAGCTGTCCGGGTCTCTGCGCCCCGGCAGCTTTGTCAACGTTCCCTTCCGCAACCGTGCCGCCACCGGGGTGGTGGCCGAAATAGCACCCTCTACCGACTATAAAGGGGCCCTCAAGGCCATCTCCGCCGTCCGCGATGATCTGGCGCCGCTACCGGCAGAACTGTGGACCACGCTGGAATGGATCAGCGACTATTACATGACGCCCCTGGGATTGGTTCTCAAGGTTGCCCTGCCCCTCGGCTTTGCGAACCCCGCGCCGGGCCGGAAACAGGTTCGGGCGAAGATTACTGCCGCCGGCAGTACCGCCCTCGACGGCTGGAACCGCAGGGCGCCGGCCCCAAAATCCCTGCTCTCCATTTTGGCTGCCCGGCAGACACCCTGTCCGGTCACTGAACTTGTGCGCCTGGTGCCCAGCGCGCGGACCGCCCTACGCCACCTTTCCGGGCTGGGTCTGGTGGAGTTGTCCGAGGAACCGCTGCCGACCGATCCGTTGGGACCGGTATCCACTCCCCAGACGGCCACGGTAATCCTGACTGCGGAACAGAGCGTGGCTCTGGAGGCACTCCGCCGAGGCAGGAAAGCGGACCGGTTCGCCCCATTCTTGTTGCGGGGAGTCACCAGCAGCGGGAAGACGGAGGTCTATTTCCAGGCCGCCCGGGAGACTCTGGCGGCGGGAAAATCGGTGCTCGTGCTGGTGCCGGAGATCGCCCTCACGCCCCAGGTTGCCGCCCGCTTCAGAGGCGCCTTTGGTGAGGCGGTAGCCCTCTGGCACAGTCACCTCAGCCGGGCCGAAAAGGCCTGGACCTGGCGGCAGTTGCAGCAGGGCCGCATCAGGGTCGTGGTAGGGGCCCGCAGCGCCGTCTTTGCGCCACTGGAAAACCTCGGCTTAATCATCGTCGATGAGGAACAGGAGGCCAGCTACAAGCAGGAGGACCGGGCGCCTCGCTATCATGCCCGCGATGTGGCCCTCGTCCGGGGACGGGAGGCCGGGTCTGTGGTGGTACTGGCCAGCGCCACCCCGGCGGTAGAGACCTATTTCAACGGCTTGACCGATCGCTACCGCACCCTGCAACTGACCCAGCGCTACGGCGGCGCTGCCTATCCCAAGGTGCGCCTGATTGACCTCCGCCTGGAGCGCCAAAGGACCGACAATTACCAGCTGATCCTGACCCAGCCCCTGATTGACGGCATAGCCCAGCGGCTGGAGCGCAAGGAGCAGGTGATCCTGCTCCAAAACCGGCGTGGTTTCGCCCCGGTTTGCGCCTGCAACGACTGCGACTTCGTCGCCGAATGCCCCAACTGCTCTGTACCGCTGACCTACCACAAGCGGGCCAATGAACTGCGCTGCCATTACTGTGGCTACCGGGCGCCGGGCCTGGACAGCTGCCCCGATTGCGGCTCTCCCTACATATTCGTCCTGGGGGTCGGCACCCAACAGGTCGAGGAGGTTGTACAGGGCCTTTTCCCGGCCGCCCGCACCCGGCGCATGGATGCCGACACGACCCGCAGCCGGCATGCCCACCGGCAAATCCTGGAGCAGTTTGAAGCGGGAGAATTTGATATCCTCATCGGCACCCAGATGATTGCCAAGGGCCTCGACTTCGAGCGGGTCACTCTGGTGGGTGTGGTGAACGCCGATACGGGCTTGGCATTTCCCGATTTCAGGGCCGGCGAGCGGACCTTTCAGCTGGTCTACCAGGTCTGTGGCCGGGCCGGGCGGCGCAAGGATCGTCCCGGCGAGGCCATCATCCAGACCAACCATCCAGAGGACATGGCCATCAAGGCGGCGGCCCGTCTCGATGCGCATCGTTTCTACAACCAGGTGCTGGCCGAGCGCCGGGAACTGGCCTATCCCCCCTTTACCCGGCAGATGCGTCTCCTGCTCCAGGGCGCGGACCGTGACGAGGTGTGGAAGCGGGCCCAGGAACTGCGCCGGCGGCTGATACCCACCCTGCCAGGCATCAGCCTGCTCGGCCCCGCCAGCGCCCCCTTTGAGCGGCTCCGGGGCCGCTGGCGTTTCCACCTGCTGCTGCGCTCTGACCGGGAACACGATCCGGGTGGAAGCCGGTTGCGCTGGTTGATCCGGGACCGGATACCGCAACAGTGGCTGGAGGGCAGCCTGAAGGGGGTCCGGATTCTTCTTGATATGGACCCGGTCAGCCTGCTGTGACGAGACGTTCGGCGGCGCTGGTCCTGCAACTGGCTTGCCTGCCACTGGCCCAGGCCGGGTCACCCTCGAGCAGTGACAGCAGTGCCGCTCTCCAGCAGGCCGGTACGGTTCGCACGCCGCTGGGCCAGTGCGAAATCTGGCTGCCGGCCGATTACAGCGCCACTGACGCCGAATTCCTGGCCGGCGCGGTTGCCGATCTGAGCCTGGTGCTGAGCGATCGCCTCGGCCCGGTTCACCCGCAGCCGTTCCAGCTGGTGATTACCGCAGACCGGGCGCAGTTTGATGAATGGACCGGCCGCCGCCTGCCGGAATGGATTCAGGCTCTGGCGTTGGAGTCACCGTCCCGGCTGGTCATTTCAAACTATCCCGGTCCCCTGGGTGATGCCGGCCGCCAAGAGGTGGAGCAGGTCCTGCTGCATGAATTGACCCACGCCTACCTGCACCGGGCCAGATGGCCGGCCGGCCGGACCCCTCTGCCGGCTTGGTTCCATGAAGGCTTGGCCGTGGAGATGTCGGGTGGACTGAGCCGCGACCTGCAGCGCGCGGTTCTCTGGGCCAGGTGGACCGGCCGCTTGCAGCGGCTGCGTGATCTGCGCACGATCCGGCATCAAACCGCCGCCGCCAGCCAGATCGCCTATGCCCAGTCGGCACTGGCGCTGCAGTATCTCACCTACCGCCACGGCGAATCTGCACGGACAGATCTGCTGGCTGCCCTGGGCAAATTTTCCAGTTTCGAGCGAGCCTATCCGCAAACTTTTGGCGAACCTCTGATCAGCTTCGAGGCAGGATACCTGACCTGGCTGCGGCAGCGCTACAACCTGCTGCTGCTGGCCTCGGACCCGGCCACCCTGTTTATGCTGTTGCCCGCCCTGATGATCGTGGCCTACCTTGCCACCTCCCTGCGCACCCGTCGGCGAAAGGCCCAGTGGGCGGCAGCGGAGCAACTCCAGGCCGATGACTCAGCACCACCCAAGCCCGATGATCCAGCGCCATGACCGGCACAGCCTGACCCTCCTGCGGCGCGGCGCGGCGGCCCTGCTGATGTCGTTGAGTAGCCTGGTGGCCCAGACGAGCTTCGATTGGCTGAACTACCCGGTTTTCTCCGCCGATCTGGCCATGGCCGGGGCAACTGTCGCTCTGAGCGGCTCTCCGGAAGCGCTGACGGTGAATCCCGCCGGCCTGGGCGCAAATGGCGCCGGGAGGCAGTTCTGGGCAGGAGCCCGGACCTACCCGGCCGGCATAAGCCAACTGGCGACAGCATTCGTCTGGAAACGGGGCTCGCAAGTCTGGGGCGGATCGGTCCGGTCGATGGTATTCGGCCGGTTTGACGGGTACGATGAGGATGGCCTGGCGGGCGACGCTTATTCGGCCAGCGAGACGGCCCTGCAGCTGGGTGTCCGGCAGCGCTTCGGCAAACTGCTCTCTTTGGGGGTTTCCGCCGGTATTGCCGCCGGCAATCTGGCTGACCGCTCCGCCGTGGCGCTGCTGTGGTCGGCGGGGCTGCAGGTGCAGCTCCCGGCGGTGGCGGCCCAAATTGGCCTGGCCGTGCAAAACAACGGCCGCTATCTGTGGCAGTACGGAAACGAGGGACCGGCCGATGGCCTGCCCACCCGCTGGATGGTAGGTTTATCCAAGGGGCTGGCTTATTTGCCCCTCACCTTGCACCTGGCTGCGGGCCGGTTATTTTTCACGGATGAATGGCTCTGGCGGGTGGGCGGCGAATTCCGCCTGGGGGCTGGACTGGCCCTGCGGTGGGGCGTCGATCAGGATAAAGCCGGCTACCGGCGCGGGTCCGCAGAGCAGGACCTGCTCTCCGGCATCTCCCTCGGGCTGGGCACACTGCCTGGGGACGGCCGCTGGATGCGGACCCAGCTCGATGCCGGGGTCAAGCTGCTCGGGCCCCTCGGTATCACTACCGCTATTGCCCTGAGCTACCGCCTTTAGCCGGCAACTTCATCCGCCGGAATTTTCCAGGCCAGCATCAGTCCGTCCCGTACCGGCAGCAGCAGACTGTTGAGCTCCGGATCGTCACGGATGAGGCGGTTGGCCTCGGCAATGGCCCGGGTGGCATCATCCTGAGGGTTGAGCACACGGCCGCTCCAGAGGGCGTTATCCAGCACCAGCATGCCGCCCGGGCGCAAGCGCTGCTTGCCGGCCAGCACATAGGCCGGATAATTCGCCTTGTCCGCATCGATAAACACCAGGTCGAATGGCCCCGGCAGGGTCTCCAGGGTCTGCAGGGCCGGTCCCTCGTGGACCTGGATATTGGCGCCCCAGGGAACCTTTCCGGCAAACCGGCGCACCGTGGCGGCATGGCCCGGGTCGATCTCACAGGTATGCACCTCGCCGCCCGTTGGCTGGGCTTCCGCCAGTTTGAGGGCGCTATAACCCGTAAAGGCGCCGATTTCCAGTATCTGCCGCGCGCCGATGAGCCGGACCAGCAGCTGCAGCAGGGCCCCCACTTCGGGACCTGACAGCATCTGGGGCAGCTCCTCGCTGTCGCGGGTATAAGCGGTGATCTCCCGGTAAATGGGGGCTTCGGGAGTGGAGTGGTCCCGGCAGTAGGCCGCCAGGTCGTCAGGAATCAGATTCAACACTGGGTTCGAGTTCAAGCATGGTCTGCAGCTGGCCGCTCTGGTACAGTCCGAACAGGTCGGTATAGCCGCCGACGGTTTTTCCGTTGATGAGGATCTGCGGTACGGTATGGCCGCCGGTAATTTTGGCCAGTTGGACCCTGGAGAGGCCCTCCAGTTCAATGTTGATTTCTTTCCAGGTCACCCCGATCGATTCGAGGAGCCGTTTTGCCTGCTGGCAGTAGGGGCACCAGTTGGTGACATACATGCTAATCCGAGCCATCCGGAATCCTTTATCGCTGTCCATATATCCGGTCAATCGCTGCCCATCTGCTCCCTGGCGGGAGCGTTGCCGACCCCAGTGGAGACCGGGCATTTCCGGCCAGGTTTTCCCGGCAGCGCCCAGTTTAACCCCCGGCGGCGACGAATGTTCGGCTGGGCGGGCAAATTGACGCCTGGCTGAAAGTTACCCCCCTCCAACCGGATTCAGGGTCCATCATTCGGATTCAGGAACCAGCGGCATTGCCCCAGCCCCCAGTCCAGCTCCGGCCAGGTCTCCCCGGGAAATTGGAGACTGGCGGTACCGGCCGGTTCGAAATCGCCCAGCAGCTCCCCCGAGGCCCGCAACCGGCTGGCGAGACCGGCAATGGAAGGGTTGTGTCCGATGATCAAGGCGGACCGGAGTGCGTCCGGGAGCAGCTGCAGGGCCCGGAAATAGGCCTCCTCGGTGCCCGTATACAACTCGGGGATCTCGATGATACCTGCCGGGATGCCCAGCGCCTGGGCCACGATCCGGCCCGTCTCCAGGGCCCGTGCCGCCGGGGAGCTGAATATGCCGGCAGGAGCCGTCACGCGACTGCTCAGCATCTGGGCCACTGCCTGGGCAGCCAGACGTCCCCGGCTGCTCAGCGGCCGGCTCATATCATCTGCCGAACCAACGGTTGCATGCGCGTGGCGGATGAGAAACAATGTCTTAGCCATTATGTTTTAGCCATTGCGGCGCTCTCCCGACGATGCTTGACTATCAGACTGGTAGTGGGTAGATTTAATGAATCCTTTTCGATACAATTTATGCATCAGGCCCATACGCCGACCCCAACATTTTGTGTAGCTGTACAGCAGTTACCCCAGCCGTTGCTGTTCACCCCGGACTGGAGGAGTTGAACTATTCCGATATCTCGGCAGAGCGCAGTAGGAAAGCCGTTCGGTGCCAATCGAGCCCGCATGCGCCTGCCCATTCGGAAGCCAACATCTCGAGATGATTCTTCGTAGCATCTTAGCAACAGATTTATGCTGAGTGTGTCGGAGTATACAGTAGTCAACCAACCTAAGGGAGGGATACGAAATGGCGTCAGTGCAAAGCTGGTTTGATGAGATTGGTGGCATTTTGAAGGGCTTCGTTGAACTGTTGTTCGGCTTGGCCATCGTGATAATTGTCGTCGATGTGATCTTTGGCACGGGCTTTGACATCATCGGCAATGTAGCCACATTTGTGGGTAGCTTCACTGGACAGGGTGTCACCGGTTTAATCGTCTTTTTGATCATCCTGGCTATCTATAGACGATAGTATTGCGGTGGGATTCGTCCCCGGCTTGACGGGGACGAATCCCACTCGATTTCCAAATCTGCTCCCCGGCGAATCGGGAGAGTGAAAGTAACATTCGTCCCGGCGGCAAAAATCGCCGGGGATTCGGGGCATGTATTTAAAGGAGGGGTTTCATGGCAGCATTTGATGATGTTTTCAAAACCGTTCAGGGGTGGCTGAAGGCCATCACTGAGCTGGGTGGATCGCTGATCGTGGTATTCGTGGTCCTCGGTATTCTCTTTCCGGATTTCAGCTTTGTAATTGATAATATTGCTTCCATCGTTGGCGGTATCGCTGAAGATGGTGTGGCGGGTCTGGTCGCCCTGTTGCTGCTGCTGTTGCTATACAGGAGATAGACAGCCTGCCGGAAGGCTGAGCGATCCCCGTCATTGGGGATACAGCGGCCCCGTTCATTGCTTTACAGATCGCTATTATGGCGGAGTCAAACGGCCCTATTCAGGGCCGTTTGTGCCGGGGGCTTATTTTTGGCCCTTATCCGCCCCGGACTGTCATGTTGATACTTACCCTGATCCGCTCCACATAGCTTAAGCCCTGCGCCATCGACCAATTGTCCCACACCGGCAGGATAACGGTGAAGGCCGGGAGCCGGAGCCGTAGCCCGAAACCCAGATAGGTCGAACCGCCGGTGCCTGCGGCATCGAAGAAAATATCCCCAGGCAACTTGCTGGCCAGGTCCACATTGAGAGACCAGGCACTGCTGCCCGGCGGGGCCCGGTTCAGGATACGCAGCCCGGGTCCGGCATCGGGAAAGAAGAGCTGCTCGTAAACGGCCAGCGGACCGGCAGAGGAGCGGTTCGCGCCAAACAGGTTGGCCAGTTCAGGATCGAGGCCACCGCTGAGCCAGAACCGGTACTGCCGGGGAATCGACTCGACCCCGGAAACGGCCCGGCCGACCCAGGCCCGGAGCCTGAGTGACCCCTTTCTGGAATAACGCAGCCGCAGGACGCCGCTGCCCTCCACGATCACACCCTGCACGTTCATGTCACTGTCCACGGCTCCGCTCAGCTGCCGTCCACGGGCATTCAGGGACCAGCGCAACAACGGGTTCGAATGGTCCCTGTAGGTGACCTCGCCGGCCAGGGATGTGAGGGCACCGAGGTCCCAGTAGAGGGGGTTGAAATCTTTCGAAATGAACGCCTGGCGCAGGTAGTGGAGGCCGATATCCAGACGGGGTGTGGAGACGCCTCGCTCCCTGAATCTGGCTCGCAGGCCGAAGCGGGTGTCGTTAAACCACTGTTTGTCACGATAGGTGGCCTTGAACGTGATTTCGTCGGCGCCGAGTTTTCGATAGGTTCGGGCCGTAATGCCGGCGGTGCCAAAAAGGCGTTTCCCGGGGATATTATAGTAAAGGGAGCCGAGGAACATTCTGCGGATGGGAGGGAAGAATCCCCCGGCCAGAATGATCCCCGGTGCCACGCCGCTGACGGAGTTGTAGGTAAGGAAAGGGGTAAACAGGAATTGTGTCCTGTCTGGCCGTGGCCCGTTGATCAGAAACGCCAGGGCCGGCTTCTTCAGCGTCAGCCCCGGCAACCGCAGCAGGGGGTTGTGGTTGTTGCCGGGTTGCACATCCGGGGAGATCCTGTAGGGATCGGTGGTGGCAGAGGCGACCCCGGCCGCCGGGAAGGCGACGGTCTGCTCCCCTGCGAAGCCCGGCACCCACTGGGTCTGCAGGATATTCCCCTCCTTGTCAAGAGTGGCCACCTCCAGCGGTGTGGCCAAATCACCATAATTGGATAGCGTGAGCAGCACCTGCTCTCCCTCCCGGGAGAGGGCGCTGACCCCATAATCCATCCGCCGGGTGGTGTTGATGATGTCCTCGAACAGCCAGCTCAGGTCCTCCCCGGCCGCTTCCTCAAAAGCAGCCCGCAGGTCCGTGGGGCCAGGGTGGGCAAAGCTCCAGCGCCTGCTGAACAGGTCCCAGGCCAGCTGGTTCCGCTCCGGTCCCAGATAGCGCTCCAGGTAGCTGAACACCAGGGCCGGCTTGTTGTAAAACATAGGGCTGTAATTTTGCACCTTCACTTCAGTCGCAGGGGTTTCCATCGGCTGATCATCAACACTGCCGATGCTGCTGCCGGCCAACGCCCGCTGGAAATCCTGGTAGAGGATCGGATTCTTGAAGCGCCGCACAAAATCTCCCGGCATCGTCAGGGCGAAGATGCCATCGTACTTGGCCTGCCAGTAGCGGATTTCGGAATAGCTGTTCAGCCCTTCATCCATCCAGGGGTGGAGGCGTTCATTGGAGCCGAAAATGCCGTAAAACCAGTTGTGCCCCACCTCGTGCATGATCACTATCTCCAGCAGTTCCTTCGGGCCGCTCATACTGATGACGGTGATGTTGGGGTACTCCATGCCGCCCCCGGCCAGCAAATCGCCGGACACGGCTGTGGCGTGATTGTAGGGGTATTCGCCGTACCACTTGCCGTACCAGTGGATGGTATCGCGGATGTAATCCGTTGCATGCTCCCACAAATCGGCGAGGTTTGCCCTGTATAGGGCCCAGGCGGTGATGGCCCGGCTGGAATCGGCCGTCCAGGCTGTCTCCCGGCGAACCATATAGCGCTTGTCGGCAAACCAGGCAAAGTCGTGGACGCGGGTCTGCCGGAAGCGGAGACTTTTGGTCGGTCCGCTGCCCGGTTCGGCGAATTCCCGGGCCCGCCATTCCTTGAGCCATTCGAGCCGGGCCGCCTGGTCGGGATTGCCCTCCTCATCCGTCAGGTCATAGTAGCCGTCGGTCACCCGGGCCAAACTGTCCAGAAAGGCATATTCGGGATCGCCCTCGGGCAGATCGCCGGTGGCCATGATGACATATTCCCGCGGCAAGGTAATGGTGACATCGAAGGAGCCGAATTCGCTGTAGAACTCGCCCCGGTTCAGATAGGGCATGGGGTGCCAGCCGTCACGGTCGTACACCGCCGGTTTGGGGTACCACTGGGAAATTTCATAGTGATTTTTCTTGTGCCCCATGCGCGAAAATGGCCCCGGTATCTTGACGAAAAACGGGGTCTCGATGGTGACGGTACCACCGGGCGGGAGCGGTTCGGCCAGCAGTACGTTGGCGACATCGGTCCACTCGGGGTGGCTGGACCAGGCGAGGCTTTCTCCGGCGCTGCTGAAATCGAGACTGTCGATAAAGCCCCGGTCTTCCTCGCTCGCAAAATGAAATCGGGTGCTACCGCCACCGAGGAGTTGCCGGGCGAACGCGGTTTCATTGTCCCGGTAGGCGTTGGGCCATAAATGAAACCAGATATTTTCCAAGGTGTCGGGAGAATGGTTGGTGTAGTCCAAACTGAGGTGCGCTGAGAGGGTGTGTTCCACATCGTTCAGGGTCACCGCTATGCGGTAAGCCACGCTCTGCTGAAAATAGTCCGCCGGCCGGCCAGCGTCCTGAGCCTGCAGAACAACGGCCAATGAAACTGCTGCAAGCCATGCATGGGTTGCGGGTAGCATCGGGATACTCCTAAACTGATGCCGGCCGGAAGTGCCCGGTTAAGGGCACAGCGGTACGCGGCATAAATTAGCGCTTACGATCCTGAGACTCAGTCTGTTCTGGGAATGTTGCGCTTGCCCACGAAGTTATCGGGAGTAAAAACATAATGCACGAATTGTATCCCCCCATCGAACCTTACCACGAAACCTTCCTGGAGGTTTCCCAGCTGCACACGATTCACTACGAGGAATGTGGCACAGCTGCGGGCATACCCGTGCTGTTTGTCCATGGCGGACCAGGCGGCGGCAGCGAGGCAATTTACCGGCGCTACTTTAATCCCGCCCGATACCGGGTGATCCTGGTAGACCAGCGCGGCTCGGGGAAAAGTACCCCCCATGCCGAGCTGCAGGAGAATACTACCCAACACCTGATCGCGGATATGGAACGGGTGCGGGAGGCGACCGGTGTGGATAAATGGCTGGTTTTCGGCGGCTCCTGGGGCAGCACCCTCGGCCTGGCTTACGCCCAGGCACACCCGCAGCGGGTCACCGGGCTCGTGCTGCGCGGTATATTCCTCTGCCGGGAGCCGGAGTTACTCTGGTTCTACCAGGAGGGGGCCAGCAAAATTTATCCCGACCTCTGGGAACAGTTCCTGGCGCCCATCCCACCCGAGGAGCAGGGCAACCTCCTGCAGGCTTATTACCGGCGTCTGACCGGCGACGATCCGCAAGTCCGGCAGGAGGCAGCCCGGGCCTGGAGTGTCTGGGAAGGGTCCACCAACAAGTTGCTCTTCGATGAACAGGCCGCCGCCAAGTACGGGGAGGCCGAGTTCAGCCTGGCATTCGCCCGCATCGAGGCTCACTATTTCGTGAATCAGGCCTTCCTGGAGCCCGGCCAACTGCTCCGGGACGTGGACAAAATCCGGCACATTCCCGGGGTCATCGTCCAGGGGCGGTATGACATGATTTGCCCGGTAACTTCCGCCTGGGACCTCCACCGGGCCTGGCCCGAGGCCGACCTGCAGATTGTCCCCGACGCCGGACACTCCATCACCGAGCCGGGCATCATCGACCGGCTGGTGGCTGCGACGGACCGCATTGCGGACTTGGATTGAAAGGAATGTGTCGCTATAATCTATCGAGTGTAAAGTGTGAAAACAGAGACAAGCACGTATGGGTGTTCTGGAGTAATCGATAGTTAGGCAGGAGAATCAGTAAGTCAGAAGCAAGCGGTCGTGAACCACTTCATCTACAAGCGATTCGCCCTCTCGCTGGAAACGCCGGAGCATGCTCCGGCCGCAGTTTATGAGTACTTCTCGTTTAAACAGACCATCAGGAATGTCAATGTGACATTGGACTTGGCCTGATTTTTTCTTCCCGTCGATGCTGAGAGCAACCCGAACCCCACGCTTTTTACAGTGACCTATCTCATTCATAAGTCGTTTTAACTCGAAGTTCTGACCGCCGTACAATATCGCCTGACTATGTGTGTATGGTGGGTCACAGTAGACCAAGTCCCCACTCTCTGCTTGGCGCATAGCTTCGCTGAAATCCAATTGCTCGATCCTCGCTCCAGCCACACGGCCCGCCCATATCTGCACGCGTTGAGCAAATGAGCCCGGATTTACAGGAGTATGCGCGCCACACGGCGTGGACATGTATCCATCGGTTTTTCGGAAACGAACAACACCGCCGTAGCAACTGCGACAAAGGAAAAGCAAGTCTGCACCATTCGGGTTGGCATTATATCTCGCCTTGATATGTTCATAGCCCTCTGGCTTCTCGGAAGCAAAATACTCATGGTATCTTAGTGAATACCAATCAACTAATTTTTCAGGGTCGGATCGAAGTGTTTTCCAGATCTCTATAAGTGGCCCAAATGCATCAGACCCCAATGCTTGAGGAGGCTGCAGCGCGGCAAGCACAGCCGCGCTACCGAGAAACGGTTCATAGTAAGTTTTGATGTCTGTCGGAAAATACGACGCGATCTCATGAGCGAACCGCTGCTTGTTTCCTATCCACTTGAGCAGCTGGGTCTTGAACGGCGCCACATGCTGGAACTCAGTGCGGTAGAAAATGTCTAAGGTATCTTCCTTCACTTGCATCGCGAATACAATTTATCCCAATTTGGGATGCATGTCAAGAATATCCTATATTAGAATACATGAAACGTGATCGCTACTCATCAAAGGAAGAGATATTTCGTAAGATTCTCCGAGATCGACGCCTTGAGATTGGTCTGCGCCAAGAGGATCTCGCCGAGAAGCTAGCCGTTTATCAGTCATTCGTGAGCAAGTATGAATCTGGCGAGCGGTTACTCACATTCGTGGAAGCGATTTGTATCTGCAAGGTTCTTGACCTTGATCCCAATAAGCTTCTTGAGGATTACTTACCACATCATGACGCCTGATTCCAAATTCGTTGGATTGCCGAAATCCTTTTGGGCATTCGTTCGCCTTATTGGACAGCAGTGCGGCTACACAAGGCGCGGCACAGGGAGAATCCTTATTCCCTCTCGTGATGATGTCGAAACCCTGATGGAAGAAATGAACATTTCGCAGGATGGCCTTGATGCCACCCTACCGGGCGGAATTCCAGCTTGGGACAAGTTGGCTGAATATTTTGCCTATCGCGCTACTGTTCTTCACCAGCATTTTGAACCGAATCTAATGGATGGAAATGCCGCAAAGACGGAGTACTCAAACCTCAAGAAGAAGTTGAAGCCCCAATGCCCCTTGCCAATGAATAAGCAGAAAGGCAAGAAGAGGGCTCCCGCGTACTTGACGGGAATGATCAATATGTTGATTGAGGCGGCGGCCAAAGGAGAAAAAGTTGATTATGATCCACGCGCCTTGACTACGTTTATTAGTGATGGCTTTCTTCTGCGGACATTCGCAAGGCGGATGGACGGAGCCTTTCCTTCTGTCGTGAACCCAGTAGCGGTTTGGGAAATCAAGGAATACTATAACACCACGACATTCGGGAGTCGAGTTGCGGATGGCATCTACGAGACATTACTAGATGGTATGGAGATAGAAGAGCTTGCCACAGCTGAGAACGTGAACGTCCTCCATTACTTCATGATTGATGCCCACTATACCTGGTGGGACTGCGGAAAGTCCTACCTATGCCGTATCGTGGACATGCTACATATGGGCTATGTAGACGAAGTTCTTGTGGGCAGGGAGATTTTATCATGTCTTCCTGTTCTAGTGGAGGATTGGGTGCGAAGGATTGCCTAACAATTCGGTCAACCGGACGCCCTTCCGCCCCTATATAACCCAAGGCTTCAGAAGCGGGCACTATTCGCCGGGCGCTGGGTTTTTTAGCCCGGGGCGAAGGACACCTCACCGCTTAAACTCAGTAGTCAACGAAATGTTTGATAAGAGCATAAACAATGACCAAAATCGAGAAACTCGAAAACGAAGTTCAAAATCTCAGCCAAGCCGATCTCGCGTCATTTCGAGAGTGGTTTCGCCGGAATGACGCTGACCAGTGGGACCCGCAGATTGAGGAGGATGTCCGTGAGGGGAGGATGGACAGACTCGCCGAGGAGGCCCTCGCTGAGCATGCAGCTGGAACTACCAAAGAACTTTGAGGCATTTTGCTTCCTCCAGTTTCTGGACCGGCTATCGACAGTTACCGGCAGCCATCCGGAACACAGGCGGATAAAAACTTTGATCTGTTGAAGACAGCGCCTCTTCATCCCTCACTCCATTTTAAGAAGATTGGTCATTTCCGGACCATCCGGGTTGGCCTCCATTACCGGGCGCTCGCGACAGAGGTTCTAGAAGGGTTGCTATGGTTCTGGATCGGCAGTCATTCAGACTATAACAAGAAGTTGCGTTAGCTCGGAGGCTATCGCAGGGTCTTTACATAGGCCTGCAGCAACGGGAAAAAGGCCCGGAAGTCGGACTGCAGCTCGTCGTAGTGCTCATGTAAGTCCTCGATACCGCGGGCCAGCTGGGTGGGCCGGCTCAAGCGCCGGGAGAGGCCCTGCAGGGCCCGGGCAATACCGTCCAGGCTGGCGTAGGCGCTGAGCCAGTCAGCGGCCGCCATGTAGGGGAGCATCTGTGCCAGCCGGGGCGGAAACGGCACCTCGGCCTGCTGCAGGACCCGGTAAACACCGGCCGCATAATCGGCCAATGGCAGGGCTGAATAGCGCTTCCAGTCGGCCGCCAGAAAGTGATCGTAAAACATGTCCATCAGAACGCCCCGGGTGTGCCGGTGGATGGGATCCAGCCGGGCCTTGCTGCGGCGGACAATCGGATGGCTGTCGGTAAAGGCGTCAATCCGGCGGTGCAGCAGAATGCCGGCAGCGATGTCCGGCGGATAGTGGCGATGGTCGTCCACCTTCACAAAATCGCCCAGCATGGCGCCGATCATGGCCTGGTCAGACTCTCCGGCCAGGTAGAGATGGGCCAGGTAGTTCATAAGCGCTGGAATAGGGCTGTCGGGCGGCTTAACATTGGCTGCATTGCTACGTTGAAATTGACCCTTGCGCGGTCATTGCGGGGTCATCGCGATTGTAAAGGGGGCTGGCCGTGAAATCCTACCGTAAAGAACTTTGGCTCGAAGTACCCAACCGCATGGATTTCGTCAACATCTCCGCGGACGTCGAGGCCGCCCTGGCCGAAAGCGGCGTGCAGGAGGGGCTCTGCCTGGTGAACGCCATGCATATTACCGCTTCGGTGTTCATCAATGATGATGAGTCCGGCCTGCATGCGGACTACAAGCGCTGGCTTGAGGCCCTGGCTCCCCACGAGCCGCTGGACCGCTACGACCACAACCGCACCGGCGAGGACAACGGCGATGCCCACCACAAGCGGCAGATCATGGGCCGGGAAGTGGTGGTGGCCATCACCGCGGGGGCCCTCGATTTCGGCCCCTGGGAGCAGATATTTTATGGCGAATTTGACGGCCGGCGCCGAAAACGGGTCCTGATCAAAATTATTGGCGACTGAACTTTTGCCGGCTGTAATAACGGTCACACCGGGCGCATCCAACTCCGCTTAACTTGCCGGGCACAGGTCATTTAAGGAACGCGAGTATGCCACATCGCAGAAATCATGTGGAAATAAAATTCCAGGCCGGGGAAACCATTTTCAGGGAAGGTAACCCCGGTAACAAGCTGTTCATTATCCGTCAGGGCTCTGTGATGCTCACTAAAAATATTGATGATGCCGAGTTGCCCCTGACGGAGCTGGGACCGGGTGAAGTATTCGGCGAGATGTCGCTGGTTGACGAGCGGCCCCGGTCAGCGACTGCCGTCGCCGCCACCGATGTGGTCTGCCAATGCATCAGCAAAGCCATGTTCCCCAGCAAGTTCAAGAACGAGGTCCCCAACTGGATGCAGTCCCTCTACCTGTCCACGGTCCAGCGTTTGCGGGCCACGACCTTGCGGACCGCCGGCGGAGGAGATTTGCCGGCCCGCCAAATTGTGGAACTGCTGGGCAATTACCTGCTGCGGGGCAAAACCACCTATTCCGGCGCCACCTACATCCCCTGGTCCGAGGCGGCCCGGAAAATCGCCTATGTCCTGGATACCAACCCCAAGAGTGTCGAGGGTATCATGGAAATTCTGGTGCATTCGGATATTGCCAATTACGAAGTGGACCTGAACGAGGGCAAGCGTTTCCTGACCCGTTCCCCGGATTCCTTCACGCTGTTTGCCGACTATTGCTGGGATAGCTTCATGGTCGACCGGCGGCTGCTGGATCAGAAGGAGGAGCGCCTGAACCGCAAGCAGCGGCAAGAGGATGCCGAACAGCTGAAGCATATTCTCTCCGTCCTGGAGACAAGCAGCGACATCCATATCATCGGGGAAGAAAGCCTGTTCACGCAGCTGGAGGGCAAATTCGGACTGGACCGGTCCCGCTATGACAAATTGCTGGCCCGGCTGAAGGCTCAGCTGCTGATCGAGGTGGACCCGGAATCGGGACTGCCAGGCACCCTGAAAATCGCTATCGACCGCTGCCGGCAGGAAATCACCGCCGTGGAGATGAATGACACCTTCGATTCCCTGTATAAATCCATTATGCAGGTAGGTACAAAAAATCCGCTAGCGGTTGGCGTCTAACCTGCATCGGTACGCTGTATCAGGCCATTGTAGTCGTACATTCAGATGCTTCTAAACCGGCCACGCGCATAGGGGGATTATGAGATAGCCTGGGGTGGTGTGTACCGGAAACGGCAGGAGATGGCGTAAATGGAAGTACTGCAAGTATCCGAGTTGGTTGATTTTAAGCCGGGCGACGTCGTGTTCCGGGAAGGCGATCCCGGGGGAAAACTTTTCATTATCAGGCGCGGCGAGGTTGAGGTCGTCAAGCAGATCAACGGCCAGCCGGTCGTGATTACCCGCCTGGGTCCCGACGAAATATTTGGAGAAATGGCGCTGTTGGACCGCCGTCACCGGTCGGCTACCGTCCGGGCAGTGTCCGATGTTACCTGTCAGGTCATCGGCGGCGATATCTTCCGGCGGAAGCTGGAGGAGGTGCCCACCTGGATGCGGGACCTCTACGGCCTGGTTATTGACCGGCTGCGGGCCACCACCCGGAAGTACAACCCCCGTGCCGGCGAGTTACCCGGTCTCCAGGCCATCGATTTTCTATCCCTGCTGAGCCTTGCCGAACACCCGCCGGACAAAGGACCGGTAACCCTGCCCTGGGGGCCAACCCTGGACAGACTCATTTATATATTTGACATGGCGGCCGAGCATCTCCGGGCAATCCTCGACCTGCTCACCGAATCGACCCTCGCTGACTACGATTTCGACCCGCAGGAAGGCCGGCGGCTGGTGATACACGATCCACTTGCCCTGGCCGAGTTTGCCCGCTTCTGCCGTGTGGGGGACAGGGACGAGTTCGCCTCTACGGTGCATGGCGATGATGACTTGGCCAGCGAGTACGGCTTTTTGGTCATGCTCTACAAGGTCGTCGGCGGAGGGGAAGGCTTGCTGCGGATCAAGCGGGATGAACTGCGCCAACGGCTGCATACCCGCCTCGGGCAGTCGCTGGACAGCTATGATGGTGTCATCAAGGGCCTGATCGAGCAGGGCATATGGGCCGAATCATCCGGCGAAGAGGACCTGCTGGAAGTGGATATGGACCTCTGCCGCGAGAGAGTTCAGATCCTGCAGAATGAATACGAGTTTCCCTGGCTGGCCCGGAAAATTGCCACCCTCTCCAAGGCGGCGCTCGACCAGTCCGACAGCACTGGGCCGGTGGTTGATATCGAAAATATAATTGAGCAGCTGACCTCGGACTGAGCGTAGCCGGAGTTGTCAGCCGGTCTCATCCGGCCCGGCGGTTGCCGCCGATCCATCAGACTCGATCGCATCCAGCAAGACGATGGCCTCTTCGGCATGGGCCTCGTCTGTCAGCAGCCGGACCCCCTGTTGGGCGAAATTCAGGGCCGGTTGCATGCCCCCGGCGTCATCGGCCAGCACCCAGCTGGGAATCTCTGAGGCTTCCAGGTATGAACGGGCCAAGTCTGCCTCATGGCGATACAGAAAGCGCCTGATGGTAACGGCCTTGTCCACCGGCTTACAGCCGCAGCACGAGGTTGGCGGTAAATCTGCCGGCGGTGCCGCGCAGAGGATTGATCCCCGACTGCCAATAGATCGAGGCGCTGCTGAGGTCCCGCTCCCATAGCGTCAGCGTATAGGCCAGGTCAAACTTGATTCCTGGAACCGCCGCCACGCTGGCCCCCAGGGTAAAGGTCTGGTGCGCCGATTCCGCCGTGGCTCCATCGAGGAACTGGGGCCGGTACCGGTAGCCCCCGCGCAGCTTCATGTTGATCACCGGCAGCAGCAGCTCGGCCCCTACAGCCAGTCCCACCACACTGCGGTACTGCGTGCGCAGGGTGTTGTTGATCTCCGAATCGATGAATATCTCTACCGTGTCGCCGGCGCTGTTCTCAAAATCCTTCACCAGGTCCGACTCAAAGCGAATCTGCGAAAAATCCTGCCACTGCATGTCTCCGCTGATGAGCAAAGGACCGAAATTGAAGGCCGTGCCCAGCCGCACCAGGAACGGTTGTGTGATCTTGTATTCGATCTTTGTTTTACTCGGATCGAGATCATCGTAGAAGCTCTCCTGCACTGCCAAGGTCAACGGCGGCCGCACCATCAGACCAATCCGCCATGTGGGGCGGGGCGCCAGCAGCACGCCAAAGCGGATGCCCATACCCGTGTATTTCGGTTCGATATGGGTGAAGGTAGAGGCGAGGGTATTGCCATTTTGCAGCGCCGATTCGGCCTCATCGTAGACGTTTTTCCCACTGATAAATTCGGTGGAATAACCCAACGCCAGCCCAGGAGAAAACTGGTACCCCACACCGACCGAAAAGGCCGTTAAGCGGCCACTTTCCAGAATGATTTCGGTTAACAACGTATCTCCAAAGCTCCGTTGCAGCGTCCGGGACCTTTCAAAATCCCGCAGATTGTGGACCCCTGCCGCCACGGTCCACTTGTTCCCTGAAATGGGCAGCACCATGGTCAGATTTCCCAACCGGGTGGCGGAAATCCGCGACGGTTTCCCCGCCGAGGGATCGCCGGAATCGGTGTCGATATTCAAGTGACTCAAGCCGACGTTGAATTCGGCTGCGGTCAGGTGTGCCAGCCCGGCGGGATTATAGTAGAGGGCATTGCCGTCATCGGCGATGGCGGTGAAAGCCTGGGCCATTCCTTCCGCCCGGCTGCCGGGGCCGCCGATGCCCCAGAACGGACGCACCGCATCCTTCGCATACTGACCGGGCAGGGTGGCCGGTGTGGTCAGCAACGCTATCACGGCACCCAGAATAGCGCCGGCAGGAATGCGTTTCATGGAAGATTAGTCCTTGCGGCGTGAAGACCGGCGGGTGGTGCTGCTCGACTTGGAGCTGCTGGAACTGGAACTGCTGCTGCGGGAAACCCGGGTTGTGGATCTCGGTTGGCTCCGGTCTGCCGAACGTGCCCGTGTATGGCTCCTGGATCCCCTCGATGCCACTGCGGCAGCCGATTGGTTTGCAGCTCCGCTCCCCTGGCCAAACAGCAGGTCCAATATGCGGCTGTTACCTTCCCGCCCACTGCGCCTGCGTTGGCTGGATGTGCCGCTGCTGCGCACCACACCGGACACGCTGTAGGGGTAGCCGTAATAGCTGCCCCAGTTGTAGCCACCATAGCCTCCATAACCCCCGTATCCGCCATAACTGTACCGGTAGGGATCATAGTAGCCGTAATAGCCGAATGAGGAGCCATACAGCCAGGGATCATAGGCCCAGTTGCCCCCGCCATAATAGAATGGGTCGTAGGGGTTGAACCGGTGCCCATAGAGGGAGCGTGACAGGCGGCGCTGGTAGTCGTACCAATAACGGTCCCGCCAGCTCATGCGTTGGTAGGGGCCGTATAAGTGGGTCGCCAGGTTGTAGCGGTTGTCAGCATAGGGATCGTAGCGTGCCGCCTGCGGGCCGATGCCGCTGGCGAGAGGCTCTTCCTCGGCCGTTTCGACGACCCGCTCAACAACAGCCGGGGTCACGCCGTCACCCTTGTGAAATCCGGGGAAGCGCACGGCCGTACCACCGGTCTGATGGGCGCAGGCAGACAGCAGCAATCCGGCGCCGGCGGCCAGTATGATGATATGTGCGCGGGTTCCTTCCATCGGACACCTTCGACATCAAGATATCAGCTCAGGAGCGCTGGGGCAACTCATTTCTCCGGCTGGCCTTCCGTGCCGGAGGTTTGTAAACTTCGGGCCTTGGCAATGCATTGGAGGTGATGGTATGCGGCATATATCGGTAAGTGATCTGAAGCGGATGCAGGATGAGGGCGAGGATTTCGTGCTTCTCGATGTGAGGGAACCCAATGAGGTGGCCTATGCCTCGGTCGGTCCCGCACTTCATATTCCCATGCAACTGATCCCTCAGAGGTTGAATGAGCTCGATCCGGCCCAGTCAGTGGTGGTGTTCTGCCATACGGGAGCCCGGTCGCTGGAGGTCTGCCACTTCCTTGGGCAGTACGATTTCAGCGATGTGATGAACCTGACCGGCGGCATTGACGCCTGGTCCCGGGAGATCGACCCCAGCGTTCCAACCTATTGACTTTTGGGGCCTACTGAGCCTCAGCGTTCCCGGCCAGCGGTATATCGGCGGTTGGGGCGATTCCCCGCAGGTCCCAACGGCCGGAGCCCCTGGCCGCAACATCTTTTATAAACATGATATATGATATTTTTAAGCAAAGGACCTATTGAGTCTCTAACTTCCGTTATACCAGTATATTATGACTCCACCATCAACTGGAAACGGGAGGGAGATAGTATGAAATCCACACAGACAATCCGCTTAGTGTTGCCCCTGATGCTGATTTTCCACGCGTGCAGCAGCGGTCAGGCCCAGGCCCAGGAAGAAACTTTGCCCCAGCTCACCGCTGAGCAACGTTGGGATCGTATGTCCTTCCTCCTGGAATCCTGGGCCATCGCCGCAATCTTGCACGCTCGCGCTGAGCAGCAGACCGCTGAAGATGCGGGGCAGGACATCGGCGAACTGTTCGCGCCTAGCTGGGGGGATAACTTTACGCCCAGAGGATTCATGCGGGGGACCTACCGCAACCTTATGTCTTGGCGGGAAGCTCGCTTTGAAGTCCTGGAGGTTTCGGACCAGCGGGCCAGTTTCCGATTTACCCCAGCCTACCGTGCAACATTTGGGGAAGATAGGGAATTGCTCGGCGTGACTGTAGAGGAAATGGACCTCTATTGGATACGAATTCACAAGGTTATTGTGGAGCACAACGGACTTACGTTCCACTCGGAGAGGGACGGTGACGACATCATCTTCACCGTGACGGTACCCTCCGGCGCCTAAACGGCTCGCGTTCCTGTCTACTGAGCCTCAGCGCTCCCGGCCGATAGGGTAGAGCCGCCAGTTGGCATCGAAATAGGGCGTCCGCCGATAGAACCACTGCAACCTGGCCCGGGGGCTGGCGGCCAGTTCGGGATCGGCTTTCAGGGCCGTTTCAAAGGCCCGGCGCAGCTGCGGATCGGCGTCCAACATGCGCTGGGCCAGCGGCTCCATCACGTAACCTTCCACATATTCGGTCCGCTGCAGGACTTCCAGAAAGAAGCCCCACTGGAAGAAGGAATCGGGGCCCAGCGGCTCCAGCAGGTTGACCACCAGGTCGCCCAGCGGCTGGCTGGTGGGCACCCGCACCGAACCGGCCGGAAAGCTGACCCGGCGCACCTCCGGCGTGGTCCGGGCCTTGACCCGCATGCGCCCCTCGAAGGGCGCTCCGTCAAACTGGATGTCCGACAGCCGGTCAAACTCCAGCCGCACCGTCCGGACCGAGGACATGGTCTCCATATAAATGCCGTGCAGGGCCAGCCGGTTGATGACCTCTTTCCAGGCCGGTGGAATCCAGTAGGCTTTCGGCCGCTGGGCCGACAGTGCGGGACCATCCAGGGCGAGCACAGGCAGGTTAACCGTCCGGGCCTCACCGGTCCATTCGATCTGCTCCCCGCCGGTAATGTCCGAGGGCCGCTTCCGCCAGCTCACCCCCTTGAAGGGAACCTCCCGCTGGGCTTTATCGGGTCCCTTCCAGCTCAGGGGCACATTTTTCGGCTCCCGGCGACTGTCGGCCGTCACTGCCCGGCGCAACTCGGTTCCGTGGCGCGCTAGGGTCTGCATCGCCGAGGCCAGCAGCACGTAGGTGCCCAGCACGCGCTGCCGGTAAGGCTTCAGGGAGTGGTTCTCCACCAGCACCGTCGGCAGGTGCCGGGCAGCGCCATAGCCATCGGAGTAGCGCGGTGTGGAGGCCCAGCTGAGCAGACCTTTGCCGGGGTCCGCATTGTCCCTGGCAAAGACAAGCGGGCCCGGTATGTGGCCCTGGGCCTGCAGCTCGGCCGTAAGGGCCGGGGTCAGCCGGTCGTCAAGCCATTGGGCAATCTTTGGGGACCAGCCGAACTGGCCCAGGTGGCCGAAGGTGATATCGTACTGGTAATCAATGCCGTCCGTCACATGGATATCGAGATAGAGGTCCGGTTGCCACAGGTTGATGGCCCGCACCACGGCCCGAATCTCCTCGGTGTCGAGCTTGGCGTAGTCCCGGTTCAGGTTCAGGTTGCGGCTGTTGGTCCGCCAACCCTGCCCGGCCGGTCCCCGCTGGTTGACCCGGTTGGTGGCCGACCGGCGCTCATGGCCATCCACGGAGAGGATGGGGATAAACAGGAAATTGGCCCCGATCAGCAGGTCGGCCCGGACGCGGCGCACGGTCATATCCCGCAGCAACATGAGGCCGGCGTCCTTACCGTCGATTTCGCCGGAGTGGATGCCTGCCTGGACCAGCAGTATCGGCCTGCCGTTCCGTTTCAGGGCCGCCGCAGTGGAGGCGCCGCTGGCTGAGGCCACCACCATCCAGATATCCCGCCCCTCGGCGCTGACCCCCAGCGATACCATGTGCACCTGCGGCGAGCGCTCCGCCAACGTGTTGAGCCAGTCGATGGTCTCGTCATAGGTTGGGGTGGTGGTGAGGCCCGAGCGCTCGGCCGGGGTGATCCAGGGATCGTCAGCCGGTACGATGAGCGCCTCGCTGTCGCCCGACCAGGGCAGGGCCGGCGGCAGTGGCGGGGACCAGTCCATCCTGCGCTGGGCGAAGGCCGCGGAGAGCAGTCCCAGGGCCAGGCCGCCGATAATTGCGCGCGTGAGGGTTGGCCTCATGCTCAAGGCAGGCCGGCCTTTTCGATCCAGGCAGTCACCTGCGCCTCCAGGAGATTGAGCGGTAGCGCGCCCTGGCCCAGGACCACATCGTGGAACTGGCGGATGTCGAACTTGTCACCGAGCTCCTCGCTGGCCCGGGCGCGGAGCTCCTTGATCTTCAGCTCGCCGATTTTGTAGGCCAGGGCCTGTCCCGGCCAAACGATGTAGCGGTCGACCTCGGAGATGATGTTGTGCTCGGTCAGCCCGGTGTTGGCCTTGAAAAAGTCGATGGCCTGCTGCCGGGTCCATTTCTTTTGGTGCATGCCGGTGTCGACCACCAGACGCACGGCCCGCCACATTTCATAGCTGAGCTGGCCGAACTTGCTGTAGGGGTCCGTGTAGAATCCCATTTCCGTTCCCAGGCTTTCGGAGTAAAGGCCCCAGCCCTCCACGAAGGCGGTAATGCCGCCAAACTTGCGGAACTTGGGCATATGCTCCATTTCCTGGGCCAATGCGATCTGCAGGTGGTGCCCCGGTACTGCCTCATGGATGGATAGGGCCTCCATTTCGTAGGTGGGGCGCTGGCTCAAGTTGTAGGTGTTGGCGAAAAAGGTCCCGGGCCGGGAGCCGTCGGCAGAGGGTCGGCGGTAATAGGCCGTGGTGGAGGCCGGCGCCTCGTAATCGGGAATCTCCTCCACGCCGTAGGGGGCCCGGGGCAGTTTGCCGAAAAGCTTGGGGAGCTGGGCGTCGAGACGCTTGCAGATATCCCGGTAGGCCATGAGCAACGCTTCCGGCGAATCGTGGTAAAACTGCTCGTCGGTTCGCAGGAAGTGGGTGAAGGCGTCAAAGTCACTGCCGAAGCCTGTCGCCTTGACGATCTTCATCATCTGCGCCTTGATGCGGGCCACTTCCTCGAGACCGATCTGATGGATCTGATCCGGGGTCATGTCAGTCGTGGTCATCAGCTTGACCCGGTAGGCATAGTAGGCCTGGCCATCAGGCAACGCCCAGGCGCCGACATCTTCCCGGCCGGCCGGGATATATTGGTCGGTGACGAAGCCCAGCAGCCCCTCATAGGCCGGGAGAATCTGCTCCGCAATAATGGAGCGCCCTGCCCGGGTCAGCCGGTCCTGGTGCTCGCCGGTGACTTGATCCGGATAGTCGAGGAACGGTTTGAAGAAGGGGCTGTCGGTGGCATCCTGCACCAGTTGGGCCTTGATCTGGTCCGGCACACTGCGCAAGGGCACCTTGGGCACCACCCAACCGGTCTCCAGCCCCTGCTGCATGAGGGTAATGGTCTGGCCGATAAGACCGGGGATCGCCGCCAACCGGTCCAGGTAGTCCTCGTAGTCCTTCAGAGTCCGGAAAGGGGTGACCATCTGCAGCGACGGCAGATTGATCTGGATGCCGCCCATCTGGTTCAGCGGCATGAGATGGGTCGGGAATGCCTGGCCGGCCACGTCGTTCTCCGTGTCTTGGCGGAAAAGGTCGTAGTTGACCTGGTCAGCCGGCGAGAGACGGCCGCGGTCCACCTTGTCGAGCCGCTCCAGCAGGGCCCGGGCGTAGGCCTCGCGGACCCCAATGGCTTCCAAACTCTGGTCGGAGAGGCGGTCGTTGTAGCGGGGGTCGCCGAGAAAGGTGCCGTAGGTGGGAAAGTTTTCCAGGGTCCACTCCCAGTCGTCGTCGAAAATGGCGTGGAGGTCGCTGCCGGCCCGGTCGGTCCCTCCGCAGGCGGCCAGGACTAAAGCCAGCGTTGGCCAGAGCAGGCGCAGTCTGTACGGCATAGTGGTTTTTCCAGTCAGTTTGAGCGTGCCGACCACTCGGACGGCGCATGGGTTTCCATGGAAAGAGCATGAATTTCCTGCTTCAGCAGGTCGTCGACGGCGCCGTAAACCAGCCGGTGGCGCTCCACCAGCGAGAGGCCGTCGAACCGGGACGACACAATGGTGACAGTAAGATGGGCGCCGCCGTGGGCCCGGTTGCCCTGGTGCCCCGCGTGGGAATGGGAGTCATCGACGATTTCCAGGTGTTCGGGCTCAAGGGCCTCCTGAAGGCGGCTGCGGACAAGATCAGGGGTGGTGGTCATGGTCATCCTCTGCTAATTTGAGCCACCCGGCGGAGTCGAACCGCCGACCTGCTGTTTACGAAACAGCTGCTCTACCAACTGAGCTAGGGTGGCGAGGCGGGACGGAAATTAAGGCGGGAGGGGCCGCTTGTGAAGGGCGTTATGGGAGTGGGAGGTGCGGAGACCTAACCATGAACTGGATCATGCCCAACTGTCCGGAAGACGGGATACAACACCGGCAATCCGGAAGTTGTCACAGGTCACAGTAGGCGCGTGGCAATGGGCTTAGATTCCTCTCACGAAAAGATGTAAGAGCAATTTCCGTAACCATGTATGGAGAAAATGATGCCCAGAACAATGACATTAATGTTACTCGCCGCCACCCTGGGTCTGGCCGGCTGTTCATCCCCGACCGAAAGCGAAAATGTGGCCTCCGCCACGCTGAGCTTCGTGGTGGGGGATAAATCCGCCCTGACCAAAGCCGTGGCCAGCCACGTGACGGTGAGTTCGGCGAAGGTGATGCTGAAAACCATCCAGTTCCACAGCACCAGCGATACCGACTCCCTCGATTTCAATTCAGCGGCTCTAGTGGTGGACCTGGACCTGGCCGGTGGCATAACGACGGTGGGACCTATCGACATCCCCGTCGGGTCGTACGACAAGGTCTCCTTCCGCCTGCACAAGCCTGATACGGGTGAGGACAATCTTGATCCCGATTTTTATGAGGTCGGCGGCAGCGACCGCTACTCCGTGGTGGTGGCCGGCATCCACGCCGATACAGCGTTTACGTACAAATCCCGGCGCGGCGAGAAACAACGGCTGGAATTTGATCCGCCCCTGGTTGTCACCGATACGACCACCTTGGTGAATGTGACCTTGTCGGTGGATGTGTACAGCTGGTTTGTCAATTTCGAAACCGGCGCCGACCTGAATCCCTCCGATCCCAATGATGAGAGCGACATAGACGACGCCATCAGGGAATCGTTCCGTGGCTTTGAGGACAACGACAAGAGCGGCAACTGATTCGGAGTAAGATTAACCTCCCCAATGATATTCCAATGCTCAGCGCAAACTATTCCTTAATGTCTTATTAGTTACATAAATACATGATGTTATCGCATGTATTCCGCTATAAAAATGGGAACATCTACTTAAGTCACGCATGAAATTACCGATCTTTGAAATGAGACGGAAATCAATTTAATTGTTGCTTGCTGGTGTTATTCTGGCGTACAATCGTGTGCTACAGTCAAAGGGAGCGTCCAAAGTCATTTCGATTCCGTCACACATGGCAAGGCCAACTGGCCCAATTATTGCAATTCAATAACCCGCCCCGAGTGGATTTTTTGGCCTAACTGTATTATGGGAGCAGATCATGAGCAGACCCTATCGCGCTTCGGTTTTCCGTAATTTTCTTTCTGGATTTGGGAGCTTGATAGATATTACTGGGGTGGGGGCGCCCGTACACCGAAATTTCGCCATAAAGTACGATGGTGATGAACTGATCGTCATCTACCGCGATTTTGTGGCTGAGGCATGGAGCGACGTAGGCGATCATTTGAGAATCGCCATGAGAGATTATGAATCGGAACTGGATTCGGGCCGTGTGACGAAAGGCAATAGTGGAACCGCAGCAGAACAGGGCGAACTATTCAGTGTGGATTTTGCAACTGCCGACCTTGTGACCACTAATCACTGATCCATCCCAAGATAATCCTTCACCCCAACCGCCCGAGATTCAAGAGGCTCGAGAGGGGGAGCTACCTGGCAGACCAGCAGGATTAAAATTGCGTGGAGTAGGAGTATCAGTCAGCACTAGTGGGCCACTGCCTAGTGCGGAAGATTTCTCTGGATATGAAAAAGCTGTGCCTGGTGCGGGTGATAGGATTTTGGCGATGGCTGAAAAGAGCCTCGGCGCAGGTAATGGTCTCGCCCGCTATGATCAGAAAACGGATCGCATAACGGCATTAGTCGGCCAAATCGGGACTTTTCTGCTAGGCTTGGGTGTCCTATTCCTAGCTTACCGGGCCTTTTCGTCGAATCAGGCAACCCAGGGAACCTTTATCGTGATTGGCCTGGTAGTTTCCTTGGTCCTGGCGTTTATTAAGGGCCAGGCGAGGGGACCGGATAGATTCGGCGATTAATCCGCTAGATGCGCGAACGCACCCGCGCCTCAGAATCAACCCCCCAGCACTCTCTCCAAACATCCCTTCGGGAATCTTAGGTAAATTTCCGTTGTGCGAACTTCTGCATGCCCCAACAGCTCCTTGACTAGGTAGATATCGTCGGTTTCAAGGAGCTTCCTGCACGCGTGTTCAAGCTAATTGAGTATGTGCCAGTCGCGCCACCTGCCGCCCCCCCAATCCCCCCATCTGCCCAATCTGCGACTGTTCCTTTGCTCGCCCCGTCGTAGCTTCGCCCCATGCTGAACCTCTACCGACGCCTGCGTGCCCACTGGGCCACCTCCCTGCTGTTGGATGGCGCCCTTATCGCCGTGGTCTTTCTCGGTGTCTCCGCCTGGCAGACCCGCAACCTGCTGCCCTCACGGAGCGCCACTGCCGCCCCGGCGATCGCCCTCACCGCCCTGGACGGCCGGACCTACACCCTGGAGCAGGTCCGGGGCCGGAAGGTGCTGCTCTACTTTTTCGCCCCCTGGTGTAAGGTCTGCAACCTGAGCGCCCACGCCCTGCGAAACCTCTACGATCCCGAGGACGGCGCGACGGCCATCTACCTCGTGGCTATCTCGTACGGCTCCGTGGAAGCGGTGCGTGAGTACGCCCAGCGGCACCGCCTCGACATGCCCATCCTCCTTGATGACGGCTCCGCTGCCCGGGCCTATCGCATCGGCGCCACCCCCACCTACTACGTGCTGGACGAGGCCGGAAATGTGGCCCGCAAATCGGTGGGCTACAGCACCGAACTCGGGATGCGCTGGCGCACCCTGTAGCTTAAATTCAGCCGCGATCACGATACCCGGAGGAGACAACTCCGGCGAACAGAAACCATCCGTTAAGGAATTGATGCCATGTCTGAAGATTTCGAGTCCTCCCCCAGCGACTTTCTCAACGCCCTGGATGCCGCTATCGAACGGCACGCCCTGCTGAAACATCCCTTCTACCAGATGTGGAACGAGGGCCGCCTCAGCCAGCCGATTTTGGCCGAGTATGCCAAGCAGTACTATGCCCATGTGGCCGCATTCCCGCGCTATGTGAGCGCCGTCCACACCCAGTGCGCTGACATCTCCCTGCGCCAGCAACTGCTGGAGAACCTCATCGAGGAAGAGCGGGGCGCCGATAACCATCCCGAGCTCTGGCTCCGCTTCGCCGAGGGGCTCGGCGTGTCCCGGGACGAGGTGCTGGAAGCCGACTATCTGGACAGCACCCGGGACTCGGTGGCCCGCTTCCATGAAATCGCCGGCCAAAGGGGCGCCCTGGAAGGGTTGGCGGCGCTGTACGCCTATGAATCCCAGGTGCCGGATGTGGCCCGGACCAAGCGGGAGGGGCTGAAAGCATTTTATGGTTTGGACGATCCCCGCAGCGTTGCCTTTTTCACCGTCCACGAGGCGGCGGATGTGTTGCACCGGGAGATGGAGCGCGACGCCCTGGCCGCCCACACACCCCTGGAACGGCAGCCGGACGTGCTGGCGGCTGCCGAGGATGCTGCCCAGGCGCTGTGGTCCTTTCTGGACGGGGTTTATGAGGCCTATTGCGCCGGCGGCATTGGCCAGGCTTGATTATACGGCCCCGCTGAAGCGCCGGGGCTGGCTCCTGGCGGCCCTGCTGCTGGCCGTCACCTGTGCCCCGCCGCCAGCAGATTCGTCCGGGACGGCCCCAGCCGAAGTTCCGGCGCCCCCACCCGGTAGCGAGATTTTCCTGCTGTCTCTGACCCGTAGCGGCGATTCCCTTAGCGTTGGGCCGCCCCGCAATATCAGCAACCATCCCGGCTACGACAACCAGCCCTGGTTCTCGCCCGATGGGGCCAGCATCTACTTCAGCAGCAACCGGGGCGACGGGGAGACCGATATTTACCGCTACGCCCTGGCAGGCGGGACGGTCGATCAGGTAACCTCCACCTCCACGGCCGAATACTCCCCCACCCTGGCGGGTGGCGATCCCGATAGCCTGACGGTGGTGCGGGTCGAGGAGAACGGCGCCCAGCGATTATGGCGGGTCAACGGTCCCGAGACCCGGCCCCTCATCACAGGCATCGATTCGGTGGGTTATTACGCCTGGGCCGGCCCGGAGGCGGTAGTCATGTTCGTGGTAGGCCAACCGCATAGCCTGCAGCATGCCAACCTGCAGACCGGCGCCATCACCTGGCTGGCCGACAACATCGGCCGGACCTTGAAGTCGCTCCCCGATGGCTCGGCCGTGAGCTTCGTGGACAAGCGCGGCGAGGGCTGGTGGATCAAGACGGTGGACAACACCACGCTGGAGATTCGGCCTGTCGCCGAGACATTGCCCGAGCGGGAAGACTATGCCTGGCTGCCGGATGGCAGGATCATCCTCAGCGGCAGCAACGGTCTTTATCTGCATACCGGCGATGGCTGGCAGGAACTGGCCACATTCGACGATCCTGCCCTGCAGGGCATCACCCGGCTGGCCATCAGTCCCGACGGCAACTGGCTGGCGCTGGTATCGGCGGAGCCTGCCGGACAATAAAAGGCCCCGGGAAGCCAGCAGGTCCCCTCACTTTTGCGTATTGGAACCGCTGAAAATATGATAGCAGAACATACCGGATATTGCAGGCTATGTGGAGAGTCCAAAGTCCTCCGACGATCACATATTATCCCTGAGTTTCTTTATGCCAAACTATACGATGACTTACACCGGATGCTTGGTATATCAACTAAGCCCTCGGCAAAGATAGAACTCCCACAGAAAGGCCTAAGAGAGAGGCTACTCTGCGATAGTTGCGAGTCACTACTAAGCGGCTATGAAACATACGCTGTGGACGCGTTAAGTAACCCTACTGTTGAGGGCCTCTCGGGAGGACGGGGTCTTGTATCGTTGGAGGGGATTGATTATTCGAGGTATAAGATTTTCCAATTATCCGTGCTTTGGAGGGCAAGTATTAGCTCGTTAGATTTTTTTACAAAGGTTAATTTGGGAGAAAAGCACGAGAAGATGATTAGGGGTATGATATATTCGGGTACTGCTGGCCCTTTATGGCGTTATGGGTGCATGGTGTTTTTTCTTTCATCAGAGGAATCGGTAGTGGAACAAATTATTATGCAACCGGAGCATTTTAAATTTGGAAAACACCATATGTATCGTTTTGTTCTAGGTGGAATGGTATGGGTATATATTGTGTCGAGCCACCGAGCGACATCTCGACAGGGCATTTACAGTAAAATGATAACTGTCTCTGGCGAGCTATCAACTCTTAAAATCCCTATAGAAGACTTGAAGTTTCTAACCGGCGCCTTCCAAGATTTCATAAATGCAGGTATCATAGAAAAGGCCAGTAAACTTATTCCTGAGACTGAATAGTTTTGTTCAGGGATGCAAAGGGGCAGTAATCAACTGCCGATGCCCCAACCTGCACCAGGCTACGCATTATCAACCAAGGAGTCATCATGCAGCTCTATAACCGCCGCCGCTTTCTGGGTACCCTGGGGCAGCCGATGGCCGCCTTGGCCATCGCCACCCTGCACCCCGAAGCGGTAAAGAATGCCCTCGCCGCCATCAAGGACCGGAAAGGGAAGCCCGAGGAAATTGCTGCCGACGAAAGGTTCTGGCGGCCGGTCCAGCAGGCTTATACCGTCGACCGCAGCCTGGTGAACCTGAATAACGGCGGCGTGAGCCCCTCTCCCGCCATCGTGCAGAATGCCATGAAGCGGCACCTGGACTATTCCAACGAGGCGCCGGTGTACACCATGTGGCGCATCCTGGAGCCCCAGCGGGAAGGGGTCCGCAAGCGGATGGCCCGGGCCTTCAAGTGTGATCCTGAGGAAATTGCCCTGACCCGGAACGCCTCCGAAGGGCTGGAGATATGCCAGCTCGGCTTTGACCTGGTGGCCGGGGATGAAATCCTCACCACCACTCAGGACTACGGCCGGATGATCACCACATTCAAGCAGCGCGAGCGGCGCGAAGGGGTCGTGCTGAAACAGATCAAGATTCCGGTCCCGGCGGAAAACAACCGGGAGGTGGTGCGGCTGTTTGAGGCAGGCATCACCCCCCGGACCAAACTGATCCTGGCCTGCCACATGATCAACCTGACGGGGCAGATATTGCCGATCCGTGACATCGTCCGGATGGCCCGGCGCAAGGGGATTCCGGTCATCGTTGACGGAGCCCACGCCCTGGCCCACTTCGATTTCACCTTTGAGGACCTGGACTGCGACTATTACGCCACCTCTCTCCACAAATGGCTCTGCGCCCCCCACGGCACGGGGCTGCTTTATGTCCGCAGGGAGAAAATCAAGGACCTGTGGCCCATGATGCCGGCCCCGGACACCATGGACGATGACATCCGCAAGTTCGAGGAGATCGGTACCCACCCGGCGGCCAACTACCTGGCCATCGCCGAGGCCCTTACATTCCATCAGGGCATTGGCGCCGCCAACAAGGCCGCCCGGCTGCGCTATCTCCGGGACCGCTGGGCCAAACGGCTGCTGAAGACCCGCAGGGTGCGTATGCACACCAGTCTCAAGGCCGGGCTGGCCTGCGGTTTGGCCACCGTGCAGGTGGAAGGCATCGACACCGCTGAACTGGCCCAGCACCTCTGGAAGCAGTACCGCATCATCGTGACATCCATAGTACACCCTGAGTTCGAAGGTCTCCGGGTGACGCCCCACGTCTACACCACCCTGGAGGAAATCGACCGCTTTACCGAGGCGGTGGAGAAGGTGATCAAGGAGGGCCTGCCTTCATGATCCTCCGCTTTATTGCCACGGTAATGGCCGGTGCGCTGCTGGTGCTGGCTGCCGGCTGCGGCGCACCCGATGGCGGCCGGCGCATTATCGCCACGGACCAAGCCCCGGCGGCCATCGGTCCCTACAGCCAGGCCGTAGAGGTGGGCAACACCCTCTACCTGGCCGGCCAGATCGGCCTCGATCCGGCCACCGGGCGGCTGGTAATGGGAGGCATCGAGCCGGAGACCCGGCAGGTCATGGCCAATCTGCAGGCGGTGCTGGCGGCGGCGGGGTACGATCTGGCGGATGTGGTGCAGGCGCAGGTCTATATGGCCGACCTGGCGGAATATGACGCCTTTAACGCTATCTACGCCGGGTATTTTTCCGATGATCCCCCGGCCCGGGCGGTGATCGAAGCCCCACGCCTGCCGAGGAACGCGGTGGTGGAGATACTGGCCGTCGCCGTCCGCTGAGGGGTGCTGGCAAATCATGAACGATACATTGAGTGCAATTCTAATCCTGGTATTGATTCCGCTGGGGGTCTGGGTAATGTGGAGAGTAACAACGTTACGAGATGAGAGAGAAAAGGAGCATCAAGTACAGGAGTTTGAAAGAGTGAGGGTTAAAAGAGAGAATCAACTACGAAAGAATGAAGAGCTGTTCTTAAAGATGGTTGAAATTATTAAAGACAACTTCAAAGCGCAAAAATGCTCTCGATGCAATGATGTTAAGGTTTCTCTTGTTGAAATTAATTCTGTTGGTACTGGCATCAAATACGAATGCCAGACGTGCAGTAAGGCATTTTGGATAACGGCAAATCAGGATTTTGATAGCGGAGACCAGCTACGAAGCCTCTGGGAAATGTGGCTCGATTTGGAGCCGATTGAGGGATCGCCTAACGGGTTTCACACAACTATCCCTATTGAGAAGCCGCAGATGGACGGCAAGGATAGCCATAGACCAACAATTAAACAATCAGTCAAGGATGAGGTATGGAATAGAGATGGGGGAAAGTGTGTCCAATGTGGCAGCATGGAAAACTTAGAATTTGACCACATCATCCCCTTCTCGAAGGGTGGAGCCAGCACATACAGAAATCTGCAATTGCTCTGCGAGTCCTGCAACCGGAGAAAGTGGAATAAGATTGGCTAACCTATAGCTCAAATCATTTGCATCTTTAGTCATTACTCACCCCTGCAGGCTAGCACACTTAAATGCCTCAAGCAGGGAATAGCATTAAATCCGAGCTCGCAGCGGAGCGGCAACCCTCCGGTAGGGGGTGAAGAGGCAGAGTTGTCTCCGCTGTGGGGGCGCATCCTGATATCAAAATAGATGGTTGAAAATCCAATGATCCGACATATTGTCATGTGGCGGCTGGAGGAAGAGGCCGGCGGCCAGCCGAAAGAGGCCAATGCCCGGAGCATGAAAAGCTGGCTGGAGGGGCTACCGGCGCAGATACCGCAGATCAGGAGCTTGGAGGTGGGGCTGAATATCAGCTCCTCCGAACGGGCCTGGGATGTGGTGCTGGTGTCGTCCTTCGAGACCGAAGCCGACCTGGCGGCCTACAGTAGCCACCCGCAGCACCAGGCGGTGGTGGCCTTAATCCGGGCCGTCACTGCCGAGGTCCGGGTGGTCGATTATGTGGCCGGAGATGCTCTGGCCTAGGGTTACTTTTTAAGTTCCTTCAGGAACTCACCCATGGGCTGGTGCTTCAGATTGCGGTACTCGGGATAGGTGTCCAGCCATTCATTGAGATGCTCTTCAGAACTGAAGAGGTTATCGACCACTCACCCGCCACCCCGCTGCACGAAAACTGTCGGCGGGTTCATCCGGACGATTTCCCCATCCAGGATTTCAACCGTTATCAGATCGCTGCCGTGGGCGCAGGAATCTTCGATTTTTATCGTTTGGCCCGCCTGGAATCCTTCGTTGCTGACCAGCAACAGGAAGTCGACCGCTCACCACACATCGAATTTGTCTTCGCCCCCGGGGATTATGGTATGATAGTTATGCCGCAACGGCCCGCCCCAGATTTCGGCGTCGGCAGCAAGTGTGTAGCCCAGGCTTTGGGAACGATCCGCTTCCAGAAATCCGGCCCGTGCCATAAATGCCAGCCGGTCGTTCAGCGCTCTCCTGGACAGGCCGATTTTCTTGCGCACCTCGGCTGCCGAGGGCAGCTTCCCGCTGTCCCGGCGTGAATTGAGCAGCAGCTTGGCGATCCGCCGCTCGGTATTCGTCAGCAGATAATTGTTGGGTCCCCAGGACCTGACGCTTCGGCTCAGACCGGGGTTTTTGCGCAAGTACTCGACCACTTCCAGCCGGATGTCATCATCCACGGCCAGTCCCAGGTTTGCCATGGCATGGGGGATCGTTGTCGAGTGGAACCGGTGTTTCCAGTCCGCCACCAGGTGATCAATGATTTCGGATGCCAGTGGCGAAAGCGCCGGCCCTGCAGTCCCGCCCGTCGCTAGGGTAGCGCTTGTGGTCAGGCCGGTCAACAGTCCGAGGCCGATGATAAGTTTCAGATGCTTGATGGATGGGTGCTTCATGGCTTGGCTGCCTCCGCCAGAGGTTCGTCATTTACCAGGGCCCGCGCGTCTGCCAGGGCGCGACCCAGTGGATCGTTAAAGTCGCCGACGTAACGCCGGACCAGTTTGCCATCTTTCCCCATCAGCAGATAGGTTGGGAACCCGATGATACCGAATGTGACCGGGATTTGGGGTCCGCCCAGCAACACCGGATGGTCCGGTTTGTACTTGTCCATGACCCACTGGATGTCCTCCGGCAGGCCGGAGTAGAGGGTCACGCTGACAATCTCAAAATCATCGCTGCCCAGCTCCGTGCGCATCTCTTTGAGCGGCGGGAACGCCTCCAGACAGGGGGCGCACCAGGTGGCCCAAAAATCGAGTAGGACCACTTTATCGGCCAAGGTTTCGACATCAAATGGTTTGCCATCCAGATCAGTGGCGATGAGCTCGGCGACCGTGACCTCATTCCGGGACTGGTGTGCGGGAGCTGTCGATTGTGCGGAGAGAGGACCCAGGTATCCCAGGATCAGCAGCATAATGGCCGTGCGTGACAGGCCCCGATGGATCATGGTTTGGAAGCAGCCCTCCCTGAAATAAGCGCAGTCAAAAGCAAGTTACAGGAGCAAGTCTCCAGACGAAAACGGAAAACAGGTATGAAAGTTCCCTGGCCGGGTTCGCCAGCTTCAGCCGTAACGCCACATGAGGTTCTGTCCCGCATGAAACTGCCGTCTATTTTCAGGCGCTGGACTGAGCGGCCAGTTCCGCTGCCAATCCCCAAATGAGGCCCCGGTCGCTCACCTGCATTTCCGCCAGTCCGCTGCGTTGCAGTACGGCCAGCAGGATGGCCCCTCCGGCGATGATCACCTCGGCCCGGCCCGGATGCAGGCCCGGTAAGGCACGGCGCTTCTCAAGGGTCAAAGTAAGACAATGGTCAAGCATCTTTTCCAGGCTACGGGCCGTGAGGGTGGCCCCGTGGACGGCCCGATGATCGTAGGCGTCCAGCTTCTGTTCCATGGCCACGAAGGTGGTGGCCGTGCCGCCGACACCGATGAACTGGTCGGGCGTTGGACGGTCGAACAGCTCGGCCAGGTGGGCCAGAATGTCCGCCTGCAGGGCCAGCAGTTCGCCGGCGGCGGGCGGGTCAGTCATCAGCCAGCGGTCGCTGTGCCTGACAGAGCCGAGCTCCAGACTTTCCACCTCCTGCAACGCCCCGTTCTCTTCGGCAATGATCTCGGTGCTGCCGCCGCCCACATCAACAACCCAGCGCCTCCCGGAGCTCGCCGGGAAGGCATCATGTACCGCCTTCAGGATCAGCCGGGCCTCCTCGGATTCATCAATGGCTGAGAGTGCATAGCCGCTGGCCGTGAAGATACGTTCCTGCAGGTCAGCGCTGTTCACCGCCTCCCGGACGGCGCTGGTGCCGACACAGCGGACAACCCCGCAGTGGTAGGATTCGATGATCTCGCGGTAACCGGAAATCACCTCCACGGCCCGCACCTGGGCCTCCTCCGACAGCCGGCCGGTAAGGTCCATGCCGGACCCCAGCCGGACCACCTGCAGCTCCTGGCGTAGCGGCTCCAGCCCCTGTTCCCCCGGCTTGGCGATCAGCAGCAGGCAGGTGTTGGTACCCAGGTCGATGGCGGCTACCGGCTGGTCAGAAGGAGCCACGGGCGCCTCCCGATGCAGGAGAAATAACCGAGCCGATCTGGCGCTGGCGCACATACCGGCGCAGGCCCCGGACCACAGCCGCCACCGTAAGATAGCGGATGGCCGTCGAACTGAGCGGCGGGGGCAGCAACAGGGTGAGGATCCGCATAATGCCGTAGCTCAGGCCGTTGAACAGCAAGGTGCCCAGGGCCCGCTTGCGGCGGAAAAATGGGCCGGGCAGGGGCCAGGCATAATCCGCGGCCAGGGGCGCGGATATCTCCGGGTAGCGTTCCACAATGCGGGGCAGGTTGTGGTAGCCGTAATTCCGGGCGTCGGCGAGATGCTGCCTGAGGGTCCGCTGGTGGTGGTGCCGGGCCAGCGGCGCAGCAGCATAGTAAAGGCCGTTGGGAAAGCCCCGGGCGACGCGATAGGCGAACAGCGTATCCTCGCCGCCGTAATGGACGAAGGTCTCGTCGAAGGGGCCGCCGGCCTCCAGCGCCTGCCGGGTCAGGGCCAGATTGTGGGTCAGCAAATACTGGAAGGTGATGGGCTGCTCCGGGGCGAACTGCCGTGCTCCCCGCCGGGGATACTCATACAGGTAGCGCTGCAGCCGGTCCCTCCGTACCCAGGGCGCTGGCGCCACCTTGCCCAGCACTGCCTGCCGCCCGGGCCTGGCCAGCGCCGCGATGTGTGCCTGGATAAAATCTGCCGCCACTTCCATATCCCCATCCAGCAGGATCACTACCTCGCCGGTGGCCTTGGCCAGGCCGAGGTTCCGGGCCGCCGACCGGCCCAGGTTTTCCGGCGGATAGAGGCAGGTAAAATGGTCCGGCAGGGTCTGCTCCTGCAGATGTTCACGGGTGCCATCGGTGGAGGCGTCATCGACGATGATAATCTCCAGCCGGCCGGCCGGATAGTCCAGCTGGGTCAGCGCCTCCAGGCAGACGCCGTAGTGGGGCCCGCCGTTGTGGACCGGGCTGACCAACGATACCTTGGGCAGGTTCGTAGCCATCAGACCGCCAGCCCCAGCTCCCGGTAGTAGCCGTAGAGCATGTCCCCGGCTGCCGGGAGGTCATGGTGGCTTTCGGCCCACTGCCGGGCGCGGCGGCCCAGTTCCAGCAGCCGGTCCCGGTCCTCCACCAGCGCCGTCAGTTCGGCCAGCAGGTTAGCGGGGGTCACGTTCACGAAAGGATGATCCGGCATGAATGCCTCCCAGGCGGCATCCATGCGGGTGCAACAGGCCACACCCAGAGCCATGGCCTCGATGGAGTTCATGCCGTAGCCCGGGGCCACATCGGTGATCTGGTCGATGTAGATGTCGGCCTGGGCCTTGGCCGCCAGCACCTCGGCGTGGCTCCTGTTTTCCACCAGCAGAAAGCGGATGCCGTGGCTCGCCTCCAGCTGCCGGCAGACCGCGATAATGATATCGCTTCCTTTCACGTACCGGTTCCGGGTGGCATGGCAGATGGTAAGGGTGTCGTTGAGCAGCTTGCGGGGCCGCGTGCCGCTCACATCGTAGGGCAGATATAGATACTTGAGGTGGGGATGCCGGGGGATCAAATCGTATTCGCTGGTGAGGCTCAGCCCTACCCGGCCGTCTATGGCGGGAAGCACCCCCCGGTTGCGGAAATCCTGACCGTGATAGGTGGCCAGCAATGCCTTGCCCCGGTCTGCCACGCGACTGATGAAATTTCCGTTACGGTACAAGTCCAGACCCCATTCAAAGTGGTAGATGTCAAAATTTAGCAGATCGTGGGCCCGGATAGCAGGTTCGATCTTCAGCCGCCATAGCCGGTCCCGGAGCGCGAAAAAAAGCCGCTCCAGTGGGTTCCGGGGACGCCAGACGGGAGGATTTCCGGGCAGCTTCCCGGCAGCGTACAGAGGACCCCTGGTCCAGCGGTAAAACCGTTCCCGCAGCGGTTCATACAACCTCGAGCCATGCACCAGCGGCAGACGCAGGGCGATGTCATCGGCGAAGCCCATGGGCGACGGGTAGAACGTGATATAGCGGCATTCATGGCCCCGGTCCCGGTGCACCTGCTGCCACAGACTGAGTGTGCCGACCGTGTTCTCCGGCGAAATATAGAGGATTTTCATCTCCGGGGATACTCCAGCGGCAGCCAGGGTATGCTCACCGATACCCGCCCGGTCTCGTCCGCAGGATTCAGGTTGCAGGCCACGGCCCGGCCGCCGAAGCGGACCTGCGCCACCTTGGCCCGGCCAATGTAAAAGGTGAGCCCCTGCAGGTCGCGTTCCTGCAGCGGGTTGCTCCCGATGGGGGTGTCCAACTGCGGGGCAATCTCTATAACGGCGCGCTCGTCAGCGGTCGTAATCTGCCAGGACAGTTCGCCGTTTACCTCCCGGTACCGCAGCAACCGGCCTGTGGTGGTGACCAGCAAACGGCCGTCGCGCTGCATACCCTGGAGCAGATGCAGCTGGGTGACCAGTTCCGGAGGCAGTCCGGCCGCCAGATCGAGATGCTCGCCCATATGGGTGTAGATAATCAGATAGCCGCCGTTCCGGACCAGTCCCTGCAGCTGGCGGGTGCCCAGCTGCACCGGCAGGTCGTTGACATCGGCGGCCGTCACCTCGCCCCAGCTGCTGATCCAGCGCTGGAATTCCCACACCTTGGCGCCATCCTCCAGAGTGAGGGGGATCAGCAGCCGGTTACGGCGGTCAAACAGGGGCCCCCGGGAGAAGGGGTACTTCAGCAGCCGGACCCCTTCCTGCAGTATGCGTTGACCCATCAGCGCCAGGTTTTGCCGCGCGTCCTGCCCCAGGACATGGGTCAGCCGCCCGGTCCAGAAATAGCGCAAGCCGGCCTGTCGGGCCAGGTCGAAGTGATAGGCCGGGTCCGCGGGATTGGCCCCGGCAAAGCTCTCCCGGTGGCCCACATTCTGGCGATTCTGCTCGGTGCCGTGGTTCACCCAGACCGGAATCCGGGCCTGCTGGGTCGCCAGTTCTTCCACGGCGCGCTCGGCGTGGCTGCGGCTGAAACCGCCGTTGTCGAAATTGCCGTAGGTGTGCAGAGTATCGATGTGGCCCGACAGCCAGAACTGGCGGCAGACCTCCGCGAACGGCGTGGTCCCTCCGGCGGCGTCAAAATAGGCCAACTGGTTTTCGCCGGACCCATTTTCTCCGGACCCATTGTAGAACCAGAAACTGTTGCCCACTTCCAGCCCCAGACCGGTTCCCAGCGGCGTCTCGCCGGTGCCGTTGAGATAGTCCATCAGGGCCAGGTAGGTCGCCAGATCTGGCGTATTGTCCAAATCGCTGGAGATGGCCAGGGCAGCCCGGTAGGGGTAGGGAAACTTGCGCAGCCCCGGTTTCATTGCTCCGGGCTGATGACCCGGGCCGGATTGCCCACCGCCAGGGCGCCGGGGGGCACATTGCGGGTCACCACCGTGGCCGCACCGATGGTCGCGCCGTCGCCAATGGCCACCCCGGGGAGGATCACCGCGTGGGCGCCGATACGGACATTGGCGCCGATCTTGATGGACGCTTCGTGGCCGGAATGCACCGTGGTCAGGTCGTCGCGGGAACCACCGAAGGCATCCGAGGTGATGAAGACCTGCGGGCCGATGAGGGTGCCGTCACCCATGCGGATGCTGGAGTTGGGACCGGCATAGATATGGCATCCGGCGCCGATACCGCAGCCATCGCCCAGGTAGATATGCCCGGGGTAGCCAAACCGGACTGAGGGGTGGATGTCGGTCTGTTCGCCCCGCCGGCCCAGATTGCGCACCGCCCGGACATGGCCGTAGAGGAAATCGCGCAACATGGCGGCCGATTGGACCCAGAAGGTCGAGGTGAATAGGCCGCCCAGTTGTTTCAGCCAGCCCATTGTTTCAGCTGCCCATCGTATTCGCTGCCCAGCCCAGCCCGGGACGGCCTGAATTGCTGTCGTATTCCATTCTCGCAGACTTACTTTTCGCACCAGCGGCCATGAAAATTTTTATCGTTCCCTCCTGGTATCCTTCACGCCTCACTCCGGCCAGTGGGGCCTTCTTCGCCGAATGGGCCGGCATCTTCGCAGCAGCCGGCCATGAGGTCACCATCGTGGCCAATATATTACACTCCCTCAAGAAACTGTTCAACTATTCGAAGCTGGCCCTGAGCAGGCCCGCGGCGTCGCCCGCTGGCGGCTTGCCCACCTATCGCCGGGAGCGGATCAACCTCTATCCCCTCCAGCCTGAGCGCAGTTTTCGGGCCTACCAAAGGAATCTGGTGCAGCTATTCCGGCAGGCGTTGGAGGAACGGGGCCGCCCTGATGTGGTGCGGATACAGTCGTCCCTGTGGGCCGGCGCCGCCCTGGCCGGCGAACTGACCGGCCACTCCATCCCCTACGTGGTGGGCGAAAGCCTGAAGGAGTTCCTGCTGCCTGGGGCCTGGACGCCGTTCCAGCGACGGATGATCGCCCTATCCTACAGCGGCGCCGGGAAGATCGTGGCCAGCAGCCGGGCGGTGGAGCAGGCCATCCTGAAGAGCTTCGGCGAGGTTGCCGGCAAAACCGCCACCATCCACAACCCCGTCAAGGAAATTGCTCTGGCCGGCATGAGTCCGCCGCCGGCGGAACGGTTCGAATTTGTCGCTGTGGCCTACTTCCGGCCGGAGAAGCGCCTCGACCTGCTGCTGGACGCCTTCGCCGGGGTGGCGGCCCAATCTGACCGGGCCCGGCTGACCCTCATCGGCGACGGTCCCCTGCGCGGCCGGCTGGAGCGGCAGATTAGGCGGCTCTCCCTGACCGGCAAGGTGAAGCTCAGCGGCTATCTCTCCCGGCCGGCGGTGACGGCCCGCCTGGGCCGCTGTCATTGTCTGGTGCTGCCCAGCGAGGTGGAGACATTTGGTGTGGTCCTGCTTGAAGCCATGGCCTGTGGGCTGCCGGTCATCAGCACCCGCTGTGGCGGACCGGAGGATATCGTCACCCCTGACACCGGCCTGCTGGTGCCACCCGGCGATCTGGCCGCCCTGACTGCCGCCATGCAGGCACTGCTGGAAGGGTACCGCCGGTATGACCGGGAGGCCATCCGCCAGTCTGCCCGGGACCGCTTCAGTCCCCAGCGCTACCTTGCGGACTGGGAAGCGGTCTTTGCCGAACTAGTCGCGGGAGGCTCTGGAAAACCGCCGCCGCAGAAATGATCGTTCATCGGTGGTGAGGAACCCGCTGAGCAGCAGGCCGGCCGGGTAAAGCAGGCTCAGGCCCAAGTCGCGCCACAGCGAGGCGTCGGTGAACCGGTAAAGCGCAGCCGCCAGGCCCAGCGACCCGGCGATCCGGGCCAACCGGCCCCATTCATAGGGGATGGGATAAATACGCCGGGTGAGCAGCCAAAACAGCACGGCCATCAACAGGAATGAGAAGCAGGTAGCCCAAGCCGCCCCCAGCGGCCCATAGGCTGGAATCAGCAGCAGGTTGAGGCCGACGTTGGTCCCGGCGCCGGCCCCCCGGGCCAGTGCCACCAGTTTCGGCTGCTCCCTTAGAAACACGCCCGGCAGTTGCAGCAGGAAAGCGGCATGGCCGAGGTAGCCCAGGGCAATCCAGGGGACGATGGCGGCGCTCTGCCAGAAATCGGGGCCGTAAAAGCTCACCGGCCCCAGTTGCAGGCGCAGCAGGTGGGGCACCCAGACCAGCATGAGGACCCACAGCAGCCCGAGCGAGGCCAGCACATAGCTGCCGATGCGGGCAAACAGCCGGGGCGAGCCGGGTTGGTCGCCCTGCTTAAGGAAGAACGGGTGCCAGGCCAGGTTGAAGCCCATCACCACCAGCAGCATCAGGGTGCCCAGCTTGTAGCCGGCGCTATACAGGCCGACGGTGTGCACATCGGTAAGGAGTTTCAGGATGTACCGGTCGGCCAGCTCCATGAGCATGGCAAATATGCCCGCCGGCAGGAACGGCAGCCCAAAGCGCATCAGTTTGCGCCAGCGATCTTTGGAGATCTCCTTCAGGTTGAGGCGCCGCAGAGCGATGGGCAGACTGAGCAGGAACACGGCGCCCGAAGCGATGACGTTGCTCAGCAGCGCCCCCTCCACCCCCAGGCGGAGCTGCAGCACGAAGATCAGGTTAAGGCCGAGGGAGAGGGTGACATTCAGCAGGCTGAAGCCGAGGTAGGCCAGGGGCCGGTTCTCCGACCGCAGAGCCAGCTGCGGCAGCGACCACATGACATCGAGGACCAGAATCACGGCCAGGTAGACCATCAACCGGCCGTTCCCCCTGCCCAGCAGCGGCCCGGCCAGCTCCTCCCTGAACAGGGCCACCAGCAAGGCGAAGCCGATGCCGGTGATCAGCAGCGACACCCAGGCGGTGGAGAAATAACCGGCCCGGTCCAGCCCCTCGGCCTGGATGTAGCGCTTCATCAGGGCCGCATCCATCCCGTAGTGCAGCACGACGATCATGAAGCCCATGAAGGCATAGGCCAGGGAGAGAACGCCATAATCCGCCGGCGTGAACAGATTGGTGTAAAGGGGTAGCAGGAGGAAGGTGACCGACCGGGCCAGTACATGTCCCAGCCCGTAGATGAGGGTCTGGGCCGAGAGCGCTTTGATCTGCCGGAGCACAGGCTGCCCTAGAGGGCCAGGCTAAGTGTGTCGCGAAACATCCCGCTGGCGCCGAAGCTTTCCTTGAACCGGGCCAGACCCCGGTTGGGGGCCCCGGCAATGGTAAACAGGCCAAAGTCGAGATAGCGGGTGCCGGCGGCGATGGCCTGCTCAATCAGCCGGTAGAACAGCAGGTTCACGGCCCGGTACTGCTGGTAGGCCTCATCGTGGCTGATATAGTAAGCCAGGGTCACCTCGGGATTGGTAGAAAAGGTAACGATGCCGGCAATCATCCGCCGGTCCAGGTAGGCTGCCAGCAGGCGGATATCCTCGGGGAACAGGCCGGCCAGATGCTGCAACTCGGCCAGGCTGTGGGTCGGCTGCACATTGTGGCGGCGTTTGAGATTGCGCAGCAGGATGGCATAGTAGTCCGCCAGATCGTCGCTGCTGCGGACTTCGATTCCGCCGTTCTCGGCTTTGCGCAGCGCCCTCCGGGAAGCATTCGTGAACTTGGCCAGATTGGCCTCCGCGGTTGCCTCCAGGTAGAGGATTGAGGAAATCTCCCGCCGGTCATAAGTGAAACCGTGGCGCAGCAGGGCGGCGTCGGTATAGTTGGAGAGGCGGCGGTTGTAGATGGTGGGCGGCAGGGTGAGTCGGATGCCGCCGAATCCGGCCTGCCGGGCGTAGGCGATAAGGTCGGCCACCAGGGCATCGCTCTGTTGAAAGCTCAGCCCGACCGGCGTCACGAGTCCGCCAAAGGTGGCCCCCGGATGGGAGCTGAGCCACTTGCCGCCGGCCCGCTGCTGTAGCGCGGCCGGAAACAGGGCGCCGGTCCCCTTGGGGCCTTCCAAAATCAGCGAATGGTCGGTGTACCGTCCCGGCGGGTGGTAATTCAGGAACCGGCGCAGGTGAAACAGGGTACCGTTGTTGCTGGAGCGGACGAAGTCGTCCCACTGTTCCCCGTAGGACGGCGTGTAGCGGATGATGTCGTGGAGCATGGTACCGGGACGGGAAATTAGGGGCCGGAAGCCGGTTAGGGAAGGCGTACCCTGCACTGCCGCCGCCCCGGCATCGTACCCTGGATAGGCCCGGAGAATCGCCCGGCTGCCGCTGGGGAACGCACCCGACAGACGCCGGCGCCGGACCGCTAAAAGTTCGGGGATGGCCCGGCAACATGATTGCCCCTGAGAAAATGTGTAAATTCGTTCCGGTATCCTGAATGATGAAGGGAGGGCGGCATGTTCCGCAGGACATATTTTGTGTTGCTCGCCGTAGGGCTGGGCATGTTGATGAGCATCCTGCCGGTAGCGGCCCAGGACCGGCCGGCCATCAAGCGCCGGCATGTGGCTGCCGCCGAGCGGATCATCGGCCTGAATTTCAGCAAGGCGGAGCGGGATTCGCTCCTTGGCGACCTGGCTGATCACCGCCAGAACTATCAGCGCATCAGGGATCTGCGGCTGCCCAACTCGGTACCGCCGGCCCTGCTGTTCAACCCGGTGCCCCAAGGCCAGGAATTTGATACCGCCTCCCGGCCCATCGTCTGGGCAAGCGCCGGTACTGTAAGCCGTCCTGAGGAGCTGGAGGAGCTGGCCTGGTACAGCGTGGCCCAACTGGGCGAGCTGCTGCGGACGGGACAGGTCACCTCAACCGAACTGACCCGGCTGGCCCTGGATCGTCTGAAGCGCTATGACGGCGAGCTGCATGCGGTCGTCACACTGACTGAGGAACGGGCCCTGGAGCAGGCCGCCCGGGCCGATGCGGAAATCGCCGCCGGCAACTATCGCGGACCCCTCCACGGCATTCCCTACGGGGCCAAGGATTTGCTCGCCGCCAGGGGCTACCCCACCACCTGGGGAGCCAACCCCTACCAGGACCAGGTCATCGAGAGCGATGCCACGGTTATCCGCAAGCTGCAGGAAGCCGGCGCCGTGCTGGTGGCCAAGCTGGCCCTCGGGGCCCTGGCCTGGGGCGATGTCTGGTTCGGCGGGAAGACCCGCAACCCCTGGAACACGGAGCAGGGCTCCAGCGGTTCCTCGGCAGGTCCCGGCTCGGCGGTGGCCGCGGGCCTGGTCCCCTTTGCCATCGGTTCGGAGACCTGGGGCTCCATCGTATCGCCCGCCACCCGCAACGGCGTCACCGGTTTGAGGCCCACTTTCGGCCGGGTGAGCCGGGCTGGCGCCATGGCCCTTTCCTGGTCGATGGACAAGCTCGGCCCCATGTGCCGGACGGTTGAGGATTGCGCTATCGTGTTCGACGCCATCCGTGGCCCTGATGGCCTTGACCCGACCGTGGTGGACTTGCCATTCAACTACGACTATCGGGTCGATCTGGCGGACCTGCGTATCGGCTACTACAAATCGGCCTTCGAGGCTGAATACGGCAACCACGAACGCGATGCGGCAGTGCTGGAGGTGCTCCGGGACCTGGGCGCGGCGCTGATCCCCATTGAACTCCCCGACTACCCGGTTTCCGATCTGGCCTTCATCCTCAGTGCCGAGGCCGGGGCCGCCTTCGACGATCTGACCCTGTCGAACCGGGACGATATGCTGGCGCGGCAAATCAAGAACAGCTGGCCCAATGTATTCCGGTCGGCCCGCTTCATTCCGGCGGTGGCCTACATCCAGGCCAACCGGGCCCGGTACGAGCTGATCCAGAAAATGGCCCTGGTGATGGAGCAGGTGGATGTCTATGTTTCACCCTCCTTCGGTGGCGACAACCTCCTGCTGACCAACCTCACCGGGCACCCCTGCGTGGTGTTGCCCAACGGCTTCAACGAGCGCGGCTCGCCTACCAGCATCACTTTCATGGGTGGCCTGTACGATGAAGCCAACCTGCTGGCTGTGGCCCGGGCCTACCAGCAGGCCACCGGCTGGCACCGGCAGCATCCCCCCGATTTCAAATAGGGACCCCGGTGCCTGTAAAATCCCATATTCTGGTCGTGGACGATGAAGCCGATGTGCGTGAAGTGGTGCAGCTGAACCTGCGCCGGGAAGGTTACGCCGTCAGTACCAGCGATGATGGGGCCGCGGCGCTGGAGGCGTTGCGGAAAAGCCACTTCGATGCTGCCATTATTGATGTCATGATGCCGGGCATGGATGGCCTGACCCTCTGCCGGGAAATACGCCAGGACCCGCGGCTGACTGCATTGCCGATTTTACTGCTCACCGCCCGGGACAGCGAGATGGACCAGATTATCGGCCTGGAAGTAGGGGCCGATGACTTCGTGTCCAAGTCGGCCTCGCCCCGGCTTATCACCACCCGCCTCAAGACCTTGTTGCGCCGGTCGCAGCAGGAGGAATCAGCAGGCGACAGCCTGACCTTCGGCACGCTGGTACTGGACCGCCAACGCCGGGAAGTGCGCAGTCCGGATGGCCCGGTGCCGCTCACCAGTATGGAGTATGACCTGCTGCTGTTGCTGGCGGAAAATCCCCAGCGGGTCTTCACCCGCGAGGACCTGCTGACGGCAATTTGGAATGAGGTGATAGTGAATGACCGCACGGTGGATGTCCACATCAAAAATCTGCGCCAGAAAATCGGCGCCGAAGGAAGTCTCATCGAGACGGTCCGAGGTGTAGGCTACCGGGTTCGCCGCCCGGCCTGAGCTACGCATGTCTATCCGCCGGCGCTTCCTGATTACCTTCCTGTCACTGGTATTTTTCGGCGTCATGGCCATCAGCACATTCAGCATCCTGTTTGTCCGCAACCACCTGCTGCAAACCTCCCGTGACAGCCTCGATCAGCAGGCCCGCTACCTGGCAACCCTGGTTGCTGCCCAAACGGACAGCGTCGCCGTGCGCGACGTCCTGAACGATTATGTCCGTTTCACCAACCACCAGGTGGAACTGCTCGATGCCGACCTGGTGCCCTACATGCGGGCCGGCGCCTTGGAGGACACCACCGCCCCCACCTTCCCCGGCATAGCCGCATTGCGGGAGGCCCCTACCGCTGATCGGGAATATGTCCGCATCCCGGCCAGTGAGGCCGCTATCCGGGGCACTCTGGCCCGGGTCCGGTACATCATTTACGCCGGCATACTGCTGGCCCTGCTGGCCACCGCTGGGGCGAGCTGGATACTGGCGGACCGTCTGACCTTGCCGATCCGTGACCTGGCCCAGGCGGCCCGGCGCATAACCGAAGGTGACGCAACCGAGCTACCCCGGTCGGACCGGCGGGACGAGATCGGCGCCCTGACCCGCGATGTGGCCGCCATGGCGCAGCGGTTGCAGGAGGATATCGCCGACCTGAAGCGCCTGAACCAGGCCCAGGAGGACTTTATCGCCGCCCTTAGCCACGAGATGCGCAATCCCATTTTTTCCGCCCGGGGCTATCTGGAAATGGCCATTGACGACGACGGCTTAAAAGGCCAGGGCGAGCTCGACCGCGCAGGGCTCCGGGAACTGCTGCAAAAGAGCCACCGGAATCTCCTGCGCATCCACACCCTGTTTGCCGACATGCTGCAGCTGGTGCGCCTGGAATTCGGTCAGGAGCCGGTGCAGCTCGGCGCCACCCCCCTGGAACCGGTGCTGCGGGACCTGGAGGAGACTTTCCTGCCCCTGGCACAGGAGCGAGGGCTACAACTGATTCTCCACCACAGCGGAGAGAGTATCCAGGGCCAAAAGGAACTGGTCAAGGTGACCCTATCGAATCTTCTGTCCAACGCCATCCGGCACACGGAGAACGGCGAAGTACGCCTGGAAGTCACTCGGCATAACGGCCGGGTCCGGCTCACCGTCAGTGATACGGGCGTCGGAATCGAGGCCGAACACCTGGAAAGGATCTTCGAGAAATTTTATCGCATCGATAAGGCCCGCAGCCGGGAGGAGGGGGGCACCGGCCTGGGACTGGCCCTGGTCGAGCAATGCATGAAGAGCCTGGGCAGCCGCATGGAGGTGGCCTCGGTGCCGGGGCAGGGGAGCCGGTTCTGGTTTGAACTGCCGGCGGGATGAGTGGCCACTTGGCTGCCGGGCAAGGATGAAGGATGAATGGTGTAGCAGTGGCAGCAGCAGTTGGCCGGGGCAATGCAAATTGATAATTGTTAATTTATAATTGAAGAGAAGAAGAACCGCGAAGCCTGCCCTGCGCACTTCAATCGCTGGACAGCGATCTCAGCACAGGCTCAGCCGAAGGGTCGAAGCATGAGGCCGTCGAAGGAGGACGGCTATCGCTACAGTCCACTGACAATCGCATCCCTGATTCCCTAACTTCCCCCTATGTCTGACGATAAACCTACTGCCGGCCAGTACCCTTTCACCGGCGGCATCTATCCCGAGATGTACCGGCAACGCCTCTGGACCATGCGCCAGTACGCCGGTTTCGGCTCGGCGGAGGAGACCAATGCCCGCTTCCGCTACCTGCAGCAGCAGGGCGTCACGGGCCTGTCGGTGGCCTTTGACCTGCCCACCCAGATGGGCTACGATTCCGATGATCCCATGGCTGCGGGCGAAGTGGGCCGGGTCGGCGTCGCCATCGGTTCCCTGGCCGATATGGAGCTGCTGCTGAAGGACATCCCCCTCGCTGAGGTCTCCACATCCATGACCATCAACGCCACGGCCGCCATACTGCTGGCCATGTACGTGGCGGTAGCGGACAAACAGGAGGTGGCCCCCGGTCAGCTCAAGGGTACTGTGCAGAACGACATTCTCAAGGAGTATATCGCCCGGGGCACCTACATCTATCCGCCGGCCCCCTCCATGCGGCTGGTCACCGACCTGTTTGCCTGGTGCGGGGAGCAGGTCCCCCAGTGGAATACGATTTCGATCAGCGGCTACCATATCCGTGAAGCCGGCTCAACCGCCGCCCAGGAGCTGGCCTTTACCTTCGCGAACGGGATTGCCTACGTGCAGGCCGCCATCGACGCCGGGCTGGAGGTCAACGCCTTCGGTCAACGGCTGAGTTTCTTCTTCAATGTGCAACAGGACTTTTTCGAGGAAATTGCCAAGTTCCGGGCGGCCCGGCGTATCTGGGCCGGCATCATGCGGGACCGCTTCGGCGCGACCGAACCCAAGGCCCAGATGTGCCGCTTCCATGCGCAGACCGCCGGCTCATCCTTAACCGCCCAGCAGATCGATAACAATGTGGTCCGCACCGCCCTGGAGGCCACCTCCGCCGTGCTTGGCGGCGCCCAGAGCCTGCACACCAACAGCCGCGATGAGGCCCTGGCCCTGCCCTCCGAGGCATCGGTACGGCTGGCCCTCCGCACCCAGCAGATCATCGCCCATGAAACGGGCATCCCCGCTGCCGTCGATCCCCTGGCCGGCAGCTACTTGGTGGAGTCCCTCACCGACCGGCTGGAGGAGGAGGCCCAGGCGCTACTCAGCAGCATTGATGAGCTCGGCGGCGCAGTGGCCGGCATCGAGGCCGGCTTTCAGGATGAGGAGATCGGCCGCTCGGCCTACGAGACCCAAAAAGCGGTGGACGCCGGCGAGAAAATTGTGGTGGGGGTGAACAAGTTTACCGATGGCCAGGATGAGGCGTCGCCTAACCTGCCGGGCAGCGACCCCAAAGCGGTGCAGGCCCAGTTGCGCCGCCTGGCGGAGGTGAAGGCCGGCCGCAGCCGCCCTGCCGTGCGCCAGGCCCTCGATGAGATTCAGGCCGCCGCCGCCGATCCGGCTGTCAACCTGCTGCCCCACATTCTGGAAGCTGTCCGGCTGTACGCCACCCTGGGGGAGATCGCCGGGGCGCTGAAAAACGTATTCGGCGAGTACCGGCCGTAATACTTTGATCATGCAGAATTACATATTGCTGGTGCAAAAGCAAATTAGTAATTGGGGAGTGATTATAGAAAATGGGTAATAGGACAGCAGCGGAAGCGAAACAAGATTACGTAAGCGTGATGGGAGATGAATTGGGTTCAATATTCAATGAATTACAGCAAAGAGTAGTCTGGCTTCATTGGATTTGGGGGGAATATGTCGAATTATTCGGCAATAAAAGTTCACGCGTTGATCTCTTAAATTCAACGGCTCCGTTCTTTTTTAGGGTAGTGCATGACGCCCTCTGGGAATCAACGATTCTAACAGTTGCGAAATTGACTGACCCACCTTCTTCCAGTGGTATGCCCAATTTGACCATCAGCAGACTGCCTAAATTAATAGTGGAAAAAGATTTACAGCGGGATATAGAGGAGCAGATAGAAAAGACAAAATCGGATTCAAAATTTTGCAGAGACTGGCGTAATCGAGCCCTCGCTCATTTTAATTTAGAATTTGCATTGGATTCAAAAACTAATCCTTTAGAAGAAGCAACTCGTGCAAAACTTAATATTGCAGTCTATTCTATCTCGACGGTAATTAACACAATTTTATCCTACTACTCGGGTGGGACGATAGGTTTTGGGGGTCAAATCGATTCACATCGCGGCGCTATCGGACTCCTTCATGTAATAAACAATGGTTTGAAGTTTGCCGCTGATAGAAGCAAGCGACTACAATCTGGCGATTTTAGTGCTGATGATATTGGGCGGGTGGACATATAGATATGACAATATTCATTTATCAATTATCAATACAACCAATCTACATCCCATGCTGATGACCCCCCTCATCCAGGCCCATCTGACCACCCGCCAACTCGGCCGGGAGATCACCTATTACCCCCACACCGGCTCGACCAACGATGATCTCTGGGAACTGCTGGAGGATGAGGAGGCCGTCACTGGGCAGTTGCTGGTCACCGATAATCAGCGGGCCGGCAAGGGGCGTCAGGGCCGCAGTTGGGAGGGCGCCGCCGGTCTGGCCATCGCCGCCTCGGTGCTGCTGGAGCCGGCCTGGCCCGCCGACCGCCTGGGCCTGATTCCGTTGGCCGCCGGTGTCGCCACCGCCGGCGCCCTGACAGAGTTCGGTGTGGACTGCGGCCTGAAGTGGCCCAACGATGTTCTGACCCATGCTGGGCCGGCCGGCGGGCGGAAGATTGCCGGTATCCTGGCGGAAAGCCGCAGTGGCCGGGTGGTGGTCGGCATCGGCATTAATGTGAACCAGCAGGCCGGCGATCTGCCCCACGGTCTGGCCGTCGAGGCCACCTCCGCCCGGCTGATCACCGGGCAGGCGCTGCAACGGGAGCGGCTGCTGGCGGCCCTCCTCAATCGCCTGGAACCGCTGCTTGAGGGCGAACCGCAGGCCGTGGTTGAGCACTGGCTGCCGCTCTGCATTCACCGGGACCAGCCGGTCCGTTTTAGCGGCGCCGATGGGGAGATTGAGGGCATATTCAACGGTCTGGATGAGGCCGGCCGGGCCCTCCTGAAGACCCCTTCCGGCATGGTAGCCGTCGCTTCCGGCGACCTGGAGATGAAAATATCATGATCAGATTTGACCGCTGGAGGCCCCATGCTGCTGGCTCTTGAGATCGGCAACTCCAACGTCGTGGTGGCCTTTTTTAACGGTGACCAGCTGAGGGCCAGTGGCCGCATGCAGGCCGATGCCAGCAACACCGTGGATGACTGGTGGACGGCGCTCCGTCATCTGGCCGAAGGGGCCGGCATGGATCTATCCGCGGTGAGCCAGGTGGCCCTGGCCAGCGTGGTGCCCGATATCGGGACCGCCCTGGCCAACATGGTCGCCCGGCACATGGGGCAGGAGGCGTTGCGGGTGCATGCCAACCTGCCGCTGGAACTGGGCCTGGATGTGAAGGATCCGGACTCGGTGGGGGCCGACCGCATCTGCAACGTGGTGGGCTGCAGGGAACTCTACGGCGCACCCGCCGTGGTGGTAGACCTGGGAACGGCCACCACTTTCGACGTTATCGATGCGCAGGGGCACTTCATCGGCGGCTCCATCGCCCCGGGGGTGGAGAGCAGTGCCCGGCAGCTATTCAAGGCGGCGGCCCTCCTTTCGGCCGTGGAGCTGAAAGTCCCCGACACCGTCATTGGCCGGGATACGGAGACCAATCTGCAGGCCGGTATCGTGTTCGGGGCGGTCGATCAGATCGACGGCATGCTGGTCCGCATTGCCGCGGAGACAGGCTGGGACGACATGCAGGTGGTCATCACCGGCGGCCTGAGCCACCTAGTGGCGCCGCAGCTGCGCACCACCGCCATCCACGACCCGGACCTGACCGTCCAGGGGCTGCGTCTCATCGCCGAGCGTTGCGTCTGAGCCGGAGCATGCCCTTCGTCACCGGTGGAGCATAATTGATTCGGGAGAGGGAATTTTGGCGGTCGGGAGAGGAAATGGTATGAGGGAAGTCTGAAGGGGGGAGGTCCTCCTGTCGAGCCATTGGGTATTCCATGGGAAACAACCAACACTTAGGGAGGGAAAAATGAGCGAGGAAATACAGGATCACGCGGGAGTGACCTTTCCGCCGCCGGTGATGTACCTGTTGTGCCTGCTGGCAGGATTTCTGGTGGACTATTTCGTGCCCGTGGAATTGCTTCCCAATGGGGTGCAATACATCATCGGCGGCGTGCTGATCGTTGGGGGGCTGGCGATCAATTTATCGGGGATCATTCAGTTCCGTAAATTCGAAACCAATGTCCGCCCCGACCGGCCCTCCTCCGCCCTGATCGTGACCGGCCCTTACCGGTTTACCCGCAACCCGCTCTACGTGGGACTGTTTCTGGTGTACGCCGGAATCGCCGTCGCCTCGGACAGCGTCTGGGTGCTGGCCCTGTTGATCCCGATCATGCTCATCACTCAAATCCTGATCGTCCCGCGCGAGGAGCGCTACATGGAGCGCCGGTTTGGCGGGGAGTATCTGGAATACAAGGGCCGCGTGCGGCGCTGGTTGTGAGACGGCCTTGCCCTGGCGGACACCGCCTGCCGCGGTTGAATCCGGTCATTTCTACCCATTCATGGCAAGGGGCCGTATGAAAATCGCCATCATGGGAAGCGGAGGGGAGGAGGCTACTGCGGTGCCGCCTCGCCAAGGCCGGGGAGGATGTCACCTTTATCACCTGCGGAGCACTTGAGCCAGTCCTGACCCGCTAGGTAAAGGCCGGCTGCCCGGTAATATCCTCACCCAGGATCAGCGTGTGCATCTCGTGGGTCCCCTCGTAGGTGTAAACACTCTCCAGGTTCATCATGTGGCGCATCAGCGGATATTCGTCCATGATACCGTTGGCGCCGTGGATTTCACGGGCCAGCCTGGCGCATACCCGGGCCATCCAGACGTTATTGCGCTTGGCCAGCGACACCTGCTGAAAGCGGAGTTTGCCCTGCTCTTTCAGGCGGCCGAGCTGCAACACCAGCAGCTGGGCCTTAGTGATCTCGGTCAGCATCCAGACCAGCTTCTCCTGGGTCAACTGGAAGCCTGAGATGGGCCGGCCAAATTGGGTCCGTTCCCCGGCGTACTCCAGGGCCGCCTCGTAGCAAGCCACCGCCGCTCCGATGGCGCCCCAGGCAATGCCGTAGCGGGCCTCGGTGAGGCAATTCAGCGGCCCCCCGAGCCCTGCAGCGCCGGGCAGGCGGCTGGATTCAGCCACCGGCACTTCGTCCAGCAGGAGTTCCGATGTCACCGAAGCCCGCAGCGATAATTTTCCGGTCATGTCCGGCGCGCTGAAGCCGGGGCTGCCCCGCTCCACGATGAAGCCCCGCACCGTATCCTCTTCGTCCTTGGCCCAGACGATGGCAATATCGGCAATGCTGCCGTTGGTGATCCACATCTTGGCGCCGCTGAGGACCCAACCATCGCCATCCCGCCGGGCCCGGGTCTGCATGGCGGCCGGGTTGGAGCCGACGTCGGGCTCGGTCAGGCCGAAACAGCCGATCACCTCGCCCCGGGCCAGGGGCTTGAGCCAGCGCTCCTTCTGGTCCTCGCTGCCGAAGGTGAAAATGGGAAACATGACCAGGGAATTCTGCACCGAAACGAAGGAGCGGATGGCCGAGTCGCCCCGCTCCAGCTCCTGGCTCACCAGGCCATAGCCGACGGCGCTCAAGCCTGCCCCGCCCACTTCCGGCGGGAGGGCGCTGCCCAGAAATCCCAGCTGGGCCATCTGGGGCACCAAGGTGGCGGGGAAGGTCCCGTCACGAAAATGCTTGGTGATAATGGGCAGCACTTCGGCCGTCACAAAATCGTGGGCCGTGTGCTGGATGAGGATTTCTTCCTCGGTTAGCAGGTCTGACAGGGCCAGGTAGTCGGGCCCCCGGAGTTGGCGGGACATCATGCCTCCAGGTATGGGATTGTTGACAGGCCGAACTTACAGCGAGCCGGGGTGACATTGCTCCCATCCGCAATGCCGGCCGAAGCGTGAATACCGATTGCCAGGTCCGGCGAAATGATCTAATTTAAGATATGCTTATCTTATTATAGGGGATGATAAATGATTTATTCAAAATCGGCTGAGTATGGCATCCAGGCCATGATTTACCTGGCGGAACATGAGGGCGGGAAGCTCGCCATGGTCAGCATCATCGCAGATGCCTACGACATTCCCCGGCACTTTCTGGCCAAGCTGGTCCAGACCCTGACGCGGCACCACCTTATCAAGAGCTACCGGGGCCGGAAGGGGGGCATCAAGCTGGCCCGTCCGGCGGAGACCATCACGCTGCTACAGGTTGTGAATGCCATCGAAGGACCACCCCCCGAATACGAAATGTGCGTCATTGGACTGGATATCTGCTCCGATGCGGCCTGCTGCCCCCTGCATAACCAGTGGAAGCTTATCAAGGAGGAGGTCCGCCAGGCTCTCAGCGAGCAGACCCTCGCCAACCTCGCCATTGGTATGCGCGAGAAGCGGGAACAACTGGCCAAACTTTCCGGGGCCGGCCGACGGATAACTGCCCCGTAAAGTTGCGCTCTGACTCCACCAGGTTGGCCGCCCCTGCTATTAATTATATAAAAAGGTAGACATATCCTCTAATAGGTGGTAAGTTCATCCGGGCGTTGCTTTAGAGAAGATGGTGACCTTAAGCGCTCTTTGATACTCTTGTGCCGGTGGATTTCCGGGCTTTGCGAAGGATCTCTTTCTCTCCTTCCTCAATATCAGGGACATGTCCCTGGTCCTTCGTGGTGGTTTACTAGGTTCGATGGCTTCTCGGGGCCTATGCTCCTTGGGGCCATTAATTGGATGCTTTGTGAACCCGGCTTTCACCGGCCAACTTTGCCGGGCATGGTCATGCAATTCTTCTCTATGAAGCAGCCCTATCGCTATAGCATGACGGTGTCCGGCATTTTTATGGGTTGATTTGCACGCAGCCGGCTTTGCCCCTAACTTAAACGGTCAAGGGTGGATCAACGGATTTTGGCCGCGGGCGATGCTTACGATGCTGGACCCAATTTCAGGCGCGAGAAAATACCCCACACGGATGCGGAAGTTTGTGCTGGGGGTGGTGGTGGCCGTTGCCATGTTGCTCTACCTGTTTCCCCAGTCCGGCAATACACCGCGCCAGTCCATTGATTTCGATTTCGAGGATTTCGTTGAGAACCTGCACATCCCCGAAACCCGTCAGCTCGATCTCCCCCCGCCCAGGCAGCGGCCTTCCATTCCGGTCATATCTGAGGATGAGGATTACGCCGAGGAGTTGACCATACCCAAAACCGTCCTGGAGGATCTCGCCAGCTGGGAGCTGCCCCCCCTGCCCGATGATGCCGGACGGTTGGGCCGGGTACGCTTCATCCCCTACGACGAACCGCCGTTCCCCATCGGCGGCTATGAGGCCATAAAAAAGGCTATAAAATATCCCGAAATGGCCCTGGAGGCCCATATAGAGGGCACTGTCATTGTCCAGATTTTCGTCACCACCCGGGGCTATGTAACGGAAGTTTTCATCCTGCGGGGGGTACCGGGGTCGGGGATGAACGAAGCCGTGATACGGGCCGTGCGCCGGACCCGCTTCCGGCCGGCCAGGCAGCGCGACATACCCATCGGTGTATGGGTTGCCATCCCGATTCAATTCAAACTGAATTAGTTTCTGCCGCCCCAATCCCTGCCGGCGCAGCTACGCCATAACGGCCGTCCGGTATGCCGGATCGCGGCTGTAGGCGGAATCCAGAACAGTCATGATGTGGGCCACGGGCAGATCGCTCCCGGTATTTCGCAAGCCGCCCTGCAGCTGCAGTTGGCAGCCGGGGTTGGCTGTGACCAGTCTGTCCGGGGCGGCTGTGGATATCCGCTGCAGCTTGCGGGCCAGCAGCTGCCGGGAATATTCCGGCTGCCCCAGGCTATAGAGACCGGCACTGCCGCAGCACAGTTCCGCTTCATCCAGGGGTACCAGCTCCGCGCAGGCCAGGGCCAGCAAGCGTTCCGGCTCAGCCTTGATGCGCTGGGCATGCCGCAGATGGCAGGGGGCATCATAGGCGGTGCGCCCCGGCAATGGCGAGACCGGAGGCACCAGCCCCTGCCGGTCCAGCCAGACCGTGACATCCACGATTTCCAGCGCCGGCTCTCCATTGCCCAGCTTCTGCAGTTGGGCGCCGCAGCCGGCAGAATTGACCACCACCGCCTGCGCATCCACAGCACCGAAGGCCACCCGGTTGGCCTCCAGCAGGAGCGCCCCGGTTTGCTCCTCACCGGCATGGCTATGCAGGGCCCCGCAGCAGACCTGCTCCACCGGGACCGTTACCCCGTAGCCGTTCCAGCGCAGAACCCGCACAGTGGCGGCATGCACTTCAGCGTACCAGCTGTCCATCACGCAGCCGGTGAACAGCGCCACCCGGCCGCGCATCTTTCCCGCTGGATGGGCCGGCGCGAAATCCTCCAGGGCAGCTTGGCTGAAGGACCGGGCCGGAAGCGGCGGCAACCCGGCCAGCTGCACCCTGAGGGCGGCCGGCAAAAGTCTGAGGGCGATAACCAGCCGGTCGAGGCGCAGCTTCTGGAGCTGGCGCAGAAGCGCCGTCAGCCATATCAGGCGCCGCCGGGAGGTGGTCCAGGCCAGGGTCACCCGCTGACGAAACGGGAGCGGCTGGTACTGCTCTCGCTGCCGGGCACGGACCTGCTCCAGCAGATCGCCATAGGGCACGCCGGAGGGGCAGGCGGTCTCGCAGGCGCGGCAGCCGAGGCAGCTGTCAAGGTGCCCGAAGTGGGCCGAGGGATCTGCCCAGGCTTGCCGGTCAAGCGACTTCATCAGCAGCAATCTGCCCCGGGGCGAATCGGCCTCCTTGCCGGAGATCAGGTAAGTGGGGCAACTGGGCAGGCAGAGGCCGCAATGGACACAGCTTTGCAAGCTCCGGGCATCTTCAGGCGACAGCAGCAGATGGTCGTGCACCCTAGAGCTCCGGCATGGGCCCGAACAGGCCATCAGGATCGAGGATGGATTTAACCTCCGCCAACTGTGCGGCGTTATCATCGGGACGCCGGGGAAGCCCGGCGGGCAGGGTTGCACCCGCCAGCGGCCGGACCCAGCCTTCCTGCGCCGCCAGGACAGCGCCCCAAGCGGTCAGTGCCCGGTCCTGCACCGATTCGCCGCGGCCCCCATCATGGACGATCAGCGCGCCAACGCCTGGATAGGCAACCAGCGGCAGGTGCTGCTCTGCGGCCGCCGCAATGACTGCTCGCAGGCGGGAAGGGAGACAATGGGCGCTGAGCAAGGGCCGGCCCTCAAGCGCAGGTTCGTCCGCTGGCTGGGCGCAGCGATCCACTGTGGCTGGGCCGCTGCGGGTGGTTGCGTCAGCCCAGCTTTTCGCGATATCGGGGGAGAGCTGCGTCAGCCCCTCCAGGCTCCAGCGGTCTCCGGCGCCGGACAGTCTGAGCGCCACCCAGGGATTGCTGTTCCCCTCGGGCCGTTGTGCCTGGGCGGATTGCAGCCAGATGTCCAGCAGGGGGTTGGGATTCGAGGCGGACCAGCGCACCCGCTGGAGACCTGCCGGGCTGGGGATCAGGCGCAGGCTCACCTCAACCACCGGCCCCAGGGCGTGCCGGGCCCCGATGTAGAGGGGCGCCAGATGGTAGCCGGCGACATTTTTGACCACCCGGGCGCCGGAGCGCACCGGCTCTCCCCGGTCGTTGATGGCGCTGAGCTCCATGACCCAGTCCCGCAGGGTGCCGTAGGTCTGGCTGAGCCAACTGAGGGACCAGTCCTCCGCCAGATATTGGGCCAGCGAAAGTGGGCCGGGATGGCAACTGTCCAGCGGCAGCCAGAGGCCGCTTGCGGCTGCGGTCGATTTCAGGTGGGCCAAGGTATGCCCCGTCTCCGCCGTGAGGATCATATCGGGCGGATTGAGCAGGACCTCAGCGGTGAGGGCCGAAAAATCCCAGCTCTGGTCAGCCGCCGGCGCGCCCAGTGACACGCCGGTCTGCCGGGCCTGGCGCACCCCTTCGGCCACCTGCTGCCGATCGGCGGGCTGTATGACAGGGCCGCTACCGGGCCGGGTGGCCACTGAGGTCATATCCAGGTGCCCTCGGGCAATGTGGCCTGGCCGCGGACCTCACCGCAGCGCGCCCCTTCGGGCAACACCTTGCAGGGATTGAGCAACCCCGCCGGGTTGAGGCCGTCGCGCAGCCGGCGCATCTGCTCCAGGTCGGCCGGGGTGTACATGCGGGGCATCAGGTCCCGTTTCTCCAGACCGATGCCGTGTTCTCCGGTCAGCGAACCGCCCATCTCCAGGCAGGCCGTCAGGATATCGGCTGAGCAGGCAAAGGCCCGGTCGGCGCCATCGGCAGTGTCGGGATCGAACAGTATCACCGGATGAATGTTGCCATCCCCGGCATGGCAAATGTTGCCTACCTGCAGGCGGTAGTTCTTGCCGATGCGGTAAATCTGGGTCAAAATGTCGGTCAGGCGGCTGCGGGGCACCACGCCGTCGTTGGTGTAGTAGGCCGGTGAGATTTTGCCGATGGCGCCGGCGGCGTGCTTCCGGCCGAGCCAAAGGCGCTGGCGTTCTTCCGCCGATCGCGCCCGTCTGAAGTCGCTGGCGCCGTTGTCCCTGCAGAGGGCCTCCACGGTCACTGCCTGGCCACTGTTCAGCGCCTTGTCGCCATCGAGTTCGATAAGCAGGACGGCGGCCGCTGAGGTAGGGAAGCCGACCTTCAGATGGGCTTCCACCGCCTGGATGCAGAGTTTGTCGATGAATTCCAGGGCTGCCGGCAATATACCGGCGGCCAGGATGGCCGACACCGAATCGGTGGCCCCGCCGACGGCCTCGTAAGTCGCCAGCATGGTGATGACGTGCGCCGGTGTCGGTACCAGCCGGACGGTTACCTCGGTGGTGATGGCGATGGTCCCTTCAGAGCCCACCAGGAAGCTCCCGAAGGCGGGACCGGTGGCGGCGTGCCAGGGGCCCCCGAAACTGGCTACCCGGCCGGTGGCCAGCACCACCTTTTGGCCCAGCACATGATTGACGGTAACACCCTGCTTGAGGGTATGCGGGCCGCCGGCATTTTCGGCCACGTTGCCTCCGATGGTGCAAGCCGCCTGGCTGGAAGGGTCCGGGGCAAACTCCAGTCCGTAGGGCCGGGTCTGGAGACTCAGGTAGCTGTTCACGACCCCCGGCTGGACGACGGCGTAGCGATCCTCGGGCCGGATATCCAGGACCTGGTTCATACGGCTGAGTTGGATAATGACCCCGCCGTCACTGATGGCGCCGCCACTCAAGCCGGTTCCGGCGCCCCGGGCCACGAAGGGGGTATCGGCCGCCAGGCAGGCCGCCACCACAGCGGCGACCTCTGCAGTGCTGGTCGGATAGACCACACCAGCGGGCCGTGCCTGGTGCAGGGTCAAGCCGTCGGAGGCAAACAGTTGGGTCTCGGCCAGACCGGTATCCACATGCTCGGCCCCAACGGCGCGCCGAAGTTGCCGGACCAGCGATGGCGAGAGGGTCATGAATGAATGTTTACGCCGGACCGGCCAAGGGCCAAGAAAAATCGCCCCCCAGGAAAGCGCTGCCTTTTGGCCCTGTTGTGCCAACCTTTCGGGCGAACCTCTCCTCCTACCGGTGGCGCTTAAAGTATAGGGAGCCTATTGAACGAGGGTTGATCGCACGGGCTCAAGGCGGAGACACGGGGGCGTATCGGCACCGTTGAGGCCCCGGAAGGCCTGATCAGGATAGCGGAAGGTAAATAGAACCGGGGGAATCTAGGCGGCGGGAATCGGCGCCGGCAGCCGGCTGATGCCAGGCTGGTAGCTCAGCCACAGGGCCGCCAGTGCGGCGGCGGCAAAGACCATGAACATTGGCGCAGCGTAGGCCAGGGGGAGCGCCTCCTGCCAAGGGGCCCACTGCTCCATGACCAAACTGTACAGGCGATAGGTGCCCTCACTGATGGCGCCGGCTATCCGGCCCCCCAGGAGATGGCGCAGGAAATCGGCAATCCGGCCTCCGGCAGTCGCCGCCACGGCCAGCAGACCCAGCGCCGCCGCCAGGGGCAGCAGCCGGCGGGTCCACCATAGGGTTGCCACGGCTTGGCGGGCCGGAATCTCCAGCAGCCGGGCCTGGAGATCCGGCGGCATCGGCTGACGGGCCCGATCAAAGATGGGCTGCAGGCGGGCATCCAGTTCAGCGGGGCGCAGCATTACTTTTCCCGCTCAGGCAGGGCGGCAGCCAGGGCCGATTTGCCCCGGTGGAGGTGCGATTTTATGGTGCCCAGTGGCTGATCCATGACCTCGGCAATTTCCTCATAAGAATACTGCTGAAAGTAGTACAGATTGACCGCCATGCGTTGAACTTCCGGTAGCGCTGCCACGGCGTCCCGCAGCCGCCGGTGTTCCCAATCCTGGATTGTCTCGGCTTCGGGTCCCGGCGCCGGGCTGGCCAGTTGCCGCTCCTGGTCCTCCTCCAGCCGTTCCGGGTGGCGCTTCTTCAACAAATCGAAGCAAACATTTTTGGCGATCCTGTAGAGCCAGGTGGAGAGACTGGCGTCACCCTTGAAGCGGCTCAGATTCCGGTACACTTTGATGAATACCTCCTGGGAGGCATCGGCGGCAAGATTTTCATCATTCAGGGTAAATAGGGCGATGTTGTACACTTTTTCTCCATGTGCGGCGACCAGTAGCCTGAAGGCCGCCTCGACCTGGCCTCCACGATACAGTGTCAGTATCTCGGCGTCAGATGCGGCTGCCATCCCTGTTAAGACGACCTGTGCAGCGCGATTGTTGCAGCGGCCAGCTTGCCATTGTGCCGTTCAGCCTGCAACATTAGCCGGTTCAGGGCAGTCTTACCGGTGCGAATAGGATACATTCCGTTAATCGTTTATTGAAGGAGCAAGATAACGTGAATAATATTTATTTGGATATCATACCGTTGGTGCTCGGGTCAATCTCCATGCTGGTGTCTGCCGCCATCATCATCGCGGCAATCTATTTCAATTATAAAAAGCGTGAGCAGGCCGGCAAGGAAATCATGGCCGCCATCGAGAAAGGCATTGATGTGCCCCTTTTGGCAGCGCAGCCCCAGAGCAGCAGCTATACCCGGGGTATTGTCTGGACCAGCGTCGGTGTTGCCTTTACCCTGGCGCTCTGGGCCTCTTCAGAGGAAGTGGCTGCCGCCGCCTGGGGCTTGATTCCCATCGCCATCGGTGTGTCGTACCTCCTCATTGCCCGGCGGGAAGATCAGGTCCATAAAGAGGATTAAGGTAAGCCGACCTTGCGCCGGGCCACCCGGTCGATCAGGCCGGGCAGGAACGGCTTGATAAAGCGCCCCACCTTGCCAATGGGCGTCATCACCAGCTCCCGCCGCCGCCGGGCCGCAGCACGCACGATCTTCCCAGCGCAGACTTCCACCGCCATACCCCGCGGCCGCAAGGCCCCATCTTCGCCATAACGCCGGATACCCGTATCGACAAAGCCGGGGCAGACCAAGGTCACCGACACGCCGCTGCCGGCCAGCTCCACCCGCAAGGCATCAAAGAAACCGTGCAGGGCGTGCTTGCTGGCCGAATAGCCGCTGCGGGTGGGGGCGCCGACTTTGCCCGCCAGGCTTGATATGACCACGATGCGCCCCCGGCTCTGCAGCAGATGGGGCAGGGCGTAGTGGGTGCAGTAGACCGATCCCAGGTAGTTCACCGCCATGATGTTGGCCAGTACCGACAGGTCATCCAGTTCGGCGAAAAGTTTGCGCATGGAAATCCCGGCATTATTGATCAGCAGGTCCAGGCCCCCCCAGGCCGCTACGGCCTGCTCGCTGAGACGGCGGCACTGCTCCTCCGAGGTGACGTCCGTGGGTACCACCAGCGCCTCGCCGCCCCGTTCCCGGCAGGCGGCGGCTACCGTTTGCAGCTCCGGCTCACGGCGGGCAGCCAGGGCCAGACGGGCTCCCTGCGACGCCAGTTGGCGGGCCAGTTCGGCCCCGATGCCGCTGGAAGCCCCGGTGATGATGATGCGCTTTCCGGCGAAGGGGTTGGCCATCGGTCAGCCGCCGCACCCGCTAGCCTGCGGAGGGGGCAATTAGCCCTCCCTGGCAGCGCTGATGACCACCAGAACGGCCCCTTTTTCCACTATTTCTCCACGGGTCACATGGATTTTCTCCACTACCCCGCTGAGTGGCGCCGGCAGCTCATTCTCCATTTTCATCGCCTCCAGCACCAGCAAAATATCGCCCGCCTCAACCGCATCACCCTCCGAGACCTGGATAGCGCCGATGAGGCCCGGGATGGGCGCCTGCACCGTACCGGCCTCAGCAGCAGTGCCGCGGCGGAGGCCCAGTTTTTCCATGGCCAAATCCATTTCGGACTGCAGCCGGACCTGGTAGGTCTGCTCCCGCAGCAGCACCTGGTATCCTTCCCGGCTGGGCCGGATCGAAAGGTAGTGCGATTGGCCGTCTATCAGCAGGGACCAGGAATAATCGCTTACCTGCGCCAGGTCCATGTCGGCTTGCCGGCCGGCTACGGACAGCGTCGGCAGACCGTCTCCCGGGCGCAGCTGCAGATCTATCTCCCGGTCTCCGATCAGGGCCTTGATGATCACCGGGACCTCTGCCTGCGCCGTCCGGCTTCCAGCCATGGGGATGTCGCCCCGGTTCCGCCAGCCCGGTGGTTGGGCCGGGGACTCTCCCGCTCGGCATACAGGGCCGCGCCCAGGGCAGCCACCGCGGGCAGATGAGCGTTGCTCCGGGCTGCGTGGCGGCTTAATTCGCCGATATACCGGTCGATGAAATGGGTGTCGTATCGGCCCTCAACGAAGGCCGGATGCTCCATCACCGCCACGCAGAACGGCACCGTGGTTCGAACCCCGACAATGCGCAGCTCTTCCAGAGCCCGGCTCATGCGGCGGCGGGCCTGGTCCCGGTTCGCGCCCCAGGTGCAGAGCTTGCCCAGCAGCGGATCATAATAGGGGCTGATCTCCATGCCGGCCCGGATGCCATGGTCCAGCCGGACCCCGGGACCGCCGGGAGTGGTCAGCTCGAGAATGGTGCCGATAGAGGGAGCGAACCCGTCAAAACCGTCTTCGGCATAGATGCGGCATTCGATGGCGTGCCCCAGCGGGCGTATATCTGCGGCGCTGAAGGAGAGCGGCTCGCCGCTGGCCACGCGCAACTGCTCGGCCACCAGGTCCAGGCCGGTGACCAGTTCAGTGACCGGATGCTCCACCTGCAGCCGGGTGTTCATCTCCAGGAAATGGAAATTCTGCTCCCCATCCACCAGGAATTCCACGGTGCCTGCCCCGATATACCCGCAGGCCGAGGCTATGCGCACAGCCGCTTCGCCCAGCTCCCGCCGCAGGTCGTCGCTGATGAACGGTGAAGGGGTCTCCTCCACCACCTTCTGGTAGCGGCGTTGCACGGAGCACTCGCGCTCCCCCAGGCTTACCGTCCGGCCGTGTTGGTCGGCGAAAATCTGCACTTCGATATGGTGAGGGGCCGAGAGGTACTTCTCCAGGTAGACCCGGTCATCGGCGAAGGCGCTGCCCGCTTCGGAGCGAGCCGTTTCCAGGGCGCCGGGCAGATCTTCGGCACGTTCCACCCTGCGCATGCCTTTGCCGCCACCTCCTCCGGCGGCCTTCACCAGGACCGGATAGCCCATATCCTCGGCAGCCTGCAGCAGGAGCGCCGGGTCCGCAGTGGCATCATCCAGTCCCGGCACAATCGGCACGCCGGCCTCGACGGCCCTTTTGCGGGCGGCCAGTTTGTCCCCCATCTCGTCGATGATCCGGGCCGGGGGTCCGATCCAGACTAATCCGGCGGCCTCAACCTGCCGGGCGAAGGGGCCGCTTTCAGACAGGAAGCCGTAGCCGGGATGGATAGCCTCAGCGCCGGTTTTGGCCGCAGCCTCCAGAAGGTGACCCATCTGCAGGTAGGATTCGGATGATGGGGGCGGGCCGATCCTGACGGCCTCATCGGCCATCAACACATGCGGGGCCGTCCGGTCAGCGTCGGAGAACACGGCCACTGTCTGCAGGCCCAACTCCCGGCAACTGCGCAATACGCGGACCGCAATTTCGCCCCGGTTGGCTATGAGCACCTTGTTGAACATTGACCGGGAAGTTTAGGCAGGTCCGGCAGTCCTCTACAAGAAACGCCGGGATTTATTAGGCAGGCTGGGTAGAGTCAGCAGTCGGCCGCCACGCCGGCTGGCGGCTAGGGGGCTACCTCGGCCAGAACCTGAGCTTCCGCCGCCTCGCGCAGGGCGTGGGTGGTGGCGTAGTCGCTGTGCCGATAACCGTCCCAGGCCACCGGATAGATGCCGATGCCGGTGCTGGCGATAAAGGCCTCATCCATGGCGTCGGCGGCGGCCCGGTCGATGGGAGCCGTGTCCACCTCCAGGCCCAGGGACGGGGCCAGCTCCAGGATCAGGTCCCGGGTCACGCCGGGCAGGATGCCGAGGGTCAGGTCGGGGGTCCTGAGGGTGTTCCCCTGAATGAAAAAGATGTTCCGCACGGCGCATTCGGTGATCAAGCCGTCCCGGTTGACGAACACCGGCTCGAAGGCCCCCTGCCGGGCCACATCCCGGATGGCGAGCATGTTCCACAGGTAGGTCATCGATTTGATGGCCGGGTGCCGCCGCGCGACGGGGTAGTCAGCCTCATTGACGAAAGCCACCCGGACGGGAAACTCAGGCTGGGGCTGGGTGTAGCGCAGCCCGATGTAGAGGTTGGCGGCGCCCTTATAATCGCTGGGAGCACCGGCCAGCGTACCCCGGGTGACCATGAGGCGGACCGTCGTCTCCTGCAATCCGTTGCGGGCGACGAGCTCATCCATCAAGGCAATCAATTCCTCCTCGGGGAGCGGGAACCGGATATCCAGCGTGTGCAACCCCTCCAGCATCCTCTCCAGGTGCTTGTGGGGACGAAACAGGCGCCCCCGGGATACCAGCAGGGTCTCGAACAGGCCGTCGCCATACCAGAAGCCGCTGTCCATGAATGGGACCGTGGCTTCGGCTTGCTTAACCCAGCGGCCGTTGGCATAAACAACGGGATTGGACGGGGTGACTGGCTTGCGTTGGGTCATGATTCGGGGGTCATGGTGCAGGGAACGTATCCGGCGGGGAACTTACGTTTGCGGCGCGGGAAACCCGGAAGAATAATCCCCGCCCTGGCTCAGCCAGTGGCATTGGCAGGCAGCCGCTGTAGTTGGGGCAGAGGCGGTGGCGACCATTTGAGCCAGGTCCCCACGAAGCCGAGGTAGTCGAGAATCATGCCGCCGTCCCAGTCAGGGTTAAAGCGCCCGGTCCCCACCGGTTGGTCAGCGGGGCAATTCATCATCCGCCGCAAGGGACGCAGGAGCTGCTCCGCCATCCGGCGCTCCAGCAGAGCCGTGCCGGTCCGCTGGAACAGCCATTGCCAGTCGTAGCCCGGCAACTGCTCCTGCCAGGCCAGAATCCGGTCCGGTTCGTCCCGGGCCTGCAACCAGGCGTCGGCGGCATGGATGATGATCAGGCGGGCCGTCAGGTCGCGCCGAACCGGCAGGTCATACAGCCACAGCAGGAACAGCGGTACGGAAAAGGGAAACGGCCCCAGCGCTTCCCGCTCGGCTGGTGACAGCAGGCTCTGCGGATTGCAGGCCAGCGGCGGACCGCCGGCCAGACGGTTGATGGCCGGGCCCGTGCCTGCCGGCCCCAGGTTGACCCTGACAGTCAAGGCCGGCTCCGGGTCGGCGGCGAGCCAGATATCCGCACCATCGTCAAACCCGGCCAGTTGCCAGTTGAGGTGGTGATGGAGCAGGGCGGCGGCCAGCAACCCTTCCAGGTCCGCCGAGACCACCATCGGCAGGCCGGGTTGCTGCAGCCAGGGGAACCGGCCAATGACAGACTCCCTTGTCATCCGCCCGGCTGGCTCCAGTCGACCGTGGGCCGGTTGGTGGCGATGGGGTCCCCTTTGGCCAGCACCAATATTCGATCGGTGCCGGTGGCCCGCCCCCGGGTGGCGTTCCAGATCTTGGTCACCTTGAGGTTGTCGGCAATGGGGTCGGCGACCATATCGATAAGCTGCAAGGCGCTGTTCCCGGCCACATGGTCCCATACGGCCCGGGCCAGGTTGAGGGTCTCGGCCCCACGCTGGGCCACGTCACCGATGACCAGCACACAGACCCCTCCGGGCGCCAGCAGGGTTTCGATCTGCTCCAGGGCCTGTTGCATGAAGTTCAGGTATTCGGGCAGGGCGTGGCCGTCGTCCAGAGTGCGATCTACCTCGGCGGAGGCAATCCCCAGAAACCAGAGCCGGATCCAGTTGTAAAGCCCGTATTTGACCACTTTCAGATAGGGGGGCGAGGTGACCACCAGGTTGATGGACTCAGGCTCCAGGCGGGTGTGCAGGCGGCGGATGTCCAGCTGGTACGCCTCACCCCGCAGCACCGGGGGACCCTGCCGGTAAAGGCGCTGGAGCCGGCGCCGGGTGTTGATGAAAACATCCAATGGCAGCGACTGGATATTATTTTCGCGGACAAAACGGCGGATGTAGCCGGGGCTCATGCTGAAAGTATTGGGCATGTCGAGGCTCAGGTAGATGGAATCGTCCCCCTTGCGGCGGTACTTGCCGTGGAGAATGCCGAGAATGGTGGCCGTGAGAAAGATATCCTCCCTGCTGGCGCCCAGGGCATCCCGGAGGTAGCGGAGCTGCTCCAGCGTGCGCGGATGGAACACGGCGCTGATGGCTTCCGACGAATCAACAGCGGCTGCCTGGGCGGGATGATAGCCGGCCTGCAGTTCCGCCAGCCGGGCCAACGCCGCCTGCAGCGTAGGGGGATCGACCTTGGCTTGGGAGAGGACATAGGCCAGCGGGTTCAAGTCACTGGCGATGCCGATACGCCCTTCGACGCAGGCTTGGGTCGGGGTGGTGCCACGTCCGCTGAAGGGGTCCAGCACACGGTCGCCAGGCTGAGTGAAGCGCTGGATAAAATAGTGCGGCAAGCGCGGGGGAAACATGGCCATGTAACTGCACATGGGATGGAAAGGATGGCCCCACGATTTGGGGTGCTCCTTCCATTCCGGCCGGATGGGGGGCTGTAGTGTCATGGCTGAGGCGGGCATGCAGCTCTGAAAGTAACCTGCCGCCGGCGATAGCCGAAAGCAAAAGGGGGCGCCGCTGACGCCCCCTTCAACTGCTCGGTCAGACCGGCAATATCAGCGGAAGGTTATTCCCATACCGCCATAGAGGCCGGTGTAATCGGCGGCCTGGATGTAGGCGCCGTGGAAGGTGAGCAGGAGCAGCTTCAAGCGCAGCCCCACGACGGTGCGAAAACTGTTTTCACCATCGAGATCAAATGTGATGGGAATAACCGCCAGACCGCCGCCGGGATCCAAATCATAGGAGGCGCTCAGGCTCGATTTTTCCAGGCCGACGCCACCATAGAGCGTTATCAGGGGGATCGACTTGCTGATCTGGAAATTGAGGATGCTGTTGGTGGCCTCCAGTGTGGCCCCGGCAGATTCGATGGACAGGTTGGTGCTGTAGTAGCCTATCGAGATGGCCGGAAAGATCAGCGGGATGCTGGGCAGGAAGCCGTTGAGGCCGATCTTGCCACCAAAGCCGGTGTAGTTGATGGCCCCGATCTCAGGATCATCAAATTTGATGCCGCCCCGGAAGGAGACCTCCAGGTTAAACGGCAGACCGATAGATATCTGGGGTACCGCAATGATAAAGCCCCCGAAACCAATCCCCTGGGGACTCTGGGCGTCAATGATATTGTTGGCCAGCGTCATGATTTCGCCATCTATGGCGGCAAGAATGGCACTGGATACACCCGCTGAAGTGAGCTGGGTGACAATGGCATCGTGGGCATAAGTGGCGTTGGCGGCGTAGGTGGTAGGCTCAGCATCGCCAAAGATGTTGTTGGCGGTGCGGTCGCCGGGATAGAGTAGGTCGCTGTCCAGTGCGATGAGATAGTCGGTTCCGTTGATCGGGAAGGTCAAATTCAGGTCGGGGATGATAAAGTCGTAGGTGTTGCCATCCATCGGCGCAAGGATGGCACCCACACTGAAGGTCGCATCAAAGCCAAAAATCTTGTGGGGCGCCGCCCGCTGGAAGGTACCGCTGTTCATGGCCAGGCCGATAGCCGTGGGCAACGGGGCCAGATAGAGCTGGGCGTTGTCCTGGACCAGGGACGTGATAATCTCGCCGATGCTCTGATCGTCCTGGGCCGCCAACGGCAGGGCTGTCATGGCACCAATGAGCGAAAGGGTAATAATTTTTTTCAAGGTTCTGCGCTCCTCTCTAATAAAAGTCACTTTCCAGCCGTATCCAGGCACTCAAATACGGGAAGGTAACCACCAGCAGTGGCTGGTCATTTCTCCCCTTGGGCAGGATACTACCCATAAACGGTCTGCGGCGCAAGTTATATCATTGGGCCGGTGGGGCAATGTGCGCTGGGTCAATTTCTGCTTCCCCGGCCTAAGAGCGGGCGCCGCAACCTGGCCCCTGCTGTTGTGTCCGGGGAGCGGGATGGCTAACTTAATCAAGCATGCGGAACCAAGCCTCCCCTACCTACCAGTTGTTCGGTGATTTTCTGGCCCTCAGCTGGGCAGACAGCCACGAATCGATGCTGAGTCTGCGCCTGTTGCGGGAAGCCTGCCCGTGCGCCCACTGCCGGGGCGAGCCGGACCTGCTGGGCCGCATACTCATGCCGGCCCAACAGGATAAGCACAATGAGTCGAGTTATCAGGTCACCGCCTTATCCCCAGTTGGTCTCTACGGTATCCAGTTTACCTGGGGCGACGGCCATTATACCGGCATCTATACTTTCGAATATTTGCGCGGTCTCTGCGACTGTGATATCTGCCGGGCAGAGTCCGAAACGGAAGCGCCTTGAAGCTTGGGCTCCTGGCCGTCCTATGGGGGGCGGCGTTGGCCTTGTCTCCCCTAACAGTCTCGGCACAGGATACCCTGGGCAGCGGCCAGACTTCCCTCCTGGAACAGGTCTATCAGCACCGCATTACCCTGATGGAAGACAGCCTGTTTATCATCAGGGAGCGGCACCAGGCTGCCGAGTTCATGACCCAGAATCTGACCCGTCAGCTCGGCGTGGCCCGGGATACGCTGGCACAGTCCCGGACCGAAACCCGCCAATGGGCCGACAGCGTGACCAGCCTGATCATCCTCAATGACCAGCTTGAGTCGGAAAGCAGCCAGCACCTGGCCCGGGTGAGTACTCTGAGCGACTCGCTGGCCAGCAGTTATATCAGGGAGCGGGCGCTGCAGGAGCTGAACGATTCCCTGCTCGTCCTCCTTGGGCAGACGCAGGAATTTCTGGCCACGGCGAGCCAGAGCGAGGAGGCGGTCAATGACAGCCTGGCGCAGCTGCGTAACACTCTGCAGCAACTCCAGGGCCTGATGACCAGCAACGAGCAGTTCATGAGCACGCAGCTGCAGCGCCTCCAATCCTCCATGCTGAGCCAGGAGGGTCTGGCCCTCGATTCGCTGCTCGAGAACCGTAGCCTGGCCTATCTGCAGTCACTTATGGCCTACCAGGTGGTCCGGCGCGGCCTGGCGCGGTTCCTGGGGGCTGCGGTCGACCCGCTGGCAGATTTCAAGGAAACGGAGTTGGCCCTGTTTCTGATCCAGACCCGGCAGAAGGGCCGCGCGGCCCAGGTCCAGGCCATGCTGGCCGATCAGTTCGTGGCCAACGGCGACCCGGCCCGGGGTGCCCTGGCCTATCTGAAGGTCCTATTTCTGCACCAGGACAGTCCCGGCTGGACCGAGGCCAGGACCAAAATAGTGGGCCTCATCGACCGGGACAGCGAGGAGGGGCGGCTGCTCTATGAGATTGCCCTCAATCCGGACTCCATGCGCGTCGGCAACGATCCGTTCTTCCGGAACCTGCACTACCTTGATCACCTGCGCAGCCTCACCAGTGCGACGGGAATCAACTGGTTCCTGGCCGAATGCCGGAACTTCCTGAGCCTCTATCCCGGCGTGGTGCAGACCGATATGCTGCTGTCCTGGATGGCCGAGGGCTACCGCGCGCTGGGCGCCTTCCACGAGGCGATCCTGTCCTACAACAAACTGCAGATACTTTATCCCCACAGCAGCCACATGCCTGAAGCCCTGCTGGCCCTGGCCGAAATCTCGGCCGAGCAACTCAATATTCCGGCAGAAGGGGTGCGCCTCTACGGCAGCTTCCTGGAGGGCTATCCCAACCACTGGGAGGCCCCGAAGGCGCTCCTGGCCATGGCCATTCTGCAGGAGATGCGGTTGCGGGATTATCACCAGGCGGGCAACAATTACCGCCGCCTGGCCGACGAATACCCTGATGATCCGGTGGCGCCCCTGGGCCTGTTCCGCTACGGCGCCCTGCTGGAGGGCCGCCTCGGTTCGCCGGTGGCAGCACTGTCCGTGTACGAGGAGATTCTGCAGGGCCATGGCGATGACCAGGACCACGGCATTCCGGCCCTGAACCAGCTGGCGGACCTATCGCTGAAGCTCGACCAGTTCGACGCGGCGGTGATATACTATCTGGAGATTCCCCGGCGCTACCCCGGGGCGGAGGAACAGGGGGTGGAGGCTATCCTCAAGGCGGCCGGGGTGTACCAGTCGAAGCTGAAAAACATCGACGCCGCCATCCATACCCTGCACATGATCCTGGACGACTATCCCGACTACCCCGGCCTGCGCAGCGTCCAGCGCCAGGTGCAGAAACTGCAGAAGAAACTGGGCTAGGGGGGAACTGCCATGAAAAAAGCCGCTATGTACTACGAATTTTATAACCAAGATTGTATCCAAGGGGCCAAAGAGCACTTGGAAGATAATTCTATCGATTTGATTATTACCGATCCGCCATTTGCAATAGAGGGAGATAAACTTCACAAGCACTATAATAGAAAGGAAAGTTTTGTAATTGAGGGGTATGTGGAGATTCTAAAAGACGAATATGCCGAATTCTCCCAATTATGGATAACTGAAGCAGAGCGAGTTCTGAGGCCCGGAGGAGCGTTGGCTGTGGTGTCTGGCTATTCGAACCTAATAGACATTCTCAACGCATTACGGGGCACTACTCTCAAGGAGATCAATCATATAATTTGGAAATACAACTTCGGTGTTAGTACCAAAACCAAGTTTGTGTCCTCCCACTACCACATACTTTATTACTGCAAGCCGGGTGGCGAAAAGACGTTTAACAATTTTGCTCGATTCGGCTCGCGAGAGCGGAATGGCGAGAACCGATCCCTTCTTTACCAGGACTTGGAGGATGTATGGATCATTAATCGGGAGTATAAGCCTGGTGAGATTAAAAATAAGAATGAGCTCCCCTCCGCTTTGCTAATCAAGCTGGTCCAATACCTTAGCAGGCCTGGGGATGTCGTCTGTGACTTTTTTCTCGGGGGTTTTTCCACTGCTAAGATCGCGAAATCTCTGGGTCGCAGTGCGGTCGGATTCGAAATCAACAAAATCAGTTTTGACCATCACCATGAGGAAATCGAAAAGATAAAAGTCAATGAACTTGCTGGTGATGTTAGGGTTGGCAAGGATGACACTCCTCCCCGATCAGGCGCAGTCTGGAATCAAGATGAATCTGATCAGTTATTGAGCCGCTACCTCCAAATGAGGCAATCTGGTATCAACAAGCAGAAAGCAATAAATCTACTCTCAGATGAGTTCCAGCGTGGGCATTGGTCAATTAATCATAAGCTTGGAACACTCGAAATGGCTAATTGACAACGAGACGCTTTGAATATATCAGAGCAAGTTGAGAATCAGCAAATTAGGAAACAATAATGAACTACGACCAGGGAAGCGATAAACATCGTGCTATGAGAGACCTTCTGGAAGAACTGAAAGTGCCAACCCCAAAGAGAAATACCTTTTATTCCACAGGTAGCACGGTCACAGAGGCTGCAATTACAGCTGCGCTTAGTGCCCTACGAGAGTACAAAAAACAAGTCCTCAGAGCTGTGAAGTCAATTGTCGATCTCTCGAGAAAATAAGCGATCAAGAGCCTTTAGGCTCGAGTGTAAAAGCTAGGCGCGACCCGGACAGTCAGCCTCCAGTTTGCATTTGCATTGGATGGTAAGGAGGATATTCTCAGCCAGTATAAAAAAGCCCCGGACCTGCCGGGGCTTTTTCAATCGTGCTGTCGCCTGTGGAGGGCTCAATGAGCTTACCAGAGCTGGGTGCGGATTTTCAGCTCCATGCCCGGCTTGATGTAGCCCGAATTATCACTGAGCAGTTTCTCATTGTCCCAGAAGATGACGATCCAGGCCCGCTCGTCACTGTAGGCCTCGCCGGCGATGGACCAGAGGTTTTCCCCTGATGCGACCGTGTGGAGGATATACTCGTATTCCACGGCCGCGATCTCTTCCGGCGGCTTGAACAGCTCCAGGTCCCGATAGGGATAGATGTTGTTGGGGTCGTCGCCGATCCGCTGCCGGTTCCACTTGTAGATGCTCTGCCACTTGGCCGGATTGCCATACTCGTTGAAGGCAATCTTGGTCAGATAGTCATTGGGACGGATGATGTAGGAATAGGCTACGCTGTCCTGCGGCATCACGCCGTCGGCCATTTTTTCGACGTCCGGAGTGCCGGTATGATTGATGACCAGCTGCTGTGCGGCGCCGTCCATATCCTCATCGCCGCCCAAGGCAGCCATGGCGGATTCGGCGGGGGTTTCATCGGCCGCCATCTCCTCGGCCATCTCGGCCTCCTCGACAGCCGCCTCAACGGCCTCTGCCTCCTGGGCTGTTTCCACCACCAGCGGTTCATCCGCGGGGGAGGGGCCCTGGTCCACCACCTCTTGCGCACAGCCGGCCAGTAGGAGCGCGGCAGTTACGACCATTCCGGTCAATGTTTGCTTTTTCATGGCTGTTTCCTCTCAGATAATTCTATCATGCTGTATAAACCCCTCGGGCTGAGCATGGTTCCCGGCTCGTGCCGCGAGGGGTATTCGTGATTTCCACCGTACATTTACCCCCATCCGGCGGGTGTCGGTGTGATGGCGCCCACGAATTTATCGCAAAATTGCGCCAGGTCACACGAAATCGGTGATTTCGGGCCGGTTTGGACCCGGACCTCCTTCGGCCAGCAGAATTGTTGTAGATTTTCCCCGCTCTAAAGCCGGCCCGGAACAGGGCTATCATCGATTGGAGTATCAGGACGCCCATGCAAGATTTTGAACAGGTTCGCTCTTCCGGCGGCATCACCGAATACACTCTATCCGCCAACGGTCTCACCGTTCTGCTCATGGAAGAGCATTCGGCTCCGGTGGCGACTCTCATGGTCACTTACCGGGTCGGTTCCCGGAACGAGGCCATCGGCCATACAGGCGCAACCCACCTGCTCGAACATCTCATGTTCAAGGGGTCGGCAGATTACAACCGGGACAACGGCCGCAGCATCTGGACGGTGCTCCAGGATGTCGGGGCCCAGCTCAATGCCACCACCTGGCTCGACCGCACCAACTATTTCGAGATGTTGCCCAGTGAGCACCTGGAGACCGCCATCGCCATTGAGGCCGACCGCATGCGCAACGCCTTTATCCGGGATGAGGACCGCCAGTCGGAAATGACCGTGGTGCGCAACGAGTTCGAGCGGGGCGAGAATGATCCCATGGAGGCGCTGGAGAAAAATCTCTGGGCCACGGCCTACCAGGCCCATCCCTACCACCATTCCACTATCGGCTGGCGCTCAGATATTGAGGGTGTGGCCACCGAGCGCCTCAAGGCCTTTTACGACACCTACTACTGTCCCAACAATGCCACGGTAACGGTCATCGGCGATTTCGACACCGGCCAGACCCTGGCCTGGATCAGCAGTCATTTCGGCCGGCACGCGGCCTCGCCCGAACCGATCCCGGAGGTCTACACGACCGAGCCGGCCCAGGAGGGACCCCGGCGGTTTATCATCAAACGGGCCGGCGAAGCCGGCATCGTCGGGCTGGCCCATAAATCGCCCCCGGGACTGGACACCGACAAGGATGCCCTGGCTGTACTGGGGGACATTCTCGGCGGGGGGAAAACCAGCCGCTTCTACCGGGCCCTCGTGGACAGCGGACTGGCCACTTCAGCCTCCGCCTGGGACCATCCCTTCCGGGACAACGGACTGTTTATCGCGTACGTTTTTCTCACGCCGGATACGCCCCATGATAAGGGGGAGGCCATCATTCTTGAAATCTACCAGGCCATTCAGGATGAGGGTGTCACCGCGCAGGAGGTGGATCGGGCCAAAGGGCAGGTTCGGGCCCAGGTGGCCTACAGCCGGGACGGCTCCTTTGCGGTGGCGGCGGCCCTCAACGAGGCCATCGCTACCGGCGACTGGACCCATTATACCACCTACCAGGATCGCATCACCGCCGTAACCCCGGAGCAGGTGCAGTCGGTAGCCCGGAAATATCTGCAGGAGGACCAGAGCACCACGGGCTGGTTTATCCCCCTGTCAGGCGGAAAGGCGGCGTCATGACTGTGCTGGCCGACAGTTCCCCAAGCATTGAGCAGCGTCTCAGCGATGGAGAGGTGGCCCCCGGTTTCAGGCTCATCACGCTGCCCATGGGGGTCCAGGATGTGGTCACCATCGCCGGCAGCTTCTACGGGGGCGATATTTTCAGTCCCACCGAAAATCAGGCTATCGCTGACATCACCGCTGCCATGCTGGATAAGGGCACCCGCAGCCGCGACAAATTCGAAATCGGCGCCCTGCTGGAGGATGTGGGGGCGGCGATCAGATTTAACTCCGATGATTACCGGGTCAACTTTTCGGCCCGCTGCCTGAAGTCCAACCTGCCCATGGTGATTGAACTGCTGGCCGAGCAGCTCATGGAACCGGCCTTCCACAAAGCAGACCTGGCCTCTCTGAAAAAGCGGGTTCTCGGCAATCTCAAGCGGCAGCTGGAAAGTACGGACGAACAGGCCCGGATCGCCTTCAGCCAACTGCTTTATGGCCCCCGGCACCCCAATTATATTCCCGGCATCGAAAGCCAGATGGCCGAAGTGGAGGCCCTTACCTGCGAGGATCTGGCCGCTTTCCACCGGCAGCACTACGGGCGGGGCAGCATCGCGTTGGTGGCTACCGGCGATCTGGACCGGGCAGAATTGGAACAGAATCTGGCGGCCCAGTGGGGCCGTTGGCCCCAGGTCGATATTACGCCCCCCTCCCTGGATGACCACAGGGCGGATCTTACAACGCCGGGCCGGGAAAAATTTGTGACGCTGCAGGAAAAGACCAGCGTTAACCTGCTGATGGGGATGGCCGTGGGCATCGACCGGGAGCACCCCGACTACATGGCCCTGGTGGTGGCCACCTTCATTCTGGGGGGCAATTTCTCCGCCCGCCTCATGACCACCGTCCGGGATGAGGCCGGCCTCACTTATGGCATCGGCTCATCCATTGGCGGCGCCGGCGAGGGGAAAGACGGTTTCTGGGCCATCCACGGCACCTTTGCGCCCCCCCTTCTGGCCACGGGACAGGCCGCCACCCTGGAGCAGCTTGACCGTTGGCTCGGGGATGGGGTCACCGCTGAGGAGCTGGCGGCGAAAAAGACTACCATAACAGGCTCATACCAGGTGGGGTTGGCCTCCACCAAAGGGATGGCCGGGGCCATCCTTAATGTGGTGGAACGGGGCCGGGAGTTGAGCTACCTGGATACATACCCGGACGATGTCAGAGCCCTCGATTTGGAGCAGGTGAACGGCGTTATCGGCCGCTATCTGGACAGGGACCGGCTGGTGCTGGTAGCCGCCGGAAGTATCGATGAGCAGGGAGAGCCACTGGCGCCGGCGTCTTAAGCCGGCCTGAGCCGTAGTCCCTGGTAGAACAGCAACAGGCCCGTCATCTGAAAGACATGGTAGAGGCCGTTATGGTCCAGGGCCCAGATGAGGGTGACACCCACGCCCGCCACCATCAATACAATGCCCGTTAGGGTGAGGATCATCCCTGCGGCCATCCAACCGGCGCCGGCCAGGGTGCCCTCCCGCCACCTCAAAATGTACAGCAGCATGCCCACCAGCACCGTGAAACCGAGAAATCCGGCCACTATGGGCAGGCGGTTCGGTTCAAGTTGCACCGCCACCAGCAAAAGCACTGCCAGACCGATGAGCGCCGGTTTCAGGCGGGCCGCAGTGCGGGCCGGGAGGGTATCGAACGCCACCGCCAGAAACAGGGTGCCGGCCAGGGCGATGATGCCCACGTAAATCAGCCGGAACAGCCAGAGCGGAAGATCAATGGCATGATATATGGCGGCCAGCATGCCGCCGACGCCGATGATCAGGTAGCCGGCGTACCAGTAGCCGCTGCCGACGGATCGGGTGGGCAGCCGTCGAATCCGCAGGGCCAGGTAAAAACATTGCGCGGCCATCAGCAGATTAATGACCGCAGTGGAGATATCATGACGGACGGGCATCGCAAAAGCTACACTCGGCAGACCTGCAACGGAAAGGTTGACCGGGCCTATTTTTATGGCCCTATTTTCCCCCCGACCACAGGACACACAAATCATACGGCAGCGCCCAAAACGGACTTATAGCGCCCCGGCCTTTCGCTTTATGCGGCGGCTGCTGGCGCCGTTGTTGCGCCTCTACCATAGGCCGGTTCTGCTGGGCCGGGAAAACATGCCCCGCAAAGGTCCCTGCTTTATTATCGCCAACCATTCCGGCCTGTACGACCCGTTCTTCATCAACTACCACCTGCGGGAAACACCCCTCGCCGGCATCATGACCGACGAATATCTGCGCGCCGGTATCGGAGCCTGGTTTTTCCGCAAACTGGGGGTCGTGGCCACGCGCAAGTTTCAGCCCCAGGCAACGCCGGTGCGCCAACTGCTGCGGCTGGTCCGGGATGAGCGGATGATCGTTCTGATGCCTGAGGGCGAAAGCAACTGGGACGGCGTGACCCTGCCGACGGTGGCTTCCACCGGCAAGCTGTTCCGCACGGCGGGCGTGCCGGTCCATCCGGTCATCCTGCACAACGGCTACCAGGCCTTCCCGCGCTGGGCCACCTGGCCCCGGCCGGCCCGGGTGGCGGTGGAATTTCGCCCTGCGCTGGAGTTCACACCGGAGATGTCTGATGGCGAGGTGGCCCGGCTGGTCGATGAGGCGGTGCAGTGGCACCCTGACCGGGAGCCGCCGGAGCTGCGCTGGCAGGGTCGTTGGGCGTTCCGGCCGGCCACAGGTATCACCCGGCTGATCTTCCGCTGCCCCCACTGCGCTGTTGCGTCCGGCCTGCGAGAGCAGCGCGGCCGCTACCTCCATTGCCGCCGTTGCCGGAGCCGCTGGCAGGTCACCGCCGACGCGGCGCTGGTTCATTTGCAGTCGGGTGACCGCCAAAGCACCACGGCAGCTTTCCAGGCCATCTGCCGGATGCCCCGGGAGGCGATCGATTTCGGCCAGCAGGGCCTGGCGCTGATCCGGACCCCGGCCATCAAGGTTTTCCGGGAGACCGAATACCCCGGCTACCGCTACCTGGGCCGGTATGACTGCCTGCTGCGCAACGACCGGATCGACCTGATTCCGGTGGCCCGGGGCGAAACCATTACGCTGCCCCTGGAGAGCCTGCGCTCCTTCTCCGCAGAACTGAAGGTCAAACTGCAACTGCGCACCGGGACCGATCTCTATCAGCTGCGCTTTGACCGGGGCAGCTCGCTCCAGTGGCAGGTCTACCTGAAGGGACTGCTGCCGAGGCTGGAGACAGGCTTGGTGCGCCCCACCGACTATGCCCACGGCCACGGCCTTAACCGGGAGGGAGCCGCCGCGTGAACATTCCCTGGAATCTGGACGTCAATCTCAAGGATGTGGTCCTCGATTTCGCCTGGCTGAGCCTGCTGCTGATCGGCGGCGCGGTCCTGCGCCGGTACGTCCGCTTTTTCCAGCGCTACCTGATACCCAACAATATCATCGCCGGATTCCTGGGGCTCCTGCTGGGCGCCCAGCTGCTGGATATCACCGGCATGGCGCCGGAAAGGTTGGGGCTGTATGTCTACCATCTGCTGGCGCTGGTGTTCATCGCTGTCGGTTTGCGGCAGGAGAAATCGGCCTGGGGCAGCGGCCCGGTCAGCATGGGCCTGAGCTTTGTCACCACCTACCTGATTCAGGGCGCCGCCGGATTGCTGATTGCCCTGGGCCTGGTCTACACCGTCATGCCCGACCTGTTCGTCGGCATCGGCCTGCTGCTGCCGCTGGGTTTCGGCATGGGGCCGGGACTGGCCTACACGATGGGCCACAGCTGGGAAGCCTACGGCTTTTCCGGTGGCGGCGCGGTGGGCCTCACCTTTGCGGCCATTGGCTTTCTGATGGCCTATTTCATCGGTATTCCGCTGGTGAACCGGGGCATCCGGCGGGGCTACACGACATTGATCAGTGACCCCGACGCGATCAGCGACGCCGTGCGCAAGGGGGTCTACAAGAATACGCCGCTGCGTTCCGCCGGCAACCTGACCATCGCCTCCGAGGCCATGGAACCGATGGCGTTCCAGGTCGGCCTCATCGGCAGCCTCTACCTGGCAACCTACGGCATCACCTACGGCCTGGACCGGCTGATGATCAGTGGCGGCCTGGAGAACTTTACCGCCACCCTCTGGTCGTTCCATTTTATTTTGGCGGCCGTGATTACCATGGTTTTCCGCAAGCTGGTCGATATGACCGGCCGGGGCTACCTGATCGACCGGGGCCTGATGACCCGGGCTGCCGGCGTGTTCATGGACTACCTGGTGGCCGGGTCCATCGCCGCCATCACCTTCCAGGTGGTCTGGGACTACTGGCAACCCATCGTGATGATGGCGCTTGTGGGAACGCTGTCCACCTACGCCTGGGTCCGCTGGCTGATGCCGAGGGCCTTTGTGGATTATCACTTCGAGCGCTTCATTGCCGTCTTCGGTCAAATGACCGGCACCATTAACTCCGGGCTGGTGCTGGTGCGGGTCACCGATCCCGAGTTCGAGACCCCGGTGGCCCAGGATCTGGTCTACGGCAGCGGCGTGGCCCTGCTGATCGGCTTCCCGTTGCTGCTGGTGCTCAACCTGCCCATGAACATATTTGGCAATACGCTGATTGGCTACTGGATCACCCTGGGCCTGCTGCTGCTCTATTTCGTGGTGCTGTTCATCGCCTGGCGCTTGACCGGCACCCTGCGCATGAAGGCCGATCCGCTGGGGCGGGAAAACCGGTGACGGACCGCACTCCCGCAACCCTGCTGCTGGCCAACGGCGCCCGTTTCGACGGCTACAGTTTCGGCGCGGCCGGGGTGGCCACCGGCGAGGTCTGCTTCAACACCGGCATGACCGGCTACCAGGAGATCCTCACCGATCCCTCCTACGCCGGCCAATTGGTGACCATGACCTATCCCCACATCGGCAACACCGGCGTCAATGCGGAGGATGTGGAGTCGGGCCGCATCCAGGTGGCCGGCTTCATCGTCCGGGACGGAACGGTGACCCCCTCCAACCACCGCATGACCCAGACCCTGCCCGACTACCTGGCCGAGGCCGGCATTGTCGGCATCCAGGACATCGACACCCGCATGCTGGTGCGGATGATCCGCAGCGAAGGGGCCATGAACGGCATCATTGCCAGCGGGACCGAGGGTGATGATACCAAAGGCCCTGACGATCAGTTCGCAGATCACCTGCGGCAGCAACTGGCCGCCGTTCCGGCCATGACCGGACTCGACCTGGCCAGGCGCGTCACCTGCCCGAAACCGTACCAATGGAGCAATGGCGCAGGAAAATTTCGGGTGGTGGCCTACGATTTCGGCATCAAGTACAACATTATGCGGCAACTCGAAAGCCACGACTGCGCTGTCACTATCGTCCCTGCTCACACCCCCGCGGTCGAGGCCCTGGCCCTCAAGCCGGACGGCATCCTCTTGAGCAACGGTCCCGGCGACCCGGCAGCGGTAACCCCGGCCATCGCGGCGGTTTCCGACCTGCTGGGGAAGGTCCCCATCTTCGGCATCTGCCTGGGGCACCAGATCCTGGCCCTGGCGCTGGGGGCCGCCACCTACAAGCTTCCCTTCGGCCACCGGGGGCTCAACCATCCGGTGAAAAATCTCATCACCGGCAAGGTGGAGGTGACCAGCCAGAACCACGGCTTCGCGGTGGATGAGGCCAGCCTCACCGGCCTGGGCGGCGTGGAGGTGACCCACCTCAACCTCAACGACAACACGGTTGAGGGGCTGACCGCGCCTGGGGAGCGAGCCTTCAGCGTCCAGTACCACCCGGAGGCGTCGCCGGGACCGCATGACTCGCGGTACCTGTTCGGGCAGTTTGTGGGGATGATGGGGGGCTGAACCGCAGAGACGCAGAGGGCGCAGAGGGGAAAAAGAAGAATGAAACCGCCAAGGCGCCAAGTCCGCCAGGAAGAATTGAACCACGGAGACACGGAGGACACAGAGAGTTTAGAGAGTCAAAGGGTTAGAGTCACCCTGAGGCTGTTAGCATGAATTCTAGAAAGGAACCATCTGCCATATGGTGACTTTGATGAGGGGCAATTGTATATTCTGCATGGAATGCATCTAAAGAGCGGGTCTATGATCGATAAAACATTAATTATTAAATGGTTGCGTGAAGAATCAACCGAGGGTTCCGAATTGGAAGAAATTAAGCACGAGAATGCAGATTGGATAATAGTAGCTCAAATAGAAAAATTTCCGACGCTGTTCATTATGCCTAAGGACAAGAGTTACCTCCAAATCCAGCGCGGTATAATTTTAGCCGATAGTCAAATAAAATTACTAAAAAAAATGAGATCTAAGAGGCGGTCCCAGTTTTATTACACACTAAAAAAGAGTATTTTAATGACTAAAGTGCGGTACACTCTTATTTTTCCACCTGATGCCCCATCAATACTCCATGAAATTAAATTACTATCGCGTGTGTACGAAGATTCTCTTAACCAAGATAATTTTATCCAAGTTCTATTTGATGTTCACAACACTACCGTATTGATGGTCAATGAAATCAATTATCATATAGGTGATTAGATATGAATGCATTGATTCACACGACAAAAAGATCAGCGAGTGATTTTGGCGCAATAGGATTATTTCGCCTGAATAGAAAATCATCAGATCCCCCCACGGATGATCATTTTCCAGATCAGGATAATTGGGCAGCCGTTATTACTCAAGAGAGGTCGACAGATAAAAAGGCTTTCGATAGTTTAATTGACCAAACTGAGGATGTTGTCTCGTTTCCGACCGATTTAATCGGGCAGACTGGGCTCCAATTATTCCGTGTCTTGGGTAAGGGGGAAGGGAGCATAGATACTGGCTTGATGACTGATGATCAAACTGAGGAATCTTGGGATATAATCCATGTTCCATTAAGTCAGGTATCGATTTTCCCAAAAGCATCTACTGACTTTCTTTTATATGACCAGCTTGATGATGAACTAAATATTGATGATCTATTTCGTGCTTTGCATGGCTCAATTGATAAAAATGAGCGCGAGAGCTATCTTATGCAATTTTCATCCGGCGTTGTCAATGCGCAAATCTCGCTGGATGAAGTTGCGTCTCTGCTAGATAAAGCCAATTTAAGCCCCGAAGACACCTATGATATTATTAGTACAATTTCTGATTTAGGGGATCATGCCCCGGCAGGTGTGCCAAATATGTTGGTTGATATGTTGAGCAGTCGCAGCGCCTATAAAAGGCATATTGCGATAAGTGGGCTGGTCCGGCTAAAGGATAAAGGTGCACTGCAAGCCTTAAAAGAGCTTCAAAATAAAGAACAGTCCACAGTTGTAAAAAAGAGCGCCCTCAGAGCAATTCAAATAATTGAGGGTGCATAACAGTTGGCCTACTTTCTGCGTAAGGTAGATTATGCGCATCAAACTATTTGGGAGGGCAACTGGGGTGATGAATACCCATGGCTGATCATGCCCGGTCTGCCCTCGGATTTACTTGGAAATGAGGCTGTACGGACTGATAATTGTGAATTATCGGTCTATTTTATTAATGAAGACAAATCTAACATTAATCGCGTCATGGCTGCTTTAAATGCAAAGAGAGAATTCTTGACAGATACAGGTTACCTGTTGTTTGAAGAATCATTGCCCTCAGATATTGGAATTAAGGTGCAGCAAACAGACGGGGAGACTTATGATGATCATTTAAATAAGAATTGGCATTATGATTTAGTTGAACTGAACGCTGATGCTATTGTGAATTTATGCGAAGCCCTTGTTGAACGCTGTGAGATTGAGTCTCTTTTTAAAGATGATGTTATCAAATTAATTGGCCAGTCTATGTCCAACAAATATTTGCGAAAAGTTTCAAAGGGAATAAGAAAAGAGTTACCACGTAATTAATTGAAGCGACATTGTCGATTCATTTAGATCCCCACCACCTCCCTCACCATATTCCACCCGTACCCGTACCCCAGCGAAGACACTCACCCCATTCGTTGTCGCGAAGTCCCCTCTCTCCCCGACGCCCAGGTCGGGACAGGGTGGAAAGAGGGGGAACCAGCAACCTGAAACCTGAAACCCGAAACTAGAAACTAACTACTAATAACTTCTTTCACCGGATTCCACCCGAAGCCGTACCCCAGCCATTTGTGGTCCGGGAAGTGGCAGATGATAACGTCCCCCTTCTTCCCCGGTTCCAGGCTGCCGACCTCATTCGCCAGCCCCAGGGCGTGGGCGCCGTTGATGGTGCTCGCCACGATGGCCTCGGCCACGGTCATGCCCAGGTGGCGGGTGGCCAGGGCGATCATCATCGGCATGGAGGGGCTGAAGGACGAGCCCGGGTTGAAATCGGTGGCCAGGGCCACGGGCACCCCTGCATCAATGATCCGGCGGCCGTCGGCGTACTGGTCATGGCCAAGGTGAAAGGTCACCCCAGGCAGCAGGGTGCCAATGGCGCCTGAGTCTGCCAAAGCTGCCAGTCCGGCATCATCAATGTGGTCGAGGTGATCGACGCTCACTGCGCCCAGCTCTCCCGCCATGGCGGGACCGCCCAGTTCGTTGAACTGCCCGGCGTGCAGCTTCAGTCCGTAGCCGAGGGCCTTGGCCCCCTCCAGCAGTTCCCGCGTCTCATTGATGTCGAACGCCTCGCTTTCGCAGAAGACGTCGAAATAGTCGGCCAGGTTCGCATGGCGAACTTCAGCGGCCACCTCCATCACCAGCTCGAGATACCCCTGCCGGTCATCGGCGAATTCTGGAGGCACAATGTGCCCGCCGAGATAGGTGGTGGCGATGGTCTGGGGCGCTTCCGCGCCCAGCTGCCGGGCGATGCGCAGTAGACGGAGCTCCGTCTCCCGGTCCAGGCCGTAGCCCGACTTGATCTCCACCGTCGTCGTCCCCAGGGCCAGCATGCGCTCGAGCCACAGGCGGCCGTGGGCCAGCAGATCGGCCTCCGTGGCCTGGCGGGTCGCCTGCACCGTGCTCTGGATGCCGCCCCCGGCCCGCAGAATCTCCAGGTAGTCCCGGCCCTGCATGCGTTGCTCCCATTCGCTGGACCGGTCGCCGGCGAACAGCAGATGGGTATGGGCATCGACGAAGCCCGGCAGCACCACGCCGCCCCCGGCATCGATGCTCTCGACATCAGGGGTGGCGTACTTCCGGCGCAGTTCACCTTCCGGCCCGACGGCAACGATTTTGCCATGTTCCAGCACCACGGCACCGTTTTTGATGACGCTTAGCGTCCCTTGATCGGCGCCCCGGGCGGGACGGTCAGAGAACCCGGCGCAGGTGACCACTTCGGCGGCGTTGACGATGATCTGCATGGCGCTCAGGGGATGCGGATGCCTTTGGCGCCGGCGGTGGCCTGGGCCTCGGGATAGCCGGCCAGGGCGTGACGGGCCACCCCGCTGCCGGGATCGACCGTGAGGACCCGGTTGAGGCGCTCGGCCCGCTCGTAGGTGCCGTCGGCGACAATGACCATGCCGGCGTGCAGGGCGTTGCCGATCCCGACGCCGCCCCCATGATGGAAGGACACCCAGGATGCGCCGGCGGCGGTATTCAAGGCAAAGTTGATCAGGGGCCAGTCCGCGATGGCATCGGAGCCGTCCAGCATGCCTTCGGTTTCGCGGTCCGGGGAAGCCACGGAGCCGGTGTCGAGATGGTCCCGGCCGATGACGATAGGGGCGCTCACCTTGCCATCGGCAATCAGGCCGTTGATGGTCTCGCCGAACAGGGCCCGGTCGCCGTAGCCGAGCCAGCAGATGCGACTTGGCAGACCGAGAAAGGGCACCTTTTCGGCGGCCAGGCGGAGCCAGCGCTGGAGACCTTCGTCATCGGGGAAAAGCTTGAGCAGCGCGGCGTCGATAGTGTGGATATCCTGGGGATCACCGGACAGGGCCGCCCAGCGGAAGGGACCCATACCCCGGCTGAACAGGGGCCGGATATAGGCCGGCACGAAACCGGGATAGAGGTACTCCCCGGCCTTGTCCCTGACCGTAAGCCCGGCCGCCTCCGCCTGGGCCCGGAGGTTGTTGCCGTAGTCGAAGGTCACCGCGCCCTGCTGCTGCATGGCCAGGATGGCCTCCACATGTTGGGCGATGGAATCGAGGGAGCGCCGATGATAGCTGGCCAGATCGCTGAGCCGGAGGGCGTCCAGTTCGTCCGGATCGCCGATCGGCACATAGGCCCCCAGATCGTGGGCCGGGGTCTGGTCGGAGACCATATCCGGGATGGCCCCTTGGGCGACCATGGCCGGGAAAACTTCGGCGGCATTCCCCACCAGACCGATGGAAAGCGGTTGGCCTGCGGTCCGGGCCTTGTCCGCCCAGGCCAGCGCTTCGTCCAGGGAGGCGGTCATCCGGTCGCAGTAGCCTTCGTCCACCTTGCGCTGGATGCGCTCGGCCCGCACCTCCACATCAATGAGGACCCCCTCGTTCATGGTCACCGCCAACGGCTGGGCGCCGCTCATGCCGCCCATACCGGCCGTGAGGATCAGTTTGCCCTTGAGCGAAGGGGTCTGGTAGTGGGTCTCGGCGGCCGCGAGGTAGGTCTGATAGGTCCCCTGCAGGATGCCCTGCGTGCCGATATAGATCCACGATCCGGCGGTCATCTGGCCGTACATGGTCAGGCCGGCCCGGTCGAGGGCGTCGAAATGCTCCTGGGTTGCCCAGCGGGGCACCAGGTTGCTGTTGGCGATAATGACCCGGGGAGCGTGTTCGTGGGTCCGGGCCACATAGACCCCCCGACCCGATTGGACGCAGAGGGTTTCATCAGGGGCCAGCGTTTCGAGGCTGGCGATGAGCTTGTGGAATTCGTGCCAGTTCCGGGCCGCCCGCCCGGTGCCGCCGTAAATGATGAGCTGCTCCCAATCGATGGCATTGGCCGGATCGACATTGTTTTGGAGCATCCGCTTGGCCGCCTCGGTGTCCCAGGTCCGGGCCGTGCGGGTGGTGCCGGTCGCCGCCACTGGCGGGGTCTGCGGTTTGGCGTCCATGTGCATAGGCCGGCCGTGGCTGAGCAGCTCAGCCCCGATATCGCAGCTGCAGCCGTAGTGGGCCCGTTCCCGCTTGATGATTTGCCGGTCGGTCAATTCCAAAACGGTTAACCCTCCTGCTGCCGCTGCGCCACTCCGGCCAGGAAAGCGTGCAGCAACAGCGCCGCCAGCCGGGAAGTGCGGTTATCGGTGTCGTGGGGCGGTGAGAGTTCCATCAGCTCGAACAGGCGGACCTTGGCTGCGCGGCCCGCCTCATAGGCCAGGGCCCGGCCTTCCTCGGCGGTGAGCCCTTCGGTGCCGGGGGCAGAGACCCCGGGAGCATAGGCGGCGGCGAAGACGTCCAGATCGATGGAGACGAACAGTCCCTCGGCTTGCCCGGCCAGGCGGTGCAGTTCGCCGGCCAGAACGTTGGCCGTACCACCCTCCCTGAGCCTCTCCAGGCCCCACAAGCCGACCTGCCGCTCCCTGGCCCAGGCCATATGTGCCTGGCTGTTCACGGCGCTGTGCAGGCCCAGGGTCACCAGGTGGCTGCCGCGTACGCCCAGCTCCTCGATGATGCGCCGGTAGGGGGTGCCGCTATGGCAGATGCCGTCCAGCACCTCCCGCATGTCGAGATGGGCGTCGATATTGACTCCGCCGATGGAGGTAAACCTCTGCTGCAGCCCTTTGGCCGAACCAAACGTGGCATCGTTGCCGCCACCAATGACCACCGCAATGGCCCCGGTCTGGAGAATGGCCGCTACCGCCTCGGCGAGCCTGTTGTGGGTGGCCGCCGGGTCACCGGAGACAGTCTCCAGATCGCCCGCATCGGCCAGGCTGAGCTGGTCGAAATCGGTTGCCCGGCCGGCATCGTGGGTCGTGCCGAAACGGAGCAGGGCCTGGCGGAAGGCGCTGGGCCCCTCGATGGCACCGGGACGGCCGCCGTTAAGCAGTACCCCTTCATCGAATGGGACGCCAATGATAACGATGTCGGCAGCCTCGCCGTCCCAGGGCTGCAGACGGTGCTTGATGCGCGGATCGGCCGGGTTGGCCAGGTCAGCGGGAAAAGGTATCGCCGCCGGTTTGGTATGGGGTGCGGGACGGACCATGGGCCTGCGAATTTAGGGCCGCCCGGCCTTCGGCTCTACCTTCGTGCGCCCCGGTCCCGGTTCAGCAGATGGACGCTTTCGCCGGTGAGGATGGCTGCTTTGCCGAAGCGCTCCCGCAGGGCATCGATAGTGGCCTCCCGGCGTGCCGCTTGGGCCGCTGGCGCCGGGGCGAAGAGGTCTGCCTGCAGCGGAATCCGCCCGAGGTTCGATAACCCGACGCCAATCAATCTCACCGGCCGGCCGGCGGCGAGATTGGCCTCCAGCAGATTTGCGGCGGCATTGAACAGGGCCTCGGTGGCATTGCTGGGCCGGTCCAGTGTCCGGCTGTGGGTATGGGTCTCGAAGCCGGGATAACGCAGCTTCAGCGTTACCGTCCGGGCCACTTCGTCCTTCCGGCGGAGCGTTGCCGAGACCTCTTCGCACTGGCGATGCAGCACCGAGCGGAGGTGCCGCAGGTCGGTCTGGTCGATGGCGAAGGTCTGCTCCTTGCTCACCGATTTGCGCGTCTCGCCGGCGCTAAGGTGAGTGGAACCGATGCCCCGGGCGCGCTGCCCAAGGGAGCGGCCATGATCACCGAAGCGCTGCAACAGCCGGTCTTCATTCATGGCGGCCAAATCACCGATGGTCCGGACCCCCTCGGCTTTGAGGGCCTGCACGGTCACCGGTCCGCAACCAGGCAGGTGGCTTACCGGCAGCGGGGCCAGGAAGGCCGCTTCCTCCCCCGGCGGCACCACCAACACCCCCTCACTGGTGAGAAAGCGCCGGCTCGGCTTGTCGGCAGAGGCGACATCCCCCAGCCGGGGATCGCCGACCGGCTTGGCCTCATCACTGGCCACCTTGCTGACCAGTTTGTTGGTCGACAGCCCGATCGAGGCCGAAAGCCCGGTCTCCGTGGCAATACGCCGGCGGATGGCAGCGCCAGCCTCGGCTGCCGGTCCCCACAGTTTGGCGGTTCCGGTGAGGTCGAGGTAGCCTTCATCAATCGAGGCCATCTCCAGGCTGGGGGAGAAATCGGCCAGCAGGCTTTTCACGGCGTCATGGGAGGCCTGGTAATCGCTGAAGCCGGGCGGCACGATGACCAGCTGCGGACAGAGCCGCAAGGCGCGTGACATGGGCATGGCCGAGTGGATGCCGAAGCGCCGGGCCTCGTAGCTGGCCGAGGAGACCACCGAGCGGCCCCGGGGATTGCCGCCCACCACCACCGGAAGGCCCTCCAGGGCAGGATTCTTTAGCCGCTCCACCGACACGAAGAAGCTGTTCATGTCGATATGGGCGATGAGGCGCTGGGGGTTAGCGGCTCCCGGCGGCGTCACCGCAGAATAGTGGCCAAGCGGGTGCTGATGATACGGGCCAGCACATTTTCGGGAGTCTCGGCCCAGGAAGATTCGGGCAGTGTTCCGCCGCGGTCCAGATTCAGCGACACCAGCCGTACGCGGTCCACACCCAGCCGTGACAGAGGATGATCGTTGGAGCTCAGCCGGTCGTAGAACAGGGTACTGCCGTCACTGGCGGAGAACACATGCAAACGGAGGGTCAGACCGCTCCCCGCCAGTCCCGGTACGAGCGGGGTGGTAATATTTTCCAGGCGGACCACGTAGGCAGCCCCGATGACTGTGGCGGCCCTCTGGAGCGATTCGATGGTGGTGATCTCCTCTATGCCCAGGGCGCGCCAGTAGTTGAGCAGCGGCTTGTAGTCGATGAGGGTCAGGCCCTCCATCCGCGCCCAGGTGATCAGACCGTTGCGGAATTCGTCAAACCAGAGCTCCTCGTCCGGCGTAAACTGCCGTGGAGGGGGCACGATGAGGAACGAGACTCTCTCCGCGAGCGCCGCTGGAGCTGCGGCTTCGGGCCCCGCACGGTCGATCCCGGCGCAACCGGCCAGCAGAGCAGCTGCAAGAAAGGGCATGATTAAACGCATAAGCAACCTGCAATTCCCGCCTTTGATTGGGAGGCACAGTAAGGCCACGACACTAATCTACACGAAATTCGGCCAAAAGCAAGCCTAATCGGCGCCGGGGAAGACTACCACGCTCTCATGGCCATCCTTGTTGACCGCGGCCACACCAAACAGATAGTTATCGATAATGATATTCTCAAATGTATAGCTGTCCACCTGCCCGACCCAACGCCAGTGCTCCCATTGGGGGGCTGTGGTGGCGCGCCAATAGACCTTGTAGCCGGCCCGGTTCCGGTCACGGCCACTTTCCCAGCTGAGGGTGGGACTGGGCCGTACCGCCCCCCGGATGGTCACCTGCCGGGGCTGCTGCGGCGCCCAGGCCAGGGATGCCAGCACGATGGCGTTGACGGCGGTAAGCCGGGCGGCATATTCAAAATTGACGCCGGAGAGGACATCGCCGTAAGGGATGCCGTCCTCCACCCTGATGTCCTGGTGCTGCCGGGTGTAGTTTTCGTGGGTCTCCATGATGCGCACCCCGGGGAAGCCGGCGTCGTTGAAGGGCCGGTGGTGGCCGCCCCGGCCGAAGCGGTCGAGGCGGTAAATCATCACCGCATCCAGGTTATCCATGTAGTGGGCAGCGAGGCGATCCACGTAGCGGGCCAGCTGCCGGCTGGCGCCATCGACCTCTCCGCCCGTGAAGCGGCGGCGGCGGCGGCGCTCGTCCGATTCGGTTACCGGCGTAGCCTCGGAGAAGACCCGGAAGGAGCTGTTGTCAATGACCCCGTCGAGTCCCTCGATATTGCCGATCATGTCGTTGTTGAGCACGCCGATGATGTCCCAGCCTTCCTCGACGGCCGTCTGGGCCAGGAACTTTCCGCCAAACAGGCCCTGTTCCTCACCGGAGAGGCCGGCATAGAGGATGGAGGCGTCGAATTCGTACTGGCTCAGCACCCGGGCCGCCTCAATGACTCCGGCCATCCCGCTGGCGTTGTCGTTGGCCCCGGGCGAATCGCTGGTGTAGTCCACCGGATCGGAGACCCGGTTGTCGATATCTCCGGCCATGATGACGTAACGGTTGGGGTAGCGCTTGCCCCGCTGGATAGCAATGACGTTGACGATCTCCACATCCTTGACGATGCGGCGATTGGCGCCGGAGTCGAGCATGGTGCGGTGGTAGAAGACCTCCAGCTTGACCTTGCGGGCCGGCTTGATGCGTTCGAACTCGGCCTTGATCCAGCGCCGGGCAGCGCCGATACCGCGGGTATCGGACAGGGTGTCCGACAGGGTGTGGCGGGTGCCGAAGCTGACCAATTTTTCTATATTGGCCCCAATGCGCTGGGCAGAGACCTGGCCAACGATCTCATGCAGACGCGCATCAGCCGGGGGCGGCGCGGGGTTGCGCTTCTGGCCGTGGACAAGTCCGGCCAGCAGGGCGATCAACAGTGCCTGGGTCAGGGCGCTCCGGTTGGGCATGAAATCCTCCGCTTAGGGTAATGTTGCCGGTAAACCCTGCCGGCAAGGAAGGGCCATTTCTCTCTAGCTGGCCCGAATTTTTAGCGCCAGGCTATGGCCAGCTGACCGATGAAGCTACAAGCTGGCGGGGCGGATTAGGCAGTTTTCAAAGACCGTTCGGCGTGTTTATATTCGACGCGAATTTTTGGGAACCTCAGGCACTGCCGGGCTTTAATACCGCGTAGTATCAGTGCTTCAATAAATCCATACCGTCCGCCGGTGGAGACAACGGTGTTGTCGGAATTACAGGAGGTAGCGCGTTGATTCGCGTAGAGAATCTGGTCAAGAATTTTGGGGCAGTGGAAGCGGTCCGGGGGATCAATTTCACCGTGCAGGATGGCGAAATCCTCGGCTTCCTGGGCCCCAACGGCGCCGGCAAGTCCACTACCCTGCGAATTTTGACGACCTACCTTTCGCCGACCGCCGGCAGCGTCAGCATCGACGATTACGACATCACCAGGCACCCGACTGAGGTCCGCCGGCTCATCGGCTATCTCCCGGAGCAAAATCCGCTGTACGGCGACATGCTGGTCTACGATCAGCTGTCATTCGTGGCGGCCGTGAGGGGGATTCGCGGCAAGGCGTTCCGCATCGCCCTGGGCCGGGTCATGGATGTGTGCGGCATCCGGGAGGTGATCCACCGCAAGCTGGACGAACTGTCCAAGGGCTACCGGCAGCGGGTCGGGCTGGCCCAGGCCATCATCCACGATCCCAAGATTCTCATTCTCGATGAGCCATCGTCCGGTCTCGACCCGAACCAGATCGTGGAAATCCGGGAACTCATTAAGCGGCTGGGCAAGGAAAAGACCGTCATCATGTCGAGCCATATCCTGCAGGAGGTGCAGGCGGTGGCGGACCGGATTGTGATATTGAACGAGGGCGAAGTGGTTGCCGATGGCACCTACGCGGAGCTGATGGCCGGCTTCGAGGGCCGGGCCCAGCTGACCCTGGAACTCAAAAACGCCGACCAGGCCGCCATTGAGGCGCTGCCGGACCGCTTCCCGGAGATAGAGATCCAGCAGGGCGAGGCGACCGCTGCCGGCTACCGCGTGCGGTTGTCCTATCCCACCGGGAAGGACCTCCGGGAACAGCTCTTTCTCCATGCGGTGGAATCGGGCTGGGTGGTGCTGGAGATGTCGCGGCAGGAGGCCAAACTGGAAGATGTTTTCCGGCAACTGACGGTCAAGGGGGCCGGAGCCCGTGCCTGAGGCGCTGCGCCAGAACCTGTGGCACGTGTGGCTCGTCTTCCGCCGGGAACTGGCCACCTATTTCAATTCGGCCGGGGCTTATATCACCCTGGTGGCGTTCGTGCTCATCGCCGGCTGGTTTTTCAGCAGCTCGTTCTTCCTGATCAATGAGTCCGATCTGCGGGTTTTGTTCGGCATCATTCCCATCATTTACCTGTTTTTCATTCCGGCCATCACCATGGGGCTCCTGGCCCGGGAAAAAAGCGCCGGCACCTTTGAACTGTTGATTACCCTGCCGCTGGAGGACTGGACGGTGGTCTGGGGCAAATATCTGGCGGCCATGGCCCTGATTGCGGTGGGACTGCTGTTTTCGCTGGTCCACTTCCTGACCCTGGCGCTGGTGGCCACCAACATGGATACCGGGGCCATCATCAGCGGCTACCTGGGCCTGCTGCTGGCGGGCGGCGTGTATGCGGCAGCGGGGATATTCTGCAGTGCCCTCACCGAAAACCAGATCACCGCATTCATCCTTGGCTTCATGATTGTCTTCATCTTTTTTATGCTCAACAAAGTGCTGCTGTTCGTGCCCGGCTCCATGACGGCCATCCTGCAATACCTGAGCATGGACTTCCACCTGACCAACATATCCCGGGGGGTCATCGATTCCCGCAACCTGGTCTATTTCGGCTCCATGATCACCCTGTTTCTGACCCTCACCGTGCGCGTGCTGGAAATGCGGAAGTGGCGCTAGTCCCATGGCCGAGCGCATGACCCGGAGCGGCAGGACCATTTCCAGTAAGCGCGAACTGCTTATCTATGTGCTGATTCTGGCCGGGATCCTGGTGCTGGCGAACCTGGTCTCCCGGCGGCTCTTTTTCCGCTGGGACTGGACCGAAAACAACATTTACACCCTGTCCGAATCGAGCCGGAACATCGTCGGGCTCCTGGATGACCGGCTGCTGGCGAAGGTCTATTTTTCGGACGACCTGCCGGGAGAATATGCCGGCAACCGGCGCTATCTCCAGGATATGCTGGAGGAGTTCCAGGCTTATGCCGGCGGCAATTTCCACTTCGAAATTTACCGGCCTGAGGACGACAGCGAGCTGGAAGCCGAAGCGCAGAAATACGGTATCCCGCCGGTACAGCTGCAGGCTATCGAAAATGATCGCATGGAGATAAAAAACGTCTGGATGGGGCTGGCCCTGCTCTACCAGGACCGCCGCGAAACCATTCCCATCATCCAGTCCACCGTCGGGCTGGAGTACGATCTGGCAGCGGCCATCAAGAAACTCATCAACGTGAACAAGCGCACCATCGCGCTGGTTATGGACCCGGACTGGAACGATAAAAACCGGAGCATCAGGGAGCTGCTCAGCCAGACCTATGACATCACCACCGCCGACCTGGACAGCCCGGTGCCGGAGAATGTCGATCTGCTGATCATGAACGGCATCACCGACAGTCTCTCGACAACGCAGCTGTACCATATTGACCAGTACCTCATGTCAGGGCGGGGGCTATTCCTGGCCCAGAGCAGCGTCCACGCGGACCTGCAGCAGGGCTTTGCCCGGGAGATCCGCAGCAACCTGCTGGACGCCTTGCGGCACTACGGATTGAAGGTCGGTCCCGGCCTGCTCGCGGACCGGCTGGCCAGCCAGATCGGGGTGGAGACACAACGGGGGATATTCCGGGTCCGCAATGCGGTGAAGTACCCCTTTTTCCCCCTGATACGCAGCTTTAACGGCGATCATCCGATTACCTCCGGCCTGGAGCAGGCCCGGCTATTCTTTACCAGCCAGGTGACCTCGGCCCTCGATTCATCCCGTAGCGACGTCCTGTACGAACCGCTGGCCTTCACCAGCCAGGCCACCGCCTATCTCCCCGGTCCGGCGTTCAACATCAGCCATGCCAACAATCCGGTGCTGGCCATGCTCAGCGGCCCGGCCCGGCCTGTCGCCGGTCTGCTGCGGGGATCGGCGGACAGTTACTTCAGCGGCCAGGAACAGCCGGCCTCAGCAGAACCGTTCCGGTCCGCCACGGTCGCGCTGCAGATTCTGGTGGTGGGCGACCGGGAATTTTTCTCCGATCAGGCCGGCGCCATGGTGCCCGATAACCTCACTTTCATCATCAACGCCGCCGATTTTCTCACTGGTGACGCCGAACTGATCGCCGTCCGCAGCCGGGAGGTATCGACCCGCCCCCTGAAGGAGCTCTCTGCCGGGGCGCGCCGGACCTACAAGTGGCTCAACATCCTCGGCCCGGCCCTGCTCGTGGTGACGTTGGGCCTGTGGCGCTGGCGAGGCGGCCGCGTACGCAGCAGACGGCTCGAGGAAGCCTATGGACATTAGGCGCTGGCGAAACCTGGGCATCGTGCTGGCTGCGCTGGCGGTGCTATTCCTGCTGACCCAGGTGCGCGAAGCGGGCCATTCTGTGCGGACTGCTGCCGTGTTCGACCTCGAGCCTGACGAGGTGGGCCGGATTGTGGTCAGCGAAGGGGACCAGCGCGCCGAGCTGTTGCGGCTGGACACCCTCTGGGTGCTGGCCGGCCACGAGACCGAGCAACTGCGCAGCTGGCGCCTGGATGCCTTTTTCAACAGTGTGCTGTCGGTGGAGCGGGAGAGCCTGATCTCCGAAAACCCGGCCAAGTGGTCCACCTACGGCGTCGATTCAACCGGCCGGCAGCTGCAGGTTTATAACCGCAAGGGGGAGCTGCAGAACCACCTGGTGGTGGGCCGGTCCACGGTGAACTGGCAGAGCAGCTACCTCCGCGCCATCGGGGAGGATCAGGTCTACCAGACCCGCCAGGGCATTTACCGGTTCATCGCCGCCGGAGCCGACTTCTGGCTGGAGCCGCCACCGCCCGAGCCCGATACGACAGGGACGGTCGAGCAGTAGGCCCGACGACATCCGGCGGCCGCCGGACTATGCCGGGTAAACAGTGGCAGGGGCAGTTGGCGGTCAATGGCTGCCAGTAGTAATTAGGAGGGCGCAGGTCGGCCCTTTTATTGAACCGCCAAGGCGCCAAGACTGTATGGAGCAACTGCTTACCGGAGAAGTCACCTTGGGACGTCACCCTGAGCTTGTCGAAGGGCGCAGGGTTGCAGGATGACCCGCTACGGGGAACCCTTGACCCCCAGCGATGCCACAGTGGCGGTCCGGTCCGTGTGCAAGGAGATGAAAGATCCTTTCGGCGCTTTCTGCCAATCCTGTGGTCTGGCTTAACTTTTAATTCTTGCCGTATAGCGTTAAGCGCTATATATTACTAAGTGATCGTCTCCTTCAAGGGCCCCATTGCCGAGGACATCTTCAGGCGGCACCGGGTAAAAAGGCTCGACACAGGCGTCCAGCGAATGGCGCTGCGCAAACTGCGCATGCTGCACCACGCTCATACGCTGGCTGATTTGCGCATTCCGCCAGGTAACCGGCTCGAAAAATTGAAGGGAGACCGGGGTGGCCAATACAGCGTACGGATCAACGACCGGTGGCGCATTTGTTTCGATTGGCGCAACAGGAACGCACATGAAGTGGAAATCATCGACTATCATTAACAGGGGCAATCACTATGGCAACCGATAAAATGGCGCCGGTACATCCGGGCGAGATATTGCTGCTGGAATTTTTGAATCCCATGGGGTTGAGCCAGAATCGCCTGGCACTTGATATCGGGGTCCATCCCCGGCGGATCAACGAGGTGGTGCTCGGCCGCCGAGGGGTGAGCGCCAACACGGCCCTGCGCCTGGCCCGTTACTTCGGCAACTCGGCAGAGTTCTGGCTGGGCTTGCAAAGCCAGTACGATCTTGATATCGAAGAGGATGCCTACGGTGACCAGTTGGAAAAGGATGTAAAGGTACTGGAGCGGTCCACCTAGAATATGCCCCCATGAAAGCCCTCCGTCTCATCGTCTCCGGCCGGGTGCAGGGCGTCGCCTTCCGCTACTATGCGCGCCGGGCAGCGGCCAGTCTCGGGGTCCGGGGGTATGTGCGGAATCTGCCCGGCGGCGAAGTGGAAATCGTCGCCGAAGGTCCGCCAGAGGCGGTGGACAAGCTGGCCAGCTGGGCCAGAAACGGTCCCCCTCTGGCCCGGGTCAGCGGTATGGAGGCCGTTGAGCTGCAGGCAACGGTTGGCTATAGCGAGTTCAGCGTCCGGCGCTGAGGAGAGGGCCATGAGCGGGGGATGTTGGATATTGGATGTTGGATGTTGGATAGCCTGCCACTAGGAACTTGAGATGCCCAGCGGCTCCACGGCAGCCGGCCGGTCCGGGTGCAGGCTGATGAGGGAGCCCTCCGGAACCTCCTCCCAGGGGTCGCCCGGCGTGAGCGGCTCCGAGGCGGCCACTGTCCCCCCGGCGAAGAATCCCTTCCGCTCCAGCAGATAGAGGCTATTGGCCGGTGACACGTTCGCCCAGCGGGTAACCACGGCGCTGTGGCCATCGGTGAGGGCAAAGTTGAGCTGCAGTGTCAGGCCACCGGCCCGGGCCAGCCCGGCCAACTCCCCGATGACAGACCGGACGGCTCCGGCCATATCCTGTCCAGCCTCCAGCCGGTCGGTGATCAATCTAAATATCGTCTCCGAGTCGGTGGCGCTCTGCAGGGCGGCATAGGCGTCGCCGGAGAGCAGTGCCTGGAGCTGGCGGCGCATTGTCGTGCGGAAATCCTCAATGTAGCCGTTGTGCATGAACAGGTACGGCCCGCTGTCGAAAGGCTGGGTGGCAGCGCTGCCGGCGGTGGCGGAGTCGGTGGCGTTGCGGACGTTCGCCACCACGACATCGCCAATCACCAGTCTGCTGAGGCCGGGGAGGTCCCGGTCGGCCCAGATCGGTTCCGCCCTCCGGTAGCAGGCCGGGCGGTGGTCAACGTCATGGTTGTACCAGCCCAGTCCGAAGCCGTCGGCATTCACCGAGCCTGACAGGAGCTCGGCCGGCCGGTGGCTCTGCAGGTAGAGGCTGTGATCCCCCTCCAGCAACAGCTGCCGGGCCTGGATAGGCTTTCCCAGATAGATGGCAAAGCGGCACATGGGATTAAAGAAAAGTCAAATTTCAAAAGTTAAAAGGTAAATCATATGTCAGCGATGTTGTTTGGCGGTAATCACCGGCTGGGCAATGATGTTAGCCAACTCAGCGGCCTCATTTGAAATAGTAGTCAGATTTGGGCCGTTGTGAGCAAGGCCGGCTTTGTCAATCAAGCGCAACCAGTACCGTGTTTCGCGCAATTCCTTCAGAACTATCTGCAATTTATGCACAAAATCGGCCCGGCTTTCCGCAGCTTGGGCCTCCTCGTAATTAGCACCTGAGGAGGTCGCAAAACGTGCCAATTGACCGGATACATGCCGTGCGACCCCGTTGTCATCCAGAGAGGACAGGAAGTTCAGGACAGCCACGCCGAAATCTAGCAGCCTTTCCGACAGGTCTCTAGCAGGTGTGCTCCCCATTTTTGCCATTTCCCTTTTACGCTTTGACTTATTTTCAATAATCGAAGGCGCTGCCGCCCAAAAATTCCCGCAGGATGGAATTACGCGGTACCGCGTCGGCGTCGATGGGATGGACGAAGGAGAGGAAAGTCAGCAGGCGCCCGGCCTCATCGCCAGCAGGGCTGTCCGCAGGCACCTCCCGCAGCGCCATTTCCGCCGGCTCGCGGAGAGCAGCCAGTTCATAGACCAGGGATGAATTGAACATCAGATCGGCCGCCTCCTGGTAGGCAAAAATGTGCCGCTCCTCACCCATGCGCACGGTCGGCCAGCGCAGAATCGTCTCCTCGGCGTTGTAGCCCCTGAACTGCCGGTCCCGGACCATGCGGCGGAGCAGCCGGCTGTCCGAGCTGGAGACCCGGTGCTCGTTATCAATATTCAGCTGCGTGATGGCACTGACGTAAATACGCTGGAGATTGTGGCGGCCGAGCTCTTCGGTGAACAGCGGATTGAGGCCATGGATACCCTCGACAAGCAGAAACGCGGTCGGGGAGATCTGCAGAAAGCCGCCGGTATTGGCGCCACGCCCTTCCCGGAACGAGTAGCTGCGGCGAGCGACCTGGGTCCCGTCCAGAAGGGCGGTGAGATCCCGGATCATGCGTGTCGCATCGACACCCTCCAGCGATTCGAAATCGTGTACGCCATCGGGACCTAGGGTCAGGTCGGAACGGTCCCGGAAATAGTTGTCCATGGAAATAACGAGCGTGTCAAAGCCGAGGACCTTCAGCTGGATCGCCAGCCGCTTGGTAAAAGTGGTTTTGCCCGATGCTGAGGGGCCGGAAACGAAGATTACCCGCTGGTCAGGCCGAGCGGCAATGGCGTCGGCGATTTCGGCCACCGTCTTCTCGTGCAATCCTTCGGCCACCATGAGGGTTTCCCGGAAATCGGACCGATCCAGCAGCAAGTTCAGTTGGCGCAAGTTATTGATATGCAGTGCCCGGCCCCATTTCTGGCGCTGCTGAATGATCTGATAGAGCTTGGGGCTGTCCCGGAACGGCGGCACCTCGTAGGGGGGCAGCAGGCCGGGAAATCGGAGCACGATCCCATGGTCGTATGGGTCCAGGCCAAACTTGCCCAGGCGGGTCAGATCGGTGATCATCGGCTCCAGGCGGTAGTCGAGGGAGGAACCGAAGCGGGCCGCCGGGATCCGGTCGCCCTCCAGCCGGCGGAGGATTTCCAGTTTATCCTTGCGGCCCCGGGCGCTAAAGCGGTCCTGGAGCTCCTGCCGGTCCAGCTCCAGCAGCTCCAGCGGGGTCGCGTCAGCTGTGTAGCGGCGCAACGTTTCGGTCAGGGCGACCAGATCGGCGCCGTCCGTGCGGTTGGCGGCGCCAAAATGGCAAAAGTAGCCCCCCAGAAAGGAGTGCTCGATGTAAAACTCGCGGCCCGGGAAAATCTCGTCTACGGCGGCGGCCAGCAGAAATCCCAGCGAACTGTGCAGCGCACTGGGATGTTCGGTGGCCGTCCCCGGTACATTCGCCGGGGAGGCCGGGCTGGAGGTCTGGGTCACTTGCGGTTCAGTCCGGCCAGCATGATGCTGATGTCCGTGGTGGGCGTATCGCAGGTCTGGTTCCGGCAGACGTATGCGGTCGCGGCGCCCCCAAGACTGAGTTGGTTTTTGGTAAAGGGGGCCAACTTGATGATGGCTTCGTTGTCGTTATTGGGCCGCAGGACCACCACCTTGCTCGGGTGGTAGTTTTCCCTGAGCGCAGCCAGCATGGCCTGGGTGTCTGCGGCGGCCGGGTCGCCGGCGATGACCACCTCGTAGGTGGGACCCAGTGCGAAAGCGGTCGCCGTGAGCAGATAGGTAAAACTGGTGGGCGCCTGCTCCACTTTGCCGGCAGCGGTGCGGCCGATGGCGGCGGCCCGTTCATCATAGACCGTTTCCCCGGTGATGCGGCCCAGGCGGAGGAGGTTCATGGCTGCCGCCGAGTTGCCGGAAGGAATGGCGCCGTCGTAAAGGTCTTTGTTGCGAATCAGCAGCTTCTCGCTGTCATCAGCGGTGAAATACAGGCCGCCGTCCTGCTCATCCCAGAAGCGGTCCAGCATATCAGTGGTCAGCTCTATGGCGGTGGCAAGGTAGCCGGTATTAAAGGTGGCTTCGTAGAGGTTGAGCAGACCCCAGACAAGGAAGGCGTAGTCGTCCAGGTGTGCGGCGATGCCGGCGTGGCCGCCGCGATAACGGTGCAGCAGGCGGCCCTCTCCATCGCGGAGCTTGTCCAGGATCAGACCAAGCGCTTTTTCGGCCGCCTCAACATAGGCGGGAGTCTCGAGAATATGCCCGGCCTGGGCTAGGGCGGCAATCATCAGGCCGTTCCAGTCGGTGAGAATCTTGTCGTCAAGGGACGGACGGACCCGGGCCTCGCGGTGGGTCAGCAGATTCGCCTGGATGCCGGCCCAGCGCTGCGCATCCGCCTTTGAAAGCGGGCTGGTGAGATGCAGAATATTGTTGCCGCTGGGCAGACCGGTGGACTCCTCCTTGAAGTTGCCCCGGGCCAGCAAATTGAACCGTTCGGTTAGCCACCGGGCGTCCTTGGAACCCAGGACGGAGGCGATTTCTTCTGTGGTCCACAGATAGAATTTTCCCTCCTCGCCCTCGGAATCGGCGTCTTCAGCTGAGTAGAAGCCCCCCTCGGAGGAGGTCATGTCCCGGGAAATATAGCCGGCGATCTCATGGGCCGTCTGGGCATACAGGGGATCTTTGGTCGCCTGGTAGGCCTCGGTGTAGGCCATCATCAGCATAGCCTGATCGTAAAGCATTTTCTCGAAGTGGGGCAGCAGCCAGAATTCATCGGTGGAGTAGCGGTGGAAACCGAAGCCGACGTGATCATAGATGCCGCCTCGGCGCATGCCCTGCAGGGTAGTCTCCACCATCTCGAGGAGAGTTGCATCACCGGTTGCGGCGTATTGGCGCAGCAGGAAGATGAGCTGGTGTGGCGAAGGGAACTTGGGTCGGCTGCCGAAGCCCCCGTTGCGGGCATCGAACCGCTCCCGGCTGCGGGCCACGGCCAGGGCGATATCGTTAGAGGTCAGATCGTCGCCGGCGCTGCTCTGCTGCGACTTGACCAGGGCCTCCAACACCGCACCGGTGGTGGCCGTGATCCGCTCCGGCTCCTGCGTCCATAACTGGTTGAGGCGCGGCAGGAGCTCAAGCATGCCCATTCGGCCGAAGCGCCCCTCTTTGGGGATGTAGGTGCCGGCGAAGAACGGCTTTTTATCCGGCGTCATGACGATAGTCAAGGGCCAGCCGCCGCTGCCGGTCATCATCTGGGCCACCGTCATGTAGATCTGGTCAATATCGGGCCGTTCCTCCCGGTCCACCTTGATGGCGATATAGTGATCGTTCAGCAGCTTTGCCACCGCTTCGTCTTCAAACGATTCATGGGCCATGACATGGCACCAGTGGCAGGTGGCGTAGCCGATGGAGAGGAAAATGGGTTTGTTCTGGTCCCGGGCAGCGGCGAATGCCTCCTCGCCCCAAGGGTACCAGTCCACCGGATTATTGGCGTGCTGGAGTAGGTAGGGACTGCGGGCATTGGCCAGCCGGTTGGTGCCGGCAACGGTCTGGTTCATCTCGGTCTCCTGCTCAACCTGTCGCGGTGATGGCACATTTGCCAAGCCGAAACTTACCATTAGCAACGGCAGGTAGAGCAACTTTGCCCTCCGCTGTACGGGCTCCTGCCCGCGTGTCCTGCGTGCCGGGCGATGCTTCAGCCCCCGGTATATCAGGGTTGCCACTTAATCCATTTCCCTCATTTTCTGGATAGCCCGGCGCTCCCGCTTGGTGGGACGGCCGCCGGTGCTTCGTCTGGATTTTTGGAATGCGCTCTCCATCTTCCTTACCGTTTCCACCCGCTCAAGTTCCTGCCTCGGGGTCACATCGGTGTACAATTCCGCCACGGCCCCGGCGGAGACCCTTTGGCGCTTCAGGCCGGTGACCAGAATCGTCTGCCGGTGGTGCGGGCGGGTGATCTCCAGCCGGTCGTTGATCGCAACCGGCCGGCCGGGTTTGATACGCCGGCCCGCGATCTTCACTTTGCCTGCCTGGCAAGCCTGGGCCGCCAGGCTCCGGGTTTTGAACAGCCGGGCGGTCCATAGCCATTTGTCGATGCGTAGGGTCTCGTCCATGCGCTTACCAGCGGTACCCTGCCGACAGGCCCGCCGCGAGCAGGATGACGCCATTGGGGTCGCCCGGCGCAACCGGCAGCTGCAGCAGGCTGGTCCTGGCCGACAGTACGAAGCCCGGCCGGGTCCCCCGGGCCGTATCGTCCCAGACCACCAGACCCAGCCCGGCGCTCAGGCCAAAGCGGTTTTCATGGCCGGTCGTGGTGCTGATCCTGAACAGGCCGCCTCCCACTTGGAGCGCCAGCTTCCCCGCTGACAGTCCGATACTGCTGCCCAGTCCCAGCACCGTTAACGGCGGGGAGAAGGCGCTCCGTTCGGCCGGTAGATGAGCGGCGAAACGGTCCAACGAAAGGATCAGGCCGAAAGCGCGGGTACCGCTGATGCGATAGTTGAACCTCAGGATATGCAGCAGGGCCGGCTTGTGGCTCTGGGACACTGCCGCGCCAAGGGGCATCACCGGCCCGGTCTGGAAAGTGGTCACGTTGCCGACCCTGACGCCCAGTGCGTTGACCCGGTCCCAGAAGCCGTCACTCACCGCCAGGGTATCCGGGTCCAGTTCGGCGGATCGGCGCATGGCCTCCAGCAGGGCGGCATGTTCGTCCAGCAGGGTCTGCTGATAGGGGTGGTCAGCGGGGAGAAAATGGTCGGCTCTGGCCAGGGCGCTGCGATAGAGAGCATCGGCCTCGGCATAGCTTCCCGCCAGGGTAACGGCATGGGCGAGGTTCCGCAAGGCTGTGGTGCGGCGCAGATCCTCTTCGGGATAATCGGCGGCCAGGGCCAGGGCGCTGCGAAAGTAGCCGGCGGCCAGGGGCAGCAGACCTTGTGCCAGGGCACGGTTGCCGGCCGCACTGAGTCCCTCCCAGGTAGTGGCCTGACTGGCCAGCAGCGCCGGTCCCAACGCGGCAGCGATAGCCAGGTAAATCCTGATCCTGGGGACAGAGCAAAGCCGGCGGCGGTTCATGACGCCTAAGGTACATACTCCGTCGCCGATTGTGTGATGGAAAGCTCAGGCGGTTCTGGCCCGGAAGAGTAAAAAGAATTAAGTTTCGGGCACCGCTGTGATAGGTGGTCTAACCGAGGGGAGAGCGGATACCGGCACGTGCAGTGATTTATTATGCCTTGCAGATGGATATGGATTAGCAGTTGAAAGCCATAGTTAGAGCCGATCTTGACGGGATTGTCTCTGCAGCATTACTGAAAGCCATCGGCCAGGTTGATCAGGTCGAGATGGTGGATATCAAGGATATGCTGGATGGGAAGATTGCCATCACCAATGAGGACATCCTCTGCAATTTGCCTTACCATCCCGACTGCTATCTGTGGTTCGACCATCATTCCAGCGAGGCCAGGCGGACGCCGCCCGTGCCCACGAATTTCCAGGGCGCGTTCAGCCTTTCCCCCAGCGCTGCGCATGTGATCTACGATTATTTCCTGCCCTTTCATCCCAAGTTGGAACGCTTTAAGGGGCTGATCAAAGATACCGACATGGTAGACAGCGCCGATCTGACTGAGGAGAACATATACAATCCCCAAGGGAATATTCTGCTGGGATTTCTTCTGGATCCCCGGTCACGAATGGCAAAGCATGCCGATAATAGTGAGCGCTACCGGGCATGGCAGGCCCAATTACCGGCTCTGTTAATCAGCGAATCGACGGATCATATCCTCGAATTGCCGGAGACACAACACTGGATCGACCAGTACAAGAGCAGCCAGGCGGCGGCCATTGCAGTGCTGAAAGAGACCACAAAACTGGAAGGGAACGTGATTTTCAGCGATTTCAGGGGGCGCACGGCGCCGCCGGTGAACCGGTTCGTCATTTATTCATTGCCGGAATTCGCCGCCGGTAATATTTCGGTCCAGATTTCTGACGGCAGTGATGACCTCTGGTTTGAGATTTCGGTGGGGCACTCCATATTCAACCGCACCTCCATGGTGGATGTCGGAGACCTGTGCGGCTGGTACGGCGGTGGCGGCCACAGGGCTGTTGGGGTCTGCCGGCCCGGCGCCGACGATGTCGATCAGGTCCTGGAGGAAATTCTCCACGCCTGCATGGAGGCGCCGGTTTCCCAGGATTAAGAGCGCTCCCAGGCATTGTGCTTCCGTCCAGAACTGCCCGGCCCCGGCCGGGTTTTTTCATGCCTGCCTGTTAGCCGGCAGCCGCTGCCCGGATATACCGAGCCCCCAGCCCCGACACTTGGAGGTATCAGGAACCGGGGGCGTCTGTCCGGCAAGTCTTGGCTGAGCGGCCGCTTTACTTCAGTAGCGACATCTTGATGGTATGCGAGTACCGAGGCGTCACCATTCTCGCAAAGTAGATACCCGAGGGTACCGGCCGTCCGCTGGCATCAGCGCTGTTCCAGATCACCCGGTTGTAACCGGCGCGCATGTAGCCGTCGACGAGCCGGATCACTTCCCGGCCACGGATGTCGTAAATGGTGAGGGAAACCCGGGTATGCGCCGGCATCTCATAGTGCAGCGTGGTCACCGGATTGAACGGGTTCGGGAAGTTCTGGTGCAGGGCAAACATCTGCGGCAGGTGCTTATTATCCTCCACCGCCAGGGGCCGCGTGATGGTGAGCTCGAAAGGCCCATTGTTGGCTTCCACCGAATCGCTGCCGGAGACAGCCCAAATGGACCACCAGAAAGTGACGCCACCCAGGCCGAGGTCATCCATGATCGCAATGATGTCGCTGTAGGGAACCTCAGTCACCGTGGCGCTCGTATCGCGGAACAGATAGGTCTGATTTTCGTCTTCCAGTGCAAACACATAACTGACCGGCTCTCCGTCCGCGTCGCTGCTCCCTTCCCACTCAAAGCGCAGGCTCTGGCCCAGCAGAGCTTCGCTGTATAGAATCTCGGTTTGATCGGCCGGTAGCAGCAGGGCAAAGTCGGTGGGCAGATCATTGTCGGCGGCGAAGGCCACGTTGAAGGTCTGCTGAGCGCTGGCTCCCAGAACATCAGTGGCCGTCACGGTGATATTGGCGTTGCCCGACCAGTTTGGCAGCGGAATCAGCAGCAGGGTGGTATCGCCCAGAATCTGGTGCAATACCGCGCTGGTGTCGCTGACGGCGCTAAAGGTGATATTGTCACCCTCGACGTCGGTGGCCCGCAGCGGGATGGGAACCGGGCTGTCCTCGACCCAGTTGACATCGGCGATGGGCACGAGTGCCGGCGCATCGTTCACCGCAGTGAAGGCCAGCAGCATCTCCACAGAGATAGCCGCAGAACCGTCGCTGGCGGTGACGAGCAGTCTGATGATGCCGAAGAAATCGGGCTGGGGTATGGCCACAAGTTCATTCACATTCGATATGAACAAGCCAGCCAGACCGTCATCAAGAGCCTCTGCGCTGAACACCAGCACATCGGTCAGGTCGGCATCGGTGAAATAGTTTGCCAGGTTCTGAATCACGATGGCCGGACTGGTGTCCTCATCGAAGGATACGGGAGGCAAGGCAAGGATGAGGGTCGGCGCGTGGTTGGTCCCGGCCGGGATACCGGCAGCGAAGCCGGAGAAATGATCTGTCTCTCCCGAAACCGTATGGTTGAGGGTGTCCACCACGCTGGGGAGCAAAGCCGTCCAACTGCCCTCAGCCTCATCATAACGGATGACGGCCAGGTCGTTTTCTGTGACGCCCGGAGGCACCAACGCAGGATCATAGGGCACGGTAATGGTGACCGGACTGGCAAATTGCAGGCCGGAGGGACCGAAGAAGAAGACCGGACCGGCGAGGCCGTCAGTCACCGGCGGATCATTATAGAGGCTGACCTGGATTGTCACACTGCCTGACAGAGCGCCGCTGGGTATGCTGATTGAGATGGAAGCCAGATCTCCGTCTGCTCCGTCCCTGTCCCAAGTGACCGTGCCCCCGTTGGCGCCAACATCCTCACTCACAATATCATCCGAGACATTTACATAGATATCCACCCTGGCCGTGGCGAACCCACCCCAGCCATCATCCACGGAGAATACGAAGCCGTCGGAACCGCTGAAGCCGCTGTCCGGCGTATAGATCAGGTTGGGAGCCGGGCCGGAAAGGGCGCCAAAAGCGGGCGGGGTCACGATGGCATAAAGCAGCGGATCGCCATCGGGATCACTGGCTGACAGGGTAATGTTTACCGCCTGGTCCAGGTCGGTGCTTACGGACTGGCCGTTGGCCACGGGCAGATCGTTGACCGCCCCGACGATGATGGTGACAGTGACGGTGGCACTGTTGAGCTGGCCATCGTTGGCATAGTAAGTAAAGCTGTCCGTGCCGTTATACCCGGCATCGGGCGTGTATACGAAGCTGCCATCGCCTCCGCCCCAGGCGAACGTGCCGTTGGCAGGGTTGCTGGCCGGGACGGCCTGGAGAGCATCGTTTTCGACATCAATGTCATTGCTCAGCACACCGTCAGCTGCGGAGACCGTCAGGACATCGTCTTCTGAAATGTTGTAGGTATCGGCGACCGCCACAGGGGCATCGTTCACCGGGCTGATGGTAAGCGACACGGTGGCCGGAGCAGAAGTATCCAGGCCATCGCTTACGGTGAAAGTGAAGTTGTCGGCGCCGTTAAAATCGCCGTCTGGGGAGTAGCTGAACATACCATCATCCTCGATGGTCACTTCCCCGTGGGCAGCGCCATCAGCCAGGTCGAAACTGATCGGATCGCCGTCAACATCGCTGCCGCTCAGGGTGCCGGAGAGGGAGCCGTCCTCGTCCAGCGTAAATTCCGCCGCCGCCGCAACGGGGGCATCATTAACCGGATTCACCGCCACAGCAACGCTGAGAGAAGCACTGCCGCCCTGCCCATCGCTGGCATTGACAGTGAAGGAGAAGTCGCCATCGCCCTGTGCCGGGGTGCCGGAGACTGTTGAGTCGGAGGCTGTGATCCAGGCCGGGAAACCTGCAAAGGTGAAGGTTACTGCGTCACCATCGACATCGCTTGCGCGGGCTGTGTAGCTGAATAATTCGTCTTCGACGGCGTTCGCAGATGCGGCAGAGGTGATCACCGGATTATCGTTCACAGGATCAACCGTGATGGAAACCGTGGCCGGATCGGAATCGACTGTCCCGTCAAATACCGTGAAGGCAAAACTGTCGCTGCCGTTATAGTCTTCGTTCGGCGCATAGGTAAAGGAACCATCGGTATTGACCACTGCCGTACCGTTGCTGCCGGTGGCGGTCATGGCAAAGGTGAGGCCGTTGCCGTCGATGTCGCTGCCGGTGAGAGTGCCGGAAAGGGAGCCGTCTTCATCCATCGTGAATGTATCGGCATCGGCAACCGGGGCGTCGTTCAGCGCATTGACGGTGATGGAGACCGTGGCCGGGTCGGAGGTGGCCGATCCGTCAGTTACGGTAAAGGTGAAACTGTCGCTGCCGTTATAGTTGCCATTGGGGGCGTAGCTGAAAGAGCCGTCAGCGTTCACTGCCGCCGTGCCGTTGGAGGCGCCGGAAGTGAGCCTGAAGGTCAGTTTATCTCCATCAATATCATCGCCCGTAAGGGCACCTGACAGGTTGCCATCTTCATCCACCGTGAACGTCGCGGCATCGGCAACCGGGGCGTCGTTCAGCGCATTGACGGTGATGGTGACCGTGGCCGGGTCGGAATCGACAGTCCCGTCGTTCACCGTGAAGGTGAAGCTGTCGCTGCCGTTATAATCGGCGTTCGGCACGTAGGTGAAGGTGCCGTTTGCATTGACCACCGCCGTACCGTTGCTGCCGGTGGCGGTCATGGCGAAGGTCAGGGGGTCGCCGTCGGCATCGCTGCCGGTGAGGGTACCGGAAAGGGCGCCGTCCTCATCCATGGAGAAGGCTGCGGCGTCGGCTACCGGCACGTCGTTGGAGCCGCTGACGGTTACGCGGACCGTCGCTTCCACCGGATCGAGGCCGCTGCCATCATCTATCGAATAAAAGAATTCATCCAGGCCGCTGAAGTTGGGGGTCGGCTCGTAACTAAGGGTCCCGTTGGGCTGGATATGGACGATGCCATTATGCTGGCGGACTTTCTTGATGGTCAGGGCATCGCCATCGACGTCATAGTCGTTCGCCAGGACATCCAGGATTACCGGTGGGGAGTCCTCCGGTACCGTATAGGCATCATCCACGGCTACTGGGGCATCGTTCACCGCAATGATGGTGATGGAGACCGTGGCCGGGTCAGATGTGGCCGAGCCATCAGTAACGGTAAAGGTGAAGCTGTCGCTGCCGTTAAAGTCGGCGTTGGGGCTGTAGGTGAAAGAGCCATCCGCATTGACCACAGCCGAACCGTCGCCGGCCCCTGAGGCCAGGGCAAAAGTCAGGTTATCGCCGTCGGGGTCGGAGCCGCTGAGGACACCGGAAAGGGCGCCGTCCTCGTCAACCGAAAAGGATGCGTCATCTGCCACCGGGGCGTCGTTGACGGCCCGCACGGTAACCGCAACGGTTAGCGTGGCCGATCCACCATTGTTGTCATCAGCGGTTATGCTGAAGGAGAAATCGCCGTCCCCTTCGCCGGGGGTCCCGGAGACCATCGCCCCTGAGACCGAGGTCCAGCCCGGTAGTCCTGTAAAGGCAAAGGTCACAGCGTCCTCATCGACATCAGATGCCGTGGCGCGGTAGGTAAACGGCTCATCCTCAACGGCCGTAGCGGAAGCCGCCGAAGTGATCACCGGATCATCGTTCACTGCATTGACGCTGATGGAGACCGTGGCCGGGGCCGATGTGGCCGACCCGTCATTGACGGTAAAGGTGAAGCTGTCGCTGCCGTTATAGTCGGCGTTGGGGGCGTAGGTAAAGGAGCCGTTGCTGCTCACCGCTGCGTTGCCGCTGGAGGCATTCGAGGCCAGCGCGAAAGAGAGGGCGTCGCCGTCAGCGTCGCTGCCGGTGAGGGCGCCGGACAGGGTGCCGTCCTCGTCCACGGAGAAGCTCGCGGCGTCGGCAACCGGCGGATTGTTCGACACGGAAATCTGGTTGACGGTAATCGTAACGCTGGCCGTGGCGTAGTGTTTCTCATCCTTTTCGTCGTCCTTGCCGCGCCCCTTTTTCTCTTTCTTGCCCTTCCGGATTGTGTACTCAAAGTCGTCAGTCCCGTAATAGTCTGTATTGGGCGTGTAGGTCAGGACGCCGTCGCCATTATCGGTTACGGCGCCGTTGGCAGGTTGGGTGTAGGAATGCAGGACGAGCTCATCGTCATCTTTATCGCGATCCTTATCGCGGCCTTTGCCCTTTTTGCCGTCGTCATCATCATCATCGTCAGCGTTTGCTTCCAGATTGGGGGTCACGACGTCTATATCAACCGGCAAATTTTCATCGGTTTCCACCTGGAGATCGACTGCCTGGAGTTTGTCATCATCCGCCCGCAAAAGGCTGGAGGGCACAGTCAGCAGTACCGACAGGGCCAGAGTTGCCGGATACCTCAGGAGGGAGCGGAAGGACTTCCCCCAGAAGGTCGAACTATCCCGATTTGTGGTATGTCTCGCGAATTTCATGATCGCCCCAAAGTTTCCCTGCCGTACAGGGAGTAAATTTCCCAAGTGTCAGCGCAAGAATATCTCTTAATCCATTAAATTGCAGTGACTAATGTCACAGTCCGCGCTGTCTTGTGATCAATGTCACGCCATCCCCAACGCCAGTTCACCATGTCTATACGCATATAGCCCATAGTGCCCCAATCGGCCTGGAAAGTCAGACCTGAAGCGGCGCGTCCGCAATCTGTGACATTTACCACACTTCACGAACAACCCAACAAAGAATCTACGACATAAATTTTGCCAAACTAAGCGATTTCCCTCTAGAAGAGGGCCGCGCAACAGCAAGTCCTCCAGCGGCGCACAATCCTTCAATGCATTGGCCCTTAAATGAATGGGCAGTGGAGCGGGCCATGGCGTCACCGACAGGCCGCTTTGCGGGACATCACTGGACAGGCTGGCGGCGTTCCGGCTAAATTGCGAGGGCAGATTGGGCCACCGCAGCAATAATTGCCAATACAGACTGAGGAAATGAACCATGGACCAGCCGACTATCCGCCCTGTTGACCAGTTGCGCCAGGGGATCCCCGCCACCGATGGCGCAGGTGTCAAATTGACCCGTATCCTGGGCACGCACAGCTTCATGAATTTCGATCCCTTCCTGCTGCTGGACGAATTCCGCAGCGATTCCCCCGATGATTACATTGCCGGATTTCCCTCGCATCCTCACCGGGGTTTCGAAACGGTGACTTACATGAAGCACGGCTCCTTCCACCATAAGGATTCCCTGGGCAATGAGGGTCATCTTACCAGCGGGGCTATCCAGTGGATGACTGCCGGTAGAGGCATTATCCACAGCGAGATGCCTGAACAGACCGAGGGGCTGGTGTGGGGCTACCAGCTGTGGATCAATCTGCCGGCCCGGGACAAGATGGCGCCGTCCCGGTACCAGGACATTCAATCCGCCGATATTCCCGTTGTCGAGGAGGAGGGGCGCTGGATCAAGCTCCTGGCCGGCGATTACCGGGGACAGTCCGGGGCCTCGGAAACCCGTTTTCCGGTGATCTACTTCGATGTCAAATTGGAGCCTGGCGCCGACTTCAGCCAGCCGGTACCGGCGGACATGAACGGTTTCCTGTACATTTACGAAGGTGCCCTCGAGGCCGGTCCCGATACAGAGCGGACCGCAGCCCGGCGGGGCGATATGGTCATCCTCGGGGCTGGCGACGCCGTCGCCGTGACGGCCGGTAAAGACGGGGCCGGTTTTCTGCTGATTGCCGGCCAGCGCCTGGATGAGCCGGTGGTCCGGGGTGGCCCCTTCGTGATGACCACTGAAGCCGACCTGCGCCAGGCCTTCCTCGACTATCAGAACGGTGTCCTCGACGCCTGAACCGGGCCGCCGCCGCGCCGGCCCCCGGCCGGGGCTCACCTCACCCTCCGGGGGCAAAACATGATCACCCGTATCGTTCGCCTGATGCTCCGCCGGCCCCGCCTGCGCAGGTTTTTCTGGCGGCGCTGGTACCAATTCCTGGCTCGCCGGCAGCCCCAGAATGACTGGGTATTCATGAATTATGGCTACGTGATTCTGGATGGCGGGCAGACGCCGCCCCGGCTCGATGGGGAACACGAAGCCCAGCGGAACTGGATCCAGCTCTACCACCACGTGGCCAGCGGCGCCGATTTATCGGGCAAAAGGTTGCTGGAAGTGGGCAGTGGCCGTGGCGGCGGGGCCGCTTACGTCCATCGCTACCTGGGTCCGGCTGAAACCGTGGGCATCGATCTGGCCCCGGCGGCGGTGGCTTTCAGCAACCGGGTCCATGGCGGCGACGGCTTGAGCTACCGGCAGGGCGATGCCGAAAACCTGCCCCTGGCCGAGGCCAGCTTCGATGTGGTCCTGAATGTCGAGTCGTCCCACTGCTACGGCTCCATGCCCCGGTTCCTCAGCGAGGTCCGGCGGGTACTGAGGCCGGGCGGCTATTTTTGTTACGCCGATCTGCGCCGGAAGGCTGATTTAGCGGGGTTGCGGGCCGATCTGGCCGGGAACGGGTTGACGCTGGTGCGGGAGGAGAATATCGCCCCCAATGTGCTGGCGGCCTTGAAACAGGACAACCTGCTGAAGCGGGAGTATATCCGCGCGCATGCCCCGCGCTGGCTGTGGGACCCGCTCAACACTTTCGCCGGCGTTGAGGGGTCGGCCATCTGGCGAGGTCTCGATGAGGGAACGACGATCTACCACTGTGCCGTGCTGCAGAAGCCGGCCTAAGGTTATTCCCGCGCAAGGGCCTTAAAATCAGCGCCGGTGGGGTGCTGGAATACTTGCAGCCCGAACTGGGGCACCACCGCCAGCAGGTGGTCGAAAATATCGGCCTGTATACGCTCGTAGGCGATCCAGTCGGTGGTGTTGGTAAACAGGTAAATCTCCACCGGTAGCCCATCGGGGCCCGGGTCCAGTTGCCGTACCATTAAGGTCATCTCCTGGTGCACACTGGGGTGGCTGCGCAGGTAGGCCTCGATATAGGCCCGGAAGCTGCCGATATTGGTCAGGCGGCGGCCGTTGATGAGGGACGTTTCATCAATGCCCTGCTCCCGGTTCCAGGCGGCCACTTCGGCCCGCTTCTCTTTGATGTGCGCCTTCAGCAAGTCGATTTTGGCATAGCTGTCCAGCATGGCCTGATCGCACAGCCGGATGGAGGACATGTCGATGTGGATGGCCCGCTTGATGCGCCGTCCGCCGCTTTGGCTCATTCCCTGCCAGTTCTTGAACGACCCCTCCAGCAGCTTGTAGGTGGGGATGGAAGTGATGGTCTTGTCCCAGTTCTGCACCTTGATGGTATGCAGGGCAATTTCGATCACGTCGCCATCGGCGCCATAGAGAGGCATCTCGATCCAGTCCCCCACCCGCACCAGATTGTTGGAGCTGATCTGCAGACTGGCGACAAAGGAGAGGATGGTGTCCCGGAAAACGAGCAGCAGCACCGCCGTAAGGGCGCCGAGGCCGCTCAGCAGCACCCAGGGTGATCGGCCGATGAGAATGGCGACAATCATCAGGGCGCCGAATATATACAGCAGCAGCTTGGCCACCTGCAGGTAGCTCTTCAGGCCGAAGCGCTGGCTAAACTCCAGCCGCTGGCTATATTCGCCGACAGAGGAGATTATGGCTCCCAGGGTAATGACCACGATCAAGGCCGACAGAGCCGCCAAAATCTGCTGGGCCACACCGCCGTAAGTGGGGAATAGATAAGCAAAATTGTAGAGGATCAAGGCCGGCACCAGGTAGGTCAGCCGGTGGAAGACCCCCTGTTCCAGCAGGATATTGTCGAGCTGGGTGGCGCTGCGGTCAAATATCCGCTGCAAGGCCCGGCTGACCAGCAGGTTGGTGATGAAATAGAACATATAGGCGGCCGCCAGTGCCCCTGCCAGGCCCAGGTAGGGCCCCACGGTTGGATAGGTTTCCAGCCAGTTTTGGATGCTGCCGATCATAAGGGTGCGTCGGCCAAACTACGCCTCAGCAGGCGGAAAAACAAGGGGCGGCGTAGAGCGCCGGCCGGATTGTGACTTGAGAAAGGGCCAATTCCGGGTTAGGTTTCAGCTTGTTCAATGCTGGCCCCTGCAGCGGCGATTGGGGAGGGCCGCAGGTAGCCGGACCGCGATGGGAGTCGGATGAGGATGGCAGCAAAGTTTTTAATCGTCTGCATTGGCTTGGGATTGTTTTCGAGCTGTGTCACGCTGGGCAAGTTCAGGGCCAAGGAGGATGAGGCCCGGCGTTACCAGGACGAGGTCGCCGATCTGGCCCGGCGCCATCAGGCCACCTTGGCTATCCTCGACACCACCACAGATGACCTGACGGCAAATATGGCGGCCCGGCGAAGCCTGGAGCGGGACACCACCCAGCTGCACGGTACCGTCGCCAGTCTGCGGACCAGCAATGCGGACCTGGCCGGTGTGCTGCGGGCCAGCAATGCCGAGAAAGACTTCCTTATCGCCGCCATGACCCAGGCCCGCCAGCAACAGGATTCCACTATCGGCGTGCTCCGGCATGAGCTATCCACGGCCGGGGATGAACGGGCCAGGCTCATTTCGGAGATGGAAGCGTTTGGCGTGCAGAGCGCCTCCAGCCTGGCCGAGGCGGAGGCCAACTACCAGGACCTGGTCACAGGTCTGCAGGATGAGATCGAGCAGGGGCAGATCATCATCACATCTCTCCAGAACAGACTGACTGTGAACATTGTCGATCAGGTGCTGTTTGAGTCCGGGGAAGCGCGGGTGAAGCGCAATGGCCGGCAGGTGCTGGAAAACCTGGCCAACGTCCTGCGGACCATCTCCGGCAGGCAGATTCAGATCGAGGGCCATACCGACAACGTGCCCATCAGCAGGCGCTTGCAGTCTCTTTATCCCAGCAACTGGGAGCTCTCTTCGGCACGGGCCACCCATGTTGCCCGTCTGCTGATTGAGGAACTGGGGATCGATCCCCGGCGTGTGTCGGTGGTCGGATTCGGAGAATTTCGGCCGGTGGCCACCAATACATCGGAGGAGGGGCGGCGCAGGAACCGGCGCATCGAGGTGGTCCTGTTGCCCTATGAAGAGCCGCCCTTCGTGGAGGTCCCGGCCCCGGCCGACAGTGTCGGGGATAGCCTGGTCGTTCCCGCCGACACTCTGCTGACGCCTGCGGACACGGCGCTGGCCCCGGTCGACACGACAGGCAGCGAATGACCCGCAGGCGGCCGTTGGGCGCCGGTGTGTGGATGATGAAGCAATGGGGTCGGCCCCGGGGGATGGGAGGGCAGTCAGGGCGATCCCACCGGGGCCTTTGGGCAAATCAGATCAAGCTTGGGACGGCATCAATCCCCTTACGGCGTGAGCTCGAAATTGGCACTGGTCTGGCTGCCGGCGGTGACGTCCACTATCGTGGAAACCGTATCGTAACCACTCAGGGTGGCGCTCACCGTATAGGAGCCGGGCAGCAACCCCAGCAGGGCATAACTGCCGTCACTTGAGGAGAAGGTGCTGGAAATAATGCTGTCCTGCTCGGCCCAGACCTCAGCGTTGTTCAGAGCAACCGCCGCAGTATCGCTGACCCCGCCGGCGACACTGCCCACGGTGGAACTGTTCACCGCCCTGAGCACGGGCTTGAATAAAAATCCACTGATATTGTTGGCCGTGCCGAGAGCAACAAAGGATTTACTCACGTCAAAATCCAGCAGCAGGTCGGAGGTAACCCCACCGGTCACTTCTATGGCCGGGCTGACGAAAATCTTGATCCCCGTCTGGGCTCCGCTGGGCACGGTCAAGTCATACACCGTACCGTCGTTCATGACGACCTGGCCGGCCGAAACGTACAGCCGCAGCAGGTCATAGCTGCCTGCCGGGACTTCAACTGCCGCCAGATTTGCCGTCACACCGTTGCGCAGGTCGAGGAGGTTGTATTCCTGGGTGGTCTCGGAAAGGGTCAGGAAAGGGTTGCCATTGCCTGAGCCGCGCACTTCCAGCTTGGTGATGGTGACGTTGGCCTGGGCCACCAGGTCGCCGGGGAAGGGGGCGTCGGTGAGTGTTACCGACAGGGTGCCGTTTTCCTCCGCCGGCGCCGAACAGGCGACCAGTGCGGCCACCATGGCCAAGGGTATTATTTGAAGTATCTTGATCATGTCTCTTGTATCCTTTATTGCTGGTAATTTCTCAAATTCTTGTGCCCGAAATGTACCTCTCCGGCTCGGGCGCAAGGGTGATGCCGGTCACCTGGTCCGCACCTGTGTGATATTTGCCACAGGGCCGGGTCATGACAGGGCGGGAATATCGGCGTCAATCTCCTTGGGGCGTCAGGTCGAAATCGGCACCGGCCAGGCTGTCAGCGACGACATTCACCATCGTGGAGACGGTGTCGTAACCAATCAGGGTCGCACTGACTGTATAGGAGCCCGGCAGCAATCCCAGCAGCACATAACCGCCATCGTTTGCAGAGAAGGTACTGGAGATAATGCTGTCCTGCTCGGCCCAGATCTCAGCATCGACCAGCAGCGCGGTTCCAATGTCACTGACACTGCCGGCGATATGGCCGATGCCGAAACTGTTCATGGCCCTGAACACCGGCCTGAACTGAAAGCCACTGATCGTGTCCGCAGTCAGGATGGGAGTAAACGATTTGCTGACGTCGAAGTCCAACAGAAGTTCGGAGGTGAACCCGGCCCTTATTTCAATAATCGGTCGGATGGGTACGCTGTTCCCGGCCAGGGCGCCGTCGGGTGCTATCAAATTATAGATTTCACCCTTTTTCATGACGATCTGCCCTGAGACCACGTACAACCGGAGCACGTCGTAGGATCCCGGCGGGACTTGTGCCAGCCCCAGATTCGCCGTAAGGCCATTGCGCAGTTCGAGGAGGTTGTAATCCCGGACGCCTTGATAGATAATCCGGTAGGGGGCTGCCTCGTCCTCACCTGTCGCGCGCATTTCCAGCGTGCTGATGGTCACATTGGCCTCGGCCACCACGCCGCCCGGAAAGGGGGTGTCGGTAAGTTGGACACTTATCGCGCCGTTATCGGGGGGCAACGCGCAGGCGGCAACGGCCAGCATAATTGCCGCCAGGATCAGATGTGGAATTTTTATCAAGACAGGCCGCTTTCTTTGATTGACGGCAATGGTTTTATCCAGCCGGCATTTCAGGGTGATGACTATCGCAGGCTCACCGCGCCGGAAGACTTCGCGAAAAGAGGCCCTCATGCCGCTACTGACTTGTCCGGGTGCCGGCTTCTAAATTCCCACCAGCGGGGATACCATCACAAGGTCAAAGAAGGGCCACTATGGAAACATCACAACAACTGACAACGCTGGGCGGCGGCTGCTTCTGGTGCCTGGAGCCGATTTTCAGCGACCTGCTGGGTGTGGATAAAGTAACCGCCGGCTATTGCGGAGGGCAGGTGGCCAATCCCACCTACCAGGCGATCTGCACCGGCGCCACGGGACACGCCGAGGTTGTGCAGGTCAGATTCGACAGCGCGGTCATCCCCTACGCCGATCTGCTCGAGCTGTTTTTCGCCATCCATGATCCTACCACCTTGAACCGCCAGGGCGCTGACAGCGGCAGCCAGTACCGGTCCGTTATCTTTTACCATGACCGCCACCAGCAGAAGATTGCGGCCGAGGTAATCGCCCGTCTGGGCGCCTCCGGCGTCTGGGACGACCCCATCGTTACCGAGCTGGCCGCCTACAGCCAGTTCTACCGGGCCGAGGAGGAGCACCAGGAATACTTTGCCCTCAACGGCGACCTGCCCTACTGCCGGGTCGTGATTGCCCCGAAGGTGGCCAAGTTCCGCCGGGACCACGCCCAGCGGCTCAAGGGATAATCTGATCCGGCCTGCGCAGCCGGAGAGCGGAGCTACGCAGAGCCCGCCCCGGCGCTTTCAGGTACCCCTACTGATGTTATAGAGCGCTTTTATCAGATGGGGCGGCAACCTTTTCCACTATGCTGCCGTCTAAATGGCAGAATTGGAAATTTCACGGTTATTGAACCTGAAGGAATAAAAAGATGAAGAATCTCTTGCCGTTTTTAGCCCTAACGCTCTTCGCGACGCTGGTCACCGCTGTTGCCATTGATATGGAGATTGTCATCGGCAACAGTTCCGCTTCCGTTCCACCGACGGTGCGCATAAGTGTGTCGGAGGGACCTTCGGCCAAAAGCTTTGATGAAGCTCTCTGGACGGCTCTAGGCAACCTGGCCAGCATCGAGGCCCAGTTGCCCCAGCATCTTGAGATCCTGGAAGTCGAAATCCGCCCGGCCAACTACATCACCCAGCCCCTGCGCATGACGTTCTCGCGGGAAGATTTCAGCCTGTTGATGACGGGCCTGAAGTCGCCGGCCCAGTTCATGCGGGAGAGCGTGGTCTTCGACATGTGAGCGTGCCGCTTCAACGGCAGGGGCCAGAGGCTCCGCGCCAGGTTCCGATTACATCCAGGCCCCGGTAACATCCGGGGCCTTTTCTAATCCAGGCTTACCCCAATGGTGTCGTCCTCGACGCGCCCAGGACAGGCCGGCAACGGTTCCGGATGAACGGTATCCGTCATACCGGACCCATCATCATCCGGGGTCTCCCCGGCGCACCCCTGCCTAACGACCCCGGTTTTCAGGTCATAGTACGGAATTGTGCCGGCGGCAAATTAAACTGCGGTCAGCGCGGACGGATATGCGGGATTAGTCCAGGGAGGCGTTCAGGCTGCCTGGGCGCGAAGCAGATGGCGAATCTCTCCGAAGCCCACCAGCCGCTTCTCCATTTCCCACCAGAGGTGCAGGCGTAGCGATTTCAGGCTTTTGCGGAGGGTCAGGATGGGAACGGAATTGAACAAGGGCACTTCCCGGTGGGCCTTCGCCAGCAAGTAGTTGGGGATGCGCGGCGACAGGTGATGGATGTGGTGAAAGCCGATATTGCCGGTGAACCACTGCAGAATCCGGGGCAGTTTGTAATAGGAGCTGCCATAGAGGCACATGGTGGCGTAGTCCCAGTTTTCATTACGGATCCAGAGAGCCCCATCGTATTGATGCTGCACGTAGAACAGCCAGACGCCGATCAGTCCGCTGATGAGGAAAACGGGCGCCTGGATCATCAGCACCGCTTTCCAGCCGATCCACATGGATAGACTGCCGATAAGCACCAGCAGGGCCAGGTTGGTCCACAACACACTCATCTGTTCCCGGCGCTGCTGTCCCCTCCGGGGGAAACGCTGCTTGATCATAAACTCCCACCAGGGACCCAGTACGAACATGACCAACGGATTGCGGTAGATGCGGTACCTGATGCGTGCGCCCCGGGATGCCACCAGGTATTCTTCCACCGTCATGGTCCAGACATCGCCGACGCCGCGGTTCTTCAGATCGCCGGAGGTGGCGTGGTGGAGGGCGTGCTCATGGCGCCAGCGGAAATAAGCGGTGAAGGTAAGGGTGGCGGTAATAAAGCCTAGAATATTGTTCGCCCGCTGTGATTTGAAAAACGAGCCGTGGCCGCAATCGTGGTTGATGATGAAAATGCGCACCAGCAGTCCCGAAGCAAGGGGGACCAGAGCCAGGGTCAGCCAGTAGCTTATCGAGAGCGTATAGTACAGTCCTACCCAGGCTGCCCCGTACATGGCCAGCGTGCTGAGGGACTGCCATAGGCTGCGCGGCAGCGTTGGCAGGGTGTAACGGTTTACCCACTCCTGCCAGGGGAGTTCCTTCAGGCGCTGGGCCGCCTCCGCCAGGTTGGCGGGGTTGAAATTAAATGGCGTAAAATCGGTGCGCATTTGTGTTCACTTTCCTATATGCAGCGGAGAGTTCCATCCGACCCGCGTGCGACTGTCTATCAGGTCCGGCCGGAACCGGTACTAGCAGGTGTACCCGGATGGAGATTGGACCAGCACAGGCGGAGAATTTATGCGCCCCGATGGGCGATGGCAAGGGCAGGGTGCAAGGAGATGCTTCAATGTTTCATGTTCAAGGTTCAATGTTAACTGTTCAACACCCGGAGTCAGTTACGAGTTACGAGTTCACAGGAGGTCAGTGGTCAGCTTGCCCGGCACCACATTGTGTAGATGGGCCGTCAGCGATGGGCAGTGAGGAATGAGCGGTCTTTCGGCCTTAGAATGCCTCCCGTCATCCATACCATCCAAATCTAAGCGAAACGTCGATTTGGGCCACCAAAGAGTAAGACAAAGCGGCCATTCAGCCGCCCGTGCCTACCCACCGCCCTTTCAGTTTTGGCTGTTCAACGGTGCTACTGCGGAACACTTCGTAGTCACCATATATGCTAATTGTAGTCTGTAGACTTAAAGTTAGCAATCAATTATCTTTCCCGCCATGAAGAATACGTAACACAGACCGAAATATCTTACGCCTTTTTGGCATCAATGTGAAAAAAGAAAGACTCAATAAAAGTCTTTCTCAAGAAAAACTCGCTGACATAGCAGGCGTTCACCGAACATATATCGGCATGATCGAACGGGCCGAAAAAAATATCACGCTAACCAACATCGAGAAAATAGCAAATGCATTAGGCGTTGATATCACAGTTCTCCTCAAGGAGCGGTGAAGAGTAGGTAATGATTCTGGCCTATAGAGACTAAACTAATGCCGGCCCAAGAAAAAACTGTCCCCATTCAGGACCAGGCAAGGGAAAGTCAGGTTATTACATTATTTGGGTTAACACCTAACCCTGATCGACTCGGTCCCGATGCCTTTGATGAGATGGGGAATCCCTATGAATTAAAATCTACAACAGTTAGCGGGGTTGGCACTGGTCGTGATGTCAGTCTTAAAATGATAAAAAGGTGGTTAACAAGATATTGGCTGATCTCAAGAGGGAAAAATTTCAAAAGCGGGTTCCAAATTGAACAAGTCTACTTTCTACACCCTGATGACATTGCTGGAAGACTTTTAGAAATTGGGGCTCAAATTGCCCCTGATTTAAAACTACGCAATACTGTACTGGAAAAATTAAAAGACGAAATATCTAAGGAAGCATTAGGGCGGGTAAAATATCTTATGAGCCGGGGCGCAACCTTGAATAACCCCAAAATATCCTGGAAGTATATCGTAACAAATGGCACTTTAATAGATCAGGATCACCAAAGGCGCCTTAAGAAATTGGTGAAGGCACGCCCAATTATTTCGTAAGTGTAATAATTGTTTCGCGCAACTTGAACCTATGCCTTGAACTTCCTCGGGATCTGAATGGTTCAACTAATTTCTTAGAAAAACCTACTTCAATACCAATGTCCCCTAATATTTCGTCAGTAGGCACATGAAAACCATTTATTGCAGAATCTCCTACTATAAACCGATATGATGCGCCCCGCTTGAGAACCCGATATATCTCCCTAATATGTGAAGTCATATCAACAAAATATTCTGCCACCATTCTTGGATGATCCCAACCCCAGGATCTCTCCTTGCCCTTCAGCCGCACTTGGCTAGAGATCTTTTTTATAGTCTTGAAAACATCTAAATCAGGGAGATTATCTGGGTAATCACGATTGGTTTTAAATAGGTGCTTCGTATTTGCCCTTATCAGTCGTTCTTTCAGATGCCTCATTTCGCCATCTGATCGAACTAGTCCGAGCAAATACAATTCTAGGCGTGTATTATCTAAATAATCAACTTCATTTAGATATGGCGGAGAAGTAATAGCGCCATCAACGCTCTCGTCTGTTAAATGGCTTAAATCTGTTGCTGATCCCAGGTGCATGTGTGGGTCTAACTCATTCTTAGGGATGGAATTAAGGTCATCCATCATCATGCCCAGTTTTTGAAGGAAAAGCATATAGACTGGTGCTCTCTCACAGATAATTCTGGAAGATTTGCGGCGGCGGTAGGCAATTTTTGGGCCATGCATTTTCATATTGCTTACATGCATGAGTATGGAACCGTAAGCTAGTTGAACAAACCGGTTAACATTTCCTGTTTCACTCCCTTCAAGGGAGAAAATGAGATTGCCCAAATCAAGCGCTTTCTCCAGGACTTTGGGAGAAATCCAAGAGGTTAAATGTGGAACATTGGATTCTTTCCCCCAGATAATAAGATTTGTTTTTCTGTTATTAGCACCACGGGCCCTTATGGAGGACAGATGGGCCTTGATATCAGTAGTAGGAACCTCACTCCAGGCAAAATCACCATCATTTGCGACTGCCAGAGAAAGCGCACCCTTCAAAGCGATGTATCTCTCTAATACTTGGTCTTTAGATATGCTCCAATCAGTTTTAACTAGTCCTGCAAGATAGTGAAAGGGATTTGCCTCAACACCTGTCCCTTGTACGCCATTTAGCATTGAAGAAATAATTGATGTTCCTGTTCCCGAGAAGGGATCTAATAGCAAAGAATCTTTATTTAGGGCCCAGTTGGAAATCGAATCACTTACGAAGGATCCAGAGTATCCTGCCACAATACTGAACCAGTTATTGACGGGAAGTTCCCCTAAATTGTGTGCAAATTCATTTGAACGGCGTGGCGGCACATGCCCTGATTTGTGAAATTCTTCATCAGGTAGAATCTGGGGAAATAGAGTTTCTTGTTCCATCCGCTTCGTATTATCTTGAGTACCCCGCAAGGTCATTACTTGTCGGGCAAGTACATCCTGCCATACCCATCCGACGTTAAGGTATACGCCAAGGCAGAATCTTCAATTAGTTTGTTAATTTAATGCCACTGACCCCCTTCTAGCTTTGGGCTCGGCATATTGCCGAATTTACCCCCTTCCCTCGCCATTCTGCTCAAGCTTTCCAGATGTTCAATTGTCACGCCATATGTCCCAGAGGCCTCCTCCACCCGCCCTGTCCCGAGCAGTTCGTTCGCTTATCAGCGACCTCAGCACAAGCTCCGCCGGAGGGACGCCCGGGGAGGGAAAGGGGCCGCCAGCGCCACCGGCAGGGGTTACTTTGACCTTCGTCTTTTGCTATCCTTCCGGATAACCCTTATATTGTAGCGGTCCACGATTACTTCACGATGTCACAACAGTCCAGACTATCTGCTTTCATCGCTGAGCTCCGCCGCCGGAGGGTCTTCCGGGTGGCGGCCTGTTACGGCGGTATCGCCTTCGTCATCGTGCAGATTATCGATGGGACCTTCGAGGTCATGGGCATCCCGGCCTGGGTCAGCCGCCTGCTGATCACCCTGCTGGGCATCGGCTTCCCCATCGCCATCGGCCTGGCCTGGGCCTTTGACATCACCCCGGAAGGGATCGTCCGTACGGAAGGGCGCGCGACCGGGAAGCCGGGGACGAGTAATAAAGCATTGGTCGCCGTTACCCTTTTTGCTATTGCCTTCGGCATCTGGGCCCGCTGGGGTGGCGGCGGCACAGTTGGAGAGATTCGATCTATCGCCGTGCTGCCGCTGACCAACCTCATGAACGATCCCGACCAGGACTATTTCGTCGATGGCATGACCGAAGCGCTGATCACCGAGCTGTCCAAGATCAGTGCCCTGCGGGTGATCGGCCGCACCTCCACGATGCACTACAAGAATGCGCCCCGGCCCATTTCAGAAATCGCCGATGCCCTGGATGTGGATGCGGTCGTGGAGGGCTCCGTTCTATTGGCCGGCGAGCAGGTGCGCATCACCGCGCAGCTGGTGGGCACCCGCCCTGAGCGCCATCTGTGGGCGGAGCAATTCGACCGCGATTTTGTCGACATTCTGGCCTTGCACAGCGACGTGGCCCGGGCCATCGCTGAGCAGATCAAGGCTACCTTGACCCCGGAGGAAGAAGTTCGTCTCACCACCACCCGCCAGGTTAAGCCTGAGGCCTATAACCTGTATCTCAGGGGGTGGCATTTTCGCAAGCTGGAGAGTGACGAAAGCATGCCTAAGGCCGTGGAATACCTGGAGCAGGCTGTAGCGCTGGACTCCACCTTCGCCCGGGCCTGGGCGGCGCTGGGCCATAGCTACCTTCAGATGCAATGGAATGGCGGCTGGGATCGCGATTATGCCTATAATCGGATGAAACCAGCGCTCGATAAAGCTCTGGAGCTGGACCCCAACCTGCCGGAAGCCCATGCGGGTCTGGGGATTTACTACCATTTTAAAGTGGATTTACTCACCGCCGAATTATCTTTCAGACGGGCGCTGGAGCTGGATTCCGATAATGTCTATGCCCGCTACGAATACGGCGTTTTCTTGATCCGTATGGGCAGGCTTGATGAGAGCCTTGGCGAGTTTCGGTGGGCCCTAAAGCTGGATCCCCTTAATCCTCAGCCCCAGTGGGGAATCGGCGTCATCTATCTCACCACCCGCCAGTATGATAGAGCCCTGGAATACTTTCAGGCTGTTTTGGAGCTTGCTCCCGGCCATTGGCAGGCGCCCGGTAATATGGCTTCGGCAAAGCGTGAAATCCTCATGCAGCAGGGCCGCTACGCGGAAGCTGCCGCCAAGGCGGGAAAAGCGGGGGATTTATTCCTGCAGCTGCGGGCTGAGTGGGCCTTGGGGAACCGGACAAAAGTTTACGCGGTCCGTGATTCGCTGAGGTCCACCGGGGAGCTGCAGCAGCATGAGCAGGAGCATCCATTCTGGTCTGCGCGCCTTTTTGCGATCATGGGTGAGAAGGATAAGGTCTTCAGCCTGTTGGAAAGGGCCTATGAAGACACCACTAAAGAGTTCTATTATTATGCAGGGCTCGTTTACTATCCGGAATTTGATTTCCTCCGCGCCGAGCCCCGGTTCAAGGTCCTGTTGAAGAAAATGGGACTGAGGGAAGTATTCGATCAATCCGGCCAGAGAATCCGGTAGGCAGGCCGGGATGACCCCCAAATCTCAGTCCAGACTGTCGGCCTTCATGGACGAGGAGGCCCTCAGGCCCGTAGCCAGTAACATTGAATCCTTAAGCTTAAAACCCGTCTACGTCCACCAAAGGCCGACCTACGCCGGGCAAGCCTGAAACCTGAATCTCTTCCTCCCCCTCACGGCTGATCGCTGATAGCAGATGACTCGGGACTCAGGACTTAGGACTCAGGACTTAGGACCTGAAACCCGTCTACGCTTCGCTACGCCGGGCAAGCCCGTAGCTCACATAGGACTTAGGACTTAGGACTCAGGACTTGAAACCCGAAACCCGCAACCCGTAACTAGAAACTCCCTCCCCCCTCACCGCTACTCTGCTCACGGCTCACCCGTCTACGCTCTGCTATGCCGGGCAAGCTGCCTACTGCCACTGCCAACTGCTACTGCTTCAACCCCTCCCTCGCCATGCGGCTCAAACTGGCCAGCGTCTTGATGGTGACGCTATGCGTGCCCCAGGCCTCCTCCACCCGTCCCGTCACCAGCATCATTTTTTCCCAGCGCACCAGGTCGTTGAACAGCCGGTACTGGGCCGGAAACAGGACGCACTCGAACACGTCGCTGCGGTCCTCGAAGGTGAGGAACTCCATCGGCTCCCCCTTGCGGGTCTGCACCGTTTTGGTGGTGAGGCAGATGCCTGCCAGGGTAACGCTGCGCCCTACATGGCGCGGCAGGTCCCGGGCCAGGATGGTGCGGCCGGCGATGATCGACCGATACGGCTCCAGGGGGTGCCAGGTGAGGGGGTAGCCGAAGGAGGCCACCTCCGTCCGGTAGCGCTGGGCCGGGGTCAATCCCTGCAGCTGCACCGCCGCCGGTGCGGAGAGTTGGGGCTGGAGCAAACTGCCGCTGCCGGCGTAGACATGGGCGTGGCGTTGCTGCATGAGTTGCAGCAGCAGGTCGGGTTGGGAGCGGCCCGGCTCCAGCTCATCGAAGCCGCCGGCCCGGATGAGCACCCGGACGTCGGCAAAGGGGATATCGGTGCGCTCCAGGAAGTCGGCCAGGGAGGCATAATCCCCCTGTTTGCGCTCCTCCAGCAGTTGCTCCAGGCTGGCCCCCTGCAAGTGGCGCAGTTCCATCAGCCCCATCCTGATCCGGCCCCGCTTGCCGCGCCACTCCCGCCAGCTGCGGTTGATGTGGGGCGGCAGAATCTGTACCCCGCAGCGCCTCGCCTCGCTCATGTAGGCGTAGGGGGAGTAGAAGCCGCCCCGGTTGGAGATGACCGCCGCCAGAAACTCCGCCGGATGGTGGGCCTTGAGCCAGGCGCAGGTGAACGACAACATCGCATAGCTGGCCGAGTGGGGCTTGCAGAAGGAGTAGCCTTTGAAGCTGTCGATCATGTCCCAGACCTGCCGCACCGCATCTTCCGGGTAACCGTTGGCCAGGGCGCCGCTGATGAACTGCTTCTTCAGGGCCGGGATCATCGGCCGCAGGGAGCGCTTGGTGCCGATCTTGCGCAGGGTGTCGGCGTCGGCGTAGTTGAACCCGGCCAGCACCCGGGCGGCGATGGAGACCTGCTCTTCGTACACCATCAAGCCGTAGCTCTCCGACAGAAAGTCGAGGTCGGGATGGAGCAGCTTCCAGGGCCGGCCGTGAATCCGCTCGATGAGCTGGTTGATGAACCGGTTGGCGGCAGGCCGGATGATTGAGGAGTAGATGACCACATGCTCAAAATCGACCTTGCCGGCCTTGGCCAACAGTTGGCGGGTGGCGGGGCTCTCGATATAGAAAATGCCCATGGTCCGGCCGCTCTCCATCAGCCGGCGGGTGGCGGGATCGTCCAGCGGGTCGATGTCGTGGTAGCGCAGGGGCGGTCCCCCGGCGCCGTAGAGGTTGATGTCCCTTAGCGCATCCCGGACCACCGCCAGGGAACGGTTCCCCAGCAGGTCGATTTTCACCAGGCCGGCGTCCTCCACCTGGTCTTTTTCCCATTGCACGATGGGGACCCCCTTGGGGGCGGTGAGCACCGGCACGTAGCGCCGGATTTCGTCCGGGACCACCACCACGCCACCGGCATGCACCGACGGATAGTGGAACACCCCCACCAGCCGCATGGCCAGGCGCAGGATCTCCTCCAGGGTGCCGTCGATGTGCAGGCGGGGAGCGGCGGCGGACAGGTTGGCTTCTTCAGGGACCGTCAACGGCCCAGCGCTGACCACCCGGTTGGGGAACCCGGCCTGGCCGAAGACCAGATGGATGCGCCGGGTGACGGCGAGAATCTCCTCGTTGGACAGGCCGTAGACCTTGGCCACCTCCCGCACTGCCGACCGGGGCTGGAGGGTCACCTGGTTGGAGACCATGGCGGCCCTGCCGGCGCCGTACTTGCGGAAGACATAGGCCAGCACGGCGTCCCGCTCATCCCAGGCAAAATCGACGTCAATGTCGGGAAGGTCGGTGCGGTCGGCATGCAGGAAGCGCTCGAAGTAGAGATTGTGGGCGATGGGATCGACCTGGGTGATGAACAGGCAGTAGCTGACGATGGACGCCGCCGCGCTGCCCCGGCCGATGGTGAGTCTGGTGCCGTCGGCGCCCGGCAGGGGTGACTTGTGCACGATGTCGGCCACCACCAGAAAGTAGGAGGCGAACCCCTTGGCGCCGATCAGGGCCAGTTCCATGTCGATGCGCGCCCGGACCGCCTCCGGCAGCGGCTCGGCGTAGCGCTTTACCGCCCCGGCTGCCACCAGCTCCCGTAGCCGGGCATCGTGACCATTGCGGCCGCCGGGAAAAATGGTGGCGGAAAAGTCCCACTCGGTGTGGCAGCGGCGGGCCAGGGCGGCGGCGTTGTCCAGTGCCTGCGGGCAGTGCGGCAGGCGGCGGCGGAGAGTGGCTTCATCGGCAAAGTGCTGCTGGGGACCGAACCGCTCCCAGGGCGGCAGCTCGGAGAGGCGCTGGTTGCGGTCGATGGCCCGGAGGAGGGTGGCCAGGGGGGCATCGGCCGGGGCCAGAAAGTGAACCGCTCCGGTGGCGACCGGCTGCAGGCCCAGGCGCCGGCAGGCCCGCAGCAGTGGCGCGGTGTCATGGCCGGGACGCAGTTCGGCGTACAGCTGGTCCTCCGGCAGCAGCGCCGCCAGCCGTTCCAGCAGGGTCTCATCCGGGCAGAGGACAAACAGCCCCTGGCCGAAGCGCTCCAGCAGCGCTGCCACATCGGCGGCAGGGTCGTCATGGACCGCCGAGATCAGGCGCGACAGGTTGGCGTAACCGGCCTGGTTCTCCACCAGCAGCAGCAGGTCCTGGGCCGGCGCCTGCCCCGCTTTGCCGGTCAGTATCTGCGACCCGCAGATGGCTTGCAGCCCTGCCGCCTTCGCCAGCCGGGTAAAGTGGACGAAACCCCACAGGCCGTTGGTGTCGGTGAGGGCCAGGCCGGGCTGACCGAGCTCCTTCGTCCGGGCCAGGAGGTCCTCGATGGAGGCGGTGCCGCGCATGGGCGAGAACCGGGAGTGGACATGGAGGTGGCAGAACATGGGGAGGGGTATTAGTCGTTAGTGGTTAGTTGTTAGTGGTTAGTTGGCAGCCCTGAGCGAAGCAGCCGTGCAGGGGGAGTTTCTGGTTTCAGGTTTCATGTTCAAAGTTCAAGGTTTCAGTCTCCGGTCCGCCGTGGCAGTAGGCAGCTTGCCCGGCGTAACAAAGTGTGGACGGGTGAGCAGTTGGGATCAGCATCCGGCAGCGCACATCCCACATCCAATATCCAGTGACAGGCTTACCCTTCGCTGGCTTCATCCTTCGACCCTTCGGCCCCGCTCAGGGCAGTCAAGCTCAGGATGACGAGAAGCAGGGTTGTCATCCTGAGGCTCATCGAAGGGTCAACCCGGTGCGGACGGCGGCACTGCCGTAGCGGTCCCGCAGGCGGTCAATCTGGACGGTGAGGCGCTGGTCCCTGGCAGGGGCCGTGTCGAACAGGTCGAGCTGCTGGGCCCGGGGCCGCAGTCCGGCCGCCTCCACGGTGATGGCCCGGACCCGGTTGCGGCGGCGGTTGGAGCGCTCGTACAAGGCCAGCAGGCAGCCGGTGACGGTGATGGCGTCGTTGCGCTTCAGCCGGCCAATGGCCGCGGACTGGTAGCCGTCGGTGTAGTGGGTGCTGAGGGTCACCTTTCCGGCGATCATCTGCCGGCGGCGGAGATTGTAGCCCACCCCGTCGGCGAGCTGCTGCACTGCCGCCCGGAGACGGGCCTCATCGTTGGTGTCCTCGGGCAAGGTATGGCGCTTGATGATAGTGTCACTGCCGTCGCCGAGCTGGATGGGCCGCACCAGCGAGGTGTCGATGCCCCGGGCCTGGGCCGCCACCTGCCGGGCAAAGGGATCGAATGCGACCTTGCAGAGGTGCTCGAAATCGGCCAGGCGCTGCAACTGGCGGATCCACTGCAGGTTGAGGTCGTCCAGGCTCTGGCGGACCGGCTGCTCGGCGGCGATGGGCAGGAACGCGGTGGCGAGGGGGGCCAGAAAGCGGACCTCGTCCCCCGGGGGCACCTCGCGGACGGTACCCGTGCCGCGGGTCCTGGCGGCAACGGTTCGGGCGGCAATGGCGCTGACCAGCTTGTTCTTCCCAATGCCGATGGCAGGGGCCAGGTCGAGCTGGGTGGCGAGGTCACGCAGCAGGAGCCGGGCGGCGTCCTCAGAGGATCGGTAGATGCCGGTCATGCCGGCCATGTCGAGGAAAAACCGGCCGTAGCCCACCGGCTCCACCGCCGGGGAGAAGCGGGTGAGGCGGCCCAGCAGGGCCCCCTGGAGGCGGCCGTACAAGGCCCGGTTCAGCGGCATCAGCACGGTGGCGCGGGAGATTTTGCGGGCCAGACCCACCGCCATGCCCGGGGCCAGCCCCTCCTGCCGGGCCTCAGCCGACAGATCGACGATGGTGCCGCTCTGGGCGGCCGATGAGATGACGGCGAGGGGGCGGGTCAACAGGGCTGGATCGACAAGGCGTTCCACCGTCACAGCGAAGTGGGTAAGACGCGTGTGGATAACCCGCCGGTTGGCCGTCAGAAAGAAAGTATTCACCGGCAAACTTACGGCGGGGCGGGGGTCAGGGCAAAAGAAATCTAAAGAATACTAAATAAATTGAGCGGTTAGCGATGAGCGGTGAGTAGTGAGCAGTGAGCGGGGAAAGAGTGCGGGGTCGGGACCGGCCATGGATTGCCGTTCATTAGGATATTTGTCCGGTCCCGGAGTATATTTCTACTCGTTATGCCCCAAACAAAAACTGACAACGTAGAACGCATTTCCGTGGTAGTTCCTGTAAATCCGTTCACTCCGGCTAATTTGTTACAAGTGCGTCACTGTCTGTGTGCTCTCGATGTTGACAGACTCATGGAATGGTGGCCAGGGCTTCCGCATACCCCGAACCGTGATCTCGAAAAAGTCAAAGCGATCCAACGCTCGCTCGATTGGAAACGTGTCGCTCAGATCGCCGCATACCTGTTGCAGGAGGAAATTGAAGATGCCGGAACCAAGTTGGATGAGACATTTCGTCCAATCTACGAACCCAAAAAGAATGAGCCGGGGCGCGAATGGCCGCCTCAAATAAAAGGAACTGTCAAATTTGCACACAGTTCATTTCCATTTTTCAGTAATGTCCTCATCCATGTTAATGGTGCAACATTCGAAAAATCACCAGAGTCCGAGGAAACTGGGGAGCGAATTGGAACAACTGCTCAAGTAGGTCTAAATCCGAAGGATCAGAATTTTTCTCTGACTGTTATTGATGGGCAGCATCGTGTGAATGGCGCCTACTTTGCGTTGGAGATCCGACGAAAAAAAGATCCTGATGCACGATTTGAGATCCCGGCTGAAATATTTCTCGAGTTGGACCCTTTTGAGGAACCGCCTCGACACCAAGCCCAAATCTTTATTGATGTAAATCTCTATCAAAAGAAAGTGGATCGATCACTGGTAGCTGACCTTTTCCCAATGACTCGCACTACTACTGATTCACTAGACAGGAAAGAGCGCGCGCAGGACATTGGTCGCAAATTGATGCTTGAGGTTGGCCCTTTAGTTGGGATGATCCAGATCCCAGGAATAAAATATGGCGTTAAAAATGTTGTTGCGCTTGCTACACTAAATGCCGCGATCGAGGGTGCAATTCCGGCGCTAAATACACGCGACATCACTAATCTCGAAGCGCAAACCTCATTTATTGCACAATTACTAGAGTGCTGGCTAACCGCATCAGGACGGGCTGAAGGCAAAGGAGCCACCGTGATAGATGAGCATAATGTAGTATACCAGGGGAGGATCCTTGTTTCAGTCATTCACCTCATACCTGCTATCCTATGGCAGTTCAGTAAATGGAAGGTCCCTTTCGTTTCGAAGAAAGCAAAAGACCATATTACAGAATGGCTACAAGCTACAATTGTTCGGGCAGGCCTCGTAAAATTCAAAAAGTTCATTGGTAAGAATGATTTTAAGAAAAAGGGATTTCTTGGAAGTGGGGGAATAGGTCGATTTCGCAATTTACTTTGGGCTGCTGCCTTTAGGACTCGAAGGATTGGCAACCTAAAACCAGAATCGATTGCAATAGAGGCAGAGAAAGCACGTACTAAAGTGAACGCGGAGCTTGCCAGTCATGCCCATTGATTATTCGATTTCCGACAATATCAGAAAACTGTCATTTGGGAAATTCAGCGCACGAAGATCCTTGGGATTGGGTTTTCCACCCCACGGCTCTTTATCCAGAATAATAAGGGATCTGATGAATGGGACAATTAAAACATCGGACCACAGTGATGCCCATATGCTGGCCACCGCGAGCGTTGAAATGTGGCATAGAGCCATCCATAGTTTTTTATTGTCAGTCGCGGTAACTGACCGCAGTCGCCTTTGGGCATCTGTCGCCGGATATTATTCGAGCCACTATGTAATGCGCGCGTTCGCCTACTCGATGGGGTTGTTCAAGTCATTCATAGAAGGAGCAGCAATTCAGGTTGTAATCCTCGACGAGAATCTTTCATGTTTGAAACTTGAAGGGGAAAAATACAAAAAGGGAGAACATAGTTTTTATTGGATGGTAGTGAAGGAGCATCCCGCGATCAGGCCCAATGCCCTATTCCGTATAAACCCACCCAAAAGCGAAAAGTCTGAATCCTTTCATCGCACAACTGCAAATTACACTGACCACGTAAATGACTTTACCCGCTTAGTGTTTCCAGATGGAGCAAGCATGAGGGAAAGTGTTCAGAGGATAAGCCGAATGCGGAGGAATTTGGACACCAATTCATCAATTGAACTCAATGGATACCCAGATGTAATAAATGTCCAAATTTTGGCGTTTCAGAGAATCATTGCGTATCGTGACTATTTCGATCAAAAAGTATCTGATAACCGTTTCTGGAAAGCCCATCGAACCCCGCAGTGGGCTAGAGACACAATGTTGTATCAAGTGGAGTCCACCGGCTTAGAAGCTATTGATCAGCAGTGAAATGTATGGGCTCCAAGAGAACGATATTTCAAAAAGGGGATTCCCCCGGACAATTTAAAGAGCTGCCCGATAAGATAGATTGCTGAAAAGCAACTCATCTACCACGGACCTACCCTTTCGCTTTCCAGATATAACACTTTGTCGGCTCAATCTTGAGAGTGTAAAAGAGTCTTTGTACAGGGCTTTTACACTGTCTTGATATGCATTGCTACCAATGATGAGGGTACCTCGTTCTGATGCTCCAACCAGTGTCTTGGCTAGACGCTCTTGATCTAACCAAGAAAATAGGACTTCGTTGTACTTAATAAATGAATTATTGTTGTGTCGTACGGTGTATGGCGGATCAATATATATTAAATCGCCTTCGGTAGAGAGCGAAATAACCTCTTCAAAATCGGCAACTCGTAGATCCGCACCTTTGAGAAGTTTTGAAACTTTTTCAAAGTCATCATCCTTAAACACTACAGAAGATTTTGTGCCAATAGGAACATTGAACTGTCCCATCTTATTGACTCGGTAGAGGCCATTCCAGCAGGTCCGGTTTAGGTAGATAAATTTCGCCGCCTTGGCCTGTAGGTTGCGCGGAAATGTTGATCTAATCCTATAGTAATAGTCATTTGAGTGTTTCCGATGATGTTGCTTGAGTAGCTGGAACACCGTATCCCAATCATCTTTAATAGCCTGATAACATTCTATTAACTGAGCGTTAGAATCGCATAGGATCGCACTGGAAGGCTTAAAATGAAAAAACATTGCACCACCACCCAGGAACGGTTCAATGTACAGCCCCTTGTGTGGCGGAATAATTTTGGGCTGTTGCTGGGTCAACCAGCGTTTACCACCCGCCCATTTTAAAAAGGGCTTCATGATCGATGGAATATCATACGATCAGAGCCCGGATAACAACTTGTATAACATTATTTGTACCAGGAATGTTTAATGTCACCCTTTCCCTATTTTCTCTTGGGGAAGCGCCGACCTGAAAATCAATCCCGAATCGCTGTGCCCCGGTACATGTTGTGCCGATAGGACTCTCCCGCAATTCCCCCTTCTATGCCCCTTGCCCCCCTACTTCCTCGCCGCCATGATCGCCTCCGGCCGGAGGGTGACCCCAATCGTCAGGTAGAAGCCGCTCAGGCTGGCCTTTACCTTGTCGCCGCTATCGAGAAAGTAGTCGGTGCCGGCAGTGGACAAACCGGCCTTCAAGAACCGCAGGCCGCTCTTCAGCGATAGGCCGAACATGTCATTGATCATGTAGTTGGCGCCGCCAGTGAGGACAAAACCGAGGCCCGGGCTGCGGCTGATTTTGTTGTCGAAGTCGCCGCCGGAGTCATTGCCGAGATATTCGCCACTGACCCAGCCGATGAGGATTCCGCCGCCGAACTCGGCAGTCGCGCCGTCCAGCTGCTCGACAGGCAAAATCATGCTGGCATGGAAGGAGGCGATGGCCGGTTGCATCACCAGCCGCTGAAAGCCGCCAAAAAAGATCGACGAACCCCACAGGGCATGGTCGGCGGGGAAAATGATGCCGATCCCCGGCGCCAGCCAGCCCTTGCGGTCGGGGAGCGCGATGATGTAGCGGCCCTCCAGGGCAAAGAAGGCCGGCGAGCCTTGATCCACCTTGCGGCCGGGATCGCCGGTTTGCTCGGCCCACCAGGTGTCGAGGTTGCCCCGGCGGTAGCTGTTCAGCAGCGTGCTGGAAAGGGTCACCTCGAGGGTCCCGTCAGCCACGGCTTGGGATGATGGTAATTGAGCTTCAGCCACGGACGGGGTGAGGCAGGAAACGGCGAGGGAAAGGATCATCAGGCGCATGCTTACCTCCTTGCAGCCTGCTGAAACTAAGCAGGAAAAACCTGATTCTCAACGGGCAAAAGCAATCCGGGATGCGGGATGGATTGCAGATGGGAGATGCGGGAAGTTGGACGCTGGATGTTGGATGTGGAATGTTGGGTGTCTGCCGCGACCCCCCTCACGACCGCTCACGGATACCAGATGACGATAGGCTCTGGACTTATAACCTGAAACCTGAAACCTGCAACTCCCCGCTACCCGCTACTTTGCTCACGGCCCATCGCTCACCGCTGCTACGGCCCCCTGCCCCTGCCACTGGTTACGGCGGCCACTGGCCCCTACTTCCCCTGCCTGAAGTAGTAGTTCAGCGTCACGTTGGTCAGCACCGCAGAGAGAATGGTACGGGTATTGGACATATAATTGTCCCACTCGCTGGTGTATTCCGTGGTATGGTACACCAGATTGAAGGCCGCTTCACTGCCTATGGAGAACTGGTCCGAGACGAAATACTCCACCCCTATGCCGGCCGTCAGCCCGATGAGGTCGAGGGCATCCCGGGCCTCCGATTTGTCATCTGCTTCCAGGTCCGAGCCGTTCACGATGGGTAACAGGTAAAACGCCTCCACCAGTGTGTAGCTGCGCAGATCGCCGGTGCGGGGACCTATGAGCCTCACGCCGACCTTGGGCATGAAGAAATGCACGGAGAAATCGCGCTCGCCTGAATCGTAATCGCTGCTCCAGCTCCGCTTGGTAGATGCGGCGAAGTAGCCCAGGGACAAGGTCGGCACGATGCTGCGCTCACCCTGCAACCTTTCGGCCAGCAGTATCTGGACATGTGAAATGGGACCGCCCCGTTTGAAGCTCAGGTTAGGTGTATCGGCCAGCAGGCCCGATACGAGCCCCGCCAGCAGCAGTAATGTGATACGGTAAAACATGTTCATCTCCTTTTCATCATCACCTGGTTTGTCGATGCCTGGCACCAACCTGCCGGATCATAGGCATTTGGCGGACGGCTGTTGTCATGGAACTGTCATCGAATTGTAAAAAGATGTCAGGATGAAGGGAGTGCGCCGCATGAGCGGTCGAAAGCGAGCATGTCGGCCGAGGGATGCATGGTTTTGCACTCCGCCAACAGGATGAACTGAGGCCATGTGCAGCCACGGCCGGGCGCTGCTTTAGAACAGGGTTAGGACGAGTTCCGGGGCGGCGTTGGCCAGAGCGAGGGAGGCGAAGGCGGTCTGCTGAATGATCTGTAACCTGATCCGGCGGGAGACCTCCTGGGCAAAGTCGACATCCTCGATACGGCTACGGGCCGCTTCAGTATTTGATGTGGCCGAGGCCAGTGTGTCAGACTTGGATTCCAGCCGGAGCATATATTCACCCACGTTCTGGGCGATCTGATTGAGGGCATTTATGGCGTCATTGATGATCTGCAGGGATTCTGTCGCCTCACTGGCATTCAGCACGGAAAGGGCGGCCGTAATGGCGCTGAAATCGGAGGTGGTGGAGGCCTGCCCGTTCAAGGTGTCGTCGCTGTTGGTATTGAAGCCCAGCTCTGGAGCGAGATTTGCGGAGATCCCGTCAGTCCATTTGAGGATGACGGTAACGGGGCTCCCGAACTTGGTAATGGTGAACAGTCCGGAAGGATCATCGTAGGATACGGAGAAGTTTACGCCGGGTGTGACCGAGGCGGCATCCAGAGCTGCTTCGACGGCGGCAGCCAGCTGGGACAGGGTATAGGTGCCGGGAGCGACAGTTGCAATGAGCTCGTTGCCGTTTTCCCTGAAGGCCAGACGGTCGTTATCGCCGGCGGTGATGGTCACAGTACCCCCCACACCGAAGAGATCTATGGAGCCGGCGCTACCGAGGGAAACCTCGAGGATATCCCCGCTGCCAGCACCTGTCTGGAACACCTTGTTGGAGAAGGAACCGTCGATGAGGCGGGTACCCTGGAAGGAAGTTTCGGCTACAATGTCGTCGATTTCCTGGGAGAGGGCGTCGATCTGGCCCTGGATGGCCAGGCGCTGGCTGACGTTATAGGAATCGTCCGCCGCCTGGACGATTTTTTCGGTCATGATCATCAAGATATCGGAGATGGCCCGATAGCCTCCCTCGGCGATGGCAAGCACGTTCCGGGCGGTATGGACATTGCTTAGGGCCTGGGAAAGGCTTCTTCGGCGCGCCTCCAGTCCTCTGGCGATGGAATAGCCAGCCGCATCATCGCTGACATGATTGATACGCCGGCCGGTCGACAGCCTGTATAGACTGTCCCCGAGACTGAGATGGGTACGCCGCAGGCTTTCCAGGGTCCGCAAGGCGACAATATTTGAGTAAACGCGCGTGATGCTCATGCAAATATCCCATACGGATCGCCCGTTTCCGCTACTTTACGTGACGGGCCGTCCTATTCCACACTCGCGCATATCAATCAGATGATTCGCCCTTCCGTCATCCTTATCGGTCGATCTCTCCAAGATTTCAGGGATAAATTTCACAGCATGAATCATGCGGGCCTGTAATCCGGAAAGTGCACCCCAAGGATCCTTGGATGTTGGATGTTGGATAATGGATGATGGATGAGGGATGTGGCCGGATGACAGGTGACCACTTTGGCCCTCGCAACTCGAAACTTGTAACCCGAAACTTGCTTCTCGCGGTCCGTCTCGGGGGCATCGCCAACCGCCACTGCCAACCCGTCTACGTTCTACTGCGCCGGCCAGACTGCCACTGCCTCGTGGGCCCTCCAGGATTCGAACCTGGAACCGACGGATTATGAGTCCGGCGCTCTAACCGTTGAGCTAAGGGCCCGTGCTCTGCCGCCCGCAAATTACCCTCCGGCTCCGCTAACAGAAATAGCGATTATTCCGCCGCCTGCCTCAGTTGGTATTAGAGAAGGTAATCTCGTACGTCACGCCAGCGTCATCGCGTACCACCAGATTGGCCTCCAGTTGCTTGACCAGGTTTTCCACCAGCTCCAGGCCCAGAGAGGAAGTATTTCCGGTGTCGTCTTTCGGCAGTCCTACACCATCATCGCTGATGATCATTTTGCAGACCCCGTCATTTTCTTCCAGGGACAGCCGGATAATCCCTTTGCGGCCCTGCGGAATGGCGTGTTTCATGGCGTTGGTCACCAGCTCATTGATGATGAGTCCAACCGGGATGGCGGTATCAAGATTCATGGAGATATCGTCAGCTGTCATCTCGATGGAGATGGACTGGGAATCAATGGTATACGTATCCGAGAGATACGAAACCAGATCATGCATATATTGTGCAACCTCGATTTCCGCGAGACTATCAAATTGATATAAATGTTCATGCAGCAGTGCCATGGCCATTATTCTGGCCCGGCTCTCAGTGAAGGCGCTGGCGAGCTCGGCATTATCGAGCTTGTTTGCCTGCAATTGGAGCAGGCTGGAAATAATCTGCAGGTTGTTTTTGACCCGGTGATGGATTTCCTTCAGCAGGATTTCCTTCTCAATCAGCGATTTCCCGATTTTTTCCTGCGCCAGGACCTGCGCAGTGGTGTCATGCGCCACGTCGACGATCCCATTGATCCCCGGCGTATCGGGCAGGTAGGCGAAGGTGCTGTTGAAGTAGAGTGTTTCGCCGCTTGGCATAACCGTCTTCAGTGATTCCAGGGTCACAATTTCCCCTGGATGGGCAACCACATATTCAAGGGTCTCCTTCAGCTGCTCGTAACCATCGGGATGGGCAAACTCAAGGGCACTGATTCCAATCACATCCTCCGGCTCCATACCGAGCTTCCGGATTGCCGGGCTGCTCCATGTGATTATCCCGTCCTTATCAAGAATGATGATGAAATCGTTCAAGTTTTCGATGAGAGCGCGGTGCTTTTCTGCACTCGCTTCGAGGGCGATCTTGGCCTGCTCGCGCTCGGTAATATCCCGTGTGACAGTGGCAAAGTTGATCGGTTCGCCACTGGTGGGATGATCAATCCTGAATATATCGAAGAACACGGGGATTTCTGCACCGGTCCCAAAATGACGAAAATGAAGATCCCCAGACCAGCGGCCACTATCCATCAATTCAGGCAAGATTTCCTTTTCTAGAATCTCCCGATCGGCATCCGTGAAATAGTCGGACATCATGGTACTTAAGAACTGCTCATCATCCTCTATGCCAACCAGCTCCCGCCCAGCACTATTGAGGAACAGTGCGTGACCCTGTAGATCTGCGATACCGATAAAGTCGGATGAGTATTTCACGATTGAAGCCATCCGCTCAATTTCTTCTTCGGCCTGCTTGCGCTTACTAATGTCTTTTACTACGCTAACGATGCCCAAAAAGTTGCCCTCATTATCTTGAAGCTTAGATACTGTGTGTTCTGAGGGGAATATTTCGCCGTTTTTCCTTTTCACCTCAAATTCGAAGTGTGCAATTTTATTCTGCTCGAATGCGGCATTTATTCGCGTTTCGAACTCTACATAATGTTGATGGTCCACGTGGACGAATTCAGTTGATAGCTTCGAAATCTCCTCCAATGTGTACCCGAACATTCGACTTGCGGACGAATTAATGTTAAGTATTTCACGGTCAGGTGAAACAACAAAGACGGCATCGACAGTTGATTCGAATATCCCGCGAAACCATTGCTCAGATTTTTCCAGTTCCTTTTTTGCCTCTTGGCGCTCGGTTATATCAATCAATACGATGCGCCTGAAGTCACCCTCTGGGACATAGTCAACGGAGAGGCTCACCCACCTGATTTCGCCATCAGCGCGAAGTAACTGTAGTTCCTCCCCCTGGATTTTTTCACCCTTCCTGATGCGCTTGGCAATCCGCCTGGCTTTCGACTTCCCGCTAGGCGTATCCGCATATTTGTCTATTGCCGATTTTTTCAGCAGTTCCTCCCTGGAATAGCCGGTCAGCTCCACAGCGGCCTGGTTGACTTTGGAAAATTCACCAAACTTTCCACTCGTGAAGTACGCCAGTGGCATCGATTCGTAGAGATCGCGGTACAATTGTTCACTTTTGCGCAGCTCTTCCTCAACCTGTTTTTTCTCTTTGATTTCCCTCAGCAAGCGAAGGTTTATTTCGGACAGCTCCCGGCTCCGCTCCTCCATGAAACTTTTGAGTTCTGCGGAGGCAGCAAGATTGGCCGCCTCGGCTTCCTTTCGACCTGTGATATCAAGGGCGACGCCCTCCAGCCATAGCGGTTTCGATTCACTGTCGTAGGTTGCTGTGCCCCTATCATGGACCCAGCGGACTTTACCCTCGGTGGTTAAAATCCGGTATTCGATTTCGTATGCCGTACGATCTTCCACGGCCTTGTTCACAGCCTCGGCCACGCTTTCCCCGTCATCAGGATGTATTATCTCGCCAAACATTATCTCTCCGCTGAGGAACCTCCCGGCAGGATGCCCGCTGAGGGACTCGACGGCGTCACTGATGTACAGAAGCCTCCAAGGCGCCTCTACCTCGGCGCGGTACACCATGCCCGGCAGATTGGCCACCAGGGTCCTGAAGCGCTCCGCGCTCATATCGAATACGCCTGCCTGGGCCTTGTCCTGCTGCGCCCCTTCCTGTGAAGCGACGAGTTTGCGTAAATCATTCAGTTCTGCAATAAGCAAATTCTTCGTTTTGCTGGAGTCTTTCATGGGTAGTTGGTCACCTTTTGCGGCCGTAGGGAGGAGCAACGGCTTTGTCAATACACACTATCAAATCCTTATTGCCATGCGGAGCGCGTTGCTCCGGCCCGGCACATATATCATTTCAGCCCGTAGGCTCTCGGTTGAAAAGCTAGGGCGGAAGCGGCGCACTACCAAGGCTAAAATGCTCCGGCCGGCAGCGACTCCCCCAATGAGTCAGGGTTATTGCCATGGGGACCGGCCCTTGGCATTCGTTCCGGCAGCTTCTCTAATTAGTTTTTCTCGGGGCTGACGTGAGTCCGGGGTTCCGGAGCTAAGGGCCGGCGCTGGAGAACCCTACCGCTCCCGTCCCGGCTTCCAGCACGGCGTCGTTACCCTTGCCGGACCGGTCCGGCTCCACATCCCCGCTGGACCAAACATAGTCGAAGCACGACAACCCTACACTGGCTGAAGCGAGCCATCCCGGACAACCGTTTTTGACGGATTGCCCTCTAAGATATAAATTGTGCAATTATTGCATCATTGATCAGTCCAGGAAATAATGGTTTCCATTGCCTTGGTAATATGCAGCGGCTATTACCCCTACCGTCATTTCCCCGGCTGCCCTGGTCTATGCTCGATCAGGGGAGGTAAACCACACGGATGAGGTTCCATGTCCCAACGTAGCGTCCTAACACCGGCCCTGGTTTTTTTCATTTCACTGGCGGCTCTATCAGCGCAGGAGATCATCCACCAACCCGATAACTGGGCCTTCCTCGATTCCGTGGTCACCGCCAAATTGATCGAGCACGAGGTTCCCGGCGCCGTGGTTGTGGTGGTCTCCGGCAACGAGATGGTCCATTTGGCCGGCTACGGCCAGGCAGATATCGCAGCAGACAGGCCGGTGGACGGGGAGCAGACCGTATTCCGAATCGCGTCGGTGAGCAAAGTCTTCACCGCCACCCTGGCCTTGCAGTTAATTCACCAGGGGCTCCTCGATCTGGATGCCGATATCAACGGCTATTTCGATGCGCCGATTGTCGATGATAATATGCCCGGCGCCGTAACCATGCGCCATCTGCTGACCCACACGGCCGGCTTTGAACAGCGAAATATCGGCCGCAGAACGTTTATTGAGGCCGACGTGGGAACCCTCAGGGACTACCTTTACGAAAATCTCCCGCCCCGCACTATCCCCTCTGGCACGGCGATGGCCTACTCGAATCACGGCATGGCGCTGGCCGGGCTGGTGCTTGAGCAGGTGACCGGCAAACCGTATGAAGATATCGTGCAAGAGGTGTTGTTGAAGCCGCTGGGAATGACATCGAGCAGTTTTGAGCGACCCGGCCAGTTTGGCGACCGGCTAGCCACCGGCTATGCGCGAGGCAAGGACGGTCCTGAACCTTTTGGATTCGCTTTTTTGCGTACGCCGCCCGCCTCCATGCTCATGACCACCGGCCCGGATATGGCCCGGTTTATCATTGCCCAGCTCAACAAGGGCCGGGTAGATGGTCGTCAGGTTATTGAGGCGGCTGTAATCACGGAGATGCAGGGCCGGCAGTTTACCCACCATGACCGCATGGACGGCATTGGCTTCGCCTGGTTTCGCGGCACCCGAAACGGCTTACCGGTGGTGGCACATTCCGGCAATTTGTTGGCATTCAGTTCCTATCTCCATCTCTTTCCCGAGGAGCGCCTGGGCTTCTTCTTCGCCTTCAATCGTCGTAGCGGGGCCGCAAACCAGGAAATCGTGTCGGCTATATTTGACCGCTACCTGCCTGCTGATACGACTGTCGACAGCAACTACCCCTCGCCAACAGTACGCAGCCGGATGGCAAAGGACTTCAAGGGACGGTATTTTAACATCAACAATCCTGTTACCACAATGGAGCGCCTGGACAACTTCCCCGGCGGCGGGATTCGCGTAAAGCCGACGGAAGAAGGTGATCTCATTTTCAACGGCCGGACGATCGCCCGGGAAATCGAACCTTTGTTTTTCGAAGGGGAATCGGCGGATGATATCGTTGCGTTTAGCGAGGATGAGTTTGGGAAAATTGACCTGCTTTACCTGGGGGTGGGCGCATATCGTCGGGTGCCATGGTATGGCTCAGGAGAGCTTCATGCCCTAACGACTATCATTTTCGCGGCCACATTTCTCATCGGTCTCATAGAAAGCGGCTTTGCCAGCCGGCGCATCCTCCCCGGTGCTGAGGGGGCGACGCGTGCAGCGGCCAATGCTGGCAGGCGTCGGCTGGTGACCGCCGGTGCCCTCAATTTCGTATTTATAGCAGGTGTTTTCACCGGGCTGAATATCTTCGATCCTCGTTTTGGCCTCCCACTGCTGTTCAAATCGCTCTTTGTGCTACCCCTCGCAGCGATTGCCACCACCCTTTACGCCATGCCACCGCTGATTCAGGCTTTCCGGGCCAGGGCCTACGGATTAGGCCGCAGCCTGCATCTAGCCTGGGCCGCCTTCGCTGCCCTGGCGATTATCCCATTCTATATTTACTGGAACTTGCTCGGCTTTCAATTCTAGGGCTGGATACTCCGTTGGGACGAAACCTGCCGCTGGCTCGCGCCACTGCAACGGTCCCGGAGGCACTGCTGGTGATCCAGGTTGGCGAGAATGACTTCTACGGACCGGCCGTGGAGAACCCTATCTCCCCTGCCCCTGCTTCCAGCACGGCGTCGTTGCCCTTGCCGGACCGGTCCGGCTCCACATCCCCGCTGGACCCATCCTCGTTGAAGCGCCACAGGCCGATGATCGGGTCCAGGCCACCGGCCGAGTACTGGCGGGTCAGCTTGTCGGGATTCTGGTAGCGGAACTGCATCTCGCTCTGCGGCAGATCAAAGTCCCACAAGCGCACCTCATCGATGGCGCCATACCAGAAATTGCTCAGGGTGGAGATGTCGTTGGTCACCCCCCAGTTGGCCCCGATGAGGGCGTCGCTGTCGCCCACCTCCAGATCGAGCGATATGTTCGACGCGGCCAGCAGCTCGCCGTTTCCATAAACGGTGGCGGTGACGCCATCGTAGGTCAGCACAATATGGGTAAAGACCTTGCTGTTATCCCAGTTGCAGCCCGGCACCTCCAGACTGATAGAACCGTCGCTGTCCCGCACCCAATCGTTGCCTATGATCACCAGGATGCGGTCCGGCTGCAACGCGGACCGGAAAATGCCGATTTCCGTCTCGTCCTGGGCGTCGCCGATCATGAACAGGGTGGCGAGACCTGCCACCGAGGCCGGCAGCGAGTCGCCGGCGGCCCTGATTTCGATGGAGAAGACATCATCGCTAAAGAAGGCCAGGCTGGTGGTGTCCCGGGGATCGCCCAACACCTGCCGGTTGTTGATCCGGATATAGGCGCCGCCGGAGAGCTCCACCGAGCGGATCGGTTGGTCCGGCTCCTGGCAGGCCATCGCCAGCAGAAGGAGTGTCACGCCCAACCGGATCATGGCGGCTTGGTGGCTCCTATCTCTTCGTTGCTGATGGCAATGCGGCCGAACAGATCGACCAGCACAATGGTATAGGCGAATCCCTGTCCCGGCTCCCAGTTATCGCTGGCATCCGTGAAGGTCGTATTACCGATCGGCGTAAGGGGCACCACCAGTTCGTAGGTGGTATTGGGCTCCCCCGGTATTTCGTCCGGGACCATATTGCGCCACACCTCGTAGCGGTTGAACAGAATCGGCTCCAGCACCGGCCAGGGCCAACTGGCCCGGCTCCAGGACATGCTGATGGTATTGGTTGAGGAGCTGTCGATCCGCAAGGTTACCGGCTGGGGTTCGGAATAGAGGGTATCGCCGGCAATATTGCTGGCGTTGAAGCCACCGGCCAGATCATAGGTCAATACGGTATACTGGTAGACCGGCAATGAATTCCCGGTGGTGGTCACCAGGTTTGGGTCATTATCGGCGTAAAATATAACCGTGTCGCCGGGCGCCGGGTCCTGATTGAGGATGACGACGACCTGATCACAGTCTCCGCTGACCACGCAGTCGGCCACTGCATCGTTATTGGCATCGTCAAATGTCTCCTCTGCAATTGATGAGCGCAGGAGCATGTAGTGGCTGAAATCGCTTTCGGGTGACGGTTTCCATGCCAGGCGGAAAAACCAGAGTACGGTCGGTTCCACCAGCGTGATCGCGGCGGGGAAAATGTCCCGGGTCGTGGCGTCCAGAGTGGTGGATACCGTCGCGCCGCTGGTATCAGTGATGACCAAATCGTAGGTGTAAGTGGTCGCTTTCTGCAGACCGGGATCGTCGAAATTCACCTGGCTTGGATCGCTAGTCGTGAAGACCAGGCCGCCATCTCGCGATATCGCATAGCTGGCAAAATCGTCGGGCTGGTAATTGTAGCCGTCCCACCCCAGGCCCAAGTCATATTTGCCCGGCCGACTGACCCCCAGGGCGCCGTTCCAGACATCGGCAATCCCGATTGTGGTCAGGTCGACCGTGTTGCTCCATTCGAGGTTGTTCTGGCTATCGCGATGCAGCAGCCGGAACTGGTAGGCACTGCTCTGCCGCAGGGTGGCATCGGTATAGACCAGCGGCGCCCCCGGCACCGGTTGGGAGATCACCAGGGTGCTGGTATTGTCCACCGTGCCGTCCGTATCGCGGTAGAGGTCGATCCAGCTGGAATCCTCCTGCACCGGCACCGCCAGCCACTGCAGGGTGGCGCTGTACTTGGAAACGGCCGAGGCGGTCGGCACCAGCTGCGGAACATCCAGTGAATCGGTGCTCAGCTGCAGGACGTTCGTGCTGCTGAAGCGGTTGGTATAGCCGGCGGAGTCAATGACGAACAGGTGGTAAAAATAATCGGTCTTGGCAGTCAGGTTCGCGTCGGTATAGCTGAGCGTTGCCGGACCGAAGCCGGCGATGGAATCGAGATCGGCCTCCTCCGCCGTGTCGCCCCGGTGCAGACGATACCGCAGCACGTCCTCGTTGCTCTGGGGCCAGCTGAGGTTGGCAGTGTACTTGGAGGCCGGCGCAGCTTCAATCAACTGCACTGCCCCCGGCAGGAGGGTGCGGATGGTGGTGATCGAATCGCTGGCGGCGGTACGGCCGAAGGTGTCGTAAAGATAGACCCGGTAGCTGTACTGGGTGTCCTCATCCAGGCCGAAGGGCGTGACCCCGGCGCCGGTATCGGAATAGCGGGTGGAGTCGGGATCGTCCAGCAGGGCCAGCGAGTCGGACAGGGTGGTGACGGCGGTACTGGTATCCCGGTAGATGATATAGTGGGAAAAATCGTAATCCACCGAGCGCTCCCAGGCGACCGTTGCGCTGTGTTTGGTTACCGCCACAGGCGGCAGCATCTGCACTCTGAGGGGCGGCAAACCTTCGTTGTCCAGATAGAAGCGCCGGGAAGCCGTGCCCCTGTTGCCGGCCAGGTCCTCAGCGATGGCCGTGAGTAAGACAGCACTGCCGGCGGTGGTGCAGTCGGGGTAGGCGGTGGTGTTCCAGATCAGCGTATAAGGGGCCGCCACGAAACGGGCCAGCTGGTCGCCATCGGCAAAGTAAGTGACATGTTTCACCCCTTCATTGTCGTTGACGATAACCCGGACGGTTTCCAGGCCTGAGAGGATCGTGAATTCCGAGGGGAAGCTGAAGCGGACGACCGGCGAAACAGTATCGATTTCCTCGCCTCCGCAGCCCGGCAGCGCCAGGCTCAGGCCCAAGCTCAGCGACAGTGCGGCCAGGAAACGTCCGCGGTGGTAAAATGGTAGCCTGCCCATGGACCATCAGTCCGTCAGCGCCGGGTCCAGGAAGCTGCGCTGACCGGTCACCACTCCCGCCGCATTGCGGGTTACGGCGAGGATATCGTCACCCCGGCGGGTGTAGCGGTAGGTGATCGATTTGATCAATTCTCCCTCGGGGGTGAAGTAAGCCTTTTTCTCCATGCGCCCTTTTTTGTCGTAGACGATGCTGAAGACTTTTAGTATTTCCTCTGCCGGCGACAGCGCCGTCCCGCGGATCGTCAGCTTGCGGGTCTCTTCATCGAAACTGCTGCCGTAGGTGTAGTAATAGGAAACCTGCCCGTGCTGATTGAACACCTGTACAGAAGTGATCTGGTCTTTATCATCGCTGGTCACGGCCGTCCGCCAGCCCGGCTTCACCAGGCTGTAGCCCGGTTCGAACAGGTAGGGATGGACATCCAGCAGCGATCCGGAGCCGTCACCGGCAAAGTGGATCTCGGCGAACCGGTTGGAGGCGGTGCTATCCCGGCGGTAGTCGATGCTGAAGATCAGCTCTTCCCGGGCATTGTAGCGCTGGACCTCCTCCATGATATCGTTCCCGTCATAAAGCACTCTGAAATAAGGCCGGCCTTCCAGCAATTTTTTCTTGCGCACATAGCCGCGGCCGCCCAGCTTGCGGATATCCCACTGCTTAAAATAGCGCACCAGCGGCACACTCCCCGCCTCAGCCTGGTAGCTCCGCCGGGACAGGGCCAGTTGCCGCATGCGCCAGCGCCGTGGCTCCACATAGCGGACCTGCAGCAGGTGCCCCTGGGGGTCATAGACGGCATGAAAGTGGGGCAGCTCCGTCGCCGCTTCCGCCGTGATCCCGTCGCCGAGGATACGTTGCCGCGTTAAGGGGCTGCGATAGAATTTATCGGTGTACCCTTTACCGGCGAACCCTTCAATGGCCTCGACCCGGTTCAGGAGGCGGTCAATATCGCTCTGCATCCCGGTCGCAAGGGAGTCCAGGACGGCGGCAAACTTCTCGCGGGTCAGGTCGTCGGCACTGAGGGACTGCAGCTGCTGCCGTGCCTGCCGCCAGTACGCCTCAAAATCTGGCGGCTGATAGAAATTCGCCACCGGCGCCTCGACCTGGACACTGTCCGCCGCAATGCTTTCCTGGGCCGCGGCCGGAGTGGGCGCCAGCATGGCCCCCAGCAGCAGAGTGATGGGCAGGTTGCGCTGCATCAGATTGCCGCGCCCAGCAGCAGAAACAGGGCGGTAATCATGGTCAGGCCCATCAACAGGGTAACGGAGCGGCCCCTTTCATAGCCCCGCAGCCGGCCTTCCAGTTCCATCCACTCCATATGCACCGCAACCCGCTCTCCCGGGGGGACCAGCACATGATAAGTTCCGGCCTCGATGACGGTGGCGATGGTCCGGGCCTGCCGGTGGGTCCAGTGGGACCATTTGAATTCGGGACCGAAAAAGCTCAGATTGTACCAGCCCGGCGCCAGCAGCAGCTCCTCCTTGATGGGCGTCCGGCCCAGGGAGCGGCCATCGAGAAAGATTTCCACCCGGTCGACATCCACGCTGATGGCAAGATAACCCACCGTCGGCACGCGATCATCCTGGCCAACAGCAACTGTCGTCAGCAGCAGCAGTGATATGAAATAATGTCTTGGCCGCATATGTCGCTTCCCGACGGCAATCTAGCCGCTGCCGGGGCGAGAGTCAATGCCGGCGGTCACAGCGTAAAGGCGAGGCCGTTGGTCAGTGCCAGGTCGAGGGGCTGGGCCACCCCCACTGGCGGCTCGCTGTCGTAGCGCAGGTTGAGGTTTACGACCAGCGTGATGCGCCGGGTGAGGGTCACCCGCAGGCTCCCTTCCAGCAGGAGACGGTAGTCCTGGAGATTGCCGATGTCGAACTGGAAGTAAGTGGTGCTGGACAGGGCCAGCTTATCGGCAATGGCCCAGTTCAGCACCAGGTAGTTGGTGGACCTCAGGAGCCGCGTATCCGGATCAGCGCCCACGGTCTGGCCGGAGTCGGTGACTTCCCGTTCCCACATGATGCCAAAACCGGTGGTCAGTCCCAGCACGCCAACGGCCGTGCTGTCATTGGCCAGCCACTTGATGCGCAGCCCGCCACCGGCCAGCTGGCGATTGTCCAGCAAAATGGACCGGTCAAACTGCTGCTGCAGGAACCCTTCGGCGAAATAGCGCCCGCCGAGCGTCTTGACGCTGCGCATATGGACAAAGCCCCGGTTGGTGAACTCCTTGGCGCCGCTGCGCACCAGGCCGATCTGCCCCACCACAAAATTGTGCCCCCAGGCGCTGTGATGGTCGAGGCGCAGATTGGTTTTCAGGTTCAGCAGGGTCGTATTGCCCCGGTTAAATCCGAGATCGCCGCCCAGGGAGCCGTGCAGGCCGGCCGCCAGCCCCTCCATGCGCATGGCTTCGGTGTTCACCTGTCCCGTCACCGGCGCCAGGCAGCAGGCCAGCCATAGCAGGTGGCGAAGGCTGCCCATCAGGCCCGGTATTTGTCGAATTGGTGGCCCAGCTCGGTGAGGCTGCGTTGGAGGGCCGCCACTTCCTCCAGGATATCTTCCGGCGGCTGGCCGGCGCCCTGTTCGGCGGATTTCAGGTCCCGGCGCCGGGCCTCGATGCGCCCCTGCAGCGACTCCCGGTAGAGCACCGTCAGGCAGTCGATGGCCAGGGTGAGTTGGTCGGTGCGTTCCTCAGACTGGATCAGCAGGCCGCTGAGCAGCTGCTGCATGTCCGGGTCCGGGAGGCGGCTGACCAGCTGGCCCGGATCGGGGATGGTCCCGGTGGCCAGCAAGGGCAGGATCAGTTCCCAGACCTGGCGCAGGGCCGGGTGGCTGAACAGCTCGGGACGGACCTCATCAGCCAGCAGAATCAGGACATCCTGATGCTCTTCAAAGGCCAGCCGGATGAGGGCCATCTGGGCCCGGTGAGAGCGGTTCGGCTCGATGATCAGGCCCAGCTTGGGCAGGGCCGGATCCTTGTCCCGGGGCCGGCGCGCGGGGATGGCCTCCAGGCTCTGGTGCAGGCGGCGCTCATCCACGCCGGACAGTTCGGCCAGTTGCTTCAGCAGCAGTTCGCGGGTCAGCGGGTCCCGGATCGGGGCCAGTTCCCGGAGCGTGTCATCCAGAAAACGCCGCAGGTCGCCGGTCTGCCGGAGGTCGCCGGGGAAGTGGCGCAGCTGGAACTCCAGCAGTGGCAAGGCCTGCTCCACCGCCGCCAGAAACGGCTGGGCTCCTTCCTGCTGGACCCAGTCGTCGGGATCGAGTTCGGCAGGCAACTCGACGATACGGGGATCGAGGCCGGCCTGCAGCAGGGTGTAACCGCCCCGCACCGCCGCCTGGACACCGGCTTGGTCGCCGTCGTAAGCCAAAATCACCCGGTTGCCGTACTTGCGCAGCTCCCGGGCATGGCGGTCGGTCAGGGCCGTGCCGGAGACAGCCACCACGTTGGTGATGCCGGCCTGGTGGAGCTGGATCAGATCGAGATAGCCCTCCACAATAATGCTCTGGCCGGCCTCCCGGAGGGCCTGCTTGGCCAGATGCAGGCCGTAGAGGACCTCGCTCTTGTGGTACAGGGGAGTTTCGGGCGAGTTGATATACTTGGCCTGTTCCTCCGTGCCGAAAACCCGGCCGGCCATAGCCAGCACCTTGCCGGTGGCGTTGCAAATGGGAAACATGATCCGGCCCCGGAAGCGGTCATAGGGGCCCCGGTCCCCGGCGATGAACAGGCCCGACTGGTTCAAGGCCTCACGGGAGAACTGCGCGGTGTTGATGCCCTTCAGCAGAAAATCCCACTTGTCCGGCACATAGCCGATGCGGAACCGGCTCCAGGTATCGGCCGTGATGCCGCGCCCCTGCAGGTAGTCGCGGACGGCGGCGGCGTCCTCTGCAGCAAGGGCCTGCTGGTAGTGGCTGGCGGCCAACTCGTAGAGGTCCATGATCTGCTGCACCAGTGCCTTCCGGCGGGGATCGGTATCGCCGCTGAGCTGCACCTCAATGCCGGTGCGCTCGGCCAGCTGCTTCAGCGCATCCACGAAATCGAGGCGCTCGACTTCCATGAGGAAGCTGATGGCATTGCCCCCCTTGCCGCAGCCGAAGCAGTGGAAAATCTGCTTGTCCTGATTGATGCTGAAGCTGGGGGTTTTTTCCGGGTGGAAGGGGCACAGGCCGAACCAGTTCCGGCCCCGGCGCTTGAGCTGCACGTAATCCGAGACCACGTCGAGGATGTCGGCGGCGTCGCGAATCCGGTCGATGGTCTGCTCAGAAATGCGGCCCATGGGTGCATTGAATGTTACATCCTGCTGGGCCTAGCTGCGCCTAAAAGATGCTCCCGGCATGTTGAAAAGGCCTACTTTCGCCAGCCTTTCCAGCCCGGGCCCTTCACGAAGCGGCCCGGCGTGGCGCCCGTATGCTCGCCGTTCCAGAGCACCTGCTTGCCGTTGACAAACACATGCACCACACCGCCGGCATACTGGTGCGGATCGTCGAATGTGGCGTGATCGATGATGCCGGCCGGATCGAACACCACCACATCGGCAAAGTAACCTGCCCGCAAACGGCCCCGGCGGCGCAGCAGCAGGTTGTCGGCCGGGAAGGAGGTCAGGCGGCGGATGGCCTCCCGCAGGGAGATGACCTGCTCCTCACGCACATATTTTCCCAGCAGCCGGGCGAAGTTGCCGTAGGCCCGGGGGTGGGGATTCGACTCCAGGAAGGCTCCCTCTGGCGCCGGGGCCCATTCGTCAGAACCGAAACCGACCCAGGGCAGGGCCACCTTCCGCCGGATGTTATCTTCCGACATCACAAAATAAACGGCGCCGACCCGGCTGCCGTCCTGGATCACCAGTTCGATAGCGGTCTCCTCCGGCGACGTGCCCCGCATGGCGGCCACTTCAGCCAGCGATTTGCCCGTAAGATACTTGAGGGAGTCGGCCTTGAATTCGACCAATATGATTCTCGATGGGTCGCCGGCCATATAAAACCAGTTTTCCCAGTCATCGCTGGGGCTGGACATTTCGGCGATTACCCGCGCCCGGATCTGCGGGTCCTGCAAGCGCTCGATCCAAGCCTTGGTGCCCCCCTCCTGCACCCAGGGCGGCATGGCCGCATCCAGACCGGTGGCCCCGGCGGTGTAGAGGTATATGTCGGCGGTGATGCCCAGCCCCTCAGCCTGGGCCTGCTCCACCTTGCGGATAAGCGCGTCCAGCTTGCCCCAGTTATCCTTGCCGGCGGCCTTCAGGTGATAGATTTCCGCCGGCAGCCCGGCCGTCCGGGCGATGGTGATCAATTCGTCCACCGCCTCCAGCAGCCGGTTGCCTTCGCTGCGGACATGGGAGATATACATGCCGCCGTACTCCGCCGCGATCCGGCAGAGGGCAATCAGCTCCTCGGTGGAGGCATAGAAGGCCGGGGCATAGATGAGCGATGAGCCGACCCCCAGGGCCCCCTCTTCCATGGCGTTGCGGACATGGGCCTGCATGCGGAGCAACTCCTCAGCGGTGGGGGGGCGGTCCTCGTAGCCCAGTTCATGTATGCGCACCGTGGTGGCCCCCACGAAGGAGGCCACATTCGGCGTAATGCCCCGCTTTTCCAGATAGCGCAGATATTCTCCGAGGGTGGTCCACTTGATATCGAACTGGATATCGCCCTGCGACTCCTTTTCCTCGCGCTTCATGGTATCGTTGTATGGCCCCATGGACCGGCCCTCGCCGAACACCTCCAGGGTCACTCCCTGGCGTATGTCGCTCTGGCCCCGGCCATCGTGGATCAGGGACTCGGTGGCCCAACTGAGCATGTTGATGAAGCCCGGCGATACGGCCAGGCCGGCGGCGTCAATGGCGATCCGGGCCGTGAGGCTGTCCAGATTGCCGATGGCGAAGACAGTGTCTCCGGCGATGGCCACATCGGCCACATAGGGGGTGCCGCCGGTGCCGTCGTAAACAGTGCCGCCGATGATGAGCGTGTCGACGTCGTACCGGGAGCAGCCGCTGGCCATACATATCAGGCCGGCGGCGAGTAGTCGTTTTAGAAGTGCCATGACAACCCCATGCTGAGATCGTAACCGTTGACCGAAACTCTGATGAAACTTAGTTCGTCGGACGCGTTGCCATTTGCCCAGCGGAAACGCAGCTGATTAATAAGGTAGAGATGGCCGCTCAGGGGAAACTCAGCGCCTGCTGCTAGGGCTAGCCCGTAGCCGGTTCCATAACGTGGCGGTCTTACGCCGGGCTGAGAGCTCAAGGCATGAGGGTCAAAGGGATAACCCGGCGTTGACCGCGCCGCAGTCGGATAGTAGGACCGCCCGACACCCATATAGGGCGACCCGTTGTTGGCGACAGAGCTCAAGCCCTGAGGGTTAAAGATGGGAAACTGGAAGCCGCCATACACTGCGGTCCTATAGTAGGATACGCCGACGCCTATATAGGGCGACCAGCTGCCAGCCTTTATCGAAAAATGCCGGGTATAATTCAAGGTGACAGGCATAAGGGTAAATGTCCCGTTATCTTGAACAAGAAAAGGCTCACCTATGACGGTCCCCGTATCATTTATCTCAATCTGCCATCTGGACACGCTTATCGCGTTGGTCAGGTATTCAACCTCAAGAGACATGGTATGTCCAGGCGCTAATCTAAAGGCGATGGCCGCACCGCCGAAAAAGTCAGGCGGTGGATTGGCATCGCCGGTGAGGACGATCACGTCCGAAATTTCCTCCCATGCTTGCAGGGGCATGACTGCCACGCCTCGTTGCAGGCGCAATGCGAAACGGGCCGGCGGTTGCTGGGCCAGCAGAACAGACGGCTGAAGGCCGCAGATGATCAGCACCGGTAGCGCGATGCGCAGGGCGAAATGTGCGGGTGCTTTCAACATAGCTCAAATCCTCACTTTAGTGAGCGGAAGCCGGAATCTACAACTGCCGTCAGGTGGGTGCTATGTGAAAGGGTTATTTAAGGGCGGCCAGGGCCGCTGCCTTAAGCAGTTCGGCGCTGAGGCGGACACGGTGGTTGGGATTCACATACTGGAAGTGGATCATCCCTTTCCGGTCCAGGATAAATACCCCCGGCACGGGCAACAAATGATGCTCCTGGCCCGAGGCAGCCGCGATGTCCATAAACTTGCGCTTGTAGGAGGCCACCTGCCGGTCCGCCACTTTCCAGGCCAGGCCAAAGCGCCGGGCGCCGGTCATGGTGCTGTCCGACAGCAGGATATAGGATAGATCACGCTTGTCGAGGCTCTTGCGCAGTTTTGACGGCCGGTCCGGGCTGATGGCGACAATCTGGTAGCCGGCCTCTTTCAGCATCGGTTCGAGCCCCTGAAGTTGGCTGAGCTGGCGGTTGCAGAACGGGCACCAGCCGCCGCGATAGTATATGAGCACCGTGGGGCGCTGGCGGACAATATCCATCAGGTGGACCGTCTCGCCTTCCAGGGTGGTCAGTTCCAGGTCCGGCACGGTTGCGCCCACCAGCAGGGGGTGAACATTCTCCGGCGCATCGGCCACATCGTTCTGCGCCGTCAGCGGCAGCGCAATCAGGAAAGCAGTCAGGAGAACTTTTCTCATAGGGCTCAATTTATGCTGCCCCATCCGGCCCCGGGTGGTGTTCCGGAGAACTGTCGCCTGAGTGCGGGGGCCTACTTCAGGGTGACCAGCGTCGCTCCCGTACCGCCGGCATCGAAATTGGCAAACCGGAATGACGCCACCTGAGGGTGCTCATCCAGCGCCTCATGGACCCTGTTCTGCAGCGCGCCGGTCCCCTTGCCGTGGATGATTTCCAGTTCATGCAGGTCAGCCAGGATGGCCCGGTTCAGGAACTTGTCGAGCTCGGCCACCGCTTCGTCGCCGCGCTGACCCCGCAGGTCGAGCTGAAAGCCGGCGCTCCCGGCCAGCTCCACCGTCACCGCATGATGCCCCTCGTTGGCCGGCTCCTGCGGGGGCTCCGCAGGCAGCAAATCTTCCACCGGCACGGTGATGCGGGTGCCGTCGATATCGACGGCCACTTTCCGGCCACCCTGGGAGGTACGCACGATCTCGCCCCGCCGCCCCTGGGAGCGCAGCTCCACCCATTGTCCCGGCAGCAGCTGGTCGGCCGTCAGCGGAGCCGGGGCCGCCCCTTTAAGCTGCTCTGCCCGGCCGTCCAGTTCGGCCCGGATGGCCGCCATTTCCCCCTTGGCCCGGCGGATATCGTCGCTGGTGAGCTGGTCGTCCCGGCTGCGGATGCCGGCAATGACCCCTTCCAGCCGCCGGTTGATGGCGCTTACCAGCTCGCGGGCTTCGGCCAGAGCGTCTTTTTCGGCCCGGCGATGGGCGGCGGCGACCTGGTCCTCGCGCTGCCTCAGCGACTGCTCGCGGGCCTCGAAATCGGCAGCTCGGGCCTCCAGGGCGGCGGTCTCCGCGGCAACCTGTGTGCGTTGGTTCTGGAGGGTTACCAGCAGCTGCTCCACCTCCATCGCTGAGTCGGGAATCAGTTCCCGGGCGCGCTCGAGAAGCTTCGGATCAAGGCCGAGGCGCTGGGCGATTTCCAGGGCGTAGCTGGCGCCGGGTTGGTGCAGTTGCAGCTGGAAGGTGGGGGCCAGTTCGGCGTTGTCGAAGGTCATTGCTCCGCTCACCACACCGTCCTCGCCCTGGGCCCACATCTTCAGCCGGTTCAGGTGGGTGGTGGCCAGGCAGAGCGCCCCCCGGGCCCGAATTTCCTCCAGGAAGGCCTGTCCCAGGGCGGCGCCCGATTCGGGCTCGGTGCCGGTGCCCAGTTCATCCAGCAGCACCAGCGAGCCGGGTCCCACCACTGCTGCAATGGCCTTGAGATTGGTCAGGTGGGCGGAGAAGGTGGAGAGGTCCTGGGTCAGGGACTGGCGGTCGCCGAGGTCGGCGTAGAGGCCATCCAGGGCCGGAAAGATGGCTTCCCTGGCCGGTACCGGCAGCCCGCAATGGGCCATCAGCGCCAGCAGGCCGGTGGTCAGCAGCACCACGGTCTTGCCGCCTGCGTTGGGGCCGGAGATCAGCAGCAGGCGCTCCCTGGGCGAGAGGGAAAGGTCGAGGGGCACCACCTCCCGGTGGCTCGCCAGCACCGGGTTCCGGGCCTGGCGCAGGGTCAGGGAGCCGTCATCGGAAAAGCGGGGCTCCACGGCAGCATTGGCATGGCTCCAGCGGGCGATGGCCAGGTGCCGGTCCAGGCTGTGGATGACGGCCAAGGCCTCCAGCACGGCGGCCATGTAAGGTCCCAATTCGGCGGTGAGCTGCGTGAGGACCCGGATGATCTCGGCCTGCTCATCCTCGGCCAGGGCGGCGATCTCGTTGTTGAGCTCGAAAACTTCCAGCGGTTCCACGAAGGCAGTGGCGCCGGAGCCGGAATAACCGTGGATGAGCCCTTTGATCTTCCGTTTATGGCTGGCCTTCAGGGCGATGACCAGGCGTCCATCCCGCCAAGCCACCGGCTCCGGCTGCCCCCAGCCCGAGTCGAGGGCCCGGGCATGCAGCGCAGCGAGGCGGCTGCGGACCTGCACCTCCTTGCGGCTGATGGCGGCGCGAATTTTTCCCAGGGTCGGGCTGGCGCTCGATTTGACGGTCAGGTCATCATCCACGATGCGGTCGATGGCCTCCATACCGTCCGGCCAGGGTTGCAGGCTGCGGGCGGCCTGGGACCAATGCGCAAGTTCGGGGCGGGGGGCGAAAAACTTCTGCAGGGCCGTGGCCGCCAGAAGGAGGGTCCGCAGGGAGCCGAACTGTTCCGCCGAGAGCGGGGGCCCCCCTTTGTCCCGGCCGGACAGGTCGGCGCGGATATCGTCTACGGCCCTGAAGGGCGGCGGGCTGTGGGCCTCCAGCAGCTGCACGAGCTCGGCGGTGGCCCGGAGCGCCTCGCTGCGTTCATCCGGGTCGCCCAGGGGAGCGCTGGCCAGCAGCAACTCACGGCCGGCGGCAGTCACGCAATTTTCAGCGATGGCGGACAGCACGTGGTCGAAATGGAGCAGCTCCCACAGCTGGCTGGACCACGGTTCAAGGGGCGTAGGAGAGGCCATGGGGCCGGGCGGGCCGGGGAAACTCAGGTAGCGTCGAGAAGGGGCCGGACCAGCTCCTTGGGGTCGACCTGCTCGATCTTTTCCTGGAACCCCTCCAGGAGCGCATCGAGGGAGAGGATTTTGAACATGCCGTCCGTGACCGCCACGATCTGCCGGTAAATAAAAGACTCCGCTTGCAGACGCTCGGTGAGGGCCCGGGTCATGTTCAGGCCCTCGGCCATGAATATCAGCACCCCGATAATAAGGACCGCTTTAAGGACACCGAACAGGACGCCGCCGATGCGGTCGAGCCAGCCCAGCAGCACCAGTTCCACCAGGGTTCGCAGGACCTTTGTGACCAAGGCCATCGCGGCCAGGGTGGAAACAAATATGATGATGACGGCCACTGCCGTGCGGGCCGGGGCGCTTTCGAAGCCGAGCTGGGCGGCCACGGCCGGAGAGAGTTGGTCGGCGAGAATCACGGCCAGTATGAGGCCCGCCAGGCGGCCCACCTCCTCGACCAGCCCGCGCTGGAATCCACGGAAACCGAAATAGGCAATAACCAGCAGCAGACCGATACTGATGGTGGTCATCGGGTGCAGGTGGGGTGAATGATGGGCCTCTGTTTCCGCATGGCGAACAAACCAAATTATAATGGCCTGTCGGGGGAGGCAAGGCTTTCGAAGGATGGTTTACCATCAGGGTGGGCACATTCAACCAAGAATGTTTAATTTGGGCGACATCGATTCCATGACCGAAACCAGAGGCGGATATCAGGGAGGGGACTGCATCATGAACCGGTACCGTACGCCGCTTACAGCTCGACTGTGGGCAGGAATAATCCTGTTGGGGTTCTCGACGCTCATTGCGCAGAACGATTCTGATGACAAGAAGTCTGCTGACAAGAAGCCAGCCACCATCGCCGAAAAGACCAAGAATGCCACGAAATTTGAAGGGCTGTTCACCTTTTTTCAGGACCAGGAGGACGGCACGACTTATATGCTCATTCGTGCCGACCAGCTGGACAAGGAGTACGTTTATTTTGCCTATATAGAAAATGGAATCGTGGAAGTAGGCCTTTTCCGGGGCCGGTTCCGGGGCAGCCGCATTTTCAGGATGCGGCGCTATTTCGACCGCATCGAATTTGTCACGCCCAACACCAGCCACTATTTCGATCCTGAAAGCCCTCTGAGCAGGGCTTCCGAGGCGAACATCAACGCGCCGGTGATGGTGTCGGCAAAGATTGAAGCGCTGGATAAGCGCCGCAAACATTACCTGATCAAGGCCGACGACCTGTTTCTCACCGAAGGGATGCTGCAGATCAAGCCATCGCCCGATCCGGAAAGTGACGATAAAAATCCGTTCAAGCTGGGTGACCTTAACGAGGACAAAACCAAATACCTGGCGATCCGCAACTATCCCCGGAACACGGATATCCTGGTCGAGTATGTGTACGACAACAAGGCGCCCTCGAACCGGGGCGGCGCCGGCGTCACCAATGCCAGGGCTATCAGCGTGACCGTCCAGCACAGCCTGATCCAGATGCCGGAGAACGCCTTCCAGCCGCGCTTTGACGATCCCCGGATCGGCTACTTTACCACCCGGGTCACCGATATGACCTCTACCAGCGCCACACCCTACCGTGATCTGATCCACCGCTGGAACCTGGTGAAGCAGGACCCTGCCGCAGACCTGTCCGAGCCGCTGCAGCCGATTGTCTGGTGGATTGAGAACACCACCCCCCATGAGTTCAGGGAGGCCATAAAAAACGGCGTGTTGGCCTGGAACTCGGCCTTCGAAAAGGCCGGCTTCAAGAACGCCATCCAGGTCAAAATACAGCCGGACAATGCCGTTTGGGACGCCGGTGACATCCGTTATAACGTGCTGCGCTGGACCTCCTCGCCCCAACCACCATTCGGCGGGTACGGTCCCAGCTTCGTAAATCCCCGCAGTGGGGAGATCATTGGCGCGGATATCATGCTCGAGTGGGTCCACTTTACCAACCGGGTGCTCTACACCCAGCTGTATAAGGTTGGGGATGAGCCGGTCGAATCCGACGATCCGCTGCTCTGCTCCGCCGGCTACTACCTGCATCAAGGCAACCTGTTTGGCAGCACGGTCCTGATGACTGATGGCGCCACGGGAGGTTCCCAAAGCAGCCTGACCACCCAATCACTGATGCGGCTGGCCCTCCACGAGGTCGGCCACACCCTGGGCCTGAACCACAACATGCGCTCCAGCCAGATGCTGGGCCTGGACCAGATCCACGACGCCGAGCTGACCACCAGGATCGGTCTCACTGGGTCGGTCATGGAATATCCGGCCATCAATGTCTCCCTGGACCGGTCCCAACAAGGGGAGTACTACGGCACCACGCCCGGTCCCTACGATGATTGGGCCATCGAGTTCGGTTATTCGACGGCCCTCGCTGATCCCAAAGCCGAAGCCGGCCGCCTGGAGAAAATCCTGGGCCGCAGCGCCGAACCGGGCCTGGCCTTTGGCAATGACGCCGATGACATGCGCCGGTCGAGCCGGGGCATCGATCCCCGGGTCATGATCTATGACCTGAGCAGCGATGCCATAGGGTATGCCACCCAGCGCATGCAGCTGGTCAACCGGCTCTACCCCGAACTCAGGGATCGTTTCGCCCGGGAAGGGGGCTCATACCAGGCCACCGCCGACGCCTTTAACATTCTGTCCCGGGAGTATCGTCTGGCGGCGGGGGTCATCTCCCGGTATGTCGGCGGCATCTATGTGGACCGGGCCTTTGTGGGCCAGGCGGGGGGCGGGGCGCCGCTGCAGCCGGTCCCCTATCAGCAGCAGAAGCGGGCCATGCAGGTACTCAGCAAAATGGTCTTCGCTCCGGGGGCCTACAAGATTCCGGCGGACCTGTACCAATATCTCCAGCAGCAGCGCCGGGGATTCGATTTCTTCAGCACGACCGAAGATCCGAAACTGCACCGCCAGGTCCTGAGGATCCAGACCGCCGCCCTGGACCACCTGCTCCACAAGAACACCCTGCAGCGGCTCTCCGATACCCGGCTTTACGGCAACCGCTACAGTCTCATCGAGTTCATGGGCGATTTGACCTCCGGCATTTTCGCCGCCGATGCCGGCCGGGCGGTCAGCAGCTACCGGCAGAATCTGCAGACTGAGTACGTGCAGCAGCTGACCCAGATTCTGGACAGCGGCTCCGGTCACAGCCACATGGTTCGGGCGGCGGCGCACCAGCAGCTGCTCAGCATCAAAAAACTGGCCAAGCCCAAAGGTGACGCCGAGAGCCGAGCCCATCGCCAGTACCTGCAGCATTTGGTGGGTCAGGCGCTCCGGCAAGGCTAATCGGCTGATGGCAGCCGGGCTAACCGGCAGCCGGCAAAAGGCGGGACTTTTGTCCCGTGGCGGGGCAATGTAACTTCGGGGCCGCTAGGGGGCGGTTAGCTCAGTTGGTTAGAGCGCTGCGTTCACATCGCAGAGGTCATCCGTTCGAGTCGGATACTGCCCACATGATTTTCCGGGAATGTGTCTGACCCATGCGCCTGAAGCTGCTTATGCTTGTTTTGCCAGCCAGCGGGTACCGTTGCCGGACGCACCTTTTCAGGGTGCGTTTTTTATTACACACTCATGATGGATTAATAGATGGACAGCATGGCTGAAGAACTGAACCAGCTGATAGCGTTACAGAAGGTCGATAACCAACTGATGGAAATCGAGGAACTCAAGGGTGACCTGCCGCAGGAAGTGGCCCAGTTGAACCGGGACCTGGACGATCTCGGTGCCGGCATCCAGCAACATAAGGACCAACTTGAAGGCCTGGTCAAGGATGGACGCCACCATCAGGCCCAGGTAAGCGATAGCCGGGTGCTCCTGGCCAAATACCAGGATCAGCTGTTGCTGGTCTCCAGCAACCGGGCCTACGATGCGCTGATGTCGGAAATTGACGGCGCCAAAAAGATCATTGACGACGGCGAAATGAGCCTGCTGGAGATTGAAGAACAGACCCACCAGATCTCCGACCAGTTGAAGGCGGATGAGCTCTCCCTGGGGGCGAAGACGACCCTAATTGAAAGCCGCAAAAAAAGCCTGGCCGCCACCATTGCCGAGACTGAGAAGGAGGCCAAGACCCTCACCCGCCAGCGGACCAAGTTGCAGGGGGCCGTCGAACGCCGGATTTACCTGACCTACGAGCGCATCCGCAGCGCCAAGGATGGCGTGGCTGTGGTGCCGATGACACGGGGTTCCTGCGGGAGCTGCTACAACGAGCTGCCGGCCCAGCTGCAGCGGGAGGTTAAGGCCATGGACCAGACCCTCCCCTGCCCCAGCTGCGGAGTGATTCTCTACTACGAAAGCGAATGACCCGGGCCGCTCGGCCGGCCAGCCGAACCAACGCTCGCCAAAACAGCGTTTCCCAATACAGGGCTCCCCAAGGGCTGCCCAATGCCTGTAAATTCATGGCGGAGACCGGCCGGATGGCTGCCTCTCAGTCCCGATTTTTCGGGACCGGGGGGAGGAAAGTCCGAACTCCACAGGATAGGGCGCCTCCTAACGGGAGGGGGCCGGGTCGGGCTTGCCTGACCGGGCCACGGAAAGTGCAACAGAGAACAGACTGCCCCGCTGCGTCGGGGTAACGGTGAAACGGTGGTGTAAGAGACCACCAGTCCCCGGTGTAAACCGGAGAGCTGGCAAACCCCGCCTGGAGCAAGACCAAGCAGCTTCGTCCTCCGGGACCGCTGATCCGGCGGCAACCCGATTCGTCGGGATGCGGAGCGGGTGGGTCGCTAGACCCCGGCCGTGAGGCCCGGGCCAGATGAATAGCCATCGTCCCGAGCAGTCGGGATACAGAATTCGGCTTATAGGCCGGTCTCCAAAACTTATCCGGCAGCGATGACCCTACGAGTAACCGACATTGCCTGAACAGAATATCGTTTGGGAATTTACCGAGCCTGATCCGGCCCTGGTGGCCCAGGCCCGGCAGGCCTTCGATGTCCCCGAAATCTATGCCCGTATCCTGGTGCAGAGGGGCATCACCAACCGGGAGGAAGGCAGCCCGTTCTTCAAACCGCAGCGCGAGCGGCTCCACGATCCTTTCCTGATGCGGAATATGGAGGCCGCCGTCAGCCGGGTGCTGGAGCAGATTTCCGCCCAGCGGCCCCTGCTCATCTTCGGCGATTACGACGTGGACGGCACCACCGCCGCCGCCATGCTGTCCCAGTTCATCAAATCTATTGGCGGGTCGGCCTCCACCTACATCCCCAACCGGGAGCGGGAAGGCTACGGCCTCTCCAAGGGCGGCATCGAATACGCCGTCCTGATCGGCGCGGACCTGCTGATCACCTGCGATTGCGGCATCAACGCAGTGGAAATGGTGGCTTACGCGGCCGATAAAGGTGTCGCGGTCATCATTACCGACCACCATCTCCCCGGCGACAAGCTGCCGGCGGCGGTGGCCATTCTCAATCCCAAGCAGGCTGACTGTCCCTACCCCTTCAAGGGGTTGTGCGGCGGGGGGGTGGCCTTCAAGCTGGCCCAGGCCCTGGCCGAACGGGGGGGGCACGATCCAGAGCTGGTCTGGCAGCATGCTGACCTGATCGCCCTGGGCATCGCCGCCGACATCGTGCCCATTCTGGATGAGAACCGGGTCATTGTCCAGCACGGTCTGGAACTGCTGAAGCGCCGTTCCCGGCCGGGATTGGCGGCCCTCTGGCAGGTGGCGGGCATGGCCGGCAAAAGTATCACCATCGGCCGCCTGGTGTTCGGGGTGGCGCCTAAAATCAATGCTGCCGGGCGCCTCGGCGATGCCGGCCGGGCGGTCGATCTGCTGACCACCACGAACCACTACCAGGCGGTGAGCATTGCCCGGGAACTGCTGGCGGAAAATAAGCGCCGGCAACAGATTCAGGAGCAGACCGTCGAGGAAGCCATCTACCAGGTGCATGCCGAGCACGACCTGGACAGCGAAATGGCCCTGGTGCTGGCCGGCGAAGGCTGGCATCAAGGGGTCATCGGCATCGTGGCGGCCCGTATCCGGGACCTGTTTCACCGTCCCACGGCCATCATTTCCCTGGCAAACGGCGTGGGCAAAGGGTCGTTGCGCAGCATGGCCGGCTTCGATCTGTACCGGGCCCTGGGTGATTGCGCCGACCTCCTGGCCGGTTACGGGGGGCATGTGGTGGCGGCCGGGCTCACCATTACCGCCGGGAATTTGCCCGCCTTCAGGGAGCGCTTCGTGGCCCTGGCCAATGATAGATTGACCCCTGAAAAACTGCTGCCCCGGCAACTGCTGGATGGCGAGACCGGCCTGGACATGCTGGACCGGCGCTTTATCCGCTTCATCAATTCGCTGGAGCCTTATGGACCCGGCAACCGCCGGCCCGTGCTGGCCAGCCGGGGGGTGCTCTCTGCCGGCACACCGCGGCTGGTGGGCGAGTCGGCCATGCATCTGAAGTGCGCCTTTACACAGAACGGTGCTACCTTTGAGGCCATTGGCTTTAATATGGCCGATCACTATGAGAAACTTCTCTTGGACCAGCCCCTTGATATTGCCTACGTTGTGGAGGAGAACGACTGGCAGGGCAAGCGGTCGATCCAGCTGCAACTGAAAGACATCAAACTAGGAGGTTCCGCATGACCCGGGCCTACATCTCCGGCACCGGTTTTTACGTTCCCGAACGGGTGGTGACCAACGCTGAGCTGGCCACGCTAATGAACACCAGCGACGAGTGGATCACCGCCCGGACCGGCATCAAGACCCGCCATTTCGCCGCCCCCGAAGAAGGCACCATCGATCTGGCGGTGCCGGCGGTGGAACAGGCCCTGGAGGCGGCCGCGCTCACGGTCGGCGATATCGACTTCATCATCTTCGCCACCTCCTCGCCGGACCACTACGCTCCCGGCTCCGGCTGCTTCCTGCAGGACCGCATGGGCTTCGGCGAAATCGGGGCCCTCGATATCCGCGTGCAATGCTCGGGTTTCGTGTATGGCGTCTCCATCGCCGATCAATACATCCGCACCGGCAGCTTCCGCAACGTGCTGGTGATCGGCGCCGAGCTGCAGTCCACCAACCTGAACATGACCGATGAGGGGCGCGACGTGAGCGTGATTTTCGGTGACGGCGCCGGCGCGGTGGTGCTTTCCGCTACCGAGGAGGACCGTGGTATCCTCAGCACCCACCTGCATTCCGAAGGCAAGCACGCCAAGCACCTCTGGCTGGAAGCTGCCTCGAGCTACACCCAGCCGCGCTTCAACAAGGAGGACATTGACGCTGGCCGCCACTGGTTGCAGATGGATGGCCGGGAGGTGTTCCGCCATGCTGTGGTCCGTTTCCCGGAGGTGATCCGGGAGGCCCTGGAGGCCAACGATATCGCCCTCGACCAGGTGCAGCTGATCATTCCCCACCAGGCCAACTTGCGCATCAGCAATGAAGTTGCCCGGCGGCTGGGCGCCCCCAGCGACCTTCTCTATTCAAACATCCAGCGCTACGGCAACACCACGGCGGCCAGCATACCCATTGCCCTGGCAGAGGCCCTGCGTGAAGATAAAATCGCGCCGGGAGACTATGTCGTTCTGGCCGCTTTCGGATCCGGTTTCACCTGGGCCGCGGCACTCATAAAGTGGTAATGGGTCCCATGGTAAAGGGAGCACAGTAGCCCCATGGATTTGCGTTATTTTTCGGAGGAGCATCGCCTGTTGCACGACATGGTGGCCGAGTTCAGCCGCAATGAAGTTGAGCCGGTGGCAGAAGAGCAGGACCGGGAGGGACGCTTTCCCAAGGAGTTGGTGCAGAAGATGGCCGCGCTGGGTCTGCTGGGGATTCCCATTGACAGCAAATATGGCGGCGCCGGCATGGACACCGTGGCATTTGCCATCGCCGTGCACCAGTTGGCCATCGCCGATGCCAGCACGGCCATCACCATGGGCGCCCACACCAGCCTGGGCTGCATGCCGATCTACCTGTTCGGCACCGAAGAGCAGAAGCAGAAATATCTGCCAGCCCTCACCAGCGGCGAGCAACTGGGCGCATTCGCCCTCACCGAGCCGGGCGCAGGCAGCGATGCCGGCGGAACCCAGACGCGGGCCGAGAAGCGCCATGATAAATATGTGGTGAACGGGCAGAAGGCTTTCATTACCAACGCGGGCTATGCCGGCGTGATCAGTTTCACCGCGCGCCTTTTCGAAAATGGCGAGGAGGTGGGCATCACTACCTTTATCGCCGAGGCCGGCACACCAGGACTGCGGCTGGGGGAGCCGGAGAAGAAGATGGGTTGGCGGGCCTCCGATACCCGCGCAGTCTACTTTGAAGACATGGAGCTTCCGGCCAAGCAGCTGCTGGGGGAACCGGGGAAAGGGTTCACCCAGTTCCTGAAAGTGCTCAGCGGCGGCCGCATCTCCCTGGGCGCCCTCGCGCTGGGTACGACCGAGGGGGCCTTCCGCCGGGCCCTCAAATATGCCCATGAACGGGAAGCCTTCGGCAAAAAGATCGGCGAGTTCCAGGGCATCGGCTTCAAGCTGGCCGACATCGCCACCGAGCTGGAAGCGGCCAAGCACCTGGTTTACCATGCCGCCTGGCTGAAGGACCAGGGCCACAATGTTGACCGGGAGGCGGCCATGGCCAAGCTGTTTGCCAGCGAATTGGCCATGCGGGCCACCACGGAAGCCATCCAGATTCACGGCGGGTATGGCTATATTCGGGAGTATCAGGTGGAACGCTTTTTCAGGGATGCCAAGGTCCTGGAAATAGGCGAAGGCACCAGTGAGATTCAACGCATCGTCATCGCCCGGCAACTGATGGAGGAGGCCGGCAGGCTTTGATGGCAAAACGCAAACGCAAAGCATATTTCCGGGATATGCCCCTGTTGCGGTCCCGCAAGGCGGCCCGGGCCGGCATCTGGGTGGGCACCATCCTTATCGTCTCGTTTCTGTATCCCCTGGGGGACCAGTTCGAATACCGCTACGACCTGAATGAAATCACCCGGGAGGCGGTGATCGCCCCGTTCAATTTCCCGGTCCTCAAGAGCGCCGATGATCTGGAGTCCGAGCGTGAAGCTGCCCGCCGGTCGGTACCGCTGCTGTTTCGCCGGGACCCGCAGATCGCGACGCAGCAGTTCAGCATGCTGGTCGATATTTTCAACCGTGTGGGGCGCATCCGGCGCGCCGCCCAAAAACTTTCCCAGAGCGAGGCCCTGGCCTTCCGCCACCAGTTTGACGAACAGGAGGCCAGCACACGGCAGGCGGTGGCCCGGGACAGCACCGCCCTGATGCGCCTTCGGGAGGACCTGGCCCAGCAGTTTCCTCTCGATCTGAGCAACACCCACTGGGCCGCCCTGTTGCAGGGACAGACCGAAACAGGCCGCAAAATCGATCTGGACCGTCTGCAGAGAAACCTGGAGAGAATTATCCGGGACCTGTTTAGCGAGGGGGTGCTGGAGCTGGCCAAGCGCCAGATCGGCGATGCCCCGGTGGCCGTGAGCAGCGCCGGCGTGGAGGAAAATTTCGAACTGCAATTCCTGATGGATCAGGATGAGGCCTGGACCAAGGCAAAAACCCGCCTCCAGGCCATCTATACCGAGGAGCAGGCCGTGGAGTACGCCACCGGCACCGAACTGCTGATCTATTTGATCCGCCCCAACCTGCTCTACGATTCGGAGACCACCCAACGGCGCCAGAAAGAGGCCGTTGACATGGTGCCCCCCGCCAAGGGCATCGTGCTGAAAAACGAGCGCATCGTCGATGCCAACACCCGGGTAACAGAGGAGGTGCTGTTGCGGCTCAGTTCGCTGGCTGCGGCCAAGACCCAACTCCTCGCCTCCGCCGGGGGGATCCAGCTCTGGCTGCCGCGCATCGGCATGGTGCTGATTACCACCATCTGCCTGGCCTTCTTCTTTGTCTGGTTGTATGTCTACCGCCGGCACCTTTACCGGCAGAACCGGATTCTGCTGCTGATGAATCTGCTGTTCGTATTGATGCTGGCTATGGGCAGCTTTTTCCACCTGCGCATCGGCCTGTCGGAGTACCTGATACCGTTCACGGTGGCGGCCATGGCCTTCACCATCCTGTTCGACGCCCGGACGGCGGTCATCGCCGTTGTCACTCTGGCGATCATGATGGGCTTTCTGGTGGGCAACAGGATCGACTTTGTGCTGGTCAACCTGCTGGCAGGGAGCGTGGCCATCTACTCGGTGCGCCAGCTGCGGCGAAGGCGGCAGATATTTACGGCCATCATATATATCGTGTCGGCCTATGCCCTGGGCATTGCCTCGGTGGAATTCCTGAAGTATACCAACCTGGCCGCTTTGGGTGAACATGTGATGTACGCCTCCATCAACGGCGTACTCTCCCCCATCATGGTCTACGGCCTCATCGGCGTGCTGGAGGTGATCTTCGGCATGACCACCAATCTGACCCTGCTGGAGCTGTCCGACTTCAATCAGCCCCTGCTGCGCCGCCTGAGCCGGGAGGCCAACGGCACTTTCAGCCACAGCATCGTGGTCGGCAATCTGGCTGAGGCCGCCGCCAATGCCATCGGGGCCAACTCCCTGCTGTGCCGTGTGGGGGCCTACTATCACGACATCGGCAAGCTGGGCCGGCCGGAATATTTTATCGAGAACCAGTTCAAACAGGTCAATCCCCACGATTCGCTGGCGCCCCACATGAGTGCCCGGGTGGTGATCAATCATGTGAAGGACGGCCTGAAGCTGGCCCGGGAGTACGGTCTGCCCGAAGCGGTCTCGGATTTCATTCCCATGCATCACGGCACGGCACGCATCGAGTATTTCTACCAGCGGGCTATCAAGGAGAGCGGCGATGCCTCGCAGGTCAAGGAGGAGGCCTACCGTTACCGGGGCCCCAAACCCAACACCAAGGAGACCGGCATCCTGATGCTCTGCGAAGCCATCGAGGCGGCCACGCGCTCCATCAAAAACCCGACCCTGCCACGCATCCAGCAGATGATGGATACCATCATCGAGCTGCGCATGACCGACAACCAGCTGAACGAATGCCCCCTCACCCTCCGGGAGCTGCAGCTGATCAAGGGGGACGTGCAGGCCGGTACCGGGATGATTTCGGTACTCCAGGGGATCTACCATGTGCGCATACCCTATCCCGGCACCGACCCGGATGCAAAAGGCTCTGGTGAGGAGGAAAAACTGGAAGAGTTGGCCCGGGAAAAGCTCTTCGAGGGCACACCCACCGAATGATTAGCGTGGGAGTGGAAGCCCAAGGGGATGAGCCCCCGCTGCCGCCGGCAGAAGTAGAAGACCTGGTCAGGGCCGTCTTCAGCGACCGGGACACCAGCGCCGCCCAGGCGACGGTTATTTTCACCGGTGACGAACAGCTCCGGCAGCTTAAAAAGACCTACCTGAACATCGACGCTTATACCGACGTCATCGCCTTCGAGCTCAACGAACCGGGGGAGCCGTTGGAAGCGGAGATTTATATCAGCGTCGATCGGGCCCGGGAAAATTGCGCCGCCTATGGCGAGACCCTGGAACAAGAGCTGCGCCGGCTGGTGATCCACGGCAGCCTGCACCTGATGGGTGAAAGTGATGCGACCCCCGCGGAGCAGGCAGCCATGCGGCGGCTGGAGGAGGGCTATCTCGATGCCGTGAGGCGCGAACCGACATGAGCAGGGCTCTGCTCGACCTCCTGCTGATCCTGGCCCTGCTGGTGGCCAGTGCCCTGCTGTCCGGCGCGGAAACGGCCTATTTCCGGATCCAGAGCCGGCTGAAGGACTACGGCGATGATGAAGCGCTGACTCCGGCGATGAAGGCTCTGCTGGAAAATCCCCGCCGGCTGCTGATCAGTCTGCTCACCGGCAACACCCTGGTCAATATCACCATCGCCTCCCTGGCCGCGCTGGTGACTGCCGACCTGGCCCGGCAATGGGGCCTGAATCTGGCCCTTATGCTGGCCCTGGAATCGGTGGTGGTGTCGGTGGTCCTGCTCCTGTTCGGCGAAGGGCTGCCCAAACTGATGGCCCTGCGCCATACCCGGACCTATGCCCGCCTGGCCAGCCGGCCCCTGAGGCTGCTCGTGTGGGTCCTGTACCCTATCGGCGGACTGATCTATGGGCTGACCCACATGCTGCTGCGGCTGCTGCGGATCAGGTCCGAGAGCATGTTTACTTCCGAAGCGGAGCTCAAAGACCTGGCCCAGGTCGGCTCGGAGCGGGGCACGCTGGATGAGAGCGAGACGGAGATTATCCATTCCCTCTTCGAGTTTGGCGATACGGCTGTCCACGAGATCATGACGCCCCGGGTCGATATCCTGGCCCTGGAATCCAGGGCCGGTCTGGCCGCAGCCTGTGAAATGATCCGCACCCGGCAGATTTCCAAACTGCCGGTGTTCCGGGAATCCATCGACGACGTCCGGGGCATCCTCTATGCCAAGGATGTGCTGCCGTTCCTGAACGGCACATTTCCCGAGGTCGATCTGGTACGGCTGGCCCGGCCCCCTTATTTCGTCCCCGAGAAAAAAAAGGTGGCCGCCCTGCTGCAGGCTTTCCAGGAGCGCCGCACCACCATTGCCATTGTGGTGGACGAATTCGGGGGCACGGCCGGGTTGGTAACCCTGGAGGATGTGGTCGAGGAGGTGCTGGGCGAACTGCGCGATCCCTACGATCTGCAGGAGCTGGAAATCAAGGCCGCCGGGGAGGACGAATATCTGGTGGAGGCCGCCGTACCGCTGGACGACCTGGAGGAGCGCCTGGAGAGCCGCTTCCCGACGGAACGCGATTACGATACCCTCGGCGGCTTCCTGTTCGACCAGTTCGATAAGGTTCCCCAGGCCGGCCAGAGCATCACCTTTAACAGCCGTCTTTTCACGGTGCGCAGCGTGACGGGGAACCGCATCGGGCAAGTGCATATCGGCGCCAAAACAGAGGATGGAGAGCATGGATAACCGGCCCTTGCAAAGTGAGATGCCGCCCCCCCTGGATCGGCCGGCTGCTGCTGCAGGCCTGTTGCAGCTCATGGGCGTCATGGACCGCCTGCGGGCGCCGGAGGGATGCCCCTGGGACCGGGAGCAGACCCCCCGGAGCCTGATCCCCTACCTGCTGGAGGAGACCTACGAAGTCATCGAGAGCATCGAGGAGGACGACGCGGCCAAGTTGCAGGAGGAGCTGGGCGATCTGCTGCTGCATATCGTGTTCCAGGCCGAAATGGCTGAGGAGCAGGAGAGATTCAATCTGGCCGATGTTCTGACCACGGTCTGCAGCAAGCTGGTCCGCAGGCATCCCCATGTGTTCGGCGACGCCGGGGCCGACAGCGCTTTTCACGCCAAACAGCACTGGGAAGCGGCCAAGCAGCAGGAAAAGGGCCGCACATCGCGTCTGGATGGGGTGCCGCGCAGCCTGCCCGCCCTGACCCGGGCCCGGCGGATACAGGAGAAGGCTGCTTACGTCGGTTTCGACTGGCCCTCCATCGAGCCGGTCTGGGATAAGGTGCACGAAGAAATCGACGAGCTGCGCACTGCTTGCGCGGCCGGCGAGAGCGACGACATCGAGGAGGAACTTGGCGATGCGCTGTTCAGTCTCGTCAACCTGGGGCGGTTCCTCGGTTTGAACAGTGAGGGGGCGCTACGCAGGGCCATCGGAAAATTCGAGTATCGCTTCCAGCATATCGAGGCAACCCTCAAGGCCGCGGGGAAGACGCCGGAGGAAGCCACGCTGGAGGAGATGGATACGATCTGGGACCGGTACCGCAAAAAGCCCCCGGCGGACTGATCAGCCGCAGGGGGTTAAGGCGAGCTCAGGTAGCCTGGCTTGCGGCGCGGGGAGTTACCCGAATAGGCCCCATCGGCGGGATTTCTTCGTCTCCGGATCGGCTTCGTTAACGATGTGTACAGTGGCTTTCACCTCTCCGTCCTCGCCTCCCAGGTCGATGGTCAGATGCCAGGCCCCGGGCGTTGGCGGTTTGATCACCGCAGGGGAGCCTGAAGCCATGCCGCCATGGTAGCGGTACTGATCGCCGCGGCGGTAGCTGGCGTAATTGTCATCGTCCAGTATCCGCAGGTAGGCAGACTGCTGGAGGACGACCTGAATGACTTCATCCGCCTTGACCTGTAGCTGAAAGTGTAGATATTTCATCTTATTTGGCTGCCACTCTTCAGATCAGTAAGTCTGCCCACTTTGATACACAGGCTTGCCATCGTGCCCCGCCTCCAATTCCGCTGCTGGCACGGGCCGGTGGGCGGCTCTCCTGATACGCTCCGGGGTCGCGGCCAGTATGCAAATATAAACCGGCGCAGATTCTCCCTACAAGATTTGTTCATCGAGCCGCTGAATGACGGAAAACAGGCCCGGAGGTGGTTCGCTCGGCCGCCCATAACCGTTGCGGACCCAATCCCGGACTGGGCGCGCGACGAAGCTTGCCGCGCGGTGATTTGGCTGGTAAATTAGACCGACGGTCGGTCTAGACCGACCGTCGGTCTAAACAGCTATCATGGCACGTATCAGCAAAGCACACCAGGAACGCAGGGCCGAGTTTTTGCGGGCCGCCCAGGAACTGTTCTACAAGCACGGCTATGCCGAGACCCCCGTCACAACCATCATTGATCATATCGGTGTCTCGAAAGGCACATTTTATCATTATTTCGATTCCAAGGAAGACCTGCTGGACCAGTTGGTGGAGGATCTATCCGGCAATGTAATTGAGGCTATCGCCGAAAAACTGGCCGCCAAACCGCTTACGGCGATGGAGCAGCTACACCTTTTATTCCATCAAGCCAGTCAGTGGAAAGCTGAGCACAAAGACTTGATCATGATGATGCTGCATGCTCTGTACCGTGATGAAAACCTGCTTCTGCGCCACAAAATGCTGCGGCGCAGCATTGCCATCACCACACCCATCCTGGCGAACATCATCAAACATGGGATCGAAGAAGGCAGCATGAAAACCCGTTATCCCGATGAAACGGCCGAGCTGGTGCTGCAGCTGGGTGACGTTATAAATGAGAAGGTGGCCGCTATTTTCCTATCGGATACCGACGACAGTTCCAAGTACCCGCAAATCGAGCACTGGCTCACCGTCTACGAACGCAAGGTGGAAAAAATGATCGGTATCGCGGATGAGTCGTTGGAGATATTCGACCGGGCTGCGCTCAAGGAACTGCTGTCGTGACCTTCGCCGCCGGACGCTCCCCTGGGGTCTTGGGCGGCCTGCTTTTATTGGCCTTGGCTGCCCGGGCCGACGGCCAGGCGGTCTCATGGCGGTTCTCCGGCCAGGCTTGGGCCAGCGGCGCCTACGGTTCGGATCCAGCCCCGGCTTACGAGCCTTACGAGGGGGGCATCGGCTATATACCCACACTGACGGCTCTCTTGCCACTGGGTCCGCGCCTCCAGGCTGAGCTGCTCTGGTCCGTAGAGGCGAGCGGCGCCGGGCGTCTGTCTGCTGATGGCCGCATTATGCGGACCTGGAACGGCGGACGCCATTACCGCCTCTGGTTGAGCACTTCCGGCGAGCGTTGGGAGCTCCGGCTGGGCCGGCAGAAGATTGCCTTCGGGCCGGGCCAATTACTGCGGCCGCTGGCCTGGTTCGATAATCTCGATCTCCGGGACCCGACGGGGCAGACCCGGGGCGTTGATGGCCTCCGGGGCCGGCTTTTCCCCTCCGCTAATCTGACCCTTTGGGGCTGGCTGCTGGCCCGGCAGGAAAAGGGCGCCACGGACTACTCCCCCGGCGGCCGGGTCGAGCTGCAGCTGCCCTGGGCCGATATCGGTTTCAGCTTCCATCGCCGGTCCTCCGGTAACCTTGCCGGCGGCGGACAGATTCCCACGCGGCTCAGCGGGCCCGAAACCCGTCTGGGATTCGATCTGCGCAGCGATAAGATTATCGGCTTTTGGGTTGAAGGGTTGCTGGCTCGTGGTGCTGAAGTTGCCGGCAGCCCGGATCGTTCGACCCAGCTGATGGCCGGATTCGATTATACCCTGCCTTGGGGCCACGGGGTGTTGGTGATGGCGGAACATCTGCTGGTCAACCAGGAGAGCACGGACGGGAGCATCGATAACCGCGTTCAGATGACGGCGCTCATCGCCAGTGTCCCCTTCGGCCTGCTGGACCGGCTGATGGCCGTCGTACAGTACAGTCACGAATTGGACCTCTCCTTCCAGTTTTTCCTCTGGCAAAGGACCTATGATCGCTGGAGTATCAACACCATCGTCTTTGCCAATCCGTCCCGGTCAGACCTGGGGCCGCTCGGGGGCGGGGAGTCCGGTTCACGGGCCGGTCTGGGGACCGGCGTCCAACTATTGCTTGTCTATCATCATTGAATCAAGGGGTGAGGAAGCCATGACAAACGGTACTGCCATCAACATCCAGGGGCTGGTCAAACATTTTCCCATGGGCGGCAGCCGGGTGGAGGCCCTTAAGGGTATTACGCTGGGCATCGCTGAAGGGGAATTTGCCGGGCTGGTGGGGCCGTCCGGCTCCGGTAAAACCACCCTGCTGAATATCATCGGCGGCCTCGACTCACCCACCGAGGGCTCGGTGGAGGTGCTGGGCGAAGCGCTGGCCGGCAAGAGCCACAAGGAGCTGGCCGCTATGCGCAGGGATAAAATCGGTTTCATCTTTCAGACCTTCAACCTGCTGCCGGTCTACACGGTTTTCGAAAATGTCGAATTCCCGCTGCTGCTGTTGGGGATGGGCACGGCTGATCGCAAAAAGGCGGTGGATGAGGCCCTGGGCTGGGTTGGCATCAGCGACAAGACCCAAGCGAAGCCGGCCATGTTGAGCGGCGGTGAGAGCCAGCGGGTGGCCATCGCCCGGGCCATCGTAAAGCGGCCCAGCCTCATTCTGGCCGATGAGCCGACAGCCAACCTGGATGCCAGGAATTCGCACAATATCATGGGGATCCTGGTGAAGCTGAACCAGGAGATGTCCACCTCATTTCTTTTCTCGACACATGACGAGAAGGTCATGGCCTATCTCCGGCGGACCATCCACCTGGTTGACGGACGGGTCGATTCCGACCGGGAGACCACCCCCTCCCCGCCGGAGGGCCAATACGGTGCCGCAAATTAAGCGGGCCTGTAAAAGCTTGCGGGTGGCCTTTAGCGTGACTGCGGTCGGTTACCGCCCGTCCCGGCATATGGCCATAATGCAACCCACCGAAACCTTACCGGAGACCTACGCATGATGCTCACACCCGTCCTGGCCAAACGTAACCTGCTGGGGGCCGGCGTCCGTACCTGGCTCAATGTCACCGTGACCTCCCTGGCCTTTTTCATGATCATTTTCACCAGCGGGCTCTACGATGGCATGATTGCCTTCACCAAGCGGGTCACCGTGGCGACGGAAATCGGCGGCGGCCAGTATTGGCACCCCCAATATGATCCGGACGATCCCTTCTCTCTGGACGATGCCCACGGCGTCCTGCCCCCGGCCATACTGCCGGCCGTGGCTGAGGGCCTCGTCATGCCGGTGCTGGTGGTACCGGGCTCGGTCTATCCCCAGGGACGGGTGCTGCCGGTGATGCTCAAAGGCATTCCACCCGGCCAGCAGATTGTTGATCTGCCCACGGAGGTCCTGCACGCGACGCCGGAAGGGGCCTTGCCGGTCCTCATCGGCAGCGGGATGGCCCGGCTCGGCAAACTGGCCCAGGGGGATCGCTTTGTCATCCGCTGGCGGGATGCTTATGGATCCTACGATGCCCAGGATGCCGAAGTGGTGGCCATCATGGAGGTGGAAAATTTCAAGGTCGACATGGGTCAGGTCTGGCTGCCGCTGGAGACCCTGCGCCAGATGGCGGCCATGCCCGGCGAGGCCAGTTACCTGGTCATATCGACCGACCAGACCCTCGCGGCCGATGGCGGCGGCTGGACCCCCCGCGACCACGACTTCCTGCTGCAGGACATCATCAACGCCGTCGAGGCGGACCAGCCCTTCGCCATGACCCTGTACGGCATCCTGCTGGCCCTGGCGGCACTGGGTATCTTCAACGGCCAGGTGCTGTCCATCTTCAGGCGCCGCCGGGAGATCGGCACCCTCATGGCGCTGGGCATGACCCGCAGCCGGGTGGTGGGCCTGTTTACCCTGGAAGGGGCTCTGCACAGCGTGTTGGCCGTCCTGCTGACAGCCGTGTGGGGGCTGCCGCTGTTGTACCTGGTGGCCACCCGGGGGATTCCCATCCCTTATGACGCCGAGACAATTGGTATCGTGATGGGCAAGCGGATGTTCCCGGTCTACTCGGCGGCGCTGTTCGGCGGCACGGTAGTTGTCGTGGCGCTGGTGGTCACCGTGGTGAGTTACCTGCCGTCGCGCAGGATTGCCAAAATGAACCCAACCGAAGCCTTGCGGGGGAGGGTCACCTGATGCTGAAATTTCTTGTTAAAGGTGTGCTGCGGGACCGGTCGCGGTCGCTGTTCAGCATTATCGCCATCACCATCGGCGTCTTTCTGGCGGTGGTCTACCGGGGCTTTGTGGCGGGGATATTCGATGATATGCTGCGCCAGGGGGCCATTATGATGACCGGCCACGTGAAAGTGACCACCCGGGCCTATGCCGCAGAGGCCGAGCTTATGCCCGTCGATCTGACCCTGTTGGGCGTGGAGGAAATTTTGGCCAGCCTGACTGAGGAATTCCCGGACATGTTCTGGACCCCTCGCATCACTTTCGGCGGCCTGCTCGATGTGCCCGATGAAGAGGGGCTCACTCGGGAGCAGGGGCCGGTAGCGGCTATGGCCATTGATCTCCTCTCCCCGGGGAGCCGGATGGTGGAACTGTGGGACCTGGAGAACCGCCTGTCGGAGGGCCGTCTGCCGGCAGCCGCGGACGAGGCCCTGCTGGGCGCCGGTTATGCCGAAAAGTTGCAGGTCGGCGTCGGCGACAAGGTGACCATCATCGGGGCCACCATGCACGGGGCCTTCACCACCTATAACTTTACCATTGTCGGCATGCTGAAGCTGGGTGTGGGCAGTTTGGGCAAGAACCTCCTGCTGATCGATCTGGGCGGAGCCCAGCAGGCCCTGGATATGGAGGATGGCGCCACCGAAATCCTGGGCTTCTACCACGATATATTCTACGTCGATGAAAGCGCCGTGGCCCAGGCGGCAGCATACAACGCCTCCCGGGAGGGCCGCGGGGATGAATTCTCGCCCCACATGATCCCCCTCCGGGACCAGTATGACATGGGCGCCATGATCGACTATATGGATGTGGCGGTGGTCATATTCATCGGCATGTTTTTTCTGGTCATCACGGTGGTGCTGTGGAACCTGGGCGTGATGAACGGCCTGCGCCGCTACGGCGAACTGGGGGTCCGCCTGGCCATGGGCGAAACCAAGGCCCATGTTTACAACAGCCTGGTGGTGGAATCGGCGGTGGTGGGCGTCGGCGGCTGGCTGCTGGGCACGGCCCTGGGTCTGGCCCTGGTCTATTACCTGCAGGAGGTGGGTATTGATTACGGCGCCCTGATGGAGGACTACAATATGCCCATCAGCCATGTGATGCGCGGTAAAATCACCCCGGACAGCTACTATATCGGATTTTTCCCCGGTGTGCTGGCCCCGATGGTGGGCACGATGCTGGCGGGCCGGGCCATCTTCAAACGTGAAATGTCGCAACTGTTCAAGGAGTTGGAAACATGATTCGCAGCATTTCCCTGGTAGCGACGGCCCTCCTGGCTGGACTTGGCGCTCCGCTGTCCGGGCAGGAAATGACGGCCGAGGAAATCATCGCTGCCATGGATAATAACCTGTCCTCTGAAAATCAGGTCCTCACCAGCCGGATGGTGATCCACGGCCGCCGGGCCAGCCGCACCATCGTCTCCAAGAGCTGGGTGGTGGGCACCGAAAAATCGTTCACCGAGTACCTCGCCCCGCCCCGGGAGGCGGGCACCAAGATGCTCAAGGTGGGCGATCAGCTGCGCACCTATTCGCCCCAGACCGACCGGGTCATCCAGATCTCCGGCCACATGCTGCGCCAATCGGTGATGGGCTCGGACTTTTCCTACCAGGACATGATGGAAGACCAGTCGCTGCTCGATATGTACAGCGCCGAACTGGAAGGCAGCGAGCTGCTGGATGGCCGGGAGAGCTGGGTCATCCGGCTGACGGCCCGCAAGCCGGGCCAGGCCTACCCATTGCGCCGGGCCTGGATCGACAAGGAGTGGCTGCTGCCCATGCAGGAAGAGATGTACGCCAAGGGGGGCAAACTGCTCAAATCGGCCCGGGTGCTGGAAGTGATGCGGACCCAGGGCCGCTGGTATCCGAAAGTCTGGCTGTTCAAGGACGAACTGAAGCGCAACAGCAAAGGGACCGAGTGGATCGTTGACGAGATTGCCTTCGATGTGGAGATTCCCGATTCCCGCTTTACCCGAGCCGCATTGCGACGCTGACGGGTGGCACTGATCTTGTTTCACGACCTTTTTGGTCGTAATTTAACCGGACCAAATTGATCGGATATGATTATGTTCAAACTTACCCGAAAAACCGAATATGCTCTGCTGGCCCTGGGATACCTGAAGGGTTCGCCGGACGACAGCGTCACCAAGGTGCGCGAAATCGCCGACCGGCACCGGATCCCCTTTCCCATTCTGGCCAAGGTGATGCAGCAGCTGGCCCGGCACAAATATGTGGAACCGTTGCAGGGCGCCAAGGGCGGCTACCGGCTGGCTGACCGGGCCATGAACGGTAATCTGTGGATGTTCCTGGAGCAGATGGAAGGACCCCAGGGGCTGATGGACTGCATCGTCTCCACCGGCTGCGACCAGATCAGCACCTGCACCATCCAATCGCCCCTGCGGGAACTGGATGCCACTATCAGAAATTTCTTCAATAATTTGCAGCTGCGAGACGTGCTCGTGGATATGTCCGCCAAACCGGCATTCGGCGCCCCGCCGTCGGTCGTGAGAGTACCCGATTAAGTGTATCGGATAGTGATAGGCATGCAGAGGCCGGTTGTGGGTGCGCCGGACTTTATTGATCGCCCGGTCTCTGCGGAAATCGGCTAACTTCCGTCCGCCCGACAATCAGGCTCAAGCCGAAGTTCTAATTATGTATACGCAACCCCTAATATCCCGAGATCATGAGCGACGAACTTAAAACCATCGAAAGCATTACAAGCCAGGAGTACAAGTACGGCTTTGTCACCGATATTGAGCAGGAGACCATCCCGCCAGGCCTGGATGAGGATGTGGTCCGGCTGATCTCGGCAAAGAAGTCGGAACCCGACTGGCTGCTGGAGTGGCGCCTGAAGGCCTTCCGCCACTGGACAAAGTTGCAGGCTGCGGGGGCCGAACCCACTTGGGCCAAGGTCAAATATCCGCCCATTGACTATCAGAAGATCGTCTACTACGCTGCGCCGAAGTCCATGCCCGCCCTTAGCAGCCTCGATGAGGTGGACCCCAAGCTGCTGGAAACCTACGCCAAACTCGGTATCCCGCTGGAGGAGCAGAAGCAGCTCGCCGGTGTGGCGGTGGACGCGGTTTTCGACTCGGTTTCCGTGGCCACCACTTTCAAGGAGACCCTGGCCGAAGCGGGGGTCATCTTCTGCCCGTTCTCCGAAGCGGTGCAGAAATATCCCGAGCTGGTGCGCAAGTACCTCGGCTCGGTGGTGCCCTACACCGACAACTTCTTTGCCGCCCTCAACTCGGCGGTGTTTTCCGACGGCTCCTTTGTGTACCTGCCCAAGGGGGTCCGCTCCCCCATGGAGCTCTCCACCTATTTCCGCATCAACGCTGCGAATACCGGACAGTTCGAGCGTACCCTCATCATTGCCGAGGAGGGCGCCTACGTCAGCTACCTGGAAGGCTGTACCGCGCCCATGCGGGACGAGAACCAGCTCCATGCGGCGGTGGTGGAACTGATCGTCCTGGACGATGCGGAAATCAAGTATTCCACGGTCCAGAACTGGTATCCGGGCGACAAGAACGGCGTGGGCGGTATTTACAATTTCGTCACCAAGCGGGGCGCCTGCCGGGGCGACCGGAGCAAGATTTCCTGGACCCAGGTGGAGACCGGCTCGGCCATCACTTGGAAGTATCCCAGCTGCATCCTGCAGGGCGACGATTCGATAGGCGAGTTCTACTCCGTGGCCCTGACCAACAATTACCAGCAGGCCGACACCGGCACCAAGATGATCCACCTGGGCAAGCGCACCCGCAGCACGATCATCTCCAAGGGTATCTCCGCCGGCAAGGGACAGAACACCTACCGGGGCCAGGTCAAGATTATGCCCGGCGCCCAGGGGGCCCGGAACTACTCCCAGTGCGACTCCCTGCTCATCGGCGACCAGTGCAGCGCCCACACGTTCCCCTATATAGATGTGCGCAACGCCTCGGCCCAGATGGAGCATGAGGCCTCCACCTCACGCATCGGCGAGGACCAGATTTTCTACTGCCGTCAAAGGGGCATCAGCACCGAAGATGCCGTCTCCATGATCGTCAACGGATTCTGCAAGGACGTTTTCCGGCAACTGCCCATGGAATTTGCCGTGGAAGCGACCAAGCTGCTCGAAGTGAGTCTCGAAGGCAGCGTCGGTTAGGCCGGCCCCGGGACACCTCTACAGGAAAATTTTATACCATGCTTGATATCGTCGATCTTCACGCGGGCACCGCAGCCACTGCAGGTGCCCCTGGAACCAACGGGGCCGGTATGACCGAAATCCTCACCGGCATAAATCTGCACATCAAGGCCGGCGAGGTGCATGCCATCATGGGGCCCAACGGCTCCGGCAAAAGCACCTTGGCCCAAGTGCTGGCCGGCCGGGACACCTACGAAGTGACCGCCGGTTCGGTAACCTACAAGGGCCAGGACCTGCTGGCTCTTTCCCCGGAGGATAGGGCCCGGAACGGACTGTTCCTCTCCTTCCAATACCCGGTGGTGATACCGGGGGTCAACAATATTTACCTGCTCCAGGCATCGGTAAACGCCATCCGCAAGCACCGCCAGCAGGAGCCGCTGGATGCCGTCGATTTCCTGGTTCTGGTGCGCGAAAAAATCGCCGAGGTGCAGTTGGACGAGAGCTTCCTGCACCGTCCCGTCAATGAAGGTTTTTCCGGTGGCGAGAAGAAGCGCAACGAGATTCTGCAAATGCTCCTCCTGGAGCCGTCCCTGGCCGTACTCGATGAGACCGACTCCGGTCTCGATATCGACGCGCTGAAGGTTATTGCCGAGGGGGTGAACCGTTACCGCCGGGCCGACCGGGCCCTGTTGCTCATCACCCACTACCAGCGGCTGCTCAACTACGTCGAACCGGATCGGGTCCATGTGCTGATGGACGGCCGGATCGTCAAGTCGGGCGGCCCCGAACTGGCCCGGGAGCTGGAAGCGGGCGGCTACGCCCCGATCCAGGAAGCCCTGGCTGCGGCCCGGTAACATGTCCGCCAGTACCACAGTTGCAGCTGCCCAGCCGGCCTGGCTGCTACCGCCGCCGGAGGCGAGCTTTGCCGGTCAGCCCGATAACCTGACGGCCCTGCGCCGCTCTGCCTGGGAACAGTTTACCGAGACCGGCCTGCCCAACACCCGCCGGGAGGCCTGGAGGCACACCAATCTCGATCCCCTGAAGCAGTTTGCCTTCAGGCCGCAGGCTGGCGATGTGCCGGTCAGTGCGGAGGCGCTTGCTCCCTACCGGCTCGACGGGGAGATAGGCGCCGTCTGCGTCAACGGTACTTTCCGGCCCGACCTGTCCAACTTGGCAAACCTGCCCGAGGGCGCCGTTTTGGAAAGTCTGGCTGCTGCCATCGGCCGAGGCGCGCTTGAACAGCTGCAAGCCTTCGAATTCGACCAGGATCAGCCTGCTGAAGGGCTGAGCATGGCCTGGCTGCAGGACGGCATCTACCTGCAGGTCCCCCAGGGGGTGGTCATCGAGCAGCCGCTACATTTTTACTTCGTCTCCACGGGCAACGATGATTCCACTGTCTCCTTCCCCCGGGTCCATATTCAGTCTGGCGACAATTGCCAACTGGCGCTGGTGGAGCACCACATCGGTCTGGGCAGCCAGCCCCGCCTCACCTGCAGCGTCACTCGCATTGAGGTGGGACCGGGAGCGGTCGTGGAGTACCTGCGCCTCCTGGAAGAGGGCGCCGGGGCGCATCATCTGGCCAGCATCACTGCCCGGCAACAGGCCGGCAGCCAGCTGCAAATGACCGGCCTCAGCACCGGCGGCGACCTGCAGCGCAATGACGTGACGGCCGCGCTGGAGGGGGAAGGCGCCAGCCACCGCATGGCCGGACTGTATCTTGTCCGGGGCCGGGAACAGGTGGACAATCACACTCGTATTGATCATATGGCGCCACACACCAGCAGCGTGGAGACTTACAAGGGCATCCTGGACGGCCAGGGCCGGGGTATCTTTACCGGCCGCATCGTGGTCCATCCCGCTGGTCAACAGACCGACGCCAGGCAGACCAACCGCAACCTGATGCTGTCGGACCAGGCCCTGGTGCATACCGATCCCCAGCTGGAGATATTCGCCGATGACGTCAAGTGCTCCCACGGCTCCACGGTGGGCCAGGTGGACGATGAGGCGATGTTCTACATCCGTAGCCGGGGCATCGGGATGGCCGAAGCGCACCGGCTGCTGGTCCACGGCTTCAGCGCCGAAGTGCTGGAACAGATCAGCCATCCGCTCCTGCGGGCCGTAGCCACGGAACAGGTGAACCGCTGGTTGGAGGAGCTGCCGGCCCCATGAATGATATGCGGGACCTCTACCAGCAGTTGATTCTGGACCATAACAAGAGCCCCCGGAATAAGGGGCCGCTGGAAAACTCTACCAGCCGTGCCGTGGGGCATAATCCGCTCTGTGGCGACCGCATCGAGGTGGCCCTGCGGCTGGATGGGGATATGATCGCCGATATCAAATTTGAAGGCAGCGGGTGTGCCATTTCGCAGGCCTCGGCCTCGATGATGACCACCGTTTTGAAGGGGTTCAGCACCGGCAGGGCCCAAGAGCTGTTTGAGAAATTTCACGCCATGCTCACCGGGGACGGGGGCGATATGGAGCAACTTGGCAAGCTGGCGGCCCTGGCTGATGTATATAAATTCCCGGCCCGGGTGAAATGCGCCATGCTTCCCTGGCGCACCCTGGAAGCAAGCTTGGACTCACAACCCGCAATGATTTCAACGGAGTAGGAACAGGTAATGAGCGCAACGCAGACACGCGAGATGGTGACACTGACCCGGGACTGCCCGGCCCGGCTGGTACCGTCTGGTGACCCCATAACCCTGAAGTCGGGCCAGGAGGTGATCATCACCCAGGAGCTGGGCGGCAACTATACGGTAATTGTGCTGGGCAATATGGCCCTCATTGATGGTAGCAACGCCGACGCTCTGGGCAAGGTGGCCCCGGAGAAGCCCGCCGGCAACGGCCAGGCCACAGCAGAGACCGACATGGCCCAGGAGGCCGACGAAAATTTGATCTGGGACCAACTCAGGACCTGCTTTGATCCCGAAATCCCGGTGAACGTCGTGGATCTGGGTCTGATTTACGATCTCAAGATTACCCCTGCTGGGGAGAGTCAAGGCTCCAATGTATCGGTGCAGATGACCCTCACCGCGCCGGGCTGCGGGATGGGGGATACCATTGCCAATGATGTGCGCCAAAAGATACTTTCTGTATCCGGTGTCCGGGAGGCCCTGGTGGAATTGGTCTGGGAACCGACCTGGAACCAGACCATGATGACCGAAGCGGCCCGGCTGCAGCTCGGCTTCATGTAAGCCCCGCCGGCAGCGTTCCCATGATCGACCATCCCGTTGCCCTGGATCCCGCCCGGATTCGGCCCGATTTTCCGGCCCTTGCTATGCAGGTGCACGGACACCCCCTGGCTTACCTCGACAACGCCGCCACGACCCAGAAACCAAACCAGGTACTGGAGGTGGTGGACGATTACTACCGCCACAGCAACGCCAACGTGCACCGGGCCATCTACGAGTTGGGCACCCGCGCCACCGAGGCCTACGAAGGGGCCCGGCAGAAGGCCGCCGACTTCATCGGTGCCGACAGCCGCTCGATCATCTTTACCCGGGGCACCACCGAGGCCATCAACCTGGTGGCCTACGCCTGGGGCCGCAAGGAGCTGCATCCCGGCGATGAGGTGCTGCTGACCGAAATTGAGCACCACAGCAACCTGGTGCCGTGGCAGTTGGCGGTCAAAGATACCGGCGCAACACTGCGCCATATTCCGCTGGGGGCCGATCAAAGCCTCGACCTGACGAACCTCGATGACCTGCTCTCCAGCCGGACCCGCCTGGTGGCCCTGGGGCACCAGTCCAACGCCCTGGGAAACGTTAACCCGGTGGCGCAAATCATTCGGCGGGCCCGGGAGGTGGGCGCTCTGGTGCTGCTGGACGGCGCTCAGGCTGCGCCCCATTTCCCCATTGATGTCAGCGCCCTGGACTGTGATTTCTATGCCTTGTCGGGCCACAAGATGCTAGGCCCCACCGGCGTCGGTCTGCTCTATGGCAGGCGTGATCTGCTGGAGAGCATGGACCCGTTCATGGGCGGCGGGGAGATGATCAGCTCGGTGACCCTGGACAGCGCTGAATGGAACGAGGTGCCCTGGAAGTTTGAGGCCGGGACGCCCAACATCGCCCAGGCCATCGGACTGGGGGCCGCGGTGGATTACCTGACGGCACTGGGCATGGACCGGGTCCGGCAGACCATCGACGATCTGAGCGCCTACGCTGCCGAAGTGCTGGGCGCCCTGCCCGGGGTCACTTTGTACGGGGATGCGGCCACCCGCAGTGGTGCTCTGTCCTTTAATATGGAGGGCGTGCATCCCCACGATATGGCCCAGTTTCTGGACGGCGTGGGAATTGCCGTCAGGGCCGGCCACCACTGTGCCCAACCGCTCATGGAACGGCTGGGGGTTAGCGCCACCACCCGGGCCAGTTTCCAGATATACAATACCCGGGAGGAGATCGACCGCCTGGGGGTGGCCGTCCGTGAGGCGGCAGCATTTATGCTCGGCGTTTGAGAGTAGACCCAATGTCAGCTGGGCGATGGCCGCCGGGGCTTCGCGTCACTTAGCTTCGGGCAGCGAAGGAACTGCAGCCCATGACCACCACCCATATCCGCCTGACGCACCGCCCCAGCGGCGCCGTTCTGGCCGAAGGCCCCCTGGGCTGGGGCATCACGCCCTTCGAGGGCAACTTCTACATCCGCAAAAAGTACCTGAAAACCGAAGGATTCAAAGCGAACTTTCTGCCCGGATTATGCTGGTACAAATTTCTCTACGTCTGGTTGGACCTCGCGTTAGGCAATGGCGAGAAGGTGCGCAATATTGGTTGGTACTACTGGCTACCCAATCCGCTGTTTCCCTTCGTCGCCTTTCGGGTTGGGGTGCCTGCCGAGCATCCGCAGATCATGGTGGAGCGCTGGACCGTAGCCTCTCCCGGCGACGCCTGAACCGCAGCCCGGCCGTTTATCTGGCCCTGGCCTGGTGGGCTGGCGCCTGCGCCCCGGTGGCCGAGCCCCGGCTCCCCTTGTACCCTCCGGCGCCGGAGGTGGCCGTGGTCAATATCCCCATCGCCGGTCCCCTGGCGGACTCGGAGGCGGAAGTCTCCGGTCTGGCCTGGTATGGGGAACAGTTGATTCTGCTGCCCCAGTACCCCCGGAAGATGGGCGGCAACCTGTTTGCCCTGTCGAAGGGCGATATTCTGGCACTGCTGGACGGGGAACTGGACGGTCCTCTGCTGCCCCGGCCGATACCTTTCTCGGGACCGGAGTTGGCCAAACTGGTACCGGGCTATGATGGTCTGGAGGCGCTGGCCTTTAACGGCAACCAGGTCTTCTTCACTATTGAGGCTGACCGGGGCGAGGTGACCGGTGGCTACCTGGTGGATGGCTATTTCAAGCCCGATCTGAGTGGCCTGGTACTGGACGGCACCATCCTGGCCGAACTGCCCCAGCAGGTCCCCGTGCACAACCATTCCGATGAGACGCTGCTGGTGGCCGGCGACAGCGTCATCACTATTTTCGAGCTGAACGGAGCCGACCTGAATCCTGCGCCCCTGGCCCGGCGCTTCCAGGTCAGCCTCAGTGCTGCCGGGTCCCTCGAGTTTCCCCAGATTCCCTACCGGATCACCGATGCCACTGCGGTCGATTCATCCGGCCGGTTCTGGGTTATCAACTATTTCTGGCCCGGCGAGAGGGAAATCCATGCCGGCGTCCGGGACCCGTTCTGGCCCCGTTTCGGCCAAGGCTCCAGCCACGCCGCCGGTGCAGCGGTGGAACGACTCATCGAACTGCGCCTGGATGGCGATGTCATCCGGCTTACCGGCACTCCGCCGATCCAGCTGCAGCTGCGCGCTGATGGGGAGTCCCGGAACTGGGAGGGGCTGGTGCGGCTGGACGACCGGGGCTTCCTGATCGTTTCCGATGAGTACCCCCGGCCGGTAACGCTCCTGGGCTTCGTGCCCTACCCGCCGGTGGCGGACACTGTTGCGGCCGGGCCCGGAGCCGCCGGGCCTTAGCGAAAAGCTAACCCCTGGCTACCCCTCTACAGCCGAACTGGCCTCAGCTGCTCCGCCGCCGTACAGCAGGGCCGTTACCATACCAGCGACAGTGATCTCTACCAGCCGATAGAGAGCATCCACAAGACTGGCCTGCAGCGGCACGTCATAGGCGCCCGCGTTAATGAAGGCCTGTGGCAGAGCGATTAGCAGACCCATCAGCAGCCCGAAGCGGGCCCCTTCGGAGGTGGCCGAGCCCCCCGTGTACCCGTGTGGGAAAGCGTAGGCCAGCAGGAATCCCAACAGGAGATAGCCGAGGGCAATACTGGGCATGGACATTTCCTCAGCCGTCCGGGCGATCCCGCTGAAGGTGGTCTCGTAGTAGCCCGAGGCAATGATTCCGTACCATAGGAAACTGAGCAGGAACATGGCCACAAATGCGCCCAGGCCTGCCTTGAGCAGTTGGGTGTTCATAATGAATTCTCCCGGTTCGTGGTGTGATTGGATAGCGCTGGGAAGTTCACCTCGCCGGGTCGAACAAACAAGGGCCGGGCCCCTCGGCAGTCGCAGTCCTGGCGGGCTGCGTCCCGCTTGTGACCGTCACCGGCAGAGATTGCCAGGCTACTTGCAGCCCGTATCATGCGGAGATATTTTCCGGTACCTGTTCCACCCAATAGAGAGGATATATCATGGCCTATGACGAAGGACTGGCTCAGCGCATCCGGGAACTGCTGGATGGGAAGGAGGGGTTGACCGAGAGGAAAATGTTCGGCGGCCTGGCCTTCATGATCCATGGCAACATGTGCGGCGGGGTTGCGGGCGACACACTCATGCTGCGCGTCGGTCCCGATGGCCACGATGATGCCCTGAGCCAACCCCATGCCCGGGCCATGGACTTTACCGGACGGCCCCTGAAGGGGATGGTCTATGTGGACCCGCCGGGCATCGAGTCCGATGACGACCTGCAGGCCTGGCTTGGCCGGGCCCTGAGTTTCGTGCATAGCCTGCCGATGAAATAGGCGACGCTGCACCAATGGCTGCCCCCGCGCCCGATATTGGCTCGCGTTCCCATGCGCAGAGTCTGGATGCCGCCGATCCCCTGGCCCCCTACCGGGAGCAGTTTGTACATGCGGACGAGGGCCTGATTTATCTTTTGGGGAATTCCCTGGGCCGGCTGCCGGTGGCTTCGGCGAAGCGGGTGGAGCAGGCCGTGGGGGCCGAGTGGGGGGAACGGCTCATCCGGGGCTGGAACGACGGCTGGTTGGCAGCTCCCGGGCGTATCGGCGACAAACTCGGCGCTCTCATCGGCGCCGGGCCCGGGCAGGTGGTGGTGGATGACAGCACAACCGTGAACCTCTACAAGGCGATGATGGCCGCCTTGGCCCTGCGTCCGGAGCGCACCCGCATCATCACCGATGCGCTCAACTTTCCCAGCGACCTCTACCTGCTGGAGGGCTGCGTCCGAACTCTCGGCGACCGGCACGAGATTGTGCGGCTGCCATCAGCCGATGGGGTAACCGTTGATTTGCAGACGCTGCTGGCGGCCATTGATGAGCGGACTGCCCTGGTGACCCTCTCCCAGGTGGTGTTCCGCAGCGGCTTCCTGCACGACGCCGAAACCATCACCCGGCGGGCCCGGGAGGCCGGCGCATTGACGCTGTGGGACATGAGCCATTCGGTGGGCGTGGTACCGGCGGCGCTGGATGATTGGGGCGTCGATTTTGCCGTGGGCTGCACCTACAAGTACCTCAACGGCGGTCCCGGGTCGCCGGCGTTTCTGTATGTCAACGCGGCGCTGCCTGCCGAGACCCGATCACCGGTGTGGGGCTGGTTCGGCCACCGGGAGCCGTTCCGCTTCGACCTGGACTACCGGCCGTCCGAGGGGATCGACCGCTTCCGGGCCGGGTCGCCGGCGGTGCTCTCACTGCTGGCGCTGGAGCCGTCGGTGGAGATGATCCTGGAGGCCGGGGTGGAGGCCATCCGGGAGAAATCACTGGCGCTCACCGGCTGCCTCATCGATCTGTACGACGCCAAGCTGGCAGGCGCCGGCTATCAGCTCGCCACCCCCCGGGAACCGCACAGGCGGGGGTCCCAGATTTCCCTGCGCCACCCGGAGGCTTTCCGCATCCGCCGGGCTGTAGCGGAGCATCACCAACTGCTCATCGACTTCCGGGAGCCGGACACCCTGCGCCTGGGACTGGCGCCGCTCTACACCCGCTTTGCCGAGGTGTGGGATGCGGTGGAGGCGCTGGTTGAGGTGGTTGCCAGCGAGGCATATCTGCGCTATTCCGGCGACCGGAACGGCCTCACCTGAACCTGGCCAGTCGCGGACCGGTAGAGTCAACCCCAATGGGGCTTCATCCGGCCAGGGTCTGCTATGCGGATTCCGGTTTATTGCCGCGGCTTCGGGCTCAATCTTCCAGAACTTTTTTAATGACCGAACTGAGTTCTTCTGGCGTGAACGGCTTTACCAGAGCCGCCTTAAAACCCATTTTTTGGAAATTCTCCAGAAGTGGATCCATGCTGTCGCCACTGGTAACGATGGCCTTGATTTCGCCATTGATTTGCCGCAGGGGCCCGATAATCTCCCCGGCTGCCAGCCCCCCTGGTATATTGGCATCAAGGAGCAGCACATCAAAGGGCCGGACGGCCTTCCTGCTCTCCCGGTACGCTTCGATTGCGGCGGCGCCTTCTGCGACTGTGTGGACCTGGTAACCCAACTCTCGAAGTAAAATCGACATCCCAAAACGCAAGGCTTCTTTGGCGTCCAATACCAGTATTTTCGCCGTTCCCGTTAACATTTTCTTGGTCCCACTGGAGACCGGTTTGTCAATTTTTGGGTACCCTGGTAAATAGGTCGTAAAATTTGATCCGCGATTCAATTTTGAGATAACCGTTATTCGGCCGTCGTGCTTTTTCAGGATGCTGTAACAAGAGAACAGGCCCAGGCCGCTGCCCGCTTTTCGGGTGGTGAAATAGGGATCGAAGATAGAGCCTATTATCTCCTGGGGAATCCCGGGACCCTGGTCCCTGAACGATACTTCAACGTAGTGTCCCGGTTTAAGGTGTTGATGGCCCGAGTCGTCATCGATGACAATATTCCGGGCACAGACGGTCAATTTTCCACCGCCCTGCATGGCTTGACAGGCATTGATCACCAGATTGTAAATGACTTGATTGATCTGCTGTGGATCGATATCGACCGGCCAGAGCCCATCCGCGATTTTGTAGCGCGCGATAACCCTACTCCCTTGTAAGGCGAACTTTACGCCCCGTTTCAAAAGTGGTCCGAGATTCATTTTATATTTGGTGGGTATTCCGCCGCTGGTGAGGTCGAGCAACTGGCGGGTAATACCTTTGGCCTGGTCGATCGATTCTTCCATCGCATCCAGCAATCCCCGGGCATCGTCGGTCCCTATTCTCTGTAATTTGATGGCGCCTATACTGAGTGCGACTATCTGCAGAAAATTGTTAAAATCATGGGCCAGGCCACCCGCCAGAATGGACAGCGAACTAAGTTTTTCCGAGCGCAGAATTTCCTCCTCCAGCTGGCGTCGCCAGGTGATGTCCCGGAATACGGCCACCATACCAACGATCCGGTTATCGGCATCTTTCAGGGGAGCGGTCGATATGGAGACAGGCCGTTCGCGGCCAATTTTGGTCATCAATCGGTATTCCTTTTCCTCACTGGTAATTTTGTCCTGGCGAGAATTAATGATGAGAGGCTTTTGCGCCTGCTCATCCTGATACTGGCCAATTACCGGAAAGACGACGGAAATATGCTGGCCAATGGCGTCCTCGTGGGACCAGCCGGTTAGGGCTTCGGCGGCCCGGTTGATCAGGATTACTTCGTCCGCAAGGTTGGCCACCAGCACTCCGTTTGAAATACTTCGCAGTGTGGTATCAAGCATCTCATGTTTTGCGGCCAAGTCCCGCTCAGTCCGCCTGCGGCGGCTAATTTCCTGCTGCAGCTCTGCATTGATGGATCTGAGGTCAGCGGTGCGATCCCTGAACTGTCGCAGCAGTTCGGCATGACTTTCACGGAGGACCTGCTCAGCGGCCTGGCGATCCGAAATATCAATGATCCAGTTCAAAACCAGTGGCGCTCCTGCGTCCATGATCGGCGTCAGACTGATTTCGGCCGGGAATTCGATGCCATCCTTGCGCCGGGCCAAGAGATTGCGCCCGGTACCCATGGGCCTGGATATCGGGTTGGCATGAAAATTATTGCGCAGTACAGGATGATCTTCTGTAAAACGCTCCGGTACCAGGATTTCTATCGGGGCCTGAACCAAATCCTGCCGGCGATACCCGAACAGGGCTTCAAGTTTGGTATTTACGTAAACTATTTTGCCGGCACTGTTTACGACTGCAACTGCTGTGGGTGATTGCTCGATGAGTTCGAGAAGGAGTTTTTGCATATTCTTTATTCTCTGTTTCGTTTTCTCCGATTCTGTCCATCTGTCGCTGGAAAGAAGCCCTCGCTCTGAGGATTCAGGGTATTTGGGGCTGATTGTCTGGCTGGTATTGAAGGCTGGATGGTTGCGGTACTGTGCCGCCACTCGCTGGGCAACGATCAACTAGTTGACTGGTCGGTTTTATTTAATCCAAGCTTAAGCTTGGGCTGAGTCGGAAGTTATTGTATCAGGCGGGGCTCTCTGTAAGGCCTTTGGCGATTGTGATGGCGCCATCGGCAAGTTGCTCTAACATCTTGGGTTTGTTTTCTGTCTTGGCCAGGAGGATGACCCCCTGCAGGTAGGCAAAGATGGCTTGGGCAATAGGGGCCGCAGGCCGGCGCGGTATCTCCCCAATGTCCATTGCCTCCTTTAGCGCTTGGGCAATGATTTTGGCATAGTTCGCGAGTAGCTGCTGAAATATTCGGCGTGCCGGTTCATCGGCGAAGCTTAATTCCAGCGTTAAGTTGCCGATAGAACAGCCGGCGACTTTTCCAGTGGATTCCAGGGCTGATTGTTGGTCTTCGCAGGCGAGCTCGAAAATTCGCCGAATTTTGCCCAGGGGCGAAATATCTGCTGTCATTGCCCTATAAAATAGGGCCTGATAAAAATCATCCCGGGCGTTGATGACCTCCTTGAGGATGTCCCATTTTGCCGGGAAATAATGATAAAAGCTGCCTTTGGCCACGTCTGCATGCGAGCAAATGTCTTTCACGCTGACGGCATGGTAACCCCTTGCCATCATGAGTTCGACAGCGCTTTGTATGAGACGTTCGCGACTGTTTTTATCTGTTGCCATGAAAAATAGTTGACCGGTTGGTTTAATATTACCAGCTATATTTTATGATGTCAAGGGGCATGGCCAAGTATGGGGCCCATTTCGGCTGCCCGACAGTTCCCCAGACCGATATATGGCGACGTGTCCCGGAACAAGTCGGCGGGAGCCTGGCCGGGTTATATTCCGCCAGGATGAATGACCATAGACACGGATCGCCATGACGCAACCTGATGAACCGCTAGCGCCCCTGGTACTCAGTTACCGCTTCCAGCTGCAGCCGGACCGCAAGCTCGATTTCGAAATCCGCCTGAACGGGGAAAGCCTGGCCTACGAAGGTGGCGCCGAGGCGGGAGAGCCGCCGGTGGGGGAGCCGTTTCCCTGCAGTGACTGCCCCATCAGCGAAAGCGGCCTGCCCGGCTGCCCGGTGCTGGCCAGCATCAAGCCGTACCTCGATCCGTTCCAGGGCATGGCCTCCTTTGACCGGGTGGATGTAACCATCGAAAGCCGGGAGCGGTTTATCACCCACAAGGAGGCCTCATTGCAGCGGGCGCTGAGCTCCATGATCGGCATCCTGATGGTCTCCAGCGGCTGCCCTGACCTGGACAAGCTGCGCCCCATGGTGCGGCTGCACCTGCCCCTGGCATCGGTGGAGGAGACCCTCTTCCGGGCCGTTTCCACCTACCTTTTCGCCCAGTATATGCGCAGTACCCACGGCCTGGACCCGGACTGGGAACTGGCCGGGCTGGTGGCAATCTACCGGCGCATCGAGGTCATCAACCAGAGCCTCTCGCACTGGATGCGCACCGATGCCGAAAGCGATACGGGAACCAATGCGATCGTGCTGCTGGATGTGTTCGCCAAGATGCTGCCGGTGGCGATGGAGCGGCAGTTCGCCGAGTTCGAGACGCTGTTCAAGCCGTATCTGGGGGATGAGGGGTAAAGGGATAATTGAAAATTGTCGATTGATAATTGAAGACCGAAAAATGCTGAATGCCGATCGCTGATCGCTCAATGCTCCACACTCAGCGCTAACTTCTGCCCTGTTCTGCCCCGACCGAACCTTCATCTGACAGGAGGCTATCATTTATAAAGTCTACGGCCTGAAAACTTCCGGCAACAACTACAAGGTGCGTCTGCTGTTGGCCCACCTGAACCAGCCGTACGAGTGGGAGGAGGTCCCCTCGCGGCATGTGGCCCCCCGGACGCCCGAGTTCCTGGCCATCAACCCCAACGGCAAGGTGCCGGTGCTGATCCTGGAGGACGGCACGGCGCTGCCCGAGTCCAATGCCATCCTGCACTACCTGGCCAGTGGCACGCCCTATCTGCCGACGGGCCGCCTGGAGCAGGCCCAGGTGGTCCAGTGGATGTGCTTCGAGCAGGACTCCCACGTGCCGAACCTGGCGGTGCCCCGGCTGCTGAAGCGCTATCCCGACGATCCTCGCCAGGCCAACCTGCCGGCCATGTTCGAGGCGGGCTACCGGGCGCTGGAGGTCATGGAGCAGCACCTAGCCCAGCGGTTGTATATGGTCGGCGGCGCCTACTCGGTGGCTGACATCTGCCTGTACGCCTACACCCACCTGGCCCATGAAGGGGACTTCGATCTGGCGCGGTTTGCGGCCATCAATAGCTGGATGGAGCGGATCAGGAGCCAGCCGGGGTATATCGGCATCGACGCACAGCCGGGGCTGGAGGGCTAGCCAAGGGAGGGATGAAGGGCGAAGGATGAATGATGAATGATGAAGGTTGAAGGAAATTGAAAATTGTCAATTGATAATTGAAGAACGTTGAGCGCTGAATTTAAAAAGGCCGGCGGCTCAGGACCGATTCCCATCAACCCGTCACCACTGCGCTACGCCGGGCAGGCTAACAACTAACAACTAACAACTAATAACTAACTGCTCACGGCTCCCCGTTCCCCGCTCACGGCTGCCAACTGCTACTGCCACTGCCACTGCCACTGCCCGGCGGATTCAACGCTTCCCCCCTACTCCCCGTACCTCAGCCTCGTCATCGCGATGCGGCTGACCAATAGTCGCGTATAGACGGTGACGATAAACAAATCACCATAATCACCTTCGGCAATGGCGGGAGGGTCCTCCAGCCCCAGGTCGGCCATGATGGACGGCACCGTGTTGGAGTGCCCGACGATGAGTACCGTCTGCCCGCGATAGTCCGACATGATCGCCTCGATAAGGGCCGCCTGATCCTGGGCCGGTATGGTGACAGGGGTCAGCCCCAGCGCCTCCGCCACCGGTCCGGCGGTCTGCATGGTCCGCTGATACTGCGACGATATGACGGCGTCGAGACCGGTGTCGGCCAGCATGGTTGCCAGGGCGGCGGCCCGTTGGGCACCTTCGGCGGTCAGGCCCGGATCATCAGCCGAGTCGCCAGCGACCACTGTCGCCTTCTCGGCATGGCGCACGAGGATGACGGTGGTCACCTCCCTCGGCAAGAGGGTGAGGGTGAAGGCAATAGTGCCGAGAGACAGCGCGATGATGGCAAGAGCCTGGCGGTTTTGTCTTTTCATGGGGTCTCCTCACGAATAATGTCAATGGGTCGCGGAATTTACGCCAGTGGACCAATGCCTGAGGGGGAAACGACGGGGCGGGGGGGGGGCGGGGGAAGGGGGGGTAATTAAAGGGGTGTTAGATATGCAAGTAGCCACCGTATGTGATCGGCTCGCCGCTTGAAAATCCCGCTTCTCGAAATTTCGCTTTCAATATCAATGTTAACAGGAATATATAAAATCTGAATGATCGCCTGATTTTCATTTTTCCAGCTGCGGGATATGGTAAGCGGTTGAGGCGATTACCCAGCTTCAATTCCTTGCGAGACTTTTCTACGGCAACTGATAAAGTAGATCCTGCATGTATTACTTCATTACGTACTTGTCTAATGAATTTCGCAATCGAAAGCTCGATTCCTAAAGTAGAGGCAACTGTGGAATCGTCAAGGGTAGGGGACCCGTCAATCGCTTCTAACGCAGTGAAAAGAATATTTACTCGGCTCTCGATGGGGAGACTGTTGTTGAATGAGTCGATAATGAAATTCATGGATGATTTGTGTTTTAGGAGTTGAATTCTGTTTAATGACTTCCAATAATAGTACTGTGCTTTGAGCAGGCGAACGACTTCATCCCTATTTACGAAGACCCTGCCAAGGTGAGACAATCCCCAATTTTTAGCGAAGTTGATTTCCAGGATATTTCCGTTGAACCCCATCCTGTAATGCAACAGTCCCCCTTGGCAAATGGCATAAATCTTGCCAAACGAATCTTGATCTTTGAGCAAATCTCGATTACTCTTCAACACCAACACGGACTGATGGGCAACGACCTCAATCTTATTTCTTCTCCCAATAAAAGTATTCGGCGGAATCGAAAGGTGAGAATTTTCGAAAATGAGCTCTGATTTATGGCTCGTGCCACTTGGTGTATACGGAAGCCTTATAAAAAATCGTTTCGGGCTTAGTACTAAGGTTATTATTCCTATTTCCTTGTCGGCCAATGAGAATGATCTGATTAGTTCCGAATCAATGACGGAATAACTCCCAGGAGAGATACGTTTTAGCCTCAAATTTTCTATTCTCGTTCTCGGCATTTTGCCTGAGGGTAGGACTATATCTAGATCCGTAATTGTGTATGATTGATTGAATATGGACTTATCGGCAGCCAATTTGAGACTACTCTCGATTCCCTGTGATGGAATCTTGGCGGTGATTTCGCCAGCGTTTGGGTCGAGAGTGATTGGACAGTTATACATTTTGCCGCTAAACTCAATTCTTCCTCGCCCGTGAATGGCCATAGTTCCTCCTCGTAAAATTTGGCTAATCTACAGGATATTCCCAAATATAGAATACATGCAATAGTGGGATACAGGTTTTTAGCCCCCCCTTCTTCCCCCCTCCTCCCCCGCATCGTTAACTTCTCCCCAACAGGAGGCCCTTTCATGCCGTCATTCGATATCGTCAACCAGGTGGACTTTCAGGAAGTGGACAACGCCATCAACAACACCCGGCAGGATGTGACCCGCAGGTACGACTTCCGCGGCGCCCACACCGAGATCACCCTCGACAAGCAGGCCAAATCTATCCACCTGCTCACCGGCGACGAGATGAAAATGGAATCGCTCCGCGACATGCTGGTGGAGAACTTCGCCAAGCGCAAGGTGTCGGGGAAAAACTTGAGCTTCGGCCCGGTGGAGGCCACCAGCAAGGGCCAGGTGAAGCGGGATGTGGCCGTCAGCGAGGGGATCGAGAAGGAGGTGGCCAAAAAGATCGTCAAGCTGATCAAGGACCTGAAGCTGAAGGTGCAGCCGGCCATCCAGGACAACCAGGTCCGGGTCACCGGGAAGAAGATCGACGACCTGCAGGCGATCATCAGCATGCTCAAGGAGGCCGACCTGCCGGTGCCGCTGCAGTACGTCAATATGAAGTAGCGTTCAGCCGTCAGCGATCAGGTATCAGCAATCAGCGGTGAGCAGTGAGCAATGGGCAATCGCAGTTCAGCAGTCAGGAATTGGCAAACAGCGATCAGCCCTAAGAGTTCATTTTTCAATTATCAATTATCACTGCCCCTCATCCCACGTTCATCATTCATCATTTTTCCATTCCTAGCCCCTCCGCGCCCTCTGTGCCTCTGTGGTTGATCCTCTTTCTTCAATTATCAATTATCAATTATCAATTATCAATACCCGGCGATTCCCCCTCAATAATACCCTGCGCCTTCAGGCAGTCTTCATCGCCTCCCCGGTCCCGCCGTTGTGGTGCATCACGATCTCGGCCATGATCGACAGGGCAATTTCCTCGGCCGCCTTGGCCTTCAGGTCGAGCCCCGCCGGCGCGTGGAACCGCTGCAGCTCCTCATCGGTGGCCCCTTTCTCCTTCAGGTAGTCGATGATGATGCCGGTCTTTTTCCGGCTGGCCACCACCGCCACGTAGCCGACCCCCAGCTGCAGCGCCTTCAGGGAGACCTGGTCGTCGTCCCGGTGGTGGGTGCCGAGGATAAAGTAGTCCACCGAAAAGTCGAGCTCGTCGATGTCCAGCGGCTTGGTGATGATCTGCTCGGCCCCGGGGTAGCGCTCGGCCTCCTCGGCAGAGGTCTGCACCATCACCCGGTAGTTCAGCAGGTCGCCCAGCTGGGCCAGCACTTCGGTCACCCGGCCCATGCCCCGGATCAGCAGGACGGGGGCGCTCAGTTGCGGTTCAACGATAACGGCCATTTTACCTCCACACGGTATGCCCGATTCCATGGTGTCGCTGTCCAGGTCAATGTTGATAATGCGCGGCTTCCCGTCGGCGTAGGACTCAATAGCGCTGGCCGCCACCCGGTTCTCCACGCAGGCCCCGCCGACCCAGCCCAGGATGCGCTCGCCCGCTTCGTCGTAGATGGCCTTGTCCCCCAACTTGCCCGAGGAGGACCCCTCCACCTGGATCACCGTGGCGATGGCGAATGGCGTGTTGGCCGCTTTCAGGTCGGCGATGGTCTTGAACAGGTCCTTATGTAGAGGCAACGGGCCCCTCCTTTGCTGTCTGGGCGAGGGCCCGGTAGGCTTCCTCGCTGTCGATATCGATAGTCACCGCAGCCGAACGAACGGCCACGGCAAGGGACTCATCGGCGTGTTTTTTCAGCAGCGCCTTCCCGCCCCGGTCCCCCGAAATGGCGGCCAGTTCGGCGAAATATTTCCGTGGGATCAGCACCGGATTGCCCTGCCGCCCATCGAACTCGGGGAAGACAATCCGGTCGCCCCCGGCCGCCTCGAAGCTACGCCGCAGGGTCTCTAGCGTGTCAACCCCTACCAGCGGCATATCGCCCAGGGCCACCAGCACGCCGTCCGCATCCTCCGGCAGCGCGTCCAGGCCGGTGCGAATGGAGCTGGCCATCCCGCTGGCCCAGTCGCCATTGTGGACCGTCTGCACACCTGCCGCCGCCACTGCCGCTGCCACTGCGGTCGCCACTGCGACCTGGTCGTGGCCTGTCACCACCCGTAGCGGATCGTAGCCTGCCTGCAGCACCGCACCGCAGACCCGGGCCACCATCGGCTGGCCTTCAACGGGCAGCAGCAGCTTGTTGCGGCCCCCCATCCGGGATGACCCGCCGGCCGCCAGGATGATGGCGGCAACTTTCACGCGCTGGCCCTGCGGCCGCCCAGGGAGCGCAGGACCCCCTGCAGATCGAGGAGGCTCTGCAGATTATGCACCGGCAGAAAATCGTCAATGTAGGGCAGGATATCCCGGATGCCCCGGGTCAGCGGCTCGTAGGTCTCGTAGCCGAGGTTGGGATTGAGCCAGATGAGCCGCCGGCAGCTCCGTCTGAGCCGGGCAATTTCTATCGCCAGCAGTTCCGGCTCGCCCGTATCCCAGCCATCGCTGATCACCAGCACCACCGCCCCGGATCCGAGGGTCCGCCGGGCCCAGATAAAGTTGAATTCCTTCAGCGTGGCGCCGATGCGGGTGCCGCCGTCCCAGTCCTGCACCTGGGGGCCAATGACCGCCACGGCCTGCTGCACATCGTTCTGCTTGAGGTGGTTGGTAATGCGGCTGAGGCGGGTCCCGAAAGTGAACGCCTCCAGGTTGGGTATCCGGCGCTTCAGGGTGTGCATAAAGTGGAGCAGCACGCGGGTGTAGCGCTCCATGGAGCCGCTGATGTCGCACAGCACCACCATCCGGCGCGGCTTGAGTTTGCGCTCCTGCCAGGCGAGCTTCACGAAATCGCGGTTGGCCAGCACATTCTTGCGGATGGTTTTGGGCAGGCTCAGGCGGTACCGCCGGCGCCCATCCCGGAGCCGCCGGGTACGCCGCAGGCTGAGGCTCCAGTCACTGCGTTGCAGGATGTCCAGGGCCTGGCGCAGCTCATCGGCAGTGTAATCATCGAAGCGCTTCCGTTTGAGCGACTCGGCGGCGCTGTAGGCAGCCATCCCGTCCCGCTTGTCATCGTCAAAATTCTCGGGGGCGTCCGGGGGCAGGCCCGGGGCCTCCGGCCGTCCGCTGGGCGTTTTGTTCCCCAAGCCCCGGTCGCCGTGGACATTCTCCGTTGGGGCCTGTGCAGCCAGCCGCTCCAGCGCCGAGGCGGCCAGCTGCAGACGGTCAGGATTCTGCCAGAAAATCTCGAAGGCCCAGTCGAAAAAGGAAATTTGGGTATGCTGCTTCACCAGCGTCCCCTTCAGGGCCCACTTGAACTCCCGCTTCCGCTCGACCCCGACCAGCTCCACCGCCTGCACCGCAGAGACGATATCCCCGGCTCCCACCCCGATGCCGCCGGCCCGCAGGAAACGGCCAAAGGTGGTGATGCTGCCGGGCAGATCGGTCTGCACGGTTTCCGGTGCGGGTACCATGTTCCCGATCAGCTGCCGGCCACACCTTCAGCGTCGCTGACGGCCCGTTCCACCATGTTGGCGGCCATTTCCCCGCGCACCTTCAGCATGTCATCCTGGTACTTCAGCAGGGTGCCCAATGTGTCCTCTACATGCTGGGGCGTCATTTCCGTGGCGCCCAGGGCCGTCAGCGCCGCCGCCCAGTCGAGGGTCTCCGCCACGCCGGGGAGCTTGTAGAGGTCGGCTTCGCGCATGGCCTGGACAAAGGCGACGATCTGTCCCCTCAGAGAGGCCGAGACAGCGGGGAGCTTCCGGCGGACGATCTCCCGTTCCCGCTCCGCGCTGGGATAGTCGATCCAGTGGTAGAGGCAGCGCCGCTTCACCGCATCGTGAATCTCCCGGGTCCGGTTGGAGGTGATAACAACCACCGGCTTCTGCCGGGCCGTGATGGTGCCGATCTCGGGGATGGTGATCTGGAAATCGGACAGAATCTCCAGCAAAAAGGCTTCGAACTCCTCGTCAGCCCGGTCCAGCTCGTCGATGAGCAGCACCGGGGGCCGGTCGCCGTCGTGGTCCAGCGCCTGCAGCAGGGGCCGCCGGATGAGGAATTCACGGCTGAAGATCTGCTGGGCGATTTGCTCTTTGTCCGAAACATGGGCCGCTTCCAGCAGCCGGATTTGGATGATCTGCCGGGCGTAATTCCACTCAAAGATGGCCTTCTGCTCATCCAGGCCTTCATAGCACTGCAGCCGGATCAGGTTGGTATCCAGCAGGCTGGCCAGCACCTTGGCCACCTCGGTCTTGCCCACGCCGGCCTCTCCCTCCAGGAAGAGCGGCTTCTCCATCTTCAGCGCCAGGTAGATGGCCGTGGACAGGCTGCGGTCGGCCACATAGTTGAACGCCTCCAGCCGGGCGCTAAGTTGGTCGATGGATTCGAGGCCGCTCATCGTATCACTTTCCGAACCCGCCGGGGAACAGGAATCTCCCTGGCAGGAAGGAATGCCGTCCAGAAACTGCGCCAAGGGGCTGTGACGGAGGTGACCGGATGCATTAAATTCAGGGTCATAATTTCTTTCCAGATAATTCTTGACTTTGGGCGCCTATATTCGTAAAAACAAAGTCCGTAAATCAACGAAAAACTCACCACAAGAGGATTTTTTTTTGGTTGCTTCGGATGTCTCTGAAACAGCGTACCAGTTTGGATGGCTGATGGGAGTTACCATCTTGCCGCTCCAGCCTGCGCCACCCTCTTATTCCTTATCAACAGCAGCATTGCGGCTTGATCCATGGACAGCTCGGGTCCGAACTGACTCAGGTCGGCGCTGAACGGAGGTGCACCCATGATTCCCGGTTCATTTGATTATCATTCCCCCAGCACAGTGGAGGAGGCCGTCGCCCTGCTCACCTCCCTGGGCGAGGATGCCAAGGTCCTGTCCGGCGGTCAGAGTCTGATCCCGATGATGAAACTGCGGCTGGCTGAGCCTGCCCAACTGATTGATATCAACGGGATTGCCGGTCTGGAATATATCCGGGAGGCCGACGGCTACCTGACTATCGGGGCCCTGACCCGGGAGGCCGATCTGGATAAATCGGAATTGATCCAGCAGAAGTATCCCATCCTCCATGATACGGCCCATGTCATCGCCGACCCCCTGGTCCGCAACCGGGCCACCATCGGCGGCAACCTGGCCCACGGCGATCCGGCCAACGACCATCCCGCTACCATGCTGGCCGTCCGGGCTGAAGTGGTGGCCACGGGACCGAATGGCGCCCGGAACATAGCCATCGATGACTTTTTCCTCGGCCCCCTCACCACCGCTCTGGCGCCCAACGAGATCCTCACCGAGGTGCGGATCCCTGTGCCGGCGCAGGGCAGCGGAGGCGCCTACGTGAAGCTCGAGCGCAAGGTGGGCGATTTTGCTATCGCCGGTGTGGCGGCGGTCGTGACCCTGGATGGCAACGGAAACTGCAGCGCAGCCAGCATCGGCCTGACCAACGTAGGACCGACACCGATCCGGGCCGGCGCAGCCGAGGAGGCCCTGACCGGAAACGCCCTCAGCACGGATGCCATCGCCGAAGCCGGCCGCCTGGCCGGTGAGGCGTCCCAACCGACCAGCGACCACCGTGGCTCTGCGGAGTACAAACGGGCCATGGTTCAGGAATTGACCATCCGGGCCCTTACCAAGGCCAAAGTCCGCGCAGAAGGAGGGCAGTAACGTGGCGCAACAAAATATTACCATCAAAGTTAACGGCACAGACCAGGCGGCTGAGATTGAGCAACGCCTGCTGTTGGTCCATTTTATCCGCGAGAACCTGGCGCTTACCGGCACCCATATCGGCTGCGACACGACCCACTGTGGCGCCTGTACGCTGATCCTGGACGGCAAGGCCGTGAAATCGTGTACCGTCTTTGCGGTGCAGGCCGACGGCAAGGAGGTCCTGACCATCGAGGGCATGACCACCAACGGCGAGCTGCACCCCCTGCAGGAAGGCTTTATGGAAGAGCACGGCCTGCAGTGCGGATTCTGCACACCGGGCATGATCATGTCCAGCTACGCCCTGCTCCAGGAGAACAAGAATCCCACTGAAGCGGAAATCCGCTGGGGCATTTCCGGCAACCTCTGCCGCTGCACCGGATACGTAAACATTGTGAAGGCTGTCCAATACGCCGCCCAGAAGGCTTAACCTGGCGCGATGCGCACATTAGGAGGAACATTATGACGGAGCTCAGGACTTCAGCAGAAATCGGCGGCATGGGGCACTCAGTAAAGCGCAAGGAAGACCCCCGATTCATCCGCGGCAGGGGCAACTATGTGGATGACGTGGTACGGCCCGGCATGCTCTATATGGCCATTGTCCGCAGCCCTTTCGCCCACGCCAAGATCAAGAGCATCAACACCGAGAAGGCCCTGGCCCACCCCGGTGTGGCGGCGGTGATAACAGGTGCGACGTTGAAGGAATATAACCTGCACTGGATGCCGACCCTGATGAGCGATACGCAGATGGTCCTGCCCACCGATGAGGTGATGTATCAGGCCCAGGAAGTGGCTGCGGTTATCGCCACCGACCGCTACAGCGCCGCCGATGGTGTGGCGCTGGTGGAAGTGGATTACGAACCGCTGGAGGTGGTCATCGATCCCTTTAAGGCGCTGGAGCCGGGAGCCCCGCTGCTGCGGCACGACAAGGAGGGGCAGAAAGATAATCTCATATTCCATTGGGAGGCCGGCGACAAGGCTGCGACTGAACAGGCCTTCAGGGACGCTGACTTCACGGTAAAGCAGGATATCTATATCCCGCGCATCCATGTGGCCTCCATTGAGACCTGCGGTATCGTCGCCGAGTTCGACGCTGTGGAGGGGCAGCTTACCTGCTGGATGACATCCCAGGCGCCCCACGCCCACCGGACGGTTTTTGCCCTGGTCGCAGGACACGTGGGCCTGAGCGAAGAGAAGATCCGCATTATCTCACCGGACATCGGCGGGGGATTCGGCGGCAAGGTGCCGATCTATCCGGGCTATGTCATTGCCATCGCTGCGACGGTCGTAACGGGGTCGCCGATCAAGTGGATCGAGGATCGGCGTGAGAATTTGCAGGCTGACTCATTTGGCCGCGATTATCACATGACCGCTGAACTGGCCGCAAGCAAGGACGGCACCCTGCAGGCGTTGCGCATCAAGACCATTGCCGACCACGGCTACACCGATGCAGCCTGTAATCCGTCCAAGTGGCCGGCGGGTATGTTCTCCATTGCCACCGGCTCCTACGACCTGAAGCACGCTTTCTGCGAAGTGGACGGCGTCTACACGAACAAGCCGCCCGGCGGCATCGCCTACCGTTGCTCGTTCCGGGTGACTGAGGCGGTCCACGCCATCGAGCGGCTGGTCGACATTATGGCCGACGATCTGGGGATGGATCCGGCGGAGTTGCGCCTGAAGAATTTCATTCCGCCCGAGGCGTTCCCCTTCAAATCGGTATTGGGCTGGGAGTATGACAGCGGCAATTACGCCGGCGCCCTTAAACTGGCCATGGAGAAAATCGGCTACCAGGACCTGCTGAAGGAGCAGAAGGAGAAGCGTGAGAAGGGCGAGTTGATGGGCATCGGCATCTGCAGCTTTACGGAGGTTGTCGGCGCCGGGCCATCGAAGGACTTCGACATTCTGGGGCTGAAGATGTTTGACAGCGCCGAGATCCGGGTTCATCCCACGGGCAAGGCCCTTGTCCGCATCGGCGTACAGACCCAGGGTCAAGGCCACGAAACGACCTTCGCCCAGATCGTCGCCGAAGAGCTGGGCATCCCGGTGGACCATATCAAGGTCGAGCATGGCGACACCGACACGGCCCCTTACGGCCTGGGCACCTACGCCAGCCGGAGCACCCCGGTAGCAGGCGCCGCCACGGCCATGGCCAGCCGGAAGATTCTGGACAAGGCCCGCAAGATTGCCGCCCATCTGCTGGAGGTAAGTGCGGACGATCTGGAATGGGAGCCGGGTAAATTCACCGTCAAGGGGGTGCCCGACAAGGTCTCCACGATCCAGGAAATCGCCTTTGCCGCCTACACCAACCACCCCCAGGGGTTGGAAGCGGGCCTGGAAGCGATCTCCTATTACGATCCACCGAACTTGACCTTCCCCTTCGGCAGCTACATCTGTGTCGTCGATGTGGACAGGGGCACCGGAGAGGTGAAAATTCGCCGCTTTATGGCTGTGGACGATTGCGGGAACATCATCAATCCGATGATCGTGGAAGGGCAGATTCACGGCGGGTTGACCATGGGTATGGCTCCGGCCCTCATGGAGGAGATATCCTACGACGAAGAGGGCAACATGCGGGGTGGCAGTTTCATGGAATACCTGATGCCGACCGCGATGGAAACCCCCAGCTGGGAAACCGGCAAGACGACCACCCCCTCGCCCCATCATCCGCTGGGCGCCAAAGGGGTTGGTGAATCGGCTACCGTTGGGGCGCCTGCCGCGATTGTCAATGCGGTGGTGGACGCCCTGTCGCATCTGGGTGTGCGCCATCTCGAAATCCCCATCACACCGGAGAAGGTCTGGCGGGCGATCCAGGAGAGCGGCAACTAAACAGCTTGGCGGGGAGACAGTACCTTGAAGGTTGTGATGTCCAAGTCGTTCCAGGTCCAGGCGCCTGTGGAAAAGGTTTGGGATTTCCTCTCGAATATCGAGCAGGTAACCACTTGCGTTCCCGGCGCCGAAATCACCGGCAGCATCAGCGATACCCAGTACGCCGTGACCATCACGGTGAAGGTGGGTCCCATCAAATCGAGCTACAAAGGTGAAGTAACGATCACCGAACTGGATGCGGATCAGCACCGGCTGAAGCTGCTGGGCAAAGGTCAGGATACCAAGGGCAAAGGGGGCGCCACCATGGAGTTGGTGGGCATCCTTACGTCCATTGATGAGAGCACAACCCAGGTGCAGGGCGATTCGACGGTGACCATTTCCGGCATGCTGGCCCAGTTCGGCTCGCGGATGGTCGAAGATGTTTCCAACCAGATGTTCGATCAGTTCACCGAGTGCCTGCGCAGTCGTCTGGAAGGGGGCGCCGGCACCGCTGCCGGCCCGGCCCAGGCAGCCCCGGTAGCCGGCATGTCCATCGCGGCCACAGCCATTAAAGGGGCCTTTCGCCGGACCGTGGACAGCGCCAAGGAAAAGATCGGCCGCTCCTCCTCCGACGAGCCGCAGTAAAGCCTGGGGACGACTCCCCGCCGGCATAGGATAGAGTTTCCTTGAGCGACTGGCTGGAAAAGGCCGCCCGACTGCGCCGCGAGGGCACCCCCTTTGCTATGGCCACGGTGATTGCTGCGGTAGCGCCTACTTCGGCCAAGCCGGGGGCCAAAGCCATCATCCTCGCCAGCGGCGAATTGGACGGCTGGATCGGCGGCGGCTGCGCCCGGGAAGTGGTGATTGAGGAGGCGCTGGACTGTATCCGGACCGGCAAAGTGCGGCGGATCAGGCTCAGTCCGGATGTTGAGCCGGTGGCCAATGAATCGGTGAAAGAGCTGGCCATGCGCTGCGAAAGCGGGGGAACCCTGGAGGTGCACATCGAACCGGTTTTGCCCAGATTGAAACTGCTCATTTTTGGTGATGGTCCCGGAGCACAGGCGTTGGCCCGGCTGGCCCGGGTGGTCGATTACGATGTTACCGTCTATGGCCCCGATGCCCACCTGGCCGGCCTGCCGGAGGAGATTGAGGTGCAGCGCAATTTTGACGCGCCGGCGCTGGCCACCGCGGCCCCCTCTGCGGCGGTGATTGCCACCCAGGGCACCGGCGATGAATTGGCCCTGCAGGGCGCGCTGGCCTCAGGGGCCGGCTATCTGACCATGATCACCAGCCGCACCAAGGCCACCAGCCTGTTTGCCGGTCTGGAGAAGCGCGGCGTCTCCGCTGAGGCGCTGGCCCGGATCAAAGTGCCGGCCGGCCTGGACATCAAGGCCGTCACGCCCGAGGAGGTCGCCGTCAGCGTATTGGCGGAAATCATTCAGGAAACCCGCACCAGAGGTATCGACACCGGAGTTGTTGAAAACCAAGGTGCTGACACCAGCGGAGTTAAAATGCCAACACCCACCCCAGCTCCCGGCGAGGCGCCGGAGAAGGTCAAGGACCTCGTCTGCGGCATGGTCATCGATCCCCGCACCGCCGCTGGCACCAGCGAGTTTGAAGGGACCACTTACCACTTCTGCTCGCTCGGCTGTCTCGAGTCCTTTGAAGCCGAGCCCCATAAGTACGTCCAAGCCGAGGAGGCCTGAGATGAGTGACGCGTACATGCTGCTGAAATTCTGGCACATCATGAGCTTCGTGTTCATGTCGATACCGCTGTTCAACCTGATCGTGGTGAACGAGCGGGCCCAGATGGGTCCGGCCTTCAGCTGGGCCACGGACCGCTATTTCGAGAACATCATCCGCCGGGGGGCGCTGCGCTGCTTTGTGTTCCAGGGGAGCGCGTTCCTGTCGGGTGTCCTGCTGCTGGTGGTGGGCCCTTCAGGCATCGCCGCCCTGTGGACCAACAACATTCTGCTGCTGAAATTTATCCTGCTGGTCACCCTTACGAGCTTGTTATCGTACGTCCACCTGGGCTTGCAGCCGAGGATAGAGGCGCTCATGGCTACGGTCGGTCCCGATGGCGTGGTGCCGGATGACTTCGGCGCCCAGCTCAAACCGCACCGGGTACGCCGGAAGCAACTGGCCACCTTCTGCCTGTTCCTGGTCATTACCACCATCGTCCTGGGGCTGCAGGTTTACGGCAGCTTCAGCCTGCTGCTGACCCTGACCCTCATCTCCCTGGCGGCCCTGTTTTCCTGGCGGGTCAACCGGACCCTGCTGCTGTTTGGGTGGGTGTAAGGTCTGCGCCGGGGTGGCTCCTGCCTCAAACCGCAAATTCCGCCCACAGCGGGAAATGGTCTGATATGCGCCACGACAGCTGGCTTTTGGTCAACCCCCGGGATTGCAGGGTTGTCTCCGTAAAGTTGTAATAGCCGGCGTCCGTACACTGCATCGAGAGGCGGGGAAGATTGCCCGCTCCGTTGAACCAGGCAATCTGATCGTAAAACTTCCACTTTTCAGGTTTCCGGGGATCGCTGAACAGGGTGCGCGGAACAGTGTTGAGTTTGTCGGGGACGTGGAGACCGGTAGAAGTGAAAGCATCGTATAGCTGATCTCCGACGCGGTCAATATTGAAGTCCCCCAGCAGGATCAGGTTATGATCCCAGGCATTAATGTTGGCCGCCCAGTCGGCCAGCCACTGGGCAATAGCCGTCAATTCGGGCACCCGGTCGCTGCGGTTATCGCCATACAGTACATGCAGGGTGACGAGGATGAACGTCTTGCGGCCCCATTTGAAGCTGACCGCATAGGGTGTCCGGGCAAATTGGCGGGTGAGGGCATCGGCGTCGATGGCGCTGAGCCAGTCATGGGGGACCACCAGTTCACAGGCCAGCCCGGAGAGCTGCACCTTCCGCTTGTCGAATAGAAACGCCAGCCGCTCACGGTTGCCCGGGTCTCCCCTGGTGACATCTGTCAGGATCAGTCCCCAGTTATCGCCCAGCACCTTCAGAACGCGGCGCAGGGCTTTCAGTTTGGATGTGACCTCCTGCAGGGCCACCACATCGAAACGGGAAATGATTTCGGCGATGCAAAGGGCGGCATGCAGGTCGCGCTTGGGCGAATCGGATGCTTCGGCAGCCCATTTTTCCGTCAACCCGCCAAAGGAGCGGATATTCCAGGTGGCGATGAGCAGGCTGCGGTCGAGTACTTTAGGGGGCAGAGTCAGGTCGAGATCGCGCTTCAGGGCGGCCAGGTCGGCAGCGACTTCCGCCGGCGGAGGATCGGTGATGAGTGCCATGGGGCTATCTCCGGTAAGGGATTAACTGTATAGGAAATATAGATAGCGTTCCGGAATATGACAAATTAAATATGATTTGGCGTCAGGCTGGAATATGAAGCGCCCATCGCGGAGCGCTCACTGCGGACTTCCGGTCGCCATACTGTTTCCAAGGAAACTTTATTCCGTTTCGGGTGGCGATAGGCGTTAACGCCCCTACCCAAACCCCTTCAGCAGGCTCCCTTCCCGCAGTTCCCTGACGGCGGATAGCACCACTTCCAGATCGGCGCGCACCGATGGCGGGCCCGCTGAACAACCACAGGCAGCGGATCAGCCTGTAAAGCGGGGCGATAATGGGTAGGCGGAGATCTTTTTCAAGAGCCTGGTGCGCGAAGCAATCTAACGGACGGAGTATGGCGGTAAGATAGAGGCCAAGGGGCGGCCGGGGCAGTTTATCGAACCGATCTCTAACCATGAGAGGCCACATTCGGCACTGGGCGGCGTTAGTCCCGTGGCGATCGGAATCATCAATGGGCGGCCCGAACGGGATGTATTAACTTGGCGGGAAATTTGACCACCTCGAAGGGCGCGGTCCATAAACAGTCGTTATGTGAATAAAAACTGGCAACATTTATGACAAATTTTTATATGATCACCGAGACCCCTGTTGGAATCGATACTCTCCTCGATTGATTACAAAGATCCAATATGGATCGCTGTCGCTTTTCTTTTTGGCACTCTGAGTCGGGCGCTCGGGTTGCCTCCGCTCGTCGGATTTCTTGTAGCGGGGTTTGCGCTTAATTATGCCGGCGCGCAGGTCGGGGCGTTTATAAATGAGATGGCTGACCTCGGGATAACCCTTCTGCTGTTTTCCATTGGCCTAAAACTAAAATTAAAGGAATTACTTCACATTGAGGTTTGGGGTAGCGCCTTGGCGCACATGCTGGTATTTGGTGCGGTCTCCATGGCTGCATTGCTGCTACTCAAACAAATCGGATTGCCTCTGTTTAATCAGTTATCCTTGGCGAATGCTTTAGTTATCAGCTTTGCGTTATCTATTTCAAGCACCGTGTTTGTGATTAAAGTGCTCCAAGATGATGGTTCTTATCTTTCCCAGTACGGCCAGATTGCCATCGGCATATTAATTATTCAGGATCTGGTGGCTGTTCTCTATATGAGCATATCGGAAGCAAAAATGCCGTCGGCTTGGGCTGTAGTTTTAATAGCACTCTTTATTATTGGTCGTCCATTGATTATCAGGTTAACAACCATGGCAGGGCACGGGGAACTCCTGCTGCTTTTCGGCCTGTCAATGGCATTGGGTGGAGCAGCGTTGTTTGAAGCGGTCGATTTGAAAGCTGACCTGGGTGCTTTGGCGTTTGGTGTATTGCTGGCCAACACCGCGAAGGCTGATGAATTGTCCAAAGCATTATTTGGTATTAAAGAATTATTTTTGGTTGGCCTTTTCCTGAGCATTGGCATGGCAGGGTTACCTGATGTCGCCACGCTTATCGTCGTCTCTGTATTATTAATTCTTCTGGTGATTAAAAGCGGTTTGTTTTTACTGTTATTGTCACGGTTTAAAGTGAGGTCCTACCGCGCAAGTAAAGTATCCATTTCGCTGGGAAACTTCAGCGAATTTGGACTTATTGTGATAATCGCCTCAGGACAGCAAGGGTGGATTTCAACAGATTGGCTCGTCGTTATGGCCTTATTGGTCGCCGGCTCATTCGTGATCTCCTCAATAGCCAATAAACGGTTTGATGATTTATACTCCCGGTTTCAGATGGGGCTGGAAAGGTTACAGCATTCCGAATTGGAAGAGGATGAACCGAAAATTGACTTAACGGATGTGCAAATATTGATTTGTGGTATGGGTCGCGTTGGCGCCGCTGCCTATGATCACCTTAAGGTGCAAAAAAAGACCATTGGTTTGGACTTCGATGAACAGATTGTAGAGGCACATGCAGCAATGGGGCGGAAAATCTATTATGCCAATGTGGGCAGCTCAGATTTTTGGTCCCAGATTGATATAAGAAATAGCAATATCGAATGGATTTTGCTGTGCGTCCCAAATATTGAAGTAAAAAAAGCAGCCGGAAATCTTGCCCGACATTACGGGTTTAAGGGGCACATAAGCGCGACGTCTGTTTATCCTGATGAGGAGGAAGTCCTGAGAGAAAATGGGATTGATGCTGTTTTTAATATCTTCACAGAAGCTGGATCTGGCATGGCACTACATGGCCAGGAATTCTTCAAAGAGGGGTAGGCGCAACAGGAACATCAACTAACATGGCGCTGTGGGCAAGGACCCCGACCTCGTCCAGGGTGAGAATCTGCTCATCCTTGGAGGAGCGACCCTAATCACCAAACCGGCGCGGCTCCGTACCCGTCGTCCGCCGTAGTCACCGATGATTGCAGTTAACGGTCCGGTTTCCAGCCTAACCCCTTCAGCAGGCTCCCTTCCCGTAGCGCCTTGACGGCATCCACCACCCCTTCCACCGTGGCGGCCACTTCCGCTGCCGTCGTATAGCGCCCCAGGCCGAAGCGTACCGACGACAGGGCCTGCTCGTGCCCCAGTCCGATGGCCTTCAGCACATGGGACGGCTGCAGGTCCGCCGTGGTGCAGGCCGAGCCGGTGCTCAGGGCGATGTGGGGGACCTTCTGCAGCAACGATTCGGCCTCCACGCCATCGAAGCAGAGGTTCAGGTTGCCGGCCAGGCGCCGGTCCATGCTGCCGTTGACGGTTACGCCGTCCAGGCCGGCCAGGATGCCATCGAGCAACTGGTCCCGCAGAACTGCGAGCGCGGCCGATTCGGCCTCCAGCTCAGCCCCGCACAGTTCGCAGGCGGCCCCCAAGGCGACGATGAGGGGTGTCGGCAGGGTGCCGGAGCGCAGGCCCCGCTCGTGGCCGCCGCCGTCCATCTGCGCTTGCAGCTCCAGGCCGGTCCGCACGTAGAGCACCCCGATGCCCTTGGGCGCGTACAGTTTGTGGCCGGAGATGGAAAGCAGGTCGATGGCCATGCTGTTCACATCCACGGCGATCTTGCCCACCGCCTGGGCGCCGTCGCTATGGAAGAGGATGCCCCGGCTGCGGCACAGGGCCCCGATTTCCGTCACCGGCTGGATAACGCCGATCTCGTTGTTGGCCTGCATCACGCTGACCATAAAGGTCCGCTCAGTGAGGGCCGCCTTCAGCGCCGCCATATCGATGCGGCCATCGGGTCCCACGCCGAGGAGCGTGACCTCAATGCCGTCCCGGGCGAGTGTCCCGGCAGGATCGAGGACAGCCTTATGTTCGCTGGCCACCGTCAGCAGATGATTCCGCTGCGCCGACGCCCCCCCCCTGATATTGCCGGCCGCACCTTTCAGGGCCAGATTGTTGGACTCGGTGGCGCCGCTGGTGAAGATGATTTCCTTGGGCCTGGCGCCGATGAGCTGGGCCACCTGCTCCCGGGCCGTCTCCACCGCAGCCCGGGCCTCCCGGCCGAACAGGTGGTTTTTGCTGGCCGGATTGCCGTAAATCTCGGTGAAATAGGGCTCCATAGCGGCAAAGACCCGGGGATCCACCGGGGTAGTGGCGTGGTAGTCCATATAGATGCGCTGCGGCGGCATGGTCGGTCCTTACCCTGAATTTACGGCCCAAAGTTACCGCTGTCGGTAAAGCGTCGGAGACAAACGGGGCGGAAGTGTCGCCACCGGATAAGATTCGCACATAGGTGTCATGCCCATGCTGCACGATTCGACTAAATGAAAAAATTTGGCGCCATACGCCACAATGCCTATATTCTCTTACTTGGGGTAAGCGATGACAACTTCAACCCACCCATTGAGTTATCGCCATACGGTCTACCTTCTGGCAGCCCTTTGGGTAACGCCCGTCCAGGCACAGACAAAACAGCCTTCGCTCCCTCGTATACTGCCAGTATATCAAGATGCTGCTGCTGGAATAGGGGGGATTGCTATGGTAATGGTATAAGATTTCTGAATGATCCATCAATTTTCTGATATTCCAAATGTCTTAGGAATGGCAATAGGACAGTGTTATCGTATTTCTCATCAAATCGACATCCTCTCGTGAATTTGAAATTTTGATCAAAATCTCCTTTGATAAGAAGGATGTTTTGTTTACTATGGCGCTCAGCCTGCAGAACGGCGATATTGGGGATCAGTGTCCAGAATTAGGGGGATATGCCGATGGTATTTTGGCGGCGTAATTGGACTGGACGCCCTGAAAAATGCATGGTAAGTATGTAAACTTGAATATAATCTAGCAAAATGATGCACTATCCGGCAGCTAAGTATCCAATCATATTGGCTCTTCTCATCACCAGCCTTAGCCTATACTGCGGAATAGGGGATCCAAACCAACAGAATGATGTATCGAGATATCCAAGAAAATATTGTGTGCTGTCCTCGGAAGAACTTCTGGCCCCGCAACAGGCCTACACGAGGTTAAATAACAACCAACTTTACACAACCCAGTTGGATAGTTTCGGTTACATCGATCGAAAGAGTTATTTCTGGAGAGGGTACGCTGAAGACATTTGTCCATCCGACACGGCCTTGATGATCACCAGAAGTAAAGAGGCCGTTCTGAAGTTCAGCAAATTCACATACGTAACCGACACGACCCTGCTCAAAGTAAGGTTCTCTGATGGCTTTGCGAATGAATCAGGACAATGCGGGGGCCAACCGCAAATAGTTTACCGTGGCTGGGGCATTCACTTTTATAACCAAGTGTATGAGCAATTAGAGGTATTGGATACCTCCATTCAAGTAGCGTTGCATTCTGAGGGTGTATATTGGATTGGAGGGCATTGGTATCCCGAGATCATAATCCCGGATGGCGAATCTGTCAGCAGTAGAAAGGCCAAGGATTTAATCATTGGCACAGAGCTGACTGTGCCTAGTATGGGTGGAGAGCCCCAAGTATTCATAGTGGAGGAAAATGATTTTAACAATACGGAAGTAAAAGTGGTGTTACCCTTCTTGGTTAATGACTGCATCGAGTTGCGCGTTGTCTGGCAAATTGGAATCGATTTTGGATCCATATCTTCCGCTTGGTATATCTACGTGGATGTGATAACGGGCGAAATTGTCAGGATTAGAACGCTGTTCGTATCTTGATCCCCAATTCTCGATAACCATCCCTTTTGGGACAAGCGCTTGATCGTTCCGTAAATATATACGAAACCCAGTTTGCTGCCTTAAAATCCATCTCAAAATCAAATTCTAAAAAACAATCCTGAATGACGTTTTGAGACATAATTGGATTCACCATTTAGGAACGGCGAGCCGGTCCGTCCCGGTTTGCAGCGCTGTCTCGTACGCAAGCCCGGCAAGAATACATGTGGGGCCGTGCCAGCCACAACCCGACAGATTCTGTCCGCACTTGCACATTTTCCGATTAACTTACCGGCCGCCACCTTGGAGGAACTCATGAAGCACACCTTATGGACTCTGCTTGTCCTGGCCGGCGCCACCATGCTGGCAGGGCAGGATTCGACCGACGCACCGGAACCATTCCATTTTCTCTTTGAGCCCGATTCGATCTACCTGGCCGTCGGCGAGACTGCCGAGGTAAAAATCACCCTGCTCAATGCCGATGATGAGCTGGCCCAAAACGTCTTTTACATCTACGGCGGCAGCCGGGGAGCCATCACCGCCGATCCCCGTATCAGCGATTCTACCGGTGTCGCCCTGGTCAGGCTGAAAGCCTATAAGCCGGGTGACCAGTATTTGGCGGTCCGCAGCATTACCGTTAAGCGGGAGGACCGGGTTCGAGGCCGGATGCCTATTCGGGTGCCGTTCCCGCCGATTGCCAAAATTGTGTTCAACGAGCCGGCGAAGAAGTTGTACGCCAGCACGACGCTTCCTTATTCGGTGACGGTCTACGATGAGGCGGGACTCATCCGGGAGGACAAGCCTGCGACTCTGGCCTCAAGCAATACGGCGCTGGCTTCATTCGACGCATTCGGCAACCTGACGGCACGCAAAACCGGCAGGGTGACCGTCACTGCCCAGGTCGAGAATATCACGGCCAAAGTGGTGGTGCGGATTGCCAAGAATCCCATAGGGGGCATTGAGATCAGCAGCTCCGCGGAGGAAGCCCGCACCGGCGATGTGGTCCATTTTAACGCCGCGGCCAAGGCCTCCCGCTCGGGCCGCACGGTAAAGGATGCGCCCATCAAGTTCTCCTTCACCGGGAAGGCTGACTACGGCATTGGATTGCCTGCCGCCGGCCAGATCACCCCGGACGGCCGCTTTGTGGCGGAGACAGCCGGTGTCTATACCATTTACGCCAGCTCCGGCGGATTCGCCGTCAGTAAGACCATCAAGATCAGCCGCCGGGATGTCCGCCAGAAGGTGGAGATTGCCGGCCACGGCCTGGTGAAGGATGTGCGCACATCCGACCTGTGGGTCTGGGCCGGCATCGGCGAGTTCGAAGGCAAGGACTTTGCCGTGACCGGTACCTGGGGCGCCAACGGCGAGGCCTATTTCTGGGATGTCACCGATCCGGCGAACATGGTCACCATCGACACGGTGAAGGTGGATGCCCGGACGGTGAACGATGTCAAGGTATCCGCCGATGGCCGCATAGCGGTAATCTCACGGGAGGGGGCCTCCAACCGCAAGAACGGCATGGTCATTCTGGATGTCTCCAACCCCTTCGATGTGAAAATTCTATCGGTATTTGACCACGAAATGACCGGTGGCGTGCACAATGTGTTCATCTACGACAACCACGTCTACGGGGTCAACAACGGCCGCAAATTCGACGTTATCAACATTGAGGATCCGACCCAGCCGTACCGGGTCGGGAACTATGAACTCAGCACACCGGGCCACTCCATCCACGATATCTGGATCGAGGATGGCATCGGCTATTCATCCAATTGGCAGGACGGTGTGCATGCCATTGATCTGGGCGGGCTGACCCGAAACGAGAGCAATATGCCGATGATCAACGCCAATCCGCTGCTGAAGGCGGCGGGGCGGGGCTCGCCCGGCAAACCGCTGCCCTTGGCCTCCATGCCCGACCGCACGGGCCGGAACCACGCGGCCTTTCCATTCCTCAGCCAATCGACCGGAAGCTTTTACATCGTCGCCGGTGATGAGAGCTTCCCCGCCGGACTCTTCGCTTCGGACGGCAGGCTGGCCAAGGCCGCCGGAGGGTTCCATTTCATGAACTTCTCCGATCCGGCAAATCCCCATGAGGATGCCCTTTACCAGGTGCCGGAGGCCGGCTCCCACAACTTATGGATTGAGGGTGACGTGCTGTATGCCGCCTTCTACCAGGGGGGCCTGAGAGTGCTGGATATATCGGGTGAACTGCTGGGAGATTTGTATAAGCAGGGCCGGGAGATTGCAGCCTTCCTCTCCGAAAGTGAGGAGGGGGTCTTTGTCAATTCGCCTATGGTCTGGGGTCCCCAACCGTACAAGGGGCTGATCTTTTTCTCCGATATGTATAGCGGCCTGTACGCCCTCCGGCTGGTGCCCCGGGAGCAGCCGGCCGGGACAAACTGATGCTGCCGGGCCGGACCGTCGCAAATTGGTTGCCGGTCCTGATGCTGGCGCTGGCGCCGCTGGCTGCCCGGGATTATTACATCTATGTGGCGGCCGAATCGGAAGATGAGGTACTGCTGATCAAGTTCGACGGGAAGGTGGCCCGGGTGGTGAAGCAGATCCCCGTCGGCGTCTGGCCGCTGGAAATCGAAGGACCCCATGGCCTGACCATCTCGCCGGACGGCGATTACTGGTATCTGTCGATGGCCCACGGCATCCCCAACGGCCACGTTTACCGCTATTCGACGGGGGAGGACCAGTGGAGCCGGCGCGTGGAACTGGACCTGTTTCCGGCCACGCTGGAGATCTCCAAGGCCACCGGTTTGCTGTACGTGGTCAATTTCAACCTTCACGGCGAGCATGTGCCGAGCTTTGTTTCGGTGGTCGATCCGGAGACCATGACCGAGATTGAGCGCATCCAGACCGGCGTCATGCCGCACGGCTCACGCCTCTCCAATGACGGCCTGTGGCACTACTCGGTGGCGATGATGGACGCCATGTTGTATGAAATCGACGCTGTGCGGTTCAGGGTCAGCCGGACGCTCTACCTGGGCCAGGGCCCCAAGCCAATGGACCACGGATCGGCATCCATGGCGGCCATGCCCAAGATGCCCCGGGAGAAGCCGACCTGGGTCTACCCGGCGCCGGATGACCGCTATCTTTACGTGGTGAATAACGGCACCAACGAAGTACTGGAAATTGATCTGCAGGCCTGGGCCATCAGCCGGCGGTTCAAGACCGGCCGGGGCCCCTACAACTGCGAGGTGAGCCGGGATGGCAAAATCCTGGCGGTGACCTACAAGTCAGAGGGCCAGACGGCCCTGTGGGACCTGGCCTCGGGCAAGGAGGTGGCCCGCATCACCAACACCCGCAAGGTGACCCACGGGGTGGTCATTTCTCCTGACAGCCGCTATGCTTTCGTCTCCGTGGAAGGGGTCGGAGGAGAGCCGGGATCGCTGGATGTGATCGATATCCGGACCGGCAAGATGGTTTCCCAAGCCGATACCGGGAAGCAGGCCGGCGGCATCGCCTTCTGGAAAATGGAGGACTGAGGGGCCCGGCCCGCAGGAATGACGGACGGTCCGCCAGCCGCATCAGGACGCAGGGGTAGAGCGGGTGCGCTTCCGGGAACCATGCCTGAAATCATTCATCACTTCCCCCTCAAAGCGCCGGCGCAACAGGTGTTTGCCGCCATCTCAGCGCCTGTGGGCCTTGACGCATGGTGGACCAAGCGCTCCTCAGGAGAACCGAAGATGGGAGCAGAATACGAACTCGGGTTCGGCCCCGGGTACGATTGGCGCGCACGGGTAACCCGATCTGTTTCCGGGTCCGAGTTTGAGTTGGAGATGATCAGCGCGGGCAAGGACTGGCTGGGGACGCGCGTTGGCTTTGTCCTCGAGGAAAAGGAGGGCGTCACCACAGTACGTTTTCACCATTCAGGTTGGAACGAGGCGAACGAGCATTACAGCATTTCCGGTTACTGCTGGGCGATGTACCTCAGACTTCTGGGGCGATATGTCGTAGACGGCGAGGTCGTGGCCTATGAGGCTCGACTGGATGCGTGATGGGCTCGCCGGTGGCGGCGGCCGGCGAAAAACACTCCCTCAACTGACGCTGATCTGCCTCAGCTGGCTGCTGGCCGGTTGGGGACTGCCACTGGCGGGGCAGTCTTTAAATCGTGGGGCAGTTTGCTCTCTAACACAATGCTAGTGGCGACCAAATATCTATATCTGATCGCGGTAAGGTTGCGCCCCGGCCTCAGTCACTGCCTGACGCCCGCGCTACACTGCCTACGTAAGCGGGTATACCGAAATGCTGATAATGCTGCTTAGGCGAAATGTGGTGGATTAATCGAAATTCATTTTCCGATAACGGAAATTATCGGAAAGCGCGCTATGCGTTCGTGAGATACCGGGGCCGCGATATCTCCGTCTTCCTGGCCTCAGCCACCTTCGAAGCCCAATCCGGCCGCAGGTCAATCCCGCCTCTCCGGTATCTGACCGATGAGGAGGCTATATGCAACGCTGGTCCACCGAGTGACCCCGGGCATCAAGCAACATGGTATATTTCCCTATGGCCGTGGCATGAACCCTTTTTACAGAACCTATACGGCTTGACCCACCAACCAAAGGCCGGTGCGGACGTCATGATATCATTAAAAGTTGGATGTAGCGTCGCCTTAGCAGTAATAGTTAGTATTAGCCGGAGATGTTGCTATAAATTGTTACTAACACCAAAATAAATATTCGAATCCCTAAGCTACCGGACCTGCAGCATTAATCTCTGATTTAGGCTGAAAGCCCTGTTCGGCTGATGCGCCAGTGGACAACTGCAATCATAAAAAGGAGCGGTGATGTCTATGAATCCTACAACCGAACTATCCCGGGTGCTTAGTTTATTGGCGGTCGCCATACCTCTGCAGTTATTTGGGCAGGGAGCATTCAACCAAATGGCCCGCCCTGCCACCGCCGCTGCCCTGGGTTCCGTGGCCGAGCCCCAATTTCGCCCCGAAGTTCTGGTCGCCGATTTTCCGGTCGGTGAAAATTCCGGCAGTGCTGCTCATTCTGCGCCGGCAATGGCGGAATTGAATGACGGCGGCTTCGTAGCCGTATGGGCAGACACCCGCAATGGGACCGCGCACATTTTTGGGCAGGTTTTTGACGCTGCTGGCGCAACCGTGCGAGCTGATTTTCAAATAAGTGAAGATATCGTTGCAGGTAATTATAACTATTACAAGCCCAACTTGGCTGTTCTACTGGATGGCAGCTTTATTGTGGTGTGGCAGACCAGCACAGATGGTGCTTCCCCCATAATTGCCCGACGTATGGACCCTTTTGGTGATCCGCTAGGCTCTCAATTCGAGGTGAATGATGACGCCTTGGCAAACCGTACCAAATTTGATCCCCACGTCAGCGCCCTATCCGACACTGGGTTTGTCGTTGTGTGGTCCGATAATCGCAATTCCTCCGTGAGCAGTGCAGACATCTATGGTCAACTATTTGATGGATCGGGTCAAATGGTAGGCGTCAATTTTGTAGTAAACGATTCACTACCGCGATACCAATTTTCGCCTGTTGTGAGCAGAATAGGGAATAGCCATTTTATGGTTGCCTGGGCAGATGCCCGTAATAGTACACAATTCCAATATGAGGTTTTTGGACAGGTATACGATTCGTTGGGCGCGCCAATCGGGCCCAATTTCCAAGTGGATGAAGATTTGACCAATGGCTCAAAAAATGAAATCCGTATTACCTCTCTGGCCGATGGGGGTGCTGCTGTAGTTTGGTACGATAACACCCAAAGAGTATATGGCCAGAGATACGATTCTCAAGCTGCTCCGGTGAGTGGCAACTTTCGGATAGCAGAGGGCGGTTTGGGCCCCAAAGCACCTTCGGTGATCGCTTTGGAAGATAGTGGCCTGGTTGTGGCCTGGCTGGATCGCCGCGCGGGACGGTCTGACTCGGATGTATACGCCCAGAGATACGACGCATCGACTGCCTTGGTAGGATCCGATTTTTTGGTGGAAGATTCGACGGGATTAGTATTTGGAGGAGTACTCGGCGGGGCATCTGTTTTGGGAGGTGGATTTGTCATTGCGTGGATCAGTGAGCAAGCAGGCGCCCAAAATGTCCATGCCCGAAGATATTATTCGACGGGGCTGGCAGCCGGAGGCAGCTTCAGGTTGAACGATGACTCCAACAGCAGCTCGCAGGTAGACCCTGCGGCTGCCCTACTTAAGGGAGGTGGCTATGTTGTGGTCTGGAGTGACGATAGAATCGGCCCGCCAGGTACCGGGGACATATTTGGGCAGATCTTCGACTCGACAAGTACCGCAGTGGGAGTCAATTTCCTGATCAGCGATTCCACCGGTTTTCCCCACAGATACCCCGAGGTGGCAGGGTTGGAAGATAGCGGGTTTGTGGTCGTATGGTCAGATGTGCGCGATGGGAACGACGATATATTTGCCCAGCGCTTTGATTCAACGGGTGCTGCCGTGGGCGCAAATTACCAGATTGATGATGATCCGCTGGATACAGGCAATGGAGGAACCATCCAATGGCACCCCACCGTGGAAGGTCTTCCGGACGGTGGATTTATTGTCGCTTGGGAAGACTGGCGAGAGGGGATTCAACAGGACATCTATGCGCGACAATTCGATGTGAGCGGTGCTGCCGTGGGCGCTGGTTTTCTGGTGAATACTGATGGTGGGACCAGGAATCAGAAGGTTCCTGCGATGGTGCTATTAGCTGATAGCAGCATTGTCATCGCCTGGCACGATAATCGAGCAGGAGCTGGCAATTATGATATTTATGTAAGGCACTACGACAAAAGCCTGACGCCTATGGGCGCCGAATTTCGAGTGAATTCTGATAACTCAACCTATCACCAATGGTTTCCGAGCTTGGCAACGCTGTCTGGAGGAGGATATGTGGTGGCGTGGTCGGATGATCGCTTGGGTAGAAGTATACGGAGGACCTATGCCCAACAATACGACGCCTCGGATGCGCCGATAGGGTCCAATATTCCGGCTGAGGATGCCAGTGGACAGACTTCCTTGTATAATAAAGGGGCAGTTGCAGGACTAAATAATGGACGCTTTGCCATGATGTGGTCCGATACCCGATCTGGAGCAAGGGTATACGCCCAGCAATTTGAAAGCTCTGGCGTTACCGTTGACAGGAACTATGCAATTACTCAGGTCCCCGATGCTTCGCGACAGTTTTCGCCGGTGGTTTTAGCAAAAGGAAATAAAATCTTTATGATATGGGTGGATAACCGCGAGCAGGGTAAGGGAAATACCGTTTTCGCAAGTTATCTCAACATGACCATTCCACACCCACTGGGAGTAGACGATCGAGTTCCGCGGCCTGTGTCCTTCGAGATATATCAGAACTACCCGAACCCATTCAATCCCAGTACGACCTTGGGGTATCACCTGCCTCGAGCGGCTTTTGCCAGTATAGTTGTATATGATCTGCTTGGCCGCAAAATCAAACAGCTGGTAAATGAGGATCTGGGGCAGGGTTATTATGACGTGACTTGGGATGGTCAGGACAAAGCCGGACGTCAGGTTCCTTCTGGTATTTACATTGCCCGGCTGGTGACGCCGGGATACACAAAAACGATCAAGATGGTGTTGTTGAAGTAGGCCCTAATATTTCTGCAACCGATTGAGATATCCAGCCGCCACCTCCAAATTCCGCCGACCGTAGACTTCCGGGAGGATCAGGGCATCCGAATCGATGGATGCGTGATGGGCTCGCCGGTGGGGGCGGGCGGCGCAAGACACTCCCTCAACTGACGCTGATCTGCCTCAGCTGGCTGCTGGCCGGTTGGGGACTGCCGCTGGCGGGGCAGGAGACGGACAGCGCCGCGGTCCTGCTGGGGCCTGTGACGCGGGGGCAGTTGGCAGCCGAGATTTGGCCAGAGCACTTCAGCAAGGAGTACACCGGATACGAGGTCAACGACACCCTGCTGAACGACCTGCGCGGCGCCATGGAAGGGGCCCACCTCACGATCTACTTCGGGACCTGGTGCCACGATTCACGACGCCAGATGCCCCGCTTTTTCAGCCTGATGGACGAGCTCGGGGTGTCCCCGGAGAGGATCGCGATGATCGGTCTGAACCGGGCCAAGGAGACGCCCCTTCGGCTCCGCTCAGGACAGGCTCCAGTGGACGGCCAGGAGGCGGTAAACATCCACCACACGCCGACCTTTATTATTTACCGGGCCAACGAGGAGCTGGGCCGTATCATCGAGACCCCGGTGGAGTCGCTGGAAGCGGACCTGCTGAAAATTCTCCGGCGGGAGCCTTACAGGCCCCATCACGCCGGTCTCGAGCAGCCATAGCGACTCCCTTTCCAGGCGCCCGCCTTGAGCCGGCCGTTAATCTGACAGGACCGGCAGGCAGGCGCTTTGTCCTTGGATACCGGGCCGCAGCAGTGTAGTTTTTTCTGCCGGGGTATATCCCGGTGATCATTCTCTGACGGAGGAGACTATGAGTACACTTCAAGCCGTGCCAGGTGTTTCGGCGGAGCAGTTGCGCGAGGCAGTAAAAAGCGAGTACGCCAACGTTGCCGTCGATCCGGACAGGGGCTACCACTTTCACACGGGTCTCGCTGCGGCAGACCGCCTCGGCTATGACCCGGCCCTCTATGCCCAGGTGCCGGAGGCCAATATCGCCTCCTTCGCCGGTACGGGCAATCCATTTCTCGCCGGTCCGCTCCAGCTTGGCGAAACGGTCATAGACGCGGGATCAGGGTCGGGGTTTGATTCCCTGATTGCCGGCGTGATGGTAGGCCCCGGAGGCCGCGTAACCGGTATCGACATGACCGCCGAGATGCTGGCCAAGGCCCGCTCCGGGGCCCATGAGATGGGGGCCGATCATGTCGAGTTCCGGGAGGGCTTTATTGAAGAGCTCCCCCTGTTCGACGACAGTGCCGATCTGCTCATCAGTAACGGCGTGCTGAACCTGACCTTGAACAAGGTGGACACCCTGAAGGAGTGGCTGCGGGTGCTGAAACCGGGCGGCCGCATGCAGATCGGCGACATCCTGGTGACCCGGGAGGTGCCCTCTGCGGCCCTGGACGACATATCGCTATGGACCGGGTGAATTGCCGGCGGTCTGCTGGAAGCAGATCTCATCGAAGCGATCAACCTGGCCGGGTTTGAGGCGGCCATGATCATCGAAAAGCACCCCATTTTCGAGGATGTGCCCGATCCCTCCAGCGCCATGAAGTTCGGCACGATAGGGATCACCCTCAAGGCCACCAAGCCGGTCTAGGCCGTCTGCGGCTGGACGATGAGCCTGCTGCTGATTACGTTCGGCTGATTCTACGCAACGGGAACCGAGGTGTCATTCGCCACAGCCATCAACTGCCTGGACGGCCGGGTCCAGCTGCCGGTGAACGGTTTTCTGCAGGACCGCTTCGGCGCCGCCTACATCGACGCTGTCACCGAGGCCGGACCGGTGGGCATTCTGGCCCGGGAGCCTGACTCCGAAGTGGCCCGGTCCATCTACAGGCGGGTGGAAATCTCCCTGAACGTACACCACTCCACCGGCCGGGCCATCGTGGCCCATTCCGACTGCGCCGGGAATCCCATCGCCGATAAGGCCCAGCGGGCCGAGCTGGCCGCTGTCGTCAACCTGTTGAAAGGGCGTTATCCGGGCACGGCCGTCATCGGCCTTTGGGTAGGGGAGGACTGGTCCGCTGCCGAAATAGTTAACTCGTAGTAGGGTGCAGGGAGTTAGCAGGTACATTGACAAAGCATGCCGTAGCTGCCAGCCAATACTAGAAATCTCTCCGGTGTTTAAAACTTCCAATATTCAATCTTTGGCAGGCAGACTAAGCGATTGGCACCGCAGTTTTATATTCTACATGGGGCTAGTGCAAAGCCTTGGAACTGGGGTGCATGCCCAGTATCTTCTGGAGATTTTGTAAGCCTGATTTATACATAAAAATTGGCGGGTGGCCTGATGAACGAACCCCTTGTGGTACTAAGTGTAATATTCATTTTTAGCCTCGCCGGAGCAGTGCTGCTCTTCCGGTGGCTTCAAAACACAGCAGTGGTCCAACTCCCATTTGGCCAATTTGGGGGTGCTATTGCTGGATTTGTGGGGATGTTCCTCCTTATGCAGAATTTTTATATCACCCTTTCCAGCCAAGGAGACCGAACCGCCTTAGACGAATTTTTTTCAGCGCAGGGGGGTGGAAAATTTTATTCCTACAAGTATGATATTGGAATTGCATACCCCGATACTTACACAGAGACCGCAGGTGGCTTTGAAACCCTTATTAGCCTGTCGGATGAAAACCGGGGATATGCTTTTATGGCTCATGTAGCTCATGGCGAGGATGTTGCTGAATCCATGGATGATGAAGATTGGCAGGAGGCGCTGAATTCCTGGGGCATACTCGACTTTAATATCCGGGCAATTGGGGACAGTGAAGTTGGCGGGAAATCGGCAGTGATACTTGAAATTGATGTATCTATTAATAATTTTGGGAATGATGCGACCTATTTTCCCGTACCTGGCGATTCAAATTCACTGTACGGGATATCCGGCAGTGGTGGCATATCCGGCCATGGTGGCGATTTTTTGGGTGGTGACGTGCCCGAAATAATATATGATTTCAGCGATGAGGGTTCAATGTCTATACCGATGTCTATGACAGTCGTCGTGGATAGTAATGACGACCGGGTCTTTTTGTTTGTCCTCATGGCGACCGATGGGGAAATTGAGTGGCAAGCAATGAGAATGGAAACTGCGAATATTCTCAGCAGAGTGCGACTTGACCTATAATTCCGACTGGTCCGTGGCCGAGATGGAGGGCGTGCAGCAATGATGCCGCCAGCCATGGCGACCTGAGTCGTGGGGAAGTGGGTGTTGCCAGCCGGCGGAGGCAGGCGGCGGCGCCCCACCGGCGATACCTGTCCGATAAATTTTCAGTCCACTGCTCGACCCATGGAGCTGCGGCCGCTCACAGCCCACAAAATTAAGCCCAGTCCGTCGGTCACGGAAACGGGTATCGGCATCCAGAGAGCAGGCTTTCACTTGCCGAAATGGCATCTTGGCCTTACTTTGAACGCTCACCTGTCGATAGGGGTTGCGATTATGGCGAGTTTGCACTTTCTGCAGATGCGAGGAACAGGGCGGATCCGCATGGCCTTATCCCTGGCCTTGGCCTTGCAGATCGCCGGATGCGCGAGTGCGGTGGATGTTCGGCATATCGAAGCCGAAGATTCGTTTATCGTTGTCCAGAAGCTCCAGTCCTCTCTGTACGCTTTGGCCGCCGCTGTCGCGGGTGATGCCATCTATATCACCGGGGGGAACGGACCCCTGGCGGTCAGGGCAGCCATTGATCGCTATGATCCGAGGGCTGCTAACCAGATTACAGTTGCCGACTCTCCTATCCCCCGACGCGACCATACCGCCGAAACTGTCGATGGAACAATATATATTATCGGAGGCGCCACGCCGATACCGGCAGCCGGTGGATTCCGCCTGTTCCCCAGCATGGCAGTAGAAAGTTACAACGCGGCCACAGGGGAGCTGCGCTCCGTTGCGTTTATGCATGTGGGACGGAGACGACCGGGCTCGGCAGCGTATGGGGGAAAAATCTATGTTATGGGCGGAAGCAGTATGACGATCCATCCGGAAGGGCGAGTAAAATTTCTGCGCTCCATGGAGATTTACGATCCCAAGCTGGATACCTGGACTCGTGGACCGGATATGCCCACGGCACGCGCGCTCTCGGCCGTTGCCTGGGAGGGCAAGATTTATGCCATCGGCGGCTTTAATGGCCACGCACTGCGGACCTTCGAGGTATACGATATTGCCACCGCCGAGTGGGCGTCGCTCCCGGATATGCCCATTCCGCTCAGGGCCCATAGTTGCGTTGTGCTGGATGGTAAAATATATTCCTTTGGCGATTACCGTTATTTTCGAATGGTAGCCCGGTACGATATTGATTCAGGAGAATGGACCGTCCTGGATTCGAATTACAAAAGGGCCCGTTATACCGCTGCGGTCGTCTGGGGCGAGAAAATTTTAGTTATCGGTGGCAACACATCGGAGTTGCCCTCCAGCGGTCGCAGGACGGTGCAGCTGTTTACGCCCCCGAAGGACTGAGGGCCTGGATTTGCACCCCGGTATCAATCGGGACTCAGCCCAAACCTGACCAGCATCGTAACGGACTGGCCCTACCGACGCCACCTGTCCCGAGACTTCGGGATGGATTTTCAGTCCGACGCACTCCCGACGTGAAAGTCGGAAACAAGTACATAAAACAGGGACAAACGGAGGAACTTATTCAGAAAACTACCTCGGTGCGGAGGAAGAAGGAGAAATAAAAAAGAGAGAGCAATAGACATATTATATTGAGCTAGATGCGATAATAACTTCATCTTCATCGAGGCGAAATCATTATGGTATATCTAGATTTTGGAATTGAACACATACCCTGGCCTGGACCAGGCGATATACTATTCAAAGATTCTAGGGATACTAAGAGGGTTGCTATCATTGGCGGCTCTTCAAAGAGTATAGGGGCATATGCAGTCGGATATCGGGATGCTGCAATACTAATTATGAACAATATTGATTCTTATCAGCCCTTTCTTGACTTGATATTCTACCCGATTGCTTTTTTATATAGTCATGCAACAGAATTAACGATAAAAGAATTAATTCTACTCCATGCTCGGCACTCAGGGGTAGATGTTTCACCAATTATAACGCATGATCTCATGAACCTCTGGCAGCTTTCTCGTCGCATTATTGAAGAATACTCCGATGGAGAGGACATCGACTTCCTTGATCCATCCGAGAGCATAATAAAAGAACTCAGTGAGATTAAACCCGTGGGTGAAGCATTCCGATATCCTACAGATACGAAAGGGAACGAATTAATACCTGAGGATAGCGGAATCGACGTTGTGAACTTCTCAGAGGTCATGGAAGGGCTCCTTAACGCTCTCGAGGGATCAGTCGATTGGCTCGAGGACCTTTTAAGGAATTCAGAGCCGTAGCATTCCTAATAAGTGAGGATGAGAAACACTCATAAGATAAAGGGCTGCAGCTAAGTGCAGCCCTTTTCTCGCGCCAATATCCGCCTGTGCCTTAATAGGCCGCTCCCTAATCCGAAATATCAACCGCCTGATGCACCGGCTCCCCCTGCGCATCCAGCCAGGAGAAAACAAGCACCTGGCGGTCCTTTCCTTCAATGCTGGCCGTTTGCAGGGTGATGGTGATCGTTTCAGGCTCGAGCTTCCAGATGGCACCGGTGACGCCGTCGATGATCCAGCCGGGTATTCCGCCATCCAGCAGGTTCCAGTAAGTCTTTGGGTTGATGGACTGCTCAAGATGGATTTGCTGTGGCTTATGTCCATCCAGAGTAATATCAATTACGTACTCATGCTTCCTTTTCAGATTGACTATCGCCGGCGTCGTGCCGGTAAATACCTCAATGCCACCTGTGGTTTTAATCATCACCTGCGCCCCAGCAGGACTCGATGATATGGATATATCCTGGCTATCAGTGCTTAGGATGTAGGCGCAGCCGCTGGCTAACATGCCTGCTAGGATAAACAGTAAACTGAGTTGTCTCATGGTTTCCCCCGTCGCTTGTTGATTTGGGATGGAGGTTTGCTAAACCTCGTGCCCGTGTTCTCCAAGTCTTCAGAGGGACACAAAATCCCCCCTGAAGGACTCGGGCATCTATGCTAGTAGGTACCATGAGACATCCGTTAGGACATGTTCAGGGGGGAATAATTTCCCGCCCGAATCCACCACTAAACGGATGTCAGGTCAAAAGGTCTGTACCATTCCACCGGTACCTACTAGCAATGGAAAGTTAGCTCAGGGGAGACAGGGAGACAGGGGGGTGAGATACTTACGAATCAGATATATATGGTTCATGCACTAAATGGTAATTAGAGGGTGGGAAGAATAAGAATACCCATTATATTCGCTCTCGAATTGGCTGCCCAAATGCCAGTGATGGCCCGCAATTAAATCTATGCCGGAGGTGTTATGAGAGTGGATGAGCGAAGTATTCGTGAATCCTTGAAAAGAAGTCTTGTAGAAGAATCGGCCCTGAGCCATAAACTTTTGCTGATTGAGGAAATGAGTATCAAAAATGGATATTCGCGAATTGATCTTGTGACAATTGGTGACTCGCTGTGCGGCTTTGAGATAAAAAGTGACAGGGATAGTATTAGACGCCTCGCCCACCAAGTGGAGCAATACAGTACAATTCTTGATTATGCTGAGTTAGTAGTCGGCGAAAAGCTAATCAAAAAAGCAACGGAGTATATCCCTGACTGGTGGGGGCTGAGGCTAGCAGTGCCTAATAAGAATCGAATACAAATTGAGGTGATCAGGAAATCACAGATAAATCCTAATCCCGACCCTTATTCAATCTCTCAATTGCTTTGGCGTCGTGAATCGCTGACCCTATTGAGTGAGTATATTCCGACTAGTGGCTACTCAAGACTTGGAAAAAAAGCTATTCATGAAGCTTTAGCAAAGGTTGTTCCTTTTCCGTTGCTTCGGATGCGGGTGATTGATTCGTTAAAGAGGCGGAGAGGGTGGCCAGTTGATTCACAACGACAGTTATATGGTGGTTTATTCCAGCCCGTATAATCCCCGTTGAGTAACCATATTTTGTACCCATTTTGACGGCATCAAAGTAGCTATCCCCCATTGAGTACGTTTTGCCAAAATACTCTTTGGAATTGCATAACAATTTGGCGTGTGCCTGGTACTGATTTTTAGCGGAGGAAGCACCCTCGTTACTAGGCAGCTCTCCCCGGTACAATTTCCAGATACTGGATAGAGTAGTGTATAAGATGCTGGCGCTGGGGCGGTGGGAGCTGTCCTTAAACACCGGAGGTCGCAACGTATAGTCCCCGTAATCTGGGATGCGGGGCCAAGTTTGCTCGCTAAGGATTTCCGAACTCCATGCTGTAAAATCAGTCCGTGGGATTTCGTAAACATCATTCCTTTGATACTTTTGCAAATCTACCGGATATGACCCAGATACGATTGTCAGGGTTCTCCAATCTTTCACATTTGGTAGCAAATTGTAAGTTGTCTTCAGTGTTGGTGTGGCTTTGTTTCGAACCGAAAAATTCACAATCAAATCAACTTGTGGCGGCGATGTGCCTAGGGAGGCAATTCTCGTCATTAGTCTTTGCTCAAGATCTCGATCAAAAAGTTCCTTCTCAAATAGGCGAATACACGCACGCCCCTCGCTTCGGGTAATTATGTTGGATACAGCGTAATTATACTCAGTGGACCTATTCAGACCGGTAGTCGGGACGATCACGGCGTCTTCGTTCAATAGTGATATTTGCTGACCTGAGTTTGCGTTAGCTATTAGGCTAAGTGGGTGCTCACCATTTGAGGTCTGGAGTTTCATTTCATCAACCAGGATAAAATCAATAAAAACTTCACCAGGCGAAAAATTGTGTAAAATGTCCCTCTTCAATTTGCGCATCTTGTGTTTCAGGTCTACTTCATCAAGTCTCTTCCCAACTCTTTTAAGTTTTTCATTCTGCTTGTTACTGGCATAAAGAAAATCTGCCGGAACGATTTCTATTAATGGCGTACATGACTGTCGAATCCTATTACTAAGCGCTCGAACAGCATATCTTTCAGCAGCCTTAAGTCTCAAAACAGGTACATATCTGATCATCTTCTTTTACCCCGCCCAAACGACATCAGGGAAGAGCTGTCGTACCAATCCCGGACCGACCATTTTGTTCATCCCAGCGTGTTTATAATAGTTAAATCGCTTCCGAACAGCACCAGCCACAATTGACGGGTGGATTCCCAATTCTTGTGCCAAAACTTTAGCGGCAGCTGGCATTTTGTTATCCTTTACAATACTGTTATCCCAAGAAACGCTAGGTATTAGACTTTCTGCGGCGATACTATCTGCCTCCCTCTCAATCTCATTCTTTCCATCGGGAGATTCCAAGTCATCAATAAATTCGCTCACGCCGGTTTCTGAATGCCAGAACAAATGTGCCAATTCGTGCATCAGGGTGAACCAAAAATTATCGAGTCGGTCGAAGCGTAGGGTGAGTCCTATAATCGGATTTTCCTTCCCGCGAATTAATGTAGCACCATCCAGATATGTCTTAGGGAGGTGAGATTCAACTACTACAATAATTCCAACATCGAGTAGCGCCTCAATTGCCATTAATGGACCATATTGGTTCGCACTTATTCTTGCGATATCCCCCATAAATGTGGTTCTATTTATAGCTGATAGATCGAATTCTGGTGATTCCGTTTGATTCGCAATTGAAAGTATCCTAGCAATCCATAGACCCAGTGCCTGGTCATTCATTTGCCTAGCTGCCCGAATGTGTTTTGATGTTCTTAGCATTAGTCCTGCAAGCGACGTCTCACCTCCAATTGGTGACAATAACTCCGAAATAATTGTTTCAGGGTGTTGCTCCCAATCTTTTTTTGAACCTTTAACCCATTTTCGTTTTATTATTTCCAAGATAAGAGCAGTATCAAATTCGAATGCCCGCTCATCGCCGGGATTAGGTTTAGGTTTCCTGATGAGTATTTCAGCTGGAATATCAAGGCCTTTAGTCAAGGCGCGAATCATGGGCAGAGTCAAAGTTCGTTTCCGAGAAAGAATCTCGGAAACTTTGCTCTTGCTACCGATATAGGCTACAAGGTCACGTTGAGAAAGATCATTCTGCTCCATGACGAACTCAATGGTTTCAACTGGGTCTGCTTCCTCAAATTCAAATACGTTAGCTTCATATTCCTCAATAAGATTGGATAAATCTATAATCTGGGAGGCATCAGCTGTGCCGGTATCTGGATCGAGCAGGATTAATTCTTCTACCTTCAGAAGCGCATCAGAGTGTTCTTTTTTTGTTATTAATTGTTTCATAATATTTCTCCGGCTAGAACTTCCAATTGCCATATTCCTTGTGAGTACCTATTCGAACGATTTTTATGACTCCTAATTTGAAGGAAATCACAGTATCCATCCGAAATTGCTTTCCCTTTATATTGAATATGATGTGACCCTTGACGTAGCTTGCTGAGTTGAACGTGTTCAGGACATCATTAAATCTCAGCCATTTAGGGTCTTTTGAGTCTTTATCATCACCTCCTTTAATTTTCGAGACCAAATCAGTCCACCTCTCAAGAGCAGTTCTTGCGGTCGGATTCAGTTTAGCGAATTCCTCCAATTCAGGTTTGTTTAAAATTTTCATTCATACCTAATTTAATACGGTTCCCAATATGGGAACAAGTATAATTTGGCATTACTAGCGGTTTTTACATGGTTCAAATGCTTGCGAGTACTGACAGAATCGAACAGCGCATGCCCAATTTTCCCTTCCAATTCAATCTCCGTCTTAATCCAACACAACATATCGATTCAAAGAAAAACAATCGACACATTCCATTGATATGTCGATCCCATCGCCCTATATTTGAGACGTGTATACAATCTTTTGCGGAATCGACATATGAGCACCTTTCGCCCTGATAAGCCATTTAATGACCTGCCGCTTCTGCCTCCGGCAAAAGAGATAGAGACAAATCGGATACTGAAGGATTGCATTGGGGCTCATCGAGCCCTGGCGCACCTCAAACAGGCAGGAAGGCTCATCCCGAATCAAAACGCATTGATAAATACCATTCCCATGCTGGAGGCTCAGTCCAGTTCTGCCATTGAGAATATTGTCACCACTGCCGATGCCCTTTTTCGCCACGCCGATGATACGTCTACGGCTGCCGATGCCGCTACTAAAGAGACCTTGCGCTACCGGACGGCGCTCCGGGCAGGATACGAAAACCTCAGCCAGCGGCCCCTAAGCACAAGAACGGCCATTGAGGTTTGCAGCGCCATACGGGGGGTGGATACGGACATCCGCCGAACGCCCGGCACCGCATTGACCAACCAGGCAACCGGCGAAGTGATCTATACGCCACCTGAAGGGGAACCCAAGCTGCGGGACCTCATGCAAAATTGGGAGCGGTTTATCCATGAGCAGGAGCAGATTGACCCCCTGGTGCGCATGGCCGTGATGCACTACCAGTTTGAGGCCATACACCCCTTTACCGATGGAAATGGCCGCACGGGGCGCATCATGAATCTGCTGTTCCTCATTGAGCACGACCTACTGGAAATCCCCGTTCTCTATCTAAGCCGCTACATCATTCAGCACAAGGATGATTATTACCGCCGACTGCTTGAGGTAACCACGCAAGACGCCTGGGAGCCTTGGATACTCTTCATGCTTGAAGCGATAGAGCAGACGGCCACCTGGACGAACGCGCGTATTCTACTGATCCGGCAGCTTCAGCAGCATACGGCAGAATTCATCAGAGCGCGGAAACCGAATCTCTATTCTGCCGAACTCACGGATGCTATTTTCATTCAACCCTATTGCCGCATCGGAAATCTGGTGGATACGGGCCTCGTTAAGCGCGAGACGGCTTCCAAATATCTCAAGCAACTTTGTGAAATTGGCGTGCTGGAGGAAATCAAGGCCGGTCGTAATAAGCTCTTTGTCCACCCCAAGTTCATTAAGGTGCTCACACAGGACGCAGACGCCTTCACCGAATATCCCCGCTAATGCTTTTCCCTGAACCCGACGCCTACTTCCTCACCGGATCAGTATCCCTCGTCCCCAATGAATCCTTCGAGGAAACACTTGATGAAATCCCCGAGGATGTGAAGCGGCAATCTCTGGAGGAAGGGACTAAGGTCGGGGACCCCAAAGATACAAAGGGTGCTTTTTTTCTTTATGGAATAAATCTCGATTACACAGAGTACGCCCATCCAGAGGTTGGCAATTTTGACTCTGATCACTATATGGACAGAATCGAATCCCGCAGACAATTATGCGCAGCTCAAAAATGGCGAGCGAAGGATATTCAGGAATTCGGTGGGAATTTCCAGATATACCTTTTAAGGTCCCCCGATTTAACCGATGAATTAATGCAGTTAATCTGGGAATGGACCCAATCCCCGACGGGAACACCCTTAGATCAAATTAATTTTAATGAGAAAATATCAAGAATAAAAAAACCAAAAAGTCACATTCCGATTATTTCCTGGCTGCATGAAATTGAATTATTGCGCATTGTCGCCCGTCGAGAGAAACTATCTCCGAATAAAAATAATCCGGTAATTAAAGCTCAGTGGGAATTCCACAAAGTCGCCCAACAAGTCATTGAGGCGTGGTTTAGTCGGAACGAGCTTGATATCCCCAAGATTTACGTCGAAGGCCAGCGGGGGTACATGAAACAACGGTTCTTGGAATTGATAGACGAAGCCCTCTACTGTGGCCAACAAACCCCGGAACAGCTGTGGGAGTGGAAAGCGCGTTTCAGCGAGTTTGAGAAGGGTACTTTTTTTAGTGATTTTTATAAGGATAAGGATCAAACAAAACTGGAAGGGGAGGGCTCGGGAAACGGCTTGGAATGGCGCAACAACGATCTGTACAAGTACAGTCGCGGCCAGAAACCGAAGAAATAACTCTATCCCACCGTTGAGAAAATAGTTATACGGTTAGATTTGAATACCTTATCACACCTCCGTAACTACCCCCATGAAAGCCAACGGACAAACATCCACCTCGCCACGCGCCTATTGTAGTTATTGCGGTAGTTATAATGACCGCTTTTTAAGTGTCCAATCCCTCGCAGTGATATTCGATTGGACCGAAGAAGCAGTGCGATCCAAGAAGCGACGTGGTGAGCTGCCTTTCTACATCATTGGTACTCAGGTACGATTCTCCTACAACGAGATTCAAAGGCTGCTGGTCCGACATCCATCAATAGCTGAAGTGAGCCTTGATAAGCCGCGCAGCATTATCTAGATTGAGCGATTGAACTATGACAAAGCGCCTACCTATCAGACCAATATTTTCCAAGAAGCCTGGTAAAAATATCATACGATTACCGGGACCCGAAAACCAAGCAGGCCATCAAGTGCGCCGGGTTCACAATTGATCTTTGGGATGGCCTGACAAAGACACGGATCAAGCGGACTGTCCATGCCGACTACCAAACGGCAAAAGCGCATTACCGGGAGTTAGCCGATCTCCAGCATGAGGGAAATGAATCGCTGCCCACACTTATCCGGCAAGCTTTGATCGGAACGCTCGGAGACTTGGCAGAGGAGTATGAAAAAGCCAAATCGGAGGATTCGCTTCGAAACCGGCAACGGAGATCACCCCTTACCATCAAACGCACCCTTTCAGCAGTGAGGGCCTTCCAGCGTGCTCTAGATGGCAATCCGAGACTGGATTCCATCAAAGCCAGCACTGTTGAGAGGTTTATTCGCAAGTGCCAAAAGCAAGGCCGCAAACCTGGCGGGATCAATGTGGAACTAAGGCACCTCAAGGCTCTTTTCAATTGGGCCATGAGGCGAGAGTTGATTTTAAGGAATCCCTTTCTGGCCGTTGATATGTTTAAGACTGAACTCAAGGGACCGCGACCGCTTACGCCGGATGAGCTGGAGCGGCTATTTCTTGTCTGCCCAAAGGGAAGTCGTTGGTATCCGTTCATTATGACATACCTGTTGACAGGTGCCAGGCTATCCGAGATACTCAAGCCCAAGCTGGCTTGGGAGAATATCGATTTTGAGCATGAGACGCTCACTCTGCCACATCGTAAAGGCGGTAAATCAAGCGTCATTCCTATGGATTCAGTGCTTCTTTCCATATTCCGGGAACTCAGGAATAACCCATTCAAGAAAGAACATACAAACCTTATTGAGGATCAATTGTATCCGTTCCCGCTTAACCACTCATATGTAAGCCACAAGATCAAAGAGCTCTTGAACAGAGCAGGGATCGATGCCACGGCCCATGATTTGCGGGACTCGTTTGTAAGCCATTTAATCTACCTGGGGTACTCAATCGAGGATGTAAGCAAGATGGCGGGACACTCCTCCATAAGGGTGACAGAGGCCCATTATTACGGACAAATTGAGGAGCGCCGGAGACAAATGGTCTCAGACTTAGGACGACACTTCACAAATCGAGCTTCAAAAACAGGGACACAAAACAGGGACAAAACGCGCCCTACAGTGCCCTTTCTTGACCTATTCAATATATTAGAAGATGATAGTAATAACCCCTCCATGCCTGACGACAAAGAGGGGTTTCCGACGGTGGCTCGGGGCGGAATCGAACCACCGACACATGGATTTTCAGATCATTTAGGTCTCGTCGACAAACAGAAAAAGAGTATGGAAAACGTGGCAGTAATTTGACCAATGGTGACTAATGCTGACCAGTTTACGGGCGTCTACATCGTCCAGCTGGTTACCCCACAGTACACCAAATCCATCAAGATAGTGCTGCTGAAGTAAGTGAGCCTGCCTGATTGCCAGTGAATATGGATAGCAAGGAAATGGACGATTGCTCCTCGTTTTCAGCATTGCCTATGCAGAAAATGCTACAAAGCAATCTCCAGAAGGCCCTCGCTTTTATTCCATTTAGGCGTAACAGAAATCTTCTTATCAACCTTAATCCCATACTGCTCAAACAGTGGTTTCGCATTGACCCTATAGATGGACTTGTTTTTCCCAATTGATCTCAAGGGGACGCCAGCCCTCACAGAATATTTCTTGGGCTTTAATCCCATCTTCGTGGCTGCAGCGTCATAGTACAATTCCACGTACTTTGCGCCCTTGAGGTATTCTTCGTAAGCACTCGAATTAAGGGAGATCTGCCCGCCTTTCAAGACACTTGCTTTTGGTGGCTTGGCGATAGGTTTCCGTCCCTTTGAGGGAGGTGAGTATTTTTCAAATGGCATGTTTAACCTTGGTAATTAGTTGAATAGACACTCTGGAGTATGAAAAGATAAGCACGCGGGGCATCTATGATGGAAGATTAAATCTCCTGAGATTATCCAACGGTTCTTGATAGCTCCTTCTCGTGTTATCAATATGTGAGATTCATAACAGGGCTTTTTAATAGAAGGGTTTCCCGTCGGTGAACTGGGTAGTTGTTACGAGGAGTTGTGACAATCAAATGAACCGAAGGAATGCCGCCTATCTCATTGTTTTATATGGAGATCATTTTGGGGTGGGACCTATTTGGGCCCCTTCTGCATATGTGGCAAAAATGGGCTATTTCGGGTAACTAGAGGTAAGGGATCGAGATAGCTTGAATCAGTTCCAGAGGACTCCAAATTGCCAACTTGAAATGCGATCATAATTTGGCATTGAGAGGTAATTAGCCTCTTTACTGGTGTAAGTGCCTGGTTAACTTTTCCAGTAATACATTTCATAACTCATTTGCTCCGAGGATGGTATGTACACACGTCTAATTGACGAATCCTCATTAGATAATTGGGTAAGAGGCAATCCCGAGCTTGCTAAGGGCGCGATTGTTGACTTGGTTTCAGCGTTAGTCAAGGCCTCATCTCCGGAACCCAATGATCGTCGATTTCCATCCTCAGATAGTATTAACCAGACAGGGCAAGATGGGTACTTAGATGCGGTTATTGAATTTAAACCGTATGTACCAATTGGAAAGTCATATTGGGAGATAGGTGCTGGTGGGGAGAATGAAGCAAAAATAAAAGAAAAAGCAAGTAAGGACTACAGTGGGCGAACTAGAAAAATCCCAAAAAATATAAGAGATGAGTCGACATTTATTTTTATCACACCACGTTCCGGCCAGAAAGGGTGGACAACCGACTCTCAGAATGTTTGGTTGGATGAAAAAAAAGAGCGCGGTGAATGGAAGGAAGTAAAGATTATCGACGGAACACGATTGGTCGATTGGCTGGGTCATTTCCCTGCAGTAGAAGGCCGGTTCGCAGCAAAGATGGGCAAGTATTTTGAGGGGCTGCAGCCACTTGAATTACGCTGGGAAGAGCTCAGGACCATAGGAGAGCCCCCTCCTCTTCCGCCAAAGATATTTCTTATTTACCGTGGTGATGCTGTTGATAAACTAAAAAGTATCTACTCAAAAAATAGCAACAGTTTAAAACTGTTGACTCACTACGAAGATCAAGTTGCAAACTTTGTTGCTGCTTATGTTGCATCAATTGAGGATGCAATGGTACCAGGAACTGTAGGTCGAAGTTTGATTGTATCAAATCCTGACAGTTGGCGAGCGGTTGCGAATCTCACGACCCCACATATATTCATCGCGGATTTTGATATTGAGGATACGAATGAGGCGGGAACAAGACTTCTCGAGATTGCCCGTCAAAAGGGACATGCTGTGGTATATCGCGGTAGAGTGGGAGGGATACCTGACCCGAGTAGTGTTGATTTACCGAATCCAACCAGACTTCGTCTCGAGGAGGCATTGAGGGAAGGAGGCTATTCGGAGAGTAGGTCCCGATTACTCGCAAATAAGTCTGCGGGAAAGCTAAATGTTCTTTTAAGACTATTACAAAACCTATCACCAATGCCGGGGTGGGCGAGTGGAGATGCAGCTTCCGACCTAGCAATCGCACAGCTGCTCGGCGCATGGAATGAGGAGCGGGATGAGGATAGAGCCACGGTTGAGAAACTAGTGGGAAAAGAATATGGGGAGTGGATCGGAACGATGCGTGAGGCAACCAATCTACTGGACACTCCCCTTACTCATAAAGAGAATGTCTGGAAATTTTCAAGTCGATATGAGGGTTGGTTTGCTCTGGCTGCACATATTTATGACAGTCACCTGAAGCTCTTTGAAGTGATTGCAATTGAGGTACTCGGTGAGAAGGATCCAAAATTTGAGCTGCCCCTGGACCAACAGTATATGGCGATTGTGAAGGGCAAAGATTTTACCCACTCAAAGCAAATACGAAAAGGAATCGCTACAACATTGGCATTGCTCGGAAGCTATCCCGAACCTCTAAAACAACATTGCTCTATGTATCTACCGGAGATCGTCGCCAACGAGGTTGTAGAGAATCTTTTCAAAGGTGCTGATGGCATAGTATGGGCAAGTCTGAATGATTTGTTACCTCTGTTTGCCGAAGCTGCGCCGGAGGTCTTTCTCAAATCTGTGGAACAGGCGATGATGGCCACTCCTTCACCTTTTATTGATGTATTTGCCCAGGAGAGTACCGCTATTTTCGGATGGAATTACATGACGGGGCTCTTATGGGCACTAGAGCTATTGGCTTGGAATGAAGAATATCTATTACAGGTAATCATTACTCTGGGTGAACTCGCAGAACTGGACCCGGGAGGTACTTGGGCAAACCGACCCAAAAACTCAATTTGGAGCATATTGCTACCCTGGAAGCCCCAGACTTGTGCATCAATTGAAAAAAGACAATCTGCGGTCAAAACCCTATTAACAGAAATACCGGCTGTTGGCTGGCAGTTGGTAATCGATTTAATCGATTCAAATCAAAAAATCACTACCGGAAATTATAAACCATTATGGCGCAATTGGATTCCCGATGACTGGAAAACCACGGTTACGACGAAAGAATATTATCAGCAACTGAGGATATACGAAAAGATCGCGATTGAAGAGGCAGTGTATTCGAGCGAGAGGATCCTTGATATTTGCAACCTTCTTGACAAGTTCAGTCCTATCACACGAGCACAAGTAATTTCCATCCTCCAATCAGAAGTGGTGATGAAATTTCCAGAAGACGAGCGAAATAAAATTTGGACAAAATTGTTAGATATCGTAACGAATCACAGGAAGTATGCCGACGCCGATTGGGCGATGGATTCTGAGTTTGTGAATGAAATTGCGGATATAGCCAACATATTATCTCCAACCTCCGCTGCCATAAAATATCTTCGCCTCTTCGTTGAGGACGATTATAGTCTATTTGGAGATGGTGATAATTTTGAGCAGCAACAAATCGATCTCTCGAGCATCCGCATTGATGCCATTGATGAAATCTTCAATGAAGGTGGCCCAGCAGGTGTACAGGAATTTGCTCAAGCCGCTGAATCATCGTGGAAAGTAGGCTGGACATTAGGCAAGAGTAATTTAAGTCTTGAAGATTATATTCTCCCCAAACTTCTTGATTCGGAGGACAGAAAAGACCAGATTTTTCTGGGGTCATTCCTGGAATCGCGAGTTCAAGAAAGGGGCTGGGATTGGTTTGATTCCTTAATTAATCGTAAGTGGTCTTCTTCGCAAATTGGCAGAGCTCTGGGTTTCTTACCCTTCACCGATGAAACATGGTTGAGGGTCGAAAATCTTCTTAGAGACGAGGAGGAACAATATTGGACCACGGCAAACGTGAATCCGTATAGATATGAAGGATCCTTTGAACGAGCTATTGATTCGCTGATCAAATTTGGTAGACCCTATGAAGCGATAGCATGTCTAAACGCCACATTGTCTGCAAAAAAAGAAATTAGTACAAAACAGGCTATCGCTGCTTTGAACGGAATCCTTAGTGCCCCGATCGCCAATAAGCTACAAGGCATGAATGAATACCACATCCAACAGATCATAAAGAATCTCCAAGAGAGTACTGAAGTAACTCCTGAAGAAATGATAAACATTGAATTCGGATTTTTGCCGCTTTTCCAGCTCAATGATGATATTTATCCAAAGACCATCGAACAAGACTTGGCTACAAATCCAGAATCATTTTGTGAATTAATTCGGATCCTGTACAGATCAAAAAAGGATGTCAAACAGGTCGAACCTTCAGAGGAGCAAAAAGCGATAGCAACCAGGGTCTGGCATCTGTTGAATGATTGGAGAATTGTCCCAGGTACAGATCAGGATGGTAGTTTTAATGGAAAATTGTTCGAAATATGGCTTAAGAAAATGAAGGCTTCTTGCACTGAATCCGGGCATCTTGACCCGGCGATGATTCACACGGGGCAGGTCTTAATACATGCGCCTGGTGATCCAAATGGTCTATGGATTCACACTTCAGTTGCAAACGCACTAAATGCAAAGGACGCAGGGGATATGAGAAGTGGATTTAGCACAGCACTGTTTAATTCGCGCGGCACTCATTTTGTTGACCCTGAGGGCAAGCCCGAAATGAAACTAGCCCAAAGCTACTTTGATCAGGCTGATTCTGTGGAGGCAGTCAGCTTCCAGAGATTAGCGAGAACACTAAAACAATTGGGAAAGTCATACGAAAGGGAAGCCGAACGGATTAGAGATCAAGACCCATTCGACGATTGATATATTTCGTTTCACGATCGATATTTACGGATTTACTCGTCCATTTATACATCTGCCCCACACAGATTCCCCCGCGACTTCCACATTTCAATCCTAAGCGAGAATTCATCGGTCACCATCAGAATCGAGAGCTGAAACGCCCTTAGACCGGCAGCCTGGAGCCGAATAGACGCTGACTAGATGATGGGCGGGAGCGTCGCAAGGACGAGCTTAGAGAACGAGCGGCGAGATTAAATACTGTTAAAGTACCATTGCCGATTCCTCAAACGGCGAACAGTAACCGTGGGCATTAGCTCATCAAGACGGCCAGCATCATCTACTGCTCTTAAGATTTTTCTGATCGGTAATCCATTCCTATGATCCATTTTTTCAAATACACCTCTATCGACAAGGAAAAACATCAATTCAACAGGTTTTACATCCTTGCCAGACGTTCTACAGTATTCTTGTGCATGAAAGTTTATTTCTCTGGCCTTTTTAATTGTTAGCTCATCTAAGTACGAACTTATTAGGACTACTTCGCTTTTCCATCCTGCTTCCCGGATATACTTTCGGGCGCGAATTGCCATAAGATCGGAGAGTGCGAAATAGAACAGCTCGCCTTCCATCCACTCCAATTTTTCTAGTGTTTTTTTTAAGCGAACAGCTATCCTTCCAACCGGACCTTGAGATGCGCTCGCTTCTGCCGAAACTACGGTCCTGCCCTTCAGCTCCCACAGTAAATCCGGTTCAGTCGCCGTCCCTGTTTGCATCGGATTCCAAAACCAATCCGAACCAAAGTAGGGCGAGCGATTTGTTTGAAGCCATCGAAGGGCTCTGAGCAGCAAATACTTATGCGGGAGCTGATTGAGGTTTTCGTAGATGCTCTGACGTAGAGAGCCTAAGGTTTCGATACCCTGATAAAGGCTAGTGATTGGCGTAGATGAAAGTGAGTGTGCAGCCGAACGAAGATCCTCCATCTCCTGCCTAAGCTGTACTTCTTCCAAATCTCCATCAGCTAGGCGGATCATCGCCATCCTCTCTTCCGACGCCGTTTATATATTCCCGGCAGCTATGCTCCACAGATTTCTAATTATCGAGAGAACAGTCTATAAGATTTTCAATTCGAACACAAGCCTAAAAATATAGGTGCAAATTTGAATAGATGATCGGCGGGTGGTGCCCCTCAACCTAGGCCAGATGTTCTTTCGCCAGAATTATTGGGTCATCCCTAATGGCAATTACAGGCAAGCAAGGAGCGTGAGATAATGGCTTTTAAAGCACATAACAAAACCTGGTACACTCAATAATCGAATTAATGTGGGGTCAAGTTTGGCGTGAATTCTATTGCTATCGACAGGATTATTCAAGTTTTAGGACAGCTATTTCGGCGGATGGGGTTACTTCTTGTGCTTTGCCACCATTTCCTGTATGGTCTCTTTCTTTTCTTCTGTAGTCATTTTGGAGAAGTCGTGTGTGACCTCTACTGGGACTTGTGAGCTACCCACAATGACGCCTACCAAGGAACCAACACCTGATCCTATTGCGCCAGTCATAAGCCACACAATGTGTGATAATTCACCTGCCGGCTCCGCTAATGGACCCCACACAAAATACCCGAATAGGGCACCTACCGTGCCTCCTAAGATGAAACCTTTCAGTCTATCTATTATACGAGTCTCTTTAAGATGAATTTGTTCAATCTGTGTAACAGGTAAGGCTTGAATACGGATAAATTTGCCTGCCAGGGTATATTGACGAACATAAAGGCTATCTCCTTCAAACTTTTCTAAAGAAATATTCGACAATGTGCTGTCAGATGCGAGTACTAGTGTCACCCTCCTATTCTGCCCAAATAACGCGCCAGAGATGATAAGGATTATGAGCATTAGTTTTAACTGTTTCATTTCACACTCCTCAACTTGTTAATGTACGTCGTCAAAGCAAGATGAGACGCTTGGGTTTAAAACTAAGAGACACATTTTAGGTTTTCAAGGTTTAGCTGCCGCCTCAATTGAAGAGTCCATGGTGAGGCTACGCCGAGGCCCTGGAACCGACGGATTATGAGTAGTAAGCGTCAGACGAGGATTTTCAAAACTTCGCAGTAATTGAACAGTTTTCTCGAGCGGTGGCTTAAAAGGACACAGGCTTATAGACGGGGGCAGGGTGCGAATGTGCAATAAAGGAGCAATGGTGTGCCTGCTGGATCCTAAATACAGAGGCTCACGACGAAGATGTGGGATTTGTTGCTGTTTTATCGCAATGTTGAACCGATTAGAGGATAGTCACGAGCGGATAATAGTCCGTTGCTTATATGTATCTCCTCGGTAGAAAACAAAGCGCGCCGGACTCATAATCCTCCGTCCTCCCGTCGTGAAAAGAATAAAAGTGACAAAAAAGGGTGACAATGAGCATCTATAACCCCCCAACTTTTGTGTCGGAACTCTGATGGCAATGATTCCGAGAATTGATTATCTTACAGCTACACCCAATCGTTAAGAGGATAATATGCAGCTATCAAATGGCAACGGCGGTGACATCCCAGCGCTGGCGCCCTATCGGGAGATGGGTGCTTATGAAGCAATATGGAATAGAGATGGGATGTCGTTTAAAAAGGTCGCCGACCTTTTTCGGGACAATCCAAGCTTAACGGCTGCTGACTTAGTCGATGAAGATTTGGCATTTAGGACAGCAGATCAAGTGATGGAACTATTTACGGGGCAGGGAATAGACCGTTTTGGAGTTTCAATCAACGGTTCTTACGAATATCCTTCCAGGCTTCGCGATGCCCGGCACCCAGTTGAGTTCTTGTACTACCAGGGTGATTGGAATCTAGTTTTCGGGAGATCAGTAGCAGTAATTGGCACAAGGAATCCCACTCAAGAGGGGATATCTCGGGCGAGAAAGCTCGTAAGAAGTCTGGTTAAAGACGAGTTTATTATTGTATCGGGGCTTGCAACGGGTATAGATACGATTGCTCATGAGACCGCAATTAAGCAGGGTGGCCGCACAATGGCGGTAATCGGGACTGCATTACACGGTAATTACCCCAAAGCCAACGCAAATCTACAGGCCGAGATTCGATCTGACCATCTATTGATCAGCCAGATTCCTGCATTACGTTATGATTCACAAGACTATCGTATCAATCGAAGGTTTTTCCCGGAAAGAAACGTAACCATGTCTGCCCTAACTGATGCATCAATTATTGTAGAGGCGGGCGAAACTTCAGGAACCTTGATTCAAGCAAGGGCCGCAATAGCGCAAAGCAGGAAATTATTTATTCTTGATAGCTGTTTTGAAAATCCCCGGTTGACTTGGCCCGCTAGGTTTGAAAAACTGGGGGCAGTCAGGGTCAGGGAATATAAAGACGTGAGGGATAATCTCACCTAAGAAACTCACGATAGTAGATCGGCTTACCCTCTCCGATCACTATTATCTCGATGATGACGATAATTGTTATTATCTCGGCGAGTACACGAAAGGCCAGGGGTTCGCCTTCAGTCCCATGAATCAACAAATAGCCAATCTGAAAATTTTACAATCGGAGCGGGACAATCCAAGGTATCACTATAAAGTGCAAGCGATTGATGGGTTTGCCGCAGATTTGGCGGGATGTTTAGCCGGGTCACGGTTACTGGAAAAGGAACCCACGTTCGTCGCGGTACCACCTTCGCTCGGTAGGAACCACCCGGAGCACGACGATAGGATGATGCGCATTCTGCATGGTTTATCAGACAGGTTGGGCGGATTAGATGTAAGGGAGTTGATAATCCAAAACGAAAGCATGGACCCAGTACATCTTGAGGATGGCCGCCGTCCACCCCCAGCGGTTTTGGCAGAGAATTACTCCATAAACGACGAGATAAAGCAGCCAGCCCCGGTGTATATTGTGGTGCTGGATGACGTTCTAACGACCGGCTCCCATTACAAAGGGGTAAGAATGCGGCTGAAAGAAGAATTTGGAAATATCCCCGTCATCCGAATTTTCCTCGCTAGGAGGGTATTCATTGAAGAGGAGGGGCCCTGAGACGGGGCTTGTTTGGTCCCTTTTACCCTAAATCAGCTACTGCCCCGAAACCTGCTGCATTTCCTCCTTCACGGCCCTGACTTCGTCGTAAAACTGCTCCTTCGTGAAGATGCCTTTCTCAATTAACAGCCTCGTGATCGCTTCGCTCTGAACCAGGCCCGCATAGGCCAGCTCCTCTAGCGATATTGCTTCCCGATCGTCATCTTTTGACATTAGCCCCCCTAATCATCATCTGTCCCTGAAGTCACAAACCTTGCCCATACCGGTTTATGATCTGATATAGCATAACCCTGATCCTCTGTCAGACCAAATGAAGTCCAGAAAGCGTATACGCCGGCCTCTTCCGCGTATTCGGTGGTGTAGCCGCTCTGAAAGAGGATGTTATCATAGGCCCGGGCCCCTCTACCCGGATGAAAGCAATCGCAGCCACTAGAGGAAGTAAGCCCCGTTCAGGGCCCTCCGGGTAAGGCTCTATAAGACCTGAGCCAGTGAGGGTTTGGTATAATATTAGATGAAGAGGGAAGGCTGACAGTACTAGAGATATTAGAGCCGCCGGAAGCACAAATACCCAACGTAGCCAGTTTGCCATATCATGGACCTTATCTTCAATGAGGCTGTTTTGATATACTTTGGCAGGGCGACACCTCAATAGTACCTAACGGGGGCGAATGCCGCCTCTCTTTGATAGCAGCCATTCCAACTTGTTCGGCCGACGTGGGGATCCACCTCTCCTCCACCCAGGTCGTTCCTGGCCATCGCCCTTGAACACATTTCCCTCTAACCGTGGTATTGTTCTTGAATACTCTCCTGTCTTTGAATTATGCCAATAGCCGGGCCACCAGGTTGTTCGTCCATCGGAGTTGCCCCAGGCGGCCTGTGCACTCTTCGGACGAGGCATAGAGTATTCCCAACCCTGCACTTGCATCCTAAGTGCTTTTTTGATTGTCTTTTGATTGGCATTAATGCCGCTCCGCAAAGACGATTGATCTATCGTTTGCGAGGCCCTTTGGTGTTCCAATGCCGATGTCGCTCCAGCGCGGCTCTGATGATCTAATGGAAGATTTTCTGGAGTTCCCCATTGAAAGGTATCAAATGAAGATTCTAGTTTTGCTTCGATACCGTTCGGAAGAAATGTAAAGAAATCGATGCCGGTACGTTCTTCGACCTCATCGATCGAGACTGCATAACTCGCTAAATCTCTATCGGATTTTTTATTTGGTAGTATGAACCCAATCCCTTTTAATCCAGGTTCGGTGTAGTCTAGTACCACCTTATAATAAAATTTTGGGACAGAAACATTATTGGGACCAATGTGTTGTAAACCCCCAGTCAGAATTCCGCCGGTAGCCACGTAAACTGAACCATTAATTATGGCCCAGTCCCTTACTTTCCCTTCCAATTTTTTCCAGATGCCCCGATTAAATCCGGGTTCCTGAGGACTCATATTACTCATGTAAAATGATTCGCTCATTACCTTACGAGACCATTTCATGTCTGCCGCTGGTGCCAAGTGGCCGCGGTCGAGGCCGGATCCTAGATAGTCTGCTAAACTTGCTGAGCCAGTAGTTACAGAAGGATCTTGCCTAAAATCATCGGTGCGACTAATCGTGCCCCGCACTTCACTTGAGGTTAGTTCATAGGCCACCCAACTAGCCTGTTCGTGCGATTCGTTATATGAAAGAGTGTAGCCGAGACGGTGGATGAGTTGCTCCCCAGGAATTGGGGCTGGCAGTTCGGTTTGAGACAGCAGATGTGTGACGAAGATTAGTAGCATAACCAAAAATTTCATTTCGTCCCCCTATTCCCAATAAACCATTGTAAGCATGCATATTAAGTAATTTATATTGCGAGCTTTTGCGGGTAGGTTTGAGTAAGTAATGTGTTGCTCTGAAGCGAGCCCATAACGTACCCCATCAGAACGAGTGCGGCACCTAATAAAAGCGATTTGATGTCTACTTTCATGGTCGATCCTTTTATTGATTTTGATTTTTCAGCTGATACTTTCCATCTACAAACTCAATAGAGTCCGAATTCAAATAGTACAGATAATATGGATTCTCCTGCAGTTGAATTCTTATAGAGGCAGAGACTTTACGCGAGGCACCCTGATACGCATTTAATATCTGGACCACAACTTCTGGGGGAAAATTCCCATCAATCGGAAGCGAATAATAACGTCCCCTTCCTGTAAAGATTTCATCCTTACCATAAATGCTACTATACCGAATCGAATCCCCCTGGATAATTGTTATATCGTGGTATAATTGATAAATCCGGCCTTCTTTAGTGTCTAATAGCACAGAGAGAGTGTCATTTTTATTAATAACGCCATCTGATTCTGTTCCGCTTTGTAGGTGCAGGTAGGGTATGACAATTTGCTGAAGCTGATACCGACCCACCTGGGCAGTTAGAGATCCCCCCAGCGCAATCCAGAGTATGAGAAGTCGCTTAATCACGGTCGACTCAATGTTGCCGGCCGATTAAATCTCAATTCATAAATCTTATCTGCTTCTTTTTCCCAGTCGCCTGGCCGGCCCCACTGCATGAGTGTGTCATTGATGAAGTAAAGGTAGTAGTTCTTGTGAATTTCATCCCAAAAGGGGTGATAATTAAGAATGCTGGCCAACTCGATTTCAAGGTACTGCAGGACTCGAACAATATCTCCATCTCCATATTGTCGCGAGCCAATCACATCCCCGGGCGGACCGATGGTTTCTCTCACGATTTCTTCCGACATGCCAACCTTAAGCGATGTCATATCAAGCGGTCGATATTGGTTCACCCAAGAGGAATATTGATAGACGGTGCATGACACGAGAAGTGCCACAGTTGGTATCAAGATCATCCGAATTTTCATCTTACACCCCTGCCTCCACCAGCCACGGGTCCATGGCCTTTGTCCTTGATATACTGAATCTCCATGGTGGCCAGGTCGGGCGGCTTAAACATCTCGGCCGCATTCATCGACCCTATTAGGGTAGGTGCCAGGGTTTGCCCCGCCTCGCGCACTTCCTGAATTGCCGTGATATCGTAACGTTTCAGAGTCTTGACGATGATATCCATTCTGGCTGGATCGGCTAACTTAGCAGGGCCGAATACCTGGATATTCCAGCTGGCAATGGTGATTGTGGTCGGAGGTGCAGCTGGCACGTCCCCAGTCTGTCCGCCGGAGCAAGCCAAGACTAATAATATGGCAATGATCGCCTTCATGAGTTTCCCTTTGCGGCTACCCTCTGGTCGAAATGTAATAGATAATACGATATATTAGTAGGGGTATGGCGCCTGTGCCTGTGACAGATCTTTAAAGAGGGCGAAAACTCAAACTCAGGAGAATTCTATCGACACTCACCAGAATATTGGCCATGTAATGCCAAAACTCACCAGATTCCCATGATAGGTAGTGAGCGGGGCATATGCTTAGATTATCCACATGATCCAAATCACTGCCGACATAGCCATTAGCGATAGCGAAATCCAAGAGGAGTTTATCCGCTCATCGGGTCCCGGGGGCCAGAATGTAAACAAGGTGGCTTCCGCAGTTCAGTTACGCTTTAATGTTGCTCAGTCGCCATCATTACCGGAGGATATCAAACAGCGGCTATTGAAACTTGCTGGAAGCCGTATCAATGCTGAGGGCATTTTGATAATTGAAGCCAAGCGATACCGCACTCAGTCCCAGAACCGTGATGATGCTATGGAAAGATTGGTGGCACTGATCAAGAAAGCAGCTGAGCTGCCCAAGCCGAGAGTTAAGTCTCGACCTACTAGGGCCTCAAAGGAACGTCGTCTGGAGGGCAAGCGTCAGCGATCCAAAATTAAGAGGTTGAGGAGGGATCGGCCGGAGGTTGAGTAGTATAAATGTGGTCTGGAATGTCTCCAACTCGTGCTAGATGATCTGGAAGTTTGATTGTGAAGCGAATTTTGAGGTGTCTACTAAACAATTGAGCTGCGAATTCTATCTCTTAGTTTTTGGCCCAGGTGGATCATATTGCCTTGACGACAGAGGTCTACGGGAGGGGAAATCTGGAGGTCGCGGCCGGGTATATTAATCGGCTACCAATAAAGTTTTGATGTCCTTTTATATCTTTGCTGCATTCGGAAATCAATGATTCATTAAATACGATTTGGCAAAGGAATATGTTGTTCGGATGCTATGGATTTGAGTACTATGTTCAACTGACTCCTTCAATTCCCTGATCCGTAGTAGAAATGTAGTCCAGTTCACAATAACTTAATGCATGTCAATGGAAACCGTAATAATAATTGGTGTTGTGGCGGGTGTCATCACGATATTGGGATTCGCGACTGGAATATTTAGATGGCTTTGGCGGAAAGCACTCGATCTGCTAAACTATTTAAGGCGATTCCGGGTAGATGTACCTCGAGATACCATTCGCGCAGTCCCCCAACCTCATCGATTACGTTGGGTACAAATTAATATCAAAGGTGCAACAGCGATGCGGCTTGAGGGTTGGTGGTACGTGACTAACGTCTCCGATCGAGCCATTCAAATTACCTCAGTCCAGTTAAAACGATTAAATATTCTGGGTAGTGTCGCACTATCGGACGACAGATCTCACACCGCTGGTCACAGAGAGATCCCACCTCAAAAGACCTATGCTGCCCTCACAACATTCTCAATTCAACCACCAAAACGCAAAGCGCCTCATCGTTTTAGGGCGAAACTCGCGTTTGCAGACCAATACGGTAACAAGTTTGTCACACAGCCAGTTTCGTTCGAGTATGAATCAACGGAGGTGCGGGAGGAACGGAAAGTCCCAACGGAGAAACTCCATACAATTGAGAATGAAGTTGAAAAGGCCGTAGTAGCTGTTCTTAAATCAGAAACCTACAGATACGCTGAATGTGGTCGGAGGGTAGGCGGATTGGGTAGTATTCATATAATACAAAACGGTAAGTCCATTGCCGGGTTGGGGACTGAGTGGCGGAGTGCTGACTCACCTGATAATCAATCCATTTTGCCTGCATCGGAGGAATCACCTATCGTATCTGACAATGCGGCAACTCTTATTACAATGTATGAAAATCTGGATGAGGAAGATCCCCGATCTGTCTTCACAACGGCACTCACAAATCGCGTGTCAGGAACAAATGAGTACGCCAGCGTCGCCTACTTCATTCTATACGTATTATTCAAACTCGGTCATTTGTCGACAGCAATAGATGCTGCAATTCAATCACTCACCCCCAACAAACATGGATCTGGAGATTTCTTAATGCTATTGGACGGGCTGTTACGGTTTGAGCACAAATCCTTCTCACCCGATGATTTAGACTTGGTTGGCGAATATGTTTCGGGGCTGAAGGAACATACTTTTCGGATTGAGGAAAGGATCGCCGCAATTAGAGTACGACGACTAAATAGTTGATTTGATTCCCGAAAGATGAGCAACCCTTTTTTCATACAAGCGACAATTAGATAGAACTAGTCTATAGATTCTTCTTCATCAACCAAATCTCCTAGCCCCCAGGAGAGTAGGGCCGACTCAACGACCATAGCTACTGTCTCCGCCATCAGGTTGTTCAGTCGTGATCGCTCCTTGATCTTTGTCGACCACTTTGTTATGATCGATTTTGGGGTCCATTTGACACCTAAGGCCCATATTGATAATCCATACGCAGTCTAAAATTATTCGTATCAAGAATTAGTTCATCTCCCGTCATGCCAATCCAATTTTTTGCAGATAAGTTAAAACTGAAAATAATATCCACTAATTCTTCTACGGCGGATTTTCTTGGAGTATAACATTTAAGCAAGTTTGGAATTGCATATTTTGGAAAATCAGCGAAATCGGTTACTTCATATTTCTGTTTTTCCAAGGATCGCAGTAATAGATATCGATCTGGGAAGTCGATATTCTGCTCATTCATCTCTAGCCCGCTTTGAATGGTAAAGCCTGAAGCCGTTTCCCCAGTAAGTTCGAAATATCTAGAAACATTCCGCGAGACTAATTCCAAGGCATGAACACTTTTTAGCAGCTCAATAATGGCTATTGTTTGGTCTTCATTAAGGGTTTTTATAAGTAGGGGATTCTCGAGAGTTGATTCGATTGCCTTCTTGCTAATTCCCCAATGCCTAAATATTTGGAATCCATATTTATCGTTACTTCTTTGAATTTCTGCACATTCATTCCAACTCATCTCTAAGAATTTCTGAATACCACTTAGAGACAGGTCGTGCTTCTCATAGGGCCAGGTAAGTTTCATCAAGTATCTGACAGCCTTGAAAACTTCCCTATCTATCTGAAACTTTGCATAATCAAATAACTCTTTCGTGAGGCGACGTTTCGAAAATCGCTGAGCTAGCCCATAGGTATAGTAGAGTGTGGGTATGGCGACAAAAGATCCTGCTATACCAAGCATGAAACCTTTTAAATCATTATCCAATATATGGCCGCTGAGAAAATAGATAAGGCCTCCGATGCCCAGCGCCACAATGTAGGGCCAACCCGCTAGAATAAGTCGATTCAGTCTTTTCATCCTGCAATTTAACTCGTCCACCAACACCGTTTCTTGATTAGGTATTTATTCACCTTACTCAACCTGGTGGGGCCATTTTGGACCCCCCTAGAAGTCACTAAACAGCACTCAGCGACACTCACCCAGTAAGTCAAAAAACCCTCAGTACCTGGATAGTACCGAGGGGCGTTCAGAATTATGCTTCGTGTTCAACCTAGCCGAAATGCCACTTAACAAAAGCTAACGAGCGGTCCACATCACGCTGACGCGAACACCATCCTTATGATGACTGCTTGCCGATGGCGGGTCCATCCCACAAAGCGGCGCAGTCCTCCAGATAAGGCAGGATTTTCTTCCCCTGTTTTTTGCTCAGCTTATAATGGATTGAGGTTCCTTCCCGGCGGCGATCCAGGTAGCCCGAGTCAAAGAGGACCTTCAGATGCTGGCTGGTCATAGCCTGGGTCAGACGCACATGCTTTTGGATGGCGAAGACCCTCTCTTCCTTGTCCTCGACGAAGAACAGTATCTGTAATCGGGCGGGGTGCGATAGCGCCTTCATAAGCATGGCAGCTCTCTTGAGATTTGCCTTAGAGGTCGGTTTGATAGTCTTCATCATATCACCTCTATTCTTTACCAATTAAGTTCAAACCACAACCGTAAGCTAGCACATTGCAATGGAAACGTGCAATATATTGACTTGCATATCACAATTTTCATATTTGGTAATCTTCTTTATATCGACCAGAGCCGGGAAATCATCAACGCCCCTGTACGTTGCCTAAGCAACGTGATCTACTCGGTTCTAAAACTAAGAGACACATATCGATTTTCCATGGTTTAGCTGACACCCCAAATGTAGCGTCCTGTGCTTGACCTTCTCCCGCCTCTCCAATGTCTGCTTGCTCCTCCCATTATAGACATCAACGGGCTACTATCGAGGCAATATTCACCACATAACATACCTTCTGTGATGAATACCGTCGGAAAGTTACAGGTTATGTGGTGTAAAGGTCAGGAAGTGTTGCGAAAACCAATGCGGATTAGAAAAAGGGGCATTTCAGCCCCTAATCTAGACGCTCGAGGGCGTTATCGAGGTCTTGGTTGACTACAGCACTGTAAACCGATGTCGTAGATATATTCGAATGACCAAGTTGTTGCTGGACCATCCGAAGATTATAGCCAGAGGCCTTGTACAGGTTGGTTGCGTAGGTGTGCCGAAGGCTATGGATTGAGTAGTGTGAAGGTAATCTTGCCCTCTTTGCCCACTTTTTGAACACCTGGCCCAGTCCAAACCGAGTTACTTGTTCACCACGCTTGGATGGGAACAGATATGGGCTATCTGATATCCTGTAATCCAGGTAATCCAATACCATCTTCTTAAGGTTCAAGCTGAACTGTACGATACGATCCTTGCCCCCTTTGCCGTTACGTACATGAAGTGCGTTCTGACCCTTTTTAAGGAATAGATCTCGAACCATGAGGTTTGCTTGCTCGGATACTCGTAGACCAGTACCGAGGCCTAGTTCAACAATCAACTCATCTCGTACTGTTATTTGGGCTCCCTTATTTCGAGCAAGGGTTGCTGCATCTGATAGTGTTTTGCGTAGTTGCTTGGTTTCCTCGTCTGTGAGGTATTTCTCAGGTGTGATTATCCAGGTTGGCATAAGATGCTCCTTTCAGAGTTCTTATACCGTAATCCCCCTCGAATTGGGTATAAGAAGAATACTCTGGAGGATTCCCCTTCAGATCCAAAGATCAATCAGATAACCAAGGAGATAAATATGAATCTTATAACACTGGGCCGTGCGCTGAGGATAGGGCAAGTTGTCATCGGTAGTGTCTTGTTGGTGATGGAAGTCACCAATATTGTTCGTTCGATTAACCAGCACCGAATCGGTGAGTGAAAGGCTGCCGGCTGAAGATGAGGAACGGGTGGTTGAGCTTGAGATCGGCCATATTGTGCGATCGCTGGGCATGATTGCAGGATTAGGGTTGGCCGCTGGGTTGACTCTTATCCTGGTCAGAGACTACGCGCGCTACCGGAGACAGAAAATGCTGCTTGATTCAGCCACCCAGATCTATCAAACCATCAAAGAGGAATTGCCATGGAATTGCGAGACAACGGCGTCTTCTTCACAATCCACGCCATAGAGGGGGGGGTAGCGCTGCTCGGACTGGGTTTTATCATCTATTTCGGCCGCAGACTGCTCAGAGGTCCGCGGCATCCTTTGAAAGGAGAAGAAATTGTCTGACAGGAAACTGCGCCTGCGAGTCTCCAGCAGATCCTTGGAGCGTGCCGCCAGTTTGGCCTCTAATACGGTACTCCTGGCAGCGAATGCCTATCTGTTGGGCACAGGCCTCAGGCAACAGATGCGCGCCCGGCGCGAAGTGCAGGTATCCAATACGATTCAGACTGTGGCTGAGATTGCCGGCGCCATAGCCGGTCTGGCCCAGGTGGTTACAGCGACCCTTGATAAACACCATGTCGCGGACACCTAAGTCGTGGGAGCCTGAAGCCAGAAGGTATGTGGCGGATAACCTCATATGCCCATTCTGCGGGAACACCAACGCGTTTGCCATCGACCTGAAGATTAAACACGACCTCAAGATGCGTCCTGAAGGGCTTGAAGTTGGCCTGTCCAAGGACCACTCAGATAAACTGACCCGGGCGATGGCCAAAAACCTCTGGAGGATCCTGGAGAAGGGATTTGAGGAGGGGAATCCAAAACTCAGCTGCGCCAACTGTGGTGAGAGTGACGGTATTGATATGCACGAGGCGCTCATCAATGTCTGCTGGCAGACCGGCTGTCCCGGGTGTTTTTGGTGCGGGGAATGGCTCGAGAAATCCGAGGTCATTGAAACCTGCCACAACTGCATTATCGATCGCCAGGGCAGTCTCGATGAGGATGCCTGCTACAACAGCTGCGAGCACTTTGAATCAGGCCTGGAGCAGGTCAGGGCCCACCATGGCTTAACCCTGGAAGGATTGAAACGAGATATGGGATATTAACCATCACAAACAAATGGCTAGCCCCGGGGCCGGTGGACTGTAACGGTTTACCGGCCCTTATTCATTGGAGGAGATATGAGCATCACAATGATTCCCCAGCCGTCCGGCATGGTGCTGCCCAGATGCGCGGTATGCGGGAAGGATATTTTCTGCAAGGATATGGCAACAGATCAGCAGCTGTCGAGCCAGCCTAACGGAGATATTCGTATCAAGCCACTCAGCCTGCCCCTTAGCCTTGTGGGACAGGGACTGGGCAGTGACGATCTAACCTGCAGCAGTTGCCTGCTGAACGCCACTATGCGGCACCCATGAAACTGATCTGCGCAAGTTGCGGCAACTATGTCCATTTTGAGGCCGAGGTAGAGATGCATCAGCCGGTGAGAGTGGCGCCCAGTGGCCTTCTTGTAGAGCCGTGCGACGCAGATGGGTACAACCACCAAGGGGGCTCTATACATATGGGCGTTGAGGAGCTGGTCAGTTACTGCGTGCATGATGACATGCAGACTCTGGAGATCATGCCGAATGCACAAGGGGCCAGGAACCGGTACATCACCTGCGCCCGGTGCGGCTCATCGTCTGTCACTATCCCCTACTGTCCATGGTCGCCTCCATTGCCCTACAGCACCATGGAGGAAGAGGTGACCATTAACAGGAAGGAGTACAACTGGCTCAGAAAGGAGCGCAACAAACATGAGACTGACTTGCCCCGACTGCGTCGATAACAAAGCATTCCTGGTGCCGTTATGGGTACGGGCCACTTTTAAGGTTGAGGATAATGGGACCGTATCGATTCTGCATGTGAGGCCATTGGAATCGCTGGAGGAAAAACTGGTGGAGCACGGCAAAACAAGCCTGGATATCACCTGCAGCGAATGTGGCGGACCGGCCGATCTATCTCTTGATGAGATAGGCCAAAGAGCACGCCTCGAAGAGCAGGCCTTGGCGGCATTATGAGTGACTACCAGAAACTCATCCTGACCCGGGTCAAAGACCAGATCAACGAGTGGCTTGAAACATTGAAACAGAAGCAACCTGAACTGCTGCTGACACGGCAATGGCGCATCATCTGGCTTAAAGGTTTCCGCCAAGGGCAGAACGTCATGCCGGTTATCACCTCCTGCAAGGATGGGGAGTACCTGATAGGCGAGATCCAACTGGTGCTCCCTCCGTCACTCGATCTCGATCTGGAAGCGGTGGAACTGGCTCTGAAGGAAAAGCCTTATGAGGTGCCCGCGGCAGTCACTTCAGTGCCGTCTATTGATGATCCCCTGGATCTGATCAATGATCTTGTAATAGGCATCAACGGTTTCCTGTCAGGAATGCCGCTGCCCTCAATTGATGTTGGGGCAAGTGGCGAAGGGCGCACTCTGTTTGCGCCGTTGAAAGTTCGCCCAAAAGGACAATCAACAATCCTCACAGATATTGAGCGGTCTGTTCATGAGGATATCCTGAAAAGTCCTTACCTGCCGGAATGGTTTAAATCGATTGAGAGCCGAGAGGTCAAGCATGGCGTGCTCAATAGACTGGCCGAAGGTTATACCCAGTACAGCAGGCGCAAAGGGTACTCTGCAGGACTCCAGGAGTTCTTCAAGGATTACACCGAGGTCTTACTCAACCAGAACAAACTACACCATCACTGCCCCTACAAAGGTCGAGGCGTTGAGATGGACTACAAAGGGCACTGTACTGAAGCATTTTGCTCAAAGAAGCCGCATAATGCCGTCTGCCCAGTTTCCAATCTGCGCTTCGGCGCTCTTAATCAATAATCAACAAGGAGATGATATGCTAAGTACCCTGCTTCGGCTGCTGCCGATGGCGGAGAAGGTGATCGATCGTAGAAGCTCTCTGTCGATCCTTAGGAGCATCTGCATTGAGAGGGGCATCGCACGGGTCACCGATCTGGAGACGACGCTGGCCATGCCTGTACCCGATGAACGCTCTTACTGCCTGCCCGTTGCGCTGCTATCCAAAGTTCTAAAGAGCAAGCCCCACAGCCTGAAGATAGTACTGGAGGAGGGGAAGGTTAATCTGGGATATGATGGCTCGATTCTGTCCTTTAAAGGCGGCCAGGTGGACGACTTCCCGGAGCTGCCTACAGGCAAGTTCAAGCCCATGGGTATGTGGCATAGGGACGTATTCCAGGCCCTCTCCGGTCAGGCTCAATCTTGCGGCACCGATGCTCTAAAACCTGCTCTGAAGGGAGTCCATACCGATATTGCAGGTGGCCAGATGACGCTCTGTGCCACCGATAGTCATGTGCTGCGCATTCAAAATGGCCTCGACGTAAATAAGGCCAAGCCTTTCTCAGGGATTATCCCAACCGGGCCTTTAGGCCTGCTCACAAGACTGGCCAGGGGGCACACCAAGATCGGGCTTTCTGATTCTCACCTGTCATTTGCCCTGCCGGGTGATGTCACCATGTATGTGCGGCTCATTGATGAAGTCTATCCGGATGTGAAGTCGGTTGTACCTACTGAGTTCACCGGCGAAGTGGTGCTGGATAAAGACAAGGTGCTCACATTAATCAAAGCAGCCAAGCCGTTTGCCGATAAGCAGACAAAACTGTCCATCTGGGCAATTGAACGTGAGGGTGGAACGCTCAAGGTCGAGAACATGGAGGAGGATCTGTCGTGGACAGCGCCGATTCCCCTGTCACAGTTTAGAGGTGAATCTATCCGCATAGCCTTTGATCTGGGGCTGTTCGAACGCGCTCTAAAGTCTCAGCAGTCTCCAATGGTACGCTGGAAATATGTCTCTCCCAACGCGGGCACGGTGCTCAAAGAGGAAGGCGAAGAATGGCAAAGCGGGGCCGTTACGGTCGTGATGCCCGTAAGAATTAAGGAGGAAGAAAATGCAAAACAACGTGGTGATAGAGTCGCCGCAGCGGCTTGATGATGAAATCGAAGGATTTAAGCTCGACGCAGTGGATGATGAGATGAACTACACCGCAGCCAGGCTCAGGCTGTGCCGGGACTCTAGAGAAGGTGAGCCGGTCCTGTTCTACACCCAGGAACTGTCCCGGAACTTCAAGGATTCCAGAGATCCGTTCGGGAATCGGCATCTGATTAAAGTGTTTACCCCGGGACGGTTTTTAGCGGCAGCAGATGAAGTGATCACCGGGAAGTTCCAGGACACGCTCCTGGCCCACAAAGGGAAAATCCCTGACTACTCGCCCATGACCGACATACACTCAAGCCGCATGAATCTCTTCTTCGATGACCAAACCGCCCAGTTTCTGGAGGATGAGGGTGTGCAAATTGATGGCCTGACTGAGGACTTTTCGGGTATAGAGTCAGTGAGCGCAACACCGTTCATGGATGCTGTGGCGCACGATGCTTCTTTGATCAAGCGCGAACTGGCCGGCCTGAAAGGGAAACTTTCATTCCTCAAAGATGATCTGGCCGACTACCTGGAAAACATCAATGTCAGACAAGCAAGCGAGGATGTTTTTGCTGAAGCCCTGGCAAGGTCGCCTCGCGTCCCGGCAGAACTCACACAGAGTTACCTCTCGATCCGGGAGCGCATGAACAAACTGGAAGGCGAGCTGGGCCAGGTTCAGTCCACCATCTTTCAGGAAACTGCGCCGAAGATCAGATTGCCCAAGGCGATTGAGGTGCTACCGCCACTGTCTCTGGCTGTCTAGAGGCGCCTATGGATGCAACACTAACTGAAGCCTCAGATGAGGCTTTCCTGGAGGAGTACAGCCGGCGCTTTGAGATAGTATCGGGCGATGCCTTCAACAATGCCCAGCAGGTCGCCCGTCATCTCCAGGGCCTGTTGGGTGGGGCCAGGCGCGAGACTTTCGTGGCTCTCTACCTCACCCAGAAGAACGTGCTGATTGATTCGGAGATCCTCTTCACAGGAACCGTTAACCAGGCGGCCGTTTACCCTCGTGAGATTGTCAGGTCAGCTCTGCTGAAGGATGCCTCTAACGTGATCTGTGGTCATAACCATCCCAGCGGCAACATTAAGCCAAGCAACGATGATATCGAGATCACTCGAAAGCTGAACAAGGCACTCGATCTGCTCGATATCACCCTCCTGGACCACGTGATCATAGGAGGCGACAAATGGTTCTCATTTGCTGATCACAATCTGCTGCAGAAAGGAGGTCAACCATGAGGATTGGATTCGTCCATCCGGAGGAGAATATCAGCAACGGACATGCTGCCGGCTATCTGGATGCTGCAGAGGGTGCCAGTAGTGAAGCAACCGGATGGTCTTCATGGGCCGGAACGGTCTTCCTTCACTACTGTACGGTGCAGGGGATCGTTGCGATTGTCCGTGATCTGGTTCACTTCTTCGGGGGACGTTAAATCAAATGAGGCAGGCTTGTATAGCCCGCCTACCCAACATAAATTGCCAAGGTAACACGATCAGTAGTCTACGATAGTACCGAGCGATTACCCAAAGCGGGAAGACTCAGGGGAAAATATCCTCTGCAGTCGCCCGTAAGGGTAGCTCGGTTATTGATCGTGTTACAACGTCGATCCTGAGTCTTGGCTGCAGAGGATTTTTTTGTGTCCTGTTGCATGCCTGGCTCTGATTTCGACATCAATTAGAATCTTCAACATATGGAGGTATATCATGCGACATATCCATTTAGCAGCTAGTCTGGTATTGACACTTATGGTTGTGGGTTGCTCGAGCAATTTGGCTCAAAGAGCTAAAGCACTTCCGGACTGGTATTTGAACACCCCAGATGAAGAGACAGCGCTTTATGGCATTGGTGAATTTGAAGGAGAAGATCTTGGACTTACGCGACAGGGCGCTGAGGCTGCAGCACGGGATGAAGTTGCCCGGCAGATGAATCTTAAAATAAACAACATGATTACCACTTCAAAACAGATGGCTGGCGGCGAGATCGATGCCGCAGTGGTGCGGGCAGCAAGTAATCAGATCGTCAGCCTGTCAGCGAGTCATATCAAGATTATTGAAAGAGAAGTCATCACCTCCAAGAAAGTCTACATCGTATATGCATTGGCAAAAATGCCCATTGAATCACTCAGAGACCAAGCCAAACGCACTCTGGAGCAGGAGGAAATCAAGCGCCAACTGGATGTAGATGCAGAATTGCAGCAGATCCTGTCTTCCCAAGTGGACCAGCTGAACGGCCTGAGGGAAGAATAGTGTAATCATGGCAAAATATCTTATGGTCGTGCTGGGCCTTCTGCTAAACAGTCTTTTGGCCCAGCATGTCATTGAAACATCCCTGCCCAAACCACCCACATGGCTTAAAGAGCCGCCAACAGGGACCTATTACACTTACTACTCAGGAATCGGCTCTAGTTCTCTCTCTTTATCAGATGCCAAGGAGCAGGCTATAGCCAACGTACTCTCGGAAATAATAATGGGTGGTGAGATTACAGCCAAGAGCCAGATTACCACTTACCAGCAGCAATCCACCCTTGGCAATCTCAGCGAGGTTACACGCGAAATCCAACAGACCGGCAGATCAACAGTTATCCAGGGGCTACAAAAAGAGGAGGAATACTGGGAGACCATATGGAAAGGCAGCGAAACCATCTACCGGTACTGGATACTCATGAAGAAGCAGAAACCAGAATATGCCGGGTATGATCTATCAGTCAAGCAGGGCTATGGCTTTGCACCTGTCTGGCGCTCAATCCTGGTCCCAGGCTGGGGACAGATTTTTAAAGGTGAGAACACGAAAGGAATACGTCTATTAGGCACTGAGGCCATTCTCATTTCGACATTTCTGGTCAGCCAAAATCTCAGCCATAACTACAGTCGAAAGGCATCCCTGGAAAGAGATGCTGACCGCAGAACATTCTATAACCGGTTGTCCAACAGGTCCTATTCGATCGGCATGGTCAGTGGTCTTATGGCTGGAGTTGGCTATTTCTATAATGTCTTTGACGCGATAACCGGGCAGGGGGTTAAGAAATATGCCCTCACACCCATCTACGGCAGTGATTCTGATCTCGCCCTGCGTCTGACATTCAACTTTTAGGAGATTAATTGATGATGGTACATGTAAAAAACGGCCTGGGGCTCATATTGAGCTTGTTGGTCATTACCACCTGTGAACCTCCTACGGAGGCCCCCACTACGGGAGATATAAACGGCACCATTTTTGATGTAGCCAATGCCGGTTCAGGTGACTTGACCTGGTCGGTAACCGACAATCAGGATTGGATCACCGCAAACCCGATTTCGGGTACGAACTACAGTTCCGTGAATATTTCCGTCTCGCGGGGAACCCTCACAGCAGGTGATTATAGTGGCTTAGTCACTATCAGTTCCAATGCCGGCACAGGTGATGTTGTCGTGGCGATGAATGTGCCTGCGGACATGCCACCTGCATCTGTTCAACTTTATGAGCCTACCAATATCAGCTCAAGTGCGATGAAGGTTTCTTGGGACATTAGCGCCGAGACTGATTTTCTATCCTACATACTATACCGGGATTCTGGCGCCACTGTTAATGATAATTCATCAATTGTTACGACCATCACCAACCGCTACACCGTTGAGTATACCATTGACAATCTACAGGACGATACCGAGTACTTCTACAAGTTGTACGTTGAAGATGCAGCCAATCAGACAACCGGCAGCAATGTGGTTAGCGGCAGGACATTGAAAGAGCCTGGAGTATGGGGTTCCTTCGCGACAGTGTCAGTCGACCTGAAGTGGATTAGTGCGCTGAATAGCAATTTCGCCTATACTGTTGGTGACTCAGGCAAAATCTATCATTGGGATGGTTCCAGCTGGGGAGAGCAGGCTTCTCCCACGACTGATAGATTGGGTGGTGTAGCGGTCATTGCCGAAAATGATATCTGGATATCAGGCGAAAGAGGAGTCTGGCACTTTAATGGGACGCTCTGGAGTCAAGGAGCGGGTTATCCTACTACTCCCAGCTATGGCATCGACCATGTTTCCTCAGATTCAGTCTGGGTTGCTGGTGTGGGCGAAATCCATTTTTATAATGGCTCAGTTTGGAGTACAGCGACTGTCGGCCAAGGTAATCGAATCATGGATCTGAGCATGAATAGCCCCGTAGATGGATGGGCCGTCACAAACTGGGGAGAAATCTATAACTATAATGGTTCTGCTTGGGCTCTAGTGACTGATTTTAATAATGACCAGTCGTACGCTATTTGGGCTGCCAATGGTTCTGATTATTGGGTGGCAGGAGGAGCTATTTGGCCGCCTGGCGTTCCTTTTGCTGACGTTGCTTCTGTATGGCATTGGGAAGGCAGCATGTGGAGTACATATACAACGCAAACTTTAGGATCTTATCGGTATAGTCTTTTCAGTGTTCGAGGTACTTCGGCCAATGATGTCTGGATTGTCGGCGAGGATGGTCTTATGTATCACTGGAACGGCATCGGATTTTCGAGCATGAATAGCCCAACATCGGAAAGCGTTAGAAACATCCACTTCATCGATGAAAACGATGGATGGGCCGTTGGGGATGGCGGAGTGATATTGCGGTATCGATGAGAACGATCCGGGACAAGTTAAAAGCCTCTTGATCCAAGGGGCTTTTTTCTATCTTCAAAACACCATCTTTAAGCGCAACATCTAAGAAAATTCGATCCCGCCCGACCTGAAACGGCCGCATATTTTCAAAAGTTCTCGAGGGCGATTGGGCCTTAGAAGGCAACCTGGCCAACATTTTTACCGACCGATGGCGAAAATCGGACCTGCCCGACTTGTCCAATCCTGACCACTCCTGACATGTTATCATATAGACTGTAATATCAATATGTTAGGGATATCCGAAATGGCCGAGGCCCCAGGATCGCGTCTGAGGCCGTGAATGGCGAGGCAGGGCTGGGGACCACTTATGTTTTGCCGCCCGGGCAGGTTTTTCTGATTCTAGTCTCCCTGCTCATCCCTGGGATGCCCCTGCCTTCACTTCCCATCATAGTATGTCTCAAACCCGCTGCTGGTCTTTCGGGAAAGGCCGTCATCGGCAGCTGGTGAAGGGTAATCTGATTTGGAATATTGGGATGGATCATGCTTGCCCGCCTGCATCTTCTGCACCAAATCATCGAGAGTGGTGGTCTTTGGCCGACCCGGTAACGGTTTGAAGCCCATTTCCTTGAGCGTCTTATTGCGCTGTTTCTTGTTGCCCATGACTATTTTGCCTCAAGAGATCGTGCCTTGGCATACGCGCTCATCTTATTGATGAGCAGCGTTCGGTATTTGGCATCTAGCGTCAGACTATCCTCCAGCATACTGTGGATCTCAGGGATGTCTTCATAGGTGGAAATCGACAGTCAGTTCCAGACATAGCCGCCTCTACCAGCGGCTGTGAACTGCTGACCCGATTGCTGCGGGCCATTCATGGTCAATATCATCAGTTTGTTGGGTTCCTGGGGCATTTCGAAGGCTGCAATGCTGCTCCCTATCGTGAATATGGGCGTGATCTCTGGTAGGTCTGCTTGAACGGTGAGGTTCCATTTGTTGAGTAGCTGATTGCCCATTCCCGGGCTGATGATGCCCAGTTTTTCATTGAAGTATTTCAGGTATGTCTCGGGCGCTTGACGCGGTTCGAGTTGATACCACAGGAAGAACTCAGGTTTTATGCGATTTGATCTGCCTTTCCTGGTGATTTCCGGATGATTTGCCGACGCGATGATTCAGTAGTCGTGGTGTCTTGTATCGAAGCCCGTGTTGCGGGCTGGGTTGAATATGTATTCCATATTTTACTCTCTTTTTGTGGCCTTATATAGGCCAGTTAAGTTTCTTTGTTCGTTGCTCCCATCTCCTTGAAGCGTAAATATTGGTTGTTTTATAGGCCATATTATTGGATAAGGTTCCTGGCTCACTCTCCGTTCTTGCGATATCAGATAAAAGTAAGAGGTAAGAGATGTTTTGGGATTTCATGGGGAATAAATAAACAATTCATGATGTCCTTGCGTGTATTTATTTATTATAAAACCTTGTTTTTCCTCTGCATCTCTTACTTCGTTCATATATATCTATATATACTAGACTTACGAGGTAAGAGATATCTCTTACCTCCTCTTACTTCTCTTACCAATTAGTCGAACATATCCTCCTTCGTTTGCCAGTTGATTTCAATTCCCCAAAAACGATCTTTATTTTTGGCAATCGCCTTCGGCTTAGGCAGATACCCTGCCGCCAGTTTTCCGAAGGCCCCCACAGTCAGATTTTTATGATTGATGTAGTTGTATATCGTGCACAAATCCCTCATGCTGACGCTCTCCCTGGCCCCAATGGCGGTAACCATTTGAGTCATCTCAAAATGCTTCGCACCGGACTCATAACCATCCCGCTCTACGAGGTTATCGCGAATCCACTGCAGATTGCCTGTTACAACAGCCTCGAAAAAGTCCTCAGCATTGCTTCGTGAGAGTGACTGCAGGACCCTTTTGGGCTCGTTCTCAATAACGGTCCCTATCTTTCTCTGATCAACCTGGACCTGCTTCAGGTACCATACAAACTCTTGCAGCTCATCGTGCACCTTGATCTTCAACTCTTGATATCCAGGCCACCACGCGGCCTGATTGATCTTCTGTTCCTGGCGTGGGGCGACATTAAAGCGCCGATCGTCTTTGCTTAGAACAACGCCATGATGGCGGTTCGTGGCAAACATGAAAGAGCAGCTGTTTCTGCCGTTTATGCGATCTTTATTCTTACCCTCAATCTGGATATACTCGTCGCTTATGGCTATTTTCATTTTCTCAATGGTGGTGAGGTTCTTTCTACCCGATGATGAGAAATTGCCCGATACTTCATTCACCAGCACCAGGACGTTATCCGTGAGGATTGAGTTAAACTGTCCTCCAAAGGCATCTTGATCAGTCTGCGAGCAGTATCGTGGACCGAATATCTTCTGCAGTACCAGAGTAAAGAACAGCCCTTTACCGGTACCCTCAACCCCTTGCACCAGGTATGCGGTAATCATCTTCTGCCTGGTCTGAACAAAGTTTGCCAGATCATTGATGTAATAATCTATGATATCTTCATCGCCTGCCATAACATGATCAAGCAGCAGGCTTATCGTCAGAGGAAGTTTCGCGGTATGGCCATCAGGTACCTCCTGGGTCAGCACATCCGGCGCCATGTACTTGTTCACATAGCCCTTCTCAAAATCAATGGAATTATCACTGGAGAAGACCAGTTCATAGCGAGCTCGGGAGTGGGTATCGGGAATGGTCAGTTTATGAGACTTACAGAACTGCCTGACATGCTCTTGTGATTTCAACTCCCGCACCACAAAATCGGGATTCCCAGGCTCAACACAGCCACCTAAAAACTTGCTGGTTAGGGTATCGATAAATACCATTGCATTGTTCTTTTCCGAATTGAGGCGATAGGCGTCATCTGGATGAAGGTTGTATACGCCTTTGCCGCTCACTCCCATTTCACGTGCCTTGCAACTGCTGCAGAAAATGAACGGCAGGCCTGCCTCGTTGGTCATCAGCACAGCGTTATGCCCCTCATTGGTTCGATGTGGTGCATCCCCGCAGACCGGGCAGTATATCGGTGTATCAGCCGGCACCTCTCTGATTGCCCGTTCCACTTCATTGGCATCTTTTACCTGGTCATCGAGCCGGAACGTATCCCCCCTCATCTCAGCCTTCGTTGGCCGACCCCTTTTCTTCCTCTTTCCCTTATAAAGCCCCGGGATTTTCTGCCACTCCATGGCCCCTTTGCCTGAGATGAAACTGGAGACTTCGGTGGTGCCGTGAGCAAAGTACCGGGCCTTCTCCATGAAGGATGCGTCTAGTACATTCTTGCCACCAGTATTATACTTGCCGATGAAAAACTGCTCTACTGCATCCCGGTCAAACTCACTCGTAATCGGGGATGCCAGCGGTATAAGCACCCGCAGCCTATCACAGGCGGGCTCAACCTTGCCGGCCTTAATCTTGTCTCTCTGGTGGTTCTGGCTGGAGAAGACATAACTGTCGAAATGCCAATTCTGATGCTCTTCAAGCAGGGCATCCCTGGTCATATCCCCCGAATCGAAATCGAGCATGATGACATGAACACCGGCCCAACTGTCGTTGCACTTATGGCCATCGCGGTATTCGTTGCCACTGATGCCGTGCTCGGTGGTGAGGGTTTTAGTAGCCTCTTCTTCCCAAGCAATTTCCTGGAGGGCCCAGCCGTGGGCTACCCGGCTGTTATTGTAATCTTTGGTCTGTTTCGGATCATAGTTCTTGCAAACGCTAATTCGCATCGGTTCTGAAATCGGTTATCATAATCATTAGCCTCCTGAAATGAGGCTTTTTAGTTCCCGGATGCTGCGCTTGAACATCTGAGGCGCCACGGTGGCTTCGTCGTAGTAGTAGTCTCGGCGCAAACGCTGGAACTCTTCATTGTCTTCGAACACAAACAGGTGTCGTCTTCCTTCATCTCTCAGGTCTGTTATCTCCACGCCTTGAAGGCGCAGAAAGGCCGTGAGATAAAAATCTTGAGTCGTTATCTCCATAGTTTTATGTACTGATTTTGGGTGTTCAAGCCTCGCCGGAATCGGCGTGGCGCTATTCAAAAGTGGGGATTGGTTTTATATTTGTTCTTCATAAGTTAAATTGGTTCAAGGAGGCTGAATATTTTGGCCTCTCTTTAATATAGACTAATTCGAGATGATAATCAATGACAAGTCATTATTTATACGGAATATATGCATTTATTTCAGGCTTTTACCTCCCAGAGAGTGATATACATGCGCTCCGGCAGCCTCTCAATGTCTTTGCGCGCCCAGCGTTCTCTTCCTAATATTCCCATAGTCAAGCCGTTGGAGGATACATGGAGTCCCCTTCATTCAAATACTGTCATGATGCTATCCTCGAGATACCGAGCATTACCTGGGGTCTGAGATTCGAATCGGAGGACGACTGGCAATTCGCGGCCAGAAGGCTCATTGGCAAGATAGCAGAATTCCCGGAAGATGTTCTCGAGATGACGAGACCAATCTCAGGTCAGTACCTCCATGACTACTGGGGTGACCTATGCGAGGAACTTGACCTGGTCATTGTATCCCTCGCTTATCTTGGTAAGGATCACACAGGCCGCATGTTTCCCGAAAGGATAGCCCCTTCGGGGGACAGTATGCCAGATTGGAATAACCTCAATTTTGATCTGATCCAATCCGCGGAGAGTTTATACGACCACTGCAGAGACCAGTTCACTCGCTATTTCGAGGTTCCGGAGGCTAGGCAGTCAATCCTCGATGATCTTGGTGAAAAAATCGAGCGCTTTGCTGGTGCAGAACATCGTGATGATATATGTCACTTGTATTACCTATTGCACCTGGAAATGAAGTTTACTCTTGATGTCCTCTTCCCACATTCACATACGTGGAGTGAGCTGATCTTTGGATATGGACGGCACCCCGAGCATTGGTTCAAACTGCGTAGCGTCGATTTTGGTGTCCTGCCGCATAGAATGACAACGCTCGATAACGCATTCACGGATTCAGACAGAGATGAGTACATTCAGGTATTTCTGGAATATCGCAAAGGCGCCATGCACATCGCTAAGGGACTGTATGTTGGCGAATTCCCTGATGAGTCAGGAAAACCCCCTGGCCCTCCCAAAAAGGGATTGATATATGCCCTTCTTGATCGCATACGCTACAGCCAAGACTACGAGCTCACTGCTGAAGACCAAGGACTAATAGACGATGATAAGAATTTCGGTGCGAGGCGATCCGAATATCTGAAAAGGGAGGGAATAACCCCAAAATACGAAGACCTGTTTCGCTCCTTGCGTGGTGATAGACGACTATCGGTGGAAGAATTGTGTACTCGCCTCCAATGGCCACTGGCTCACTCAAATATAATATTGGGGTCCTTCGCTGATTTTGCCCAGAAAAAGGCGAATAAACTCAAATTAGAGAGCAAAATAATGATAGTAAATGTCCCTCCGAAGGGAGATAAAGATGCGGTAGAGATGATTACCCTCGGTTAAGGTATAATCCGCCAGAAAGTCCTTGCGCGGGTTCTTGTCGATAATCCACCAAGAACCTAGCTGAACCCCCCTGAATCCCTACTGAACCCCCCTCCTAGTCCTGAATGAACGGTTTTAGGTCATTCGTTATTTTCAGGCATGTTAGTTCTGTGTAAAAATCGACCACGGCTCCAACAACAAAAATTTGGATACAAGAGCGGTGGTATCCAAAAAGGCAGCTACCAACCAGGTGTAGGCCTTTGACACAACATTGGATAAATGCACCGTTGCCTCTAATAAGCAACGATGATGATGCTCAGACCTACGTCGTGAAGGCGTTCAAAGGGGGCGCAGCAGGGGTGATTGAGGCCCATATGGCGCAGTCCACAGTTGTAACTCTGGTCTTTCAAGGCCCTGTCCGCACAGGCCCCACCCGCGAATACCTGATCCTCGAAGGAGGGGAGAAGCGGATTGCCGACCCAGTGAAAGAATCCCGACCCTACCAGGACATGGATTGGGGTTTATATATCAAGGAGGATGAGTGGACGGAACTGAAGGGCCAGAAACGAATCCCCTGGAAAGATGACGTACTGCACAGAGTCCTAAAGAGGATGGTAACGGTTCACCCCAGGCCTGTGGACCGCTTCGATGCTGGTGAGGTGCAGGGCAAAGGGATGGTCTCAAAAGGGCGACTCCGCGGACTAATGACGGAGACACGGTTGATTGTTGGAAAGGATGTACTACCAGATCATTTTCGATCACTATCCCCGAACGTCACAATTATAATTGAAAGGATTGGGTAATGAAGTCTCTCAAAGAATTCGAGGTCTTGGAACTGATTGATAAGGTGGTGTTGGGACTCGATGGAGATCGGTCTCTAGCAAAATTAATTGAGCACTGCAAGGTGCGCCTGGAGGGCTCGTTTAAAATCTGGGAATCATCGCTACTGGATGTATGGGAAGCATCTAAACGGTCATCCTCAGCGATTGATTTGGTAGTCGCCCGCGCCGTAAATGATGCTTGCCACTTATTTGATGAGAGCAAGGGGGCGCAGTTTCACACATACGTATATAGGGTAACTCAATCAACGATTTTCAAGGAGATAGCGCTTCTCGGAGATGGGTTGGGCGGAGTAACTCGTTCGCGACCCTGCCCTCATCAACTAGCGGCATCCTCAGTCCATCTCCAGGAGTATGATGAGTACACTTGTGCCAGTCAGTGCGACTGGGATGAAGATCCAAACAAATTGCGGCCGTGCAAGAGGCAGAACCGAATTCGTCGGGTAGATCGAGAAAGCGATCGCAGCGAATATCATGCTGGCGAAGCCATCTGCACCACGCCAACTGGTGAGAGGACAATAAGAACGTCACTCCGCGCTGAGCGGATAGCGTATTTGCCGGTTGTTGAACCTCTTGAGGTAGAAGGACAAAACGATGATGCTTCGTCACATGCGGATAGGGTCATGCTCCAGAGACTCACTACCATGTTTCAACTGCATGAAGTCGAAGACTCAATTCTAGAGGGTGAGCGCCCATCTCTCGAGAATGATCTCGAGGATCGTCTCGTTGATTTGCCTGACCAGATGCGCCCTATCATTCGTGATCTAATCCTAGGAATTGGGAAGGGCGGTGTCTTCAATGTTAAGGCTGTGGCGACGAAGTATCATATCACCGTTGAGGATGTCACTGACACGGTTCGCGCATGTATCTCGCGCCTGAACCGCCACGATCTCGTCAGATGATCGAACATTCCCGAACGTCCAATTCCCGTGGAGAAAGGGCCAGTGAACACCGCTGGCCCTCTTCATTTCCGAACGAATTCGAACACAGTTCCGGTATAACCAACGTGGACGTGACCTGAATTAATCCGTCACTACATGATCATCCTGATGAAGGGTCACATAGATCATCTAGCGACATACTAAGAGGTGGCACATGAGCACCAATGAAACGGACGGCACGGATCGTTCGACTGATAACAATGAAGGATCTAAATCAGGCAACGATGCTGGAAAGGGTAAATCGGAAGGTGAGAAGAAGGGATACGACCCTTCGGAGAATCCGAAAATTTACCCCCAATCTATCAACACTCTAAAGCAAGCGAAGGCTGCCCAAAAGCGCATGCAACAGCGGCTCGATTGGATCAAGAGTCGGCTTCCGGAGATTGTGCAATTGACTGAGGAAGCTGACGATACTCTCCTCCAGCAATCGCTCATCAGTGAGTACGATCGGCTTGCGGCTGAGGTTAATTCTCTCATAGTAAAGCGTCCGCTCTTGAACGTGCGGCTCACTGGCCTTGAAGAGGAAGCAGCCTTGGCTGTCAAAAATCACACGTTCCAGAATGTTGACTGGGATTAACCTATAACCCGGATTGGGGTGCTGCACAGAAGTGTGGCACCCCTTCCATAATATTGAAGGAATTATCATGTTAACAATTTTATCAATGGACCTTCTGGATACCACTATCGAAGCTGACCTTAGTCTACTCCTCGAAAACGGTACAACCCTTAGGCTAGAGGTACAACTGGGTGTCGAGTACAAACAGGATGAAATGGTAATTCAGCCATTTCACATCGGAAGCACTATTAGCCGGGGATCCCGAGAAAACGTTGGATCTGGCCCATTGCATAGGGCCTGATAGGGCTGGTAACCCGATCAAATTAGTGCGCGATTTGGCCAGAACCACTGTGGATATAGCGTTAGACTACGACGACAGCAACAATCTTGCTATCTGGGATATCAAGAAAGCTCTCCAGCCTCATTTCCATATTGCCGGCACTGCAATCCCCGATCAGCAGTGGATTGACCAGACAATCCAGCAACTGGTCAGCAATGCTTTTTCAGATACCATCCAAGAGCAGGAGACGCCGTAATACCAAGTAGGACGTAGGACCCGGCTCATGGAGTGGCATGTTTTCAATGCCGGCCGCCATACCAGCGCTGCTCCATGGGACTCCCCGCTTGGGATCGCGAAATACTACTCTCAATTAAGGTATAAGGAACCTGATGGAAACACTCTTCACAAAGAAAGAGGCAGCGGCCTACCTGAAGGTCCGTCAAGTAGCTGTCTATGGCTGACTCTCAGAACAATTATTGCCCTGCATGTGGTGGGAACCAGGAGCGCTATCTATCGGTGAAGAGCGCTGCGATCACGTTTGACCATACTGAGGACGCCATACGTGCAATGATTAAACGCCGGGACATACCCTTCTATAAGCGAGGGTCACGGATCTACATCAAGTATCGCGAATTCGAGGACCTTCTCATTCGCTATCCATCCGAATCTGAAATCATAATGGACGACCTGTAACCCAATGAAAGGAGGTGTCCTATGGCGAAGAAACTACCAATCCGACCGGTCATCTCCAAGAAACCGCGCAAGAACATCTATGACTACTGGGATGTAGATCAACAGGTATGGATCAAATGCTCTGGGTTTGACATCTACCTGTGGGACAGCCTGACTCAAAGCCTAGTGAAGCGTCGGGTTAAGGCTGATTTTGAATCCGCAAAAATTGCTCACCAAGATATGATTCAAGTGCGCGAGAAAGGTGCGCTGTCCCTACCGACCTATGTCAAACGACAAAGTGTAATTACGATTTGGGATCTTTATAAGAAATACGCAAAAGCCAAATCCGAGCCCTCACTGAGAAATCGACAGACTCGTTCCCCGCTTACAATTGAGCGCACACGAGCTGCGGTAAATGCCTTCTCCATTACCCTCGATGATAATCCCCAAATATCACAAATAACGCCCTCAAAAATTGAGGGCTATATTAAGCGCCGACTGGACACTAACCACACACACGGAGGCATAAATGTAGATTTGCGTACCTTGAAAGCTCTCTTCTCGTGGGGTGTGAAGAAGGATTACCTGACATCCAATCCCTTCCTAAAAGTTGATATGTTCAAGGTAGAGCCGAGTGCACCAAGACCGCTTACCCAAGAGGAAGTAGCGCGACTGTATGCTGTTTGTCCGAAAGGAAGTCGTTGGTATCCGTTGATAATTGTTTACCTCCTCACTGGTGCCCGACTATCTGAGGTGCTGAAGCCAAAACTGTCATGGAAGGATATCGACCTCGAACAAGGCACGCTGACGCTCCCTGTGAGAAAGGGACGCAAATCGTCTGAGTTTCAAATCAAGACGGAGTTAATTGGAGTATTTCAGTACCTGAAAGATCACCCGTACACAAAAGTGAACAGCAGCGACCCGACTGATAGTGACTACCCGTTCCCATTCAATGCATCCTACATCAGCCACAAGATTAAGGCCATACTAAATGAAGCTGGGATCGATGCCACGGCGCATGATCTACGCGATTCATTCGTGAGTCATCTAGTATATCTAGGTTACTCGATGGAGGATGTCAGTGAAGCTGCTGGTCACTCGTCAATCACAGTAACTGAGAAACACTACTACAAGCAACTGGATGAACGTAAAGGCCGGATGGCCAGTGATCTCCAGGATCACATAATCGAGAGCCAATCTCGAAGTAAAACTGATGGTGCTTCAAAAACGGGTAAGGAAAACGGGTAAAAAACGCCCTATAGGTACCCTATTCTGACCACTTTTGAAGCCTCTCAGAAATACTTCCAGATTAAGCATAAGGCCCCTCTTCTCGCCGAGAAAAGGGGCCATTCTAATGGTGGCTCGGGGCGGAATCGAACCACCGACACATGGATTTTCAGTCCGTCGCTCTCCCGAGAGAAAATCTAGAATGAGGGACAAGAAAGAGTGACAAAGTGGATTTGTTTACTTCATTTCAGGCTTGTCAGCCTCATAAAGTTTCGCATTCAATGCTTCGCGCTTTCGCTTGATAATTTCGGGTTGGACGAAGTAAAAATCGAATAAAGATTCTAGAACGTCGAGATTCCAATCAGCTTCACCTGGTTTGACCTGCAAAATCTCGCCTGAGCTTGTGCTCTTAATTGGGTGAGCTGCGAAATTGCCAATGTTTCTAATCGCATCAATTGATTCCACTAGGTGGCTTGGCAGTTGATTACTGTCAATAACCTGCTGAATTTCGTCGAAAAGGTTGCCAGGCGTAACACTGGCGTGGCCTCTGAGCAGTAGTTGGAGGCACCTGCGACTGAGTGCAGCACTTGCCTTTGGGCTATCCGCGAGAACGAGGCAAGATTCTATGTAATCTGCAGCAATTTCGGGAGGTACATCCTTGCTCGGTGGAGTCCTGCTCATCGTCTTTGGGCGCACTAAATATTGAGCATTTATTGGATTTAGAACGGTTCTACCCTGGATTAGTACTCCAACTCCCGATGCGAGGGTGAATATGAATCGCTCGCATTCGGGGCAAGTGTCGAGAATGAGTGCCCACGAACCATCTAAATCTTGCCCGATGGGACGTTCTTCAGGAGTTGCATGAAATGAGATAAGGCAATGAGGACATTTCATCGATGGGGCCTTTTATGAGTTCTTCTTAGTTTTTGAATTGAATCCGTTCCTTGGATGGTTTGGCCAGCAATAAGCACAGTAGTTGGAGATTCCGGTTATCTCTATCGTGCGAAGAATTATGGGATTTCAGTCCTGCCGACGCGATTTATAGTGAGTATTCGCTATTTGTTAACATCTGCCAGGTAGATATAATAAAGCCACAAGCGACAGCCGAATACTCTAATCCGAGTTCTGGGCGAAATTCCCAGGCTTCGCCGGTATCTGAATCAATGCCATGGTCCGCTGCATTACGTAGATGACCCAAATACTTTCCAATAAACTTATGCTTTGTCGGTATGTGGTTTGCATCGGACAGGGTATCGATTCGTGCGTTAATACCATGTCTCGTTGACAAGTCTACTCCCTTTTCGTTCCCATACCACAAGAGGTAGTTCTCCACGGCATTTCCGGTTTGGAGTATTGCTTCACGTGAGAGGCCTTGTGTTGCGTGTCGGAGACCTTCGGCAAGTACGTAAATGACAGTGTCTTGTTGAATGGAATCTGCGAGTTCATCTCCCAGTTGCTCACGAATCTTAATACGGCAATCCGCCAAACTTTCCGAGCTCGGACGGATACGAATCACCAAATCTTGAACGGAGCGGTGAGGAATTGCATACTGCCCGCCACCTTTGGACTCAATAGCCTGCGCAAATGTGCCGAGGCTCAACAATGTGTCCCTTATGTCATCTTGATGGGAATCCAAATCAAAGATGGTCTTGGTCTGATGTGCTGCCGTTGAAGCGTCTTGGGTGGTTGCGAGTCGATCACGGAATGCCGTAAACGGCTCGTAGTTTTCTAATAAGAGCCGGAGTACATTCGGTTTGATTGACTGGTCACTTGTTACTAGGTATTGAGAAAGGAAACTTGATACTGAGTAAGTCCCGCTATCATGACTAATGAGACCTATGTCCTCAGCCAGTTTTAGCGCGTTTTCCGCATTTTGTTGCCGAAGTTGAGTGAATTCAATAATGAAATCAACAGTCGCTGTGGGTCTTGACACCACTACTGCTTCGGTAACAGCAACTACCTGTTCCGCCACTGCGTTGAAGAACGGGCGAGCCATGGACTATTCCTGAGGAGTCTCAGTTACTCTGACTAATTCCTCAATTATCGCCTTTAGCTTTGATCCTAGTTCGTCAAGATTTTCTGGCGTACAATTGATTCTTACTTCAATGTTCAACGCTACGTGTAAACCGCTATCTCTGAGTGATGGTGCGACAAAACCTACCTCCGGTATGGTCTGTGTTTGTACAAGCTCTTCATCCCGCTCTTCCGGGTGATCGATAGCGATATGTTCGCGATCTATGGTAACAACCTTGCCATCTTGATCCTTTATAAGTCCAGAAGCACGGAGAATATCAATTATCGCATTTGCACCTGTCAGAACTGACGAGCTTCGTTTTTCACCTGCGGTGAATGCAATGTGGGATCGGAGTGCGCCAATATCCATGCCCTTTCGAATCCGTAAAGCTGTTAGAATTTTCTCAAAAAATTCATTGTCCTGAACTATCTTTCGCCATTCCTCCTCAATCCGAGAAGGCATATCGTAATCGAGAGCTCTAGCCAGTAGATCGCCCGGGTTTGTCAGGCTTTTCTTTTGTCCACCCATAAGAATATCACTTGCAATTAGGAACTTGTGATTGCTGCTGACTACTGTCTTATTTATTGCCGATCGTGCGCTTACATCAGCTAGGTTGGAATCAGGGCCGGCAGAGCGATAGGCTTTGATAATCTTTGTTAGTTCGTTATAGGATGATCTTGGTAGTTGAAAATCGATTACCGGCATATTCATAATCCAGCTGATATTGTGAGCGGATTGTGGCTTATTGTCTTTTGACCACGACTAGTGGCAAGATACGAATTGAATAACATTATTCCAACATTGCATTGTAGCCTTGTGAGCTCTGCCTAATAGACTACACAAATTGAGACTTAAGACGAGTTGGTCGGACATATTGATGCAAATCTGTGTGGGAGATCTATTGGGAACTTAGAGACTTGGTCATTCCGAATCAAAAGTTGATCTTCAGAATGAGCGGGAGTGGGCCGATTCGGCGTTTCGCTTAGATTTGGATGCGATGGGTGAGAGGAGCTTATCTAAGGCCGGGAAACGGCCATATTGAGGCTGATTATGGCCTGAAAAATAATATTTTAATAATAAGTTAATGGATTAGAGGAGACCCCCTACGCGCGCGCACACTATTAGGGGGTATGGTTTATAACTTATTACTAGGCTCGAGTCTCTCCTCGGTGCTAGAATCAGCATGGAGTTTTACTTCAACAGGGCTGAAACGATTCTAGGCTTTTTAGGTTTAGCGTTGTGGATGCATAAAAAACGAAGAGCATATTGCTTTCCCGCAGGTCCAGGAGTTGGGGACAATGGAAAAGCGAACAACGGATCGAAGGAGGAAACGATCATGGTGAAATTGGAACATGACTAAGAATGTTTCTGGTAAGGATCCATATTGCAGTAGTTGCGGAAGCTCGCAGGAGCGATACCTTAGCATCGCCTCGGCAGCAAAAATGCTCGATATGACAGAGAATGGAGTCCGTGGGATGATTGCGCGGAGAGAGATTCCATTCGACAAACTAGGCAGCAGAGTTCGGATTAGATATTCCGATCTAGTTTCTCAGCTTAACCACTTTCCTTCCAAAATTGACATTGGGGATTCATTAGCTAAAAGGTCTTTAAGGAGCTAGATTCGAGTCATTGAATATGCGTAAACACTTACCCATCCGACCCAAGATTTCCAAAAATCCTAGACTCAACATTTATGATTTCTGGGACGAGAGACGACAGCAGTACGGTAAATGCTACGGATTTGAACTGGATTTTTACGACGGCATTTCTGGCACTAGAATCAGGCGGACTGTTCGAGCAGATTATCGAACCGCGCAGGCGAATTATCGAGAATTGATGGAACAGTTCAAGGAGGGCCAAGACAGTCTACCATTACTCATTCAGCGTGCCGATGCCCTGACCAATGAGGAATTATTCGAATCCTTCGCTCGGGCCAATTCGGAGCCCTCATTGCGTAACAGGCAAGTGAGGTCACCTTTAACGATAAAGCGGACCAGATCAGCCGTTACGGCCTTTCAATCGGCATTTGACTATGCTGTCAAGGTAGTAGATGTCACACCTGCCAAGATCGAGCTATTCATCAAATATCGGATCAGCCAGGGAAGAAAGCCTGGTGGCATCAATGCCGATCTCAGGACTCTCAAAGCACTCTTCAGTTGGGCGCTCAGAAAGGGAACCATTTCGGATAATCCGTACATGAAGGTTGAAATGTTTCCTGCTGAGCGTAGCGCGCCCCGGCCTCTCTCAACGGATGAGCTGGCGCGACTCTTTCAAGTGTGCCCACAGGGAAGTCGCTGGTTCCCTCTCATCATGGTCTATCTGCTAACGGGTGCCAGACTATCGGAGATTCTAAAGCCTAAGATGACTTGGGATGATATTGATTTCGAAAAAGAGATGATGACGCTTCCGTTCCGCAAGGGGGCCAAGTCTAGCCGGATTCCACTCAATGTGATTCTTATGGAGATATTCACTGATCTAAAGAAGAATCCATTTGAAAAGGACCATAACAACGAGCCGGAAGATGTGTTATTTCCGTTTCCGATAAATGCTTCATATGTGAGCCACAAGATAAAAGCGATCCTGAATGAGGCCGGCATTGATGCCACAGCGCACGATCTCCGGGATACGTTTGTGAGCTATCTCATGAACCTCGGGTATACGATTGCAGATGTTAGCAAACTGGCCGGACATTCAAACATCAAAGTCACAGAGAAGTACTACTTCGCGCAGCTTGAAGATCGCCGAAATGAGATGATATCAAACTTAGGTCGCTACATGGGCGATCAAGTCACCGCATCAAAAACAGAGACAGAAAACAGCGACAAGGAGCGTTTTAGGGTGACGAATTCTGATCAATTCAAGCCAGTAAATGAGGAAAATTCGAAGCGGAGTGTCCGACGGAGAATAAAGACTTCTCCTCTTGTGGCTCGGGGCGGAATCGAACCACCGACACATGGATTTTCAGTCCACTGCTCTACCAACTGAGCTACCGAGCCGGTGGCGAGGGGCGCCGGGCGCCTGTTACCGGCGGGCAAATCTAACTCTGCCACCGTCCGCCCGAAAAGGGAAATGCCGGTGTAGTTTTTCTTGGTTCTGGGGCCGCAGATGTGAAAATTATCACGCCGGGGCCTGCGGGCTTGCGGTAATTTGGGTTCCCGGCCAGATGGCACTCATCTGGAGATGGCGGGAAGGGCATTTGTGAGCGATTACGTTAGATTGGACGCCTGAGATGATGACCGAATTTTCCCCGGAGGGCCGGGGGAAGAACCAGCACCTGATCGTTGTGGTGGACGATCTCCCTTCAAATCTGCTCTATTTCAACGAGGCTCTCAACGGCTTCGGCTACCAGACCATTACCGCCCAGAACGGCCGCGACGCCCTGGAGAAAATCTCCGGCGTGGTGCCCGACCTGATCCTCACCGACGTCAATATGCCGGAGATGGACGGTTACGCCCTGTGCGAGTCGGTCAAGGGTAACGAGGCCACAAAGGATGTGCCCATCATCCTGGTGACGGCCCAGGACGACCGGGACAGCTTGGTCCGGGGTCTGGAAACCGGCGCCGACGATTTCCTCATCAAACCGGTGAACCTTAGCGAGCTCCAGGCCCGGGTCCGGAACCTGCTGCTGGTGAAGGACTACCGGGATCACATGAAGGCCTATACCGTCCGCCTGGAGGCCGAGGTCTCGGCCCGCACCCACGACCTGAGCAACGCGGTCCTGGAGCTCAAATCGCTGAACCTGCAGCTGAAGGGCTCCATCCAGGATACCATCCAGCGCCTCTCCGTAGCCGCCGAATTCCGCGACAGCGATACCGCTGCCCACATTTGGCGCATGAGCCATTACGCCCAAGTCGTGGCCAAGACACTGGGCCTGCGGCGTGAGGAAGTGGAAAATATGCTCTACGCCAGCCCGATGCACGATGTGGGCAAGATTGGCACGCCGGACCAGATACTCCTGAAGAAGGGGAAACTTACTCCCGCTGAGAAAAAGATCATGGACGAGCATACCCTTATCGGAGAGCGTATCCTCAGCGGTTCCGATCATCCCCTGTTGGTGATGGCCCGGGAGGTGGCTGGGGGTCACCACGAATGGTGGGATGGCAGCGGCTATCCCCGGCAAATCCGGGCGGAAAAAATCCCCCGCACCGCCCGTATCGTGGCGGTGGCCGATGTGTACGATGCCCTGACGACCAAGCGGGTGTACAAGCCAGCCTGGACGATTGACGATGCCTTCGACCATCTCAGGGATGGGGCGGGCACCCACTTCGATCCCACCTGCGTCGGCGCCATCCTGGATTCCCGCGAAGATATTCTCGAAATCCAGAACGGCGAGCAACCCGTCAGCCAGGGTGTGGTGTTGGAGGACGCGGAGTAACCGCTCTTCATGCCGGTGGTTGATACTGAGCAAAACCTGAACAGTTCGGTCCGCCGTACCTGGGAGGCGCTCAAAACGCTCTCCCGGAAGATTCTCCACGACACGAACAATGTCTATGGGGCCATTCAGGGCTATCTCTCGCTGCTGGATATGGCCGGAACCCGGGACAAACAGCTGGCCAGATACTTGTCCGCCATGCAGGAAGCCCTGGATACCGGCATGACCCGCAACAAGGCCTTGGCCGCCTTTTATCGCGAGCAGCAGGTGATGGTTATCGCCATCGAACCGCTGGAGACGGCGCGGAAGGCCGCAGCAGGCAGCGCAGCCGGCCTGGAAATTCAGCCCAGCGTCACCGCTGATACCGATTTGCCCCCCCTGCAGGTTGAGGAGCCCGCCTTTCAGGATCTTATTGACCTGCTCTGCTTCCTGGCCCAGCAGACCGGCAGCGTCGAACCGGATATCAGCCTTATGCAGGCCGAGCTTGACGCCGCACAGATTGCCGCTATGGTGATGGAGAGCAACCCGGGAGCATACCTGCAGATTTCCATGACTATTGACACAGCCGGCTTGAATGGTGATATGACCGGTTTTCTTCAGCCTTACCGCATGAGCGTTGATCCGGAGGCAGATTTGGGGGTCGGCCGGCTGCTGCCGATATTGGCCAACCATAACGGCAACCTCGATCTGATTCAGGATAACGGCGGCCTGCAGCTGAATATGTATTTCCCGTACCCTGCATGACCAAGCCCCCCGTTGACGATCTGAGCATCATTGTCGTTGATGATGAGGCGGCCATCTGTCTGCTCCTGAAGGAAGCGCTGCAGCATCAGGGAGCTGTAGTGGAGGTAGCCAATAACCGGGCTGAAGCGCTGCAGCTGGCCGCGAGCCGGCAGTTCCACCTAGCCTTTCTTGACATGGGTCTGCCCAGCGACAACGGCCTGGAAATATTGCAGGAACTCAGGGCAAATAATCCCGCCCTGGTGGGTATCATTATGTCTGGCGCAATGATCGACTCCTATGCCAAACTGGTGGAATACCAGATCGATGACTTTCTGCCTAAACCGTTCAGCCTGGACCAGATTGCCTACCTGGTGGCCCGCTATCGCCGCTACCGCCAGGGCACGCCGGCCAAAACCGAACCGCTCCCCGATCTGCTGGTTGAAGCCGCCCACCAGCTGAAATCTCCCCTGGCTGTGATCAAGGAGTTCACCCACCTGTTGCAGGAAGGAACCGGTGGCGATTTGACCGCCAAGCAGGCCAATTATCTGGCGGCCATTAATGAAAATGTGGAGTTGGCCCTGTTGCAGGTCAGTCATCTGGAGCAGATCAACGAACCGGATGGCGGCCGGGCCAAACTGTCCCCGGAAACCGTTAACCTGTCGGACCTCCTGCGGACGGTGCTGGACAACTGGCAGCCCATCCTGGCCCGGCATCAGCTGCAACTCGACAGCATCCAGGATAGCGCCGTCGAAACGGTTATGGCAGACCGCCAGGCCACTGAGCAGATACTCTACAATCTGCTGGATAATGCCCGCAAATATGCCCCTCCGGGCACTGCGGTGACCCTCAGCACCTTCCGCCACGATGACACCACGGTGTCTATCCAGCTGGCTGATGAAGGCCCGGGGATTCCGCAGAAGCACCGCGCAACCATATTCGAGCCCTACCAGCGGCTGCCGAACCATCAGGCCTCCCCGGGTCTGGGTCTGGGCCTGACGATCGCCCTGCGCCTGGCCAACCTGATGAAGGGCGAGCTGCTTGTCGCCGACGGCGAAAATGCCGGGGCCTGCTTTATTCTGCGACTCCCCGACGGCTCCCCCAGCTGACCCAACGGCAGGTTTCCCAGGACGGTGAATCTCATTGACTGGCCCGAGGCGAAAGCCTAACATTCCGCTAATTGACCGCAGGAGGATAGCAATAATGTTTCTGGGACGGGTGGTCGGCACCGTCTGGGCGACCCGCAAAGATGAGAAACTGGACGGTTTGAAATTTCAGATCGTCAAGAAAGTTGACGACCAGCTGGCGCTGAAATCCGACTTCACCATCGCCGTCGATTCCGTGGGGGCCGGCCCCGGCGAGCTGGTCCTCTGTGCCGCCGGCAGTTCAGCCCGCATGACGGCTATCACCGAGAACAAGCCTGTCGATGCGGTCATCATGGCCATCGTGGACGAAGTGGACCTGCCCCCAGCATGAACATTGCCCGCGTCGTGGGGCGCCTGTGGGCCACCCGCAAACTGCCCGATCTGGAAGGCCTCAAGTTCCTGATCCTGCAGCCGATGGAGATGAAAGACGGGTCTGACGTCGGCGACCTGGTGGTCGCGGCAGATAGCCAGCAGGCGGGGCAGGGCGACTTGGTCTATTATGTCACCTCCAAGGAGGCTTCCTTTCCCTTCGACCGCCGCTACACTGCGCTGGATGCCGCCATCGTAGGGCATGTGGACCGGGTGGACCTGTGAAACTGGTCGTCGCCACCCGCAACAGGCATAAACTGAAGGAGATTCAGGCCTTGTTCGGCAATCTGCCGGTACAACTCATTGATCTGGCCGACTTCCCGGACTTAGGCCCGGTGGAGGAGAATGGATCCACATTGCAGGAAAACGCCTTGCTAAAAGCCCGTGCCGCCCAGCGAGCCCTGGGTCTTCCGGCCATTGCTGATGATACCGGCCTGGAGGTCGATGCGCTCGATGGCGCCCCCGGCATCCGGTCGGCTCGGTTCAGCGGCCCGCGGGCAACCTATAGCCGGAACGTCGACCTGCTGCTGGAAAAACTCGCCGGAGTGCCTGAGGGACAGCGGACCGGCCGCTTCCGCACCTGCGCCGTCTATGTGGATGACAGGCAGGAGCTGATTGCCGAGGGGGCCATGGCTGGCCGGATAACTTTCGAGCCCCGGGGGGACAACGGCTTCGGCTATGATCCGGTCTTTCTCCCCGATGGCCAGGAGCAGACATTCGCTGAGATGCCGGCCGAGCTGAAGGACCGGATTTCACATCGGGCCAGAGCATTCGGCGCCCTGCGGGATGCGCTGGAGCGGAATATTTTCCCTATCACAAAAGAGGAGGCACCTGCCCAGACCCACTGATACCGGTTTTTTGATTGGCTAACGCGTATCAGGAGTAAAGTGGGTGTTTAGAAAAACAACCCTGCAGGGGCTGTTTGCCTTGTTGATTTCTGCCGCCGGCTTGTCGGCGGCGGCCGACTCCCTCTATACCCAACACATTTACTGGCCCGATTTTGTGGCCGCCAAAGTGGAGTTGCCGCTCAGCCCGCCGCTGCCCAGGGGCCTCTGGCTGGTGGGCTGGGTCTCTGGCCTGGTCCCGGAGGATACCCTGCAGCCCGCGGAAAGCGCCCCGCCAACGGGGTTGCTGCTGACTGCGGATCAGGCCCGCTGGGTGGTGGGCCATTTCCCGGCCATGCTGCAGCAAAATGTGCCGGACTTGCGCAGCTGGTCGCGTGTTGACGCCGGCAGCCGGGTCATCGTTTTCGGCCGGGAGCACGCTCAGACCCAGCTGGCCCTGCCCAGCGCCGCCCCCCTCGACTGGTACATCATCAATTATGCCGCCTACCAGCTGCGCCTTCTCACCGGCCGCCGGCTGGCCGCAGGCTTGCAGACGAGTACCTCGGCCGCTGTGACCGGCCGCCGGATTCGGCCCATCCTCAGCGCGGATATTGCCGGCCAGCGGGTCTCGCTAAAGGTGGCCGGGAACGTCACTATCAACGGCGGTGTCCGGTTTCAGGATCAGGAGAAAAGCGTCACCAATTTCCGCTCCGATAAGCGCTGGGACCTGGAGATCGACCAGACCCAGCGGTTCGATATCACCGGCAGCGTCGGCGACCGCATTGATGTCACCATTCACCAGGACAGCGAAAACGACTTCGAGTGGGAGAACGATCTGCGCATCACCTACAAGGGGGACGAGGACGAGATTCTCCAGAGGATCGAGGCCGGCAACATCAGCCTGGCGCTGCCCGGCACCCAGTTTGCAACCGGCGCAGGAGGCAACAGCCAGGGCCTTTTCGGCCTCAAGGCCATCTCCAAACTCGGTCCCCTTGACATTACCACCATCGCTTCCATCCAGCGCTCACAGAAGTTCATCAAGTCCAACACTCTCACCGAAGCGCTGGTTTTGCAGGACCGCTACTACGTCCGCAACCGGTACTTCTTTCTGGACCTCGATTTCAGGGCCGAATATTTCCCCCTCAACAGCAACGGCATCCACACCTTCATCCGCAACCGGGTAGTGAAACAGCTGGAAGTCTACCAGGCATCCTCCCGCACCAGCCGGGAGCAGCTCGCCAATACCTACAGCGGTACCGCCTATATCGATCCCCGGAACCCCACAGCCCACCCCGATTCGGTGGAAGGCCTTTTTCAGCGGCTGACGCTGAATGTCGACTATGTCCCCGACTACGAATCGGGGGTCATCCGGCTGCGGGTCCCGGCCCAGGCTGACGCCATCATTGCCGTCGCCTACTCGCTGGGCAGCGCCACCGGCCAGGCTGGCGAATCCATCGGTGACGTGGGCTTTATTGCCACCGATTCCCTGTCGCATGTGCGCCTGAAGCTGATCAAGGATAGAGGCCAGACGGCCAGCAGCGCCACTTGGGCCCTGGAATTCAAAAATGTCTATTCCCTGGGCGGCATCAACATCAATCCGGAAGGGTTCGATGTGAAAATATTCTATCTGCAAGGCACCAGTCGCACCGACCGGCATGAGGACAGTCAGACTTACCTGACCAAGTTTGGTCTCGATCTGCGAGAGAATGAGACCCAGGCTGGCGATCCCGATGACATCATCGACATATTCAACACCAACATCGTAAAGCTGGCCCTGGGCGAGCTCCATTTCCCCGCCCTGCTCCCCTTCGCCTATTCCACCGAGCCGGGCGTGGCAACAGCGGATAAGGCGCTGCTGGAGATTTACGGCTACGAGCTGCAGGACAGCGGTGGCGACTTCATCGCGGTCGGGGACAGTGTTCCCGATATGTACTATGCCCCGCGCAAGATGATCCAAGCCCGGTTCGAGATCGAAATCCAGCAGTCCAGCAAGGGCGCCAGCACCTTCAATCTCGGGTTCAACATGGTTCCCGGTAGCGAGACGGTAAAGGTGAACGGCCAGAAACTGAACCGGGATGTGGACTACACGATCGACCCCTTCAGCAACTCGCTGACCATTAAAAACATGGAGCAGTGGGTCAATCCAGAAGTGACCATCGAGTACGAGGAAAATACCTTTATCTCCTTTGACAAAAAGGTGATGCTGGGCAGCCGGATCCAGTGGGACCTGGGCGATCAGTCTTTCCTGGGCGCCACCGGCCTGTTTTACGATCAGTCGATTTTGGAGGAACGGGTGGATGTGGGATCGGAGCCGATCCAGAATATGCTCTGGGACATCAACGGCCGCCTGAGCCGGGAGGTACCGCTCTTCACCCGGCTCCTGGACCGTTTGCCGTTCATCGAGACCGACGCCATCAGCAAGTTTAACATCGAGGGCGAAATAGCCCAGGTGCTGCCCAATCCGAATCCCCTCGGCGAAGGCTTCGTGGACGACTTCGAATCGGCGAAACGGGTGACCAGTCCCACCTTGCAGTACCGCTCCTGGCATCAGTCCGCGCCCCCGGTGGGCAAACGGCTGAGTGATCGCCGGAAAATGGCCTGGTGGAATCCGTTCAACGACTGGCCGGTGCAGGAAATATGGCCGGAGCGGGAAATCTCGGCCCAGGCGAAGAACCTCACCACCACCATCCTGGTGCTGGATGCTTTCTTCGAGCAGTTCGGCGAACTTCCCAGCGACAGCATGTGGGCCGGCATCACCTATCCGCTCCTGTCCAGCGATTATGACCAGAGCCAGTCCAAGTTCTTCGAAATCTGGCTGCGGGGCTTCAGCGGCCGCCTGCATATCGACCTGGGTGACATCAGTGAGGACATAAACGGCAACGGCAAAATCGATACGGAGGATGAGCTCCTGCCGGGCACCACGGAAGGAAACGGGCTCCTTGATGAAGGCGAGGACATAGGGCTGGACGGCTGCCTCGATGTCGACGAAGACGGCAACGGCGGCTGTTTTGGCCTGAATGACGACAACGACTTCAATCCCGACGGTTCCCCCCGTATTGATGAGGAACTGTTCGACGGTATCGATAACGATGGGGACGGCCTGATTGACGAGGACATCTCCGGGCTGCGCCCCGGCGCCCTGCTCACCGATCCCAACGGCGATAACTGGAGCAACTCCGGCCGCAACGACCGCAATGATTTCATCAACGGTACCGAGGGGAATGCCGCCACCGCCGACGGCACCCGTCCCGACACCGAAGACCTGAACGGCACCGGTTCCTTTGCCCCCGAAGTGCGCAACGACTATTTCACCTACAGCTTCCTCCTCGATCCCAATGACATCGATTTCGATCCCTCGCTGGTGGGGGGGCGTACTTTCAATCTACCGCCGCCGGCCAATGATACCCTGGCCACCGGCTGGAGGTTGTTCCGTATCCCCATGGCGGATTTCAAGCCGGCCGATGACAACATGAGCGTTTCCTGGGATAATGTGCAGAATCTGCGTCTATGGATAGACGAATTGGGGAACGAATCGTACCAGATCGATATCACCGGCCGGGTCCAGATTGCCCAGATTGAGTTTGTCGGCAACGAATGGCAGGAAATCGGCCTGGCCGCCATCAATTCGGACACCTTCACGAAGGTCGACTCGACCCTGAACCTGGCGGTAACGGTGGTCAATACCGAGGACAATCCCGACTACACCTCACCTCCCAACGTCCGGGGCGACCTCGACCGCATCAACAATATCCGCCGCAAGGAGCAGGCCCTGGCCCTCGATTTCCGCAAGCGGGGGCTGCCGCCGGGATTCAAGGGAGCGGTGACCAAGGAGATCATCAGCCGGTCGAATGAGTCGACCTTCCTGGCCTACTCGCAAATGGCCCTCTATGTCCACGGCGAGAGTTTCGATGACGCACCCAAACTGATGACCAAGGATGCCACCTACTATACTTTCTGGATGCGCATGGGCCTGGGCAAGGCCGTCGGCGAGATGTACTATGAAATCCGCAAGCCACTGTATCCGGGCTGGGACGAGCGCAACCACCTGGACATCAACATGGACTCCCTGGCCACGCTCAAGCTGCGCGGGGAGCCCGATACCACCATCCGGGTCGATGATGTCGAGATCCCCGGCTACTATCTGGACGACATGCTGGTGCTCATCAAGGGCGAACCCTCGCTGGACAGGATCGGGCGCTACACCACCGGCGTCATCAACCGCCACCCGACGCGGACTATCCGTGGACGGGTCTTCCTGGACGAGTTCCGGCTCTCGAAGGTCAAACGCGATAAAGGTGTCGCCGTCAGGTTGAGCGGCTCGCTGAAACTGGCCGACCTGTTGACGACCTCCTTCAATTACAGCCGGATGGATGCGGACTTCCACAACGTGCAGCAGAAAATGGTCCGCAATCCGGTAACCAGCGAAAGGTTCCAGACCAGCCTGCAGTTCAATCCTGACCGGTTTTTGCCCAAGGCCTGGGGGATCAAGGCGCCGGTGTCGCTCAATTACAACCGCTCCCTGAAGTCGCCCAAATACATCCCCGGCAGCGATATTCTCGCCGGCACCGTCGCCGAGACCAAGGAAGAGTTCCAGCAGCGGGCGGAGCAGCTGGCGGTAAAGGTTTCCTTCGCCAAGTCGGCGCGCAGCCGCTCCTGGCTGGTGCGCCAGACCCTGGACCGCTTTACCGGCGGCCTCACCTACCAGCGCAAGCGCAGCTCCAACAAGGAAATCAAGGGCCTCGACGAGCGCAGTTTCAACACCAACCTGAACTATCCCATCAAGTTCAGCGATGAGAACTATATCCGTCCCTTCAAAGTATTGGCAGGCTTGCCCTGGCTGGGAAAACGGATCGAGAATATCCGCATCTATTACACCCCTTCCCAGGTGCAGTTCGCCGGCACGGTGACCGAAATCCTCTCCACGCAAGTCAACCGGACCCGGGCCGACACCACGCTGGAGCGCTACAAGTTCAATCTGAAGCGCTCGGCCCAGGCCCAGTACCGGCTCAGTGATCGTCTGGTGTTCGATTATTCGTTCAATGCCAACAGTACCCTGGATGAATTGCGCAATGCCAAACTCCAGGCGCTGCGGGAATTCGACACCGGCCGCGATCTACAGATCAACGAGCAGTACAGCGTAAAATTTGATCCCCTGATCTTCAGCTGGCTCAACCCGAAGCTGAACTACCGGTCCCAGTACCAGTGGACGAAAAACCGCCCCATCACCGATCCCAACCGGGGGGGCGCGGTGGCGGCCAGCGGCCGATTATCAGGCAACCTCAATCTCTCCCTGAAAAGTATTGTGGAGGTCTATTATAAGCCGGTGACGGCCCGGGCAGGCCCCCGCTCCCGGCGCAGCCGCCGCTCCCGGACCGCAGAGCAGGAGGCCCCGGAGGAGATCAAAAACAAGCGCCTGGAGGCTGTCTTGAAGGGCCTGCACGGGCTGACCAGCCGCATCATGCCCATCACCCTGAGCTACAGCCGCAACAACCGGACCGGGGAGCCCGCCGTGCGCGGCCAACCCGGCTACCCCTACCGCTGGGGACTCAGGGAGCGTTCGGGTCTGGCGCCGGACGACAGTACAACGGGTGATCTGGACCTGCGCAGGTTCTCCGATGACGAGGACTTCAGCTGGAAGTCAGGATTGAAGCTGGGCAAATCGATCAACCTGAATGTCTCCCGCAGCTGGAAACGGAGCTCCACCACGGGCCGGTCGGCGGTGACCCGAAACAGTTCCGAGACCTTCCTGCTCCTCAGCGATCAGGGGGATATCGGGCTGCCGCTGGTCGATTGGAGCCTGCGCTGGTCGGGATTGGAGAACCTGCCCCTGCTAAAACTGTTGCCCTGGCAGATCAGCCTGGAGCACGCCCAGGTCGGCAGCCATGTGAAGAATGAGCAGAACCAACAGGCCCCGGTGAACAGCTACAAGCGCAACTTCCAGCCCCTGCTCGGACTGACCATTACCTTCAAAGGTGGCCTGTCGTCCAACATTCGGGCCAGCCGCCAGACGACCCTCGACATCAAGGATTCGGGTGATAGCAAGGTCAGCGCTGACCAGATATCGGGAACGCTCACCTATCAGCACCGCGGGGGCTTTACCATTCCGATTCCGTTCTTCCGGGATATCAAGCTCAACAATACCGTAAACTTCAGCCTGTCTGTTGAGTCATCCAGCACGGAGCGGCAGTTACGCAAGGGCGCTGCCACAGAGTTCATCAGGCAAAATAGCGAAAGGAGCCTAATAATCAAGCCGTACATCACCTATACTTTTTCCGACAAGATTACCGGCAGCTTCCGCTACATCTACACCGAGCGGGAAAACGACATCACCGGCAAGACCATCACCCGCAACATTGGCTTTGATGTGAACATAGCCATAAAGGGCTCCTGATGCGGTTATCAGGAAATGTCCGCCTGACGGCTGTTGCCGGCGCCTGGCTCTGGGGCGCCCTGGCTTGTGGTCAGCAGGCCCCCTACTTCGATGGGCAGCAGGCCTTTCAGCTGCTGGAGGACCAGGTAGCGCTCGGTCCGCGCTACAACGGTTCGGCCGGGCATCTGGCCATGCAGGGCTTTCTGCGGGCATACCTCGAACCCCGGGCCCACGAATTCCGTGTGCAACGGGCCGAGCAACCCCATCCCTACGAGGACCGCACGCTGGTCATCCACAACTACCTGGCCCGCTTCAATCCTGAACTGAGCCAGCGGGTGCTGGTGATGGCCCATTACGATACGCGCCCCTATGCCGATCAGGATCCCGATCCGGCGAACCGGGACACGCCCCTGCTGGGAGCCAACGATGGCGCCAGCGGTGTGGCGGTGCTGCTGGTGCTGGCCGATCTGTTCTCCCGGTCCGCCCCGGATGTGGGTGTCGATCTGCTCTTCCTGGACGCCGAGGACATCGGCCGCAGCGGCGATACCCGCAACTTCGCCCTTGGCGCGCAGGCCTTTATCCCCGAGATGGACCGGCTACTGGATGGCCATCGTCCCCGCTACGCGGTGCTCCTGGACATGGTCGGTGACAAGGCGCTGAGCCTGCCCATCGAATACTATTCCTGGCGCGACGCCCCCGATCTGGCCCGGCGCATCTGGAGCCTGGCTGACGATCTGGGTTACAGCCAGTTCAAACTGCAGACCGGCCCGGCTATCTTCGATGACCATGTGCCGTTCCTCGAGGCCGGCATCCCGGCCGTGGATATTATCGACTTCGACTATCCCGATGCCGAGTCCGCCTACTGGCACACCCTGGCCGACACGCCGGATAAATGCTCCCCGGAAAGCCTTGCGGCGGTCGGTACCGTGGTTACGCACCTGATCTACGGGGAACGGCCATGATGCAGCCCGCCCCTGCCGGGAGGTGGCCGCCGCCGCGCGTGACGGCCCTGCCGGAGAGAAACAGTTGAGGCGCCACACCGGCGGCTCCTATATTGGCCCTTTCATGGACCGCTGCCTGCGACTGATTATGGGACTGTTCGGCTTGCTGCTGGTCTGGGGCGGCTGCGATGCGCCCAACGCCGGACTTGATGATCCCCTGCCGATCCTCTCCGGGCCGGTGACCACCTTCAACGACCGGACCGATATCTTTTATGCCGCCGTGCTGCTGACGCTGGAAGAGGGGTCCTCCCTGGACAGTATCTGGGCCGAGCTGTACCTGGAAGCCGGCGAACTGGCCGATTCCCTGGGCACCGATACGCTGCTGGCCTCGGTATCCCTGCAGGACGATGCCAGTGGCGGCGATATTCTGGCTGAGGACGACGTTTACGGGGCCAGCTTCGCCTCGCCCCTGCCGCCGGCCAGCGGGGGCATTGTGCGCTTCCTGTTTGTGGCCCGGGTGAGCGGCATTTCCGATAGCCTAAGCGCCATCTTGAGCCTGATTAACCTGCGCCCGGTGATCCTTTCCGTGACCGCTGCCACAACGATGATTTTGCCTACCAACGGCTTCAACATTGACACGGTCCGGGTGGTGGCCAACGATCCAGACGGCCTGGACGATATCCGCCGGGTCAGTTTTACCTCCCTCAAGCCCGACAGCACCTTGGCCAACAGCGGCACCCCGATTACCCTGGCCGATAACGGTCAGCTCGTCGGTTGGGGCGACGCGCTGGCCAATGACGGCATTTTCAGCCGCATCATTCTACTCAGTGCTGATGCCGATTCAGGGACCTACATCTACAAGTTTGTGGCCGCCGATTTCGCCGGCGCGGTGAGTGATACCGTCAGCCACAGCGTGGAGGTGACCCCGTGAGGCCCCTGATCCTGGCCGCCCTGCTCAGCGCCGGGGCCGCGGCCCAGCAACTGCCCTACGACTTTCGCCTTGGCAGAGCGCTGGTGGACAGCAACGCCTCGTATATGATCGACAGCCTTTCCTATGCCGGTATCGCCAGCAACAGTATTGTCGATATCCAGACCGCCGGCGATTCGCTGATCTTTTTCGGCACTTCGCGTGGCCTGTCCCTCACGCCGGACCTGGGCAGGACGTTCCGGTCCTACGTCGCTGCGACGGTGGACCTGCCGGTGGGCAGTATCGCCGCGCTCACCGTCTCGGATTCCCTGGTTGTGGCGGCGGCCCTCAGGGACACTACCGTGGGGAGCCAGCCCCTGTTTATGGGCGCGGGCCTGAGTTATTCCACAGACCTGGGAGACACCTGGACATTCCTCGATCAACCGCAAGAGCCGGTCAGCAGCGCAGATACGATTACCATCAGCTGGGCCGGCCAGTCGGTGAGGGTGCTGGCCATTACCACACCGGTTGAGAATGAGACCTATGATTTGGACTTTTCGTTGGGCACCATCTGGCTCGTGAGCAAGACGGCCGGATTGCGGCGCTACGACATCACTGCGGAAGCCTGGTCGTTGGCGCCCCTGCCCAGGGACTCTGACATTACCCTCACCTGCGACAGTATTCCCGACGGCTATCTCATCGATCCCACCGACCGGGATCCCAACGACCCGAATAATGATGGCAACCTCAATCACCGCGCCTTTTCAGTCATCGCCTATGACAGTTTAGTCTGGGTCGGTACGGCTGCGGGCATCAACAAAGGTATTGTCGACTCGGCCAGCGGCTGCATCAGTTGGGCTCATTACAGTTTCCTCAACGATAATATCAGCGGCGATTTTGTGGTTGCCCTGCACCGCCAGACGCTGGACGGCGGCGACCGCATCTGGGCCTCCACCGTCGAGGCCGGCAGCGCCCAGCGACGGGGCCTGAGCTACACCGATGACGGCGGACTGAGCTGGCGCACCACCCTGAAAGGGAAATGGACGCACAACATTACATCCTTCGGCAGCGACGTCTATGCCGCCACGGATTCGGGGCTCTACAAATCGCCGGACGGTATCAGTTGGGCCAGGTTCAAAAGCGCCCGGGATGCCCTCACCGGCGAACGGGTCTACGCCGACGTGGCCACCGGGGTGCTGTTGGACAGCCGCGACAGCAGCCTGTGGGTCGGATCCCCCGATGGGCTGGCCCGGACCACGGATGGCGGCGTCACCTGGGCCGTGGAGCGAAAATTTGTTTCCACCACCACGGAGGGCGAGGAGCGCTTCTATGCCTACCCCAACCCCTTCCAGCCGGCCAGCGATAATTTCCTGGAAGGGAGCGGCCATGTCCGCTTCCAGTATCACATCGCCAGCGGGGAAACCAACCGCCCCGCAGCCATAACCATCTACGACTTCGCCCTGGACCCCGTTGTGGAGCTGGACCCCCGGCCACATTTCAGCACCGGCGATTTCAGCCAGGGCTGGGACGGCCGCAACAGCGCCGGTTTTCAGGTGGCCAACGGAGTCTATTACTGCCGGCTGAAAATTGGCGCCGATGAATACTGGACCAAGGTGGTGGTGATCAATTGAGGCGCGCCGTTGGCCTGATCTTCGTTTTGGCCTCGCTGCTGGCGGCCCAGCGGCCGGCCACCGGTGGCTATCCCGGCGCTTTTACCCGCTTCGGTTCCAACGCCCGGGATGTGGCCCTGGCCGGCGCCCTGGTGGCCGATGTGAACGGCGGCTTCCTGGCTTTCACCAATCCGGCCAGCGTGGTGCGTGTTCAGCGACGGGAGCTGGGCATGTCCTACCTGGCCCTGCCACTGGGCCGCTCCATCCAGAGCCTCGGTATCGCCCTGCGGCTGCCCCCGGGAGCTGCCGTGGCTATCAGCTATCTGCGGGCGGCCGACGAATCGATCCAGGGCCGCAACAGCATTGGCGAGAAAACCGGGCTGCTCTCGTACGCCGAGCAGGCCGTGGGGCTGACCTTTTCCAACCGGCTGACCGAACGGATCAGTTTCGGGCTGATGGCCAAGCTGCTGCTGAGCTCGCTGGCCGGAGAATCCAGCCAGGGTTTTGCCATTGATGTGGGCCTGCTCTACTGGCGGCCATCGGGGCTTAGTCTGGGCCTGCGGGCAGAGAATGTGACCGGCGCCTATGCCTGGCGCATCCTGGTAGCGGATGGCAACAGGGAATACAGCGAACGGCTCCCCCGGCTGCTCAGCGCCGGGCTACGTATTCCAGCGCGGCACTTTACATTCTTTGCCCAAGTCGATGCCCTGTTCCCGGAGCAGGGAGGCGTGGTGAACACCTTCCGGGCCGGCCTGGAAGATCGGGTTACCGAGCAGGCTGTGGTCCGCTTCGGGCTCAACCACCTGACCCCCACCGGCGGCGTCGGATTGCTGTTTTCGGTGCGAGAACCTCGGGACAGCCGGGTCGATTATACGCTCTCCCTGGGCAAAGCGGGAGAAGGCTGGGGACACCTGTTCAGTTGGTTGTTCAGGTTATAGCAGGCAGGCCGTGCGGTCAGGCCCAAGGATAGCGCTCCTCCTGCTGACAGCGGCCCTGCCCCTGCAGGCCCTGGGCTGGCGCAGCAGCTACCTGGCCGGTTCACCCCTGGCCCTGGCCCTGGCTGGCGGAGGGACGGCCTGGACGGCGAACGGCTACCTCATCGAGATAAACCCGGCCCATGTCTGGGGAGTGGATGGCGAGAGCATCGGCTACGGCTACCTGCGCATGTTCGGCAATCTGGGCGGCCATGTGCTGACCTGGCAGGGGAGGTTGCGGGGCCGGCCTGCACAGCTCCGCCTGCGGACCCTGGCGGAAGACGATATCGAGCTGCGCGGCGATGTGCCGACCGCAGACCCGCTGGGCACATTCGGCGCCCGGTTGATGGAAGCCGAACTGAGCCGGGGCTGGATGCTGGGGGCGCTGCAAGTGGGGGTTAGCCTGACGGTAGCCTATCAGCGCATTTTCGAGTATAGCGGCCGGGGTGCATGGCTTTCGGCGGGCGTGCTGGGGAACCTGGGCAGCCGGGTTCGTTGGGGTCTGGCCGTGTCGCACATTGGGGTCGGAGAGGGGCTGGGCAGCCGCGACCTGGAGCCGCAACCGTGGCGCCTGCAGGGCGGGGCCATGCTTAAATTGCCGTCCCTGCTTGGCCGGATCGGCATTGACGTCGGCCTCGATTCGCGCTCCAACGTGCTGCCGGGTGTGGTCTGGGAGACCGGTACCGGTCCCTGGCAGGTGCGTCTGGGATTGCGTCAGGTAGCCGGCGAATACCGGCTGGGGCTGGGCTTCGGGCTGTTGCAAGACCGATGGCGTGTGGCCTATGCCGTCAGCTACCAGGGGCGCACCCTGGGGCTACCGCAAATGATCCAGGTCAGCCGGCAGCTGTAACGACCCCTGGCAGCGCCATCCCCATTCACCTCACAGAGCAGCAGCCCGCAGAGAGGAGACCAGTGACAGGTAGGTTTTCGAACCCGGACAAAAAGGGCGGCCATGGTTGACCCGGCGCCCCAACCGCGTCTGTTCAAGTACCTGTTCAGTGCATTGGCAGTCAGCGCCATAGTGCTCGTCGTCTGGCAGGTGATCAGGTCGGGCGGAGAGCAGGGCAGGACGGGCGTCCCGGAAATCTCGCAGATGCGCCGGGATATCGTCAAGGAGCTCGAATTGGTCGGCCTGGAGCGGTCGCCACTGGTCGATCCGGTAGGGGGCATCCACTTCGGCCATCCCCCCACCATGACCTCCGACGATCTGATGTTGCTTCTGCGGCGCATCCTGCGGGATTACAATTTGATCCTCACTGCGGCAGTCAATTATGAGGACCGCCGGGAGCTCTACGTGGAGATGAGCACCCCCCTTCAGGAAATGGTGGTCCGGTTCACCTTCATCCCGCGCCACGATACGCCAGATCTGGCCGAAGGAGTGCGGGGGCGTATTGCCCTCATTATCGACGATTTCGGCTACATGCGCAACCGGCTCACCGCCGGCTTCATGGACCTGGATGAGGCGCTGACCTATTCGGTCATCCCGGGCCGCCGGTTTTCGCAGGTGCTCGCCAGCGAGGCCTTGAAATCCAACCATGAGGTGATTGTGCACATGCCGCTGGAGCCGGAACAGTACAACGGCCGCGATGAAGCCGAGTACATCCTGCTCTACGGCATGGATCCGCGGGAAGTGCAGGCCCGGGTCCGCAAGGCGTTCCAGCACATCCCCCAGGCGGTAGGCATGAACAACCATGAGGGCTCTCTGGCCTCCCTGGATACGGTGCTGCTGCAGATCGTCGCGGAGGAGCTCCTGGCGCGCAACAAGTATTTCGTGGACAGCTTCACCAGTCCCACCACCCGGGCCCTGCATGTAATGCGGAAGAACGGCGTACCGAGCTTGGGGCGTCACGTGTTCATCGATAACATTGATGAGCCGGGGTACATTCGCCAGCAGTTGGCCGAACTGGCGGCCAGTGCGGAGCGCCGCGGGTTTGCCATCGGCATCGGCCATGTGGGATCGAGCCACCTGCATACCCTCGATATTCTGCGGGAGGAGATCCCCCGCTTGAAGCGTCTGGGGTTCGAATTTGTTTTCGCCTCGGAACTGATGCCCGATTTCCCCTTTTGACATGCGAGCCGTGGCATGAAAAGGTTCCGCCTGTCCGTAACGCTGCTGCCGGCGGCCATCGTGTTCGGCTCGCTAACCTGCGAAAGCAAATTCGAGGAGAACCTGCTCCCGGAGGACCTGTTCGGCACCTGGCAAGCGCTCACTTCCAACGGCCGGGCCGAGCTGGTTTTCTCCCGGACTGACGGCCGGAACCGGTACGTATTCCAGGCCCCGGACGGCACATTTGGCGACATCGTGCTGCTGCCCGGCAGCGTTGTGATCTCCCAGGGCCTCTGGTCTCTCAACGGCTTCGTGTTGTCATTGCTGGATGAGGGCGGCTTCCCGCTCTCGTGTCCGCTGGACGATCCCTTTGAGGTACTCATGAGCGCCAATCGGGATACCTTCACGTTGTCCTACCTCGGCGAAATCGAAGACGGCTGCCTGACCCGAGCCGGATTGCTGGAAGAGGCCGGATGGCGCCTGCAGAGCAATGGAGCATGACCGGACCGGTCACCGCTGCTGCTGACCCGGGACAGGACCAACTGAAGTGGAACCTGTTCCTGCTGCTGTCAGCCATTTTCATCGCCGCCCTGGTGACCAGCAATCTCATCTTTCAGAAGTTCTTCACCTGGACGCCCTTCGGCCTGTACACCTTCGAGATATCGGTCGGCATTCTGCCCTATCCCATCACCTTCCTGGTGACGGACATTATCTCCGAAATCTATGGCAAGCGCCGGGCAAACCAGGTGGTGCTGAGTGGACTGTTCGCCAGCCTGTTCGTGCTGGTGATAATCCTGATCGCCGATGCCGTGCCCCAGGCCGCCTGGTCGCCGGTAAGCGATAGCCAGTTCCACCAGGTATTCGGCCTGTTCGGTCCGGCGGTGATGGCTTCGATGGTCGCCTACCTGGCCGCACAGTTCATTGATATTCGGGTGTACCATTTCTGGAAGCAGCTCACCGGCGGACGGCATTTGTGGCTGCGGAACAACGGCTCGACCATATTTTCCCAGCTCATCGACACCAGTCTGGTGCTGCTGCTGCTCTCGGCCACGGGGGCTATCGAGTGGTCCCGTTTCTGGGGCCTGCTGCAAAGCGGCTTCCTATTCAAGGTGCTGGTGGCGCTGTTGGATACGCCCCTGCTGTACGGCGCCACCTGGCTGCTGCGGCGCCGGTTTAACCTGCAGATGGGCCAGGAAATCGAGGCGCAGCATGCCCAACCCTGAGGCCGCCAAACGGCGCTCCGTGCGCTTGAACCTGGCACTTGCCGCCTTGGCGGTGGCAATTCTCCTGACCCCGGCCTGCAAACAGGAAGAGCCGGCCGGCGGCGATCTGCAGGCGCTCCGGATGGCTGCATCGGCGGCCTATGCGCAACAGGACTATGCGGCCTTCCTGGAGCATACGCAGGCTGCGCTGGCACTCTCGCCACAGCACCCGACACTGCTCTACAACAGCGCCGCCGGATATGCGCTGACCGGCAGCCCGGAGCCGTCCATAGCAGCGCTGGACAGACTGATCGCCCTGGGACTGAGCTACAATTTGATGGGGGATAGTGACTTTGGCTCCTTGCTGCAGCGGCGCGATTTTCAGGTCGTCCTGACCGGCATGGCCCGCAACCGGGTGGCTGTCGTGCGTTCCCGGCTGCTGCTGGAGCTCCCCGATACGACTGTCCATGTCGAAGGCATCGCTTATGACCCGGTGGCCCGGCGCTACTACTTCGGCACCATCCGCAGCCGCAGCATCCTCACGGCCACGACGGGCGGCGAAGCGGGCGAATTCGTGCCCCCGGGTGAACACGGCCTCATGGCGGTGCTGGGGCTGGTCGTGGATGCCCGCCGCCGGCTGCTGTGGGTGGCTACCTCCGCCCTGCCCCAAATGGATGGCTTCCGCGCGACCGATGAGGGGCATTCCGCCCTGCTGGCATTCGACCTGGACAGCGGCGAGAAGGTGAGCGATTATCGCTCCCCAGGCGGCCTGGCCGGCGGGACCGCCTTTAACGACCTGGCCCTGGCCGGCGATGGCAGCGTCTATGTCTCCGACGGCAGGGGCGCGATCTGGTGGGCCTCAGCGGGCAGCGGCCGGCTGGAGGAAATTTACCGCGCCAGCGAATCGTTTCAGGGGATCGTCAGCACGGCAAGCGGGGACCGGCTCCTGGTGGCCGCCTACGGCAGTGGTATCTGGGCCATCGACACCGCAACGCGCTCGGCCAGTTTGTTGAGCTACCCCGCCGATGCCACCCTGCTGGGTATTGATGGGCTGGCCACTTACCGGGGCAGCCTGATTGCAGTGCAGAACGGTGTGCGCCCGTACCGGGTCCTGCGCCTGGCCCTCAATCCCGAGCAATCCGCTATCACCGCAGTACGGGTGCTGGAGCGGAATCACCCCGATCACGGGGAGCCGACCCTGGGCGTGGTGGTGGGTGACCGGTTCCATTATGTGGCCAACAGTGCCTGGAACGACTACGACATGAGTGGCCAGTTGCGTCCCGGCGCTACGCGGAAAAAGCCGCTCATCCTGAGCCTGCCCCTGGAGTGATGCCGCGGCCCTCCCCAGCGGCCGCAGAGAGCACCTGGCAGCGCATTTACCGGGTCGTCGAAAGGATACCGGCTGGACAGGTCGCCACCTACGGGCAGGTCGCCACGGCGGCGGGACTGCCCCGGCAGGCCCGGCTGGTGGGCTATGCCTTGCGGGGCCTGGAACATGACACGCATCTGCCCTGGCACCGGGTGGTCAATGCCCGGGGGACCTCCTCCCTGGACCGGCCCTCCGGGGCCGCCAGTCTGCAGATGGCCCTCCTCGAGCGGGAGGGGGTGGCGTTCGGGGCCGATGGCCACCTCGATCTGGACCGCTACCGCTACGCACTGGGGCCGACGTCTGTTGGCAGGCCGCCGGGCTAGAACATAAATTGCCCCATGATCCTGCCGAGAGCAATGCTCGAACCTTTTCAGGGCTGCCGCCGGCCGTTGGCTGGCCTGGTACTGGTCGCGCTGGCCGCCAGCGGCTGTTTCCGGATGGACCCCAAACTGCGCCCCGATCCGGGTGTGGCCCCCCTCTCGCCCCACGACAGCGCCTACGGGAAGACCCTCGAAGTGCGCTACCTGGGCACCGGCGGGTACCTGCTTCAGCGGGGGGACCACGCCATCGCCACGGGTCCCTTTTACTCCTCGCCCCGTTGGCTGCGGGTTGGATTTGCCACCATCAAGCCCGACACGGCCCTCATTGACCGGCTCCATCCCCGCTTGCCGGAGGGTACCTTGGGGGCTATCCTGATTGGCCACGCCCACTACGACCATCTGCTGGATGTGCCCTACATCGCCCGGAAATACCACCCCCGGACCGTCATCTACGGCAGTCCCTCGGCGCAGCGGCTGGCGCTGGCCTCCGAACCTTCGCTGAAGGGGCGCGTGGTGGGGCTGGATGATGAGGTCAGCCGGAACGGGGTACCGGGTCAATGGCAATACACGGCCGGTGGCCGCATCCGCTTTATGGCCATCGCCACCGTGCATAACGACCATATGATCGGTTTCCGGGTAATGAAGGGCAAGGTGCGGCCCAACCTGAAGCGCGTGCCCCGGTCGGCCTGGGGTTGGAAGGAGGGCGAAACCCTGGCCTACCTCATCGATTTCCTGGGACCGGATGGCAAGCAGGTCGATTTCCGCATCTACTATGCCGATGTGGCCCCCCCGGGCGATACCGGATTGCCGCCCACCCTGGAAGAGGGCGACCGCCACCGGATAGACCTGGCTTTGCTAAGTCTCAGCCTGCAGTGGGTCTCCCCCGGTTATCCGGTGGTATTCCTGCAGGCCCATCAGCCCCGGCTGGTGATCGGGGGCCACTGGGAGAGCATCTTCCGCAATCCGGCCCGGGGACCGAGGCGTCTGCGCGTATCAGACATTGAGACTTTCGCAAAGGTGGTGACCGCCCATCTGGCACCCGATGGGAAATGGCTGCTGGCCAATCCGGGCGCGATCTACCGCCTGGCGCCGGCGCCACAGGCCGAAGCCTACCGACGGGAATAAAATCTGATTTACTATTCCTTTCCTATGCCATCGTGCGTCATTACCATTCATCCGGTTTTATTAGAACTATGCCGCTCCTCAGTGTAACCTCTTTGTCGAACTGATGCTCTCGGTAGGTCTCAGGCCTAAGATTGTAGCTAAGATCTGCCAGCCTAGCGAGTGCTTTATTCTTTCTCTTATACGGAAAAATAAATCCGATTACTTTTTTGGGATCGACTCTCTTCGCGGCCCTGAGTGCAGGGGCGAGATCAGTATCACCAGTCATTATTAGCACTGTATCACATTTGTTCATTGCTACAGACTCAAGCAGAGCCGAAGCTATGGCCACATCGGTTTCTTTTTCTTCATACCGAGCGAATATTTTTTTACAGTGCTTGCACTTGATCGGCCCTTTTTGGAAGCGCCCTAAATGAGGGATGACCCCTGTATTTTCTAGGCAACTGATGAATAACCTATGACGGGTAGTTACATCTGGGTGCCGCGCTTCAATATGAGTTGCAAGAGCGGAAAAATAGTGGACCTCACATAGAATAGCATCACCACTAATTTGCGGCAGGAAAGACTCACAAACGGACCTGATATTTAGCCATTTTGTTCCCTTTCGGTTGAGCTTCAAGGCATCACTAGCGTCTCTGGCCGAATGATAGAGATTAAATCCGTCTATTAAGAAAGTGACTCTATTGGGCATAAAAAAAACCCCCCAGACCGTAGCCTAGGGGGGGCCACTGACCCAGTGGGCCAATGGGGTTGATTATGCGAGAATGTACGCACCCCTATTATCGGTCGCAATATTAAATACAAGATAATTTAATGAGGGAAATACAAGAATATAAAGATTTCGCACAGACACCGAACCCTGACTTCCCGCTCCCCTCAGAATGCCCCCTAAGCGCGTTATTCACCTGTAGGCCATAGCGCCCCGTACGACCCCACAGGCCGGGAACTAACCTCAGTTCATGTTGGGCAAAAACGAGTAGTGCTCGGCGTAGTAGAGCATCTGTTCCGTGAAATCGTCCGGGTACTCGATGGTCACGTCCACGATCTCGTCACCCTTCATCACCGCTTTCAGCAGCGGGTTGATAATGCCGCTGTAGGGGGCGATGTTCAGCCGGGCGTAGCGCTCCAGCACTTCGGCATGCAACAGCGGATCGACCTTCACCCCGTAGGTTTCGATGAGGGCCTTGCCCGCCTCGAAATCGCCCTGTGACTTGATGCGTTGCAGCTCGGACAGCAGTTCGCCGAACAGCTCCCGCAACCGTGCGTAGTCGTTGATCACGTAGCTGGTCTTCTCCTCCCGCATCACCCGCTCGATGACGTTCTCCTCCCGGCCCATTTCGTAGGCCCAGCCAGCCACCATCTGGCGGTTGCGCATATGCGATTCCTCCAGGTTGTTGCCCAGCTCGATGCGGGCCAGTTGGGTCAGCAGTCCGTTGCGGATATAGCTGTCATAGCCTGCCTTGGCCACCTCCATGTTGGGCATCACGCCGATTTCGATGAGCTTCGGGTCCATGATGAAGTAGAGCCCCACCAGGTCGGCCCGGCCCTCCTCCAGCGCCGAGGCGTAGCTTTTCAGCGTCTGCCGGGTGGTACCGACCCCCGGCTCGATCTGGCCTGAGGCATGGCCGATGACCTCGTGCATGTCCACCATCAGGTTCCGGGACAGGCTGCTGTACTGCCGGACGCGCTCGACTTCGGCCTCGGAGTGGGCGAACTCCTCCAGCAGGCCGCTGGCCTTGCTCGCTTCGTTGTAGGCCGTAATGATATTGCCCAGACTCACCGATTTGGAGCCGTGCTCCTTGCGGATCCAGCTGGAGTTGGGCAGATTGATGCCGATGGGACTGGAAGGCGAAGTGGCCCCGGCAGCAGCGACCACATTGACCACATTGGCGATAATGCCTTTGACGCTGGCCTTTTTGTGGATTTCCATGATGGGCGAGTTGTCCTCGAACCACTGGGCAATGGAGCCGATGGCGTCGATGCGCTCGCTGGCGACCGCATCCTTGAGCTCCACCACTGACTCGTAGTAGCCCCGGAAGCCCAGGGGATCGTCGTAGACCTCGATGAATCCGCTGATCACGTCGATGCGCGATTCGGTGTCGGCCACCCAGGCGACATTGTAGTCATCAAAGTCGGCCAGATCACCGCTGTAATAATAGGCCACCAATTTTTCCAGGGCCTCCTTCTGGCGGTCGTTTTCGGCCACCGTCACCGCCTTTTCCAGCCAATAGACCACCCGCTCCAGGGCGGCGGAATACATGCCGCCTATCTTCCATATCCGTTCCTGAATCCGGCCATCGACCTTCACCAGTTTGGAGTTCAGGCCATAGGAGACCGGCCGGGCATCGCCGCCGTCTGACATGCCGGCATAGAAAGCCTCCACTTCCGCCTGGGTGACGCCCTCGTAGTAGTTGGTGGCAGAGCCGGTCACCTGGTCGATGTCCGGGGCCAGATTGACCTTCTTGGGCGCCACGGCTGGATCGAAAATAATCGGTGTCAGAAAGGCCACCAGTTCATCCACGGTCTGTCCTTCCTTCAGGGGGAAATTGCCGGCCGGTGTGTTGTCCGCTAAATCCACCAGGTAGGCTACCGGAAAATTGGCCGGCAGTTTGTCGGTGGAATAGTGATGGTGAATGCCGCTGGAAAACCAGACCCGCTTGGTGTAGACCATAAATTTTTCAAAATTCTCCGTCTCCCGGTCGCCGCTGTAGCCGTTGACGATGGCCTCCAGGGTGCGCCGCACCAGCAGGTTGTGGCGGTAGCTCTGGTCATAATAGATATCCCGGCCGGAGAGGGCTGCCTCGTAGAGGTAGTAAAGGAGCTGCTTCTGCTGCAGGGGGAGCTCGTCGAATCCGGGAACTTGGTAGCGGACCAGTTTGAGATCGGCAAACTGCTCGGAGAAATATTCAAACGGTTCCTCGGTCCGGCTGCAGGCCACCGCCAGCAGGACCAGTAGCGAGGCCATTCTAATGATACGAGGCATGAGAGGTTCCCTTTCTATAGTAACCCGGCGCCACGATCCGCCAGTGGCAGCGGCCGGCCAGTTGTGGCTAAGCGGCAATGCGACACGGCCTAATTTCGTACGCCTGCCAGGCGCTTGAAAAGAGGAAGTTGCAAAGGGGATTTGGGCCGCCGGAGCTTCCTTTTCACAGTCCTTTTGAAAGCCGCCTCTCTACCCAGCCCAGCAGCCCATCGATGAGGATGGCCAGCCCGGCGGCGGGGATGGCTCCGGAGAGGATCATGCGGGGATCGTTGAATGACAGTCCCTGCACGATGGGCTCGCCCAGCCCCCCGGCGCCAATGAAGGCGGCCAAGGTAGCCGTACCTATGGATATGACTGCGGCGGTCCTGATGCCGGCGAAAATGACCGGCAGGGCCAGGGGCAGCTGCAGCCAGAACAGCCGCTGCCGGCCCTCCATACCCAGGCCGTCGGCGACCTCCAGCAGGCCCGGGGAGATGCCGCCGATGCCGGTGTAGGTATTGCGCACGATGGGCAACAAACCATAGATGAACAGGGCGGCAATCGCCGGCACGACGCCGATCCCCAGCAGCGGAATCATGAAGCCGAGCATGGCGATGGAAGGGATGGTTTGCAGCACGCCGGTGAGTTGCAGCACGATCCGGGCCAGCCGGGGCCGGGGCACCATCATGATGCCCAGCGGCAGGGCGATCAAGGTGGCCAGCAACAGGGCCACGGAGGTCAGCAGCAGGTGCCGGGCCGTCTGCCTGACCAGGGGCGGCAGCGGTTTGGCGGGACTGTCAACCGGGCCTGCGGTCCGCGCGCGGATGAAATCGGCCACCACCGCGGGATAGTTGCTGCCGGCCAGGGCGGCCCGGTGGTTCAGGGCCTGCATCTGGCTGCCGGAGATAGCGCCGCCGAAGCGGTTGAGCACCGCCTCAAGTTGGGGATGCCGGGCCAGGGTCGCTTGCCGGATCAGCGGCGCGGCGAGATACTCGGGAAAAAAGGCCCGGTCGTCGGTCAGCACCACCAGGCCGTAGCGGGCGATTTCGCCATCGGTGGCGTAAGCGTCCATCACGTCAATCTGCCCGCGGTTCAGCGCTGCATAGGCCAGAACATGCTGGATGCCCCTGGCCTCGGCAAAGTTGAACCGGTAGGCTGCGGAGAGGCCGGGATAGCCGTCATCCCGCTGCATGAACTCGTGCGTGAACGCACCCCGGACGCCGGTCAGCCGGGCTAGATCGGAATAGGTCCGCAGGTTGTGTTCGCGGGCGAACTCGGGTTGCACCACCAGGGCCCAGGTGTTGTTGAAGCCCCACGGCTCCAGCCAGGTCAGGCCGTAGTTGCGCTGGAATTTTGCCCGCAGCGAATCGAGGGTGCGGTCTGCCTCCGCCGTCGATTTCAGGATGGCCAGGGCGCCGGTGCCGGTGTACTCGGGGTAGAGATCGATGGAGCCTTCCCGGATTGCCGAAAAGTTGGTAAAGGTGCCCTGCATGCCGAAGCGCCGCTCGACCTCGAGATCGGTCCCGGCAGTAATCAGCTGGGCCATCAGTTCGGCCAGCACGTAGGATTCGGTGAACGGCTTGCTGCCGATGGTAATGGTCTGGGCAGTCAGTGCGAGGGGCCCTAACAGGCACCAGCAGAGAATCGGGCGAAGCATCAGCCCGGGCCCATCAGCGTCGCACCTGGATCAGTTCCGCCGCCAGCAATTTTTTCAGGAAAGGAGATTCGGGGTTATCCAGCAGCTCGGCCGGACTGCCCACCTGCTCCAGCCGGCCCTCGGCCAGAACACCGACGCGCTGGCCAAGTTTGAAGGCCTCACTGAGGTCATGGGTCACCAGCAGAGTGGTGACTTGGGCCGCGCTGAGAATGCGCTGCAGCTCGGACTGCAACTGGGCCCTGATGAGCGGATCGAGAGCGCCGAAAGGTTCGTCCATCAGCAGGATGGCCGGTTTCAGGGCCAGGGCCCGGGCGACACCTACGCGCTGAGCCTGCCCGCCGGACAACTGGCTGGGGTAGCGCTCCCGGTAACGGCCGGGGTCGAGGCCGACCAGCTCCAGCAGCTCATCCACCCGGGCCCCGGTTTGGGCCTCCGGCCAGCCTTCCAGCCGGGGCAGCACCCCGATATTCCGGGCCACAGTCCAGTGCGGAAACAGGCCCACTTCCTGGATCACATAGCCGATGGAGCGCCGCAGGGCGATCGGTTCCCAGTCCGCCACCGGCCTGCCGTCCACCCGCACCTCACCGGCCGTAGGCTGGACCAGACCGTTGACCAGCTTGAGGGCCGTCGATTTGCCCCCGCCGCTGGGACCGATCAGCACCACCATTTCACCTTCGGCCACTTCGAGGTTCAACCCCGAAAGGGCGCTGAGGCCGTCATAGGCCTTGGAAACGTCCCTGAATGCTATCATCAGTCAGCAGTCCCGGGCCAGGCGAATGCCGATGAATCGCTCCCGGGTGCGGGGGTAGAACCAGTTGCGGAACGTCGCCCGCAGCATGGGCGCCTGGGTCGCGAAGGAACCCCCCCGGGCGATCCGGTGCAGGCCGTCAAACCAGACCTGCGAGTACTCGCGGTAGGGGAAGGCCTCGAAGCCGGGGTAGCCGTCGAAAGGCGTGCTGGTCCACTCCCAGATGTTGCCGGTCATATCATACAGCCCCAGGGGCGAACGGTTAAGGAATTCACCGGCCGGGACGGTCCAGCCCCAGGGGTCGCCGTATTGGGCCCGTTCGGCAGTCGGCGCATCATCGCCCCAGGGGTAGGTCAGCTGGCGGCCCTGCTGCGGGTCCCAGGAAGCGGCCACCTCCCACTCAGCTTCGGTGGGGAGCCGTTTGCCCCGGAAGTTGGCATAGGCCTCGGCCTCGAACCAGCTCACCAGCATCAGCGGATGGGTGCGGGGCAGCGGCAGGGAGCCAAGGATGGTCTTCTGCTGCATGCTGCCGTCCTGCTCCCGCCAGTAGAGGGGCTGCTGGGCGTTGGCCGATTCGCGCCAGGCCCACCCTGCCCGGCTCCAAAGCTCCCGGCGAGCATAGCCGCCAGCCTCCACGAATTCCAGATATTCGCCGTTGGTGACGGGGTACTCGTCAAGGCTGTAATCCTTCAGCAGCACCTTGTGGCGGGGCCATTCGTTGTCGTAGGAAAAGTGTGCCTCGTCCCGCAGGCGGCCAAGGGGGTACTCGCCGCCGGTAACCCGTACCTCGCGCCGGGCCGGCAGGGGCTGCGACTCGGTGAGGGGATCCTGCAGGTCCAGGCCCAGATCCACCATCTGCATCTGGTAGGCGAAGGTCTCGGTATGCTGGTATTCATGGGTGATGACGTTGCGGAAGATATAGCCGTCACGGAGCAGGGGATCGCCGGCGTCCAGGTCTGCCCGGTCGAGGAAGTCGAGGACCCTGTCCCGGACGGCGGCGCTGAAGGCGATGGCCTCCTCAATCGGCGGCAGGTTGCCCAGTTCGCTGCGGGGATACTCGGTGGAATAGATTTGGCTCAAGCGGGCGTCGGTGGGGGACAGGCCGGCGGCCTGCTGGAGAATCCACCAATCCTCGAACATGCCGATGTGACCCAGATGCCAGCGCAAAGGCCGGAAATCCGGATGCAGCACAAGCTCGAGACTGGCGGCCGGAACCATGTCGATCTGGGCCAGGCTGATTTCGCGGACACGCTTTATAACGGCGGCTAGGCGGGCTTTGCGGTTGTCCGTCATGGGAGACAGGGGCTTTGCTATGGTTCGCTCAACGGGAAAATCCTTCAACGTCGCCTGAACGATGATTCAATTTATTAGCCTTTTCTATGGACCGCCAGCCCGATAATTTTATATGTACATTCCCGGACAATCAAGCAATCCCGCATGCAACTTTTAACGCTCACTAACCTGGACCGCTGTACCGTAAAGGCCATACCACCGGCCCACCGGGTCCTGTCGGTAAACGAAATGGTGGCCGATGGCTTGGCCCGGACGCCGAAGCGGCTGCCGCCGATCCTGTTCTATGATGCCGAAGGCTCGCGCCTGTTCGAGGAAATCTGCAAGGTGCCGGAGTACTACCTGACCCGTACCGAAAAGGCCATCCTTGAGCAACATGCCCAGGGGATGGTGGCCGGCTGCGCGGCGGATATTGATCTGGTGGAGCTGGGCAGCGGCAGTGCGCTGAAGACCCGCATCCTTCTCGATGCCCTGTTCGCCGGAGGGCACACGGTCACCTATCGCCCCATCGACATCTCCCGGTCCATGCTGGAGCGCACGGCGGCGGAATTGACCGAGGAATATGCCGACCTTGTGGTGGAAGCAGTGGCCTCCGATTACGACACCGGCCTAGCCGAGGTGGGCCGGCGCCGGGACCGGCAAAAGGGCTTCCTGTTCATGGGATCGAACCTGGGTAACTTCCAGCACGACGAGGCCCGGGACTTTCTGGCAACGGTGGGCGCGGCGATGTCGCCGGGCGATTTTCTGCTGCTGGGTGTCGATCTGGTGAAGGATCAGCGCCTGCTGGAAGCGGCCTACGACGATGCCGCCGGCGTGACCCGGGCCTTCAACCTTAACCTCCTCACCCGGCTGAACCGGGAGCTGGGCGCTGACTTCGACCTGCAAAATTTCCGCCACAAGGCGGTCTGGGATGCGGAAAACCAGGCCATCCAGACCTACCTGGTAAGCACGGTGCAACAGACGGTCCGCCTGCCGGAAATTGACCTGCGGGTCCAGTTTGGGGCCGGCGAAGCGATGCACACCGAGAGCAGCCATAAATATACCCTGGACGGCCTGGCCGGTCTATGCCGTGAGGCGGGTCTGTCCCTGACCCGGACCTGGACCGACGACCGGGGCTGGTTTGCCGTGAACTTGGTGCAGCCCGTGCAGCCCACGCCCGTATCCCACCGGCGCTAACCCGTGACAGCCATCCTTACCCTGGTAAAGGGCGATATCACCGCACAGGCGGTGGATGTCATCGTCAATGCCGCCAATGAAACCCTGCTGGGCGGCGAGGGTGTCGATGGGGCTATCCACCGGGCCGCGGGACCCCAACTGCTGGAAGAGTGCCGCAGGCTGGGCGGCTGCCTGACCGGCGAGGCCAAAATAACCGCCGGTTACCGGCTCCCGGCCAAACATGTGATCCATACCGTAGGCCCCATCTGGGGCGGCGGCGACAGGGGTGAGGAGGCCGAGCTGGCCAACTGCTATCGCAACTCTTTGGCCCTGGCCGCCGAACATGGGTTGGCCTCCATCGCCTTTCCGGCCATCAGCACTGGCGTTTACGGCTACCCGCGACAGCAAGCCACGGCCATTTCCCTGCGGACGGTAACGGATTATCTGTCTGTCGAAAGCAGCCTGGCCGAAGTACGCTTTGTCTGCTTCAGCAGCGCCGCTTATAGCCTCTATGCCGCCGAGTTCCAGCGGCGCGGTCTGCCGGTCACGCCGCCGGGCTGAGCCGGTATAGCGCCACTTGTTGACGCGCGCCAGCGGTTGTCATAAAACCTGGAAACATCTCATCCGTCAACCGCCCCCAGCACCTGCACCTGCACCTTCCGCCGCCGGGGGCCGTCGAACTCGCAAAAGAAGATGCCCTGCCAGGTACCGAGCTGCAGCCGGCCCCCCTCCACCGGCGCCTGCACCGATGAGCCGATGAAGGTCGCCTTGATGTGGGCCGCGGCGTTCCCTTCGGCGTGCCGGTAGTTGTCCTCGAAGGGGACCAGTTTGTCGAGCTGCACGGTCAGGTCCCGGATCACGTCCGGGTCGGCGTTCTCATAGATCATGATGCCGGCGGTGGTGTGGGGCACGAAGACGGTCAGCACACCGCTGACGGGCGGCTGGCCGGCGAGCCACTGGCTTACCTGGCCGGTGATGTCGATAAACTCGACCCGTTGACGGGTGCCCACTTGCAGGGTGTCCATGGCCCCAAGTTACAGGTTACAAGTTTCAAGGTTTAAGGTTCAAGGTTCAAGGTTCAAGGTTCAAGGTCATCGCGGTCCTCCGCTGTCCAACTCCCGCAGTTCGTCGCGACTCGATTCCGGCTGACGGCTGACGGCTGGTTACGTCTTGCGCTCCTTTTTGCGGGCAGCCGGAAACAGGATATTGTTGAGGATCAGGCGGTACCCCGGCGAATTGGGGTGCAGCGCCAGGTTGGTGGGAGGATCGCCGACCACATGCTGGTAGTCCTCCGGGTCGTGGCCCCCCAGGAAGGTGAAGGTGCCCCGGCCCAGGTTGCCGTGCAGGTAGCGGACCTCCTCACCTTCCTCCCGTTCGCCCAGGATCACCAGGCTCTTTTTCAGCAGACTGCGGCGGAAATTCGTGGTCTGCCCCATGAAGCCCTTGATCACTGCCACATGGTTCTGGGTCAACATGGTGGGCACCGGATCGTACTTGGCGGCGAACTCGAACAGGGTGAAGTAGTCGGCCTCGGCGGAGCTTGTGCCAGGGTTTTCACTGTTGGGAATGTCGATGGTGCTGAATTCGTAGATGTTGGGGTTGGGGTAGAGGCGATAGTTTTCAAACACCGCTCCCTTGCTGAAGTCCAGCAGGGCCTGTCCCTGCGGATCGGGAGGGCTGCCATCGAAGGGGATATCGACGATGTCCAGGCCCTGGGCGGCCAGGGCGATGTCCCAGGTGTCGGTGGCCGAGCACATGGCAAACATAAAGCCCCCCTGGACCACAAAGCCGCGGATGGCCCAGGCCACGGCTCCCTTCAGCGCAGGGACGGAGCCGAAGCCGAGTTTGGCGGCGGTGGCCAGGTATTCGCTCTCCTGCTGGCGGTACCAGGGGGCATTGCGATAGTCCTTCCAGAACTTGCCCCGCTGGCCGGTGAAATCCTCGTGGTGCAGATGCAGCCAGTCGTAATTCTTGAGGCCGCCGGTCAGCACCTCCTCGTCATAGATGGTGGCATAGGGCACTTCGGCGTAGGTCAGGGCCAGGGTCACGGCATCATCCCAGGGCTGCTTGCTGGGGGGCGAGTAGACGGCGATGCGGGGGGCCTTTTCAAGCAGCACGATGTCCATGTTGCCCCCTTCGATGGCGGCCAGTATTTCAGCCAGGGCCGCCGCATCCACGTTCTGGGTCGTGACCCCCCGGACCTGCGCCTCCCGGGCGATGTCCGGTGTGCTGTCCAGGAGGAACGAGCCCCCCCGGTAGTTCAGCAGCCATTCCACATGGGTATCCTGCCGCAGCGCCTTGAAGGCGATGCCGTAAGCCTTCAGATGGTCCTTCTGGGCCAGGTCCATGGGGATCAGCAACTTCTGCGGAAGCAGGAGAGCAGGAGCCCAGGCCAGCAGAGCAGCCACGAGCCAGGCCCGCCGGGCGCTCGCCGGAGGTCTATTCCGCATCGGGATTGAGCTTCCTGAAGCGCAGCCGCACCACATCGTGATGGACGCTGGAACCGTAGGCGTCGAGAAAGGCAAGATAGTGCTGCGAAGCCTGCAGCGGGTCGCCGGCCAGATAGTCGGCCACCTCCGCCGCCAATAGCAGCCCCGCTTCAGCGTATTCAGCCTCCGCGCCGAGACCCAGGGCCAGATCGTCCGCCAGCGCATAGTCCCCCTGCAGGGCATGCAGCTGGGCCAGGCGGAACTGCACCAGCCCACGGGTTTCGGAAGGTCCCAGATCGACTTCGGCCTGCAACAGCGCGATGGCTTCGGAGCGCCGGTTCCGGCGCAGCAGCCGCTCGCTGGCAATAAACCTGTCATAGGTGGGGCCGTGAGGGGCCAGCTGGCGCACCAGCCCGTCCAGTTCCAGCAGGTCGTTGAAGCCCGGATCGGCGGTGCCCAGGCTGGCCATGAGGCCCCCGATGTGGGCCAGCAGCGAGTCGGCGTCGCCCGCCAGGAAGATCAGCTCGGCGGTCTTCAGTTCGACCCGGTCGAGTTGGGCCTGGTCCTGCAGCAGCCGGGGGGCCCGCCGGCGGACATCATCGGCCACGGCCAGGTCGCCCTTGGCTATCCAGGTATCGATGAGCAGCAGGATGACCTCCGGATAGATGGCCCTGGCCAGGCGGTCGCTCAGCACCGTCTCCAGGTCGCTGATGGCGCCGTCGAAGTCGTCCAGAATCCGGAACTTGATCTCCGCCAGCCGGAGCAGGGCCTGGGGGTTGTGGCGGGTGACGGCCAGTGAGTCGTAGAGGGCGATGGCCCGGCGCAACGGGGCCAGCTGGGTGTCGGCAACCCTCAGGAAAGGCAGGCTGAAGAAGGCGTTCCCCGGAAACAGGCCGGCCAACTGCAAGGCCCTTTGGCCCGCCTGGCTGCGGGACAGGTGGATTTCCGCCAGGGACAGGATGGCCCGCTCCTGGTAGCGCTCCCCGCCCTGCTCCCGGATCAGATCGAGAAGCAGCCCCTCCGCCAGGTCGTACTCCTGTTCATCCATAAGGTCCTGGGCCAGATCGAGATATTCCTGCGGCAGCCCCCCTATGCGCCGGTAGAGTTCAATTACGCGCCCATACTGCCCGTATTTGAACTCCAGGGCGGCCAGGATTCTCAGTGCCGGCGCCGATCCCTCCGCTTCCAGTTTGCGGCGCAGCATGCTGAGGGTTTTTTCATCGCTGGGATAGCCCAGCAGGTGATTGCGAATGGTGCGCTCGCTACGGGGCGCCGAGCGGAGATGGCGGATGTATTCTTCGGTGGCCAGATTGTAGCTGAGCCGGACGGTGTGCAGCCTGGCGATTTCAATGGCATAGAAAGCCGAGTCACCCTTGGCTGCCCGCAGATCATCCAGCAAGGTCTGGCCTTGATTGATGAAGCCCCGGTTGAACAGCCGGGTCAGCACGAGCCGCTCAGCCAACTGATGGCCGGGAAAGTCGGCCAGAACCTCGGCCCAGGCCGCCACCGCCTCCTCCCTTCGGTTCATCTGCAGGTAGATCTCCCCAATGTCTATCCGGCCGGCAATATCGTCGGGAAAATGCTGCAGGTGCCGGTTCAATGTGGCCAGCCACTCACTGTGGCGGCCCTGCTGCCGCAACAACCTGACCCGTTGATAGTAGTAGCGGTTCTCGGCGGGATAGTTTTCGTTCAGCTCCCGGAAAATGGTCAGGGCCTGCTCGATATTGCCGGCCTGCTCCAGGCGCAGCCCCATCTGGAACGACTGGTCGGCCCGGGAGCGGTTCTCCGGCCGCTGGGCCTGCAGACCGGTGGCCAGCACCAGCAGCGCCAGCACGGCTGCAGGGGTCAGTCTGGCGGTGGCGCGGATCAAGGCGCGTTGCCTCCGACCCGGGCCGCGAGCTGCCGGAAATATTGCCGGATCATGGCCTGGTATTCCACCGAGTAGCCGGCCCGGAGCGCCTTCTCGAGCGACTGCAGAATGAGGTCCTCCCGTTGGCCCAGGTCTCCCGGCAGACGGGCGGGGCCGTCGTATGTGAACTGCTGGTCCGGGGTCCTGCCGGTACGCTCATCCTTGAAATCCTGTTCGGTGAGCGATTTCTGGCTGTCCAGCAAGCGGTTCAGGATGCGCTGCTGCCGGTCGATGGTCCGGCGGGTGAGGCGACGCCTCTGAAAATCCCGGATGACCTCCTCCATTTCCTGCCGGGCCTGGCCGAGCCCGCCATCGTTGCCGCCGCTCTGGCCGGAATAGCCCTGCAGCACCTGATCCAGGACTTCGGCCAGCTGCCGTTGGCGGGCCTGCAACCGGCGCATCATTTCCAGCTGGCTCATGGCCCCCATCTGCCCCAACTGCAGGCTCAAGGACTGGGCGTTTAGTCCCTGCTGGCCCCGGCTGAGGCTGCCCATGCGGGCCAGAAACTCTTCATATCCCGAAGCGGAACCGGTCTGCCGCATACGGGCCATGGCCTGGCTCAGATCGAAGGCCAACTGGTTCAGGGCTGCCATCCCTTCCCCCTGGGCAGTGGCCGCCTCCGGGGGATTGTTGCCGGTCAATTTTTCCACTGCCCGCTGCATGGCCAGCCGGGCCTTGCCCATCGAGCGGCCCATAGCGGGGCTGATATTGAAGGATTGGCGGCTCAATTCGAGCAGCTGCTCCGTCAGCCGGATATGCCCTTGAATAAGATGGTGCTGCCGTTCCGCCATGGCGCCGACCCGGGGGGAGTTCCGGCGCATCTGGGCCGTTTCGGCGGCCAGCCCCTCCTGCCTGCGGGACAGGGCCAGGGCCTGATTCTTGGCCACCTGGAACCGGGCCAGCATTTCCCTGATGTTCGCGGTCCGGAACTGCTCCTCGATTTCCTGAACCTCCTTCTGCAAGTCGCGCAGGGCCTCGGCGCCGGCGGCCAGTTCCGCCCCACCGGCCTCTTTGTCCCCCGCCTCCAGGCTGCGGGATGCTCTCTCCAGGGTTTGTTCCGCCGCCTGCATGGCCGGACTGCTGCGCAGCCGGTTCAACCGTTCGGCCGCCTCCGGACTGTAGGGCTTGATGGCGCTGCTGGCGGAGCGCATGATGTTGCGGGCCGCGTCGAGGTCGCGCTGCTGCTGCCGGTGGCGGCCGGCCAGGTCCCGCACCTCCCGTTCCGCTCCCTCGGGCAGCGTGGCCAGCCGGTCCAACAGCTGCTCTTCGGTGTCGGCCAGCCCGGTCAGGCGCCGGGCCACTTCGTCCATTTTCATCTCCGCCATTGCCCGCCGGAAAATGTCCAGATACCGGTCCAGCTGGGCTTCAAACTCGGCGGCCTGGAAGCTCAGGTTCTGCAACGCCTGGCGGAGCTTCTCCGGGTCCAGCGATTCCAGGGCCTTTTGCAGATTATCCATGGCGCTCTGCAACTCGGGATTCATGATCTCCTGCAAGAGGTCCTGGAGCTCCCCGTATTTCTCCTGGATAGATTCGCTGAACAGATCGTTTTCCGAGCTCTTGGAGCCCAGGTCCTGAAGCTGCTCCTGCACCGTCTCCATGGTTTGCAGGATTTCCTGCAGGTTCTGCAGCAGCTGCTTTCCGGACTGTTGCTGTTCCCAGGAGATGTCGTCATTCTGGCGCACGGCCAGATCAAGGTCCGCCAGCAGCTCCATCACTTTCTGCAGGTCTTCCAGAACCCCCTCGGTAACCGAGGCGGTCTGTGCGCTGCGTTCGTTGACCTGGGCGAACAGGGCTGCCAGGGTCGGTACCCGGGCCACGAGGGTGTTGGAGGTGGCCACGCCGGGGCCGGTGGCCAGGTTGTTGTCCTCCACCTCGATGAAGAAATGCACCTCGTCACCGGGCACCAGATCGAAGCCGTCCAGCGGCCAGGCAAACATGACGCGCTGTGACCGCCGGTCCGGCTGCAGACCGGGCAGGGGTACCTGGTAGAGGGTCTCATCCTGGGTGAGATAATCGGGGTGCCGGATCCGGTACTTGATGGCCGCCTGGCTGAATCCGTAGTCATCCGTCACATCGAATTGGATCGGCACCAACATGGCTTCATCGAGTTCCACATCCATTTTCGGCAGCAGGATCGTGAGCGCCGGCGGAAAATCATCCAGGGCAAGCAGGTTGTAGCGGATGGGATTCAGGTTGCGGACGTTGCGCCGGTCGACGATGGAGAAAGTGAGGGCAAGCGAATTTTCCAGGCTGAACCCCCCGCTGATTCTGCGGCCGTCAACGGCCACCGCCAGCTGCTCCGTGCCGATGTTCAGCCAGGCCTCCTGCAGTTCCAGGTTGGCCCGGCCGGAGAATTCGATGCGGCTGCCCCGCAAGGCGGCCATATCGGACACGTTGCCCCCTACCGTTTCCGGCGCCTCGGCGGTGTATGCGGGGGGCGTGAGGGTGAATTGCAGATCCTCAAGGATGGGCCGGTCGCTGATGGATATGCGGTGGGTGGCGGTGATAATGCGGGTCCAGGGGGCAAAGAGCGATGGATTGCGGTAGCGGGCATAATAGGTAATGTCATCGCGGAGATCGTCAAAGTGGTAGGCGTAGCGATCTCCATCCAGCGGAAGCATGGCCGAGTAGCTGGCCCCGGCCTTGTCATTCCAGAGCAACTCGATCTCCGGGGGCACGACATCAAAGCCGGAGAATTCCACCCGCGCCGTGTCGCCGCCCAGGATTTCCAGGTCACCGCTGAGGGAGAGGAGGATAAAGGGGGTCGGGGCGGGATAGTCCTGCTCGGCATGCGCCAGGCGACGGGCGGCGGAGGTCATGTCCCCCAGGTCGGTGATCCAGGCCAGGGCCAGGATGCCCAGGATGGCCGCGAGCCGTCTGCCCGGTGGCCGGTAGCGGCGAGGCGTGAGGGACCGGAACGGCATACGGTTCAGTTCAGCGGACACCTGGCGGACAGACTCGGCCAACAGGTCGCTGTTGGGTAGTGCCTCTTCCGAGGCCAGGCGATCCTCCAGCTGGTAGGCATTCAGCAGGCGGTCGGCATGCTTGTCCACCCGGTGGCCGATGCGCTGGGCCAGGGCGATATAACTGACCCAGGGCCACCAGCCCCGCCAGGTGCCGAACCAGCGGACCAGCACCACCAGTCCGAGCAGAAGGGCCAGGTCAACCCACCCCAGGGCCATGATCCCCCGGATGGCGGAACTGAGGTAGAGGCTTTTTTCGTACCAGATCAAGACCGTGGCCAGACCTGCCAGCAGCAGCCCGGTCAGCAGCGTCTCGTGCCGGAGAGTGACCATTGCCAGCCGGTTCCTGACCTGTCGCAAGGTGGACTGGATAGGGCGCTGGTGGGTCATTGGCTCAGGGCAAAAGCGATGATGTTGGCCCCCATGCGCAGGGCCGCCTGGCGCAATTCCGGGGGCACATCATGCACATTGATGTCCTCCCAGCCGTCCCCCAAATCGCTCTCGTAGGTGTAGAGGACCAGGATGCGGTCATTTTCAAACAGGGCCAGACACTGGGGCCGCTGGTTGTCGTGCTCATGAATTTTCGGGAGGCCATCGGGCAGATCGAACAGGATGTTGAACACCGGGTGGTCCGGTCCGAGTTCCACCCAGTTCTTGGAAGGGAACACTTTCTTCATTTCCCGGCGGAAGGCTTCATTCATGCCGTAATTGTCATCGGCGTGGAGAAAGGCGCCGTTGAGCAGCTGGGCCCGCAGCAGACCGGCCTGCTCGTCGCTGAAGTGAATGTTGCCGTGGCCGGTGAGATAGAAATAACTGCTCTGCCAGAATACGTTGTCCCCGATGGTTGCCCGGCGTTCTTCCGGGGCCAGCTGAATACCGGCACTCTGGCTTGTAAAGGCGATCAGGTTGGGCAGTGAACTGGGGTCGGCATACCAGTCGCCGCCGCCGGCATATTGCAAGCGGGTGATAGCCAGGGCTCCCGGTTGGCCCTGCCCGGCGGCCCCACTAAACAGCAGCCCCAGCAGCAGGATCATCGGTCCGACTGCGCGGCGCCGGTCAATCATGGCTGGCCTTGAAGGAGAGCGGTTCGGTCTGGAGGGTCGTATGTTCAATGCCCCACTGATTGCGCAGCAGTTCCTGGGTGGACTGGAGGCAATCGGGCCAGTGCCCCCCTTCGACGCATTCGTCGGTCACCTCGATATGGGCGCTTAGCGCCAGCACTCCCGATGAGATGGCCCAGATGTGTAAATCGTGTACGTCCACCAGATGTTCCCCGGCCTTCATGGCAGCGGTGATGGCCCGGTAGTCAATTTCGGCAGGGGTGCTCTCCATCAGGATATCGATGGCTTTCAGCAGCAGTTGCCAGCCACCCCACAGGATCAACAGGGCGATAAAGACGCTGGCCAGGGTGTCGATGGGGGTCCAGCCGGTGAACAGGATGACAGCCCCGGCCACCATGGCCCCGATGGATCCGAGGGCGTCCAGCAGCATGTGCAGAAAAGCCCCCTGCATGTTCAGGTTGCCGTGGCTGGTCCGGTAGATGAGCCGGGCGCTGACCAGGTTAACGAGCAGGCCGACGGTGGCGATGATCAATACCAGCCCGCCGGCGATGGGACGGGGCTGGCCCAGGCGTTGGAACGCTTCGAAGAGGATGGCGCCGCACAGCAGTATCAGCAGGACCCCGTTCAGCAGGGCGCCGATGATCTCGGCCCGCAGATAGCCGTAGCTGCGCCGGTCGTCCTTAGGGCGCAAGGCCAGCCAGCTGGCAAACAGGGCCAGCGAGATGGCGCCCACATCGGTGAGCATATGGCCGGCATCGGAGAGCAGGGCCATGGACCCGGTGAGCACGCCGCCCACGGCCTCAACAAGCATGTAGACGAAATTCAGGACCAGCACCAGGCGCAAGCTGCGCTGCTGGTCCCGTCGCTCGTGTATCACCGTTTCCGACGTCATGGGCCGGTAATCTACAACTGTGTTGGCCTAGGTTTGGGGGATTTCAGCGGAAGCTGAATCAGGAAATGTGAGCGACCCGGTTCCGGCCCGTCCCTTTCGCCAGGTAAAGCCCCTTGTCGGCGCGGTCCAGCAGACTGTTGAGGGTATCATCCTCCCGAAACTGTGCCACACCGATGCTTACGGTGACCTCGCGAAGGGTTTTCCCTTCCACATTAACTTCCATTTTGGAGACAAACATGCGCAGCTTTTCGGCCAGCAGGAGGGCTTGCTCCAAAGTGGTCTCCGGCAGCATCAGCACGAATTCCTCACCGCCATAGCGGCCGGCGAAATCGCTACGCCGGATGTTCTGCTTCAAGGACTTCGTCACGCCCTTGATCACTTCGTCACCGACCAGATGGCCGTAGGTGTCGTTAAACCGCTTGAACAGGTCAATATCGACCATCAGAACCGATAGGGGGTGGCCGTACCGGCCCGAGCGGATGATCTCGATTTCGAGTTGCTCCATCAGCGCCCGCCGGGACATGAGGTCGGTGAGGCTGTCGAACATGGCCATGCGCTCCAACTCGACGCGCTCTTCCTCAACGGCTTTGGAGTGGCTCCAGCGGTTCCGGGCCTGCACCAGCGATTCGGTCAGCCCGGTTCGGCTCAAGGTGGACTTGGGTATGTAGTCAGCGGCACCCCGCTTCATGGCCTCAACGGCAATGAGTTCGTCGCCGTCGGCAGCCAGGATGATGGTGGGGGCCACATTTTTTGCACTGATCTCGTCCAGCCACTCGAGCATCGACTTGCCTTCCAGGTTCAATGCCAGGATGACCACATCGGGAGGCGCAGTCTCAAGCAGCATCGCAATCTGCTTGCTGTCGGTCGATGCCTGCAGATTAAAATTGAGGCCGTTGGACTGCTTCAGATATCCTTCCACGAGCTGCCGGGTGGCTTCATCTTCATCGCACATGAGCACCGAAATAATATCCGGTCTTTTCTGCAGATTTTCGCGAGTCTCGTTTTCCATGGTCATTGTACCGTATGGTTTGGCTACAATATATTCAATTTGGCTGTGCCGTGCAAACCACAGTGATTGCAGGTTGTTGGGCACCGCCGGGAGTATAAGCATGTATGATGCCGGAAAAAACCCTTCAGTTTCACCCTGCCCCGAGCGCAGAAACGGGCTGCCGGGACCATTCCGGCGCCGGATGGCTGCGCTCCGCAGGCCGCCGTTTTCCGGCAGAAAGTGCGTCCTGTTACTGGCGGTTCTGGCAGCCACCGGTCTCAGTGGCCAGGTGCAGCACTGGAAGCCCTGGAAAATAAGGGCGTTCTGGGAACGGCAGTTGAATCCCCTGGAGTTCAGGCTGCCCGTTTCCCTGATACCTTTCGATGTGAAGGCGGGCCTGGCCATGTACGGCGGCCCCGACATGATCGCCGGGCTCCCCTTTTCACTGCTGGGCAGGGACTATTCGGTGGCTTCCCTGGACAGCACCGAATCCGAGGTGATCACCATCGGCAACCCTTTCCGGCGCCTGCTGCTGATCTACGATCTGGATTTCCTGCAGCTGAACCTGAGCAGCAGGCTGTTGCCCATCAGCAGCCTCGATATCCTGGCCGGCCTGGCCATACGGACGCACCAGATACCCTTTGCCCCCGCTGTGCCCAGCCACTGGCCCTCCGATGGCACCCAATACCGCTTCGCCCCGGTGTTTCATACGGGCCTGGTGACCCTCACCTTCGGCTATCAGCGCTCGGAGCGGCTGTATGCCTATCTGAAAACCAGCTACGGTTACGCCACCGGTAACCTCTACCGGGCCGGCCTCGTCCAGCGGAACCTGAAGGGCAGCGGCACGGCAGCGGACTGGGCGCTGGGCATCAAGCGGCTGTCGGCCGGCAGCGACATTCCGCGCATGGCCCTGGGGCTGGAGCTCAGGTACCACAGCCTCGACATCCCGGCCCTGGAGGTGCCCCTGCTGGAGGATGAGGATGGCAACAAGTTCAAGCTCTCACCCGTGGAAGGGCTGCAGTACCGCTCCCTGGGGGTCTTCATCACCTTCGGGGCCTTCTTCGGCGGGAGACCGACCGCCGCCGACCGGGCCAAGGATGATCTCTACCGGGGCGATTACATGGCTGCCCGGGATAAGCTCAACAGCTTCATACGGCAATATCCCAACCATGCCAGGGTGAAGCGGGCCCGGAAGCTGCTGGCCTTGGCCGAGAAGATGGCCCCTTACCAGCAGGTGGACCTGGCCCGGGCCTACCAGGCCCGGGGGGACCTGGAGAAGGCCCTGCGTTGGTATGGCGAAGCGGAGGTCACCACTGATACGGCACTGATTGGAGATATCGGCGCCGGCCAGGAGGAGGTAGGCTATGTCTATCTGCAACGGGCCAGCGATGCCCTGCAGCAGAACGACCTGGAGGCGACCAGCCGGATTTTGCGCAACGCCAACTTGCTGCTGCCGGGAGAAAAGGTGGTGGTGCACCGCTTCGAGGCCGAAGTGCTGATCCGCCGAGGCCACCAGTACCGGACCCTGGGGAACCACACGGCGGCCCTGCGCAGCTATAATGATGCGATCCGCATTGATCCCGGACGGAAAGTGGAAATCGACGGCTACCGGGTGCGCCTCGCCGAGGACCTGTTGCGCCATGCCGCCGTTGCCGCCGACCGGTCCGCCCTGGCCCTGGCGGTGGAATCGCTGCAACTGAGCCGGAGCCTGGATCCCGGGGCCGATCCCCAGCTCGATTCCATGGTGGTGGACCTGCAGAACAGGCTGGCCCAGATGAGCCAGGCCCAGATCAGAACTGCCGTTGAGGCCCAGATGGAACTGGCCCGGGAAATCCGCAACCGGGTGCCTCCCACCCGGCCCCGGATCGGCATGCTGGTAGCCGCCCTGGAGGAGGCCATCGGCCCCCCGGACCAGGTAACCCAGGCCCGCGACCCACGGGGGGTGAACCATCAGATTTGGGAATACCGGGCCGGCGAATTTCCCGGCCAGTACTATTTTGAGAATTATATCCTGAAACGGATCGAGTTGGCGCCGCAGCGCTAGGCGGGGCCGGGGCTAGAGGATGCGGTAGGCCCGCAGGCCCCAGATGATCTCGGTGATGGTCGCCCGCACCACGCCGAACGCGGGGACCGCAAACAGCATGCCCAGCGGCCCCATTATCGAGTTGCCCACCATAATTACGACCATCACCAGCAGGGGATGCATGCCCACATTGCTGGACATGATCTTCGGCGAGATCAAGAAATTGTCGATCATCTGAACGAAAAGAAACATGCCCACAATGGCCAAGGGCACCATGGCGCTGATCCCCGCCGGTCCTTGATCTGTCACCACATAGGCGATGATGGCCGGCACCATACCGACGAACGGTCCGATAAAGGGAATCAGGTTGGCGATGCCTGCCAGCATGCCGATGATGAAGGCATAGGGGATGTTCACATCCATAATCCACGACACCATGTAGAGGCCGATGGTCGACAGCACCCCCACCGATGCTGCGGCAATGCCCTGGCCCCGGAGGTAGCCACTCACCTGTGCCTGAACCTTGTCCAGCAGGTTCAGGGTCATCTCGAAATAGGCGTTGGGCACACTGCGGACAAACGCCACCTTAAAGTTGCGGCTTTCCAGCAGGAGGATAAAGGTGAACACCAGCACCAGGACAATGTTCATGATGACGCCGATCAGTTTGCCGATCATGCCGGCGAGATCTTTGAGCAGGGACTGCAGAAACTGGCCACTTCCAGCGACCCATTCGGTCAACTTGGCTTCCACGGTTTCATGATAGTTTTCCGGCACGATGTCCAGCAGTGATTTTTTCAACGCTCCGCTGAGATCGCTATCACCCTCTCCCGAGACCGCTTGACCCATTGATCTCGCCTCGTCGAGGAGGATAGGTCCCAGGGTGCTCACCAGGCCCACCACCAGAAGGATGATGGCGCCGTAAATGCTCAGCACGGCCGCTATCCTGCTGCCGCCCAGGTGCATCTCGAGCCAGTCTGCCACCGGGCCGAGGATGCTGGTGAGCAGCAGCGCGATCACCAGCAGGAGCAGGATGGGGGCGATGTGGCTCCATAGGGCCACGACGACTAAAAGGGGGATAATGATTTGCGCGCTTTTGAGCAAATAGCGCAAGATCTGGGTGGAGGTCATCGGCCGGCTCTTTGTCAGGTTACCTGGTGCCGCCGGAGTTAGACAATGCGGGAACGAGGTTTAATTTTCGTCGCCGGACTGCGCTTTTTGGGCCGCGGAAAGATAATCATTCGTTTTGCGCAGTCTCGAGGCGATGACCTTGGCCAGGTTCATCAGTACCTTGTTTCCAATGGCTGGAAAGCGGGTGATGATGTCCTGCAGTTCGGGACGGAAGAAGGAAATAAGCCGGGTCTCTCCGGAGCTCAGGGCCGTGGCTGACCGGCTGGCGTCATCCACCAGTGCCAGGTCGCCAAAAAAGTCGCCATCGGTCAGCTCGGAATAGATGATGGGATTGTCGGGATTCTCATTGTTGACGATCTGGACATCTCCCTGGATGATGATGTACATGCCCAGACCGGGATCACCCTGGCGGAATATGATTTCCCCGGCCTTGAAATCCCGGTGGTGAACAATGCGCTCCACTTCACGCAGCTCGCGCTTGGAAAAATCGGCGAACACGGGGACATTTCGCAGGGCCGTTGCCGTTTCAGAACGTGCTTCATTGCCGCGCTTGAAAATATTCTCCCAAATGGCGTTCTTCATGTCTGGAAGTTCACCCGTCTTATACGATATGTCAAGCCAGTATCGGAAAGGCATAATCGGTGAAAAGCGTTGCATCATCTAGACGCCCCCTCTATTTTCGAGCCGCCATGCCGGGAAAATTGCCATATCTGATCGGGGCCTTTGCGCTGGCTCTGGCCCCCCTGCTGGCCCAGGATGCGGCGGAACTGCGCCAGTTCGACAGCCAGATCGGGTCAAAGCAGAGCGAGCTGGGCCGCCTGCGGGAGGAAATCGCCCAGTACGAGCGCCGCATCGCCGCCCAGGATGCAGCCGAAAAGACCACCCTGGAGGCCGTTTATGAGCTGGAGGAGCGCATCTCCCTCACCAGCCGCCTGGTGCAGGCCATTCAGGGGCAGATTGTCCAGCTCAGCGACTCCATCGACCTGGCCCAGAGGAAAATTGCCGCCGGCGAAGAGGAAATCGCCACCCTGAAACGCAACCTGTCCGAGCGTTTCGTGCACATCTACAAACGCCGCCGGGCATCGTCCCTCGAATTGATTCTCACCGCCGCCGACTGGCACCAGGCCAGCTACCGGGGCAAGTATCTCAAGGTGGCCGCCGATTATGACCGCAGCCTGACCAGCAGGGTCAAGACCGAGATTGTCCGGTTGGAGAATCAGAAAATACAACTGGCCAATGACCGCTCCCTGCAGCGCCAGCTGCTGGCCGAAAAGGGGCGTGAGGACCAGGAACTCCAGCGCAACAAGACCAAGCGCCGCCGGCAGATTGAAAAGATCAAGCGCGACCGCCAGCAGGACCAGCGGCAGCTGCTGCAGAAAAAGCAGGCCGCAGTGGAAATGGAGCGCATCATCAAGGGCCTGCTGTTCTCCCGGGGACGCCGGGCCACCGAGTTGGCCACCATCCGAGCCGCCCGGGAAGATATAGAAGCGCCGGACATCACTTTCTACAAGGGCCGCTTGCCCTGGCCCACCACCGGACGGGTCGTGACCCCTTTCGGCCCCCAGCGCAATCCCCGCACCGGAACCATCACCGAGAATCCCGGCATCGATATCGGCGCCCGGCCCGGCGCCATGGTAACCGCCGCCCTGTCGGGCCTGATCACCACCATTACCTACATCCGGGGCTACGGCACGACCGTCATCATTGATCACGGCAAGGACCTCTATACCGTCTACGCACTGGTGGAGGATGTGGAGGTCTCCGAGGGCCAGTATGTGGACCAGGGCGAGCTGATCGCCCATGTGGCCGGCAGCGGCAGCCTGGACGGCGCCAGGATGCACTTCGAGGTCTGGACCCATCAGCAGAAGCAGGATCCGGAACTGTGGCTCTCCAAACCTATCGCCCAACGATGATCTATTCCGACCTGGTGTGGCACCGGCGCCAGTGGGATCAGTTGCAGACTGCCGTCCGCGCCGGCCGGCTGGCCCACGCCCACCTGTTCCACGGACCGGCTGGCTCAGGCAAGGAGGGGCATGCGCTGGAGCTGGGGGCTCTGCTCAACTGCCGCTCACCCCGGGATGGCACGGCCTGCGGGCTTTGCGACAGCTGTCTGAAGATGGCCACCCTGCAGCATCCCGATTTGCACATCGTGGTGCCCCTGCCCCGCCGGAATCCGCTGGACAAGCACGACCCGCCGCTGAAGGCCCTCCGTCCCGCCGATGTGCAGAACCTGCAGGCCCAGCTGCAGGCCAAAGGCAGCGACCCCTACCACAAGGTGGCCCTGGAGGGAGCCCATTCCATTCTGATCAATTCGATCCGCGAGCTGCGCCGCACGGCCGCCCTCAAACCCGCTGAAGGGGGCTGGCGGGTGATCCTGATTTTTGATGCCGAGAAGCTGGCCCAGCCCACCCCCGCGGCCGCCAATGCCCTGCTCAAGCTGCTGGAGGAACCGCCGCCCCAGACGGTGTTTATCCTGGTGACCGATAGGCCCAATCTGTTGCCGCCGACGATCCACTCGCGCTGCCTCCGGCTCCACTTTCCGGCCCTGCCCCACGCCGGGGCCAAGGCCTATATCATCAGCCGCTACAACCTCGATCCGACGGATGCCGATGTGTTGATCCACACCTGCGGAGGCAACCTGCATCTGGCCCGGCAGGTGCTGGCCAGCGGGGAGCGAGGCAGCCTCGGCGGGGCCGCGGACGATCTCCTGGAGGCCCTGCTGCAGGTCAAGCCGCGCCACTGGGAACGGTTGGTGAACGATCTGGCCCAGCTCTGGCGCAGACAACCGGCGGAACTCCACTACCGGTTGCAGATGCTGCAGCTCTGGTTTCGGGATTTGCTGGTGTTGAGCCAGACAGGTTCCGGCGAGAAGCTCATTTTCGGCCACCGGCGGGAGCAGCTCCAGCGCCATCTCGACACCTTTCCCCGGGCCCTGTGGGGCGTCGCCGCGCTGGCCGTGGAGTCCGGGCAGAGCCTGCTCGAACGGCAGGTCAACCCGGCCCTGCTGCTGACCAACCTTATCCTGGACATCCGCCAGGCCATGAAGGGCCGGGAAGCGCCCCGGGTGGGCAGCCTTGCCGCACCGGCAGGCCCGGCCTAAATTCCTCCCCAGGGTCCTGTTGCCGATGCCAAATTTTTATATCACGACACCCATTTACTACGTCAACGATCTGCCCCACCTCGGCCATGCCTACACCACGATTCTGGCCGATGTCATGGCCCGCTACCACCGCGCTATTGGCGACCAGGTGCACTTCCTTACCGGCACCGATGAACACGGCCTGAAGGTTCAGCAGGCGGCGCAGGAGAGGGGCGCTGATCCGCAGGCCCACACGGACGAGTACGTGCGGCGCTTCCAGGACCTGTGGCAACGGCTGCACATTTCCAACGATGACTTTATCCGCACCACCGAGGAGCGCCACAAAGGTGTGGTGCAGGCGTTGCTGCAGGATCTGTATGACAAGGACGAGCTTTACAAAACCGAGTACGAGGGATACTACTCGGTCTCGGATGAACGCTTCATCACCGCCCGGGAAGCAGAATCGGGGCAGTTCAAGCAGATCGAGACCGTTAAGGAAACCAACTGGTTTTTCCGCATGTCGGACTACCAGGAACGGCTGGTGGCCCACATTGAGGCTCAGCCGAAATTTATCCTGCCGGTCTCCCGGCGCAACGAGGTGCTCGGTTTTCTGCGCCAGCCGCTGAGGGACCTCTGTATCTCACGGCCCAAATCGCGGTTGACCTGGGGCATCGAGCTGCCTTTCGATAGCGACTATGTCACCTATGTCTGGTTCGACGCCCTGACCAACTACATTTCCGCCATCGGTTACGGCAGCGATGAGGAGCGCTTCAATAAATGGTGGCCGGTCAACATGCACCTCATCGGCAAGGATATTCTGATCACCCATTCCGTCTACTGGCCGACGATGCTGATGGCGGCCGGGGTGTCGCTGCCCAAAACCATTTTCGCCCACGGCTGGTGGCTGATGGGGGGCGACAAGATGTCCAAGACCGCCGGTAACGTGGTGCAGCCCCTTGATCTCATCGAGCATGTGGGGGTCGACCCGGTGCGCTATTTTCTGATGCGCGAAATGGTCCTGGGCCAGGACGCGACCTTCACGCCGCAGCAGTTCATGCAGCGCTACAATGCGGACCTGGCCAACGATCTGGGGAACCTCACCCACCGCATATCCAAGTTCATCCGCCGCCATTTCGACGGCCGGATACCGCCCCCTGCCAGGCCCACCGATCCGGCCCCGGAGGCCGCGCTGCAGCAGGCCGCCGCCGATGTGGTGGCTGCCGTGCCAACCCTCGTCGAGGACATGCGCCTCCATGAAGCGCTGGGCGCCATCATGGAACTGGTCCGTAAGGTGAACCGCTACCTGGAGCAGACCCAGCCCTGGAAGCAGATCAAACAGGACCGCGAGGCCACCGGCAATACCCTTTATGTGGCGGCTGAAGCGCTGCGCATCGCGGCCCAGCTGCTGCACCCGGTGATGCCCAACCGCATGGACAGTATCCGCCAGCTCATCGGTGCCGGTGGTGTGAATCTTGCAGATCTGGCCTGGGGCGCTCTGCTGCCCGGTGTCGAAGTGGGTGAACCCCGGGCCCCCTTCCCCCGTCTGGAGGCTTTGCCGCAGGCCGCTACCGATATTGCCGGGGCGGAAGATGATGCCGGCCGGGCCAGCTGGGAAGATTTCGAGAAGCTGGACCTGCGCATCGCCGAAGTGCTGGCTGCCGAGCGTTTGCCGGGGGCCGACAAGCTCCTCAAGCTGCGGGTTGCCCTGGACGATGGGGAGCGGCAGATCGTCGCCGGCATTGCCCCGCAGTACACACCCGAGAGCCTCATTGGCAAGCGTCTGGTTTTGGTGGCCAATCTGCAGCCGGCCACGATCCGGGGTACCGAGAGCCAGGGTATGCTGCTGGCCGCAGCCGGGGAGCAGCTTGTGCTGGCCACGGTGGACGCAGCGGACATGGCCCCCGGGGCGAAGGTAGGGTAACAGTAGGATGTTTCGAGTTCCGAGTTTCCGGTTAGGGGTTTCGGATTAAAAGTCTTGGGTCCAGAGTCCAGGGTCTGCAACTCATAACTCGCAACCCGTAACTCGAAACGATCATGCTCGCCGGATGATGTTGATCGACACCCACGCCCACCTGTTTTACAAGGACTTTGCCGGGCAGCTCGATGCGGTGCTCGACAGGGCCCGGGCAGCGGGGGTCGAAGCCATCATTTGCGTTGGGCTGGACCTGGCCACGAGCCGGCAGGCCATCGCCTTGGCCGAGCAGTATCCCTTCATCTGGGCCACTGTAGGGGTCCATCCCCACGATGCGGCCGACGTGCCCGAGGACTACCTGGGCCAACTGGCACAACTGGCCGGCCATCCCCGGGTGGTGGCCATCGGCGAAATGGGCCTCGATTTTTACCGCAACCTCTCCCCGGCTGATACCCAGCAGCGGGTGTTCCGGGAGCAGCTCGAACTGGCCAAATCGGTCGATCTGCCGGTCGTGGTGCATAACCGGGAGGCCGACGACAGCCTCTATGCCACCCTCAGCGCTGCCGGCCACCGGCGGGGCGTGGTGCACTGCTTCAGCTCGGACGTCCCCTTTGCCCGGCGGGTCCTTGATTTTGGCTTCGAACTGTCCTTCACCGGCACCGTTACCTTCGGCAAGAACCACAATGCGGCGGTGCTGCAAGCGGTGGGGCTGGCGCACATCATGGTGGAGACCGACTGCCCCTACCTGGCGCCGGCGCCCCGGCGGGGCAAAACAAACGAGCCGTCCTACCTCCAGCATACGGTGGCGGCCATCGCCGAAATTTGCGGCGCCACAGCCGAGGCGGTGGGGGAGACCACCGCGGCCAACGCCCGGCGCTTTTTCGGATTGCCTGCTAAGGAGAACCTCTGATGCCCAAGAATTATCGTCGCAGGATATTTGAGACCCTGGAAATCGCCGCGGGGGGCGACCGGCTCAGCCGCGTGGTGGATATGGCCATTATGACGTTGATTTTTCTTAATGTCGTGGCAGTGATTTTTGAAACCGTGCCTTTAATAGGGCAGCGGTTTCATCTCTTTTTTAAGGTCTTTGAAACCTTTTCCGTGGCATTTTTTACTATTGAATATCTGTTGCGAATCTGGACTTGCAATGAGGATGCCCGCTACAGCAGTGCCATTTCCGGCCGCATCCGGTTTGCCTTGACACCGTTGGCACTCATCGATTTACTGGCCATTCTGCCAGCCTATCTGCCACTCTTTCTCCCGGTCGACTTGCGCTTCCTCAGGGTCCTGAGGATGTTCCGGATTCTCCGTCTATTGAAATTCGCCCGCTACTCCAAAGCCGCGAGATTGTTCGGAGCGGTCTTGCAGGAGAAAAAAGAAGAGCTGGTTATTGCCCTTACGGCTATCTTCGCATCGTCAATATTAATTGCCAGTTTCATGTACTACCTGGAGCGGGCGGCACAGCCCGACGCCTTTGGCAGCATTCCCGCAGCGATGTGGTGGAGCATCATTTCACTGACCACGGTAGGCTATGGGGATGTGTACCCGATAACCATGCTTGGAAAAGTGTTCGGAGGACTTATTGCCCTGCTCGGCATAGCCGTATTCGCGCTGCCTGCCGGCATCATCGCCTCGGGCTTTTCCCAGGCCCTGGACAAACAGCCGCGCCCGGCGGACACGACCTGCCCCCACTGTGGCAAAGCAATCGCACGACCGTAAACGTCCGCCGGTCCGCAAACGGTGGGGCCAGCATTTTCTGTCCGATCCGCTCGCTGTCCGGCGGATTATAGCTGCGGTTAACCCCCAGCCGGAGGACAAGTTTCTGGAGGTCGGTCCCGGCCACGGTGAACTGACCTTGCCGCTGGCTGCCGCCTCAACGGCCGTTATCGCCGTCGATATTGATCCCCTGCTGATTGCCGCCCTGGAGGAGGAGTTGCCGGGCCATGTGCAGCTGCTGCAGGGGGACATACTGAAGGCCGACCTGCCGGCCCTGCTGCCTGCGGGGGTCCGGGTGGTGGGCAGTCTGCCCTTCAACATCAGTTCCCAGATACTGATGCGCCTGCTGGAGCACCGGGAGCGCTGGCGGGACGGACACTTCATTCTGCAAAAGGAGATGGCCGACCGGCTGGTGGCCCCCCCCGGCAACCGGACCTACGGCCGCCTCTCGGTGATGGCCCAGGCCTTTGCCGCAGCGACCCGGCTCCTCGATCTGCCGCCGACCGTATTCTCGCCCCGGCCGAAGGTCTCTTCGACACTGGTGCGGCTGGTCCCCCGGCCCACCGATCCCCCACTGGAGGACCCCAAACTGTTCGCGGCGGGGGTGCGGGCAGCCTTCGGCCAGCGGCGCAAGAAGCTGTCCAATGCCCTCAAGGCCCTGGGCGCGGGACCGGAACTGGCCCAGGCAGGTTTGGAAAACCTGAGGGCTGAGCATGTGGCCGTGATTGACTATATTCGCCTGTCGAACGCCTTATCCAGCAAAGGAGGGATCGATTTACCGTAGTGGCGTCATAAAGCAAGTTTGGAGATCGGTCTGGGCCGTGGCGCTCTGGGCCATGCCGCTGCTGGCCCAGCAGGGCACCATCAGCGGTTTCGTCCGCGACAGCACCAGCCACGAGACCCTCTCCTACGCCAACGTGTTTGTGCAGGGGACCGGCCTCGGCGCAGTGACCAATCGCGACGGCTACTATGTGATCAACGGCGTGGCCCCCGGCCCGCTGAAAGTGGTGGCCTCAATCATCGGCTACGGGCTGGTGGAGCGGGAGGCAGCGCTGCCAGCCGGCGGCAACCTGCGCATCGATTTCGAACTTTCCCCGGCGGTACTGGCCTTCGAGGAGGTGAGTATCTCGGCCCAGCGGCAGCGCTTCCGGGAGGCGGTGGAGGTGAGCACGGTAACCCTCAGCAGCCGGGATATCGAGGTCGCGCCGGCCTTTGCCGAGGCAGATCTGATGCGCACCCTGCAACTGCTGCCGGGGGTGCAGAGCGTCAGCGATTTCTCGGCGGCCCTCTATGTACGGGGCAGTACGCCCGACCAGAACCTGATCCTGGTGGATGGCATCACCATCTACAGCCCGTTCCACCTGGGCGGGATTTTCTCCACCTTCAACACCGACGCCATCAAGGAGGCCGAGTTTATTGCCGGCGGTTTCTCTGCCCGCTACGGGGGCCGTATGGGATCGGTCATAGATATCGTGAACCGGGACGGCAACGCCAGTGGGCTCGCGGGCCGCTTCAACATATCGCTCATCTCCGCCAAGGGGCTGCTCGAAGGGCCGCTCCCCAAAATCGGGCCGCTGACGGGGACCTATATGTTCTCGGGCCGCCGCACCTACCTGGACAAAATCGTCGATCTGGCCCTGATTGCCGCCGGTGAATCGGATGAGATAGGGCTGCCCTACCACTTCTCCGACTACCAGGTCAAGGTGAACTTCGATATCGGCACACGCCACCGGATAACGCTGAGCAGTTTTAACGGTCTGGACATATTGGCTGTGGAAGATGAAACTACGGATAGCTACGACCGTTTTGAGCCGGGTGGGAGCAGTGTCCAGGAAAGTTATACCAGCCGGTTTGCATTGGACTGGAGCTGGGGCAACACGGCCAACAGCATCGCCTGGCGCTGGATTCCGACACCCCAGCTGGTAACCAAGTTCTACCTGGCCGGCAGCCGCTACCGCTACGGCATCAGTGTCTCGGACTACTACAAATCTGCGGTTCTCTCCGGGCCTGATGCGGGCAGCTATGAGAGCAGCTCCCAATTCGATGTATACGATCTGGTGGAAGACCGCACGATCCGCCTGGAGGCCTCATATCTGCCTTCTTCGAAGCACACCACCCTGGCCGGGTTTGAGTACAAGGCGCTCCATTTCAATCTTGCCTGGCTGTTCTCCGGCAGCGTCACCAGTACCGACACGTCTTTTTCCTACGCCGATACCAGCCTGTGGATCGAGTACCGGCCGGTGGAGCAGGCCGCCTACCTGGAGCATCGCTGGCGGGCCACGGCGCGGCTGGCCCTGCAGTTCGGCCTGCGGGTCTCCCACTTCAGCCTGCACGGCCGGCTGAATCCCGAGCCGAGGCTGGGGCTGAAGTTCTTCCTCCGCGAGGACTTGGCCCTCACCGGCGCCTGGGGCCGCTACTTCCAGTACCTTACCACGGCCAACCCCAGCGATGAAAACCTGCGGATCATTGATCTGTGGCTGCCGGCCCCGGCTGACAGGCCAGCCCCCTATTCGGAGCATACCATCCTGGGTCTGGAATACCTCAGCGACAACAATTTCCAGATCAAGCTGGAGGTCTACCGGAAAACCTTTGCCAACCTGGTCTATCTCAAGCAGGGCTTCATCTTTTTCCTGGGGCCCGATGCCGAGGAGAGCCCGGAGCAGGTGTTGAGCGAATTTCTCCCCGCCCAGGCCAAATCGAGGGGCGTCGAGCTGCTGCTGCGGAAGAACCAGGGCAAGCTCCGGGGCTGGGCCGGCTATTCTTTCAGCCAGACCCTCTGGAAGACCGAGGAATTCGATTGGTATCCACCGAAGTACGACCGCACCCACACCTTCAACCTGGTGGGGGACTGGCAACTCTCCGAGCGCTGGCACTTCAGCACCGCCTACACCTTTGCCACCGGCAATCCCTACACGCCGCTGTTGGGGCGTTACTCCGGCCTGGGGTGGACGCCCTACGGGCCACCCAGCCAGAACGATTACTGGTTCGAAACCCGCTACCTCGCCGGCGCGAAACATTCGGCCCGGTATCCCTACTACGGCCGCTGGGACCTGAGCCTGGTCCGCAGCCGGCCGGGCCGCAACGGCGCCAAAAGGGAGTTTTACATCCAGGTGCTGAACCTGCTGAACCGGGCCAATGTGTTCCAGTATTACTATCAGGAGAAGTATGATCCCCGGACCTACCGATCGCTGGGCATCGAGCGGCGGGTAATACCGATGTTTCCGATCATCCCCACCATCGGGTGGCGCTATGAATTTTAGGGCACGGCAGAAATGGCCCATGTGGTTACCGGTCCTGCTATCGGTTGCCTGCCAGGGCTGGGAGCCGGTGCTGGTCTCCTCCGGCGAATTCGAGCCGATGCTGAACGTGGTGGCAGTCCTCTCGCCGGACGGCCCCGAAGTGACCGTGCTGATCCAGCAGATATTGCCCATGGAGGGCCCCAGCGGCACCGGTGAAATCAGGATCGACACCGTCTGGTACGAAGACTGGGTTACCGGCGACTCCAGCTACTTTCTGCAGGAATATGAAGTCAGCCGCTTCGAGGTCAATGACGCGGTGGTCAGCATGGCCTGGGCCGACAGCAGTGTCGATTTTGCCTATGCCGGCGCCTCGGCGCAGAACTGGCATATGTCCCGCTACCGGCCCATCGGCGCCGGTTTTGTGCCCCGGGGCGGAGTCACTTATCAGCTCTCCATCAATACCCCCGGAGGATTGGCAGTCACTGGCAGCACCACCGTACCCCGGACCGCGCGGATGATTGCGTCGTACACGCCGGATACCCTCTCGGCATCGGAACCGGTGCCCCTGGCCTGGGAGGCATCCACAGGGTTCTACCAGATTAACCTCAATTACGATTTCAACCTTGAAACAGAACGTTTCTGGTGTATCAGGGATGTCCAGGAGGTGGTGTTGGATGATACGACCTGGCTTGGTGAGCCCCTGGTTGTTCCGGAATGCCCCCCTGCTCCGGGGGACTTTATCTGGTACACCATGTCGGTGGCGGCCCTCGATTCCAACTATTACCGCTATTTTATCCGCGACCCTGGCGAGCGGAGCAATTTCACCTTCTTCCTGCTGGGTGAAGGAGACGAGGCCAGCGCCTACGGTATCGAAGGGGGGCTGGGGGTCTTCGGTGCTTACCGGTCTGATGCCCTGGTCCGGCTGGTGGTCCCCTGACAACACGATCAGACCACCGGCATCTTCGGCATTGGATCACCGGTTGGCTACACTTAACTTGAACAGCTGTAACGGAATCTGAAACTTTTCTGCAGGAATCGAAATGGTCGAAGTTTTTCTGAAAAAAGATGAACCGCTGGAGCGGGCCTTGCGGCGCTTCAAGAAGAAGTATGAGAAGGCCGGCATCCTGAAGGACATCAAGCGGAACTCTTACTATCTCAAGCCGAGCGAAGCCCGGCGCATTAAGCGCTCCAAGGCCAAACGCCGGATGCGTCGCGCCACCATGCTGGCTTCCCGCTGACCCTGCCCGTTTCCACCAGCATTACCTGCCCTGAAAATCCAGGCTTCCGGTCTGGATTTTTTATTCATATAATCAGCCTGCCATGTTCTCGAATTATGAGCCTACCATGGGACTGATGCGCACGGTCTCCGGCGTCCGCGGCATTGTGGACCGGGACCTGGATGCCGCCACGGTTTATCGCCACGCCCGGGCGCTGGCCGATCTGTTGCCGCCCGGCTCGATCCTGCTGGCCCGGGACAGCCGGCCCCACGGCCAACGGCTCATGGCCGCCGCCGGTCAGGCCCTGCAGGACGCCCGCCGGCAGATCACGGTAGCCGGCCTGATCCCCACCCCAACGGCCCAATTTTTAGTCACCCGGCTGCGGCTGGCCGGCGCCATCGTGCTGACCGCGTCCCACAATCCGGTGGAGTATAACGGCCTGAAATTTATCGGCAGCGATGGCCTTTTTCTGGGGGCCGAGCGGTGCGACATATTGTTTGGCCGGGCCGACCTTGTGGAGCCTCCCGAAGTGATCTCCGGCGAAAAGATTCCGGGCCGGGGCCTGGCCGATGCCCCGGGGCTGCACATTCTGAGTGTCCTCGACCTGGGCTGCATCGACATGGAGGCCATTCTGCGGCACCGCTGCCGGGTGGTGGTGGATGCGGTCAACGGCGCGGCCTCGTTCGCCCTGCCGACGCTGCTGGAGGCCCTGGGCTGCGAAGTCGTGCCGATTCATACGACCCCGGACGGCACCTTCCCCCGGGGCGCCGAGCCGGTTGCCGGCCATCTTGCCGACCTATCGGCGGCGGTGCTGGAGCAGGGCGCCCACCTGGGCATGGCCACCGATCCGGACGGCGACCGGCTGGCGCTGGTGGATGAAAGCGGCCAACCGCTGGGGGAAGAGTACACCCAGGTCATTGCCATCGACGGTTTCCTGCGCCGCACCGGCAGCAAGCAGCCCATCGTTACCAACCTGTCATCGTCCCAGCTCCTGGACCGGGTCGCCGAGGCCCACGGAGTCAAGCTGCACCGTTCTGCCGTGGGGGAAATTAACGTGGTCAACATGATGCGTGCCCGGGGCGCGGAGATCGGCGGCGAAGGAAACGGCGGTGTGATCCTGGCCGAGAGCCATTTGGGCCGCGACAGCCTGGTGGCGGCGGCGCTGGTGCTCGACCGGCTGAGCCAGGAACGGGAACTGCTCAGCGAGGTGGTTGCCGCCTGGCCCAATTACGTGATGCTGAAGGAGAAATTTCCCCTCGGCGACAGCGACTTGACCGAACTCTTGGCGCGGCTGGAGAGTGAGTTCAACGGCGCCGAAAAAGACAGCACTGACGGCCTGAAATGGATCTGGAAAGACCGCTGGCTGCATGTGCGGGCCTCCAACACCGAACCTGTGGTACGGGTCATCGCCGAGGCCAAAAGTGAAAGCGCGGCCCGGAAGCTGGTCAGTGCCGTAAAGAAATCGGCCGCCGCGGTGGGGGCGGCATGATCCTGGGCGAGGTCATCGGGGCAGTGGTATCGACCATCAAGGACGAGCATTTCAAAGGCCAAAAACTGTTGCTGGTGCAGCCTGTGGACCTGGAGGGCGAGCCGGACGGGCTCAGTTTTATTGCCCTGGACCGGGCCGATGCCGGCAAGGGGGACAAGGTGCTGGTGAACCGTGAGGGGGGCGGGGTCACGATCATGTTCGGCGTCGTCATGCCCGTACAGGCCGTCATTATCGGAGTGGTGGATGGCCTGGAGGTGGCCTACAGCGAACCTGCGGCCGGAGGCGCCGATAGTGCCCCTTGACAATCTCATGCTGGACCGGCTCATTGACCAGGTGGTGACCCAGACCATACCGGGCCAGGAGGCCTGCGAGAGCGGCGTCTGGCAGTGCCGCCTCTGCCGGGACCGGCGCTGCGCCGAGCGGGACCCTAAGGCCGTCGGCTCCATTATCGGGGTGGGGGCAGACCGCATCGGCACGGCCTTGGGCGTCAAGCATAAGCCGGAGGTGGCCGCCCTGATAGACCATACCCTGCTGCGCCCGGACGCCACCGAGGCAGACATCCGGGAGCTCTGCCGGGAGGCCGCCGAGTACGGCTTTGCGTCGGTCTGCATAAATCCGATCTGGGTGCCGCTGTGCAAGGAGCTGCTGCGCGATAGCGGCGTAATGGTGGCCACGGTCATCGGATTTCCCCTGGGAGCCCTGCCGGCGGCGGCCAAGGCTGCCGAAACGGTGCAGGCGGTGGCCGACGGGGCCGACGAACTGGACATGGTGCTCAACATCGGGTTCCTCAAGTCGGGCCGCTATGCGGATGCCGAGGACGATATCCGCCAGGTGGTACGGGCCGCCGGGTCGTTGACGGTGAAAGTCATCATCGAGACGGCTCTGCTCACTGACGAAGAAAAGGTGCAGGCGTGCGTGTTGGCCCAGCGTGCCGGCGCCCGCTACGTGAAGACCTCCACCGGCTTCTCCAAGGGCGGCGCCACCGAACACGATGTCGCCATCATGCGCGAGGTGGTCGGTCCCGCCATGGGGGTGAAGGCCTCTGGGGGCATCAAGTCGGGCAGTGACGTGCGCAAGATGATCGCCGCCGGCGCTTCCCGCATCGGCGCCAGCGCATCGGTGGCCATCGTCAGCAGCGGCAACGGAGACGCGGCCTACTAGCAGCCCGATTCCTCTTTCCCGGCTGCCTGCGGAGCGTAAATTCCGCCCACCTTTGGCAGCGGCTTCCTCCATGAGCAAAACCTCCATCTCAGGCATTCCGGCAACCCGCTTGCGGTCGGATTGCGTGGTGGCCTATACGCCGGCGACAGGGGGCGCCCTCAAGATCACGGTCCGCTCCAAGGTGCTGGCCCTCTATGGCGAGGCCATCCGGCAGCAGGCCGCCGCCACCCTGGCCGATCTGGAGATTGCCAGCGGGCATCTTGAAATTGACGATTTCGGCGCCTTGCCGTTCGTGCTGCAGGCCCGTATTGAGGCGGCAGTGAAAGGGGCCTACCCTGATCTGCAGGCCGTCTCCCTCCCGCCCCGAACCGATCATAAGCGCGTCAAAAGCAGCCGGGACCGGTTCCGCCGGAGCCGTCTGTATATCCCCGGTGTGCAGCCCAAAATGATGGTCAACGCCGCCCTCCACGGGGCCGACGGCATCATCCTCGACCTGGAGGACTCGGTGGCCCCGGCGGAAAAACTGTCGGCCCGGCTCATCGTCCGCAACGCCCTGCGGGTCCTCGACTTCGGCGCCAGCGAACGGATGGTGCGCATCAACCAGGGGGCCCGGGGCCGCCGCGATCTGGAGGCCATCATCCCCGAGCCGGTGCAGCTCATATTGGCGCCCAAGGTAGAGAGTGCTGAGGAGCTGCGGGCCATTGACCAGTTGATCAGTGATATAAGCCAGGCCGCCGGCCGGAAGGAGCCGGTTTACCTGATGCCGATCCTGGAGAGTGCCCTGGGTATCACCCGGGCCGTCGAGATTGCCGCCGCCAGCCCGTCCAATGTGGCCTTGGCCATCGGTCTGGAGGATTACACCGCCGATCTGGGTGTCCAGCGGACGGAGGAGGGGCGGGAGTCGTTCTATGCCCGGAGCGTGTTGGTGAATGCCGCCCGGGCCGCCGGTCTGCAGGCCATCGGCACCGTTTATAGCGATGTGGACAACGAGGCCGGTCTGGCCGCCGCCGCCCGTGAGGCCCGCAGCCTGGGGTACGACGGCATGGGGGCTATCCATCCGCGGCAGGTGGGCATCATCCACGCCGGTTTTGCGCCGGATGCGGGGGAGGTCGAAAAGGCGCAGGAGATCGTGCGGGCCTTCCAGGCGGCGGAGGAGCAAGGGCTGGGCGTGGTGGCCCTGGGATCGAAAATGATCGACCCGCCGGTGGTGAAACGGGCCCAGCGCACCGTTGACCTGGCTGTCGCCGCAGGGCTGCTGAAACGTGGTTGGAAGGGAAAGGCTAAGTGAGTTACAGGGATTGTGAATTGACAATTGATAAATGATAATTGAAGAGCAAAGAATCTCTGTTCAGAACTGACCGCTGAACACTGAGGGCTGAATACTTTAACTTGAAACCTGAAACTTGAAACTAACTAAAAACACCGCCGGCCGCCGCGTTCCGGATATTGTTAACGGAGTCGCACAGACGCCCTACAAGGGTGCAGGGAAGTTTGCGCCAACGGGGACCAAAGCCGCGCCCCCCATCCGTGCCGCCCAGGACTATCCCGCCGATGGGGACAAGCGGGTGCCGTCCATCAAGGAAGCCCTGGAGAGGGCCGGTCTGGCCGACGGCATGACCATCTCCTCCCACCACCACTTCCGCAATGGCGACCTGCTGATGGTGCCGGTCTTCGATGCCGCCGCCCAGCTGGGGCTGAAGAACCTGCGCTGGTTTCCCTCGGCGGCTTTTCCCTGCCATGAGCCCATCATCAAGCATATGGAGAGCGGCGTTATCTCCCACATCGAAGGTTCGCTGAACGGTCCCCTGGGGCGCTTCGCCTCCGAGGGCCGCATGAACGGGACGGCCGTGCTGCGCAGTCACGGCGGCCGCTGGCAGGCGGTGCAGGATGGGGAGGTGCATATCGATCTGGCGCTGCTGGCGGCCCCCACCGCTGACCCCTTCGGCAACGCCACCGGCGACCGGGGACCTTCCGCCTGCGGGCTGCTCGGCTTCGGACTGGTGGACTCCCTGTATGCCGACCGGTCCATCGTGGTCACCGACGACCTGGTGCCGTTCCCTTGTGTGCCGTGGCAGATCATGGGCCAGAACATCGACTATGTGGTGGAGGTTGACCAGGTGGGCGACCCGTCGAAAATTGTCTCCGGCAGCACCCGGCTGACCCGCTCCCCGGACCGCCTCTACATCGCCGAGCTGACGGCCAAATTTGTCCGCGCCGCCGGCATCATGCGGGACGGCTTCAGTTTTCAGGCCGGGGCCGGAGGGACGGCGCTGGCCTTCGCCATCTACCTGCGGGAAATGATGCAGGAGGCCGGGGTCAAGGCGCGCTTTATCCGGGGCGGCTCCACGAAGTACCTGGTGGAGATGCTGGAGGAAGGGCTCACCGATTTCATCCTCGATGGCCAGACCTTCGACTTGGAAGGGGTCCGCTCCATGCGCGAGAATCCGGGCCACATCGACACCTCACCCTTCACTTCCTACAACTGGCACGGCAAAGGAAATTTCGCCAGCATGGTGGATGTGGTGGTGCTGGGGGCCACGGAGGTGGACCTGAATTTCAACGCCAATGTGGTGACCCACTCGGACGGCGTCATGCTGCACGGCATCGGTGGCTGGCAGAACTGCCTCGCCTCGGCCTGCACCATCCTGCCCATTCCATCTTTCCGGGACCGTATCCCCATCATCGTCGATGAAGTGACCACCCTCTGCGGACCGGGAGAGCTCATCGATGTGGTGGTGACCGAGCGGGGCATCGCCATCAATCCGCTCAGGGAGGACTTGATCCAGGCCACCCGACGGAGCGGTCTGCCCATCAAGCCGCTGGCCCAGATTAAGGCAGAGGTTGAGGCCCTTGTGGGAGGTCCGCCGCAGAAGCCGGCCCTGGCCGATGAGGTGATCGGGATCGTGAAGTGGGTGGACGGGACGGTACTGGATAGCGTTTTTAAGATTGAAGCGAACTGAGAATGTTGAAGGATGAATGATGAAGAATGAAGATATTGTCAATTGATAATTGTTAATTGATGGATAGTGAAGCGCTAAAACGCCGATCGAAGGAATTTGCTCACCGTTGCGTGAAGTTGACGGCGAGCCTGCCTGACACATATCTTGGCAATCACATTCGAGGCCAGCTGATTCGATGCGCAACATCCGTGGCCGCAAATTATCGGGCTGCATGTACTGCACAGTCAAAAGCGGCATTTATTGCAAAAATAAGTATAGTGGTTGAGGAAACGGACGAATCTGCTTTCTGGTTGGAATTCATCATTGACGAGCACTTGCTGAAAAATGGACAAGTTGCCCCCCTGATGAAGGAATCCAGGGAATTGACGGCAATATTCACCTCTTCGAGAAAGACCGCACAACGGAAAAAATAACGGCTTGAAATTCAATCAACAATTTTCAATTACCAATTGACAATTAAGTGAGAGTCGAAATGAAAACTGAAGTCCAGCGGATATGGCCAGAGATAGGGTGGATCAAGAATGAAACCCTTCGGGGGCAGGTCACCGACGCCTGGGCGTATGCCCTGGGAAACAGCGTACTCACCGCCGAGGACCTGGAGACGATCCCCTTTTCCCTGCTGGTGAAGGAAGGCTCGGTCTCCTTCATGAACCACAAGCGGACCTGCGTCCAGTTGGCGGTGGATATTGCCAAAACGATGCAGACCAATTTCGGCGACGCCATCAGCATCGACATGGATATTCTCATCGCCGGGGCCATTCTCATCGACATCGGTAAGTTGCAGGAGTATGAGATGGTGGACGGCAAGCTGGTCACCTCCGACGCCGGCAAGCTGGTCCGCCATCCGTTCAGCGGTGTGGCTGTGGCCGACCGTTTCGGCCTGCCGCCGGAAGTGCTGCACATCATCGCCACTCACAGCAAGGAGGGCGACCTGGGTCACCGGACGGTGGAGTCCATCATTGTCCACCACGCCGATTTCGTCTCCTTCGAGCCGTTCAAGGGGTGAGAGGAGATGGTGGATGTTTGAGAAGCCACACCTGGAGCGGATATCCGCGCACAGCAGGGATGCTCTTCTATCCAGATTATCAAGCATTAATATCTCGGTTCCACCTAGGGGTTCAGAGCGAACGACCGCGCATACAGAAACATGGTCAATATGTAGGTTACTATCCACATTGGCTTGGGAGGATAAACTCGATTACCCCTGCGTGTGGTGCAAGGATGAGCGCCCCGATTATGTCCTCCAGCTAGGAGAGCAGCATGCAGGAGTCGAGATTACCGAAGCCGTAAAAGTAGACCTGGCACGGACGGAGGTACTTCCAGAGAACGATTCTGATAGTGTGATTGATATTTCACTTTTTAAGGAGCAGGATAAGAGGAAATCACTTTCTGAGCTGCGCCATATTGCGAGCCAGTCAAAACTTACAGGCCCTGGATGGGTCGGGGATGAAGCGGATCAGGAATTCGCTCGCGCTATAAGCAACAGGGTGGAGAGAAAAACGAAGAAATTGAATGAGGATACTTTCTCCCGGTTTGATGAAAACTGGCTCGTCATTTACGATAACCTCGCCTTGCCGGGTATGAATCGGAATAACGCTGTGGATTGCTTATGCCGCGCTCTGGTCAGCTACTGGGGATCGAATGCATTTCATAGGATATTTGTGGAATCTGGAGAGCTTCTCATTGATTTGTCACGTGAAAGACTTGCGGTGTATAACATTTGCGATTTGTGGAAGTCGAACGGCACTTAGTACGGCACCCAAATCGAATATTCGCCTCTGTGAGATTCAAGGCGGTCCAGCAAGGTCACAACAGCACAAAGTGAACGGTAACATGATCTTCCATCCACTATCCAACATCTAACATCTAAATTCCCCGTATGCCCCAGACCCTCATCGAAAAAATCGTCCAGCGCTTTGCGGTGGGTCTCGAAGATGGGGCCACGGTCCACAGCGGCGACTTCATCTCCATCCGCCCGGCCCATGTGATGACCCACGACAATACCGGCGCGGTGATGCAGAAGTTCCGGGCCATCGGCGCTGACAGCATGGCCAATCCCCGGCAGCCTGTGTTTACCCTCGACCATAACGTCCAGGACAGGTCCGAGGCGAACCTGGCCAAGTACAGCGCCATCGAGGCGTTCGCCGGCGATATGGGGGTCGATTTCTATCCCGCCGGACGGGGCATCGGCCATCAGATCATTTGTGAGGAGGGCTACGCCTGGCCCGGCACCCTGGTGGTGGCCTCCGACAGCCACAGCAACATGTACGGCGGTCTCGGCTGCCTGGGGACGCCGGTGGTGCGCACCGATGCGGCGGCCATCTGGGCCCAGGGCCGGACCTGGTGGCAGGTGCCACCCGTGGCCAGGGTTACCCTGGAGGGCCAACTGCCCGCCGGCAGCACCGGCAAGGACGTGATCATTGTGCTGGCAGGGCTGTTCAACCACAATGAGGTGCTGAACCACGTCATCGAGTTCGGCGGCGCCGGCGCAGCCGCATTATCGGTGGATGAACGCCTCACCATCGCCAACATGACCACCGAGTGGGGCGCCCTGGCGGGTGTTTTTGCGCCCGATCCAAAGACCGTCCAGTGGCTGCAGGTCCGGGCGGCGCGGATATCCGAGCGCGGCCTGGCAGAGGTCCCTTCCGACGAGGACGGCGAGGGTCTGCATCCCCGGCTCAACCCGGCGGCCCTTACAGCCCTGGAGGCCAACCTGCCGGCGGCCGATCCCGGGGCCCATTTTGCCAAAGAGATCAGCCTCGATCTGGCCACGGTCCAGCCCCACGTTTCCGGTCCCGACCATGTGAAAGTGATGACCTCCGTGGCGGAAATGGCCCGGCAGCACCTGCAGATCCACAAGGCCTATCTGGTCTCCTGCGTCAACAGCCGGGCGGACGATCTGGCCGCCGCCGCAGAGGCCGTGCGGGGTCGGCAGGTGGCCGAGGGGGTGGAATTCTACATCGCCGCTGCCTCCAGTGAAGTGCAGATCGAAAGCGAGGCCCGGGGCGACTGGCAGGTGCTGTTGGATGCCGGGGCCACGGCCCTGCCGCCGGGATGCGGTCCCTGTATCGGCCTGGGGATGGGCCTTCTGCAGGCCGGGGAGGTGGGCATCTCGGCGACGAACCGGAACTTCAAGGGCCGCATGGGCTCCCGGGAGGCCCAGGCATATCTGGCCTCCCCGGCGGTGGTGGCCGCCTCGGCGGTGGCCGGGTACATCACCGGACCGGGACCTTTCGGCGATGCTGAGCCGGTCGGCACGGTGACTGAATCTGCGCCCGTTACTACTACCGCACAGAGTGTACCGATCCTGGACGGATTCCCGGCGCTACTGCAGGGCGAGCTCCTTTTCTGCCATCAGGACAACCTGAACACCGATGGCATCTTCCCAGGCAAGTACACCTACATCGACGATTTTTCCCCTGAGCAGCAGGCCGGGGTCGTTATGGAGAATTACGATCCGGCCTTTGTAGGGCTGGCCCGGGATGGCGACATCCTGGTGGGCGGCTATAACTTCGGCAGCGGCTCCAGCCGGGAGCAGGCGGTGACGGCCTTCCAGCACAAAGGTATACTGCTCGTGCTGGCCGGCAGTTTCAGCGCGACCTATTTGCGGAACGCCATCAACAACGGTTTCGTGGGACTGGTGGCGCCGGAGTTGGTGGACCACCTGAAGCAGCAGTGGGGCACGGAGGCGCTCACTGTCCGGACCGGCCTGCAGGCCCGCATTGATTTCGCGGCCGCGCGGGTGGTGGTTGATGGGGAGACCTATCCTTTCAGTCCGCTGGGGCCGGCCGCCCAGGAGCTGATCGTAGCCGGGGGCTTGGAGAATTGGGTCCGGGAGCAGGGGGATGGCGGGGGTAAGGCCAGGCAATGAATATTGATAATTGTCAATTGAAGATTGAGGACTCAGGACTAATAACTAAGGACTAATAACTAAGGACTAATAACTAAGGACTAAGGACTAAGGACTAATAACCACAATGGCAAAATATCGCATCGCCTGGATGCCGGGAGACGGCGTCGGCAATGACGTGATGGACTGCGCCCGGCTGGTCCTGGACAAATTGGCCCTGGACGCTGAATATATTTCCGCTGACATCGGCTGGGAATTCTGGCGCACCGAAGGGGAAGCCCTGCCGGAGCGGACCATCAAGATTCTGGGGGAGACCGACTGCGCCCTGTTCGGGGCCATTACCTCCAAGCCGAAGGAGGAAGCCGAAGCCGAGCTCGATGCGGCCCTCAAGGGCCAGGGACTGGTCTACTTTTCGCCCATTGTCCGGCTGCGGCAGCTCTTGAACCTGCACACCAATTTGCGGCCCTCCAAGGCTTACCCCGGCAATCCGCTGAACTACCGCGACGATATCGACATCGTCATTTTCAGGGAGAACACCGAGGGCATGTACAGCGGCGTGGAGTTTTATCCTCTGCCGCAGGAGGTGTATGATGCCCTGTCGGCCAACCATCCCAAGATGGCCAAGTTCGGCAAGTTCGGGCTGGAGAACATCGCCCTCTCCACCCGCATCATGACCCGCCAGGGGTGCGAAAATATCGTCCGCCAGGCCTTCGATTACGCCCGCAAATTCGGCCGCAAGTCGGTGACGGTGGTGGACAAGCCCAACATCCTGCGGGAGACCGGCGGGCTGATGATCCGCACCGCCCGGGAGGTGGCCAAAAACTATCCCGGCATCGAACTGTGGGAGACCAACATCGACGCCCAGTGCATGTGGCTGGTGAAAAACCCCCAGATCTATGAGGTGCTGGTAGCGGAAAACATGTTCGGCGATATCCTGTCCGACCTGGCCGCGCAGCTGGTGGGGGGCCTCGGTTTCGCCTGCGCCGCCAACATCGGGGACGAGTATGCGCTCTTCGAGCCGACCCACGGCAGCGCGCCCAAGTATGCGGGCCAGTACAAGGTGAACCCGACGGCCATGATCCTGACGGTCAAGATGATGCTCGACTGGCTCGGGGAGACCGGGATGGCCGGACGGCTGGAGGAAGCGGTGGCCGAAGTGATTGCTGCGGGACAAGTTCGCACTTATGACGTGGGCGGATCCAATACCAGCACGGAAGTCGCCGAGGCGGTAGTTGCCAGGTTATAAACAGGGATATTTTTCGCGCTCCCCGGAGAACTGGCTTGGGGAAAACCATTCAAGGCTCAGCAAAGGAGCGCAAAACCTATGAAGGCTATCTGGAACGATCAAATTCTGGCGCAGAGTGACCAGACCATTATGGTGGAGGGAAACCATTATTTCCCCCCGGACGCCATCAACAAAGATTATTTTGACGGCAGCCGGCTGCACACCATCTGTCCCTGGAAGGGGCAGGCCAGCTATTTCGACGTGGTCGTCGATGGGCAGGTAAACGCCGATGCGGCATGGTACTATCCGGCGCCCAAGCCGGCGGCAGCCGAAATTGCCGACTACGTGGCCTTCTGGCGCGGGGTGGTGGTCGTTCCCTAGCCCGCATACGCCGGCCGGGGACAGCCGCACGCCGCTCCGGGAGCGCCCGGACACCGGAATAGCAGCCTATAAGGAGTCAGCATGTCCCTGAGCATTTCCCGGCAAATGGCCCGCTTCGCCCTCGAACTGCAGTATGACGACCTGCCCGGCGATGTCATCCGTGAGGTCAAGCGTTACCTGTATGATTCGGTAGGCTGCGCCTTTGGGGGCTTCCACACCAAGGATGTCCAGACTATCGCCAAGATTTACCGGCACATGGAGGGGCTGCCCGAAGCGACGGTAATGGTGAGCGGCGAACAGCTCCCCGCCGTCCACGCCACCTTCATCAACTCCCTGGCCATCCGGGCTCTCGACTATAACGACATCTATTGGCGGGAGGACCCTGCCCATCCCTCCGACCTGATCCCCATCGCCCTCAATGTGGGGGAAATGACCGGCGCCACCGTGCGGGAGGTCATCGTGGCCATTGTGCTGGCCTACGAGTTCGAGCAGCGCATGTGCGAATTTGCCGTCCCCGGTCTGCGCGAACGCAAGTGGCACCACGCCACCATCACCCAGTTTGTCTCGCCCATCATCGCCGGGCGGCTCATGCAGCTGACCGAAGATCAGCTGGTCAATGCCATCGGCATCAGCGGCAGCCACAGCCACACTATCGGCGCCCCCACCGCCGGAAAACTGACCATGATGAAGAATACCGTCGATCCTATGGCCGTGCAGGCCGGTGTCTTTGCCGCCCTCATGGCCCGGGAAAACTTTACCGGCACGGAGGCTATCTTTGAGGGCAAGGAAGGGTTGATGGACGTGTACGGCCCGGATTGGGACGAATCCAAGCTCATCGGCGGCCTGGGGGAGAGCTTCAAAATCCTGACCTGCTCCATGAAGGCCTTCCCCACCGAAGCCCTCACCCATACCCATATCACCGCTACCTTGCAGGCCGTCATCGAAAACGACCTCTACCCCGAGGATATTGAGGAGGTGCGGGTGACCACCCTGGCCCGGGCCGTCGATATACTTTTCGATCCCTATAAGTATGCGCCCGAAAGCCGGGAAACGGCGGACCACAGTCTGCCCTATTGCATTGCCCGGGCCATTATCGACCGCCAGATCACCCCCCAGTCCTTCGATGACGACAAGCTTTCCGATCCCCTGCTAAAAACGCTCATCCACAAGATCAAGGGTGAGGCGAGCGCCGAATTCGAGGCCATGTTTCCGGAAAAACAGCCCTCCCGGGTCGTCATCAGGACAACCAAAGGGGAGCAGTATGAGGTCTATCTGGAGTACCCGAAGGGTGATCCCCGGGAGCCGATGACGGATGCCGACCTGGATAATAAATTCCAGGCACTGACTGCCCCCCACCTGTCGGAGTCGGGGCAGCAACGGATTAAGGAGACGATATACGATTGCGAGCACCTGGCCGGGATTGGACAGTTGATGAACGTGCTGGTGGCCGACCGCTAACCCGCTCCGCTTCCGGAACCGTGGTCAGCGATCGGCGCCGGCCAGTCGTGCCGGTCTTAGGTTCTGGAGGCGGGCAGCAGTAGATTTACCGTGGTGGCTCAGCAGATGACAGATTTCCGGCGGGAGCTCAGGGAGCGGCGGGTTATGCAGCTTGTCGGTCTCTATTTCGGCGCTTCCTGGGTGGCCATCGAGTTCACCGGCTTCATTGCCGACCGGTACAATCTTTCCCCTAACCTTATCGACCTGATTCTGCTGGCCATGCTGACCATGCTGCCCGCGGTTTTCGTGATGGCCTATACCCACGGCAAACCGGGCAAGGACGCCTGGACCAACACCGAAAAGGTGGTCGTCCCGGTGAACGTGCTGCTGACCCTGGGGCTGATATTCTACATGTTCAGCGGCAAGGAACTCGGCGCCGCCACCCACAGCGTGACATTGGAGAACGAGGCCGGCGAAATGGTGGAAAGGACCGTGCCCAAATCGGCATTCCGCAAGCGGGTGGCCCTGTTCTTCCTGACCAACGAGACATCCTCGCCCGATAACCAGTGGATCGGCTGGTGGACCTCATACGCCCTGCATATCGATCTGATGCAGGATGTCTATTTCGACGGCCGGGGCCCCTACCAGATGGCCGCCACCCTGGTGGATGCCGGCGCCCCTGAGGGCAACCCCCCTCTGGCCCTCATGCGCCAACTGGCCGACCGGATGCACATGACTTACTTCCTCACCGGGTCGGTAACCGCCACCGATCCCCATACCATTGAGCTGCGCCTGCACCGCACCAAGGGGGGCCGGGTGGTGGCCGCCCACACCTACACGGAGGCCGATCTGGGCCGGTTGGTGGACATGGCTGCGCTGGATCTCAAGCGCGATGTGGATATGGCCGAGGCCCAGATAGCAGAGGCTCTCGACCTGCCGGTGGAGGCCCTCTCCTCGGACAATGCGGAGGCGCTACGGCTGTTCGCCACCGGGATGCAGCAACTTTACTACCGCAGCGACTATCCCGGCGCTTACCAATCGCTGGTCAAAGCGGTCCGCCGGGACCCCACCTTCGCCCAGGCCCAGTTTAATCTTTATAAGGCCAGTCTGCTCTTGGGCAAGGAAGATACCGGTGCGATCCGCGCCGCCATGCAATACATCTACAAGGTTCCCGAAAGGCTGCAGGGGACCATCAAGGAAATCTACTACCTGTGGCAGGGCCAACCGGAGCTGGCCCTTTCGGCGCTGCAGCTCGATGCCACCCTCTTTCCCGATGACGTGGTGGCCCACCGCCGGCTGGCCCAGTTCTACCTGCGGGTCGCCGACTATGGCCAGGCGCTGGCCGAGTTCGATATCATCCTGAATCTGAATCCCGAAGACGACCTGGTGCTGCGTGATATGGCCGAGGCCTACTCAGCCATGGGCCTGTTCAACCGGGCCCTGAGGCATCTGGAACGGTTCGCCGGCAGCAATCCCCGGGACTCGGATGTGCTCATGGAGACCGGCAGCATCTACCAGCTGCTGGGGAAAACCGGACGGGCCGCCAAGATGTACGACCGGGCCAGCCTGCTGGGCCACAACCAGGCCCGTGTGCTGACCCAGCAAAGCCGGGTGCTGTTCCAGGAAGGGCGCTATGATACGGCCATTGCCGTTGTCCGGCTGTCCGCGGAACTGGCCCAGTCCCCGGACGTCAAGTTTGCCGCCCTGCTGCTGCTGGAGGAATTCTACAGCTCCCTGGGCCGCATCACCGAGGCCATGGCTATTGCCCGGCAGAACATGCCGGTAGGCCGGCAGGCATTCGGTCCCATGAACAGCATCTTGCTGCGCCTCAACCACTTCAGCATGTACGCCCAGACAACCCTGGCCGACTCGGTGCTGGAGATGCTGCGCCAGTTTGACATTTCCGTGCCGCCCCCTTGGGACCAGGCCATCGAAGTGATGTTCATCATGTACAAGATCCGCCAGCAGTCGGTGCCCATCAGCGCGGAGGAGGTGGCCACCGTAAAGCAGTTTTACGCCGAGTATAAGGTGCTGGTCGATTATCCCCTGGAGGAGATAGAGGCGGGCATCCATATGAACAACGGCGAATATCTGCCGGCCATTCAACAGCTGATCCTGGCCCTGTCCCACTATCCCCGGCGGTTGCTCGTGCAGAAGGAAATGGCCCGGGCCTACCGGCTGCTGGATGACGCCCAGGCAGCCCTTACGGCCCTGGAATCGTTGCAAGGGGTCTATCCCCACGATCCGCTGGTGCTCTACGAACTTTACCTGATCCAACGGGAGACAGGCCCTGCCGCCGCCCGGGCGACCCTCGCCAGGCTGGCGGAAATCTGGGCCGGCGCCGATGACATATTTCTCCCCGCCCGGGAGCTGCGCGAGGCCCTGGCGGTGGCAAATTCGCTGTGATCGCCCATGGCCGCCGGTCAGCTGCCTGATCTGATGCCGAAGTCCGGCCACCCAAAACCCGGCCATCTGGTGCCGCTCCGGTCCGGGGAGGAGGCGCCGGGATGATGATGGCCGAACCTGTAAAGGTGGCCCTGGTGCAGGCCCGGCCGGTACACCTCGATCTGCCGGCGACCCTCGATATCCTGGAAGCCCGCGCCCGGGAGGCGGCGGCTGGCGGCGCCCGGCTGGTGGTCTTTGGCGAGACCTTTCTGCCCGGCTACCCGGCCTGGATCGACAGTTGCCCCGGCGCTGCGCTGTGGGATCACGGTCCCACCAAGGAGGCCTATGCCCGGTTGCGCCGCAACAGTCTGCTGGTGCCCGGCCCGGAGAGCGACAGAATCGCCGCCCTGGCGCAGGAGCTGGACATTGTGCTGGTGGTCGGGGCCCATGAGCGGGTGGAGCGGGGACCGGGGAGCGGCACGCTGTATAACGCCCTGCTCACCTACGGCCCCGCAGGGACGCTGCTCAATCACCATCGAAAACTTGTGCCTACCTACACCGAGCGCCTGCTGTGGGGCCCCGGCGACAGCGCCGGCCTGAAGGTGGTCGATACACCCCTGGGGCGAATCTCCGGACTGATCTGCTGGGAGCACTGGATGCCGCTGCCCCGGCAAATTCTGCATAGCGAAGGCGAGGATATCCATATTGCCGTCTGGCCCACGGTGCACGAGATGCTGCAAATTGCCAGCCGCCACTACGCTTTCGAGGGGCGCTGTTATGTGCTGGCGGTCGGTACCATTATGGCTGTGGCCGATCTGCCGGAGGGCCTGACCCCCACCGATGATATGGCCGGGGACCCGCAGGCTCTACTGCTGCGGGGCGGCAGCGCCATCATTGGCCCGGATGGCAAATACCTGCTGGAGCCGGTGTACGATGAGGAGCGGATCATCACCGCCACCCTCGATCCGGCAGCCCTGGACGCCGAGAGGATGACCCTGGATGTGGCCGGCCACTACGGACGGCCCGACCTGTTCGAATTGCAGGTGAAGGGTTCGGTGAGGGCCTAGGGCCGGCCCTTCAGGAATTCGCCGTAAATCCGCTCGCTGTCGGGATTGTACTGAATCATCCCCTGCAGCTCGGCCCACATCCCCGTCTGCGCCAACATCTCGGCGATCTCCTCGGCATGCCCCGATAAAAACATGGTGGTCTGCCGCTTAATGCCCGATCGCAGGACAACCCGCTCCAGCGCTTGATAGAACTGGGTCATGGCTTCCTTCAGCGCCGCCATATCGGGTTCCTCGGCGCCCAGGGCGTCGAATCCGGCATAGAAGTAGGCCTTGGCCCGGCGCAGGTCCAAGTTGGTGGCATACTGCTCCACCTGCTTGATCCGGTTGCCCCAGCTGCGGCCCAGTTGGGGGGCGCTCTGGCTCAGCTGGGCCAGGGTGGAGGCCTTGCTGTAGTAGGCCGAACCGCCGAGCTGGGCATAGGTGTCGAGTTCGCCGGCGATGAGCAGGTAGGCATAATATTCCAGCAGCGTGGCCAGGGGATCGAACATGGATGAGAGGATCAGGCCCCGGCCCCGGCCGTAGATGAATTTGGCGTCCCTCACGAAATAGACCTGATCCTGCCGGTTGGTGAACAGGATTTGGGCCTGGTAGTAGCGGTTGCTGCCCAGAGTGATTGAGGGGAGGAAAATTATCTGGATGTCGAGGGACATATCCAGATCACCGATTTCCTGCTCCCAGGCCGAGGAAGTGAAAAACGCCACGACGGCTTCGCTCAGGCCGTGCAGCTCCTGCCGGTCACTTTCCTTGAGCCGTTCGACGTTGAGATCGCAGGTTACATCGATAAACTGGGCCTGCAGCAGGCCGGCCGCCAGGGTCACACCGATGAGGAGGCGAAGCATGCGCAAAGGTAGGCTGGAGTGGCGTCAAACCAAAGCAAAACGGCGCCCGGGCCAGGGGACTCAGGAGGCCAGGGCCGCCTCCCGGAAAGCTTTGCGGCGGCGGCTGTCGATGCTGTCCACCGCCCGGACGGCATACTCCTGGGCCGTGTAGATCTGCTTCATCATCGGCTCGTCTCTGCGTAGCGCCAGATCACCGACGGCGAACAGCCCCCGCACCGAGGTCTCGCCCCGGTAGTCGATAAGCACCTGGCGCTGCTCGGGAGGCAGATCGCCGGAAGCCAGCTCGGCCTCCACGGCCCGGGCCAGGTCGTTGTAGGCCCGATGGGTGCCCAGGGCCACCAGGGCAAAGCGGACCTTGATTTCCGGCCGCCCGCCGAACTCGACGCCGCACAGCTGGCCCACCTCGGCGCTGACAAATCGGGTGATGGCATTGGGGATGATTTCAATGCCATACTTTTCGCACAGGGTCTGCGATGTGCCGGTCAAGGCCGCCGCCGTGCCGTTGCCCAGCAGGTAGACCGGGTTGCGGTAGCGCTCGTGGAACATGAAAGCGATCTGGGCCGCCGTCTCGCTGTGCCCGATGACGGCCACCGGGTCGTTGCGGGTCAGGTGGCCCTCACAGCGGATGCAATACAGGGCCACACCGCGGTTGGCAAAGGGGTAGATGGACCGTAGCGAACCGTGGCCCTGCCCGGACCTGTCGATGATCTCGAAATGGGGCTGCTCGTCCATGATGCCGGTGGCCAGCACCACGGCGGGGCTGCGGGCGATCCCCTCCTCCGTCTCTACGCCAAAACCGTCCGGGGTGCGCACAAGCCCGGTGGCATCGCCGCGCAGGATAGTGGTCCAGGCGGCATAATGGCGCTCCAGCCGCTGCAAGGTGTTGTCGATAATGCGCCGGTTGTTGAAATGATAGTGCTCCCCGGCAATATGGGCGGCGGCCGGGCCGAAACCGGCCTTCTCCAGGGAGGTCCTCACCTGGTCGGTGATCACCCCATCGTTAAGGCCGATCATATTGTCGATGTTGTGCACCCACTGGGAGCGGCTGCGCCTGTGGGATGCCCTGGAGCCGGTAATCAGCAGCAGGCGCATGCCGTTCTGAGCGCCACGCAAGGCCGCGGCGCAGCCGCCAATACCGCCGCCAATGATGATGATATCGTAGTCCGTTTCCGTATTCATCCGAAATACCCACCCATTATTTGCACATGAAGGCTACCCACCGCCTGAAAGTTAACTCAGGCCCGCCGATTATATTGACCGTTGCGCTACAAGTTGCTGCCTTGGCAACCCGGCCGGGGGGCAGTTAGCTTTAAGAACAATGATTGGCCGGCCATGAGCAATATCTCCGATCTGCTTTCGTCCCATGCCGAGCATCAACCGGTGCTGGCGGCGGCCCGCGATTTGGCCGCCAAGGAGGGGCTGCGCCTCTACCTGGTGGGGGGCTATGTCCGGGACCTGCTGCTGCACCGTTCCAGCAACGATATCGATCTGATGGTGGAGGGCGACGGCATCGCTTTTGCCCGGCAGCTGGCCGCTGCCCTGGGGTCCGGTCCCCCGGTGGCTTATGAACAGTTCGGCACCGCCCTGATCCCCCTGGCCCAGATCAAGCTGGAGGTGGCCACCGCCCGCAGCGAAACCTACACGGCGAGCTCCCGGAAGCCGAAGGTGCAGGCCGGCACGCTCCAGTCCGACCTGGCCCGGCGGGACTTTACCATCAATACCTTGGCCGTGATCCTTTTCGGCGATGAAGATGGCCATCTCCTGGATCTCCACGGTGGCGTCCGTGACCTGCAAAAGGGCCTGCTGAAAACCCCCCTCGATCCCGACCTGACCTTCAGCGATGATCCGCTGCGGATGCTGCGGGCGGCCCGCTTTGCCGCGCAGCTCGACTTTGCCATCGATCAGTCCTGCCTGGACTCTATCTCCCGGCAGACCGGGCGCATGGAAATCGTCAGTTGGGAGCGGATCACCGATGAGCTGCTCAAAATGTTGTCGGCAGACCGGCCCGGCATCGGCCTGCAGATCCTGAAACAGACCGGCCTGCTGCGGATGGTGTTCCCCGAGCTGGACGTGATGTCCGGGATCGAACGGGTGGACGGGCAGGGCCACAAGGATGTATTTCTGCACACGCTGCAGGTGGTGGACAATGCCGCTGCCCTGAGTCCGAAAACCGAGCTCCGCTTTGCGGCCCTGGTCCACGATATCGCCAAGCCGGCCACCAAGCGCTTCTATCCCAAGCAGGGCTGGACGTTCCACCATCACGAGGAGGTGGGGCGCAAAATGCTGCGCAAGGTGGCCAAGCGGATGCGGCTGTCCAACGATCTGCGGGACTACCTGATGAAGCTGACCAAGTTGCACCTGCGGCCCATCGCCCTGGCCAAGGAGGGCATCACCGACAGCGCCGTCCGCCGGGTGATGCGCGAGGCCGGCGAGGACGTGGATGACCTGATGCTCCTGTGCCGCGCCGATGTGACCACCAAGCAGGAGGCCCGGGCCGCGCGCTACATGGGCAACTTCGAGCGGGTGGAAGCGCTGATGGCGGACGTGACCCTGCGGGATGAAATGCGCCGCTTCCAGTCGCCGGTGCGGGGGGCGGAGATCATGGCCGTCTGCGGCCTGCAAGAAGGGCGCCGGGTCGGCCAGCTCAAGTCAGCCATCGAAGAGGCCATTCTGGACGGCATTATTGAAAACGACCACGCCGCCGCCCTGGCCTACCTCCAGCAGATCAAGGACGAACTGCCCCAATAAAATTGCCACCTGGAGCCGCCGCGTTAAAAAATCTTGCCCCAGGCCCTGTTATGGTGTTATACTTAACCGTAACACTGGAACGGTAAGACCATGATTCAAATTTCTGCCCAGCGCAATATTCACCCTGACGGCACACGACTTGCGGCGGGATGTGGCAGCAATCATGAGGGGAGCTGTGATGCGCTACAGGTTTGATCAAACCCGGCCCATCTACCTGCAGGTTGCAGAGATGATACGCGATGCGATACTGTCCGCTGACCTGCCTGAGGGGGAGGCCATCCCCTCGGTAAGGCGGATTTCGGTGGAGCAGGAGCTCAATCCCCAGACCGTGCTGAATGCGACCCGTCTGCTGATGGATGAGGATCTCCTTGAGAAGCGCCGGGGGGTCGGCATTTTTGTGCAGGCAGGCGCCCGGCAGGTCCTGATCGACCGCGAGAAGGAGGCCTTCCGTACGGTGGAACTGCCGGCCCTGGTCAGCCGGGCCAGACTGCTGGGGCTTTCGGCCAGGGAGACCACCGATATGGTCAAAAAGACATTTGAGGAGCGAAGCTGATGGAAGCACTGATTGAACTGGAGAATGTGGGCAAGTCCTATGGGTCGACCCGGGCCCTCCACGATGTAGGGCTGGAAATTCCCCCCGGCAGGATTGTCGGCCTGGTGGGACCCAACGGCGCCGGCAAATCCACCTTGTTGAGGGCGCTCACCGGTGGCATCACTTATGAGGGGCACATCCGGGTGTTGGGTCACGAACCCCACAGCGGCCGCCACAAGGTGATGGCCGAGACCGGTGTGATCCACGATGTGGCCGTTCTGCCACCCTGGATGAAGGTGGCCCATGTCATCGACTTCATGCAGGGCGTCCAGCCCGGTTTTGACCGCGGGAAGTGCATGGAATACCTGGCTTCCACCAGCATTGGGCAAGGCAAAAAGGTGAAGCAGCTCTCCAAGGGCATGAAGACCCAGCTGCACCTGGCCCTGGTGCTGGCCACCCGGACCCGGCTGCTGATTCTGGACGAACCGACCCACGGACTGGATATCCTGTTCCGCAAGCGGCTCTACACATCCGTGCTGGATGACTATTTTGACGAGGAGAAGACCGTGCTCATCTCCACCCACCAGGTGGAAGAGGTGGAGCACATCCTGAGCGACGTGATATTCCTCCGCGAGGGCAAAGTGATCCTTTACCGCACCATGGACGACCTGCGGCAGGAGTTCCTGCAGGTTATAGCCTCACGCGAGCAGGCCGAGAATGTCCGCGCCCTGGGTCCCCTGACCGAGCACGAACTGTTCGGCAAGAAGGTGTTCATTATGCGGAACGCCGACCGGGCGGTGATCGAGCCGCTGGGGGAGGTTATGAATGCGTCGGTAGCCGACATCTTTGTCGCCCTGATGGGAGGTGACGCATGACCGCTTTTATGGCGCTGATTGTTAGAGAGTGGCGCGAATTGCGCACAGTGCTGATGGTGCTGGGGGCGCTCTATCTGCTGGCTATGGGTGGGAGCATTGTGGCGATGCACAAGGGCGCGGCCTATGTGGAAGGGACTGCCCAGCGGCAGGCAGAGACCTACGATGACGCTGAAGAATACGATGACGATTTTGACTTTTTCGATGATGACGATCACTGGGGCTGGGCCAGTCCCTGGGAGCTGCGCGAAGCCATCAGCGCCGAGCTGATTCTGTTCGTCTACGCCCACAGCATGCGCGGGTCAGCGGTGCTGATCAACATTACCATGCTGCTGCTGGCCATGTTCTACCTGATTGATGCGCTGTATAAGGAGCGGTCCGATGGCAGCACCTACTTTTACCGCAGCCTCCCGGTGCCGGACCACATCCTGCTGCTGTCCAAGCTGGCCGCAGGCACCGTGGGCATCCTCCTGCTCTCCTACCTGATGGGACTGGTGTCGGTGGGCATTAGCCGCATAGCTCTGCCGGGAGTATTCAAGGAGATCTTGGCGGCATCGGGCCAGTCCCTGAGCCAGATTGCTTATGGTGACTTTCTGTGGGATTGGCTTATGTATCACCTGCTGCTTTTGATTTGGCTCGCCCCGTATGCCAGTTACCTGCTACTGGTGTCAGCGGTGACCCGTGGGCGGCCTTTATTGGCCGCCCTCGGGCTGCCAATAGTGCTGGCGGTGCTGGTGCGCTATTTCCTGCAAAGTGATCTGCTGATAAACGTTTTCACCACCAATTTCATTGAAGTGGGAAAAGCGCTGGCCCATGAATGGGAAGGGAACCGGTACTTTTTCATCGAACCCGACGAGTCTGTCGAGCTGTTCCGTGGGTTTGGGCGCTATATCTGGTCCTCCCGGTCGCTTGTGTCGCTGTCCGTGGCAGCGGTATTCTCCTACGGGACCTGGGCTGCCTACCGCCGGAATATGGCCACTTCCTGATGATTGCGCAGCCATCCCCTTCAGGTGCGATAAGCGAATTCCGGCACTATTTTTAGCCGTAGCTTTTGGCGCCGTACGAAGGGAGGCGCCGCATGACTGAAATCGAACCAGACCCTGTCGGCCCAAAGTCCGCCCTGCTGGGCTGGATGCTGGGAATATTCACCAATCCGCGGGCAACTTTTACCGATTTACAGCAGTCCATATCATTGAAGCAGCTGCTGGTTCCGTTGCTGCTCGTGCTGGCGGTTTCCTTGACCGCCCAGGGCTACCTCAGGCCGCTAGCCATAGAAGAACAAAGGTCCCGCTTCGCTCAGCGTGACGATCTGACAGAGGAACAGATGGAGGAAATTTTCGATCGCCTGGATGAGGCTGCCGTTACCGGCGCCAAACAGTACCTCCTGGCCGGGCTGGCAGGTCTGGCCTGGCTGGCCATACTGACCGGTGTGGTCATGTTTTTCGGCAACTTCATACTGGGTGGAGAGGGGCGCGGTGCGGCAGCGGCAACCATTGTCGTATTCGTCAGCCTGATAGGTATCCTGGAGCTGGCCGTTAAGGTGCCCCTGATGCTGCAGGCTGGCTCGACGCAGGTCGAAACCGGCCTGGCGCTGCTGTTGCCCCGCAGTATGGAGGGCAGCCTGGTCTACCGCTACTTCCACCGCCTGGACTTCTTCGGCATCTGGAAGGTGGGCCTGACGGCTCTGGGCACTGCGGTCCTGTTCCGCGTATCGGAGAAACAGGCCGGCTACGCCTACTTTGGCGCCTGGGCAGCGGTCATGCTGCTCATGGCCTTGATCTTTGATAGGCTCCTGACGGGTTGAGGGAACCGTCGCCGGAAATAGGCGCTGATCCCGGATCGGAACCCAATGCGGAGTGAGACATTAACTTTTTACCGTTTCGAACGTCGATAGTGAGGATAACCATGATTTGGCGAAGCCCCGTTTTATTTGGCCTCCTGCTGGGGGCAACCCTGGCACAGGCCCAGACTCCATCCGGACTGACCCTGGCTCAGTTGCTGGAAATCGGCCTGGAAAACAACAGCAATATCCGCATAGCAGAGCGCAACCTGCTCAGTGCCCAGGCTGATCGCAGAGGCTCATTTTCAGGACTCGCGCCCAGCCTGTCGGCTTCCTTCAACAAAAATCCCAATCCCGGATCGTTCACCAACCCGGCCACCGGTCTCGATGAGACCCTGCCGGACCTGCGCTCGAGCATCTCCCTGTCCTACACCATATTCGATGGCGCGCGCTCCTGGTACAATGTGACCAACGGCCGCATCCAGGTGGAGAGCCGGTCCATATCACTTGATCTGGCGCGGCAGCAGACGGTGCTGTTCATCAAGCAGGCCTATTTCACCTACCTTTCCAATCGCGCCTTGTTCGAGGTAACCGGGGAAGCGCTCGAGCTCAGCGAAGGGCAGCTCGAGCTGGTGCAGGAACGGTTCAATCTGCAGGCGGTCAGGGAAACCGATCTGCTGAAGGCCAAAGTGAGCACAGGCCAACGCCGGGCCGATGTCCACCGGGCGCGCCAAACCCTGGCCGCGTCAGGTACCCAGCTGAATCTGGTCCTGGGGCTCGATCCGCTTACGCCGGTCAGAATTGCAGCCGAAGAGGTGGTCCTGGGCGAAAAGGTTAACCGTGAGAAAGCCTTCAGCCTCCTGGGCCAATTCAATCCGCAGCTGAAAGTCCAGGCCTATGCCGTGCAGGGCGCCCGGATCAACGCCAAGATGCAACGGGGCGTACTGCTGCCCTCCGTGTCGCTGCGCTATTCCACGGGCCAGTCCGGCACTACCTTCGGAGAAACGCTGGACAGGGACGCGCTGGACCGGAATGGCGTGACCAACATCTCAATTTCCATACCTCTGTTCGCCGGTATGCGCAACACCTCCAGTTACAGCCGGGCGCGCTACTCTGCGATGGCGGAGGAGGAACGGCTGAGTTCGGTTGAACGGGACCTGCGGCGGCAACTGCAGAACACCCTGTTCGCGCTGGAGTCGCTGCATGAAGTCTACCCCATCAACCAGGAAGTCCTGGCCTCGGCGGAGGCGGATGTCCGCTTGGCAGAGGAGCAATACAGGCTGGGAGCCATCTCCATCCTCGATCTGCTGAATGCCCAGGTATCTCTGATTACCGCAAAAAGCACTCTAGTTCGGACAAAATATGATATTAAGATATCCGAAGCTCAGCTAGAGGCGCTTACAGGGAGCCCCATCGAATGAAAAATCCGGTCACACTGGCCAAGAACTTTATCGTTTCCCGCAGCCGGAAACAGCTGCTGATTATGGGCGGCGGACTGTTGATAACATTGATCATTGTCCGCAACCTTGGTGGCGGTTCCGATGACGAACAAGCGGCGCCTATTGCGGTGCAGACCGAAGAGGTATTTGTACAATTGGTGGAGCAGGCGGTGACCTCGGCAGGCAAGATTCGGCCGGTGTTCGAGACCGAAATCTCCTCCACTGTCAGCGCCCAGATAATCGGCATACTGGTGGAAGAGGGGGAAGAGGTGGCCCCCGGTGACACCCTGATCATCCTGGACCGGTTGCGCTCCGAAGCGGCTTTCGAGCGCTCCCAGTCGGGCCTGCGTTCTGCCGCTGCCCGCCGGCGCCAGGTGACGGCTGAACGGGACCGTGGCAAGCAGCTCTTTGAGAAAAACCTCATCAGCCTACAGGATATGGAAGCGCTGGAAGCCTCATATGAAACGGCCATGAGCACCCATGAGCAGGCCCAGGCGACCCTGGAGCAGGTCCGGGATGATCTGGACAAGACAGTGCTGCGGGCGCTGGAGGGCGGGGTGGTCACCAAGATCAACAAGGAGGTGGGGGAGATGGCCCTCGGCTCCACTTTCCAGGCCGACGTATTGCTGGTGATCAGTGATCTCTCCTCCATGGAAGTGATCGTGGATGTGGACGAAACCGATGTCGTGGATATTGAAATCCTTGACATGGTAAGCATCGAGGTTGACGCCCTGCCCAAGGTAAAATTCAGCGGCCGGGTCTCGCGCGTGGCCCATACCGCCACCATCGTAGGGGCCGGCACCCAGGAACAGGCCACCAATTTTGAGGTGGTGGTGACCCTGGACATCAACCCCGATTCCAAGCGTATCGATCCCCGGCTGCGGCCCGGCATGTCAGCTACGGCTACGATCATCACCGCCCGCTCCGAGGATAGGGTTGCCGTGCCGATCCAGGCCCTGACGGCCCGCCAACCGATCCCGCCCAAGCCGCCCGAAGGGGCTGCCAATGGCGATGACCACGCTATGCGGAGCAACGGCGAGGCCCGCCAGGAAAGAACCCGGGGCGGCGGCAGGCGGGGGGGCTCGTTCCAGAGAACCGGTAATTTCAGCGGCCGGCCGGGTGGGATGGGCGGCAAGCGCGCCGAACCGGTGGAGGTGGTTTTCGTGGTGATCAAGGATACGACCGATGCCCAAAGCGGTTTTCTCTCCAGACTGTTCGGGAAGGAAAAGTTGGAAAAGGTGGAGCAGCGCCAGGTGGAACTGGGCATCTCCTCGGACACGCATTACCAGATACTGGCCGGCCTGAAGCCGGGAGAAGAAATCATCATTGGCAATTACCGCGCAGTCAGCAAGGACCTGAAAGATGGCAGTCTGATCACCCGCAAGGCCCCCAGGGGCGAGGGCGGGATGCGCCGGCGCCCATGACCGGCAGCCCCGACGATCCTCGCCGCAACGGCCAGGATCCGCTGATTCATTTTACCGGCGTAACCAAGACCTATGATATGGGCAAGGAGCAGATTCACGCCCTGCAGGGCATCAACTTGGTCATTATGCCTAACGAATACATCTCCATCATGGGTCCTTCCGGCTCGGGGAAGTCGACCCTGATGAACATCATCGGCTGCCTCGACACCCCTACGGCCGGACGCTACGAATTCGAGGGCGAGCTGGTCTGCGACGTGACCAGCGAGACGGTGACCCGGATGGATGATGACGCCCTGGCCGGTATCCGCAACCGGAAAATAGGTTTCGTTTTCCAAACCTTTAACCTGTTGGCCCGGACCTCCGCCCTGCGCAATGTGGAACTGCCCCTGGTTTACGCCGGCGTATCCCGCAAGGACCGGGCCGTGCGGGCCAGAAGGGCCTTGGACCAGGTAGGCCTGGCCGACCGGGTTGACCACAAGCCGAGCGAACTCAGCGGCGGCCAGAAGCAGCGGGTGGCCATCGCCCGGGCCATGGTTACCTCACCGGCCATCATCCTGGCCGATGAGCCCACCGGCAATCTCGATTCGACCACCAGCCGGGAGATCATGGCCCTGCTGGACCAGATTCACGCCGAAGGCAACACCATCATCCTGGTCACACATGAGCCTGACATTGCTGCCCATGCCCACCGGATCATCACCATCCTGGACGGCCAGGTGGACCGGGACGAGCAGACCGGATTGGGGAAAACTGCCTGATGATCGAAGTTCTGCGCATCGCCGGCTCGGCCCTCTGGGCCCACAAATTCCGGGCCTTCTTGACCACCTTGGGCATTGCCATAGGCATTTTCACCGTGGGCGTGGTCATGGCCATCATCGAAGGGCTCAACCAGTCCTTCGCCGACCAGATATCCCACCTGGGTTCCGATGTCCTGTACGTCGACAAGCGGGCCTGGTTTCAGGGCCGCGACTCATGGATCAACGCCCGGCAGCGGAAGAATTTCGGCATCGATGCGGTGGAGTATATCAGCGCCCGGTCCGAGTATGTCAGCCATATCAGTCCGCGGATTTTCCAGCGGGCCAGCGTGAAGTACCGGGACAAGAGCCTTGAGCGGGTGGCGGTGATGGGCGTCCACAGTGACATGGTCGTCATTGCCGGGCAGGAGGTGGAGTTGGGCCGGTTCCTTTCGACCATAGATACGCAGCATCGGAAAAACGTGGTGGTCATCGGCGCAGCGGTGCGCGAAAACCTGTTCGAGAATATCGATCCCATCGGCAGGCGCATGAGCATTAACGGCCGCAAATTCCTGGTCATCGGGGTGCTGGAGGAGCAGGGCTCGATGCTCGGCCGCAACCTGGACAACATGGCCTACGTGCCGGCCGAGACTCTGCTCAAGATGTTCGGCAGCCGCCGGCGCAACATCACCATCGCTCTGAAAGCATCCGAACCGTACCTGGTGGAGGAGGCCAAGGAGGAGGTGGAAGGGATCATGCGGCGCTACCGCAAACTGCGGCCCAATCAGCCCAACGATTTTGCCATCAACCAGCAAAGTTCCCTGCAGGAACTCTACGACAACGCCACCGGGATGCTCTGGATGGTGGCCGTCGGCATCGGCAGCATTGCGCTGATTGTCGGCGGTGTCGGGGTGATGAACATCATGCTGGTAACCGTCACCGAACGGACCAGTGAAATCGGCATCCGCAAAAGTCTGGGCGCCACCCGCAGTACCATCCGCTGGCAGTTTCTGGTGGAGAGCATGGCGGTGTCGGCGCTGGGGGTGCTGATCGGCTTTCTGAGCGCCTACTGGGTGGCCGACTTCATTCAGAAATCGACCCCTCTGGCCGCCCGCATCCCCCCCACCTGGCTCGGTCTCGGCATTGGCGTCGTGGTTGTGGTCGGGCTGATATTCGGGCTGTGGCCGGCCACCAAGGCGGCCCGGCTCGACCCCATAGAAGCACTGAGGTATGAATAATGGTTGAATATCTGATCCTCGCCCTGCGCTCCCTGTTCAACAACAAGCTGCGCTCGGGAATGACTCTGCTGGGTATGGTCATTGGCGTCTGGGCCATCACCAGTATGCAGGGGGTTGTGCAGGGCTTTGACCGGGCGATGCAGGATGAACTCAGCGCCCTGGGCGGCGAAACCTTCTCGGTCCAGAAATTCCCCCCCGTGATGGTGGGTCACGGCTGGATGAAATATGCCCGCCGGAAAGATTTCACTTACGCCGATGCTTTGTTCATACAGGCGAAGTCGAACAATATTATGGCTGCCACGGCGGTCGTTGAGCGGTATGCCAACACGGTCAAGTACCGCAACAAAAAAACGGCTCCCAACGTGAAGGTGGTCGGCACCATGGCCGATTATCTCTCCACCCAGTCCCTCGATATAGCCAGCGGCCGGTTCCTGCAGGAAGACGATATATCCCACCGCAGAAACGTGGTGGTGATCGGCCGGGACGTGGCCGCCGAACTGTTCCCCTTCGAGGAGGCTTTGGACAAGCAAATTTTGCTGGGGGGCCAGGGATTCCGGGTGGCCGGCGTACTGGACCAGGCCGCCAGCACCTTCGAGCAGTCGGCCGACAATGTGGCCATCATTCCCATCACCACCTACAAGAAGGTGTTCACCTCCTCTGCCCGGACAATGGGCTCCACCGCCCTCCTGCTGCGGGCCTGGGACGCCTCGCGGGTGGACGAAGCCATTGATGAAGCGGTGGCCATGCTGCGGGTGCGCCGCAAGGTGCCGCTGACCGAAGAAAACGACTTTGAAGTGGTAACCGCCGAATCGATCATGGGGACCATGATGGACTTTACCCGCTATATCCGGCTGGCGGCGGTGGGCATTGCCGGCATCTCCCTGCTGGTGGCCGGTATCGGCATCATGAACATCATGCTGGTGTCGGTCATGGAGCGGACCAGGGAAATCGGCACCCGCAAAGCGGTCGGCGGCAGGCGCCGGGATATCCTGATGCAGTTCCTGATCGAAGCGGTCCTGCTGTCGGAATTCGGCGCCCTGCTGGGGATTCTGGCGGGGATAGCAACCACGGCGCTGCTCTCGCCAGTGCTGAATATGCAGGCGGGGGTGCCCCTGTGGGCCATCGTCTCGGCTTTTGGCTACTGCTCGGCCATCGGTATCTTTTTCGGTCTGTATCCGGCCAATAAAGCGTCCCGCCTCGACCCCATCGAAGCGCTGCGCTACGAGTAAACGGCAAGCCTCGCAGGCGGCTCCGGAGCCTTCTCTCCGGTCCTGTGAAACGGCATTGTTTTCGCCGCTGTCAGGCCGTTAATTTCCGTCTGAAAATGATTATCATGGCACGATTATTGTAGCCGCTGGCTGATGCCAACGAAACCGTCCGTTACGCCGGAAGAACTCCGCAAACTCGCCGGACTGGCCAAGCTGCATTTGACCCCGGCTCAAGCGCAGCAGTATGCCGGCCAGATCAGCGCCATCCTGGCCCATGTGCAGACCCTCGAAGCGGCCGACACCGGCGATCTGGCGCCCCTCTCCCATGTGCTGGAGCTGGCCAATGTGGCCCGGCTGGATGAACCGGTACCCTCTATGGAGCGGGATCTGGCCCTGGGTAACGCCCCCGGCCGGGACGCTGCCGACAAGGATAAGCCCCGGGCCAGCGATGGGGAATTTTTCCTGGTGCCCGCCGTACTCAAGCCCGATCCATGACCGCCATCGGCATCATCCCGGCACGCTATGCCTCGACCCGCTTCCCCGGCAAGGTCCTGGCGCCTATCGCCGGCCAGCCCATGGTCCACCATGTGTATGCGGCAGCCCTCCGTTGCCGGAAACTGAGCGCCGTGCTAATCGCCACCGAAAGCCCCAAGGTGGCCGCCGAATTGGCCCGGCTGGGTGACCGGGTGGTGCTTACCGCTGCCGATCACGCTTCCGGCAGTGACCGGGTGGCCGAGGCGGCCCGGCCTCTGGAAGCAGACCTGGTGCTGAACATCCAGGGGGACGAGCCGCAGCTCGATCCGGCCATCATTGATGGGTTGGTGGAGTTCATGGAGAGCCATCCGGAATACCCCCTGGGCACCGTTGGATCGACGGAGATTCCGGCCGGCGGACGGGAGAATCCCAGCTTGGTGAAGGTGCTGGCAGACGGGTACCGGGCGCTGGCCTTCTATCGCCATTTGCCGGCGGAACTGCCTGCGGGCGAACTGCTGCGGCACGTCGGCCTGTACGCATTCCGGCGCTCCTTCCTGGAGGAATTCACCGCCCAGGGCCCCTCAGAGGCTGAAAAGGAACACAGCCTGGAGCAACTGCGGGCGCTGGACATGGGCGCTGCCATCGGCGTGCTGAGCACCGGCTACATAGGGGTAGCCATCGACACCCCGGCCGATCTGCAGAAACTGGCCGCGGTCTGGCAACCGGCGGACCCGGCAGGATTATCATGAGCCAACCTGGGGGGCGTCCGGTAAAGTACATCTTTGTTCTGGGGGGGGTGATCTCCGGCCTGGGCAAGGGCATCCTGGCCGCCTCGCTGGGCTACCTGCTGAAAGCCCGGGGCCTCAACGTCACTATCCAGAAGCTCGACCCCTACCTTAACGTCGACCCGGGGACCATGAATCCCCTGGAGCACGGCGAAGTGTTTGTCCTGGATGACGGTTCCGAGACCGATCTCGATCTGGGCCACTACGAGCGCTTCATCGACATCGATATGTCGCTGCTGAACAACACCACCGCCGGCCAGGTCTACTGGGAAGTCCTCAACCGGGAGCGGGCCGGTGACTACCTGGGACAGACGGTGCAGGTGATACCCCATATCACCGACGAGATTCGCCGCCGTATCCTGGGGGTCAACCCCGATGGCGTCTACGATGTGGTCATCACCGAAGTGGGCGGCACCGTGGGCGATATCGAAGGGCAGCCTTTCCTGGAAGCGATCCGCCAGCTGATCCTGTCCGAGGGCCGGGAGAACACCCTCATCATGCACCTGACCCTGGTGCCGTTTATGGGCAAGAGCGCAGAACTCAAAACCAAACCGACCCAGCACTCGGTGCAGCGGCTCCGGGAGATCGGTCTGCAGCCGGATATTCTGGTCTGCCGGACCCAGGAAGACCACCATCTCACCCCGGAAGTACGGGACAAGCTGTCCCTTTTCACCAATGTCGCCAAAGGTTTTGTTTACGAGTCTCCGGACGTCGACTCGATTTACGAGATACCCCTGGTCTTTGAGGAACAGGGCCTGGACAAGGGCGTGGCCCAGTTGCTGAATCTGGAGATCAGCGAGGAACCGCTGCCGTTCCTGAGCCGCTTCATCTCCCGCTTCAAGGAGCCGACCCGGGCCGTCACCATCGCCCTGTGCGGCAAGTACAACGCGCTCCCCGATGCCTATAAAAGCATCCTGGAGGCCTTTATCCACGCCGGTGTGGAGAACGATGCCCGGGTGCAGATCAAGTGGGTCGACACGGAAAAGCTGGCCGGCAACGGCAGCCTCGAGGCGGCCCTGGGCGATGTGGACGGCATCCTGCTGCCGCCCGGATTCGGCGACCGGGGCAGCGAGGGGAAAATCGCCTCGGCGGGCTATGCCCGGACCCACCAGGTGCCCTACCTGGGCATCTGCCTGGGCTTGCAGTGTGCCGTTATAGAGTATGCCCGGAATGTTTGCGGGCTGGAGGGCGCCAGCAGTACCGAATTCGACCGCGACACCCCCCATCCGGTCATCGACATGATGGCGGCCCAGCTGGGCATAAAGGCGAAGGGGGGCACCATGCGCCTGGGCGCCTACCAGTGTGACATTGCGCCCGGCACTCTGGCCCATCGGGCTTACGGTCTCACGCAAGTGAGCGAGCGCCACCGCCACCGCTACGAGGTCAACAACCGCTACCGGGAACAGCTGCGCGATTCGGGCCTGGTGATCAGCGGCGTCAATGCCGAGCTCGACCTGGTGGAGATGATCGAACTGCCCGACCATCCCTGGTTTGTCGCCGGCCAGTTTCACCCCGAGCTGCACAGCCGCCTGGTGCGGGCCCATCCCCTGTTCCGCGAGTTTGTGGCGGCGGCAGTCACCTTCGGCCAGCAGCGGGGGACCTGACCGTGGCCTTTGCATTCGGGGAAAATCAGTTCCCCATCATCGCCGGGCCGTGCGTCATCGAGTCGGCGGAGCATGTGGTTTTCATGGCCGAGCGGCTGGCCGAGCTGGGCCACGACCTGGGTATCGAGCTGCTGTTCAAGACCAGCTTCGACAAGGCCAACCGTACTTCCGGCGACAGTTACCGGGGTATCGGACTCGAGGCAGCTCTGCCCATATTCAGCCGGATCAAGGCACAGACCGGTCTGCCGGTGCTCACCGATGTGCACCTTCCAGAGCAGCCGGCCCAGCTCAAGGAGGCTGTCGATGTGCTGCAGATCCCCGCTTTCCTCTGCCGCCAGACCGACCTGCTGGAGGCCGCCGCTGCCACCGGCCTGGCCGTCAATGTGAAAAAGGGCCAGTTCCTCTCACCCTGGGAAGTGGGGGCCATCATCGCCAAGCTGCAAAACGCCGGCAGCAGCAGTTTTGCCATCACCGAGCGGGGCACCAGCTTCGGCTATAACAACCTGGTGTCGGACATGCGGGCCATACCGATCATGCAGGAGCTGGGCGCATTCGTCATCTTCGACGCATCCCATTCGGCCCAGCTTCCCGGCGCCCAGGGCAATGCGACCGGGGGACTGCGGAAATACATACCGGCCCTGGCCCGGGCTGCGGTGGCCGCCGGCTGCGACGGCCTGTTTATCGAAGTCCACGACCGGCCCGAACAGGCCCTGAGCGATGCCGCCACACAGTGGCCCCTGGACCGGCTGGAGCCGTTGCTGAGGGAACTGCTGGACCTGCGCCGGGTCTATCTGGAGCACCGTAACGGTGACTGAGCAGGAACTTGCCGCCAGAGTTCGCCGGGTGAAGGCGGTCTTTTCCGACGTGGACGGCATCCTCACGGACGGCTCAATCTATGTGGGACCCGACAATTACGAATTGAAGCGCTTCTCCGTCCAGGACGGGGTGGGCGCCGCCCTGGCCCGGCTGGCCAAAATTCCACTGGTGCTCATCTCCGGGCGCCACTCCGAGGCCACCACCTCGCGGGCGCGGCAGTTGCGCATTGAAGATGTGCATCAGGGTAGCCTGAACAAGCTGGAGCCGTTCGGGAAAATGTTGGCCAAGTACGACCTGGCCCCGGAGGAAGTGCTGTTCATCGGCGACGGCTGGATCGACGTGCCGGTCATGGAAAAAGTCGGTGTGCCGGTAACCGTTCCCGGCGCGCCCCAGGCCGTGCTGGATGTGGCCATCCATGTCACCCAGACCCGGGGCGGCGACGGGGTCATCCGGGAGGTGCTGGAATGGCTGCTGGAACACCAGGGCCGGCTGGAAGAGGTGCTGGCCGACATGCGCCGCAATATTTACAAGGCCGACTGATGAAGCCGCCGGCGGACATATTACGGATCGGGCGGCGTGTGCTGCAGATGGAGTCGGATGCGGTGGCGGCGCTGATCGACAAGCTCGATGACGCCTTTGTGGCCGCGGTGGACCTGATCTACCATTGCGCCGGCCGGGTGGTGGTGGCCGGTTCGGGGAAGTCGGGCCAGATTTCCCGGAAGATCGCCGGCACCCTGGCCAGCACCGGCACCCCGGCCCTCTACCTGCACCCCGGCGATGCCCTCCACGGCGACCTGGGCATGGTGGCCGCCAGTGATGTTTTTCTGGCCGTATCAAACAGGGGCGAAACCGAGGACCTGCTGGGCCTGATGCCATCGCTGGAAGCCCTGCAAGTGCCCGTGGTGGCGATCCTGGGGAAGACCGATTCGAGCCTGGGGGCGGCGGCCAGGATTGTGCTGGATGCCGGCGTCGAGCGGGAGGCCTGCCCCATGGATCTGGCCCCTACCACGAGTTCCACCGCCGCCCTGGCCATGGGGGATGCCCTGGCGATGGCGCTGCTGGACCTGCGCGACTTCAAGCCGGAAGATTTTGCCCGTTATCACCCCGGTGGGACGCTCGGCCGGAACCTGCTGACCACCGTCGCTTCGCTGATGCACGCTGGCGCCGATCTGCCGCTGGTCGAGGCCGGCTCTGCTATGGAGCAGGCCATCGCCACCATTACGGCCAAAGGCCTGGGCATTACCGGCGTGGTGGACGGGACCGGCCGCCTGGTGGGGGCCATCACCGACGGCGATCTGCGCCGGGCCATCCAGAATGGTGATGATCTGCGGGGGGCGCCCGTGGATCGATACATGAGCGCCGAGCCGAAACATATCGGGCAGAGCGCGCTGGCTGTCACCGCCCTGGCGGCCATGGAGGACCATGCCATTACGGCCCTGTTTGTCACCGCGGATGATGATAGCGGCAGCCCGGTGGGACTTGTGCACATCCACGATATACTCAGATCGGGGATTCGCCGGTGAAGGCCGCCCTGATCCTGCTGCTGAGTATGCTGGCAGTGACAGCCTGCCAGCGTTCCGGCGTGGCCAAACAGCGTGGCCAGTCCCGGGACATGTTTCCGGACCAGGAGAGCTGGGTCAGTGAAGTTATCATTACCAAGGAAGGCCGCCGGGTCGCCCAGGCCAACTCCGATCGGATGATAAAATATGATAAACAGAATCTGGCCCATCTTCTAGGCAATGTTGCCGTCGATTTTTATAACGGCGAGGGCCGGCACGTAAGCCGTCTGTACGCCGACAGCGCCGACGTCGATTTTCTGACCAACAATCTCAGTGCGTACGGCAACGTCAGAGTTTTCTCCGACAGCGGCCATGTCCTGCTGACCAAAACCCTGACCTGGCGCAACGAGTACGACATGATCTCCACCCGTGATTCGATCATGTTTGCCTCGCCCCAGTTGGATACGCTCTACGGCATCGGGTTCGAGTCGGATGTTGACCTGACCCACTGGAAAATCTACCAGCCCACCGGGGTCATGGGCGCGGGGCTGTCCGATGGCAGCTGACAGCCCGGCCGGCAACGACCTGCTCAAGGGCGAGCTGCTGCGCAAGAACTACGGCAAGCGGGCGGTGGTGAAGGATGTTACACTGGAGGTGGCCAAGGGCGAGATCGTCGGTCTGATGGGTCCCAACGGGGCCGGCAAGACGACCGTTTTTTACATGCTCACGGGCATGATCCGTCCGACCGCAGGACGGGTATTTCTGGGCGGCCAGGACGTGACCCGGATGCCCATGTACCAGCGCGCCCGGCATGGGCTGGGCTACCTCTCCCAGGAGCCGTCGGTGTTCACGCGGCTGTCGGTGGAGGATAATTTGCGCCTGGTGTTGCAGATGAGCAAATTATCGGCCCAGGAGCAGACTGAGCGTCTGGAAAAACTGCTGGAGGAGCTGCGCATCAGCCATATCCGCAAAAATCTGGCCATGACCCTCTCCGGCGGCGAGAGGCGGCGTACTGAAATCGCCCGCAGCCTGGTGATGGACCCGGACTTTATCCTGCTTGACGAGCCGTTCGCCGGAGTAGATCCGATTGCCGTGGAAGAGATTCAGCGCATCGTGGTGCAGCTCCGGGAGCGGAACATAGGGGTGTTGATTACCGATCACAACGTCCGGGAGACCCTCAGCATCACCGACCGGGCCTATCTGCTCTACAACGGCAAGCTGATGAAATCGGGTACGGCAGAGGAGCTGGCCGCCGATGAAGAGACCCGCCGCCTCTACCTGGGCAAGAGCTTCAAGCTGGAAAAATCGCTGCACTAGATTATGGCCTCCACATCCCTCCAGCAGACCCAGAGGCTCGGCCAGCATCTTGCGCCTCAGCAGATACTGCAGTCCAGCATTCTGCAGCTCACCACCCTGATGCTGCAGGAGCGCATTACCGAGGAACTGGAGCAGAATCCCGCCCTGGAGATGACGGAACTGGAGCCCACCACTGACGAGGCAGAGGGAGATGCCGAGGAGGAGGAGATCGACTGGGACGAGATACTCAACCAGCCCGACGATTTCAACGTCTCCCGCTATGAGGACTATTCCCGGGAAAGCTTTGAGATTCAGATAGCCGCCTCGGTGGCCTTTACCGAGAAGCTTCTGGCCCAGCTGGCTGACGCCGGTCTGTCCGAGCAGTCCCTGGCCATCGCGGAGGAACTGCTGGGCAACCTGAACGGCGAAGGCTATCTCACCATCGACCCCCAGCTCGTCGCCGACAGGATGAACATCACACTGGAGACGGTGGAGGAGGTCCGCCGGGGAATCATGCGGCTGAACCCGCCCGGAGTAGGAGCGATGGACCTGCAAGAGTGCCTGCTGGCGCAGCTCCAGCAGCTCGGCGCCAACGGCCTGGCCATGCGGATTGTGGCGGATCATTTCGAGAATTTCGCCAACCGGCGTTTCAGCCGGGTCATTCAGGCCGCCGGCTGCAGCGAGGAGGAACTCCAGGAGGCCATCAAGATCATCTCCCGCCTCAATCCCAAACCGGGCCTGGGCGATGCGACCGTGGCCGGCGATTACATCATCCCCGACATCCTGGTGGACGAGGTGGATGGGGAATGGCAGGTGACGCTGAACGACGGCTCGCTGCCCGAAATGCACATCAGCCCCACCTACGTGACCATGGCCGGGAGCAAGACCAAGTACAACACGGAGACCCGCCAGTTTGCCCGCAAGAAGGTGGAGGCGGCCAAGTGGTTTATGCAGGCGGTCCAGCAGCGCCGTGACACCATCATCAGGGTGATGAAGGCCATCATCGCACGGCAACGGGAGTTTTTCGAGCGCAGTGACGGCACCCGGCTCAGGCCGATGGTGCTGCGCGATGTGGCCGAAGACGTGCAGATGGATATCTCCACCATCAGCCGGGTCACCAACGGCAAATACGTACAGACCCCGCGCAGCATTTACGAACTGAAATACTTCTTTACCGAGGGGATGACCACCACTGAGGGGGAGGAGGTCTCCACCCGGCAGATCAAGGCTGATTTGCAGAAGTTGATTGGCGGCGAGGACAAGCAGAAGCCGCTCAACGATGAGAAGCTGGCCGAGCTGCTTAAGGGGCAAGGCTACCCGGTGGCCCGGCGGACGGTGGCCAAGTACCGGGAGCAGTTGAAACTGCCGGTGGCCCGGCTGCGCAAGGAGCTGTAGGGCGGTGGCTCCGTTCAGGCGGCAGGTATTTGAATGTCTGCAACGTCCTTGTGTCCGCCCCGGCGGCCTCGCAGGGGATTGAATATCATTATATGGGAACCAACGCCGCCGGAATAGCGTCTGAGCTTACTGATCAATCGAATTTGTGAGGAGCATCATCGTATCATGAACCATTTGCCGATCCGCTCCACCACTATCCTGGGGGTCCGGCTGGGCCGCCGGGTGGCCCTGGCAGGCGACGGCCAGGTGACTCTGGGCGAGATGCAGCTGAAAAGCCGGGCCGTCAAGGTCCGCTCCTTCGCCGATGGCAAGGTGCTGGGCGGCTTCGCCGGGGCGGTGGCCGACGCCCTGACCCTGTTCGAAAAATTCGAGGCCAAGCTGGAAGAATACGGCCACGACCTGCAGCGCGCATCGGTCGAGCTGGCCAAAGAGTGGCGCACCGACAAATACCTCCGGGAACTCGACGCCATGCTGGCCCTCATGGACAACCGCCACAGCTATATCCTCTCCGGCTCCGGCGATATCATCGATCCCGATGACCACGTCATCAGCATTGGCTCCGGCAGCGGTTACGCCATGGCCGCAGCCCGGGCCCTCATCGGGGCCGGCCTGAAGGACCCCCGCAAAGTGGTGGAAAGCGCCATGCGCATTACCGCCGACCTGTGCATCTATACCAACAATGAACTGAGCATTCTGGAACTGGGAGCCAAGCCTAAAAAATGAAACCCCTGACCCCCCGGCAGATCGTCAAGGAGCTCGACAAGTATATCGTCGGGCAGGAGGCAGCCAAGAAATCGGTGGCCATTGCCATGCGGAACCGCTGGCGGCGCTTGCAGGTCCCCGATCATCTCCGTGACGAGATCATGCCCAACAACATCATTCTCATCGGTTCCACAGGGGTGGGCAAGACCGAAATCGCCCGGCGTCTGGCCATGCTCGCTGACGCCCCGTTCATCAAGGTGGAAGCCTCCAAGTTCACCGAGGTGGGCTATGTAGGCCGGGACGTGGAGAGTATCATCCGGGACCTGGTCGAGGTCGCGGTCAATATGATCCGGCATGAGAAAGAGGCCGAGGTGGAGGCCAAGGCGCTGGAGCAGGCCGACGAGCGCATCCTCGATATCCTCTTTCCCCAGGATAACCTGCCGGCCGTTGCTCTGGAGACGCCCGGCGACAACGGCGATGATGCCGAACTGCAGGCCCGGCGCCGGCGCACCCGGGAAAAGTTGAAGGTCCGCCTGGAAAAGGGGGAGTTCGAGGACCGGCTGGTGGAGATCAAGACCCACATCGAGATGTCGCCCATGCTGCAAGTGATGGGTCCCTTCGGTATGGATGATGTGGCGGTGAACATCCAGGAGATGTTGGGCAATATGCTGCCCAAAAAGAGCCGCGACCAGAAGACCACCGTGGAGGAGGCCCGCAAGATTCTGGCGATCGAGGAGGCGGGCAAACTCATCGAAATGGACGAGGTGATCCGCACGGCCCTGCAGCGGGTGGAGGAGATGGGCATCGTATTTGTGGACGAGCTCGACAAGATCGCCGGTGAAAGCAGCACCGCCGGCCCGGACGTTTCCCGCGAGGGGGTCCAACGCGACATCCTGCCGATCATCGAGGGCTGCAACGTGGTGACCAAGTATGGCGTGGTGCGCACCGACCATATCCTGTTCATTGCCGCCGGTGCGTTCCATGTCAGCAAGCCGTCGGACCTGATCCCCGAGCTGCAGGGCCGCTTCCCCATCCGGGTGGAGATGGATGATTTGACGGAGAAGGATTTTGTGAAGATCCTGATCCATCCCCGCAACGCCCTCATCAAACAGTACGAGGCGCTTCTCGCCACCGAGGGGGTGCAGCTGAAGTTTGAAAAAGCGGCCATCCTGGAGATCGCCAAGGTGGCCTACCAGGTCAACCAGACCAACGAGAACATCGGCGCCCGGCGGCTGCATACCATCCTTACGAGGCTGCTGGAAGATATCCTGTTCGACCAACCTGAGGGCAAGGAAAAGAATATCACCATTGGCCGGGACCTGGTCCGCAAGGAGGTGGCGGCCATCGCCAAGGACCCGGACCTGAGCCGCTACATCCTGTGACGGCCACCGTGCACGGGGCGTCTGAGGCAGTCCATGCCTGACCATTTTCTGCACATCACCGATCTCACCGGCGACGAAATCCTGGCCATCTTCGAGACCGCCAGCGCAGCCAAGGCCCGCTTCCGGGTGCGGGACGATTGGCGGCCTCTCCAGGGCATGACCCTGGCCATGATCTTTGCCAAGCCGTCGTTCCTTCCAGTATTTTCTGACGACCGGGCCGCTACGGCGTTAAACTATAACGGTAGACGGATGTAACAAGAGGTCCAGGCATGCGACAGGTTATCATTTATCCGGGAGAAGATGGCTACTGGGTGGCTGAATGTCCCTCGTTACCTGGCTGCATCAGTCAAGGCGAAACCAGGGAAGAGGCTGTTCGTAACATCCGTGAGGCTATCGAAGTCTACATCGCTACGCTCGAAGGGGACGGCTTGCCGGTACCCGAAGAGCGGTTTGAACTGCTTACCATCGCCGTATGAGCAAGTTGCCTGTGATCTCTGGACGCAAGTGCGTTCAGGCACTAAAGCGGGCAGACTTCTACCAAAAGAGGCAAACTGGCAGCCATTTAGTCTTACGACGTGATGAACCCTTCACACAGGTGGTCGTGCCTGACCACAAAGTGCTGGGTCGAGGTACCCTGAGAGCTATCATTAGGCAAGCGGGTTTGGGGGTCGATGAATTCCTGCACTTATTGGAATTGGTTGGATACCCAAAGGCATCCCGTGCGGGCGATGAAATGGTGCAGGCCATCGCCAAGGACCCGGACCTGAGCCGCTACATCCTGTGACGGCCACCATGCACGGGACGTCTGAGGCAGTCCATGCCTGACCATTTTCTGCACATCACCGATCTGACGGCCGATGAGATTCGGGCCGTTTTCGATCTCGCCGCCACCACCAAGGCCCGCTTCCGGGCGCGGGATGATTGGCGGCCCCTCCAGGGCATGACCCTGGCCATGATCTTTGCCAAGCCGTCGGCCCGGACCCGGGTCTCATTCGAGACCGGTTTCCACCGGCTCGGGGGTCATGCCCTCTACCTCGGCCCCGGCGACATCGGCATCGGCCAGCGGGAGGCGGTGCAGGACATTGCCCGGGTCCTCAGCCGCTACAACGATATGATCATGGCCCGCCTGTTTGACCATAGCCACCTGCTGGCCCTGGCCGAGCATGCCACGGTGCCGGTGGTGAACGGCCTCACCGACTATAACCACCCTTGCCAGATCATGGCCGATATGTTCACCATCGGGGAGCAGTTGGCCCGGCGCAGCGAGGTCCACATCGCCTACATCGGCGACGGCAACAACATCGTCAACTCCTGGCTCCGGCTGGCGGCCCGGCTGCCCCTGCGCCTCGCCCTGGCCTGCCCCGAGGGCTACCGGCCCGATGCGGAAACCTTGGCCCTGGCCCGGGCGGCGGGCCTCAGCGAGATCAGCGTCACCGCCGATCCCAAGGAAGCGGTGCAGGGGGCCGACATCGTTTACACCGACGTCTGGGCCAGTATGGGCCAGAAGGATGAGGCCGAGGCCCGGCGCCGGGCCTTCGCCGGGTTTACCGTCACCCCCGAACTGATGGCCGCCACCGGCCGGGAAAGCCTGTTTATGCACTGCCTGCCGGCGGAGCGGGGGTTTGAGGTCACCGACGAGGTGATGGAGGCCCCTTACTCCATCGTCTTCGACCAGGCGGAAAACCGCATGCATGTGCAGAACGCCATCATGCTGACCCTGCTCGGCAAAGGCTGATCCGGCCCAGCCTGAGCCGGCCCCGGTAACTGCCCAATGCCGGACAGCAGGCGGCGAAAGGGTTGCCGCCACTGGTGAAGTTTTCTATATTCCGCCCGGTTGACCACCTTACCCGAACGAAACCGGCATTGGGAGCCTAACATAGGGAGATTGTGTATGCAGTCCAGCGGCAGCTTGCGGCGCCTTATCGGCATCCTGGGAATCGCCAGCCTGGCCTGGGGCCAGAGCAACGTCGATTTCGCCAGCCAGGTCAATCCTATTTTTACCGCGGCCGGCTGCACGGGCTGCCACGGCAGCGGCGCTGGCGGTTTGACCCTGGGCAGCAGTGCCACGGCCAACTACGATGCCCTGGTGGGCGTTACCAGCAGCTGCAACGGCCTGGCCTACGTCGATCCCTCCAGTACGAGCACATCACACCTCTATCTTAAAATCACCGGCGCCCAGAACTGTGGGTCGCGAATGCCCCAAGGCAACCCCAGCTATTTCGATACTAACACCGATGAGCTGGCCCTGATCCGGGTCTGGATCGAGGAGGGGGCCCTGGCAACAGCTTCCACCGTCGCCCTACAGGAGAGGCCCGGGCTGCTGCCAGCCGCTTACAGTTTGGGGGCCAACTATCCCAACCCGTTCAATCCTTCCACCACCATCACCTACGATCTGCCGGAGAGCGGGCCGGTCACACTGGCAGTGTACGATCTGCAGGGCCGGCAGGTGGCCATCCTGGCGCAAGGTTTCCGCAGGGCCGGCCGGCACAGCGCCGTCTGGCAGGGGCGCAACCGGGCCGGAGAAAGCGTGGGATCGGGGGTCTATCTATACCGGCTGCGGACTGACCGGTTTACCGCTCAAGGGAAGATGGTGCTGCTGAAGTAGCGCACTGGCTAGATATTGTCGAAGTAAGTGATCATCCGCTGGCGCATCTTTTCATCGGGCAGCAGGCCATACCCCGCCGCCATATTTTCCCGCATGTGACCTACTTGACGGGTCGCTGGAATGGCGCAGGTGACCGCAGGGTGGGAGACAATGAATTTCAGAAAAAACTGAGCCCAGTTGCGGCAATCGAATTCAGCGGCCCAATCAGGCAATGGTTGACCGCGGACGTGGGAGAATAACCGGCCTCCGCGGAAGGGCCTGTTGATGATGACGCCCAAACCCAGGTCGGCGGCAAGGGGCAGCAGCCGCCTTTCCACCTGGCGGTCAGCCATGTTGTAAGTGAACTGCACAAAGTCGAATTTTTCACTTTTTAGCGCCCGTTCAAGTTTGTCGTGCCGGCGCCCGTGGGAAGTAGTCATGCCAATATGGCCTATGCGGTTGTCCGCCTTCCAGGCCCGCAAGGTCTGCAGGTGATCCTCCCAGTCGACCATATTATGTATCTGCATCAGATCAAATAGTTCAATACCCCACAATTCCAGGGAACTGCCCATTTGCCGAATGCCGCGCTGTTGTCCCCTTGTCCAGACTTTAGTGGCGGAGAATAGAGCGCCGTCACCCGGGAGCTGCCTCAACCCATAACCGATGACCTCTTCCGATAGCCCATACATGGGCGAAGAATCAATGAGGGCGCCGCCGCTGTTAAAGAAGGTCCGCAGCACTTCCACTCTTTTCCCAGCCATAGGGCTGCGAATGTGCACATCAAATGTGAGCCACGATCCCATGCCAATAACCGGCAGCGTAGTTCTAGTCGAGGGTACCACTCGAAAAATGGCTTCCTTTTCAGCCGGCCAGAGGGGTCCGGGGAGTAGCGCCAGGGAGGCCGTGGAAGCTCCGGCGATTTTGAGAAAATGGCGGCGGGTGATGTGCCGAAGTGACTCGGGGGTTGACATGCAATCAGGCTCGCCGGGCTGCCCGCAAACCGGCCCCGGCCTCAGGCTGTCTGGGCCTGCTTGCGGTCGGCGTCCAGGCCGCTCCAGAAAGCGGCCACCCCCTCCAGCATCTCCAGACCGCCGGAGATAAACTTCTCCCGGTCGAACCAGTCGGTAAAGAAGACCTCCTCCAGTTCGTCCTGGGTATGGCCGGCGTGCTGGTCTTCGACCTTGTCGTGCCAGGTGAAGAAGGCCAGCGGCAGGTCGGGTATCTCCCGGGCCTTGGTTGCCTTCAGCCCGGCCACCAGTTGTTTCCAGAAGCCTGCCGCAGCCCAATTCTCCACCGCAAAACTGGCCCCTTCAGCGGTGCTGGGGTCCTCATTGCCGTAGATGCGGGAGAGCTCGTCGCAGAAGAAGAGGGTCGGACCGGTGCCGTGGCGCCGCTTGCCCATGTCGTTAAACTCCAGGTCCAGCACCTTGCCGATACGCAGCAGCCATTCGAAGTGGGCCGCCCGGAACTGAAACACCCCGCCATCCACGGTGCCCTCGGTGGCCACCAGGGCCGGATCGCCGGAGAGGTCCTTCTCAGCAGCGCTCAGATTCTCGCCGTTGCCTGTGCCGCCACTCTGCCCGGGTTTGCGGAAGATGGTGCCGATCTCGTTGGCCAGAATTTCCTTGGACGCACGCATGGCCTCCAGGGTTTGGGCATTGATCATTTTCTTGAGCTGCGCAATCAGGAACAGATTGGAGAAGACGGAGAACTGCACGATGAAGTGGCGCAGGTTTTCGATGGAAATATTGCCGTCGGCAAACCAGCTACAATAAGCATTATCGGTGATAACCGGGTGCTGCATAAACTGGCCGGCGATCTGCTGCATAAAGCCGCGGTAGTCCTGCACTTGGCCGGGGGAGATTTTTCCAGAGTCAATGCGAGCCTGCAAGGCCGGAGAAAAAGCCGTCAGGTCGTTAAGCGATCCATGCGTGGCAGCGTTCATCCTATCTCCTTCATTCCATCCGGTCAGGGGAACCCGGTTTACTCAACCTGCTCCCAATGCACTTCCCTGGTCATATAACTCACCACGACATTTTCCCGCACATTCACCCGCACCTGATAACTTACCGCCTGGCCCGGCTCCACGGCTGTGTCGGTGGCGACACCTGAAAGGTAGGTCATCTCCTGGCCCGCCACAAAGGCCGAATCCTGCGCCACCAGATCGGACTTGGCATCCCACAGTTTAAATACCACCCGGACGAAATCGGCCCGGGTAATGCCGTCGTTGCGCACCTGTCCCGCGTAGATCCGGTAGCCGGTAAAGAATTCTTCTTCGGCATCGCCCATAAACTCCACCTTCGGCTTGGTATCGGCAATCTCCTCGATGGAGCGGATGGTCGATTTTTTCAAAATCAGGGTACCCAGGGTGGTTTCCAGGCTGATCTGGTCCAGGTCCTCCGCCAGGATATTGCCCCGTACCACCGTGCCGTTGGTCAGCACAATCTCGTGGCTCAGGCGGATCAACGCCAGCCGCTTGAGGATCGAACGGTAGATTTCGGGCGTCAGCTCCCGGCTCCGGCTGGCCTCCACATCGACACGCAGTTGGTTCATCTGATGGCGCAACTGGTCGAGGGTCAACTTCAGCTCGTAAAATTCCTTGGACGGCGCCGGCGGCCGGGCCGGCACGCTGGGGACCGTGGTTCCAGCCTGATCCTGGGCCGTCAGGGGCGCCAGCAGCAGAAGCCCCACCAGCATGGCGCTGGGCGGCCGCCTCACGATTGCCCCGCCACCCAGGCCAGGGCGGCTTTGCGGGCTGCCCGGCGGATTTGCTCACGGCTGGCAGGACCGGGATTCAGCGCCTCCGCCAGGTCGTTGATGGCTCCCAGCAGGTAGTAATTGGTGGCCTCTTCCAGCAGGGGAATGATGCGGTCGAGGACCACAGGGTCCTTGAAATTGGCCAGATTGCGGATAGCCCGCTTGCGGATGCTGACCGGAAAATCGGTTCCCACGGCAATCTCCAGCAGGGCCGGCTTGATGGTGGGGTCGTCAAACTGGTCCAGCGCCATCAGCAAGGTGTTGAGCAGTGAGTAATACTCCGCCCGGCCCATCTGGTAGGTCTCCAGCAGGGCCAGCACCAGCCGCTCCGCCTTGATATCGCCCATGGCCCGCAGGGCAAAGTCACGCATCTGCATATTGCTGGTCGGGTCGCCCAGCATGATGGCGAACATTTTTACGACCTCGGGCGAATCCTTTTTGGCCAGCAGTTCTATAGCCGTGCTGCGGGTGAGCAGGCTTACGGCGGGATCGCCGGCCAGCTGCACCAGGATGGGGATGGCCCGATCGTCGCCCATGGCGCCCAGCGCCCGGGTCACGGTCTGTTCCATCCGCACATGGTTTTCCCGGCTCACCTGGTAGATGTCGATAAGGGTCTGGATATGGTCGGTGGAGCCGATTTTCTCCAGGCCCACGGCCAGAGCGGTACGCAGCTGGTTCAGTTTGGCATCGGTGGAACTCAGCGCCTGGGTGAGGGCCTCGGCCGCCACCGGGCTGGGCACCCGGGAGAGGACATCGATGGCCGAGAGCATACGCTCAATTTCCAGTGCCTCGGCATCCCGGACCGTCCTGGCCAGCGTCTCCAGGGCCGTGGGATGGCGGCTCTCGCCCAGGGCTTCGGCGGCGGCCAGGCGGACACTCCGGGGTTGCTCCGGGTCCTCGTAAATTTCGATTATCTGCAGCAGGGCGCCCATCTTGCCCTCCTGATATTTCAGGCGCAGCTCTTCGATGGTCACCTCATCCACGGTCTTACGGAACAGGAAGCAGCCGTCCATGCTCAACACCAAGAGCAGGAGCACAAGGCTGCGCATGATCCGGGCGGTCCTCCGGCGCAGGGCGGGTAACGGCGATGGTTTGAAGCGAGGCGCTGCCATGATTTATTCGGGCCAAAATTCGAGTGTTAGCTCGTCAGCAACAATTTTACCATATGTGAAGTGCGAAATCCAGTCCCCGAGACATAGCAGCTGTTTTCCGCCGTTGGAGGTGTGCAGCCGGTTGAGGTGGTAATGTCCCAGCACCACCAGGTCGGTACCCTCCTCCCAGCGGGCCTCCGCATAGCGGATCAGTTCCTCATGAAAGGCATCCTTGTCCTGGTAGTAATGGCTCTGGTTATTGCGGCTGGCGCGGGAGATGGCCCGGGCAAAAGCGATGCCGATGTCGGGATGGGTCCAGCGATAGAGGAAGACGAACCAGCGGCTGCGGATGATCCGCCGCATGATACGGTAGCCCCGCTCCGCCGCGAGGAGTCCGTCGCCATGGGAGAGCAGCGCCTGACGGTTGCCGATGGTGAACCGGGTCGCCTGGCGGTGAATCTGCAGGCCGATGACATCGGCCAGAAAATCCCGCGTCCAGTAGTCGTGGTTGCCGAGGATATAATGGACCTGCACGCCGGCGGTCACCAGCGCCCGGAGTTCGGCCAGGACATCATAGTAATAGCGTGGGACGGCGTGCTTATATTCGAACCAGAAATCGAAAAAATCGCCGACGATATAGAGTGTGCCACCGGTTTCCCTGATCGATTCGAACAGGCGGAACAGCCGCTCTCGCCGACGCTGTTCGGGAGCGTCATTGTTCAGCGAGAGGTGGACGTCGGAAAGAAAATAGGCCCTGTCGGTCATCTGGCGCGAAATTAGACCGCTGCCGACGGTGTGGCAAAGCCATATTAGGAGAAAAAAGTTGACATTGATCGAGGGGGCGGGTAAAATACTCTCATCGAGTCACCAGCGTTCATCACGCCAAAGCCGGTTTTCGGTGCAGGTACCGGTATAGCAACGACAGGAGAATCGTCTTGGCTACATCCCTTGATGCCCTAGGAATGGTAGAGACCCGCGGCCTGATTGGCGCCATCGAGGCTGCTGATACCATGGTGAAGGCAGCGAATGTCAGGCTTCTCGGCAAGGAAAAGATCGGCGGCGGATTCGTTACGGTCATGGTCCGGGGAGACGTCGGCGCTGTTAAAGCGGCTACCGATGCCGGCGCAGCGGCCGCTGAAAAAGTGGGCGAACTGGTGTCGGTCCACGTGATTCCGCGTCCCCACAGTGACGTAGAGTCTATCCTCCCAACGGCCGGATAATCCGCCCCCATGGCTGAGATAACGGCAGCCCTCGGACTGGTCGAGACCCGCGGTCTGATCGCGGCTATCGAGGCAGCTGATGCCATGCTCAAGGCCGCCAACGTCCAGCTCCTGGGAAAAGAAGTCACCAAGGGGGCCCTGGTCACCATCAAGGTGGTCGGAGAGACCGGGGCGGTGAAAGCGTCCATCGCCGCTGGAGCCGCAGCAGCGGAGCGGGTCGGCGAGCTGGTCTCCACCCACATCATTCCCAGGCCGCACGAGGAGCTGGCTAAAGTGCTGGCCGATGAAGATGCCGGCGCTACCCGGAGCAGACCTGTCAGCGGAACGAGCCTCTCGCCCGAAGCGCTGGCGGCCATGCCCGTGCGGGAGCTGCGTGAACTGGCCCGGCAAACTGCCGGCTTTGGGTTGCAGGGCCGGGATATTTCCAGTGCCAACAAAGAGCAACTCCTCGAACAGTTCCGCCAAGTGCGCTAGCGCACTTGCCCCTCCCGATAGCTGAGCTTATATTGATGTCCGGGCCGCGACATACGGCCGCTCGGAGCAGAACTTATTGCCCATTCAGGCATTAGCGCCTAGAAGAGAATATTTGGAATAATGATGAAGCGTATCCTCCCCATTGCACTGTTCTGGTTGGCCGCCTTGCCGGTGGCGCCGCTGACGGCCCAATTCGGCCAGAATATCGTCCAGTACGACCGCTACGACTGGCAGTACATCCAGACTCCCCAGTTCGACATCTATTTTTACGGCGACGACAGGAGCTTGGCCGAATTCGTCTCGGAGGCGGTAACCGAGTCGTATAGACAGATCTCTGACCGGCTCAACTGGCAGCTGCAGAAACGCATCTCCATCATGGTTTATCAGTCTCACTCCGATTTCCAGCAGACCAATGTGACCTTCAGCTACATGAGCGAAGGCATCGGTGGCGTCACCGAATTGTTCAAGAATCGGGTTGTGGTGCCGTTCGAGGGGAGCTACGCCGATTTCCGGCATGTGCTCCACCACGAATTGGTCCATGCCGTAATCAACGACATGGTGTACGGCGGGAATATCCAGTCGATCGTGAGCGGCAGGGTGCGCTATGCCATCCCCTTATGGATGAATGAAGGTCTGGCCGAATACCTGAGCATCGGCTGGGGATCCAATTCTGATATGTACATGCGCGATCTGGCGCTGAACGGCGATATTCCTCCGGTGAATCAGCTCAGTGGCCTGTACGCCTACCGTGGGGGACAGTCGGTATGGCGCTTTATCGCCGACAAATACGGCGAGGAGTCCATTGCCGAAATTTTCACCCAGATCAAGAACAAGGCCAGTGTGGCCCGGGGGCTGAAGGAGGCCATCGGCGCAGATATGGAATTGCTCAGCGAGCAGTGGAAGGAACGGCTCAAAAAGGAATACTGGCCCGATGTCGCCGGCCGGGACCGGCTGAAAGATATTGCCTTTAGGGTTACGGACCACCAGAAGCTCGGCAACATCTACAACATCGCCCCATCCATATCCCCCGACGGCAGCAAACTGGCGATTCTGACCAACCGCCACTCCAACATGGAGATCATCCTGATCTCCGCCACCGATGGCCGCAAGCTCAAGCGGCTCATCAGAGGGGGCACTACCGCGGCCTTCGAGGAGCTGCATCTGCTCAAACCGGGCATAGCCTGGTCGCCGGATGGGAGCAAGGTGGCCTTTGCGGCCAAGGCGGCCAGCAAGGATATCCTGTATGTCGTCGATATCAAGAGCGGCGCCGTTGAGAAGTACCCCACTGAGCTGGAGGGTATTTTCAACGCCACCTGGAACCCCGATGGCGGCACCGTGGCCCTGGTGGGCAATAACGGTGTTAAAAGCGATATTTATCTCCTGGATATTGCCACCCGGGAGTTCACCAATCTCACCGATGACCTGTTTGCGGAGTACAATCCGGTCTGGTCACCGGACGGCTCGAAGCTGGCCTTTGGCTCTGATCGTGGCGATCATCCGGCCTATCGCTATGACGCCGACGGTACCCAATACGCCATGGAGCTGCGCGTCGATCCCGTTCTGGGGACACCCCTCACTTCGACGCCGCCCGATTTTGTGCCGGCAGAGTTTGATTTCAGCGGTTCGGATATTTTCACCATCAACCGCGACGGCTCCGAACTGCTGCGCCTTACCACCAACGATGCCCATGAAAACTTTCCCGTCTACGCCCATTCGGCGCCCTATCTGTACTTTATCAGCGACCGGTCCGGCATCAACAATGTGTACATGCTGAATCTGGAAACCGGCGAAGAGCGCTCGGTGACCAACATCCTTACCGGGATCAGTGATTTGAATATGGCGGTGGACGACAGCCGTCTCTACTTCACCGGCTTTGAGGAATCGGGCTTCGATATCTTCAGCTTCCATAATCCCCTGGACATGTGGGACCAGGCGACGGAAGTAAAGCCGTCAAACTATCTCCTGGCCGAAAGGACCCAAGACCGGACGGAGCTGGTGAACCAGGACCGCGAGTCGGTTATCACCCGGGCCGATTCCGACTACCGCCAGTATGTTTTCGGCATCGATGACCCGGATATATTCCGTGAGCAGATCAAGCCCGACACCAGCTTCAGGGCCATCCTCGATGAAGCCACCCTGATCGACGCCGACGGACGTCCCAAGGTCCATCCCTACCGGACCCGCTTTACCCTTGATCTGGTGCAGAGCTACGCCGGCTACAGTACCCTTTACAATGTCCAGGGCATGACCCAGTTCATGTTCAGCGACATGTTGGGGAACCACCGCATCTCCCTGGCCACCGAGATGCAGATTTCGCTGAAGAACTCCGACTATTACCTCACCTATCACCTGTTACCCTATCGGACGAACTATTACTTCACCCTGTTCCATACGGCCCTCATCTTTTCCCGAAGCCGTATCCAGCTGACCCGCTTGCGGCACTTCGGAATCGATGTGTCAGCCACCTTCCCCCTGGACCGCTTCCGGCGCTTTGATGCCGGCATCACTTCCACGGTGGCGGAACTGTCTGATTTCTTCGATTTCAATTTGGACCGGATTACGGATGTTGTGCAAAGCACCCAACTGTCCTCGTTCATCCCCAGGTTCGGTTTCGTCTGGGATAATGCCGAGTGGGATTACATGTACCCCGTCCACGGCTGGCGGGCGAACCTGCAAATCAATGTCAGCCCTAAAATTAATTTCAGTACCGACCCGCTGATCAAAAGCGAAAGTCTCGAATTCACCACCTTCACGTTTGATATGCGCCGGTATTTCCGGCTCTGGGCAGGCACCAGCCTCGCTGCAAGGATCAGCGGCGGCGCAAGCGGGGGCGCCGATGCCCAACTGTTCCTGGTGGGCGGCATGCCTTGGATTTACAGCTCCAAGGGGACCGGCCGATACCGGGGGGGCAGCCCACTGAGCCTGGAAAGCAATGTGCTGAAAACCCTCTATTTCTCCCAGTACCTGACGCCCCTGCGTGGCACCCAGATGATGGAGATGGTGGGTAAAAGGGCGCTCCTGGTCAACCTCGAGGTCCGCTTCCCGTTCCTGATTTACTATTTCCCCGCACTGCGCTATATCGGCCAGCTCGGCGGCGTCGCCTTTGTGGATGCGGGGCAGGTCTGGGATACCGTCCCGATACCTTTCGTGGAACCGGCGGTCATCAAATCTTCCCTCACCTATGGTTGGGGCCCCAGGTTCATCTTATTCGGCCTGCCTGTCCAGGTCGATTTTGCCCGGCAATACCAGGCTGAGGGTCCCCACATCAAGAGCTGGTACGTAACCCTCGGCCTCGATTTCTAGCCCTTTTACTTGACCTGAGACCGTGGGGCAGCTGAACCTTCGCCGCCTGATGGAACCCTGCCCAGGCCGCCATGGCTGACCCGATCCCTTTCACGCTGCTGCACAAGTCCAGCGATTCCCGGGCCCGCCGGGGCCGCATTGATCTATCCCGGGGGACCATCCAGACCCCCTTCTTCATGCCCGTGGGGACCCACGCCGCCGTCAAGACCCAAACCGCTGCCGATCTGCGGCGGGCCGGCGCCCAGGTGGTGCTCAGCAACGCCTACCATCTCTATCTGCGGCCCGGACTCGACCTGTTGGGCCGCACGGACGGCCTGCACTCTTTCATGGGCTGGGACGGCCCCATCCTCACCGATTCAGGCGGCTACCAGATATTCAGCCTGGCCAAACTGCGCAAAATGGATGCCGATGGCGTCACCTTCCAGAGTCATCTTGATGGCTCGCAGCACCGCTTCACGCCGGAGTCCGTGGTGCAGATCCAGCGTGTCATCGGCGCCGAAATGATGATGCCCCTGGACGACTGCCCGCCAGGGGACGCAGCGCCGGAAACCTGGCGCGAGGCAGTTGAGCGGACCACCCGCTGGGCCCGCCGCAGCAGGGACCATTTCGCCGCCACCGACTCTCACTATGGCCATCCCCAGTACCTGTTCTGCATTGTCCAGGGGGGCACCGATCCTGATTTGCGCCGCCGCAGCGCCGGGGAACTGCTGGAGCTCGATCCGGCCGCCTGTGCCATTGGCGGCTTGGCCGTGGGGGAGCCCAAGGCGGCTCTGTTCGATGTGACGGCCCTGGTGGCAGAGCTGCTCCCGGAGGACCGGCCGCGGTACCTTATGGGCGTGGGCACGCCGGCCGATATTGTCCGGGCCGTCAGCCTGGGCATCGATATGTTTGATTGCGTGCTGCCCACCCGCAACGCCCGGAACGGCCAGCTTTTCACGCCCCTGGGCCCCCTCAATATCCGTAACGCCCGCTACCGGCATGACCTGGAACCGGTGCAGGATGGTTGCGGCTGCGACTGCTGCACGACGATCAGCCGGGCCTATCTGCGGCACCTGTTTACGACCGGAGAAGTGCTGGGGCTGCGTTTGGCGACGGCCCATAATATCTGGTATTACATGCAGCTGCTGGCTGCTCTGCGCCGGGCCATCGAACAGGACCGCTACAGTGCCTGGGCCGCAGACTTTCTGGCCACCTACGGCGAGCCGGCCACATGACCCGGGCAGGGGCCAGGGCCGTCGCTCTGCGGGCGGGAGACTGAGCGGTGGTCAGGCGGCAGCGCTGCCGGCCAGTTCGATGCGGGCCACGGTAACGGCCTGCCCCCCCAGCCGGACGCGGTCGCCACGGATGGCTACCCGCACCACGCCGCCCCGCTGTGACGCCTGGTAGCCGGTGAGTTCGACTGTGCCCAGCTTCTCGCCCCAGTAGGGGGCCAGGGTGCAGTGGGCCGATCCGGTTACCGGGTCCTCCGGAATGCCGTAAGCCGGGGCAAAATAGCGCGAGAGGAAATCGTAGGCCGGATCGTTTGACCGGGCGGTGGCAATGACCCCCCGGCTGCCCAGACCTGCCAGCAGCCCCATATCCGGGGCCAGGGCAGCCAGCGCCTCCGCCGAGGCCAGCTCCACCAGAAAGTCCCTATCGAGGCTCCGGCTCTCGCCGCAATAGAGAAAATCCGCCGACATGGCCTGCACCAGGCCGGCGGGCGCCGCCACGGGCAGCGGCGGTGTGGCGGGAAAGTCCATCCAGATCCAGCCGTCGTCCCCGAAGGCGGACAGTTCGCCGCTACGGGTCTGGAAGCGGACCGTTTCTGCCGCCGTCAGGACGCCTGTCTCGAACAGGATATGGGCGCTGGCCAGGGTGGCGTGGCCGCAGAGGTTGACTTCGGTTGCCGGGGTGAACCAGCGCAGGTGGTAGCCGTCGTCCGTGGGGTAGAGGAAGGCGGTTTCCGAGAGGTTCATCTCCCGGGCCAGCAGCTGCATCCAGGTTTCGCCGGCCGGTTCTTCCAGCAGGCAGACTGCCGCCGGGTTGCCCACAAAGGGCCGGTCGGCGAAGGCGTCCACCAGGTACAGGGTTCGGGATTGATTCATGGTAGCTGGATGGTCAGGGTCTGGCCATCCATTTTCCACTGGGCGCCGACTGCCCGGATAATGATGCCCTCTAAAGTAACCCGGAGTGTATCGTTCTCCATATCCGGTTCCGGCCGGGCATCTATCCCTGTCACAAGCACCTCCTGCATGCCGTTGAACATGGGATGCTCGCCAACTGGAATGGTAAGGCTGCTCCGGTCGAGGATCTCAACTGAGGCGTCGCCGGTACTCAGCTTCAGCCACCGATTGTGCAGCAAGCGCCCCCGGGTCAGGGCCGTAATATTCGAAGGATCAAAGCCTCCGGGCCAAAACCAGTTTGGTTGCTTAGCGGTAATAACAATGCGCCAGCCGGCGCGGTCCTGGAACTCCCGCAGCACATTGACTCTCTGCCGCTTGAACTCGCGGACATCTGATTCAGCCGTGGCGCGGATGTCGCGCTCCAGATCATCCTCGAATTCGCACGCTCTGGGCAGATCTCCCAGTGACAAAGTGAGCAGACTGTCCAGAGTCAGACCGGTGTCGGCAGAGATTTGCTCCCGCCACCCGGGCCGGAGGCGGTCGAGAAGGGTACTCATGATGTTGCCGGTCGCATAGCCCCGGTTGCGGATTTCCCCCGGGGGAAAAACCCTCTTTAGGGATGCTCTCGTCAGGCGCAGGGCTGACCCGGTCCTGAATATATTGTGCCACACCCTCCTTGAGCTCGATCATGCGCTCATATTGCCGTTGCCCTTCCGACAAGGCCCTAAAACGTTGGCGCCGCAGTTGAAGCGCAGTGGCTGTCCAGCAGGCCGTTTCGCTATCTGCTGCCGCCGCGAAGGCCCTCCGCAGGGCTGCGGATTCAAGACGCCGCAAGCCCAACAGCGCCGGGTCATCGCTGGGAAAGGTAAACAGGACCGCTTCGTTTGCGCTCCAGTGGGCCAGATGTTCTGCTTGATGGATGTGAAACAGTTCGTGGCCGATGAGGGCTGCTGCCGCCTCCGGGCCGGGATAAGCATCCGGGTCCAGCATGACAATGGCTGTTACCGTGCCTCCCAGTTCGGTGACAGTATTTGCCCTGACGCTGCCGTGCAGTCCAGCGTACACCCAAATTCCGCCAGGCCGGTCTATTTTCCCAGTCGGCTCGAACTCTGCGGGCGGGCTCGGGTGCCTGAAAAGGTAGGTGTGGCTACCGTTATAGATGGCCACCGGATATAGCTCTGGATCGAAATCGGGCCACAGATCGATAAGGGACAGCTGTTCGACCTCAGTCAAGATTTCCTCAACGTCCACAGCCGGTGGCACGCAGGCTGCAGCCAGCAGCAACAGGGCCAACAGGGAGGGCAACTGCCGCTGCCGGTTCATTTTCAGCGCTACCCCTCCCACTCGGCCAGCCGCACCTCCCGGAATGTCTTCAGGGATGGAATGTCGCCCTCATCCTTGCCCAGGATCAGCCCGTCCTGCAGCAGGTAGAGGGCTGGCCAGTAGTTGAAGGCGCTGTTGAAGGCGGCGGGATCATACCGGTAGATGGGAAAATCGGCGTTGAAAACCCGGCGGAACCAGCCGATTTCCGCAGCATCGTTGGGCACCACACCGATGAGGGGCGGATCGCCGGCCCCGGCCAGCTGCTGCACATTGGCGACGGCATTCCAGCAGTGCTCGCAGTGTACCGAGAACACAAACACCAGCTGCTGCCCTGCAAAGGCCGGCAGTTCATCGATAAAATCTTCATCGGGGAAAAAATCCCCTACCCGGGCCAGGGAATTATCCCGCCGGGGGGCCTCCATGGTGTAGCCGGTCCCCAGGCCGGTCGTCAGCAGGACGGCCCCCAGCAGCCCCAGGTGCCAGCGGCGCAAGTCGGCCGGCTCATCCCGGTAGAACCGCCAGACCATGACTGCCAGCGCCATCAACAGCAGGTTCCGCAGCAGGGCCAGTTCGGGGCTGGTTTCCAGGTAGCTGCCGAAGCAGCCGCAATTTTCCAGCTCGCCACCGATGATGCCGGCCACCAGCATGGCCGAAAAAGCCAGCAGCATGGCCAGCATGCCCAGCGCCGCCGGTCTGAGGGCGATGCCCAGCATGAGCATCAGGCCCAGGGCCACTTCCAGAGGTGGGGTGAGAGCCCCCAGGGGAATCATCCAGTCCGGCAGTTGATACAACGGGAGGGTCGTCATGAAACTCTGCGCATCCAGCACCTTGGCCATGCCGGAGAGGACAAACATGAGCCCCAGGGCCAGCCTTCCCAGCAGGGCCGGCCAGCGCAACCAGTCGGGCGCCGGGGGCAGTGCTGCCAGCCGGTCCCGCAGATTCGATACGATAGACATGTTGAGGTCCTCCCCGGTTTCAGTTTACCGGCGCGGTTAAAATCCCGTAGTGCTCAGGCCGGCGGTTTTCGAACAGGTGGTCCGTGCCGGTAATGGATTTATCATCGGCCTGCGCCGGATCTATGCTGACCTCCAGCAGGGCCGGCTCCCGGGGCTCCGCCTGGGCCAGCAGATGCCCCTGCGGATCGATAATCTGGCTGCGGCCTGTGAAGGTGAGGCTCTCCCCGCCGGGTTGGGCCTCCGTGCCGATGCGGTTGGCGGTGGCGATAAAGACCCGGTTCTCCAGGCTTCGCGTCACCATGGCCGCCTGGCAGTGGGGCTGCACCAGGTTGGCCGGATGGAGCAGCAGCTGGGCGCCCTGCAAGGCCAGCATGCGGGCCACTTCGGGGTAGCGCCAGTCGAAGCAGATCAGCATCCCGACCCGGGCGGCCCCCAGATCGTAAACTGCCGGCGGAGCGTCGCCGGGGGTGAACCAGCGGCTCTCCTGATAGAACAGGTGCAGCTTCCGGTAGGTGCCGATCCAGCCATCGGGACCGGCCAGCACGGCGCTGTTGTACAGCCGGCCTCCTGCCCGCTCCACCAGCCCCCCGCAGACATGGCCGCCGCCGGCCCGGGCCATTTCGATCAGGGCCGCCGTGGTGGGACCGCCGGGCACCGGTTCGGCCAGTGCCTCAACCTGGGCTGTACTGTGGAAAAAATAGCCGCTGGCAAACAACTCGGGAAGCACCAGCAGATCGAATGTGGCGCCGTCGAGTGTCTCCCGGACAGCGGCCAAATTTGCATCCGTCTCACCCAGGGCGGGACTGTGTTGGAGCACGGACAGGCGCATGGGGATAGTTTAGGGTCGCCCGGAGCCGGGGTCCAGATGCATCCTGCCCCGATTAGCCGTCAGCGATCAGCAATCAGCAGTGAGCAGTGAGCGGTGAGCGCTCAGCAGGGCAGGCAGGTTGATGGACATGAATACAGTGCGTATCGGACAAGCGCTACAAACCGGGTGTGCCCAAGGCATGAGGTTTCCCGGTCACGACCGAAGCGGTAGGATTCAGGCCGAGACTGTTGAAAACCATCTAATTTCAGGACCAAATCTGTCTTGATATCCAAGGGTTTCAATTCAGCGATTTAACTTCTCAGTCTGCCTCTTCTGATACCTTCTTCTTAAATCTCTCCAACGCAGCTTTAGATCGTAGGAGAACAACTTCATACGCCTGCTCTGAGAGCAAACCAGAGGCCAGAGCTAGCAAATAGAGAGGTTCGGGCCGAATCTCCAACATATCTGCAGTTGAAATGATGGAGTGAGCCAAAATATCAAGGACAAACATAGCTATCGCTAAGAAAATTCCTAGGATTGGCCGGAAAAAATAGGCCGCTATACTCGTCTCTACCTCTTTTGCAATATAGTCCCTCGTCAAGAAAATCAAGCTGCCAAATGCCCCAAGAACTATTAAGAGCATAAAGGTATCGAATAGTTCACGCCGGACTTTTTCTGCATTAATCAGGGCTCGCTCTTCTGCCACCCAAGTAATCGCCTCTTGGGGTAATGGTCCAGTAATTGCGGCATCTTCATCTATTTTCCTGAATGCTATTGGGACATTCAAGGTGATTGAAGCAGCTTTCGGATCTAATGACCTATCCCCAACAATAGCGCCTAGATTTTTCTCAATCTTACCAAAAAGATCGGTGTATTGCTCAGCATACCACCCGGGTGTCCCAATCAGGTCATCCTGGACCGTCAGCGAACGATCACTCCATTTGGGATCAGAGATCAATACATCCAGCACAGCATCAATCGGTGCTGGATGATCCTCGTACCTCAAGTAGCGAGCGAGATGCTGTCTTGGCGTGAGACCGCCTTCATCGTCATATGGATATATTTGGCGGAAGGATATAGGCAGACCGCCGAAGTACTGTGTTGAAAAAAAGTCTGATGCTGAGTTCGAGGCTGAAATCAATGCAAAAAATCCCAGAAAGTATATCCATGTCGCCAGGAGTACTCCCTTGACCAAGCGACGAATGACCACCCGCATATATCTTGCAGAACCCAGAAAGAATTCTTTCAGATCATTGGCCATCGCTCTCCCATTCAATTTTGATCCTGATTTGGTACTCACAATGTTCCCCCAGAACGGCTGATGGTACGATAATAGGTGTTATTTTGCAAGAGAATATAACCAAACCATTGATTATTACTGTCGTTGCTGGCGAATTGGGACGGCTCGCCTGGCGGCACCCCTCATCCTGCCGCCCTCAGCGGTCAGTTATCAGTCCTCAGTTGAGCGCCACCTGCTGGCCACTTGCCACTGCCACTGGGTAACCGGCACCCGGGCGAATTTTAATTGTGCGCCCAACACGGGCAAAAGTAACTTTAACCGAAGGGACCCCATGCCTGTCTCCGGATCTTGTGCCACGGCTACCTGAAGGAGGACCGATTTTCATGACCTATATCATCACTGAGCCTTGTGTGGATACCTGCGACACCGCTTGTGTGGAAGTGTGTCCGGTAGACTGCATCCATCCCGATGAAGGTTGGGAAACGGGCGACGATCCCACCGGACACATGCTGTATATTGATCCCGAAGAATGCATTGACTGCGGCGCGTGCGAGCCTGAATGCCCTGTGGAAGCTATATTCGAGGAAGACGCCGTTCCCGAAGAGTGGAACAAATTTATCAAAATGAATTATGACCGGTTCGACCAGCCTTATCCAGGCTAGTCTGTGGAAAATATGAACCCTGCGGGCGGCTGTCCTGATTCCGGTCAGCCGCCTTATACTATCCGCCAATTTTAACCCCAGGAATGAGTTATTATGGATCGTGAAGCTGTACTTGCCATTCTCAAAACCGTCAACTATCCCGGCTTCAGCCGCGACATCGTCTCCTTCGGCATGGTTTCGGACATCAAGCTGTCGGGGGATGAGGTCTGCGTCGTGCTGGCCATCGCCACCCAGAACGAAAGCCAGAAGGATGCCCTGCAAAACGCCGTGATTGAGGCCCTCACCGGCCAGGGGGGACTGACCAAAGTGGAGGTGGAGATCACCGCTCCTGAGCCCAAAGGCAACGGGCAGCCCCAGGTGGCCACTCCCGGCGCCCCGGCCTCGCAGGGATCGACCATCCCCGGTGTCAAGCATACGCTGGCGGTGGCCAGCGGCAAGGGCGGCGTGGGCAAATCGACGGTGGCGGTCAATATGGCGGCTGCGATGGCCAAGACCGGCGCTGCAGTGGGCATCCTCGATCTGGACATCTATGGACCGAGCCTGCCGATGATTATGGGGATTCAGGGCCAGCCTCACCTGGACCAGAATCAGAAAATTATACCCCTGGAGCGCCACGGCATGCGGCTCATGTCCTTCGGCTTCATCAGCGGCAACAAGGCTCCCACCATCTGGCGCGGTCCCATGGTGGCCAAGATGACCCAGCAGTTCTTCGAAGATGTGGTCTGGGGCGAGCTCGACTACCTGATCCTCGATCTGCCGCCCGGCACCGGCGATATCCAGTTGACCCTGGTGCAGCGGGTGGCCCTCACCGGAGCAATCATTGTCACCACCCCGCAACAACTGGCCCTGCTGGATGTGCGTAAAGGGGCCGACATGTTCGCCAAGGTGAATACCCCTGTATTGGGGGTGGTGGAAAACATGGCCGGGCTGGTGCTGGAAGGGACGGTCCGGGACGCCTCGGGCAATCCGCTGCCTGACGCCCGCATCGAAATCGATGGCCTGGAGACTGATTCCGGCGGCCAGGCCGACGGTGCAGGCCACTTCAGCGTGAGCGTGCCCGTTTTCCGTAGCGGCGGCGGAAAACAGGAGAGCGAACGGCTGGAGGTGCCTCTGCTGGCCAGCATTCCGCTGGTGCCCGGCCTGGTGGTGGCCTCGGACAGCGGCGAACCGTACGTGCTGGGCCACCCCGATACCCCGGCCGGCCGGGCCTTTACGGAACTGGCCGATGCCGTAATCGCCGAGATACCTGCCTGAGCAGCCCGTGTACCCGCGAGCCTGCCAGTCGCAGCGCTGACATCCCTATATCACCTCGTATGATCTATTTGGCCTGACGTGAGCTACCTGGCCGTCCTGGTGCTGGCCCAGTTTGCCGCGCTGTATCCCCTGCTGCTCTGGCAGATGCCGGAGGATACGCTGCCGGCCGGCTTCGCCCGGTTTAATCTCGGCATGACGACGGTCCTGTTGGCCATGGCGACCGTGTTGGCGGTGGCGGCGGGCCTGACGCCGGTGCTGATGAAGCTCGCGCTGTTGCTGGCGGCCATCACCCTGGTCCTGCAGAGCCTGCTCTGGCAACAGCCGGCCCGGGCCCGGAGGCTTTTGACGCCCCTCATGCTGGTCTGGGGAGTGACGCTCTGGCAACCGGTGCTGGGGGCTGCCTCTATCCAGGCGCCGCTGCTGAGCTGGATCGCCATCACCCTCGGGGGGCTGTCGCTGGGGGCGGTTATGTATGCCATGATTCTCGGCCACTGGTACCTTAACGAGGCCGAGCTGCCGGTGCGCCATCTGCAGCGGGCAACCGCCATGCTGCTGATTATCCTGCTGGCGAGGCTGGCCTGGTCTGTCGGCATCCTGCTGCTGACGGAAACGGTGGTGCGGCAGCGGCTGAAGCCGGCTTACATGCTGCTGGGGGAGCTGGATGGTATCTTTCTGTGGATCGGCCTGCTGCCGGGGCTGCTGGGATCGGTGGGGGTGGCCTGGATGGCCCGGCGGACCGCGGCCATGCAGTCGACCCAATCGACCACCGGACTGCTCTATGTGGCCCTGGTGCTGGTGGCCATGAGCACACTCAGTTTCAGCGGCTACCTGCTGCTAATGGACCTGCCGCTGTGAAGGTCTCCATCGCCCAGGAATGCCCCGGCTGTGGACGTTACCACCGCTATCAGGAGTCTGGGCCGGGAGCGCTGGTTTGTCCCCACTGCGGGGAGGTGGCTGGCACCCCGGCTGCCGGCTGGTCCCTGGCGGAGGGTTGCCCGCTGTGCGCCTGCCGGCACCTCTACCGCCGGAAGGACTTCAATCAGCTCCTTGGCCTGGGAATCATGGTTGCCGGCGGGGCGTTGGCCATTGCCGTGAGCTACTGGTTCCTGCTGTTGTTTTCCCTGGCGGACCTGGGGCTGTACCGGCTGGTGCCGGAGGTGGCCGTCTGCCACCGTTGCGGCGCGGAAATGCGCTCCCTGCCCGGGGTGTCCGAGTTGCCGGTTTTCGATCACCATACCGCCGATATCTACGAGATTCCCGAAGGGTGATGCCCACTGCGGTGATGTTGCCAAGCGGCAGGGGTCAGGGTAACTTTACCGGATTTAGACAATGGAAACGACAACCGAAAAGAACCTCAAAGCGCAGCTGCTTGAGCACGGCAGCCCGCCGCAACATATTGCCATCATCATGGACGGCAACGGCCGTTGGGCCGAGAGCCGCGGTCTGCCCCGTGTGGCGGGCCACAAGGAGGGTGTGGTCTCGGTGCGGGAGATTACCCAGGCCTGCAGCGAGCTGGGCGTAAAGATCCTCACCCTGTTCACGTTTTCATCGGAGAACTGGCGCCGGCCCCGCAAGGAAGTGGACGCCCTTATGCGTCTGCTGGTAACCACTATCCGGGCAGAGGTGCAGGAGCTGCTCGACAACGACGTGCAGCTGACGGCCATTGGTTGCCTCGATGACCTGCCTCAACGGGCCCGGGAAGAGCTGCAGACGGCCATCGGCATGACAGCGGGAAATACGGGACTGAACCTGAACCTCGCGCTTAGCTATGGAGGGCGCCAGGATATCGTGCAGGCGGTGCAGCATCTGGCCTCCGCCGCTGCCGCAGGTACGCTCGATCCGGCAACCATAGACGAGACGCTGATTTCCCGGCGCCTCTACACGGCCGGCATGACCGATCCCGATCTGATTATCCGCACCAGCGGGGAGGCCCGGCTGAGCAATTTTCTCATTTGGCAGTCGGCCTTCGCCGAGCTGGTCATCACCGATGCCATGTGGCCGGCCTTCCGCCGACGGGAACTTTACGAGGCCATTCTGGTATACCAGCAGCGAGAGCGGCGCTATGGGCAAATCAGCGAACAGGTTCAAAATTCACAGGTTGCAGGCTAAAGCCATGCGCAATGCCGTTCTAGCCGCCAGCATCCTCATGTCCGCAGCTCTCTGGGGCCAGGAATTACCCAGTATCCTGATCGATGATGTGTTGGTGTCAGGGAACGACCGGGCCTCGGTCCAGGTGATCCGGTCGACGGCCCGGCTGTACACCGGCAAATCGGTCACCATGATGGACCTGCAGCAAGCCATTCGCCGGTTGTGGGGCCTGGGCTTTTTTGCCGATGTACAAATCTACCTTGAGGAGGAAACGGACGACGGGGCCATTCTGCGCGTGGCCGTGGACGAGTATCCCTCACTTGAAGAGGTGCTTATCGAGGGCGAGCGCAAAATCCGCGAGAACAAGATTCTGGATAAAATGGAGCTGCAGCCGCCCAGTATTCTGTCGGATTACGCCATATCCGAGGCGGTCCGCAAGATCAAGGTTCTGTACCACGATGACGGTTTCCTGAACGTGGAGGTGACACCGACAACGGAGCCGGGAACGAGTCCCCATGGGCGCATCCTGAAGATCAATATCATTGAACACCGGAAGGTCAAACTCCGCCAGGTCAATTTTTCGGGTAACGAGAAGGTCAGTGACCGGCGCTTGCGGCGGCAAATGAAAAATACAAAACGGTGGCGCTGGTATGCTTTCTGGCGGGAAGCGTTCGACCGGGACGAATTCGAGGAGGATCTGGCCGAAATTATCACTTACTACCGCGCCAGGGGTTACCGGGACGCCCGTATAATGCGGGATTCGCTGAGTGTGCTGCCGGATGGCAAAGGGCTGGAGCTGGCCATCAACATCTTCGAGGGCAAACCGTATTACTACCGGAATATCACCTGGGAGGGCAACAAACTCCACACATCCGAGGAACTGGCCGCAGTCCTGGGCTTCAGCCGGGGCGACACCTATAACAGCAAGGCATTTTCCAGTGCCGTGGCCCAGCGGGTCCATCCGGTCTACATGGATGAAGGCTACCTCTACTCCCAGGTTCAGCCGGTGGAGTATCCGGTGGGCGAGGATTCGGTGGACGTGGTTTTCAACATCGTCGAAAACCAGAAGGTGTCGGTGCGCTATATTCATGTGGTGGGGAATGAGAAGACCCGGGACTACGTTATCCGGCGGGAGCTGCGCATCAACCCGGGCGATACTTTCAGCTATGAAAAGTTGGGCCGCAGCCAGCGGGACGTGTGGATTCTGAACTTCTTCGAGAATGTCGAACCGAACGTGCTGCCGGTGGACGACGACGAGGTGGACCTGAGCATTACCGTGACCGAGCGTTCCTCTGACCGGGCCAACCTCTCAGTGGGCTACACGGAATTGAACGGCTTCATCGGCGGAGGCGGCATTGAGTTCAACAATCTGCTCGGCACGGGCCAGCGCCTTAATATCAGCTACAACCGGGGTTTCAGCCAGGTGGGTGGCTTTAATCCGTATACCCCGGTCTCCGGACCCCTTGGCCAAAATGTCCGGGGCGCCGCCTTCGAGTCCTTCTCGTTAAGCGTTATCAATCCCTGGCTCTATAACACGCCCACCCTGGTGGGGGCGTCAGCCTACTATACCGAGCGCGGCAGCAGCCGGCTGCTGTTACCCTTCGACATCATCCAGTGGGGCGGTACGGCCCGGCTGGGCCGCCGGTTCCGCTGGCCGGATACCTACTTCCGTGGCGCTTGGGTTCTCCAGGGCGGCGAGAAGCGCTATTTCGCCCCGTTTGACCAGCTGCAAAGGTACCTCTCCGGGCTCCGCGAGGAGGACATGCGTACCGATGAAAATGGCCGGGAATTCGGCACCAGCTTGGGTATATCCATCACCCAGATCATTACCCGCGACAGCCGCGACAGGCCGGAGTTTCCGACGCGGGGCTCGCAGTTCGAGTGGCTCACGACGCTCTCCGGCATGTTTCTGGGAGGCAACGAGGATTTCCACAAGCATTCCTTTACAATAAAATGGTTTGCGCCAGTAGGGTCGCGCAAGCTGGTCTTTTACCAGATGACCAAACTGGGCTATATTGAGCAGGTCCAGGGCACGGGCGGCCGCTCCATCCTACCCCCGGACGAAAAGTTTTACCTGGGGGGCAGCGGAATAACTTTCGGCGAGATGCTGCGCGGGTACCGGGATAATACTGTAGGGCCGTATATCAGCGGGCAGGGTCCCCGTGGCGGCACCGTGCTGATGAAGTATTCGGCCGAGCTGCGCCTGCTGCTGTCGCCCAATCCCACGGTTTTCGTGCATGCCTTTATCGATATGGGGAATGCCTGGCTCAACCTCGAGCAGGCCGACCCCTTCAATCTCAAGCGTTCCGCCGGGGTCGGAGTGCGCTTGTTCATGCCGATGCTGGGTATGCTCGGCCTGGATCTCGGTTATGGGTTCGACTCGGTGATCTCCGATAACAAACAGGGTGCCCGCGGATGGGAGATGCATTTTATTTTCGGGCAGCCGTTCTAGTCTAATTGTAAGGAGGGAAGGTGAGAATCAGCAAATACTTGTTGGTCTTGGCGGTGTTGCTTTCACTGCCGATGGCCGCATCAGGGCAACAGAAAATGGGCTACATTGATTCCAACCGTATTCTGCAGGAGTACGAGGATGTCCGTGATGCACAGGCCAAGCTGGAGAAGGAAACCCGGCGGCTGCAGGCGGAATACAATGTCTATGTGACCCGCCTCGATTCGATGCAGCGGGAGTTCGACAAGCAGCGCCTCTTGCTGAGCAATGATATGGTCAGGACCAAGGAGGTGGAGATTCAGACCCTGTTGCAGTCGACACAGTTGTACCAGCAGCAGGTCTTCGGCCAGGAGGGCGAACTGTACCGCTTTCAAGCCCAGCTCATGGCGCCGATACTGGACAAAATTGACAGTGCCGTCAAGCAGGTCGGGGCGGAAAAATCGTATGATTTTATCATTGATGCCGCCGGCGGAGCACTGGTTTACGCATTGCCTGCCCACGATCTGACGGTTGATGTCATTGCCCAGTTGCGTCGCAATTCCAAGTGACCGGGGCCGATGCCCAGTCTTGCGGAGATCGCCGAGTCCATTAACGGCCGGCTTGATGGAGACGGTGCCACCTCCATCACTCATTGTTGCGAAATTGATCCAGGCTCGCCGGAAGGGCTGACCGTCCTGAGCATGGCTTCCGCGGTGGAACTGCTGGAGGCTACCCAGGCCAGCGCGGTGATTCTGAGCCAGGAGGCCCCCAGCGCCGGACGGCCCGCCATCCGAGTGGACAATCCCGCCAAGGGCTTTGCCCAGGCTTTGGCCCTGCTGCATCCGGCCGCCGAACCGGTGCGCCAGGTGCATCCGGCTACGGCCCTGGGGGAAGGCGTAAGCCTGGGCAGCGACCTGAGTATTGGACCGTTTGCCGTGATCGGAAACGGCGCTGTCCTGGGCGATGGCGTTATCATCGGGGCCGGGGTGGTCATCGGTGACGGTGTCGTGATCGGGCCGGGCAGCCGTCTGTTCCCCCGGGTGGTATTGTACGACCGGGTCCAGATCGGGGCAGAAGTGCGCATCCACAGCGGGACTGTCATCGGCTCCGACGGCTTCGGTTTTGTGACCGAGAACGACACCCATTTAAAGGTGCCGCAGGTGGGCCGGGTGGTGATCGGCGACCGGGTCGAAATCGGCGCCAACTGCGCCATTGACCGCGGCACTGTCGGGGCAACGGTTATCGGGGAGGATACCAAACTGGACAATCTGGTGCACATCGCCCACAATGTAAAAGTCGGCCGGGGCTGCCTGTTTGCCGCCGAAGTGGGTATCGCCGGTTCCACCGTTATCGGGGACTTTGTGACCCTGGCCGGCCAGGTGGGGGTCATCAGCCATATTTCCATCGGGGACCGGACGGTGGTGGCCAGCCGGGCGGCGGTCCTGAAACCCATCGGCGCGGGCCAATTTTGCGGAGGCTTCCCGGCCGAGGATCAGCGCCAGTGGCTGCGCAAGCAGGTGGCCCTCAAGTCGCTGCCCGAGATGCTGCACCGGCTGCATGCGCTGGAGCAGCAGCTTGGCGCCACCGATCAAGTGGCCGGCGCGCCCGGGAGTCTCTAGGCATGGCCGGCTATCAGCAAACCATTAAATCGGAAGTATCTCTAACGGGCGTTGGCCTGCATACCGGGCTGCAGAGTACGGCCACCTTTCGACCGGCAGGCATCGACACCGGCATCCGCTTTATCCGGGCAGACCTGGACGGTGCGCCCCTTATCCCGGCCGATATCGAGCATGTGGCCGATATCTCCCGGGGCACGACCTTGGAGCTGAACGACGTCCGGGTGCATACCGTTGAGCATATCCTGGCCGCCACCGCCGGCCTGGGCATCGACAACCTGGAGGTTGTACTCTCGGCCAAGGAGCCGCCCGTCCTGGATGGCAGTGCCCTGCCATTCGTGGAAAAACTGTTGCAGGCCGGGCTGGAGCAGCAGCAGGCGCCCCGGCGCACCCTGGTGGTGGATAAGACGGTTTCCTTTGCCGATCCCGCCAACGGCATTGACCTGCACGTCCTGCCGGCGGACGATTTCAGCATCACCTTCATGATGGACTACGGCCACCTGAATCAATTGGCCACGCAATTCATGTCGGTCTACAGCCTGCACGAAGATTTTGTCGAGCGTATCGCCCCGGCCCGGACTTTCTGCCTGCTCAGCGAAGTGCTGGAGCTGGCCGACATGGGTCTGGCCAAAGGGGGCAGCCTGGAGAATGCGGTGGTGTTTGTTGACCGCACCCCCAGCGAAGCGGAGGTGGCCAGGATCCGGGAGATCTATAACATCAACGGCGCGGTGGAGGGTGGCGAAAACGGGATCCTCAAGGGCCAGGTGCTGCGCTTCGAAAACGAAGCCGTACGCCACAAGGTCCTCGACCTCATCGGCGACCTGGCTTTGCTGGGCCGGCCGATCCAGGGACACGTGGTGGCCACCCGTAGCGGACATCGGTCCAATGTGGAGCTGGTCAGGAAGCTGCGCAAGGCTTACGCCAGCCGGTTCCAATCCAGTAACGGCCAACCGCAGGCCTTGAAGACGACTTTTGACATCAAGGATATACTCGATGCCCTGCCGCACCGCTACCCCTTCCTGATGGTGGACCGGATACTCGATGTGGAGCCGGGCAAGAAGGTCCGGGCGCTGAAAAATGTGAGCATGAATGAGCCCCATTTCCAGGGCCATTTCCCGGGGCAACCGGTGATGCCCGGGGTTCTGATTCTCGAGGCGATGGCCCAGGCCGGCGGCTTTCTGATGCTCAATAGTGAGGTCAATCCGGCCACCAAGCTGGTCTATTTCTCGGCCATAGACAAGGCCCGCTTCCGCCGCCCGGTGGTGCCCGGCGACCATCTCATCCTGGAGGTGGAACTGTTGCGGGTCCGGCTCAATACCTGCCGCATGGCGGGCCGGGCCTACGTGGATGGCGAGCTGGCCGCCGAGGCCGAACTGATGGCCACCATCGTTGACCGCGAGGGCTGAGATTTCCGTTGCTATTCACCCCGCCGCCCAGGTAGACCCCGGCGCTGAGCTTGGCGATAATGTCCGGGTGGGGCCATTTGCCACCATTGCCGCCGGGGCGGTTATCGGGCCGGATACCGAAATCATGGCCGGGGCCCATATTCTCAGCGGTGTCACGATCGGATCCGGCAGCACCATCCATCACGGCGCTGTATTGGGCGGTCTGCCCCAGGACACGACCTTTAAGGATCATCCTACCCCCACCTTCATTGGTTCCGGTGTCATGATTCGGGAATATGTGACTATCCACCGCAGCTCCGCTGATGAAGGCACCCATGTGGACGATGGCTCCCTGCTGATGGCCTACTGCCACATCGGCCACGACAGCCGGATCGGGCGGGAGGTCATTCTGGCCAACGGCGTCCAGCTCGGCGGCCGGGTACAGATCGGCGACTATGCCAATATCGGTGGCATGACCCCGGTGCACCAGTATTGCCGCATCGGCGCCCATGCCTTTGTAGGCGGCGGCTACCGTGTGGTGCAGGATGTGCCGCCCTATATTATGGCCATGGGAGAACCATTGAAATTCGGCGGTCTGAACGTGATCGGCCTGCGCCGGCACCGCTTGGGGGCCGATGTCCGGGCGGCCATCAAGGAAGCCTACCGGCTCATTTTCCGCTCGGAGCAGGATCTGCCGCAGGCCTTGGCCGTGATCCGCGAGACGCTGCCGGACATGCCGCAAATAGCCAACATCATCAAATTCGTGGAAACCAGTGAACGCGGTCTTATCTGAAGGCCGGATGATCGCCTTGATCGCCGCCGGCATGCTGGCCGGCTCCGTCTCGGTTGCGCTGGGGCAAACCACCTACTCCCGCGCGGAGTTCACCAGCCGGGGCGTTGCTCTGGCCGCCGCCGTAACCCACGCGCCGCTGCCCGAAATCCCTTTTGGCGCCCTTTCCCTGACCGGGAGCATGGGCCGGTACGCGCCGGCAACAGGCGCCGGGCCGGTGCTCGTGCTGGTCCTGCCTCAGTGGTGGCTGTCCAGCAATTTGTCCCTGTTCAGCACGCTGGGACACGGGGCCGATGATAACCAGATTGTGGAGCTGGTGCGGGTAGGGTTGCGCTATCTGCCGGCCGGACTGCATGTGAGGGGGTTTCTGCCCTCCTTCGAACTGTCCCAGACCTGGGTAGCGGGGCTGCAGGAGATGAAACTCGCCAAGTGGAACGCCTACCGCTGGACCTATAGCGGCAGGTTCGGCTCCTGGCTCCTCACCGGGGGTCTGCGGACGATCCAGTTGCGCCTGTTTACCAGGCCCACCTTCCGGGGGGAGGACGTACCCGGCAAGATAGAAGCGACCGTCAGCCAGTGGTCGTTTGCGGCGGGGTATCCCCTGCAGGACTGGCTGCAGCTGACCGGGCAACTGCTGCTCACCGGCGGCATGCTCACGGCCGGTATGCAGATGAGCCTGGCCCTCTGATGGGACCGAGGTGATGCGGCGGCTCTCGATCCTTGGCTCCACCGGTTCCATCGGCACCCAGGCGCTGGAGGTAGTGGACGGCCTGCCGGGAAAATTCGACATTGTGGCCCTCACGGCGCGCCGCAACGGGACCCTGCTGGCCCAACAGGCCTTACGCTATCGTCCCGCCGTGGTGGCCCTTGAACAGGCGCCGCAGCTGGAGGAGCTGCAGGCGGCCCTGGCTGGAAGCGGCATCGAAATTCTCACCGGCCGGCAAGGTCTGCTGGAGGTGGCCGCCCGGGACGATCTGGACCTCTGCCTGAACGGCGTGGTGAGCGGCGCCGGGATGGCCCTGACCCTGGCCGCGGTGGAGGCGGGGGTCAATGTGGCCCTGGCGAACAAGGAAAGCATGGTCATGGCCGGCGGGATCATCCGGGAGCGGATGGCTGCGACGGGCAGCCTGCTCTACCCCGTTGACAGCGAGCACAGCGCCATCTGGCAATGCCTGGTGGGTGAAGAGCTCGACCAGGTCCGGCGCCTCGTGCTCACCGGGTCCGGGGGGCCGTTCCGCACCCGGCCACTGGAGGAGATGGCCCAGGTGACCAAGGCCGAAGCGCTGCGGCATCCCAACTGGGACATGGGGGACAAGATCACCATCGATTCGGCGACGATGATGAACAAGGGGCTGGAGGTCATTGAGGCCCGCTGGCTGTTCGATATTCCCCCGGAGCGGGTCGATATCGTGATCCACCCCCAGTCCATCATCCACAGCATGGTGGAGTTCGTGGACGGCTCGGTGAAGGCCCAGCTCGGGGTGCCGGATATGAAGATACCGATCCAGTACGCCCTGGCCTACCCGGCCCACCTGGAGGCCGACTGGCCCCGCCTCGACCTGGTGAAAACGGCCCAGCTGACATTCGAGGCGCCGGACCTGGAGAAGTTCCCCTGCATCTCCCTGGCTTACGAGGCGCTGGCCAAGGGCGGCACGGCCCCGGCGGCCCTGAACCTGACCAACGACATGACGGTGCAGGCCTTTCTGGATGACCACATCACCTTCGGCGATATTCCCACCATCCTGGCCGAGGCGCTGGATAAACATCCCTGGGAGGCCGCTCCCGGCCTGGCGGATCTGGACGAACTGGCCCTGTGGGTGGAACATTTTTTGGCCGAGCGTGTTCCCTCTGTCGGGCGGAGCTGAACAGGATGGTTTTGGCCCCCAATTTGGCTCCCCAAGGTGATAGATTAGGGTTGCCGGCGGCCCAGACAGACCGGGTTCCTGGCGAAGCATTGGGAAAGGATAACGTGTGACAACGCTGCTGGCATTCATTTTTGTGCTGTTCGTGCTGGTATTCTTCCATGAATTAGGCCACTTCCTGGCGGCCAAATCGGTGGGCGTCAGGGTGGAGAAATTCTACGTGGGATTTAACGTCTTCGGCCTGGGCCTCAAGAAACAGATCGGCGAGACCGAATTTGGCCTGGGCGTGTTGCCCCTGGGCGGCTATGTGAAAATGGCCGGTATGATTGACGAGAGCATGGACACGGAGATCACCGGGGCGCCGTGGGAATTCCAGTCTAAAAATGCCCTGCAAAAAATCTGGGTGATGTCTGGCGGCGTCATTGCCAACCTGATTCTCGCCGTGGTGGTGTTTGCCGGGATCACCCTGGTCCGGGGTATCGGCGAACCGGATCCCTCTCCCACTGTCGGCTCGCTGGCGGAGGAATACCCGGCTGCCGCGGCGGGGATCCTGCCCGGAGACATCATCACCGCCGTCGATGGGGCGCCGGTGGAAAGCTGGAAGCAGATGACCGGCCTCATCCACAGCCGGCCGGATGAGGAGCTGGAAATCTCCTGGAGCCGGGACGGAGAGCCTTTCTCTGCCCTCATCCTGACCCGTCCCACCGATGCCTTGGTCGGCGAAGAAATCAAGGTGGTGGGCATGATCGGCGTCGGCCCGGTGGTTGATGTGCGCCCGGCCGGCCTGGTCGAGTCGCTGGGGCAGGGGCTGGCCCTCACCGGCTTGTGGATTGGCCGCATTTACATCTCACTCAAGATGCTCTTCACCGGCAAGGCCAGCCTGCGGGAGCTGGGCGGCCCCATCCTCATTGCCCAGCTGGCCGGGGAGTCGGCCAAGTCGGGCTTTCTCTCCCTGCTGGGGCTGCTGGCCATCATCAGCGTCAATTTGGCGTTTCTGAATGTGCTGCCGGTGCCGGCCCTGGATGGCGGCCATATTGCCATTGTGCTGGTGGAAGTGGCGCTGCGGCGGCCTCTCTCCCTGCGGGCCCGCATGGCCGTCCAGCAGGTCGGCGTCATGCTGATCCTGCTGCTGCTGGTCGTGGTGGTTTACAACGACATCGGGCGGCTGCTGCAGTAGCTGCGCCTTCAGGGACTTACCGACAGAAGCCTGAGCACCAGCAGCCCGAAGCTGGCCCGCTGCTCGATACGCACCGGCAAGCGCCTTGCATCATTGCTCACCCAAAGCCGCAGCAGATCGCCAGCTTTGGTAAGTTGCCGCTCGTCAAGTGAGGCCGGCAGCAAGGCCAGGCATTCGAAGGTCCCCGCCGGGGATGCCTTCATCACCGGTCCCGATACCCGCACGGCAATGGGCCGCAGCCTGCGCCCATCGAATATGGTCAGGCGGATCGTATCTCCCACCACCAGATCAAGGCTCCGCAGGTGGTATATAGCGCCGATGGGATCGAATATGGGACCGGCCAGCTGCAGCGTATCTCCCCGCGCATAGAGGACCATCTGCGCCCCGTCGACCCAGCTGCTGTCGCGGCGGTGGAAGCGGCCCTCATTGATGTCCCGGACCATCCGGCGCAGAGCCCCGCTGCCCGGCTCCAGCCAAAGCTGGATATGGTCATCGATGGGATACAAGGCGTCGAAGAACGGATCGGTGCGGGTCCGGGCCGTCACGTGCAGCAGCGTATCGCCCTCAGCTGAGACCCGGGCCGAGGTCTCCATCACGGTCTCCCCGGCCGCCAGCAGCCGGAAACCGGCCCGGTAGACCAACCTCTCGCCAAGCATCAGCGACTCCAGCTGCCCCCACAGCGGGACGGCTGTCAGCAGGGCCAGGCAGCAGCGGATGCGGAGCTTAGTGCTGCAGCGCGCCATAGGCCTCCCAGAGTCGTCCATCGGCGATGGCCCGCAGACAGAGCAGCGGTTCATTCCGGTTGTGGCAGATATTTTTGTGGCAGGGGCTGCAGTGGACCGGCTCCCTGACCACGGCTGTCCGGGGACCGAGGGGGCGAGTGCGCCGGGGATCCTCCGAGCCGAAGATGGAAACGGTGGCCAGGCCCAGATTGGCGGCCACGTGTCCGAGCCCGGAGTCGGCGGACAGGGCCCCCCGGCAGCGGGAGATGAGGGCGATGGACTGGCGCAGGCTGTAATCACCGCACACCGACCAGGCCGATCCAGCCGGGAGCTGCCCGGTAACGGCACGGGCCAGTTCCCGGTCCCGGTTGCTGCCCAGCAGCAGTAACGGTTGACCCGCCGAGGCAAAGGGGTTGAGCAAAGCCGCCCACTTGTCCGCTGGGACCTGCCGGGCCGGAGCTACGCTGCCGGTGAAAACAGCCAGCGGCTCCTTGAGGGACAGCCCGTCGAGCTCCTCTGCCGCCCAGGCCGTCTCCTCAGCAGTAAGCGTAATGCCAGCGGTTTGCGGATCGGCTTCAGGGCTACCCGCCTCCAGCAGGGCCAAATAACGGTCTGCGCGGTGCCCCTGCGGCGCCGGCGCGGCTACTGTCCGGGTCAGGAGCGGTCCTCGGCCCTGCCCGCCATAGCCGATCCGTTCCCGGCTGCCGGACAGACGGGCAACCCAGGCGGCGCGAAACGAATCGCTGAGCAGATAGATTTTATCCAGGTTTAAAGCCTTCAGGCGCCGGCCCGTGGCCGTGGTCGCCCGCAGACCCGACAGGGCCGCCGGTTCCAGCCCCTCAATCCGGTCAACCGCGGGATGCTGACGGTAGATGTCGGCCACATACGCCTTGGCGATGAGGGTGATCCGGGCCTCGGGATGGCGCTGCCGGCAGGCGGCCAGGAATGGCAGGGCCAGCACCGCGTCGCCGATCCAGTTGGGGCTGTAGATCGCCAGATTCAATGCCGTCTCCCTTCCAGGCGGGAGACGATGGCATCCACCAGCCGGGCGGAAGATTTGCCGTCAATTCGGTAGAGGAAGCGGCTCAGGGCAACGCTGCGCTGCGCCTGCAGACGGTCGGGCCTGACCAGCTCCGCCTTGATGACAGCGCCCAACTCCGCCGGACGCTCAGCCAGCGCCGCAAAATCGACCTGTGCCTCCCGCTCCGCATCCAGCCGCCGCCGCAGCCGCCAGGGGAAGAGCCGATGGCGCAGCCGCAGGACCGTGAAAGTGGTGCGGACAATGGGGCGGTCCAGGGCCAGAAACTCGAACAGGGTGGAGGAGATGTCGGTTACCAGGGCGGCGGCGGCCTGGTACCAGGGCAGAATGTCGTCGTCGCCGGCATCGATCAGGGTCATGCCGGAGCGGCGGGCCATTTCAGCCGCCAGGATGCTTTCGTGGCGGTAGCGCCGCTGGGTCCAGCTGAACGGGTGCAGCTTGATGATGATGTTCAGCTCCCCGGCCAGGGCGGCCAGCGGCGTCAGGGCCGGCAGCAGCGACGAGGGATAAAATGTCGGGGCAAAGAGCACTGTCGGCCGGGCGGGATCGAGGCCCAGTCCGGCCAACTTTTCCGGACCCCGGTCCGGGCCGCTGGCCAGGGGATCGAGCTTGGTCATGCCGGTGAGAACGCCCTGGCTGACCCCCCGGCGGCGCCACTCATCGAGGCGCTCCTCGCTCTCCACTGCCAACAGATCGATGCGCGGAGAGAAGTCCCGGTAGTAGCTGCTCTTCAGGCCGATGCCGTGGTACACCATCACGGCCAGACTGTCCGGTGCGGCGATTTCCTCCAGCCGGCCAATGTTCCCCACCAGCAGCGCATCGAAGGCCCGCCGGCGGATGGCGGCCACCCGTTCGGCCTCGGTCGGGGCGCTGATCTGCTCCAGACCCAGGCTCTGTAGCTCAGTCCGAAAACGGTCCTGCTCGGGCCGGTTAACGGTCCGGGGCATGGAGGCCGCCAGATCAAAGCCTCCCCGGCGCTGCATTTCGGCGATCACCGGCCGGAACTGGGGCAGGTAGTAGAGATGCTGGCACTCGAACAGGACGCTAGGCATGGCGGCCCGGCGCCATCCGGGCGGGGTGGGTTGCAGAAAGCAGGCGGCCGGCGCGCCCGGGATGGTTGGGCCGGGTCAGGTCGCCCTCCGTTCCAGATGTTCCAGCAAGGTATCCCGCACGCGGGCCGAAGCGTGGCCGTCCAGATTGCCCAGCAGCTCGGCCACCGCGCTCTGCTGCGCTTCCCTGAAGGGATTGTTCCCCTGCAAGGCCTCGTGCAGGATTGATCCCAAATCCTCGGGCCGGCGCAATTCATAACAGATGGCGCTCAGGTCCCGGTTCATTTCCGCATCCAGGCGCCTCTTGAACAGCCGCGAGCGTGTCAACCGGTGGGACCAGCGCAGCCGGTAGAAGCGGTTCACCACGACCGGCTTGCCAATGGCCAGCATTTCATAGATGGTCGAGGAAGCCTCGGTGAGCAGGACATCGGCCAGCAGCAGGTAGGGTATGATATTATACTGCTCCGGACCCAGCAGATGGACGTGGCCATAGCTGGCCGCCAATTTTTCGGCCAGGGTCACCTGACGGCCCAGTTTCAGACCGCTGAACCGTTTATCGAAATGGGCCCACTGATGGAGTTTGAGGATCAGGTTGTAATCCTCCGTCTGAGGGCCCAGAAGTCTGACCAGCGGTTCCAGGGAACTGGGGTAAAAGGTCGGTGCGAACAAAACCGTGGGCTTGGCCGGATCGAGACCCAGCTGGGCGGCCAGATCGGGCCGGCCGTTGGCCTGGTCCCTAATCAGCGGATCGAGCTTGGGAAAGCCCACCTCCGCCAGTTCGGTGGTGACGCCGTGCCGGCGAAGCTGCTCAGCCCGCTTGGATCCCTCGATAAACCTGATATCGAGCCGGGCGTGGTTATCGCGCCAGTAGGACGGCTTGACGCCGATGCCGTGGTAGAGCATGACCGCCAGCGTTCGGTCGGATATGAACTCAGGCAGCGGATAGCGCGACCAGCCGCAGACAAAGACATCGGGGGCCAGGGCCTTGATGCGGGCGGCCCGCTCCGGCTCCGTTGGCGCGAGAATGGTTTCGGCCTGGAACCTCTCCAGTACGCCGGCAACCAACTGCCGCTCGGCCAATGGGTTGTCGGCGGCGGATGTGAGAATGACCCTGAATCTGTCGTCGGCCTGCAAAAGTTTGATCAGCGGCTCGAACTGGGGCAGGTGATACAGATGGTAGGCGTCGAAAACAATGCTATAGGGCACGATGTTATGGGACGGAGACATGGCGGTCGGCCAGGAAACGGTTAATAGGGCAGCATCTCTAGGCCGCCTGAAACTGCATATCGTGCAGGTTGCGATAAATACCGTTGTGCAGCAACAAATCTTGGTGGCTGCCAGTTTCCACGATGCGGCCCCGGTCCAGAACCACAATCTTGTCCGCCCGCTGAACGGTGGACAGACGATGGGCGATGACCACCACGGTCCGCTCCTGGATCAGTTCGAGCATGGCCGCCTGCACATGCTGCTCGGACTCCGAGTCGAGGGCCGAGGTGGCCTCGTCGAAAATCAGGATGGGCGGATTCTTCAGCAACGCCCGGGCGATCGCAATGCGCTGGCGCTGGCCCCCCGACAGGATAATCCCCTGCTCGCCGATAACCGTCTCCATACCCTGGGGCAGATTGGTAATGAATTCGGCGGCATGGGCCGCCTCGGCCGCGGCGCTAACCTGCCGGTCATCGGCGTCCGGGTCGCCGTAGAGGATATTCTCGCGGACCGTCGTGTTGAACAGCAGCGTCTCCTGGGTGACCATGCCGATGTGGCTGCGCAGTGAGCCGAGGGTCAGGTCGCGGAGGTCGTGGCCATCAATGAGAATGCGCCCGCCGGTGACGTCGTGAAAGCGGGGGATCAGATCGGCCAGGGTCGACTTGCCCGCTCCGCTGGCCCCGACCAGGGCCACCACCGTGCCGCGCTGTATCTCCAGATCAATGTTCTCCAGGGCCGGCTCGAGATCGGGTCCGTAGGCGAACGAGACATTGTCGAATACGATCTGCTCCTCGAAATGGCCGAGATTCCGGGCGGATGGCTTTTCCCGGATGGTGATCGCTTCATCCAGCACGGAGAATATCCGGTCCGCCGAGGCCAGGCCGATCTGCAGGTCGGCGCTGATGTTGCTCAGACTGCGGATCGGCTGCAGCATGGCGAACAGGAATATGAGGTAGCTCATAAACTCCTCGGCGCCCACACCCCGGCCCAACAGCACCTGCTGCCCACCGACCCATAGGATCACGACACCGATGAGGACCCCGATCATCTCGTTGATCGGCGTGGTCAGATTGCGCAATGAGAAACGCCTGAACACCAGGTGATAGTAGTGCTGGGTCTCGGCCTGGAATTTTGAGATTTCCTTCTTTTCCATGCCGAAAGCCTTGACGATGCGCATCCCCCGCAAGGTTTCCTGCAGCACGTCCATCACCCCGGCGATCTGTTGGCTGGTGCGGCGGGCCCGGCGCCGGAGAGAGCGGCCCAGGCGAGTGGTAAACAGGGCTGCCAGGGGAATCAGCGGGATCGTCAGCAGGGAGAGCTCCCAGCTGATGATGAACAATATACTGATCATGACGGCCAGGTTTATCGGCTCCACCACCAGGCGCTGGAGGCTTTTGGTGAAGGCCAGCCGCACCGCGCCCACATCGTTGAGCACGATGGAGGTGATTTCCGCCGACCGCTGGCGGGCAAAATAGGCCAGTGACAACGACTGGATGTGGGCGAACAGGTCGTTGCGCAGATCGCGGATAAGCCGGTTTTCCATGACCCCGGCGGTCATGTTCTTGGCATAGAGAACGAGATTTTTCGCCAGGAATATGCCCAGCAGTATCCAGGCCAGACGGGCCAGGGTCTCCAGCGGTGTCCCCTGGCGGATAAGATCGGCTGTCAAGGCCTGGAGCTGCTTGAAAAGGGTGCCTGCCGCAGCGCCGCCATTTTGTCCGGTGGGAATATTCTCCGGGTTGACCAGGATGGTGTTGATCAGCGAGGCCACCATCCACAGCGAGAGGGAGTTGAGGATGACATAAAGGATCGAAAGGGACAAAGTGGCGGCAATCAGGCCTCTGTAGCGGCCCAGGTAGTTGATGAACCGGCGATATGGCTTCATGCCGGAAACGGGCCGTCGCCCCGGCGCAGGACCTGCCATTCCTGTTGGCTGACGTCGATGAGGGTGCTGCCCCGCGAGGCCGGCAGAATGCCGCCGTCGATGATCAGGTCGAGCTGTTGGCCAAACTGCCGGGCTATCTCCGCTGGGTCCTGGAGGGCCGGCCGGCCGGTGAGGTTCGCGCTGGTGGTCACCACCGGCAGGTCCCAGCCGTGGTAAAGCGCCGCCAGGAAGGCATGCTGCGGGACCCTCACGCCGAGGTTTGCCCCGCCGCCGGTGAGCAGCGTCGGCCACAGGTCCGGTTGGCGGGGCGGAGCGATAAAAGCATAAGGTCCGGGCAGCATAAGGCCAATATTGCCCACGCTGGCGGGGGGAACCAACAGGATTTCCGCCAGCCGCTTGACGCTCCCCACCATGATGCTGAACGGTCCACCCCGGCCTTTGGCGTCGATGAGGCGGCGCAGGGCGAGGTCGCTACGGGCATCCACCCCCAGGCCGTAGAGGGTATCGGTGGGATAGGCCGCCAGCCCCCCTGTTCCCAGACAGTCACGCAGGGCCGCCACGGCCGCCGGATCGCTGGCAGAGATCGTCTGCATCAGGCCACAGGCTTGGTTTTCCACATGCGGTGGAACCAGAAATACTGTTCGGGGTGCAGGCGCACTTCGGTCTCCAACAGGTCCATGAAACGTTGGGTGAGGAGTTGCGCGTCAGCCGGGCGGTCGCCGCTGAGGCCGGCGGTGCTGATGGGCAGGAAATCGATGCGGTAGCGGTGATCCCCCTGCAGCACGCAACGCATGAACAGCAGGGGCGCGCCGCTGCTCAGATGGAAGGTGGCGCCCCCCTTGAAGCGCGAGGAGGGCTGGCCGAAGAAGGTTACCCAGACACCCTTGCGCCGGGCATCCTGATCCGCGGCCAGGCCCAGATATTTGCCCTGCCGGAGGTGCTTCAGCATTTGCCGGGCCGGGGCCTTCCAGGGGATGCTCACGCAGCCGGTGGCAGCACGAGTCTGCCGCACGATGCTCATGGCCCAGCCGCGCTGCGCCACCACCACCGGCATCATCGGCCATCCGCCGGCCCCCATAGCCAGCACGGTCATCTCCCAGTTACCCAGGTGGCCGGTCAGCAGTATCAGCCCCGGATCGTCCCGCCGCGCCGTGTCCAGGGCAGATGTGTCCAGCCGGATGATCGCCTCAGGACGCCTGACCCAGGCCGGAATAGCCAGAAAATCGAGCAACACCACGCCATAGTGGCGGTAGGTCCGCCGCAGGATCCGGCGCCGACGGGCGGGAGTCCAGTCCGGGAACGCCGTGGCAAGGTTGGCCCGGGCCACCCCTTTGCGGATGGGGATAAGGTAATAAAACAGCAGGCCGACGGATTGGCCGAGGAGCCAGGAGAGACGCCGGGGAAGCAGGGCCAGCAGATAACCGGCGGCCCGGGCAAACAGTGTGAGGAGCCTATTCATTCAGGGGTCACGAATTAGCCAAAGTTACCCGGCTGGTTGTCGGCAGATGAAACGCTTTTTCCGACGGAAAAGCGGTTGACTTTACACGGGTCGGCAGATAATATTGTTGCGACGATGCGCCTTTCCCTGTTCCTATCCGCAATCGCGATCTTGGTCGGCAACGCCCTCGCCGGACAGGTCTACTATGTGCCGATCAAAGGAACCATTGATTTGGGCCTGCCGCCGTTCGTGGAGCGGGTCGTGGCGCTGGCGGCAAAGGAGCAACCCCAGGTCATCATTTTCGATATCAATACCTTCGGCGGCCGGCTGGATGGGGCCACCCGCATCAAGGACGCCATCATGGATGCTACGGTGCCGACGGTGGCCTTTATCAACCGCCGGGCCATATCGGCCGGCGCCCTTATAGCGCTCGCCTGTGAGCGGATCGTCATGACATCCGGGGGCACCATCGGGGCGGCCACTGCCGTCAACCTGGAAGGCAAGAAGGCCAGCGAAAAGGTAATCTCCTACATGCGCGAGGAGATGTCCTCCACGGCCGAAGCCCGCAACCGGCCCCGGCGTATCGCCGAAGCGATGGTGGATGAGGACCTCACCGTCCCTTGGGTTATCATCGATGGTGATACGGTGAAACTGGACGATGTGGAAGGGAGCAAGGCGGGCAAACTGATCACCCTCACCACCCAGAAGGCCCTGGCCCTGGGCATCGCAGACGACAGCCATGAGACGCTGGACGACCTGCTGGCGGCCATGGACCTGGGCGGCGTGGAGATCATCACCTTCTCGCCCAGCTGGAGCGAGCGGCTGGTCCGTTTTCTTACCGATCCGGTGGTCAGCAGCCTGCTGATGAGCATCGGCTTCATGGGACTGATATTCGAGCTCCGCTCACCCGGTTTTGGCGTGGGGGGCATTATCGGCGTGGTGGCCCTGAGCCTGTTCTTCGGGGCCAGCTTTATGGCCGAACTGGCCACCGTCACCGAGGTGCTCATTTTGCTGGCCGGCGTCATCCTGGTGCTGCTGGAGGTGTTCGTCATACCCGGCTTCGGGGTAGCCGGGATCAGTGGCATTATCCTGATGCTGTGGGGGATGTACAATATGCTGCTGAGCGCTTATCCGATGCCGGAGCAGATTAAGGGGGCCTTCCTGGGCCTGAACATCGGCATCATCGGGGCAATCCTGGCCGGCATTGTCATGCTGCGAGCTCTATTAGGGAGTAAATTTTTCAAGCGAAACGTGCCCATCGGCGGCCTGGAATTCAATGTTTCCGTCGGGCTCGATTCATTGTTGGGGAGCTCAGGCCAGACCCTGACCCCCTGTATGCCCACCGGGAAAGCCGATTTTGCCGGGCGCCAAGTCAATATCACCACCCGGGGCGAATTCCTCGATGAGGGCGCTACGGTGGTGGTCCTGGCGGTGGAAGGCAACACTGCCATTGTGCGCCTGGACGACCAATAACTAAAGGAACCGAACCCATGACCGACAGTCTCATCATCGTTCTGCCTCTCGTTATCATCCTGTTTCTGCTCTTTATCTACATCGTGCCGGTGGGCCTGTGGATCCAGTCGCTGGTGTCGATCGGCTGGGGGCGGATTCCCATTCTGAAATTGATTATCATGCGCATCCGCAAGATCCCGCCCCGGCAGGTGGTGAACGGCATGATCAACCTGCACCGGGCCGGTCTCCAGCAGATCAAGTCCGAGGACCTGGAGACCCATTACCTGGCCGGCGGCCGGTTGGACAGGGTTATTTTCGCCCTGATTGCCGCAGACAAGGCCAACATCCCGCTCGATTTTGCCACGGCCACAGCCATCGACCTGGCCGGCCGGGACGTCCAGGAGGCAGTGCAGACCAGCGTCTATCCCAAGGTCATCGACTGCCCCAAGGTCGGCACCATCCGGGCCGTCGCCATGGATGGCATCCAGCTGCAGGCCAAGGCCCGGGTCACCGTGCGGACCAACATCGAGCAGCTGGTCGGCGGGGCCACGGAGGATACGATCATCGCCCGGGTGGGTGAGGGCATCGTCAGCGCCATCGGTTCCTCCAATACCTACAACGCCGTGCTGGAGAATCCCGATATGATATCCAAGGCCGTCCTGGCCCGGGGGCTGGATGCCGGCACCGCCTTTACCATCCTATCCATCGACATTGCCGATATCGATGTGGACAAGAACATCGGCGCCGACCTGCAGACCGAACAGGCGGAGGCCGACCTGAAAGTGGCCCAGGCCAGGGCGGAAACCCGGCGGGCCATGGCGGTAGCTGAAGAGCAGGAAAACCTGGCCAAGGTCCAGGCTATGCGGGCCAAGGTGGTGGAAGCCGAGGCCGAGGTGCCCCTGGCCATGGCCTATGCCTTCCGCGAGGGCCACATGGGCGTTATGGATTATTACCAGATGCAGAATGTGCAGTCCGATACGGATATGCGCCGGGCCATCGCCAAACCGGGTGAGGAGGATAAGGGTCCGCAACAGGGTGGCGAAGAACCGTCAGGGGATAAATAGCCCCGGTGTTTGACAATCCGATCATCTGGATTGCCATCATCTGGTGGCTGGTGACCAGCTTTCTGAGTGGCAAAAAGAAGCGCCGTCGCCGGCCGGAGCCTGCCCAGGAGGCACAGAATCTGTACGCAGAGGAGAGTGGCAATGCTGAGTATGAGCTGGCTCCGGATGCCTACGAACCGGCGCCGGACCCCGAACCAGTCGTCACACAACCCGAACCGGTCCCGGACCCTTTAGCCGCACAACCTGAACCGGCTCCAGTCCTGCAGCAACGGCCCCGTACGCTCCAGGATCTGGCCCGGATGTGGCAGGGTCTGGATGTGGAGTTCAGCGGTGGGGAGAGGGCCGTTGAGCCGGAGCCCGAACCGCCGCCACCACCGCCCGAGCCTGTGGCAGTACCGGTGGAGCCGCCCCCTGATTCCCGGCGCCGGCACGAGCACACCCGCAGCGCCGTACCGGGCAGGCGGCCTCGGATGGCCCCCGCCCTGCGGCTCACGGCCGGTCTGGCGGCCCGCTTTACGCCCCTTCAGGAGGCCATAATCTATCGGGAGATATTCGACCGGCCGCGGAGTAAGCGCCGCAGCAGGCCCGGCAGATAAGGACGGACCCTAGAGAATTGCCGTTACGCCGGAGGCAGGCCCTGGAGTTCCCGGTAGGCCCGCTTCAGTTTTTCCTCAAACTCGGCCATTGAGCCGTTATTCTCGATGGTCATATCGGCCCGGCGCCGTTTCTCACTGTCCGGCATCTGCAGGCCCATGCGCCGGCGGATATCCTGCTCCGTCAGGCGGCCCCGGGCCAGGGCCCGTTCGATGCGTAGCGCCTCGTCGGCGACGATCAGCAGGGTGCGGTCCAGGTAGGCTTCCAGGCCGGCCTCGAACAGCAGGGGGGCGTCGAGGATAAACCAGGCGCTGCCGCTGACGGCGGCCTTGGCCATCTGCCGCTGCGCCTCGGCGATGACCCGGGGATGAAGAATGCCGTTGAGGGTCTGCTGCAAGGCCGGATCGGCAAAGCTGCGCGCCGCCAACAGAGCGGTGTCCACGGTCCCTGAGGGAGAGATCAAATCCTCACCGAAGGCGGCTGCGATCTCCGCGTGCACTTCCGGTGACTCCAGCAATATCTGTTTGGCTTCCAGGTCCGCGTCGAAGTGGTAGGCCCCCCGGTCTGTGAAGAAACGGGCGGCCACCGATTTACCCGCCGCCAGACCACCCGTGATGCCCAGCCGCAGCATCGGCGTCAAGCCTGGCCGGGAAGGGCCGCCATGATGGCGTCAAAGACATCCGCCACCGGGCCGTCGGCGTCAATTTCATGCAGGCGGCCGGTGGGCAGATAGTAGGAAATGAGGGGCCGGGTGTGGTGATAGTAGACCTCCAGCCGCTCCTTGACGGTATCCGGTTTATCGTCATCCCGCCGGACCAAACCGTGGTGGCCACAGTGATCGCACACGTCCATGCTCTGGGGAGGATGGACCACCAGATTATAGACGCTGCCACATTCGGGGCAGCTGCGCCGGGCCGCCAGGCGGCTCAGCAGAATGTTGTCCTTCACGTTCAGCGCGACGATGGCATCGAGGCGGGCCTCGAAACGATCCAGGATGGCGTCCAGCCCCAAGGCCTGGGGGACGGTCCGCGGAAAGCCGTCGAACAGGAAGCCGTGGGCCGTATCCGGCTCCTTCACGCGCTCCTCAACCAGGGCCAGGATCAGGTCGTCAGGCACCAGTTGGCCCTCAGTCATCAGCGACTCGGCCTGCTTGCCGAGTTCGGTCTGCTGCTGGACATGCTGGCGGAGAATATCGCCGGTGGAAATGTGCGGGATGGCAAAGGCCTCACACAGGCGCTTGGCCTGGGTCCCTTTGCCGACCCCCGGCGCGCCCAGCAGGATGATGCGCAGCGGTTCCCTTTCGGTCACTAGAGCAGCATCCCGGCAATGGTGGCGGTTATAAATGAGGCAATGGCCCCGCCGAACATGGCCCGGGTGACAAGGCGACTCAGGTCTTTGCGCCGGCCCGGCGCCAGCGCTCCGATGCCGCCCAGTTGGATGCCGATGGAAGAAAAGTTGGCGAAACCGGTGAGGGCGTAAGTGGCAATGATGATGGATCGCTCATCAAGCACGCCACTGCTCTGATAGGTACTCAGCGTGCCGAAGGCGACGAATTCATTCAAGGTCAGTTTGATGCCCAACAGGTTACCCACTTCCGGCGCGTCGGCCCAACTGACGCCCATCAGGAAGGCCAGGGGACTCAGCAGAAAGCCGAAGAGGGTTTTCAGGGAACCGGGGAAAATGCCGCTGTACTCGCTGGTCACCGGCGAGAGGCCCGACGAGGCGCCGTAGGAAAGCAGTTGGCCCCCCAGCAGGGTCCCGTCGATGATCCGGTCGAGGAAGTTGAGGATGACATCGGCCACGGCGATGAGGGCAATGAAGCCTATCAGCATGGCGCCCACGTTGACGGCCAGCTTCAGGCCGTCGAGGATGCCGTTGGAGGCCGCTTCCACGACATTGCCGCCGCTCTCGAGGGGGGGCAGATCGACATCACCGGCGGTGGCCGAGTGGCGGTCCTCGGGATAGATGATCTTGGCCACGGCCAGGGCCGCCGGCGCCGACATCACCGATGCCGCCACCAGGTGGCCGGGGTCAATGCCCATGGCGATGTACGCTGCCAGGACGCCCCCTGCAACCGTGGCAAAGCCGCCCACCATGATGGTGAGCAACTCCGAGGGGGTCATTTCATCCAGAAACGGTTTGATCAGCAGGGGGGCTTCGGTCTGCCCCACGAAGATATTGGCCGAGCAGGAGAGGGTTTCGGCGCCGCTGGTGCCGATGGTCCAGCGCATAAACCGGCTGATGGCCAGGATGATACGCTGCATGATGCCCAGGTAATAGAGCACCGACATAAATGAGGCGAAAAAGATGATGGTGGGCAGGACCCGGAAGGCGAATTGGAAGCCGAATCCGGGCCAGGTACTGGCATCGACGGGGAGGCGATAATCCGGATTGACGAGGTTGCCGAACAGGAAGGCGGCGCCGTAACTGGAGAGGTTGAGAAACTCGGCCACCCCACCGGAGAAACCATGCATAATGGCCTGTCCGTAGGTCTCGTTGACGATGGCCATGGCCACCAGGTTCACCACCAGGGCAGCGCCCAGTTCCCGGCTGAGCAGGGGCCGGTGGAGTTCGAAAGTGTTGTAGAGCATGGCGATGATGATCAGCATCATCACCCAGGTCAGGTAGTTCGCCTGCGCCTGTCCCAGCAGCACCAGTGCAATCCCCAGGAGCAGGGCGCCCCCCATCACTACCGCCACAACGATAACGGGGCGCGCCGCCTGCTGGACATCGTGCTTGAACAGGTACGCCACCACCAGCATGGCCAGCAGTCCCATGCCGATAAAGCTGAGGATGTTTTCCTGTAGAATGATGACGGCGAACAGCAGCTGCAGGGCCAGCCCCCAGATAACCGGGCGCAGTTTAATCCCCTTGCGGTTCACTGACAGTCCCCAGGCCAAGGCCAACAGGGTTAGCATGCCCAAAATACTGACAAATCTCATGCGTCTCCTCCCTCATTTACAGGGCTGGGGCCTGGCGGGGGTTCAAAACAGCGCCGGCAGCGGGCCTCATATTTGTCCATCTCACCCACCACAATTTGCTCCGCATCCTGCGTGAGGCGCTGGGTAAAGTTGGCCGGCTCGCCGCACTGCATGCAGATGGCCAGGGTTTTGGTCACATACTCGGCGTGGATCATCAGCAGCGGCATGGCCCCGAAGGGTAAGCCCCTGAAATCCTTGTCCAGCCCGGCCACCACTACCCGCTTGCCCCCATCGGCCAGGTTCTGGATGACCGGAACGATCTCGGGCTCGAAAAACTGGGCCTCATCGACGCCAATGACGTCGGCATCGGCGGCAAGTTCGGTAATATCGTTGGCCGTAGCGACCGGGATAGAGGGAATCCGCTGCTGATTATGGCTGACGATATCGTCGCTGTTGAAACGGTCGTCAATCTGGGGCTTGAAAATGGCCACCCGTTGCCGGGCGATCTGGGCCCGGCGCAGCCGCCGGATCAACTCCTCGGACTTGCCGCTGAACATGCTGCCGGTGATGACTTCGATCCAGCCGGCATAGCGGGGTGTTTGGGTCATTGATTGAGGGCCGCCGGAGAGGGCTCCCGGTCGGTGACCAGACTGCGTATTTTGGTTTTCAGCAGATCAATGGCCACCCGGTTATGCCCCCCTTCGGGGATGATCAGGTCGGCAAAGCGCTTGGTCGGCTCCACGAACTGGTCGTGCATGGGCCGGACGGTGGCATAGTATTGGTCCACCACCGCATCAAAGGTCCGGTCGCGCTCCTTGATATCCCGGTTCATGCGCCGGATGAAGCGCACATCGGCCGGCGTGTCGACGTAAATCTTGATGTCCATCAGTCCCCGGATAGCCGAATCCGACAGCACCAATATGCCTTCCAGGATGATCAGGCGGTGGCCTGAAATGTGGCGGGTTTCCTCTTTACGGGTGTGGGTGGTGTAGTCATAGATGGGCACATCGACGGCCTCCATCCGCAGCAGCGCCACCAGATCCTGGTGCATGCGGGCAAAGTCGACCGAATCGGGGTGGTCAAAGTTGACCTTGGCCCGTTCATCCAGCGACAGGTGGGCCAGATGGTGATAGTAGCTGTCCTGCTCCAGGATGATCACGCCGTCGCGGCCGATGTCGCTCACAATCGCGCTGGCAATGGAGGTCTTGCCCGAGCCGGTGCCGCCGGCCAGACCGATAAGTATGGCCTTGCTTTCAGTGGTCATGGAAGGTAAACGGTTTGGGCAGCAGATCGGCGGTGGTGACGGCCTGAACCGGGCCGCCGTCGTTGCTGGCTATGTAAATGGAAATCTCCCCGCATTGCTCATAAATCACCTGCCGGCAGGCGCCACAGGGGGTACCGCCGTCCCGGGTGATGACCGCCAGCGCCGACAGTTCCTTCTCCCCGGCGGCCAGGGCGGCGAAAATAGCCACCCGCTCGGCGCAGATGCTGGTGCCGTAGGCCCCCGATTCGACATTGCAGCCATGAAATATCCGGCCCGATCCGGTCAGCACGGCGGCGCCGACCGGATAATGGCTGTAAGGGGCCCGGGCTTGGGCCTGGGCGGCCAGGGCCTGCTCCACGAGTCTGGTCTGCTCAGTCATACCTTGAGGACTAATTTACGACGCCGCCCGGCGATTGCCATAAATGAAAGACCGGCCACAAAACCGCCGATATGCTCGAACCAGGCAATGCCGCCGCTCACCTCCGAGCTCATGCTTAAGATGCCGTTGAAAGCCTGAATCGCGAACCACCAGCCCAGCACCACAAAGGCCGGCAGCCTGATAGTGGTGAAGATAATAACGAAAAATACAAACACATGGATCCGGGCCTTCGGATAGCGCAGCATATAGGCCCCCAAAACGCCTGAAATGGCGCCGCTGGCGCCCACCACCGGCAACATGCTCTCCGGTACCATGTACAGCTGGGCGAAGCCGGCAGCCAGGGCGGCGAACAGATAAAACAGGGCAAACTTGCGGTGCCCCAGGGCCCCTTCCACGTTGTCGGCGAAGACGTACAGGAATAGCAGATTGCCCAGCAGATGAAGCCAGCCGCCATGCAGAAAAGGGGCCGTGAGCAGGGTCAGCCCGGCCGGCAGGAGGTTGATCTGGCCCAGTGCGTCCCAGGCAATCCGGGGCTCGTATCGGGACATCATCTGTTCGGTTTGCAGCAGCAGTTCCGGGGCATTATTCTGCCAGAAGTATTGGGGAATCAGGCCGTAGCGCAGGGTGAAGGCATGACTGGCCACCGGATCCGCCAGGAACAGGGTCTGGTAGAGGAAAACCAGCACATTCAGCGCCAGGATGCCATAGGTGACGTAGGGAATCAGCACCTGGGGATTGTCGTCGCGGTAGGGGAAAAACATCAGCGAATGTTGAAAATGAGTGTGTCCCCGGCCGTATTCCCGACCTGATCGACGGCGCTGACCGTCACCTGGTGTTCGCCGGGGGAGAGGCGTCCGAGCAGATTGTAGTGGGCTATCTTGCGCAGGGTGTTGTACTCGAAAATCACCGGCTGGCCATCCAGGGTGATGCGGATGGCGTTTTCATTGGCAATCCCGGATATCCTGTCATCGACAAAGACGCGGATGCGGTTCAGGTCCTGGGCGGCGTAGGTGGCCCCCCGGCCGGGCCGCAGAATGGCGACTTCCGGCGGCTCGTGCTCCTCTATCAGGGCGAATATCTCAGCGCTGGTGGCCAACGCGCGGTAGGCCCGTGTGCGGACCAGGTTTTCCCTGCTGGCCAGTCCGGCAGGCTGCATGAACGTCCAGCCTTCCTTGCGGTCGAGGTAAAACAGGCCGGCGTGGTCCGGCAGCAGCCGGTTGGGCGGCACCTTCATCTGCAGCCCCATGGGACCGCTCAACGGAACGGTCAGGGGGCCGATTTGCACAGGGCGGAGTACGAACGCGGCGGAGTCGGGTGGCTCCGCGTCAACCACACTGAGCCAGACAAAGGTGCTGTCGTAGAAGGTCCCCGGCCTGAACTCGACCCTCAGCAGATCATCACCGTCGGACAGTTGGCGCCGGTCATCGGGCGGCACAACCACCCCCCGGACGGGCAGCCGCACCTCGTAGGCCGGCTGCAGATTGACCCGCACGCGGACCTCCGAGAGACCGTCCAGTTGCGCCAGGGGGATGGGCGGCGCCAGGAAGGCGGTGGGGCTCACCATGCGGGTGGGGTAGCGCCGGGCCCCGCTGCTGGTGATGAGAATGATTTCCGGCGCCTCGGGAAGGTAGAGGTCGCTCTTGATCTGGATAGCCAGGCTGCCATAACCCGGCTCCAGCAGCAGTTCAAACTGCCGCTGACCAGGCATATCCCCGGCGGGAATCAGGCTCACGTGCAGCGGCTCCAGCCGGGCCCCCCAATGGTCGGTGGCAATGATTTGCAGAATCCGCTGCCGGCCCCGGCTTTCGGGCACCACGAAGCGGGTGCTGCCGGCCTGGTCCGGCTTCAGGCGGTGGCTGAAGCTGCCGGCCACCTTCCCCCGGGCCGTGAAAAGGAACACATGATAAGCCCTGAGCCGGGCGGTCGATTCCAGGCTGATAACCCAGCCCTGCTCGTCATCCGACCATTCCGCGCTGGCGGTCACTGCCGTGGGCGGCGTGTTGGCCAGCACCCCCCGCAGAACGGCTATGTTCTGCTCCTTGTCCCAAATCTTCACCGCGAACGGATGGTAGCCCGGTTCCAGGTTCAATGCGCCGCCCGAACCCGGCAGGACGAACGACAGGTTCTCGCTATGGACAGTGGTGGAAAGGCGGTGATAGTCATCTTCCTCCAGCCGCCAGAGCCGGTAGTCCCGCTCCAGCTCCATCAGGGCCCCTTCCTGAAACCTGAAGCGGTCAAACTGCACACCGTAGTGGCGCAGGCCGTCCACCGAGAGACTCAGTCCGTACAGGGTATGGTAGTAGCGCATGCCGGGAACCTGATCGTAGGCCTGCACGGCCAGAGCCACCGGACCGCTTACGGCAATGGTATCATCCAGCACGTACCAGCCCGGGCGCACCATCCGGGGGATCAGCACCGAGGGGAGCGGACTGCCGTGGGCCCGGGCGTTGGCCCCCAGGGGGATCACGGCCAGCGACTTGAACAGGGGCAGCCCTTCATCCTCCATTTCCAGACCGCTGGCCAGGGGGTTCAGCGGCCGGTTGGCCTCATCGCGGATCTCGAAATGGAGGTGCGGGCCGGAGATGGTGCCGGTATCGCCGGTAAAGCCGATGATGTCCCCTTTGAGCACCGGAAAGTCGGTGGGCTTGAAACGCAGGTCGACGGCATACCGTTGGCGTTGCTGTTGGCGGCCGAGCACCAGATCGTCCATATCGGGGGCAAAACGCTGCAGATGGGCGTAGAGCGCCACCCGGCCATCCTTCAGACGCAGGTGGATGGCCTTGCCGTAGCCGCTGGTCGATACCCGGATGCGCTCGACGTAGCCGTCCTCAATGGCGTTCACCGCATGCCCATTGGCGCCACCGGTGGAAATATCGAGACCGGCATGATAGCGCCGGGGACGCATGTCGCCAAAGGTGGCGGTGACCTGCCGTCCGGCCTCCGTGGGCCAGAGATAGTCCTGTCCCCGGACGGGCGACAATATCAGCAGCGCCAGGACGGCCGCCGGGCCGATTCGTCTGTCGTTAGAATTCACGGCGCAAAATTAACCTCTGCGTTTGGAGATTGGGATGAATATGGCGGCAGAGAGGGTTTCACCCTTTCGGCTAATTTGCCGTAAATTGTGCCGCCCGGCAGGGTCCCCAGAGATGAAACTGTCCACCAAGCTGAAGCTATACCGCACCCTCGGCCGCGTGTCGGCGCCCAGGGATGTCGTCTTCAGCGGCAAGTACCCCCAGCCACGGACGCTGCTATTCCTGTTTCCGGTAAATAAAGACCTGTTTTTCAGGAGCCTGCATGTGATCAGGGCGCTGGAGCGGCACTCCGTGCGCAACAAGATGCACCTGGCCATTGCCCACAAATTCAGGGAGCAGATTCCCGCGCCCAGCCAACGCACGTTCTATTATCCCCTGCTGAACGAGGAGCCCCCGCAGATCGATGTGCAGGCGCTGCGGCAACATTATGGCGGCAAGGCGTATGATGCGATCATCAACTTGTCGCCGGAGATTGACTTGCCTCTGGCCGAAGTCATCTGCATGATCGACAGTCCCAAGCGGATTGGGATGGCCGGTCCCGGCGCCGATGAGCTGTACAACATTCAAATTCGCCCCAGCAATGGCGACAGCCTGGAAAGCGTCTACGATCAGATGCTGGCCCTGTGCGATCTGGGTCCCCTGGGCAAGCATCCCGACTACGATCTCTGGGGCTGACGCCCCGCCTGCCCGGCCTGTTAATCGAGCTTGCATCGCGGCCCTGATCTGCCTATCCTAACAGCGCAGACCGAACGTTCGGCGCTGGGCAGTTTAAGGAGTCGCGCATGGCAGACCCGCCACAAAGTTTTATGAAAGCCCTGTTTCAGGGATCGATTCCCGAGAACATGGTATTTCCCTATCCCCGACCCGATCGGGCCGAGAGCGACATCGTCAAGGTGCTGGTCGATACCTTGCAGCGCTGGGCCCGGGATCATTTCGATGCTGCCGAAGCCGACCAGGCCGGGGCCTACCCGGAGGGCACCCTGGAGGCCCTGGCCGAGATGGGCCTCTTTGGCTTGGTCATCCCCGAGGAGCACGGCGGCCTCGATCTGAGCCAGACGGCTTATGCCCAGGTATTTGAGGCGCTGTCGGGCATTGACGGCTCCCTGCCGGTGACAGTGGGGGGGCACAGCTCAATCGGCATGAAAGGCCTGCTGCTGTTCGGCACGCCGGAGCAGAAGGCCCGCTACCTGCCCCGTCTGGCCAGCGGCAAAATGTTGGCCGCCTTCGCCCTCACCGAACCGAGTTCGGGCAGCGATGCCGCCTCAATCCGGACCCGGGCCGAGCGCCAGCCCGATGGCACCTGGCAGCTCAATGGCCAGAAGATCTGGATTACCAACGGGGGCGTCGCCCAGTTCTTTACCGTCTTTGCCCAGACGGCCGTAGAGAAAGATGGCCAGGTGAAGGACAAGATATCGGCCTTTATCGTCGAGGGCAATCTGGATGGCTTCACCCGGGGGCCGGAGGAGCACAAATTGGGTATCAGGGCCTCCAGCACGGTCTCTCTGTATTTCGATAATGTGGTCCTCCCGGCCGACGCCCTGCTCGGTGAGGAGGGACAGGGCTTCAGGGTAGCCATGCACGTGCTCAATGCGGGGCGCCTGGGGGTGGCTGCCGGAATGGTCGGCGGGGCCAAGGTGCTGCTGGAGATCGCCGTCCGCCATACCCGGGAACGGAAGCAGTTCGGCAAGGCCATTGGCCAGTATGAGCTTATCCAGGAGAAAATCACCCGTATGACGGTGTGGACCTATGTCACTGAGAGCATGGTCTATCTGACGACCCATCTGGCGGATCGCCCCGGTACCGATTACTCCCTGGAGTCCGCCATCTGCAAAGTTTTCGCCAGCGAACGGGGCTGGGAGGCGGTCAATGATGGCCTGCAGATCATGGGCGGCCTGGGCTATATGCGGGAGTATCCCTTCGAGCGTGTGCTGCGGGACAGCCGCATCAACCAGATTTTCGAGGGCACCAACGAGATACTGCGGTTGTTCATCGCCCTGTCGGGAATGCAGGCGCCGGGCGAATACCTCAGCCAGCTGGGCCAGTCGCTGCGGGCCCCCATCAAGGGCTTTGGACTGCTTATTGACTACGCCGTGACACGGGTCAAAGAGGCGGTGACGCCGCCCCGTCTCACTTTGGCCCACCCGGCCCTGAAGCCTTGCGCCGACCAATTTTCCAAAGCGGTGGAGAGGTTCCACCGGGCCATCAATTCGGCCCTCAAAAAGTTCGGCCGCCGGGTGGTGGAGCGCCAACTGATGCTGCAGCGTTTTGCCGACAGCGCCATCGAACTTTACGGTATGGCCGCCGTGATATCGCGGGTATCCAGCCGGATATCGGCTGTGGGCCAGGAAAAATCCCAGGCCGAGCTCGACATTGCCCGGATTTATTGCACCGGAGCCTGGTACCGGATCAGGCGCAACCTGCGCATGCTGCGCCGGCACGAGGATCGACCCCTGCGCAGATTGGCCAAACAGGTCTACAGGGAGGGCGGTTACCGGTTCCCGCTTTAGGCCTCAATCTGCAGCTGCGGAAATATTATCGAAAAAGAGATTGACGTGCAAAGGGTCCTCGTTTACATTTTGCCGCATTTTTAGGAGGTTTAGATGGAAATAGAGGGCCTAGTTTGCCCTGAATGCAACGAGCCGCTGAAGGAAAAGGAACTGGCCAAGTCATTGGTTTGTCCTAACTGCCGGACCAACCTGAAAAGCCGCAAGTATCTCGATTTTGTCGAATTCTTGATGGCTCAGGGGATCGTTACAGACATGGATTTCTTTGATCAAGCTCTGTACGGCGCCGATGCGGCGTTTGAGCAGGACATGGAGGAAGGGGACGAGACCGATCCCAACGAATTCGAGCGTCTCGACCACCAGATAAAGAATCTCGACGAAGATGTCGATCTCAATGAGGTAACCACTGACGAGGAGGAGTTCCGCCAGTGGGAAGGCATTGAGGAAGATTGGGAAGAATTCAACCGTCGGCAGGACGTGAACCGGACTGACAAGCCCAGATAGCCCACCCGGAGTAGAGCCTTATGAGCGATCAACCGCCAAAAAAAAAGGGCGCCAAGCAGATTCAGATTGAACTGGATGAACAGACCGGCGCAGGGGAATATGCCAACCTGGTTATCGTGACCCACTCGCCGGCGGAGTTTGTCTTCGACTTCACCCAGGTCATGCCCGGCATGCCCAAGGCCCGCGTCAGAGCCCGGGTCATCATGGCGCCCCTGCATGCCAAGGCTTTTGCCCTGGCCCTGCGGGATAATATCGGGAAATTCGAGGCCCGTTTCGGAGAGATTCAGCTCACCCAGGAGGACTGGCTGAAGGAATTGGGCTTTCAGCCCCCGGACGACCTGCCCAACTGAGCCCCCACCCGTAGCCCAACCGTCGCCCCGGACCCACGGTCAACGGCTACAGGCTCATCGTCAAACTCAGCAGCGACATGCGCCCGATCTCCGGGCCGCCCACGATCTCCCGGTGCAGATCATTGTTCAGGTTACTGATATTCAACTTCACCGTATAGTGCTCGTCCAGGCGGTAGCCCAGGGTCAGGTCCGCCACCGTGTAGGTCTGTATGGTGCCGAAAAACACCCCGGCGGACCACTTGAACTCGGGGATGTGCCTCACCGTCAGACCGGCCCACAGGCGGCCGTCCGGCTCCTGGTAGTTGAAGTTGCCTGATATCTTGTAGGGCGGCGCATTGATGGGATCATCGGCATTGGTGAGGGGATTGTGGAAGGCCTGCTCGCCAAGGTAGGAGATGCGCAGACCGGCCGTCAGCCGCCCGGAGAAAAAGTAATCGAGGCTGAAATCGACGCCGCCCAGGGACACTTGACCGTAGTTGACGTTGGTCAGCAACAGTTGCAGGAGATTATCGAAGTCCCGCACGTCGTCAGCGGTGCCGTAGATGCCGTCGGGGCCGGGATCGACGCCGTTGTGCTCCTCAGTGCCGATGATGCCCAGTACCTTGGCATTACTCAGGCCGTCCGAAGTATCCAGTACCACCGGCGTGATCCAGGTCAGGTCGGAGACGAAATTCTCATACCAGCTCTGGTAAATGTCCAGAGTCACCCGCATGCGGTTGCCCAGCAGGCCGATGTAGCCGATTTCGGCGGTAAACAGCCCCTCGCTCTCGACCGGCAGGAGGTCCACAATATTTTCCACATCAATGAACTGGGAGGGCCGGCCCAGAACCGGCGGGATGTAGATGACTATATGCTCATCCTTCGGCATGGGCGCGAGAAAAAAGTAGGTCTCCGAACCGTCCCGCACATCGACCATCAGCAGGTCGCCTTCAGGAGTCCGGCTGTAGTGATAGCCGTAGGCGTTGCCTTTGGCCTTGATGAAAAAGGGCACGGACTGCCCCACCAGCAGGTCGAGGTACAGCCCCTGGGATGTCGGGGTATTGAAGGCCTTGGCCGCCGTCAGCCGGATGGTCTGGGTCTCGCTGGGCTTCCACAGAAGGCCGATTTTGGGTGAAAACTGGGGCTTGTACATGACCGTGGTGCCCTGCAGGGGATCGTCAATGAACTTGAAACCGTTCTGCGGGTCCTGGACCCCGCTGTGCAGGTCGAGGCGGCTGGCCAGGACCAGCTCCAGGTTGGCAATCAGCTTGGACTTCGACTGGAAATAGATGCCGTACTCATTGGTGACGATGAGTCCCTCCGCATATTCGTCCGTCGTGCCGTCCTCGTCGTTGTCAATGCCGTCGTTGTCGTAGCTAAGGCCCGCTTCCCCGTCGGGCAGGATGGTGCCAAAGGTCTTGGGCATGGTGCGCTGATAGTCAAAGCCGTAGGTGAGACTGGTCTCCATGAAGCGGGGGAAGTTCAGTGTGTGCTGGGCCTGGAGATGGTAAAATTTTGACTTGTCCACGATAACATCACCGGTGCGCAAATTGCGCGTCTGCCCGGCATCGGATGTATTGATGTAGGTCTGGGCGAAAAAGTTGCCCTTGAAATAGCGCAGCTGGTGGTACTGGTAAATCCAGCGGTCGGCCAGAAAGCGGGCCACACCGGTAATGTTGATGTTGGTGGCCCGGGCCCAGCCGTAGCCGTAGACCATTCCGTGGTCACTGCTCAGGTCGTAATCGATCCGGATGTCGACCCGCTGGTTCTCCACCCGGAAGTCGGGCAGATCGACCAGGCCGTCGTCATTCAGATCCGGGTCGATAGTCCATATGCCGTAGGAGACCGAGTCCGTCGACTCGTAATAGTTGCCGTTGCCGTTGCGGTCGAAGCGCATGTCGTAGCCGTCCCAGATCCAGGGATAGGGCAGGTCATCCTCAGTGCCCCCATTGATGAAGAAGGCATGGTGGGCCTTCTTCTCTTCCGGATCGACCCACTCCCAGTCCCAGGCGCTGAAGTCGGCCAGGCTCACCTTGTAACCCAGGCGGCCCCGCTGGCCGGCGTGCCGCAGCTGCCACTTGCGATAATCCCGGTTGCCCCCGCTCACGGTGGCCACGGTGCCGGTGGAGAGGCTCGGCTTTTTGGTGAGGATATTGGCCACGCCGGCAAAGGCGTTGGGGCCGTACAGGGCCGAGGAGGGCCCCAGCACCACCTCGATCTGGTCCACATCGTCAGAGGTGGTGGGGATGGTGTTGTAGGCAATCAGCCGCAGGGAGGGGACGTTCGCCTTACGGCCGTCGGTCAAGGTCATCAGGCGCGAGGAGAAGCTGGTGTTGAATCCCCGGGCCGACAGGTTGAACCCGTCAATGCCCGAGGCGGTGAAATCGATGCCCTTGATGTTCTTGAAATAGTCGCCCAGGTTGGGGTTGGACTTGCGCCGGATTTCCGAGGAGGTGATGACGCTGATGGCGGCCACGGCATCGGTGAGCTTTTCCCGCCTGCCCCGGCTGGCGGTGACCACATACTCCTGCAGCTGGATTGCTTCGGAGTCGAGCTCCATGTCCAGGATCATCTCCGGTCCCGAATCGGCGCTGATTCGCAGGGCCTGCTCAAAGGTGGCGTAGCCGATAAACATGACCCGGATCGAATAGCGCCCTGCCGGCAACGCCTGAATCCTGTAGCGCCCCGCATCGTCGGCCGCCGCCCCGGTGTCCATGGAAAGCCGGCCGCCGCTGATGACCACGTTCGCGCCCATCAGAGGATCGCCGCTGGCTTTGTCTGTCACGGTGCCGGTCAGGGCAGTCTGGCCCCAGGCCGTGGAGCCGGCCAGCAGCAGCGCGAGGAATCCGAACTGGATGGGTCGTTTGCCCAAAAAAGCGCCCCCCCTATGCCAACAAAAAGGGGACGCCTATGCAATCCCCTTCCTGTCAGCGGTTAATGATTCAGCTTCGTCAGCACAAACCGGATGATCGTCCGCATACCATCCCCTGCCCAAGCGGCTTACATGGCCATCTTGGCCCAGGTGGATTCGAACTCGATCACTTCGTTGATCGGCACGCAGACGGCATTAACGACGAACTTCAGCTTGCCGCCGCCACCCAGCAGGATGCCGGCCACGGTGGCGTCTGTGCCGCTGTCATTTGTGACAGTAACGGTGGTGCCGTCGAAGCTGACCAGCACGCTGTAGGGCAGCAGGCTCTGGGTCATGCCACCAATGAGGTTAGCCACCATGTATCCTATGGCGTCATCCACAAAGCTGCCATCGCCGGCGGCATCGGTGATGAGACCGGCCAGGGCCAAGTACTTGGCCTCGCCGAAGATGGTCAGGGCGTAGAAGGTCATGTAGCCGCCCCAGGCCGCCAATTCGGCACTCATGATGTAGGCCGTGTCATTCAGGGTGGCGCCGGTTTCGGCGAAGGCGCCGGTAGTCGCGTCTATGGGCAGATCGGCCACGCCCATGGTGCCCCGCAGGTCAGCCTCGACCCAGGTATGGCCGGCGGCGGGGAATAGGGTATCGTGGGCGTCCAGGTCGGTAAAGTCAAGCTGCAGAGTGTTGCCATCCGTGCCACTGAAAGTTACCGGGGCGTTATCGAAGGGGGGCAGCACCTGGTCGCCGGCGCTGGGCGTGATGGTAAGGAAGCCGCTGGATTCGGTGATATAGTTCATCTCGTAGCTGCCGGCATCCTGGATTGAGGGGACGGCGAGGGCGGTGCGGCACGTCTCCATGTCGGTCCGCAGGGTCGGATAGGTGCCGCTCAAAGTATAGGTGTCCTCAGTGTCACCCTCGAGGAAGTTGCCCGTCAACTGAACACCCAGGGCTGCCAGGTGTGCGGGTGTCGGTAGCGCCACCAGGGTGTCGAGAAGAACGTCGCCCTCGTAAAAGGCGAACAGATGAAGATCTGCCTGGGCTGAGTCGACCCCCAATATGATCGGCGCCAAGTCCCAGCGCACGCTCACCGAAAAGGAATCGCCCGCTGTATGGGCGGGAGTTAGGGCCACGACGCGATTGTAATCCGCGTTGAGGGCGATCAGGTCCCACATGCCGACCAGAGCGCCGGCCTCTTCCACCGGGTCATCGTCATCGTCGGTTGGGCACGAGGAGCCCAGGACCATTAGCACCAGGGGGAGAAACAGTAATCGAGACCATCGGGATGTGCGCATTGTGTCTTCCTTTATGATAATTATCTGGCGGGACGCCCAGCGTTACCCAAACAAAACCGGTCTTTGCAGGCTCAGCCCGCCGATGATGCAGTCCATTCACGAAGCCAGAACGGTACTTCGACCACGCCGGAACAGGTATGGGAGCAGGTGATTATGGCTGTCATTTCAGATTGATCAAGCCTGCACTGATAACGGTTTCGGCTGAAGGTAAGGGCGCAGCCGTCGGGGCGCAAGCCCAAATTCCACGGCGCGGTCTGTCAGCGGGAGCGGGTCAGGTGCCGGCGCAGCGTCAGCAGCAGAATGATGATCCCCAGCGCCACCGGCAGGGAGGTCCCCAGCAGGTGATCGGCCACCAAGGCCACGGCTTCGCGCATCAGCCGGCCAGCCCTTCGGCCACCAGTTCAGCGATATCCTTCACCGCCACCGTTTCCTCCATGCCGCGCACTTTACGGGCATCGTCCATCATAATCAGGCAGAAAGAGCAGGCCGTGGCCACCGTATCTGCGCCGGTTTCCAGGGCCTGGTCAAACCGCAGCAGGTTGATCCGCTCGGTCCCCTTGACCTCATACCACATGTTGCCGCCCCCGGCGCCGCAGCAAAAACTCTCCTCCCGCGCTTGCGCCATCTCCAGCGGCGTGCCACTGGTCACTGATCGGGCAATAACGTCCCGGGGCGCGTCGTACTGGCCGCTATGCCGGCCCAGGTAGCAGGGGTCGTGGAAGGTGACCTGGCCGGCCTCCAGCGCCCCCTGGGGCAGCCTGCCGGCGTCCATCAGCTGTTGCAAAAACTCGGCATGGTGCAGCACCTCGTACCGGCCGCCCAGCTGGGCATAGTCCCGGCCCAGGGTCTGGAAGCAGTGCGGGCAGGCGGTGACGATCCGCTCAAAGCGATACTTGTCCAGGGTGGCAATGTTTTCATGGGCCAGGGTCTCGTAAACGTTTTCTTCGCCCATCCGCCGGGCCGCATCCCCCGTGCAGCGCTCCTCGCGGCCCAGAATGGCGTAATCCACACCCGCGGCCTCGAAAATCGCTATCATGGCCCGGGTCACCGATTGGTTGCGGGGATCGTAAGCCCCGGCGCAGCCGACCCAGTAAAGCACCTCCACCGACTCCCGGTCTTTCATCAGCGGCACCTCCAGACCGGCATCGGCGGCCCACTGGGTGCGCTCCTCTTTGGGGAAGCCCCAGGGGTTGCCCTGCTGGACAGTCTTTTCCAGCGAGCCGGCCGCATCCTCCGGGGGTTTCCCTTCGGAGAGCACCAGGAACCGGCGCATATCGATAATGGCCGGGATATGGTCGATGAGCACCGGGCAGGCGTCGGTGCAGGCCCGGCAGGTGGTGCAGGCCCAAAGCTCCTCCGGGGATATTCCGTGGGGGCCGATGAGGGCCGCCCCGTCCCCGGTTCCGTCAACCTGGTCATAGAGCTGGCGGCGCATATCCTGCATAATCTTCATCGGCGAGAGGGGCAGCCCGGCCGCGTGGGCGGGACAGACCTCTGTGCAGCGGCCACATTCGGTGCAGGTCTGGGCGTCCAGCAGTTGTTTCCAGGTGAAGTCGTCCACTTTCCCCGCGCCCAGCACCAGCGCATCGGGGTCGGCGTCAGGATCGGCCAGCATCTCGGCAATGTGCATCGGCCGCAACTGGGCGAGCTCCCGGGTGTCGGTCAGCCCCGCATTGGCAATGGCCAGCAGGCTGTGGAAAAGTTTGGTCTGGGGCAGCAGGGCGATGAGGGTCAGCGCCAGGGCGGCATGGGACCACCACAGCCAAGGCTGCACGGCCGACCAGCCTGCTGCCGTGAGAGCGCCTGTGAGCGCATAGGCCACGAAGGAAGCCGAGGCGCTGGCCGGAGCCTCAATGACCAACCGCGCCGCCTCGGTCAGAAAGCCGCCCACCGCCAACAACACCAGCACCCACAGGATGCCCGAGTCTCCCAGCAGGCTGCCCCGTCCGCCGAAGCTGTTTTGCGGCAGCACGTCCGGACGCAGGGAAGTGTGCCGCCGGACCAGGGCCATCGCCGCCCCCAGCAGCAGGGCCAGCCCGCCCAGCTCGTTCAGGGCGGCAAACCAGGGCGTATCTTTCACCGGCAGCCAGGCGGTCAGCAGGTCCCGCTCCACCAGGAAAACGACGGAGGTGGCAAAGAAAAGCTCCATAAAGCCCCAGGCCAGGAAGAGGTGGGTCAGCGAAGCGTAGCCGAACCGCCGGGACGTAACCTTCCGCTGGGCGACCCCATAATAGAGCGCGTTGGGCAGCAGACTCCGCCAGCGGAACGGACGGCTTTCGGGGCGGCCGATGCGGGATGCCAGGGCCCGCCGGAAATTGTAGAAGAAATAGAAAATCGCCAGAAACGCGAAGGCGTAGAAGAGACCGGGAATGGGCAAGGTATGCCCTCCGTCGGGAGTGGCCAGCTCAGCGAGCATGCAGCGCCTTGATAAGTGCGGGCACGTAGTCGAACAGGTCGCCGACGATGCCGTAATCGGCGATTTCGAAGATGGGCGCGTTGGCATCCTTGTTGATGGCCACGATGCAGCCGGCGTTTTTCATCCCTACCTGATGCTGGATGGCGCCCGAGATGCCCAGTGCCAGGTAGAGCTTGGGCGACACCGTCTGCCCTGAGGACCCTACCTGCCGGTCGTGGTCCAGCCAGCCGTAGTCGACCACGGGCCTGGACGAGCCGACCTCGGCTCCCAGGGCCTTCGCCAGATCGTGGGCCAGTTGCAAATTCTCCTCCTCGCCAATGCCCCGTCCCACCGCCACGATGCGCTCGGCCCGGGAAAGGTCCACAGCGCCTTTGGCTTCCTGGAATTTTTCCTCCCGCTGGAGCCGGGACTCGACGGCGGACAGATCAACCGGGACCGTGCGGACCGTTGGTGATCCGCTGCCCAGCTCATCGGCCCGGTAGGTGCCGGACTGGAAGGAAACCAGCACCAGTCCGGGGGAGGTCTGTACATCGGCGGAGATTTTGCCCTGGAACACAGGCCGTACCCAGCGCCCGGCCCCGGCGTCCCGGACACCAATGCAATCGCTGATCAGGGGACGGCCGAGGCGGGCGGCCAGCCGGGGCAGCCAGTCGCGGATCTGATAGGAATGTCCGGTTACCAGCAGTTCCGGCTGCTCGGCCGCGATAAGGGCCTCCGCCGCCGCCACGTAATGGTCCGGCGAATAATCGGCCAGCTCGGCATTGGGCAGCCGGATAATCTCCGCAATATCGGCGCCGGCGAGCTGCTCCGGCGGGTCCCCCGGGCCGAACAGCGCGGCAAGCACCGTGTGGCCGGTTGCAGCGGCCAGTTGCCTGGCCCCGCTCAGCGCTTCCAGGCTGATCCGGCTGACCTGCGAGCCTTCCATCTGGCCCAGGACGATAATTTTGCCCATCGCTAGAATACCTTCGCCGTATTGACCAGGTGGTCCACGAGGGCAGCGCCCACTTCCTGCGGGCTGCCTTCCAAAAACACCGTCTCCTTGGTCTTTTCGGGGACGTAGAGGCGCTGCAAGGTCCGGCCCGCCACCCATTGGTCAGCCGGCAGGTCCAGGTCGCCTGCGCCGACGGCTTTGATTTCCTTGTGCTTCATGGCCATGATGCCCCTCAGGGAGGCGTAGCGGGGCTTGTTGATGCCCGACTGGATGGTCAAAAGCACCGGCAGTTGGGCTGTCACATACTGGAACCAGCCCCCTTCCAGCTCCTGCTTCACCTTGATCCGGCCGTCGCTGAGTTCCGTCTCGACCACCAGGGTAACATGGGGCATATCGAGCAGCTCGGCCAGCATGGGACCCAGTTGTCCATCGCCGGTGTCGTCGGATTGGAGGCCGGTGAAAATCAGGTCACACTGCTCCTCCTTGAGCACCGCCGCCATGATCCGGGCCAGCCCGAGACTGTCGAGAACCTCCCACGCCGGGTCGTGCAGATGGATGGCCCGGTCGGCCCCTTTCGCCAGCGCATCCTTCAGCACCTGGCCGACCCGCTCGGGGCCCAGCGATACAACCACGACCTCGCCCCCTTGGGCCTCTTTCATTAGCAGGGCTTCTTCCAGCGCATAGCTGTCGCTCTCATTGGCCGAAAACACCAGATTATCCTCATCCACCCAGAGCTCGTCCGCCCTGATTTTGAGGGCCGAACCGGTATCGGGAAGCTGCTTTATCAGTACGCAAATTCTCATTGACGAATCATTCCGCTGAACAGGTTGCAAATGCCATCGCTTAGCGGGTCAAAGTTAGGGGTTGGATTTCGGCGGGGCTACCGTCCCCCGCAGCCGCGTCAGATTTCGGGCGGGAGGCCGCTGGACCCCCGGTGCCCCTGGGATTGCCCATTTCTTCCGCTGCAAGTGCTAAATTCGGTGCCCAAACGCAGCCATGCACAGCTTCCACTTCAGTTCGCCCTCCGCAGCCGCAACCCGCTTTCTGCTGGTGCTGACCCTGGCCGGGCCGCTGTCCGCCCAGGCCGACCGGGCCCAAGCCACTCTGGGCAACGGCCTGCGAGTGCTGGCCCTGCACCTGCCCCATGCCGAACTGGTTTCGCTGGCGCTGGTATTCCCCGGTGGCGCCCGGATAGAGCGACCGGGCCAGGAGGGCTGGGTCCACCTGATGGAGCACATGGTCTGGCGGGGCCACGAAGGGACCCCCTCGCAGGCTGAGTTTATGGCCCGGGGCTACCGTATCGGGGCGCTGCAGCACAGTCTTACCGAGGCGGAGTGGCTCATCCTGACGCTGACCGCCGACGATGATTCCCTGCGGCCGGCGCTGGAATATCTGCTGGAAGTCGTGCGCATGCCCCTGTTCAGCCCGGTGGAGGTCGACCGGGAGAAGCAGGTGGTGCTGCAGGAGCTCGACCGCCTGTCCGCCACGGCCTCCTTCCAGCTCGAAAATGCCCTGGAGCTCCTCCTCACCCGCCGCCGCACTGCCGCCGTGCTGGGTGATCCCGATGCGATCCTCAATGCCACTGCGGAGCAATTGCGCCTGTTGAAGCTGCGCCAACTGCTGCCCAACAATGCGGCGCTGGTGGTGGCCGGGCCGCTACCTCCGGACCAAGTGCTGGACAGGGTCCGGCTGACCATGGGCTCATGGTCCCCGGGGTTTCCCAGCGAGGCCACCACCAATGCCCAGGGTAATCCGGCGCAGGCCGGGCAGCGTGATTCGGTGCTCGTGCTGCCGGTGCGCAACGCCCATTGGAGCCTGGCCTGGCCCGGTCCCGGCAGCGGGGACGGCGAGGCAACCGCCGCAGGACAGCTGCTGGCTGGTATCCTGACCCATCCGGCGGGACCGTTCCAGCGGAGTCTGGTGACCCGGGGGGACGTTTTAAGTCTGGAGGCGGAATACAGGCCACGGGTGGATGGCGGCGCTCTGGTGCTGCGGCTGGTCATGCCCCTGGAGCGCGTCGCCGCCGTGCTGGGCGCTGTGCAGGCCGAGCTGCAACGTCTGGCCGAACCGGTCTACCTGACCCCGGCCGACATTCGCAACGCCAAGGCGAGCCTTAGAATGCGCCGGGACCTGGCCCTCTCCAGGCCCTGGGAAATAGCCCTGGCCGCTGCCCGGGCCTGGGCGGCCCGGGGGCTGACCCGCGGAAATCCCACTGGAGAACCGCCGGATGCGGCCACCCAGCAGATGGTTTTCGAGTTTCTGCAGAGCTACGTGACAGGACAGATCCCGGTGAGCGTGCTGGTGGTCGACAATGCCACGCGGCGCAACCTGGGTCCCAACCCGGCCAGGCTGCCGTGAGCAGATGGCGTCCCGTCCGGGCTGTTTGGCTGGCGGCCGGCCTGACCCTCGGCCTGGGGGGCATCGGCGCTTGCTCCGACAAGGCCGCGCGGGCAGCGGAGACCTCGAGTTTCGTCGTTGAGGGGCTGCAGGTGATCTTCCGCCATACGCCGGGCCGCCAGCATACCGCCTTTGGTTTTTACCTGGGCGGCGGCAGTACCTATATCGGCAACAACCAGGGGGGCATTGAAGCGTTGCTTTTTCAGGCGGCCCTCCTGGGCACCGCCACCCGCAGCCGGCAAGCACTCCAGGCCCGGCTGGCATCCTTGGGAGGCCACCTCGAGGCGTTCGCCGGCCGGGACCACTCCGGCCTCATCGGCCTGGCGCCCAATGAAAATTTCAGCAGCGTCTGGATCCTGTTTACCGACATCCTGGTCCGGCCCAGGCTGGAGAGCGAGGCGATTGAATGGGCCCGCCGGCAGATTATGGCCAGCCTCGCCCGCATGGCCGAAGAGCCGCACCGGGAAGTGCTGGAGATGGCCTATGATACCTATTACAAAGGGCATGCCTACAGTATGAATCCCCTGGGCACCGTTGAAACCTTGGGCCGGCTGACCCGCAACGATCTGATCCAGTATTATCGCGAGGACATGACCAAGAACCGGGCCTTGCTGGTAATCGTAGGCGATCTGGAGGTAAAGGAAGTGACCCGTATGGCCCGGAAATTGGCCCGGGAGGTGCCTCGGGGCCCCGAAATGCTGCTGCCTACCAGCAGCTTTGATGCCGGCCGAAGCGATGCCACCCTGCTGCGCCGGTCGACGCCGACCCATTTTATTGCCGGCATGTTCGCCGGACCCAGGCCGGGCCACATTGAATACCCGCCCTTCATGGTAGCCCTGGAGCTGCTGGAGATGCGCCTGTTCGAGCAACTCCGCTCGCGCCGCGGTCTGGCCGACGACCCACGAACCTGGGATGGCGGGCACCTGGCCAACTATGGCGGCATCGCCTTTGCGACAACCGATCCGGCGGATGCGACCAAGGTCGTCCGGAGCACGATCGCCGATCTCATTGCGGGTCCTCTTGAGGCCGGGGAAGTTGACGCCGCCAAGGCGAGGGTTCTCACGGCCCAGCGCATGTCCGGTGGCAGTGTGGTCGAGCAGCTGGCCCAGCTTGCGCGGTGGGGGATTGTGGCTGAAGATTGGAGACAGCTGGAACAGTTTCCGCCGGAACTGGAGGCCGTCGATGCAACGGATGTGCAGACGGCGATCCGCAAATATATGCGCCGCATCCACTGGGCCGCGCTGGGCCCCTCCCGCTCCTTGCGCAAAGCGGTCTTTATCGGGCGCTGACGGCTCCGGCGGGGGCTGCCCCGGGGACGTTTATCTCATAGCGCGCCATGGCCGGATCGACGGTCTCGGCCCGGCGTGCAGCTCACCGGAAATGTTCCAGGCAGGGCGGTCAGGAACCGAGGAGGGTCAGCTGGGCTGGGGTAGCTGCGCTCAGCCGCCCGATGACGGCTGCGGCCGGGGTCTGCCGGGCCTGCAGGGCAGCCACGAGGGCATCGGCCTTGGCCGGCTGCACAGCTATCAGCAGACCGCCGGAAGTCTGCGCATCGGCAGCCATCAGGCGCTCGTGATCGGCCAGCTCCCCCGTGACCGTCAGGACCGGCTCGACATGCTTCAGATTACGCTTCGTGCCGCCGGGCGCCAGACCGGCTTTGACCAGTTCGACGACGCCGGGCAGGAACGGCAGCGCGGCAAAAGCGATCTCCGCCGAAACGTCGCTGGCCCGGCACATCTCCAGCAGATGGCCGAGCAGGCCGTAGCCGGTGACGTCCGTCATGGCATGCACGCCGACCTCCAGCGCCGCCTCCGAGGCTGCCTTGTTGAGGACGCACATGGTTTCGGAGGCCGCGGCCAGCGCCTCAGCGGGCGCCTGGCCCTGTTTAATCGCCGTGGCAATGATACCGGTGCCCAGTGGCTTGGTCAGTATCAACCGGTCGCCGGCCCGGGCGGTGCTGTTGCGGAGCAGCTGCCGCTCCTCTACCTCGCCGGTGACAACCAGGCCGTACTTCGGTTCCGGATCGTCAACCGGGTGGCCGCCGATGACATGGATGCCGGCCTCGTGGACCTTGTCGATTCCGCCGGCCAGAATGGTGGAAAGGGTATCGAGGGGCAGCTCATCCCTGGGGAAGCCGACGATGTTCAGGGCAAAGAGGGGCCGGCCCCCCATGGCGTAGATATCGGAGAGGGCGTTGGCGGCGGCAATCTGGCCGAACGTGAAGGGATCGTCCACGACAGGGGTGATAAAATCGACACTCTGCAACAGGATCCGGCCCGCAGTGTCTCCTTCGAGGCGCACGGCGGCGGCATCATCGGCAGTGTCGAAACCGATGAGGATGTTGGGGTCGTCCCCCAGCCGAGGTAATCGGCCCAGAACCTGGGCCAGCTCGTCAGGGCCGAGCTTGCAGGCTCAGCCGGAGCCGTGGCTGAACTGTGTCAGGCGCTTATGCATGGGCCGAATTTAGGGTGCCGGCGCAGGGCCGGGCACGGTTTAGGGAGCCGCCGGCTGGGAGAGGGCGCAAGGGACCGCCAGCGCATTCCGAATCTCCTTGCGGCAGGGCGAAAATTCGTACCGTCCCGGTTTCGCTGAGAGGTAACTTCGCAGCGTACGGCCCCGCACGGGATTCGGTTCCCTGGGGCCTTTGAACGTAGCCATTTGGAACATAGCCATTAGTGACAGGTGCCAATAGACCATGAGTGAGACCAAAAAGGGTCCCCAAAAACCAGTCGAAACAGTGGAGCGGGTCACGATCCGCTTCGCCGGTGATTCCGGAGACGGCATGCAGCTCACCGGCAGTCAGTTTAGCGAGACCACGGCCGTGTTTGGCAACGACCTGGCCACGCAGCCCGACTATCCGGCGGAAATACGCGCCCCTGCCGGGTCCCTGGCGGGCGTGAGCTCCTTTCAGATACAGTTTTCAAGCAAGGACATCCAGACCCCCGGCGACCAGCCGGATGTGCTGGTGGCCATGAACCCGGCGGCGCTGAAGGTGCATCTACCCGACCTGCGTAAAAACGGGATGGTGATTGCCAACTCGGCCAATTTCACCAAGCGGAACCTGCAGCTGGCCGGCTGGGAATCGAACCCCCTGGAAGATGAAAAGCTGTTTGCCGACTACCAGCTCGTGGATGTGGATATGACACGGCTGGTCTCCACGGCGGTGGAAGATCTTAATATGCCCAACAAGTTGGTGGCCCGGTCGACCAATATGTTTGCCCTGGGCCTGCTCTACTGGCTTTATGGCCGCGGCACGGCCGATACCCGGAAATTCATCGAAACTAAATTCAAGAAGCGCCCCGAGATTGTGGAGGCCAATATCCGGGCCCTGGAGGCGGGCTACAACTATGGCGACACATTGGAAGCCATTCCTATCAGTTATGTGGTGGCCAAGGCCAAAATGGCCTCAGGCATGTATCGCAACATTATGGGCAATCAGGCCCTGGCCATGGGTCTGTTGACGGCAGCAGAAAAGGCTGGTCTGCGGATGGTCTATTCCGGTTACCCCATCACACCGGCCAGCGATATTCTGCACATGCTGGCTACGTACAAGAATTACGGCGTGGTGACCTTCCAGGCCGAGGATGAAATCTCCGCCATCACCGCGGCCATCGGCGCTTCGTTCACCGGCGCCCTGGCGGTAACCGGCACCAGCGGTCCCGGCCTTGCCCTGAAGGGCGAGGCCATCGGGCTGGCCGTATCCACGGAACTGCCTCTGGTGATTATCAATGTGCAGCGGGCGGGCCCCAGTACCGGTCTGCCTACCAAGACCGAGCAGGCCGACCTGAATCAGGCCCTCTACGGCCGCAATGGGGAAGCGCCGGTGGTGGTGCTCGCACCAGCCACTCCGTCGGACTGCTTTTACATGGCCTTCGAGGCCTGCCGCATCGCCCTGGAGCACATGCTGCCGGTTATTCTCCTTTCGGATGGCTACCTGGGTAACGGCTCGGAGCCGTGGAAACTGCCCGATCTTGCCTCCCTGCCCCCTATCCTTAACCATAAGGTGACCGAGTCCAACGGTGATTATCACGCCTTTGAGATCAAGGACGAGAAGCGGCTGGCCCGGCCCTGGGCAGTTCCGGGTACGCCGGGCCTGGAGCACCGTATCGGCGGGCTGGAGAAGGATGCCATCACAGGGAACGTTAACTACGACCCGGACAATCACCAGGCCATGACCATCCGCCGGCAGCAAAAGGTGGAGCGGGTGGCCGATAATATGCCACCGACGGAGCTGTACGGCGATGATACCGGTGACCTGGTGGTGCTGGGCTGGGGCTCCACCTACGGCGCCATCCGGGCGGCGGTGCAGCGGCTACGGGAGAATGGGCAGAAAGTGTCGCACCTCCATCTGCGGTATCTGAACCCGCTGCCCAATGACCTGGGCGAGCAGTTGCTGAAATTCCGCAAGGTGATGGTACCGGAGCTCAACATGGGCCAGTTGGTGCGCATCATCAGGGCCGAATTCCTCATCGATGCCATTCCCGTGAACAAGGTGCTGGGCAAACCGTTTGTACCCAGTGAGATTGAAGAACGTATCATGACGATATTGAAGGAGAGCAGCGATGCCAACTGATGTTGCGACACCGGCCCTGACCCGGAAGGATTTCACCTCTGACCAGATGGTCCGCTGGTGTCCGGGCTGCGGCGACTATTCCATCCTGGCCCAGGTCCAGAAAATCTTTCCCGACATGAACCGGCCCAAGGAGGAGTTCGTGTTCATCTCCGGTATCGGCTGCTCGAGCCGGTTCCCCTACTATATGGATACCTATGGCTTCCACACGATTCACGGCCGGGGTATGTCGGTGGCTACCGGGGTCAAGCTGGCCAATCCAGGCCTGAGTGTCTGGCTGGTAACCGGCGACGGCGACGGCATGAGCATCGGCGGCAATCACCTGATCCACCTGCTCCGCCGGAACCTGGATATTAACATCCTGTTGTTCAACAACCGGATTTACGGGCTCACGAAAGGGCAATATTCGCCCACCTCGGAGAAGGGCATGGTGACCAAAAGCACACCCTTCGGCAGCCTGGACCACCCCTTCAACCCGCCGGCGCTGGCCCTCGGCGCGGCCGGAACCTTTATCGCCCGGACCCTCGATGTGGACGCCAAGCATATGCAGAAGATGATTGCCGAAGCGTACCGGCACCAGGGCACATCCTTCCTGGAGATTTACCAGAACTGCCTGATTTTCAACGACAACGCCTTTACGGATTACTCGGACAAGGAGACCAAGGAGGACCGGCAGCTGCTGCTGGAAGACGGCCAGCCGATGATCTTCGGTAAAGGTGGCAACAAAGGGATACGCTTCGATGGCCACCGGCCACAGGTCGTCGATCTGGAAAACGGCAAATGGTCCGTTGACGATCTGGCGGTCCACGACAAGTCGGACAAATTGCTGGCCCTCATGCTCAGCGACTTGACCTATCAGTCGGAGTTTCCCACGCCTTTCGGTGTGCTGTACCAGATCGAAAAACCATGCTATGAAAAACAGGTATATCAGCAGATAGATGACGCCATCTCCAAAATGGGTAAAGGGGACCTGGAGAAAATGCTGCGGTCGGGCCATACCTGGACCGTCGATTGATGGCGTGAAAGGAGGACAGGATGTACGAAGGTCTGGATGACGAATTGCAACAGATGGAAGAACGCGAACAGGATTCCCCCGAATTGGCCGAAGCGGTCAATCTGGATGATCCCATCAGTTCGTTGAAAATACAGTCGCTGGCGCTGGTCCATCCCGATACGCCGATGACGGATGCCCTGGATGTGCTTAACCAGCGGAATGTCGGCTGTCTCCTGGTTGAAGAGGGGGGCAAGCTGGTGGGCATTTTCACCGAACGTGACGTAATCCGGCGGGTGGTGAACCGGGGCCTGGACTACACCAAGGCCAGCGTGGGCGAGTTTATGACGCCCAATCCCGATACATTGCGCATGGATGATCAAATCGCCCATGCCCTGAATCATATGTACGACCGGGGCTACCGCCATGTGCCTATCGTCGATTCAAGCAGGAAACCGGTTGGTTTTGTCTCCATTCGCGATATCGTGAATCACCTGGCAGTTTTCTTCAGAAAGGAAATCCTGAACGTACCCCCCAAGCCGGTGCGTTCCATGTCAGACCGCGAAGGGGGCTAGTACTCCGTCCCCGCAGCGGGGGACAGCGATGAATTTCCAGCGAGGATAAGGAGGCAGCGCCATGGGGACCCGCCGCGAGCGCGATTCGATGGGGGAGATGAGCGTCCCCGACACCGCCTACTACGGCGCCCAGACCCAACGGGCCGTCGAAAATTTTACCGTCAGCGGACTGACCATACCCAGCGGCATGATCCGGGCCTTGGGGTTGATCAAGAAGGCCGCCGCGCAGGTTAACCTGGCGTTGGGCCTGCTGGACAAGGAGCGCTCGGCCGCCATCGTTGCGGCGGCCCAGGAGGTCATCGAAGGCCAACTCGACGGCCAGTTTCCCATCGACATTTTCCAGACCGGCTCCGGCACCTCCAGCAACATGAATGCCAACGAAGTGGTGGCCAACCGGGCCAGCGAGATCATGGGGGGAAAGATCGGCGCCCGGGAGCCGGTGCATCCCAACGATCACGTGAACATGGGCCAGTCCAGCAATGACGTTATCCCCACAGCCATCCACGTGGCGGCGGCGCTGGCCCTCAATCAACAGCTGCTCCCCGCCCTGAAATCACTCACCGGGGCGCTGCAGAAAAAGGCTGCCGATTTCGACGACATCATGAAGATCGGCCGCACCCATCTGCAGGATGCCACGCCCATCCGTCTGGGGCAGGAATTTTCCGGCTATGCGGCCATGTCCGCCAACGGTGTCAGGCGTTTGGAGCAGGCTGCCCAGGCGCTGCTGCAGCTGGCCCAGGGCGGGACGGCGGTCGGCACCGGTATCAATACCCACGCCGAATTCGGCGCCCGGATGGCAGCGGCCCTGGCCAAGGAGACCGGACTGGCTTTCCGGGAGGCCGAAAACCATTTCGAGGCCCAGGGATCGGCCGATGCGGCGGTGGAGGTCTCCGGCGCCCTGAAGTCTGTGGCCGTGAGTCTGAGCAAGATCGCCAACGACATCCGCTGGCTCGGTTCCGGCCCCCGGGCGGGCCTGCGGGAACTCAAGCTGCCGGCGGTACAACCCGGTTCAAGCATCATGCCGGGGAAAGTGAACCCGGTCATCTGCGAAGCGCTGATCCAGGCTTGCGCCCAGGTCATCGGCAACGATGCGGCGGTGACGCAAGGGGGTCTGGGCGGGGTCTTCGAACTGAACCTGATGCTGCCCCTGATCGCCCGGAACCTGTTGGAGAGCATCGGCATCCTGGCCGGAGCGGCGGACATGTTCGAGCACAAGCTTATCGCCGGTCTGGAAGCGGACGAACAAGTGTGCGCCGACTACATCGAAGGGAGCCTGGCCATGAGCACTTCGCTGGCGCCGGTCATCGGCTATGATGCTGCGGCGGGCATCTCCAAGGAGGCCTTTGCCAGCGGCCGGACGGTCCGTGAGGTGGCCCGGGAAAAACAGGTGCTGCCGGATGATGAACTGGACCGGCTGCTTGATCCCCGCAGCATGACCCAGCCCAAGGGCTGATTTTTCGCCAGCACTCCGCCGGCCGCCGCTGCCCTAGCTGCGGAAGAGGGTCGCTTCCCGGTTGAACCATTGCGCACAGCCCCACAGACTCAGCCCGGCCAGCAGAAACAGCGACACATAGACCTCCGCCAGGTAGAACGGATTGATGCTGCCCGCCAGCAGGTCCTTGGTGGCCAGAGCAACGTTGAGGATCGGTACCAGGGCCAGGGTGGCGTTGAGCTCGATACCCGGTATTGTGCCGATGACGGCGGGAACTATAATGGCGATATTCAGCGGCGCAATGATGCTCTGGGCTTCCTTGAATGACCGGGCATAAAAGGATAAGCCGAGAATGACGGCCGCAAAGAAGGCGGAGATGGGCAGGATCAGGGTCAGGATCAGCAGAATCATCTTCGGGCCCAGCATCTCCATGATGACGTCGAATATTTCGGTGGGGATTTCCGGAAAACTCCGCACGCCCAGGTAAAGCCCGAACATGGCGATCAGGGCGGTGGCCACACCGGCCGCCATGACCACGATAAATTTGCCGAGCACAATCTCGAACCTGCCGGCCGGCGTCGAAAGGAGGGTTTCCAGAGTGCCGCGCTCCTTTTCCCCGGCGCCCAGATCGATACCGGGATACATGGCGCCCATGAAGCCGAAAATGATGAACATATAGGGCAGGAAACCACCGACCGCACTGGCCAGTTTCTCCTGCATCGAGGCCAGATCGGTGCCGTCCACGGCGATGGGGTCGAACAGGTCCGGGTCGAGCTGCAAGCGGGCGATGCGCTCTGCAACGAGCCCGGCGGCATAGCCGGTAATCAACCCCTGCATGCGGTCTTCGACAGAGCCAAAGGAGCCGACTCCCTTGAAGATGATCTCCACACGGCCCTGTCTATCCCCGGCAATCAGGCGGGCGAAGTCCGGCGGCACAATGACCGCCCCGTCCAGGCGCTCGGCGGCAATCAGGGCGGCCAGGCTGTCCCGGTGAATCCCCGGCACCAGGGTGACACGGTCATCCTCCTGGAACAGGGCATACAGCGCCGGCGCGACCTCTGCTCCAACGAAAACGATGCGCTGTTGACGGCTCTCGGCCTGCTCCATCTGGGCGGTCTGCAGCTTGACCATCAGTATGATAATTCCCGGCACCAGAAGCAACGGCATGGCGACCATCATCAACAGGGTGCGCCTGTCGCGCATACTGTCGAGCACCTCCTTGCGGATGATGACGACCACCCTGCGCATCAGGCGGCCCCGACCAGGTGGATAAATTCGTCCTCGTAGGTTTCGTGGGTCATCCGGGCCTCGAATTCCGTGCGGCTGCCGCAGTAAAAGAGCCTGCCGTCATGGATGATGGCAATGTCATCGCAGAGCAGTTTTACCTCCCCCATGCGGTGGGTGGAGAAAATGACCGTCTTGCCATCATTGCGGCAGGAGCGGATCAGGTCCACAATGGCCCGGGAGGTCATCACGTCCAGCCCTTCGGTGGGCTCGTCGAAGACCATCACGTCCGAATCGTGGATGATGGTCCGGGCGATGGAAGTTTTCTGCTTCATGCCGCTGCTCAACCGTCCGATACGGCGGTCGGCAAAATCGTTCATCCCCAGCAGTTCGAAGATCTCCTCGCGGCGCTGCCTGATGCGGGCCTCATCCATGCCGTGCAGCTGGCCCATGTAGCGCACCATTTCCGTGGGGGTCAAGCGATCGTACAGGGCCGTCTGCCCTGTCATGAAGCCGATATTTTCGCGCACCTTCTGGGGCTCCGTCCGGGTATCATGGCCGGCGACGGTAATGCTGCCGGAGCTGGGCTTCAGCATGGTGGCGATCATCCGCAGAATGGTGGTCTTGCCGGCGCCGTTGGGGCCAATCAGGCCGAATATGCGCCCCGGTACGCAGGTGAAGCTGACATTATCCACCGCTTTGATGGTCTTGGCCCCTTTAAACCGGGGACCCATCTCGCGGCGTGCCCGGCGCGATAACTTGAATTCCTTGGTCAGCTCGGTAACTTGGATCATATCTGCAGGTGCTGCTGCGGGCGCTTCCGGCGTCGTATATACGAGGGCCCGCTGGCCAGCAAGTTTAATGCCGGCGGGTCCCCATTACCAGATTGAACGGAACCGGCGCCTGAATGGCCTGCCGGAACCGTCGGCGGCAGCCGCTCTCAGGCGAATAATCGTTACGCCTCGTCCCACTGCTGCGTAAACTTCCCGCTGCTGCCATTTGGCCCGCCTGGGCCGGGGGAACAGAGGGCAAGTTGGGGGGTAGGCTTTACTGAAGATCGATGAAACGCAAAGCGCCAGATTACAGGGAGGCCTGGGCCGAGGAAATGGGCCGTATAAGCCCCCGGCGGGTTGTGGAACCCCCGGCCCCCGAGGAGCCGGCCCCTCCCGGCCGCCTGGCAGTGTGGATTACCGCCTTCCGTAACGCCTTTATTCTGCTGGCCATCTCCGGTGCCGGCATCCTCGGCTATCTGGCCTACCAGGCCCGGGACCTGCCGTCGCTGCGCCAGCTGCAGGACTTCAGCCCCGCCACCGCCACCCGCATTCTCTCCCGGGACGGCAAGGTGATCTCCGAGCTGTTCACCCAGCAACGGGTGCTGATTCCCCTGGACAAGATGCCGGTGGATGTGCGCCATGCGACCATCGCCGTTGAAGATCGGCGCTTCTACGACCACTGGGGCGTCAGTCTGCGCTCGGTGGCCCGGGCCATGGTGGTGAACCTGGCCAGTCTCAGCTTCAGCCAGGGCTTCAGCTCCCTGACCCAGCAGCTGGCCCGCACGCTCTATGAGCAGATCGGTTTCAGTAAAACCATCTCGCGGAAAATCAAGGAAGTCCTCACCGCCATTCAGATCGAGCGGACATATACCAAGTCCGAGATCATCGAGATGTATCTCAATGCGGTCCACTTTGGCCACGGCACCTACGGCATTCAGGCTGCCGCCAAGGAGTACTACGAGAAGGATGCCCGGGACCTGACCCTGGAGGAGGCCTCGACGCTGGTGGGGCTGCTGCCATCACCGGCCACCTACAGTCCCAAGACCCACCCCGACCGGGCCTTCGGACGCCGCAACCTGGTGCTGCGGGCCATGGCGGAGCAGGGCTTCATCGATGCGGACGAGTATGAGCGCATTCGTTACCGGCCCATCGGCGTGGAGCGGCGTGAGGCGACGCCGGGTTATGCCCCTTACTTCAGTGAGTACATCCGGCGGCAGATGGAGCTGGAAGACGAGCAGCTGGGCATCAACCTCTACCGTGACGGCCTGACCATCCACACCACCCTGGACACCCGGATGCAGGACATCGCCGAGCGCATTTTCCAGGAGGAGATCGATATAAACCAGGCCGTGCTGAACAAGAACTTCCTCGCCAACGACTCCCTGATCTACAGCGTAATCGACACACTGACTTTTCCCTTCGACTCGGTAAAAATGATGATCCGGGGCGAAATTCCCGTCCACAAAAAGCTCCGCGACCGGCTGCTGGTGCAGGGGGCCTTCATTTTGCTGGAGAATGACACCGGCAACATCCTGGCGATGGTCGGTGGCCGGGGCGACTATCCCGACTATTTCAACCGGGCCACCCAGGCCCGGCGCCAGCCCGGCTCAACTTTCAAGCCGATGCTTTACATCACCGCTATCGAGAAAGGTTATCCCGTCTCGACCCAACTGCTTAACCAGTCCCTGGCCAGTACCGGCGATGCGCTGGTCCCCCGCGTGCCCGGACAGGCCTTTATCGACACGAGCGACTGGAATCCCCAGAATGACGATGGTTCCTCCAGCGGCCTGGTGACCATGCGTCTGGGGCTGCAGCGCTCCCTGAACATCGTTTCGGCCCGCATCATCCAGGAGCTGGTAACCCCGCGGCAGGTGGTGGAGATGGCCAAGCGGTTCCGCATTACGACCCCCCTGCGGGCGGTAAGGGCCATATCATTGGGCACCAGCGAGGTCATTCCCCTGGAAATCACCGCCGCCTATGCGGTCGTGGCCAACCGGGGAGTCTGGGTGCAGCCGATCGGCGTCACCCGTGTCGTGGACCGCCGGGGCAAGACCCTGCGGGAGTTCATCCCCGAACGGGTGGAGGTGGTGTCTGCGGACAAGGCCTACCTGCTGCTCGACTTGATGCAGGGCGTGATGAATAAGGGCACCGGGGCCTCTGCCCGCTGGAAATACCAGTTTAATCCACCGGCTGCAGGCAAGACCGGCACGACCGACAACTGGACCGACGCCTGGTTTATCGGCTTTACGCCCCACCTTTCCGGCGGCGTCTGGATCGGCGTGGACGATCCCCGGGTCAGCCTGGGCGAAAAACGCTACGGCAATGTGGTGGCGCTGCCGTTCTGGGCCCGGATCATGCGCGAGGTTCACCTGACCTTTGACCTGGCGCCAACCAACTGGAAAATGCCGGATGGTATCGTGACTATGGAGATTTGCCGCGTCACCAAAGACCGGCCCACCAAATACTGCCCCACCGAGCGGGAGCTGTTTGCCGAAGGCACCCAGCCTCCCGATGAGTGCCAGCTCCATACCGGCGTCGCTACCGAGACCTACAATCCCGCGGACGATATATTCCTGACGCCGGCCCCTGACAGTATCTTCAACTAGCCCGGCCTGCCGGCTCCTCCCCTGGCGGGTCTGGCAAATGGGGGAGAGGGCATGTAATATTGACGCTGCCAGCGGGCCTCTGCCGGCAATCTCTATATGTTACGCGCATTCCTATACTGGGTATCGCAGAAGCGCTGGCTTCTGTTTGCCATCGCTCTGGGGACGGCCATGTATCACTTGCCCTACCCGGGCACGCTTTCCCCCGCTGGCTACCGTACCCTGATCCTGACCATCATCGTCATCATCCTGCTCATCAGCGAGGCCGTGCCGCTCCCCGCGATCGCGCTGTTGATTGCGGTGCTGCAGGTGGTGTTCGCCATCGGCAAACCCGGCGATGTGGCGTCATCCTACATGAGCGACTCGGTCTTTTTCATCATGGGCTCCCTCATGCTGGCCGTGGCCATCGTCCGGCAGGGGCTGGATGCCCGCCTGACCTTGCTGATCCTGAACCTTACCGGCAACAGCGTCACCAGGATCATGTGGGGCTTTTTCATCATCTCCATGCTGCTTACCTCCTTCATGGGTGAACACACCATCGTGGCCATGCTGCTGCCCATGGCCCTGACCCTGGTGCGCAATACTTCGGACGATCCCGCCGAGGTGAAGGACCTGGCCAAACTGTTCCTGTTTGCCATTGCCTACGGTTCCATCCTGGGCTCGTTCGGAACACCTTCGGGCGGCGCCCGGAACGCCATCATGATCGAGTACCTTTCCGATTTTGGCCTGGCCAAGATGACCTATTCCCGCTGGATGGTCTTCGCCTACCCGGTGATGCTGGTGCAGCTGCCCTTTGCCGGCTGGCTCCTCTCCCGGTCCATCAGGCCGCATCAGACCCGGCTGGATGATTCGGTGCGCAAGCTGCGTGAGCAAGTCAGCGAAACGGGCCAGCTGAATCCCCAGCAGATGTTGTCCATTGCCTTTTTCGTGCTCATCTTTCTCGCCTGGGTGTTCCTCAGCGACCGCATCGGCATCGGCATCGTCGCCTTGGGGGGGGTGTTCCTCTACCTGGCGGCGGGACTGGTGCAGTGGCAGGAGATCAACAGCCGCACCAACTGGGGCGTCGTGCTGCTGTATGCCGGGGTCATCTCTCTCGGCCTGCAGCTGAAGAATACCGGCGCGGCCGTTTGGATCACTGACCATATCCTGGGACTCATAGGCGTCTTCCTCGATCAGTTCGAGGTGCTGCGCTATCTGCTGGTGGCGGTCATGACCACCCTGGTCGTAAACGTGATGAGCCCGAGCGCCAGTGTGGCCGTGCTGGGACCGGTGTTTATGAATTTCGGCGGCAACCAGGTGCTGCTGGGCATGGAGACAGCAGTGGCTTCGGCATTCGGTTTCATGACCGTGATCGGGTCCGCGGCGGGGATGATCATCGCTTCCACCGGGCTTGTCGGCGCCAAGGATTTCCTGCGCGTTGGCTGGCGTCTCACGCTGCTGGCCAACGGAACCCTATTGCTGGCGCTGTTGTTTTACTGGCCCCTCCTGCTGGGGAGCCCGTAATATGACAACGCGCAACCTGGGAGGGGGTTAGGATGCAGTTCCTGGTCGCTGTCCGCAGCACGACCTACTCCGCGCGGACCCTGCAAATCGGCAGTTCACTGGCCGCCGGCTTCTCCGCCGACCTGTCCATCGTTTACGTCGGCGACCGGCCCAAGGAGTTGCTGTCCGAAGGGGTAAACCTGTCCCGGGACACCATGCTCAATTGGGAAATCCATCATCCCGGGGTCGAGGTGCTGCGTTGGGCCTACGAGAAAATGCAGGAATTCGGGATGGTCGATCCGGATGCTGGCGAGTTCGATCCTACCAACCTGGTGGAGGACGCCGGCCGGATCCGGGTGCTGGTGCCCCAGTTGCACGGAGAAAAGATTCGTCTCATCCTCAGGGAGGGCGATCCGGTTGACCAGCTTAAGCAGGAGACCGAATTCCGGGACTATATCCTCACCGTCGTCGGCGGCGGGAGCCGGAAGCGCCTGACCCGCCAACTGGTGCAGTTCGTGGATACCAGCCTGCTGTTTGTGAAAAATTACGATCCCGACCGCGATTACAAGCTGCTCCTCTGCGTGGATGACTCTGGCGCCACCCGCCGGGCCGTCAGTTTTGCCGCCCGGGTGGCCCGCTACCTCAAAGTGCACATCAGGGTGGTGACCGTCAGCAAAACCAAACGGTTTGGTCCCGGCTACCAGAGTGCGGCCAAGTGGGCCCAACGCTACCTCGACAAGGCCGGCGCCGACTATGCGCACGAGTATGCCACCGGCGACCCTGTTTCCATATTCACCGATCTGGCCGGAGAGGACCATATCATTATCATGGGCAAGAGCCGGAAAAGCCCCCTGGCGAAATTCCTGACCAGCTCAAAACCTGCCAAAACAGTGCTGAAAGCCAACGCCCCGGTCATTCTGGTCAAGTGATCGCAACCTGACGTGACGCCCCGGCAAGTCGAGCGCAGCTACCTCCTCATCAGCGGGTTGTATAATCTGTCGGCCTCGCTGATCTGGGGAGTCAACACCCTGTTCCTGCTCAATGCCGGCCTCGACATCTTCCAGGTTTTCATCGCCAACGGCGTTTTTACCGCCAGCATGATGGTATTCGAGATCCCCACCGGCGTCCTGGCCGACACACGGGGCCGCCGGGCGTCATTTCTGCTGAGCGTCATCGTGATCCTGATCGGGACCCTGGGCTATGTCTGGATTGCGGAGACCACCGGCAGCCTTACCGGCTTTGTCGTCATGTCGGTGGTCCTGGGGCTGGGCTATACCTTCTACACCGGCGCCGTGGACGCCTGGCTGGTGGATGCTCTGAACGCCACCGGCTACGAGGGCGAACTGGATCAGGTCTTTGCCCGGGGCGGTATCGTTTTCGCCGGCTCCATGCTGCTGGGCACTCTGGCCGGGGGCTTGCTGGGCACCCTGGACCTGTCCCTTCCGTATCTGGTACGCTCGGCCATGCTGGCAGGCGTATTCGTCGTGGCCTGGTTCACCATGCACGATATCGGTTACACCCCCCGCAAAGGGGGTTGGCGAAAGTTGCCTGAGGAGATGGGCAAAATCGCCAGTGCCAGTCTGGCCCACGGCTGGAAATCATTGGGCGTCCGGCTGCTTATGATCGTCGGCCTGATCCAGGCGCTGTTCATGGACTGGAGCTACCACAGCTGGCAGCCCTATTTTCTGGGGATGCTCGGCCGTGAGGACGCCGTCTGGGTCGCCGGTATAATTGCCGCCCTCATTGCCCTCTCCTCCATGTTGGGCAGCGCTTTGGTGGTCCGGTTCAGCAACAAAAACCGTCGTCGAACGACGCTGATGCTGGTGGGGGCCATAATCCTGGGCATGGGCGGCATGGCCACCGGTCTGGCCGATAGCTTCTGGACAGCGGTGCCCATCTACCTGATGGTGGGCATAGTATTTGGGCTGCTGGGCCCGGTGAAACAGGCCTATCTGCACCAGCTGATTCCCTCGGAGCACCGCGCCACGGTCGTATCCTTTGATTCACTGATGCGCAGCGGCGGGGCGGTGGGTGGCCGGCTGGGCCTCGGTTTTTTGGCCCGGCAGCAATCTCTTTCGGTGGGTTATATTGTTGGCGGAATCGTCAGCCTGCTGGCCCTGCCGGTCCTGCTGATTCTGCGGCGGCTGGGGCAGGCCGCCGACCGCACCGGCGCAAAGAGTCCCGGCTCAGAATAAAGCCGCCTTTCCGGTCAGAGCGTCTCCTCCGGCGGGTGGGTGATGATCTCGCTGCTGATATTCGCCGCCTGGTTGATCGTATGGGCGACAGAGCAGTAGTTCTCCTGGGACAGTTCCACGGCCCGCTGCAGCTTGGCCAGGGGCAGGTCGTTACCCCAGAAATGATAGCTGATCTTGATGGCGGTGAAGCTGCGTGGCGGCTCCTCGGCCCTTTCGCCGGACAGTTTGATCTGCAGGTCGTCTATGGGGACGCGCATTTTCTTGAGCATCAGGACCACATCGATGCCGGTGCAGCCTCCCAGGGCCATGAGCAGCAGCTCCATTGGCCGCGCCCCGGCGTCCTGCCCCTGTTCGTCAATGGGCGCGTCGATGGGCACCCAGTGGTTGGACGGCCCCCGGGCCAGAAAGCTGCTCCCGGCCACCTGCCGGACTTCGACTTCGGTCATGGCTTGCCCCTTGTGATGCTGCGCCGGCGCCCGTTCAGGCTGAGCGCGGTGGGATATTCAGGACCTTGTAGAGCCGCTCCTGCACGGCGCTGGGCGGCTGGTCCGGGGCGGGATGGGTCCGCCGGTAAATCTTCACGGTCCGGGTGATGGTGTCGATCTGGGCCCGGCAATCGGGGCAATCTTCCAGATGCTGGGCCACCTCCGCGCACAGCTCCTCATCCAGGTCCTCCCCCAGTTGCTCGCAGACAGTGCGCTTATATTTGTCGCTGTGGCGGCTCATGATTGCCCTTCTATTGGCCGGTAGATATGGGCCAGGCTGTTGCGCAGTTGAATCCGGGCCCGCATCAGGCGGACTTTTACGTTGGAGGGGGTGATACCCAGGGCTGCGGCTGTCTCCCGGGTGCTGAGGCCTTCCACATCGCGGAGCAGGAACACCAGCCGCAGGTTCTCCGGAAGGGAGCCGGCGGCCTTGTCGATGGCTTCCCGGAGGTATTCAGGCGATTCGCCGGTAAAAGGGTCGCCTGTCCGCCAGGAGCCGGGCAATGGGGCAGCGAGATTCTGAAAATCTTCCGTCGAGATATCGACGTCGGGAGCGGCAGCCTGCCGGCGGAGCTTGCCCAGGGCAATGTTGGCGGCGATACGGTGCATCCAGGTGTAGATGCTGCTGCGCCCCTCGAATGTATCGAGTTTGCGCAGCACGGTCAGAAAGGTCTCCTGAAGCACATCCTCGGCGTCGTCCTCATTGCGGGTGAGGCTGAGGGCCAGACCGTAAATCCGGCCCGAGTATTTCTCCACCAGTTCGGTGATGTCCGGTTTCGCCTGCGGCCTCCCCTGCTGTCAGATACGGACCGTGCCGGCCGCTTGGTGACCGCCGGTCAGGGCCGAATCTACGACTGGGCAGTATCACCGGAAAGGTAGTAGTCGAGCTTGGCGGTAATCGTCTCTTTGGGCACCGCCCCGACGATCTGGTCGACCAGTTTGCCGTCCTTGAAAAACAGCAGTGTGGGGATACCGGTGATGCCGAACTCGGCCGGCTTGCGGTTCTCGTCGGCGTTCAGTTTGCCCACCTTGGCCCGGCCGGCATACTCCCCGGCGATCTCTTCCACCACCGGTCCCACAATCAGGCAAGGGCCACACCAGGGGGCCCAGACATCCACCAGGCTGATGCCCTTTGATTGGGTAATTTCCTCATCCCATGTTTGGTCAGTCAGTTCCAAAGGCATAGCAACTCCTTTTCCGCACAGTTTAACCGTTTCTGAATGGCCCCGCCGGGCCTGCACATCTTAGATGCGGCAGGCCACCATCGGTTACATGCGACCGGGCGACATCTTGTGCCATCGGCAGGGGGCAGGTAACTTTCGAGGATACCGGTGCGGTTTTTCCGGCGCCCGGGGCCGACCCAAATCCTTGAAGGAGACGTGATGAAAAAATGGCTTCTGTGGGCTGGCGGACTCGTGCTCGCCCTGGCCCTGGCCTTGCTGCTCTTTCCCGGAACACTGCTCAATCCATACCGCACCGTCCGCGCAGGCAGCATCGCACTGCCCGGCTTAAGTTCGCCGGTAACCGTCAAGTATGACGCCTTCGCCGTACCCCATATCTATGCGCAGAATGTGCAGGACCTGTTCTACGCCACCGGCTACCTGATGGCCTCCGAGCGGATGTTCCAGATGGATATGGTCAACCGGGCGACCCAGGGCCGGCTGTCGGAGCTCAATGCCCGGCTGATGGCCAGCGACCGCTACCTGCTGACCTGGGGCTTCTATCGCATCGCCGAACGCATGCTGGCGGCCATGGATCCGGCAAGTTTGCAGTACTTGCAGTGGTCCTGCGACGGCATCAACGCCTGGATCGAGGCGCACAGCGGCAGGCTGCCCATCGAGTTCAAGTTGGCCGGCATCAAGCCCCTCCCTTGGACCCCCCGAACAGTTGCGGCCTATGCCCGGCTGCTGGCCCACGAGCTGCAGTCGGCCTACCTGGCGGAGGTAGTGCAAAGCCTGGCCGCCGGAAAACTGGGCAGTGGCCTCATGGCAGGGTTGTTACCTGAGGATGAGAACGGCCTGTCCGCCGGCGAACGGAACCATCCCCTGCAAGCCCTGGAACATTTTTCTGCCGTCAGCCGGGAGGTCCGGGAGGTGCTGGGGACCAGCTCCGGTATGGGGGGCAGCAACAACTGGGTGGTGGCGGGCAGCCGCACGGAATCGGGTCTGCCGCTGCTGGCCAACGATCCCCACCTCGGCTTCACCCAGCCGGGCAAGTGGATGGAGATGCACCTGGTGGGCGGTCCCTTCAATGTCCGGGGCATGTTCCTGGCTGGCATACCGCTGGCCATACTGGGCCACAATGCCCACATTGCCTGGGGGGTGACCAATATCTCGACCGATGATATCGATTTCTTCGTGGAGGAGGTCAATCCCGATGATCCGGGGCAGTACCGGCACAAAGGGGTCTGGCGAGATTTCATCAGCCGGCAGGAGACCCTCCATCCGAAGGGGGGCGATGCGGTCGCTTTCACGGTGCGGGAGACGGTCCACGGCGTCATCATCAGCGACCTCCATCCCCTGCTCAGGGATAGTGACCGGCCGGTGGCCATGCGCTGGTCAGGGCAGGACGTGTCTGACATTTTCAGCGCCTTTACACAGCTTAATCTGGCAGAGAACTGGGACCAGTTCAGCGACGCTCTGCGAACCCACGGCGTGCCGGGACAAAACTTCGTCTATGCCGACCGTCAAGGCAATTTCGGCTGGCGGCCGGCGGTGCATCTGCCCATCCGCAAGGGGGCTGACCGGCTCCTGCTGCGCGATGGCGCCAGCGGCGAGTGGGATTGGCAGGGCTATGTGCCGTTCGACGAGATGCCCTATCTCTACAATCCGCCCGAGGGCTATATCGCCACCGCCAACAACAAGACAGTGGGAGAGGATTTCCCCCATTACATCAGCCGGTACTGGGCGGACCCGTCGCGCATCAACCGCATCCGGGAGCTGCTCGGGGCCAGGGAAAAGCATACGATGGCATCGTTGGCCGAAATCCAGAACGATGTTCTTTCAGATTTTGCCCGGCAGATGATTCCCTACCTGGTGGGCGCATTCAGCACTATGTCACCGGCCGGCAAGCTGGCCGCTGAGGCAATTGATCTGTTGGACCGCTGGGACTTCACCATGCGGGTGGACGCTCCCGAGCCGGCCATTTTCCAGGCCTGGGTGATTGCCCTGGCCAAGGGGGTATTCAGCGACGAGCTGACGGCGATCAGTCCTGCGCTGCCGGAGGCCTATCTCAATGCGCCCTATATTGTGCGGCGGAATCTGCGGCGGCTGATGGATGAGGCCGATTCGCCCTGGTTCGATGACCAGGGGACCGAGGCCAGGGAGGACCGGGATGCCATCATCCGGCAGGCCCTCTATCCGGCCGTGGCGGCACTTGAGCAGGACCTGGGCAGCCATCCGGCCCGCTGGGAGTGGGGCCGCCTGCACACCTTGACCCACCCCCATGACCTCAGCGGCGATGAAAAGTTCGGCGGATTCCTCAACTGGTGGCTCGACCTGGATGTGGGTCCGTTCCCCGCTGCCGGCGCGGCCACCACCATCAACGCACTGGCCAACAACATGCTGGCGCCGTATGCCGTCAAAAGCGGACCGAGTTTCAGGGCCATTTATGATCTGGCGGATTGGGATAATTCCCGCATCATCCTGCCGGCGGGCCAGAGCGGCAATCCCCTGGACCCCCACTACCGGGATCAGGCAGCGCTGTATAACCGGGGCGATTACCGGCCGGTGGCATTCAGCCCGGAGGCGGTGGATGAGGCGACCGTCAGCACGCTTATACTGCGGCCTTAGGCGGCGCGATGCTTTGGCTGTGGCTTCTGGGCGGACTCTTTCTCGGCGGCTGGGCGGTGCGCCGCTGGCTCTATTGGCAGGTCCAGCCCATGGCGGCCTATCCCGTTGACCGGCTGGTCTGCTGGGGACACCGGGGTATGCCGTCGGCGGCCCCGGAGAACACCCTGGCCTCCTTTGAAGCCGCCATCGCCGCTGGAGTGGACGGCATAGAGCTCGACGTGATGGCCACCGCGGACGGGGTGCTGGTCGTGCGGCATGACTTCGATCTGGAGCGGGTGAGCGATGGCGTCGGCCTGGTCAAGGATGTTACTTATGCGCAACTGGCCCGGCTCAATGCCGCCCACCGCTGGCCCGCTGACGCGCCGCCACAGGCCATACCGCGACTGGAAGATGCGCTGGAGATGCTGCCCGATTCGTTGCTGATTAACATCGAACTCAAGGCGCAACGCTGGCGCTCGGTAGGGCTGGAGGAGAAGGTCATCGAACAGGTCCGCCGCTTTGGCCTGCTGGAGCGGACCATCGTCTCGAGCTTCAATCCCAACTGGCTGCTGAAGGTAAGGCGGCTGGAGCCACGGCTGGCCCTGGGATATCTCTGGTGGGATCAGGAGGTGCCCTGGTTTCTGGCCCGGCCGAACTTTTTCAACCTCGTACGGCCAGAGTTTCTCCATCCCAGCGCGGACCTGGTTACGGCGGATGTGGTCCGCCGGGCCCACCGCCGGGGGGTGAAGGTGAACGCCTGGACAGTGAATAACGGCCCCCTTGTGGCCCGGCTCAAGAGCCTCGGTGTGGACGGCATCTTCACCGACTATCCGGCGCTGGTCCAGGCGGCAAACCGGGCCTGACTATCAATATAACCAACGGGGCCGCAGCGCTCCAGGGAGTTTTATCAATGTATCAAAACGCCGCTAAAACCCAAGACGAAACCCTCGATCCCCAGGATTGGGACGCCCTGCGCAGCCTGGGCCACCGCATGCTGGATGACATGCTCGACTACCTTGCCACGGTCCGGGAGAGACCCATCTGGCGGCCGGTGCCTGATGAAGTACGGACGGCCTTGAGCGGCCCTGTGCCCCGTGATCCCGAAGGCATCGACCAGGCTTACGCCGATTTCAAGGAGTTCGTGCTGCCCTATCCTTTCGGGAATATCCACCCCCGGCACTGGGGCTGGGTCAACGGCACCGGCAGCCCTTCCGGCGCCCTGATGGAGATGCTGGCGGCAACCATGAATCCCAACGTGGCCGGCTTTGACCAGTCGGCCCGGCTGGTTGAGGAACAGGTGCTGGACTGGATGCGGAGCCTGATGGGCTTCCCGGAAGGGGCCGGCGGCCTGCTGGTGTCGGGGGCTTCCATGGCGAACCTCATCGGTCTGGCGGTGGCGCGGAACACCAGGGCCGGGTTCGACGTCCGCCAGGAAGGTGTGGCCGCCGCCCCGGGTATGCTGACGGTCTATTGCTCAACCGAAACCCATACTTCGGTGCACAAGGCCGTCGAGCTGTTGGGGTTGGGGCGTGCTGCCCTGCGCGAGATCCCCGTTGACGGGCAGTACCGCATCGACCTGGACGTCCTCAGGGAAACCATCACCGCGGACCGCCAGCAGGGGCGCCGGCCGATAGCGGTCGTGGGCACGGCGGGAACGGTGAACACCGGCGCTATTGATCCTCTGGAGCCGCTGGCCGAGCTCTGCAAGGCGGAGGACCTGTGGTTCCATATCGACGGGGCCTTCGGGGCGCTGTTGACCTTGTCGGCGGATTTGGGGCCGCTGGTGGCGGGGCTGGAGCGCGCCGATTCCCTGGCCTTCGATCTGCATAAATGGATTTACCTGCCCTATGAGGCCGGCTGTATCCTGATCCGTGATGCGCGGCATCAGCAGGACAGCTTCACCGTGCCGGCGGCCTACCTGACGCCCCTCACCCGCGGTGTGGCAGCGGCGCCGTGGCTGGCCGATTATGGCTTGCAGCTCTCGCGGCAGTTCCGGGCCCTCAAGGTGTGGATGTCGCTGAAAGAGCATGGCGTTGACAAGTACGCTCGGCTCATCGAGCAGAATGTGGCCCAGGCCCAGTACCTGGCGGACAAAATCGAGGCAACGCCCATGCTGGAACTGCTGGCGCCGGCGCCCCTGAATATCGTCTGCTTCCGGTACAATCCCGGTCATCTGGAGGCGGACGCGCTTAACCTGCTCAATCGGGATATCCTGGTCCAGGTGCAGGAGCGGGGCATCGCCGTACCGTCCAGCACCGAGCTGCAGGGCCGATTCGCCTTGCGGGTGGCGCACACCAATCACCGCAGCCGTCGCGAGGATTTCGACCTGCTGGTGGATGCCGTGTTGAAGATCGGTGCTGAACTGGCGAACCGTGAAAATAATTCGAAGGAGCCAACATGAAATACTATCCGCTTATGGCTATCATGATCCTTGCCGGCTGCGGCCCCAAACCCGCCGCGGAGCCTCTATTGGTATCCGTGAGCGTTGTGGCGCCAGATCCGCCCCTGGCCGCTGAGGCCCTGTGGGACCATGCCAACTATCTGGCCGGCGATTCGCTCTACGGCAGGGCCGCCGGGAGCCGCTACGAACGACAGGCCGCAGAGTACATTCGCGACCAGTTTGCCGCCGCCGGTTTGGGGCCTGTAGGTGACGATTACCTCCTGCCGTTCACTTTTATTGCCGATGTGATCCTGGCCCCTGGCAACAGCCTGAGCTGGTCGGGGCCGGCCCGGGGCGCACTGGCCGTCGATGAAGATTTCCGACCGCTCGGATTCTCTGCCAGCGGTACGGCGGCAGGGGAACTGGTCTTTGCCGGCTACGGCATCAGCTCGAGCGATCCTGATTACGATGACTACGCCGGCCTCGATGTGCAGGGCAAAGTTGTCCTGGTGCTGCGTTTCAGCCCCGACGGCACCAACCCTCACGGCGCTTTCGGGGCCCACTCGCCCTTGCGTAAAAAGGCCCTTACGGCCCGGGAGAAAGGAGCCCTGGCCTTGCTGGTCGTGACGGGGCCGGAGGAGGATGAGGAGGACTACCTGATGCGGCTGCGCTATGATCGTGGCGGCGATGCCGGTCTGCCGGTGATCAACGTGACCCGGGCGGCTGCGGATCGCCTGCTCGGAACGGCCGGGCTGACCGTCGCCGAACTGCAGCAGGAAATAAACGCCTCCCGGATGCCCCTGTCGGCAACGGCTGCTGGGCTGCAGGTAACGCTGACCGCCGCCCTGACGATGGTCGAGGGCCAGAGCCAGAACGTGGTGGCGGGTTTTCCCGGCAGTGGCGCGCTCAAGGATGAGTGGATCGTGCTGGGGGCCCACTATGACCATCTGGGCTGGGGCGGCGAGGGCTCCGGCTCGATGCAGGCCGATACCAACGCCATCCACAACGGCGCAGACGACAATGCCTCGGGCAGCTCCACCCTGATCGAACTGGCCCGGCAGCTCAGCGGCAGCCTGGTCAGGGAGGCGAATCGCCGGTCGGTGATGTTCCAGGCTTTCGGCGCGGAGGAGCGGGGACTGCTCGGTTCGGCCTACCTGACGAAGCATTCTCCCGTGCCGATGGAGAGGGTGACGGCCATGCTGAACATGGACATGATCGGCCGCCTCTCAACCGGTAAACTGGTGCTGGGGGGCGCCGGCACTTCGCCGCTATGGAAGGAATTGGTGCCCAGCCTCAACAGCGAGGGCCTTTCCATCACCTACGATGACGCCGGCTTCGGGTCGTCGGATCACCAGTCCTACTACCTGGCCGGCAAGCCGGTGCTGTTCTTCTTTACCGGGCAGCACCGGCAGTATCACCGGCCGTCGGACGATGTGGCCCTGCTGGACCTGGCCGGGATGTCGAGCATCGGCCAACTGGTCGCGCGGATTACGACCGATCTGGTCACCCGGCCCGAGGCGCCCCCATTCAGCAAGCCCGAGTCGCCGCAGCCGTCCCGCCGGGGCGGCTTTCCGGTGGTGATGGGGACCATCCCCGACTACACCTGGGAAGGGATCGGGATGCGGCTGGCCGGCGCCGGGGGCGGCAGTCCCGCCGACAAAGGTAGACTGAAGGCCGGGGATATTATCATCCACTTCGGCGCAACGGAGGTTAAAAGCATCTACGACTACATGTACGCCCTGCAGGCGGCCAAGGCGGGGGAGCCGCTGAAGGTCATCGTGCTGCGCGGCGAGGAGGAGGTGGAGCTAGAGATAGTGCCGGAGCGGGCAAGGGATTGAAGGGGTGGTTTCAGGTTCAAGGTTTCAAGTTTCAGGTTATAAGTTTCGAGTTTCGGGTTACGGGTTGCGGGTTGGGGGTGGTCAGCTTGCCCGGCGAAATGCGTATGCTGCGGACTTATCTCCAACAGCCGGGGAGGAGATAACTGTCCAGCAGGCTCTAAAGCTCTGCAATTGGGTAAAGTTGTGAGCTCAGCATCAAGCTATAACCCAAAGCTATCATTTCATAGCTTCGCGATCATAGCTATTAATAGTACGAGACGCATTATTGATAATTATTTCTCTATATCCATAATTAACAATGATATAGGTAGAATATAATAGAAATTCTTTCCATACTCCTTATTCACTGTAGTAACTTTCCCGTTAGGGTTCATAGTATGAAAGGAATGGAATATGCGCACGATCGAAATTGATGACCGCGTGTGGGAAAAATTGCAATCTCTCGCGGCCCCTTTTATAGACACGCCGAACGGTGTCCTCCGTCGTTTATTAGGCGTCCCGCATGATGGCGAAATTCCTCACATAGATCAAACTACAACGAAAAAATCCTACGGAAGAGCATACGGCAGGACACTTCAATCGGCATTTAGGGAACCCATACTTAGGGTCTTATTGCAGTTGGGGGGTGGTGGCAGGGTTGGATATGTACTGGATGAAGTGGGAGCCGAAATGAATGATATTCTAAACGAAATTGATAAGAGACGGTTAGAAAGCGGCAATGACGTGCGGTGGAGAAATGCGGCCCAATGGGAGCGGGCTGTTATGGTAAAGGAAGGTTTATTATCTAGCGAATCCCCACGGGGGATGTGGGAGCTCACTGAAAACGGAAGAAAAATCGCAGCCGGAGAGAGGGTGAAATGAGTAGTCCGAAAACTGGATACGGGCGTGACTATAACAGGCGCTGGGGTGTGGGTGCTCAACACGCACTCTTCCACAAGGACGGTACCTTTTACGAATGTCTAAAAAGAATCCCAGCCGCCCTGTTCGATCCTTCCGGGTACGTTCTATTCAATACCGAAACAGAATACGTAGCCACGCAAGGTTTATCCCACGGTAAGAAATTGAACATCAAGAGGGGTATACATACCTTGCCCGGTTACCGGCAGGTAGTATAAGGCGATTCAACCTTACGAGGCCTAAAATGGTGTCCATGCTGGATAGTTCAGGCTTCCCTTGGCACCCTTTGCGTCTTGGCGGTTGACATTCTTTCGCCGCTCATTCCTCACCGCTGATGGCTGGATACCGGCATTCGCCGAACCTAAAACCTGAAACTTGGAACCCGCAACTTGAAACGGGGACGACGTCCCCCTACAGCCACTCCGTCTTGACCTCCAACAGGAGCCAGTCGCTGCCCGACTCCAGGCTGCGCATGATCTTCGCCACCCGCTGCTCGGCGACCTGTTTCTCGGCGGCCACGGTGACGAAGGCCAGCTCGGCCCGGTTCCACACCTCCTGTTGACCCACCTCCGCCACCGCCACGTTCATGCGGGCGACGGTGCGGTCCTTCAGCGATTTGACGACCCGGCGCTTGGCCTTCAGGCTGTGGGCGTCAGGGATGTCGATGGCGGCGCGGAGCAGGGCGATGTGCATCCGTGATATTAATCAGGACAGAGACGCAGAGCTCGCGGAGAGTCAAGGGCAGTGGCGGCCGGTGGGGAACCCCTTACTGCCAACTGCCACTGCCACTGCGACAGTCGTTATTCTCCATGCCGTTATCCTTCGACCCTTCGGCGAGCTCAGGGCAGGCTCTGTGGTTCCCCTTCACTCTTCAATTTGCAATTATCATTTTACAATTTGCAATTCATCATTACCCGGCAGTTCAGGCAGCTCCCCCTAATTCCCGCCCAGGATAATCGGCAGGCCGTCCTTGCCCGAACCGATCACCACCACCTTGGCGTTGGGGCTGGAGGCCAGGCTCATGGTGGCCTCGATCCCTTTCCAGCGCAGGAAGTTGTCGCTGATGCCCTCGGCGACGGTCTTATTGAAGTCGCGGATACCCTTGGCCTCGATCACCTTGCGGTCGGCCTCCTTGCGCTCCTTGGCCAGAACAAATTCCATCCGCTGACTCTCCTGCTCGGCCCGCATCTTCTCTTCAATGGCCTGGGAAAGGTCCCGGGGCAGTTCCACCTGCCGCAACAGCGTTGTCTCGATGATGATGCCGTGAGGTATGGTGGCCCGGTGGAGCTGGGCCTGGATCGCTGCGGCAACGGAGTCGCGCATATCGGTGTAGAGGGCCTTGGCCTCGAACTGGGCCGTTATGCCCCGTACCACCGAGCGGAAGCTGGGGATCAGGATGCGCTCCTTGTAGACATTGGCCCGGCCGATGGTCCGCAATATCTGCGGCGCCATGCTGGGATCGAGGCGGAACCGGACCGAGGCTTCCAGCGAAATGGTGAGCCCCTCCCGGCTGGGGACATTCATTTTCTCACGCTGCTCCTGAATCTTGATATCCATCTTCACGATTTCGGCGAAGGGATTGCGCACATTGAGACCTTCGGTCAGGGTATTTTGCTGGACCTTGCCGAAAATCTTCACGACCCCTATTTCGCCGGCTTCGATTTGGGTGATGGTCTGGACCCCGGCCAGTACGATGGCCACAAGGGCAACCAGTTGCAGAGCGCCGGGACCAATACCCAGCGCCGCCAGCTGGGGCGTCATGCCCTTGCGGCGTATCTGGATCGAGAGGACCAAAGCGAAAAGGGCAACGACAATGAACAGAACGAAACGCATGGCATTATCTCCTGAGAGTGTGTTTATTTGACAACGAAATCTGGGGGCAAAGCTAGCCCCGCCAGGACCCGATATCGAATCTTTTTGCAGATGGATAGCCCGTGGTGGGGCGAGATGGGTGACTTACTGGTGCTGTGCGTCGATGGCCCGGGAAAGGCTCTAGGGCAGCTCCACGTTCCGTAGCACTACCCCGTCGATAATGATGCCGTGGGGTAGGGTGGCATTCTGGAGCTGTTCGCGGATCATTACCGAAACTGAGTCGCGCATCTCCGTGCTGGTGTAGAATGCCTTGGCCTCGAACTGGGCCGCCACGCCCCGTACTACCGACAGGAAGTTAGGGATCAGAATCCTTATAATGTACAGATTGCCAGGGCCGATGGTCCGCAGCACCTCCGGCGCTCGGGCAGGATCGAGGCGGAAAAACACCGACATCTCCAGCGAGATGGGGGTCCCATCCTGGCTGGCGATATTGATGATTTCCCGACGTTCCCGCATTCTGATACTCATCATCACGACATCGGCTAAGGGATTGCGGATATTGATACCCTCCATGAGGGGCTCCGGGCGCACCATGCCGAATATCTTCACTACCCCCACAGAACCGGCCTCAATGAGGGAGATGGTCTGGAGTGATGCCATGATGGCTGCCACCAGGGCAACGAGCTGCAGGGTGCCGGGACCAATGCTTAGCGTTACCAAATGCCCTTTCATGCCCCGGCGGCGCATCTGACTTGATACGAAAATGGCGAAGAAGGCGAGAAGAATAAACAGTACGAAACGCATGGCGTCATTTCCTGAGAGTGGGTTCACCCGCCGATGATATCTGGGGGCAAAGCTAGCCTCGCCAGGAGCCGATATCGAATCTTTTTGCGGATGGACAATCCGTAGCAATGCGAAATCAGTCACCACCATTTGCCGCCGAGCCTGTTAACTTTTGACCTGAAAATGAGCGACCTATAACAAGCAGCGAGTTGAGTTCCCCTCCTTCCGATACGCCCCATTTTGACCTGCTGGTGATCGGCGCAGGTCCCGGCGGCATGGCCGCAGCCACCCGTGGCGCCATGAAGGGGCTCAAGGTCGGTCTGGTGAACGGCCAGCGCCTGTGGGGCAACGGCATACACGGGGCCTATAAATCGAAGGGGATGTACGAGCTGGCCAAGGACCACATGGTGGCCACCAAGCCGGGCCGGGGCTATATGCCTGCTCCGGGGGAGATCGATTTCAGTCAGGTGCAATCCCATCTGGTGACCGGAGCGGCGGAGCTTGAATCGCTCTATGCCGGGCAGCTGATCATGCTGGGCATCACCGAGATCAAGGGGCTGGCGAGTTTTGTTGACACGCACACCCTCAGCATCGAGGGCCAGCAGTTCAGCGCCGATAATATCATCATCGCCACCGGTACCCGCCCCAGGTGGCTGCCGAATATTGAGCAAGACCACAACCGCATCATGACCAGCGACGAGATCGTTACCCTGTACAAGCGCCCGAAGAGCCTGCTGATTCTCGGCGCCGGTGTCATTGGCTGCGAATTTGCCTCCATCTTCAACACTTTCGGCAGCCGGGTGGTACTCCTCGATTCACGGGAGAAAATCCTCAGCCACGAGGATGACGACCTGGGCGAATTTCTGACCACCAACTTCACCGCCAACGGAATCGAGGTGGTCCAATCGGCGCAGATGGAATCCATGCGCACGGAGGGCCAGGAGGTGCTGACCACCCTCGCCGACGGCACCGAGTTCCGCACCGCGGCAGCCCTGGTGTCAGTGGGAAGAGTCCCCTCTACTTCGGCGCTGGGGCTGGAGGATATCGGCATAGTCACGACCCCCCAGGGATTTATCGTGATCAATGACTATTGCCAGACCAACCTGGAGAATGTCTATGCCGTGGGTGACGTGGGACAGCGGCCCTCTGCCCTGGACCTCAGCCTGGTGCACGTGGCCGAAGCGGAAGGCCATCAGGCCCTGGCCCATATTCTCGGGGGAGATGTGCCGGAGCCGATGAATCATATCCCCTTTATCATCTTTACCATCCCCCTCCTAGCCGGCGCCGGGGAGAATGAAAAGACGGCCCGGGAAGAGTACGGTGAAGTGCGCATCGCCCGGCTGAACAATGTCCGCAACCATCGGGCCCATGCCATGCGCTCCTATGCCGGCTTCGTGAAGCTGATTGTCGGACCCGAGGGCGACGACCGGATTCTCGGTGTGCGGGCTTGCGGGCCCCAGGCCGACAGCCTCATCGGCGAGGTCTCCCTCTGCATCCAGAATGGGCTGCCCTACACCTACCTCATGGATGCCGTCCACGCCCACCCGTCTCTATCGGAAAGCCTGCACAACGCCGCCCGGATGCTGGCCGGCCTCTATCCCATCCACGACTAGCTCAGCAAGACCCCTCACCGGCCACTGCCAACGGCTACGGTTTTTAGCCGTGAGCGGTGAGCGGTCAGCCGTCAGCCCCTCCTTCATCCTTCGGCCCTTCGGCGAATTCAGGGCAGGCAGGCTCATCTTTCGACAGGCTCAGGATGACGTTATTATCTTATATTCCCTCTGTTATTATTTACTCTCCGCGCCCTCCGTCTCTCCCTGGTTGATCTTTTTCTTCAATTATCAATTATCATTTTGCAATTCATCCGCTAGGCTCAGGATGACGTTGATGCTCTAGTACTTTTTCCATCACCTCCGTGCCTCCGTGGTTAATCTTTTTCTTCAATTATCAATTATCATTTTGCAATTCATCCGCTAGACTCAGGATGACGTTGATGCTCTAGTACTTTTTCTATCCCCTCCGTGCCCTCTGTGCCTCCGTAGTTGATTTTCCTCTTCAATTCTTCATTTTGCATTTTACATTTTACATTTTTACTTAACCCTTCATCCTTCATCCTTCCCCAGGCCCCAGCGCCGGGCCAGCTCGAAGCCGACGACGCCGAAAGCCGTGGCGACGTTCAGGCTCTGCTTGACTCCCATCATCGGCACTTGCAGGCAGAGGTCGGCCGCCGCCACCAGTTCATCGCTGACCCCCTGCACTTCGTTGCCCACCACAAAGCAGACCGGAAAGCGCAGGTCTGCGTCCCAGATGTCCACCGCATCGGTGGTCTGCTCCAGCACGGCAATCTGCATGCCCTGATCCTGCAGGCTGCGGGCCAGCGCCGGAGCGTCGGCCTGTTTCTCCCAGGGCACCGAATGCTCGGCGCCGAGAGCCGTTTTGGTGATCATCTTGTGGGGCGGGAAGGCGCTGTAGCCGCAGATGTAGAGCCGGGAGAGGTGCAGGGCGTCGGCGGTGCGGAACATGCTGCCCACGTTGTAGGCCGAGCGGATGTTCTCCAGAATGGCGTAGATGGGCCGGCGGGGGGTGTCCCGGACGGTGTCCAGTGATGGCCGGGCCGACTTGAGTTCCAGGTCGGTGAGCTTGCGGCGGTCAGGCCGGTCATCTGCAGATGGGTCAGGTGGCATGGAGGAAAATTAGGGCGCGGCAGACGCCTGATGAACCGGCAAAACAAAATTAACCCCCGCAGGATGTCCGATTTGTCACACCCATGGAATATATATGTCATTATATTGTCAGCGGAAATGTAGGTTGGACGCCTGGTCACCGGGCCGGTTCAACAGAGGGCCGCTGAAATGATTGCTGAGTATACGAATAGAAACCCTGTGACTTATCATCGGCTTGTGTTCAACTTCGCTTGTTGCTTGTGAAAAGATTATCGAAATCGATCATCATATATGCTGCGGTTGCAGGCCAGGAGCTGGCCTCATGCGGAGGCCTCCCGGCAGCACCGGGGCGGAGGCGCTAATGCAATGAAAGTACTTATCCTTGGTGGTGGCATGATAGGGGGCACCATCGGCCGTGATCTGGCCAAAGATAGCGACGTGGAGGTTATCCTGGCCGATGCCGATGCCGCGATTCTGGAACCCCACAACCATGCCTCCGACCTGACCACCCGGGTGCTGGATGTCACCGATACGGCCGCCCTCAGCGCCGCAGCCGGGGAAGCCGACCTGGTGGTCGGGGCCGTGCCGGGCCACCTGGGCTACCGGGCCGTCGAGACCGTCATCAAGGCCGGTAAGCCGATTGTCGATATTTCCTTTATGCCGGAGGATCCCTTTGACCTGCATGATCTGGCGACCGCTCAGGGGGTCACTGCCATTGTCGATGCCGGCGTTTCACCGGGGCTGGGCAATCTCATTGTCGGGCGGTTTTACGAGGAATACGAGGAGGTGGACCGGTTCACCTGTTTTGTCGGCGGACTGCCGGAGGAACGGCACTGGCCGTTCGAGTATCAGTCGGTCTTCTCGCCGGTGGACGTTATCGAGGAGTACACCCGTCCGGCGCGGATGAAATCGGGGGGACGAATCGTCAGCCGGCCGCCCCTGTCGGACCTGGAGATGGTCGATTTTCCCCTGGTCGGCACCCTGGAGGCCTTCGCCAGCGACGGCTTGCGCACCCTGCTGACCACTTTGCCCATACCCTACATGAAGGAAAAAACCCTGCGCTACCCCGGCCACGCCGACCGGATACGGATGCTGCTGGAAGTGGGCTTCTTCGCGGAAGACCCGGTGGAGGTTGACGGCGTCATGGTTTCCCCCCGGGCCCTGACCTCAAAACTGCTGTTCGATGCCTGGTCCCCCAAAGGCGAAGGCCGGGACCTGGTGGTGATGCGGGTACTCATCGAAGGCCGCCTGGGAGGCCATTATGTCAATACCACGGTGGACCTGTATGACGCCTATGATTCTGCCACCGCCACCACGGCCATGGCCCGTGCGACCGGATACACCTGTGCCGCCGTAGCCCGGCTGGTGCTCCAGGGCACATACACGGAGCCGGGGATTCATCCGCTGGAACATGTAGGGGCCAGCAAGGAAGCCTATTACCATGTCTTGCAGGACTTGGGCAGCAGAGAGGTCTTCCTGCAGATTCAGCAGGAGATAATGCCGGAAACCTAGGGGAGTTGGTCCGGGTCGCTGCTGGCCAGCGGCGCCAGCCCCTGTTCCGGCCAGTTAAGCTGCATCAGTTGGGCCGTGTCAACGATGGTGGGGTTGAACCGCAAGCCCTCGGACGCCAGCCAACTGTCGAGGGTGCTGTCCCGATAGGTCTGCTGCCAGCGTTCCCGCAGCCGGGGCAGCAGTTCGGCCTGCTCAAGCCACCGGGCCGGCCGGCTGCCCCAGATTCTGGCAATGAAATAAAGATCGCCGACGCTTTCCGGCCCCACAAGGGCGCCTGCCGGGGCTGAGAGGAGCGAGTCGGCCAGGTCACCATACAGGGCAGCCGGTATCCAACCCAGCCGCCCTTTCGGCTGTCGGGTCCATTCGCGGATAGTGTATTCAGCGGCCAGCAGCGCCAGGCTCCCGCCCTGCAGAAGGCGTCTCCCCAAGTCGCCGGCCAGAAGACTGTCGGCCACCACAATTTCTTCCAGATCGACCATAGCCGGTTGATAATAGCGGGCCGAATCGGCAGACCAGAGTTGCAGCAGGGTATCATCGGCGGGCAGTCCCTGGGAGAGAATCCTGTCCGTGATCCTGCGCTGAACGGCCCGGTCAATGGCATCGGCCGCCGCAGCTTCCGCAGCCATCAGCCAGTGCTCTCCTTCCGGCAGCGATTCTACCAGTGACATGAGCCGGTCCATCATCAACAGTTCCCTGAGCAGTTCCTGGGCAGCCGGGAGCCGCACTGGCGCCAGATCGGCATCGGGTGGCAGGAAAGCCAAATGGTCGATGACCCAGCGCAATGTGACCGGTGTGCCGTTGAGGGAGAACAGGCTCCTGCGGATCAATTTTGGATCCAGGGCCAGGATGGCAGCCTCGGGATCGGGCTGGGCCAGCAGCCTGTGTTTGACCACTTTCCGCAGGACGGATTTGCGCCACTTCAGATTCTGCTGGGCCACCCACAGGTGCAGCTCGCGGTACACCCGCGCCAGGTCGACCTGCTCCCCGATCTGCTCCCTGATGATCTGTTGCCGTTTGATGCGCTCGAAATGGCCGTGGTCGGGGCTGAAATTTCTCCCCAACAGGTGGATAATGGCAAAGCCCCTGGTGGTCCGTACGGGACTGGAGAAGGCGCCGACGTTGAGGTCGTAGGCTGCCCGGGCATAGGCGGGATCGAGCTGCCGGGGGTAGGTCCAGCCCATATGCCAGGGCCTGTCCAGCAGGCCGGCCGGGGCGGAGTAGCGCAGCGCCAGGTTCTCGAACCGGATGCCGGCCTGAAGCTGCCCAAGAACCTGGAGGGCCGTGACGCTGTCAGGCAGATGAATGGCCCGCGTATGCAGGGCCGTTTCGTTGAAGCGATAGGTCTCTTCCAGTGCCGCCGGTGTGTCGGAGACCCGCTCCAGGAAGAGCCGCCGGCCAACCTGGTCAGCCAGCATATCGCGCCAGGTGTGGAAAGCCATCAAGCGGATGTCCGGGTCGTTGGCCAGACCGGCCGCATGGCCGTAGCGGACAAAATGGTTTACCCGCCATAGATGCTGCAGATAAAGCAGCCGCGTGGTCAAATCGTCCCGGCGGCCGCTGGCCTCCAGGAAAGGGGGGTAACCGGCGATGAATTCCGTGGCGGTCAGGCTATCGCCATTGGTCATAGCCAGGGGCCGGTCCTGCCCGGTCAGGGCCGCTGCCAGTGTCAGGACGGCAGCCAGCACAAGACCGGTAATCTGCCGGCGGTTATAGTTCAATGGCGCCATTGGTACCGGCACTCCTCTCGACCGATGATGTAAATTGCCGCCCAAGGTAGAGCGGCCACGACGGCGGAGTAAACCTTTTTAAGGCACGGGAGAGAGCAATGGCACTGTTGCGAACCGAATCGGTGGACGGCCTGCTGATCGTGCGGCAGGAAGATGGCCGGGCCAATACGATCGGCGCAGCCTGGCTCAACGCCATCGAAGGGCTGCTGGACGCGCTCGGTGACAGCCGGGGGCTGGTGATCTCCGGCAGCGGCAGATTCTTCAGCACCGGCCTGGACCTGGTGGAGGTCCATGCCCTGGACCGGGCCGCGATGACAGCCTTCATTAACCGGTTCGACGATCTGCTCCTGCGCCTGATGACCCTGCCGATGCCGACGGTGGCAGCCATCAATGGCCATGCGGTGGCCGGGGGACTGCTGGTGGCCTTGGCCTGCGATGTCCGGCTGGCGGCGGCGGGGGACTACCGGATCGGCATCAATACGCTGGCCCTGGGCATCCCTTTGCCGATGGTGGGGCTGCTGGCAGTCAAGCGGGCCATAGCGCCGGACAAGCAGCACCGGGTGCTGGCGGAAGGGGTCATGCTGGACCCGCAGGCGGCGGCGGAGCTGGGGCTGGCCCGGCTGGCGAAAGGGGACCTCATCGAGGAGGCGGTGGCGACAGTGCTGCACCTCTCCCGGTCCCCAGGCGCCTATGCCCTGCTGAAGCAGCATCTGCTGGACCCGCACCTGGAATACCTGGCGGACCACCGGAAAGCTGTAAACGACGACTTTATCGAGGCCTGGTTCACGACCGAGGCCATCCGCCGCCGGGAGGATGCCCTGGAGGAGCTGGGCAATAACGATGTGGAGTGAGCCGCAAGGGCCCGCCGGGAAAGCCGTAACTTCCCCCCGAGCCCCGGTAGCTCAGCTGGATAGAGCAACGGCCTTCTAAGCCGTAGGTCATCGGTTCGACTCCGATCCGGGGTACACTTCGACAGGCTCAGCGCAGGCTCAGAGGCGCAGTCAGCAATCAGCCGTCAGCGATCAGTTATCAGGAATCAGCAGAACCAGGGTTCGAACCGGAAACGATTACCATCACGCAGCAAACGGCCAGCATTGAGGGTGAGAACCACCAGGTACTTGTGTTCTCTTGGCTGGATGCGCAAGGTGAGCCAGTGCATCAGGCAGTGGATATTTCTGATTAGGGAGTGTGCCTAGTACGGTACTGACAGATATTGGCGCGAACAAAGGGCTGCATTTACCTGCAGCCCTTTGTTGTTAAGAGGTTCTCCAGTTCTATTCTGTATATTCTACGTATAAAACAGGCGGTACATTCTGACGGATTACACTTGACAATACGCTAAGAAGATAATACTTTTTGTTGTTCGTCTGCTGTTTAATGTCAGACGGACAATGAGCAAGAAATTGGAAGGAAACAACAAGGAGTAAAGAATGAGAAACTGGTATGGTTTAAGTCTGTATGTCGAAAACCTCATACCTGGATTAATAACAGTTTCTCTGCTCCTTGTGATATTTAGCGCTGCAGAAGGATCGGGTACATCGATATTGTTGTCCGAACTCTTCGGTATGCCGAATTTGTGGCAAGGCTTTGTTTTTCTGGCTGTATCCTATACTATCGGTGCATTTGTAGTTCTGCTGAGTAGATTTCCGGTAGATTATGTGTCATCTTTGTGGCCGAGACTATTTCTTCTAAAACACTCTCGCCGAGCATTATCAGGAACCCGGAAGGAAGTAAATGCACAATATAGCCAAGCAATCTCGTTGGCATTAGCGGGACCGGAGCTAATTGCTATTGAAGTGCTCAAGCGGCGAGAAAGAGGACGAATTGTTAGATCAAGCATGGTGCCTCTGTTTCTTGCTATTTGGATTATATCTGATAGAGAATTGAGCTTGGTCTTCATAATTGCGGTAATTATCAGCTTCTTGTGCCTAGTGGTCATTTATGCATACGGGGAGGTGGCGATTTATCAGGCAGCCTCAAAGGCGTAACGGCCTTCCGAGTGGGCATTTAGTATTCGTAGCATCCATCTACGTCCCTGTCACCCTTTCTTGCCACCTTTTTTCTTTTGACGACGGGAATGCAACGGCCTTCTAAGCCGTAGGTCATCGGTTCGAGCCGGAACGACCGTAGGGAGCGGAGACCTGTGGAGCGCAGCGAACACTCATCCGATCCGGGGTACGTAAAAGCCGTCAGCGGTCAATTATCAGCCGGCGACCTATAAGAGAGCCCTTATCGCTGGTGGCGTCTATATCGCTGTGGTGACAATATTAGCCATCTTGGTGATAAGCGGCCCTTCTCCTTGAATTACCGCCCGTCCCTTGCAACAGCATCGGCCGGGCACAGCGAAAGAATTGCCAGAAACCAAAGGGCCGCTTTCGCGGCTCTTAGTATACCAACAGTATGCGGTGGGGTGTCCCCCGTCCGAAACCCCCGGCCTGTGGGGTGGCTAGGTCGGGCTTGGGGCGAGAAACGGGCTTAGAGGGCGGCTATGTCTGTTTCCATTCTGCTTCCCACCTGTCCAGGCGGTTGAGGCCACCAGCTCACGTATGTTCCGTGACGGGATTGCCTCTCAAGCGTGCCACCAACTGGGGCACAGCTCGCATCTCTCAGCCGGGGACCGCAAGCGCGGCCGCCACGACAAATGAGACCCCAAGGAAGCCCAACACCAGAAGTGACTCGGTGGCAATGATGAGCGTGATGATCTTACCCCACAAGACACCATTTATCAGGTAGTCGCCCAGACTACCCAGCGCCAGAAACCCAAGCAAGCCATAGCGCGGCCATTGTCCAAAGTCACGCCCGAAGCCATGGTTCACTACCTCGTTTGCCACCAAGATGGTGATGGCCAGAGTGATCCAGATGGACCAGTTGTCGATGCTGACTACGTCACCGGGGCGAAGCGCGAATAGTGGGCTGATAAGGAACAGAATTACCAGACCCTGGAGTAGGCGAATCCCACGCCCAATGAGGCCGGGCCGGAAAAATGTCCCTGATTTCTGCAGGTCAAGTGCCATGGTAGCGGTAAAATATAACCTTGCGGCGCAAAAGGTTCAATGGAAAGCGGGCCTTTAGCAAGCGCCGCTACAGAGGAGAAAGTGGCTTGAGCGGCATCCTATGACATAGTGTGACGGTATTTTTACAAATCCGTGACAACATCTTAATGCCATATGGCTTAACTCAGCAACGTTGGTCATTCAAATGAGGGAGGAATCATGGTGCGCCGATTAGCACAAGCGATTACACTTGCCTTTTTGCTGGCGGGGCCGGTCCTGGCTCAACAGGTCTTGGACCAGTCGCCAGCCAAATCGACACTGATAGATTCGGTATCCGCCTCACACTCATATACCAAAGATGTGCTTATCAGCTCCTTATTCGGTACTGGCGGCGCCCTACTGGGATTCCTAGCCCCAGATAAAAATAATATAGCGGGTGCTGTAGCCCTCAGTGGCCTCAATCTTGGCAGCATTTTGGGTACAGCGGTGGCACACAGAGATCCCCATGTTTATCCGGTTCAGGCAGTAACAACAGTGATCGGGATGTTCGCAGGATTTCTTGCGGCGGGGATTGTAGGTATTGGGTGTATAGCTTCTGAGTGTTCAAATACTGATATGCTTGGCCTCTATGCGATAGCGATCACCGGCCCTGCCATAGGATCCACCGTGGGATACCACTGGGGTAAGGTTCTCGCGGATCAACAAAGCTACCAAACTGAGCCATAGCGAAACGGGAAGGGGGCCGCTTTCGCGGCCCCCTTAGTATACCAACAGTATGCAGTGGGGTGTCCCCCGTCGGTAGGCAACGGCCTTCTAAGCCGTAGGTCATCGGTTCGAGCCGGAGCGAGCATAGTGAGCGGAGACCTATGGAGCGTAGCGACATGAATCCGATCCGGGGTACTAAAGAACCGTCAGCGGTCAGTTATCAGGTGTCAGCAGTGAGCGCCCGGCATCCACCGCCCAAGGCGTCACCTGTCGCGGGTCAAGTGCCTTGAGCCAGAGACGATCACCATCACCCTGCAAACGGCCAGCATTGATGGAGAGGACCGCCAAGTGCTGGTGTTCTCCTGGCTAGGTGCGCAAGGTGAGCCAGTGCATCAGGCAGCGGAGAAAGGGCGTGTGTCGCCTTCGGCTGGCATGCAACTCCGCTTCGATGGGTGCTGGACTGATAACGGGATAACCGGCTATGTATGCTATCCGGCCTGCATAACACGCGAAACAAGGAAAAACCGCTGTTCTCTGTAGAGCGTCAGATTCATGGCTCTGTCTGGATCGTCCCCAAATCGGAGACAGCCAGCGCTTGACCCGTGACGAAGTTGTACGAATCAACCACCAGTTGGAGTACTGTCTGCAGCTCTTCGAAGGTCTGCGGCGTGTAGATCATCACGAGCCCCGGAACACCCAGCCGCTCAGCGATGGGCTGGGGTTCGGCCCAACCGGCCGCATCCGCTTCAAGGGCCCGCTCGAGCGGCAGTGAGGCATGCAGGCTTCCATCCGGGTGTATATGGGCAAATTCCCGTCCGGCAACGATTTGATCAGGCCGCGTGATCGGTATATTATCGGATATCCATAGCCCCCGAGCGCCCGGAAGCGAAAAGGTTGAAGGCCGGTTTTCAACCCCAGGCAATGTGAAGGCCCGCCGAAAAAGCTCCGCGTTGATCTCCGGCACCGATTCCACACCGATTTGCTGGTGGGGAACCGATCTTGTGGTGGCGGGCCGTGGACCTTCTCGTATGGGCAAGGCAGGATTTGTCATCGATGTCTCCTCTTGAGCGATAGATGCGGCAGCACCCATGACTGCCAGGAGGGTGAAAGCGACACCGCCTTTGATTGCCAACAGCCAGATCACCCGAGGGCTTCTTGGATCAGCGATGAAAGATGAGACTCTGGATTGTTGAGACATCGGATTGGCGCCATGGTTGACCCAAGTTTAAACGAACCGCAGCTGGATTACAAATGCACCCGCCGGAGAGGTTTATCCAGCACCCAGCCTTTCGCCCAAGGGCCATTCTGTGATTGACTGGGCTGGCCCTGTAACCAGATTGCGTCGGCCCGGTGGCATATATTTTAATATGATCATCGCGAATTAGTTGGCTTTGCTCCTAAGCGGGGGGCAAGCTATCAAATGGCTAATGCCCCAGTGATCGGTAATAAAGTGCAGTGGTATCGTGTCGCTGACCTGGATTCGCTGCCCGACAACCGTGTTCGGACAGTCGCCGCCGGGACACATCAAGTCTGCCTGGTTCATTACCAGGGCAAACTCAGCGCTCTGGACAACCGCTGCCCCCATCAGGGGGGACCCCTGGGAGAAGGGCAAATTGAGGACGGCTGGGTCATCTGCCCGTGGCATGCTTACCAGTATGATCCGGTAACCGGCAAAGGGCCCGATGGGTTTGAGGATAACGTTGCCCCCTTTCCGCTGGAGCTCAGGGAAGACGGCGTCTATGTCGGTCTTGAAACCGCGGCCCATCAAGCCACTCTGGCAGATCAGGTGGTGGCCGTCATGACCGATTGGGGTGTGGAAGTGGTGTTCGGCATGGTCGGGCATTCAAATCTCGGTCTGGCTGATGCCATGCGCCGGGCTGAAATCGATGGCAAGCTGCACTACTACGGCATCCGCCATGAGGGCGCGGGGGCCTTCGCGGCCTCGGCCTACGCCAAGCTTACCGGCAAGCCCGCCGTCTGTTTTGCCATTGCCGGCCCCGGCGCCACCAACATGATCACCGGCATGTGGGACGCCCACGTAGATAATGTGCCCCTGCTGGCGCTGGTGGGACAGGTGAACACCCAGATTATGGGGCCAGGAACATTTCAGGAGGTCGACCTGCAGGCTGCGCTCAATCCCGTGACCCGCTGGCAGCAGGTCGTGCTCGGTTCTGGAAACGCCTCCGATCTGGTGGCCCTGGCCATTAAGCACGCCGAGGTGGAGCACGGACCCACGGCGCTCATCTTTCCCAATGAAATGCAGCGCTTGCCGGCCCGGGACCCTCAGCCTGCAACCCCCAGGGTCGGCCGCGTAGCGCACGTCACCATCGCCCCGCCGAAAGAGGAGCTCGAACGAGCCCTGGACTTGATTAATGCGGCCAAACGGCCGACCATCGTTTGTGGCCAGGGCGCCGCCGCTTTCCGGGACGAGGTGCTACGCTTTGCAGAAAAGCTGGCTGCGCCGGTTGTGACCACCTTCAAAGCTAAAGGCATGGTGCCTGACGATCACCCGCTGGTTTGCGGCGTGCTGGGGCGCAGCGGCATCCCCGTGGCGAGCATCATGATGGGCAGCGCCGATTTGCTGATCACCTTCGGCGCCTCCTTTTCCGTCCATACCGGCATCGCGGAGTATATCCCCACCATCCAGGTTGACCGGGACCGCATGACGCTGGGCAAATTTCACCCTGTCGAGGTGCCGCTGTGGGGCGACATCGGCGTAACGATCGAAGAGCTGCTGGGGGATGATCGGTTGGCTCCCAAGCCACGACCCAAGCTGCGCGCCGAGATCGCGGCCCGCTGGAAAAAATGGCGCGCGGAAAAGGAGCGACGCCGGGCTGATCTGTCTGCCAGCGGCCTGAACTCGGCATCGATATTTGAGGCTCTGGGCAACCTCGCGCCGGCCGATGCCATCATCGCTGTCGACGTGGGTAACAACACCTATTCCTTCGGCCGCTACTTTGAATGCCAGCGGCAGACCATCCTCATGTCTGGCTACCTCGGCTCCATCGGCTTTGGATTTCCTGCGGCGCTGGGGGCCTGGGCTGCACGCACGGGCCGCAAAGTTATTGCCATCGCCGGCGATGGGGGCTTCGGCCAATACCTGGCAGAATTTACGACGGCCGTGCGATACAACATGGCCATTACGCTGGTGCTCTTGAACAACGGTCAACTGGGAAAAATCTCAAAGGAGTTCGAAGCCGACGATATGGAGATCTGGCAGACCGGCCTGACCAATCCGGACTTTGCCGCCTATGCCAGACTTTGCGGCGGCGATGGAATTCGGGTGACGACGCCAGACGGCATTAACGGTGCGCTAAAAAAGGCCCTCGCCAGCGAAAAGCCGTATATCGTCGAATTCCTCACTGACCCCCTGTTGATATAGTAGCATGCGTGCCGTCAAGGGCCGGGGGGCAATATCTTTCTGGCGCTACCCGGTTTCAAGGGCCAGCCAAAGTGCGGCTACCGCGGCTCTCAACTCTCCCACCCCGTAGCGGAGTCATGATCGGCCCTCGGCCGTGATCTCCTGCGGCAGCGTATAGGTCAAGGCACCGCTGGGGCAGTCGGCGATAGTCTTCATAATGGCTTCGGCGCCTGCGCCCTGCGCATTCACCCAGGGCCGATTCCGCAAATTGAAGACCCCTGGGAGAAGGGTCAGGCATTTCGCCGAATGGATGCAAATTTTAGGGTCAAACTGGACAATGATATCCGGTCCGGGGTACTGTTTGGGCTCGCTGCGCCTGACAGGAATGTTGGTCTGCCCGGTGCTCGAATATACGTTGGTTAGAATGGCGGCCCGGCGCTGCGTTTCCAGCACAGTAATGGAAACCGAGACAATGCCGAAAATGACGGCCAGCCCGACCGGGTGTAGGGAGCCTCCCAATGGAATCAGGGCCACGATTCCCACCAAAGCTAGTCCATAAGTCGCCGTTAGCCTACGCCCTTCCCGGGGGGGATAAGTGATCAGCTGCAGGCTGTAAAAGGCGGCAATCCACAGCGCGAGACCGCCGCCCAATATCGCGATAGTTTCGGGTGGGAAAACCCCCCGGTGGGAATCCCCGATGATATGTTCGATGCCGGTGCGCATCGTAATCAGGCCAATGAGCATGGGCAAATGGAGGAACATGTACGCCTGCCCATTCCCCAGCGTGCACTCCAAAACGGCCCGATCCACGTAGCCGAAGTAATTCCACCAGATCGATGTCGCCATGGCGAATCCAACGATGGCCGCGACGACTGCCAGTGGATTCCAGTGGACATCTCCGATGCCAATAATAATGGCCAGGATGGCCTCGCCCAGAACAATGATTGTGAATAGCCCGACCCTTTCAGGAAGGTGTACCGTATGGACCGGGAATTGCCTCGCGACCTTGCGGGCCAGGGTGAATGTGGCGAATTCAATGCCCGTGCCGAGCGCCCAAAACACGAAGCGCAGCGGGGGATCAACTGCGATTGAGATGAGCCACAGTGCTGCTCCGGCAGAGTAGCCAGCCAGCAGGAATGTGGTCAGCTTATGGGCTTCCGGATTTTGCGCGCGAGCCCGGAAGTACAGGACAATGAGAGGCGCTCGCGTGGCCGCATAAGCGACTGCAAACCCTGCTGATCCCGACCCCAATGCCTGGGGGATTTGGATGGCCATGGCCGCGGAGGCAAGCATTTGGAGCAGGGTCATACCCCGCTGAAAGTTGTCATCCCGGCCGAAACGGGACTCGAATATCGTGTGGCCGGCCCACGACCACCAGACGGGTGTGAACAGGCCAACGAAGACTGCAAACCCTTTAATCCCGGCGTTATCGCTGAACTGATGGGCCAGGACGGCGACGGCAACGATGTAAACGAGATCGTAAAAGAGCTCCAGCCAGGTGGCGTGGGGCTGCGCTCTAGGCGAACCCCCATCGAAATCGGCGGTTGGAAGGGTCGTCGTTACTGTATCAGCCATCGGGCTTAAGTTACACTAGGCCAGATTATAGGATACGCCCTTTGCATTGACCGCGTTAAGAGTTACGCGTGGATTTCCCGGTAAAATTATCGAGACGGAGCTCGCCAGATGTGACGAAAACTGCGCTGTTTTACTGAAAGGCCAACGAAACCTATTCCCAGGAGGAGGGCTACCGCCCCAAAAACCCCGAAGGCGCCAGTCATGCCGATCAATCCCACTACCGGCTGCGCAAAAATAGGCGATAAGAACTGTCCCGAGAATAAACTCATCGTCAGGCCACCAATAGCGCGACCGCGTATGGCCGCTGGAATGACCGAAACCAGCCAAACATTAAGATTGGGCACCACGAGGCCTAATCCGATCCCGATGATCAGCATCGCCAACAGCACAATCATGTAACCGCTTGAAGCAGCTAGAACGGTATAGCCCAGGCCCATGGCCAGAAATACCAGGCCGGAAATTTGCTCAAACGAAAAACGGGCCTTGATTTTCTGATATTGCAACGAGACAATTGCCCCAGCCAGAGCTGAGATCGCCAGCGCCAGGCCAATCTCAGCACTGCTGGCTCCGGTCCGCACGAGGTAAAAGGGCAATTGCACCGGAATCACAAAAAAAATGACCATGCCGAGAAAGGCGACAACATAGATCAAGCCGATGGTTTTGAAAGAGAGTGCAACGTTTTCAGCCGAAATGCTCTGTTGATTTGAACTCGTCCGCAGGTCTGGTTCATCAACCGCGAACAGAACTCCGGGCAGTACGACAAAGGCAGAAAGGTAGATCAAGAAGGGATACTGCCAACCGATATCCGCCAGATAGCCTCCAGCCAACAGAAAAATCACCCCACCAAAACCGATAAAACTGGCCTGATAACCCATAAATTGATTGAGCTTGGCCCCGCTAAAATAATCGGCAATCAATGTCGTGAAGCCGCTCATCACGCCGGCCACCGCCAACCCCAACAGTGCTCTGCCGACCAAGATACCGAACAGCGAGCCCAGCAGAAATCCCGATGTTCCGGCCAGGCCATATAAAATCAACCCAGCGATCAAGACGGGTTTCCGTCCCCAGCGGTCCAGGAGGAAACCGGCAAAGGGGGCACCGATGGCAATGAGCAGGGCGGGCATGGTCAGGACCAGCTTGACCCAAAATTCGGCATTGGGCACATCTTGAAAAAAACGGTTCATTTCCGGCAGGGCCGGAGCAAGGGTGGCCGCGGCCATGACGGTCATGGTGCTACCCAAGAGAATGGTCAGATTGCGGATTGAGTTCTGGTTTAAAATGGTCTGTTTCCAATTTCGTTATTCATTGGCAACAATCCATATAAGGGCTCTCGACCAGCCAGATAAGGCAACTTTCTGACCTGCGCGACCCGAAGAACCGAACCGTAATATTACTTTTCCCGGCCCAGCGTTGTCAGTACCCCTGCAATCACTCCCCAAGCGATAGGGTGCATCAGGCTCAGGCCGACGATTGTTGAGGTAGCAACGGTTGCTGGCAGGGTCAGGGGGAGCGCGAAGGAAATTGCGAACACTACACCCGAAATAATCCAAAACAGCCTAATGGGACGGGCCACATATTTACCGAGGAGGGCCAGGAGTATCGTCGCTCCAAAGGCGGGGACCACATCCAATAAGATAATTACGCCCGCAGGCATAGGCTCCAGTGGGCCGCTGGGACCGCCCATGGGAATAATGTATGGAATACTAAACAGACGCTTGGTGATCCAGAAGAAAACGAGATTGGCAAAGGTCGCGCCAACCGCCGCAATCAAGCCGACCCGCCACAGTTTACCGATCTTCATGATTTGTTCACCTTGGGTAGATCCGCTTGCTGGCTCAGTCGTGGTTGTCATCATTTTTCTCCTTTACATGCATGGAATGGGGCCTGCCGCCTCGACGAACCGAGGCTCACAGTAGTAATTTAAACTTAAAACTTGCAGGGTTAAAGAATTTAATCTTAAATTAATAATCATGGGAACCCGCTTCAAAAGTAGCCTGGAACAGACTCTGGCCCTCAACACTTGGGTCAAATTGTCCCGGGCGAAGGAATCAGTTGGCCGTCAGCTCCAGCCTTGTCTGGGTCAGTATGGGGTCACAAGGCCCCAGTTTGGCGTTCTGGAAATGCTCTACCATCTGGGGACCCTCAATCAGACCGTCATCGGCAAGAAGTTGCTTGTGAGCGGGGGCAATGTGACTATGCTGGTTGATAATCTGGAGAAGCATAGTTGGGTTGAGCGGCGACGCAGCACAAGGGACCGGCGCGTGATTATGGTTCACCTTACCTCGGCAGGCAAGGCCATCATTGAGCAGGTGCTTCCCATGCATGTAGAGGCGTTGACCAGTGCTCTTGCAGTGCTCACACTAACCGAGCGGGAAACACTGGGAATGCTGTGCAAGAAACTTGGCAGGGGACAAATGAACGACCCAATCGGAACGGGATGAATCGGGCCACGGGAATCGCCAGCTGGGGTTGTAGCGTAGCTGGAGCCGAATTCATCCCCAAAAGCGGGATCATCAAAAGAGTCGCTCCCATGAACATTTTTGATCCTGATGCCAGCTTGGCTGGCGAAGCATCGATTGAAGGCTCATTAGGATAATGACTACAGCGCTTGCGATCTTTAGCAAGGCGGAGCTGATTGGCATGCACAGAATCATCGTTAGAGGAGTATCTGATGGCACAACATGATCAACAGCCATTGACGGCCGAACGGGTGGAGAACAGCACTTCAGTGACGATCCTTGAAACAAAGGATGAGACACCAACGATCCGCTCGATCCGGCTCGCCAAGCCAGATGGCTTTACTTTCCAGGTAAGCCAGGCTATAAAACTCATGCTGGATGTGGTCGAGGGGCGGGACTGGCATCTACTATCGATCGCCAGCTCTCAAACAAGGGACTACCTTGAGTTCGCTGTTCGAAATTCGGAGAGCCCTTTCAAGCGCGCTTTCTATTTGCTCAAGCCGGGTGATGAAGTTCGCATCAACGGACCACGCGGGCATTTTCCCTTTGAATCCGGCCGCCCGGGGATCTTCATAACCGGTGGCATCGGGATCACGCCGTTCATGAGCATGATTGAGTATGCCACTGACTCCGGACTGTCTACGCCCCTGACCCTCGTGTACGGAAATCGGAGTCCGGATGAGGTCGCATTTAAGGACCAGCTTGATCGGTTGGCACATATAAACAAGCATCTGCGAATCGTCTACACTGTCAGCCAGCCTTCCCCGAATCAAACCTGGGATCATCGCTTCGGCCGTATAGATAGAGAATTGCTCGAGGAAGTGGTTGCGGGCGGGGGAGACGCCATTTACTATCTTGCGGGCCCACCCGGCATGGTGGTGGCGCTCGGCCAAGTGGTTGAGGCCCTTGGCGTTCCGCGGGAGCGCATCCGCTCGGAGATGTTTCGTGGGTACCCATAACTTCGATTGCAAGGTCGACATAAACTCACGCAGCTCGACGCCCGCAGCTGCCTAACCGGTCCAGGAAGCACTCAACCGTGGAATACAGATCCTTGGTCGAGTATGAAAACATGAGGGTCAAAATAGCGCTGCTGGGGTAGCTTATTGATGCTCCAATTCTTCTTAAACTACGCTGATTCTTGGTTACTCGATTCCCAGTTTCCAGTTACCCGAATTAGCCCGATTTTGCCACATATGGAACAGGGGCCCAAACTGGCCCCACCTAAAAATGATCGTGTCAATAAACATTGAGTTAGGCGGCATTCCTTGAGGCTCATAACCCGAGCGCCGTACCACACTGCATACGCCAGACTGCATACGTTTGAGAATCTCCAAGCACAACCAGTTGTTTAGTGAAAAGTTATGGAAATTTCCCCTCTGATTTGGGAGCAGGGGGTCGAAGGTTCAAATCCTTTCGCCCCGACATATTCAGTTGGCAGGAGCAGTTGGCAGTGGCAGGGTGACCAGGAGCCTGCCCTGAGCGCTTCGAGTACGCTACGCTGCCTCAGGACAGACTCGCGGCCTACCCAACTCGGAATACGGGATTGCGCCGAACTCAATCCAGCTCTGGATAATTTTGACCGATTCCAAATTCCCCGTCGCCATCCCCATCAACAAATACTGTAGTCACCAATGGTTCTGAATCTGTCGAGCTTGGGCCGCTGATCTTATGGGAATGTTCAATCAAATCGAACCGGCCACTCACCGATACATCTAGTGCGGTTTCATTGAAAATAATCCACGAAAAATTATCCTGAGCATTGGTTGAAATTCGTTTAAAAAAATCTAACAGTTCTCTTTGCCTATGACCTAGTGAGGCATCTCGCTCAAACCAAGCATGTAAAACGGTGTGACCATCTCTAGAGCTAAGTTGATCTAGCCCTTTAAATAGGCGCGTGTACCCTAGGCGTTTGTATTGCCACATAATTTCCTCGTCCGTGATCTTCCATTTTATTGCGCACTCAAAATCTGCATCGCTGAGCCAGGACGAAAGCCATGTTCCATCTGTCTGATTCCCAGTCGAAGGATCGACAAAAATGCCATTGATTCGATTCACAATCCCAAACCACTCGCTTTGATCTTTGTATTCATATCGCTCCCAATAATATTTTGGAGACGGATATAAACAGAGGGCATCTTCACTGAACCGGGCCAGCGGCTTTGCGTAGACTGTCAAAAATGGTCCGATTATTGGAGTGCCTGCCCTGAACGATTCGATGCACAAATCTCGAATAGTCACTTCGGAAATATTCCGCGGATCGGAATGGAAGGATAATTCTATTAACGCCAATCTATTTTGCGTTTGAAACGCACTGAGAGTATCGGCTACCTTATCGCGAATGACATTCCTCAAATCACTGGTTATATCTGTAGATCGATCAAATTTTTTGCACTCCACATAAATCGATTCGCCGCCTAATTTAATCTCAATGTCTGGCGACTTATCCTCAGACGATTTAATAAACAATATTTCGTCAATACCTTCGATTGAGGCGTATCTCGCAGCCACGATTAATTCAAACAGCACTGACTCAAATTCATCATATCGCTCGGCAGTCTTGAGTAGCATCAATTTTTGGTTGTAGTTTTGGACCTTCTCAATGACAATTCCGAGGGCGCGATCTAATAATTGGATAAATACTACATGCCTGCAGGACCGGAAAATATCATAGTAAGTGCATGGCTGATTTAGAAATGCTTGTGCACCAATTAGATATTTTTGGATTCCGGACAATATTATTGAGGGTTGTTCCAGCTTTTCATATGTGAGAAGGGTTGGGTGGTGCCCAGCTTGATATTCCTTCTGGAGATCGCCGTCCAACTGAATTCCCAGTTTTTCAACCAGACCTTCTATGGCTTGGCGTACTTCTCCGACATCAAACTCTGCCACTTTCAGCCCTCCTAAAACATATATTTTCAACTTTCACTGCCCATAAATCTCTCATCGTCTGGGAGAGGATAATAGCAGTAATTAAGAGTTGTAATCTAGTTAGTTATCATGATTTTTTAAGCTGGAATCCTAACCGCTCGGCTCTCCCTTTTGAATGTTCACTCAGATAGGCAGTAAGATCAGGGAAGTCCTCGACCAGCCCGTCTTCATGTTGTTACGCCGGGCGAGCCGGGGGGGCAGAAATTTCGTGTAGATCATGGTCGTCCCAAGATTGCGATGACCCATGAGGTTGCTGAGCCTCGGCGTAGCCTACGGCGGGCCCCAGTATCATGTCGCCGGTTTGCAGGCAACTATCCGATGAGCAGTTACCCCGGAATACGACTCGGCGCTGGCGCTGCAGTTGCGGCGCTACTCATTCAGCAGTTCACCCATCCGCGCCTCAACATGATGGTCATAGATTTTTTCAAAATCCAGAATATCGAGTGCGAGGGGAACTATTTTGACGAACGCCCCTTGCGCCTCCTCCCAGTTAGCAATGATGTCCCTGGCCACCTCTGAGCCGGTATGGAATAGATGCTCGCGAAGCAGCCTGAGCACCAGCATGAGGTCGTTCGCCGCAGGCTCGGCAGCGCGCACATATTCCCGGTTCAGATTGTCCAGCTGATCCGGATCGGTGCAATAGATATAGGCCGCACCTCCCGACATACCGGCGCCGAAATTGAGCCCGATGCGGCCCAGTACGATGACGGTCCCTCGGGTCATATATTCGCAGCAGTGGTTACCGGCCCCTTCGACCACGGAGAGCGCCCCGCTGTTCCTCACCGCGAACCGTTCCCCGGCCGCGCCGGACACAAAAAGGGTCCCGCCGGTGGCCCCATACAGGGCAACGTTTCCGATGATGGTCTGGGTGGCATGGTGCTCGCGAACATGTTTTTCGAACCGGATCGTTATCATGCCGCCACTCATGCCCTTGGCCACATAGTCGTTCGCGGCCCCTCTCAGCCGGAGCTCAACCCCGGTAGTCAGGAAAGCGCCGAAACTCTGGCCGGCGACCCCCCGCAGTCTCATCTGGATGTTGCCGTGGAAGCCCGTCTCGCCGAACAGGAACACCAGTTCGCCTGAGAGCCGGGTGCCCACGGCCCGGTCACGGTTGCGTACATCCCGCCGCACGACGACATGATCGTGGGTCAGCATCCGGGGTCTGATCTCGGCGATGATGCCTTCGTCCAGGTGTGGCTCTGCCCGTACGGGCTCCGGCCGGTATTTTGCGGCGGTGGGCAGCGGCAGCCCCTCTGGGGCAGCGGGATTCAAGATACTGTCGAAGTTCAATCCCCGCGCCCGGGCGAAGTCCGCATGCTCGCGATTCAGCGTCAGTATATCGGTTCGGCCGATGATGCTGTCCAGGCTGTAGGCCCCGATCTCGGCCAACAATGACCGCACCTGTTCGGCGACGGCCGTGAGGTAATTGACAGCTTGCTCCGGCCCGGCCGTGAACAGCCTGCGCAGTTTCTCATCCTGGGTTGCTATGCCGGCCGGACAGGTATTGAGATGGCATTGCCGAGCCATGATGCAGCCGAGGGAGACCAGCAGAGCGGTCCCGAAATCGAATTCCTCTGCGCCCAGGGCGGCCGCCATCACCACGTCCCGGCCATTTTTAAATCCGCCATCCACACGCAAGGTGCAACGGGAACGCAGGCCATTCGCCATCAACGTCTGGTGCACCTCGGCCAAGCCAAGTTCCCACGGCAGGCCGTTATGCTTGATCGATCCAAGCGGGCTTGCGCCGGTGCCTCCATCGCCTCCCGCCAGCAGTACAATGTCGGCGCCGCCTTTCACGACCCCCGCCGCAATGGTCCCCACACCGGGCTGGGAAACCAATTTGACCGAAACTGCCGCCCGGGGATTGACCTGCTTCAGGTCGTAAATGAGCTGGGCGATGTCTTCAATGCTGTAGATATCATGGTGCGGCGGCGGTGAGATCAGCGGCACTCCCGGCGTCGAATTCCTGACTCCGGCAATGGCTATCGTCACCTTATGCCCCGGCAATTGGCCGCCCTCCCCGGGTTTGGCGCCCTGCGCGATCTTGATCTGAATCTCCCTGGCGGCAGAGAGGTAAGCGGTCGTTACCCCGAAGCGGGCGCTGGCGATCTGCTTGACATAGCTGTTCACCGACTTGTCCGGGTTGGAGTGTGCGTACCTGTCGGCCTGTTCGCCCCCTTCGCCGGTATTGCTGCGGGCGCCCACGCGGTGCAGGGCCGTTGCCAGGGTGCGGTGCACTTCCTCGGATACGGCGCCCAGAGACATGGCCCCGGAGCCAAAACGCTTCAGGATGCCCGTGATCGCCTCGACCTGTTCGGCCGGGACCGGATCGGTAGCCTTGAAATCGAAAAAATCTCGCAGGTAAACCGGCGCTGCCGGCAGGGGTTGCCCATCAGCATGTGGATCAGCGGCAAGGCGTCCAATCGACTTGAACTCAGCCGGGGCGTAACCGTGCTGTTCGCCATTCTTGCGGTAGCGGAACCTCCCGAAGTCGGCCAGCCGGTCCAGCCCGGAATCGAAGGCCTCGCGGGTCCTGCGGGCCAGGTCGGCCTGGAGTTGCTCCAGCCCAATCCCGCCAATCGGGCTTGATAGCGATGGGAAATACCGGTCCAGGATTTCCGCCGATAGCCCCATGACATGCAACAACATGCCGCCGTGGTAACTGCCGAGTGTGGAAACGCCGAATTTCGCCATGATCTTGATCAGGCCTTTTTCCAGGGAGTAGCGGTAGCGTCCCAAATATGCCGCCCAATCATCCTCATCGTAATGTTGGCGGATGATGCGGTAGGCCATATAGGGATAAACGGCGCTGGCGCCCAGCGAGATCAGGACCGCCAAATGATGGTCTTCCACCACGTCTCCGGCCAGACACATGAGGGATACCTTGCTGCGGACCCGCTGCTTGATCAGGTGGTTGTGCGCCGCGGATATGATCAGGGGCATCGGCACCGGAAGGGTATCGGAAGTGATGCCCTCGTCACTGAACAGCAACAGCCGGTACCCCTCCGCTACGGCCTGGTCGCAGTCAGCCAGCAGGTTTTCCAGCCACTGCTCAAGGCGATCCCCGGATGCCATGAGGCTGCTGAAAGTGCGCGCCTTAAAACCGGTCTCAGGATTTGTGAGCAGGGCCAGTTCCCGGGGGGAAAGGACGGGACTTTCAACCTGGATCGCCTCTCCGATGGTGGGCTTGGCGCCCAACAGATTGCCTTCGCCGCCCAGGTACCGCCGCAGGCTCGTGACCGAGCGCTCCCGGATGGGATCGATGGGCGGATTGGTGACTTGCGCGAAGACATGTTTGAAGTAGTCGTAAAATCGACGCGGCATTTGGGAGATGATGGCTGGCGGCGTATCATCCCCCATGGAGCCCAACGGTTCGCGCCCGCTTTTGGCCATCGGCAGCAGGAAGCGCTCGAGGTCTTCCCTGCTCCAACCCAGGGCGGCCAGGGCGGCCGGGGCAGGGCCGGTCTGCGGATCGGCCAGACCGTCGAACTCATCCGGGTCATCGCCCCGCGCTATGATCTGGAGAGTGTCGGCGACCAAACGGTTATACGGCGCCCGGCTCGACACTTCCGCCTTAATGGCGGCGTTCTCCATGAAGCCCCGCCCATCCAGGCTGAGGGAAAACAGTTCACCGGCCATCATGTGGTGATGGAAAACCAGGTTTTCGGGGGTCACATCCACGACACCGGCCTCCGATGCCATCACGATCAAACCGTCCTTGGTAACGGTATAGCGCAAGGGCCGCAGACCGTTGCGGTCCATCTTGGCGCCTACGAAGTTGCCATCGGTGACCACCAACGCCGCCGGGCCGTCCCAGGCTTCCATGAGGTTTTCATGGTAGATATAGAAATTGCGCAGGGCCGCATCCATGCCGGGATGTTTCTGGTACGGCTCCGGCAGAAGCATCATCAGGCTGCGGAACATTCCACGGCCGCTACGCATGAGGAATTCCAGCACGTTGTCCAGGCTGAAGGAATCGCTGCCCTCAGCGGTTACGATGGGCTTGAGGGTTTCCAGATCAGGCCCCCAGAAGGGCGAATGCATTTCCCGCTCTCGGGCCTGCATCCACAGGCGGTTACTCTTGATCGTATTGATCTCTCCGTTATGGGCCAGCATGCGGAACGGCTGGGACATGCGCCAGTTGGGCAACGTATTGGTGGAGAAACGCTCGTGAAACAGGGCCACCTTGGCCAGATAATCGGGCTCGATCAAATCGGGGTAGAAGCGGTCCAGGTTTTCCGCTTTTATCAGCCCTTTGTACACGATGGTACGCGCAGATAGGGAGCATATGAAGGTATCCCCCAGGTCGCTGAATTCCCTCTCCACGGCCTTTCTTAACAGGAACAGTTCGCTCTCAAGGGGACGTTCGGCGTCGGATGGGGCGACCAGAAAAACCTGAATTATCAGTGGGCAGGTCGCCCGGGCCTGCTCGCCCAAGACCTGGCGATTGATGGGCACATCCCTGGCGCCGAGGAAATTGAACCGGGCCAGGCCGGCGTATTTCCTGAAGGCGCCCAGCAGGGCGTCCCTGCTTTTCTCGGTGGTGAAAATCATACCCACCGCAAGGGTGTCGTTTTCGCCGACCCGATAGCCACAAGATTCCTCCGCGAACCGTGCCATCAAGGTCTGCGGGATATCGGTCATGACGCCGCCGCCGTCCCCGGTTTCATCATCAGCACCGCGGGCGCCGCGATGGGCCAGACGAGTCGCCGCCTGCAGGGCCAGGGACAATACCCGGCGGCTTGGCCTGCCGGAAATCTCGGCAATGAAGCCGGTACCACAGGCGTCGTGCTCCTGGCGGGCATCGTAGAGCGGGAATCGTGTTGCGGCAGATGGGGACATAGGCTCCGAATCGTTATCGAAAAGTGCATTCCCCGGTACAACGACAGCACCGATTGAATGCGCACAGAGCCCGATTACACATGTTTTTCAGGGACGAACAGGGCATCAACTGCTGAATGGGGCACCCAAGCGCCGCAGGCCTGCAGTTCCGATTTGAATCGTCGTGCCTCGGCTGCGATTCGGTTACTGCAATTGACCGGAGAAGTGGCCAGTCTGGCGACAGTGCTTATGACAAAGCCTGGCGGAAGACGCTGCTAATGTAAGGCCGGGGATGATGAGATACGAGGGATAGAAGTGGTGGCCATGCAAATGCGCTGCGTCGCTCAGGCAGATAATGATACTGTGGCGACGAGAAGTTTCTCCTGGGGATCTCTCCACGGGACTATCCTGAGGCACCCGCAGGGCGTCTTTGTAGTTTACCCGGCCCGGCTTCGGAGACCCGGCATAATCAGTTGGCAGTGGCAGGGTAGCAGTGGCGGCGCCGTCCGGGAGCGAGTTCCCGCCGGTCCACTGCCCAGCGAAGATTCGGGGGAAGAGGGACTTTTGCCATCCCGCTGCTATTGGCCCTACATTGTACCGCTCTATTGAACATCATCCATGCGAACCATCCACAGTTTTGCGCCGATCAGCGATCCGCACGCGAAAGTCCTCATTTTGGGCAGCATGCCGGGAAGGATGTCCCTTGAACAGGGCCAATATTATGCGCACCCCCGAAACGTATTCTGGAAAATCGTCGACGATCTGACCGCCATCGATCAGACCCGGCCTTACGAAGCCCGAGTGGCCGGTCTCAGGCAGAAACGAATCGCGGTGTGGGATGTTCTCAAGGCCTGTACGAGGCCGGGTAGTCTTGATTCGGCCATCAATGAGTCTTCAATCGTGCCCAATGACTTTGAACCATTCCTGTCGGATCATCCAGCGATCAGCAGAATATTTTTCAACGGCATAAAGGCGGACAACGCTTACCGCAAGCACGTCTGGCAAACGCTGTCGGACCGAAGCAAGGGCCTGGAGTACCGGCGGCTGCCATCCACAAGCCCGGCCAATGCCGCCTTGCCGTATCCGGAGAAACTGGCCCGGTGGGAGGTGATCGTTCCATAGCGCCATGCTTAATGCGCGCAAGATTTAACCCGCGGCCTCCATTGGGGGCCTGTCAGCAGATCCAAGATGTTTCCTGTTATTTTCGGAAGACCCTGAGCGGCCACCATTTCTCACCGCAAACCGGGGATTGGTTAATCGAATCGAGCGTACCACTTGAAGATTATTCCCCCGACTTACCTGACCCCATCCATCCTGAAATGGAACTGTTCCTCAGGCCGCCACGGCCAGCTTTCGCGAACCGTTAAGGCCGAATCTCCAATAATTGAGGGATACTTGATGATAAAGGGCCGTACAATATTTTGCATCGGCTTACGTCGAATGGGTATATGGAAGGGGCGCAATATGCGCGGAAATTTTGACCGGGTTGCCGGCGCCCATGCGGGTCACGGGATGGAAACCGCACGGGTTTTAGCCCCTGCGGGGGGCTAAGCTGGCTCTGGCCGGAGAGGAATGGGGAAAGTTACAGATTTCGATCAAAAAACTACCGGAGCTAATATGAAACCACGGCTGGCGTTACCATTGGCAACCATCCTCGCCGGAATGGCACTCATCGGTTTCGTTGAGGGACAATCCAATATTCAACTGGACCAATTTCTGGCGTTGATTGAAACGAACCATCCTGCGATGGAAAAAGAGACCCTGAAACCGCAAATTGAGGCATCGAAAAGGGATGGCTTTCTCGGCGGCCAGGATATCGGCCTAACCGTCTCCCCGTACTATGCCCTGCAGCGGCCCCTGGCCCTGAGCAGTTTTACGCCCGACCGCATTGCTCAAACAGCCTTTGGTTCGCAGCTGGACAAGGCCTTCTGGAAAACCGGCGGCCGGCTCTCTTTAGGGTGGACATCCGATTTCACCGATCAAAATCTCACACCGTTTGAAATACCCGGCATAGGCACTATTTCCACAGGTCCCCCAAAATTCTATCAAAATGCCCTCGCGCTTACCTACACCCAACCGCTGTTGCAAAACTTCAGAGGCTCCCTTGATCGATTGGCCTACGAGGTGACTCAATTTGCCGTAAGTATGGCAGAAGTTCAGGCGGTCGAAAATCAGGAAGCGTTTCTTCTTGAAATGGCGCTGAAGTTTCTCGATTGGGTGGTTCTGACTGAGCAGAAAAAAATCGCCGAGGGCAGACTTGATCTGCTTGGGCAGCAGTTGGCCCAGATTCAAAGTAAGCGGAAAGCAAATTTGGTTGATAAGGTTGACGTGTTGCGCTCGCAGGATGCCGTCCGGATGTCGGAGCAGGGAGCGGTCCTGGTTCAGGCGCAATGGCTGGCCAAACAGGCTGAGCTCGCCGTGCTTGCCGCCTCGCCTGATCTCTACGGCCAAACCCCTCAGTTTGATCTGTACAAACGGGTGGCAAGGTTGAGTGTAGAAGAATATTTAGAGCGTCTCCAGTCGCAGTCCCGGCCCCTGTATATGTTGGAAATACGCAACGGCATGCTTGAACGTCAACGGCAGGGGTTTGAAGAGATGACCAAGCCCCAGCTATTCCTCACCTCGCAGATTTCCCTTAAGAGCGGCGACGCTGAATTTGGCTCTGCCTTCGGCCTGGACAAAAGTGACCTGGGGCTCTATCTGCAGTTTCAATACCCGTTGGGCAATAGAAAAGCCCAGGCGGCGGTCAGAAAAAATCGCCTGGAATTACGGCAGGCCACACTTGACCGGGCCGATTTAGCACTGACCCTTGAGGCGACCCTTCGAAATCTGCTCATTCAGGCGGAGCAGATGGAGAAGGTGCTGGTCCTCAATGAACGGCAGATTGAGACTGCCCGGGAGCGGACTGAGGCAGAGCTGCAGCGCTACAATCAAGGGCGGGGTGACCTTGCCTTCGTCATTCAGGCGCAGGACAATGAGGAGGGCGCGGCTCTCTCCTATGCTCAAAATGCGGCCAACTATCAGCGCATAAACCTGCAACTTCTTTCATTGATCGATGAGTTCATGCCATCCCCCGATGGAATGATTCAATAACGCAGACAACACGATTGGTTACCTTGAAAGCGGATAAATATTAAGATGAAAGCACTGCTTAGATATTTTGCCCAACGCCATTTGCTCGTCAACCTGATGACGGTTACCATTCTCATGCTCGGGGCCATATCCCTTACCAGCATAAAGCGCGACCAGTTCCCGACGGTTGACATCGGCGAGGTTATTGTGACGACCCGCTATCCGGGCGCTTCGCCGGAGGATGTTGAGCTGAACGTCACCAACAAACTTGAAAGCGAAATCCAGAACGTAGCCGGCATCGACATCATGACCTCCTACTCGCTGGAAAATATATCCGTTATCAATATTACCCTCGACACGGAGGGCGCGGATATCGACGAAATAAAGCGCGACATCCGTGACGCGGTAGGGCGGGTAACCAATCTCCCGGTTGAGGTCACCGATGCGCCCGCAATATTCGAGATCAAGACCGAAAATTTCGAGATCATCCGCGTCGGGATGGGCGGTGATATTCCCTATGGGGAACTGGCCGCATTGGCGCGCCAATTTGAGGATAAACTCAAGAATATCAAGGGGGTCTCCGGGGTCTTCAAAGCCGGTTACCTGGCCCGGGAGATCAAGATTGAGGTTTCGGGGGAGGCGATGGAGAAATACCAGATTCCGCTCCACGAGATCATGGGCGCTATCCAGGCGCGCAATATTCGCGCAACCGGAGGCTCCTTCGAGTCTTACACTTCCGATAAGAGCATCGTCACATTGGCGCAGTTCCGCAGGCCTGAAGAGGTGGGCGACGTGATCGTGCGCTCAACCTTTGAGGGGCCGCGCATACTCATCAAGGACCTGGCCACCATCCGCGATGGATTCGAGCCCGAGAAAACCCGCTTCCGCATGAACGGCAAATCGGTCATAGGCTTTACCATCACCAAGCAGGCCAGTGCCGACGTGATCCGGCTGGTGGAGAGCATTAAGGATCTGGTCGAAGCGGAGCGCGCAAATTTGCCTCCCGGTGTCGAACTGGATTATTCCGCCGATGAATCGCGATTCGTCCGTTCCATGCTTGATATCATGGCTACGAACGGCCTTATCGGTCTGGTCCTGGTCATTTCGGTGCTGTTCATTTTCCTCGATTTGAGAACCGCCTTCTGGGTCGCAATGGGCATTCCCCTGACCCTTATGGCCGTGTTCACCCTCTCGCCTTTTCTGAACGCTTATATTGACATGCTCACGCTGCTGGGCCTGATCATCGTACTGGGCCTGGTCGTTGATGATGCTATCGTCATCGCTGAAAACATCTCTACCCGGCGGGAGTTGGGCGACTCACCCGTTGATGCCGCCGTTAACGGCACCTATGAAGTGCTGCGCCCGGTATTCGCCACCGTTATCACGACCTCCCTGGCCTTTGGCCCCTTTTTCTTCATGACCGGCATCATGGGAAAATTCATGTGGGTCTTTCCGCTCATTATAATCCTGGCCCTCGCGGTCTCCTTTTTTGAGGCCCTCACCATCCTTCCCGCTCATATCACCGGTGGAAGACGCAATAAAATCAACCCGGAGAAAACAGGTCAGCGAACCTGGTTTCTGCCGATCCGCAGCCGGTTCGAAGCCATGATGATGGTCGTCCTGAGGTTCAGGTACCTGGTCATCGCCATATTTGTTTCATTGCTGGTAGGCGCCTTCAGTTATGCGGACAGACATATGCAATTTATATTATTCCCGGGCGACATCGCCGATCAATTCAGTGTGGTCGTGGAGCTGCAAACGGGCACATCCCTGCGGGCAACCGAGGACGAAGTGCGTCGAATCGAAAATTTACTGTCGGCGCTCCCGGCAGAAGAACTGGATTCATACTGGTCCGTGATCGGCAGCCAGACCGGGGGCGGTGGGCCGCCTTTTTCACCGGGCGAAAGCGAAAACTGGGCCCTTATGTCGGTCACCTTGACGCCCTATAACAACCGGCAACGCAGCGCCAGTCAAATCGTCGATGCTCTGCGGGCCCGGACCGATGCTCTATTTGGACCGCAAGTCGTGCGCTATTTTGTCGATGCGGGCGGGCCGCCCATCGGCTCACCCATTACCCTGCGAATCGTCGGCAACGATGACGTTCAACGCCGGGCCTTGACCGATTCGGTGGTGGCCTTCCTCGCCTCAATGGAGGGGATCACGGAGATAAACCGCGACGATAAGCTGGGCAAGGAGCAGGTGTCGATTATCCCCGATCATGTGCGCCTGTCGCAGCTCGGATTAACCGTTGCCGATATTGCGCGCAATGTCCGCATTGCCTACGATGGCGAGGTGATCACCAAAGTCCGCTATGGTGATGAAGATGTCGGTTTCAGAATCCTCATGGAGGCGTCGACCCGCCACCGGCCTGACTACCTCGGCAATCTGAAAATTCCGAACCGGCAGGGGCGCCTGATTTCGCTCAAGGAGGTCGCCGATTTCGAAATAGGTCCCGGACCCTCGAGCTTTTATCATTATGCCGGCGACCGCGCCGTACGGGTCACGGCCGACCTGGAGAAGGACAGCCCCTATACGCCGCTCGCGGCCACGCAGGCCGTCGTGAATCAGTTTAACCTGGTCCAGGATTGGCCCGGTATGCGCTTTGTCGTTGGCGGTGAGGCCCAGGAGACCGCAGAATCAATGGTCGCACTGGGCATTGCCATGGCCATGTCGGCTGTCGGCATCTATCTGGTGCTGGTGCTGCTGTTCAACTCGATGACCCAGCCTATCCTGGTCATGTTTGCCATTCCCTTCGGGCTGATCGGGATCATCGCCGCATTTTCGCTGCATAACGAGCCCCTCGGATTCCTGGCCATGATGGGGGTCATCGGCATGATGGGGGTGGTGGTCAACGACTCGCTCATATTGGTTAACCACATCAACACCCATCGAGTGGGGACCAAGGATTAAGACTTCCTGAAGATCGTCGCCGCCGGGACCGCCTCCAGATTGCGTCCGATCCTGCTCACCTCGATCACGACCGTTGCCGGGCTGTTGCCCACGGCATACGGACTGGCCGGTTACAACGCCTTCATTGCGCCCATGGCGCTCGCCCTGGGGTACGGCATCCTGTTCGCAACCCCGCTAACGCTGCTGCTGCTGCCATCGCTTTACATGGCCCAGCACGATCTGGGGCGCCTGATCAGAAAGATCCCCGGCATGGAAAACTACTTTTTCATCCCCTCAGCCAGTGATCAGGCTGCCGCAGGCGATCTTGTCGGAGCCACGGCAGATGCACAGCGCCAGGGTCTCACACCACGTCCCTGATGGAGACCTGTGAACCGGCAAAATGCAAACAGCCCCATCGTCTGATGAGGCTGCCTGTAGTCTCGGCCCTGTAGCGCTCCCGGTTTACCAGACCTCCTCGTCCGCCCCGGCGAGGTCGGCGGCCCGTTCAGCCATCCAGGCCTCAAATTCGGCGGCGGTCTCGACTTCCAATATGCCTTTCATCCGGTAGTGGCTGTTGCCGCACAGCTGGGCACAGGCAATCTGCCAGGAGCCGGTACGGGTAGGCTCGAACCAAATCGGTATGGTCATGCCGGGGATGACATCCTGCTTCACGCGCATAATGGGCAGCGAAAAGCTGTGGATCACGTCCTTGGTGCTGAGATAGATCAGCACGGGGCGGTCATCCGGGAGATGGAGCTCTCCCAAAGTCACGATGTCGTCTATTGCGGCAGGGTCGGACCGGTCCAGACCCACCGGGTTCGATTGCTCGTTGACCAGATGTGGATCGGTCCGGCCAAAGATACCGTCAGCGCCGGGGTAGTGGATATTCCAGGCAAATTGCTGCGCCACCACGCGGACCACAGTCGATTCCTCCGGTGAGGGCAGTTCCTGCTTCAGATGTCTCCAGAACGGGACGTCCTTGGCCAGCATGATGGTATCGAATATCGCTACGAAGGCAATCATCGCCACCGGGACGGCCATTTTAGGAAAACCTGTGCGCACAACGGCTCTTCCGGACCCTTGCCGAAAGCGCACCAGGAACATGATGAAGAAGATGCCCCAGCTGATAAGCATCAACAACATCAGCAGGTGCACCAAATTGATGGCGCCGTCGATTTCAGCGGCGAAGGTTGATGCGCTACCGGGGAGCCAGAGGCCGTAATCGTTCATGGGATCAGATCCTTCCGGGGAGTTTGTTTGCCGGGCTGATATGCCGATGGATCAGGACGCACATGCTATTGCCGGACATGGGTCAGGATATCGGTCAAGGGTATGATCATCAAGGCCAGGAAAAAGGCCACCGTTAAAACCAGCAACATGTAGATAAGTTTTCTTTCCGTAGCCAGATGCATAAAGTAGTTGGCCACCAGGGAGCCTTTGAATGCGGCGATCAGCAGTGCGATACCCACCGCCGCTCCCGTGCCGACATTCAGGCCAGCCACTGCGACAGTGACAACTGTCAGCACGAGCAACGCCAGGAATACGTTGCGATACACGGTCAGGTGGGATTGGGCGTCTGCCATCATAGGTCTCCTTATAGCAGATAGAGTACGGGGAACAGGAAAATCCAGACCAGATCGACAAAGTGCCAGTACAGTCCCGACACTTCAATCCGGTTGGTGAACTTTTCAGGCTCACTCTTCCACATTTTGCTGCCGGGTCCCCACAGGTAGCCATTCACCACCACCCCGGCTATAATATGCAAGGCATGCAGGCCGGTCATGGTGAAGTATATGCCGAAAAAGTTGTTGGTGGACATATAGTGATGGTGCTCGAATTTGGGCATGTACTCGAAGACGATCTTGATGAAAAGAAACAGCAGCGCGAGTATGATCGTCAGGCCAAGATGCAGGCGGAATTTCTTGAAGTCCTGCGCTTTCAGTGCCACCCACGACATGACCATGGTAATGCTGGAGCTGATTAGAATGGCCGTGTTGAGGGTCCCCAGGGGGACGCTGAGCTCCTCGGCCTGGACAGGCCAGGAGGATCCGCTCAGCCGCAGGACGAGATAGGAGGAAAACAGGGCCCCGAAGAGCATGAGTTCCGAGGCCAGGAACAGCCATATCCCCAGCTTGGGGTTGGTTAGGCCGGTATCTTCCCGCTCGGTTATGGTATAGGGAATTTCCATCAGGTGAGCCTTTTAGATTTTTTCATTTTGCGGAAGATACTCTCTGATGCTCCCATTGACTTGAGCGTTATACTCGTACGGTCCGCGGAAAACTTCCGGCTCGCTGGTGAAATTGCCGTGCGCCAGCGGGGGCGATGTGGTGGCGGTCCACTCAAGTGTTGTGGCTTCCCAGACATTATCGGTCGCGTTTTCGCTTTTTCTGAGCGTGAGGTACAGATTGGCGATAAAGGCCAACTGGAAAATACCGATCATCCAGGCGCCCCAGGACATCCACTCGTTGAGGAACAGGGTCGGCTGGGCATGGTCATACTGTGCGCCGCCATCATAAAGGCGCCGGGAGACGCCGGCCATGCCTTGGATGAACATGGGCGCGAAGACGATATTCATCCCCACCAGTGTGCCCCAGAAATGCAACTTGCCCAGGCCGCTCCGCAACTGCTTGCCGCTGATTTTCGGAAACCAGTAATAGATGCCGGCGAACAACGCCAACAGGGTGCCCGGCGCCACCACGTAATGAAAATGCCCGATCACATAGTAGGTATCGTGGAGGTGGATATCCGGCGGCGCCAGTCCCAGGGGGAGGCCGGTAAGCCCTCCGATGCCGAACATCGGAATCCAGGCCAGGGCAAACGGCATGGGCGTGTTAAACCTGATCGAGCCGCCCCAGAGGGTGAAGATAAGCACCGCCAGGAAAATAATAGAAGGGATGGAAATGATCATGGTGGTGATCTGGAACCAGGCCGCAACGCTGGTCCCCATGCCGGTCATGAACATGTGGTGCGCGTAAACAAAGAAAGACATGACCCCCAGGAACAACATCGAGTAGAGCATGCCCTTGTAGCCCCAGAGCGGCTTGCGGGTGTTGTTGACGATCACTTCTGTGACAATGCCGATGGCCGGGAGGATGAGGACATAGACTTCCGGGTGGGCCAGGAACCAGAAAAGATGCTGGTACAGCAAGGAACTGCCCCCCCTGCGATATCCAATACTCGGCCCCCGACAATCATGCCGCTGCTCAGGTAAAAACTGGTCCCCGCAACCCGGTCCAGGAGCTGCAAAATGGCGCCGATCTCAAGGGAAGGGAAGGCCAGCAAAAGCAGGAAGGCGGTGACCATCTGGGCCCAGACGAAGATGGGCAGCCGCATCCAGCCCATGCCCTTGACTCGCAGTTGGATGATCGTCACGATAAAATTGATGGACCCGAGGAGCGAAGAGGTAATCACAAAGATCATGGCGATCAGCCATAAAGTCTGGCCCGGGCTGATAACCGACAGGGGCGGGTAGGAAGTCCAACCCGACTGGGCCGCCCCCTCGGGGGTGAAGAAGCTGACCATCATGATGACGCCACCGATGAAATAGACCCAGTAACTGGCCATATTCAGGCGCGGAAAGGCCATGTCCGGTGCGCCGATCTGCAACGGCACCAGATAGTTGCCGAACGCGCCCACGGCCAGCGGCACGACCCCGAGAAAAATCATGATGGTGCCGTGCATGGCGCCGAGCTGGTTATAAAACTCCGGCAGCATGATGCCGCCGGGCATCCGCGTCTCGCTTGAAACGAAAAAGTAGATCATCCCGGCCAGCCCGAGAAAAACCAATCCGCTCAGGCCCAGCCAGGGGCGCTTTCTCCCGCCGATCAGCAGGGCGGCGATACCTACCACCAGTGGCCCGATCATGAACAGGGTAGCGGGAAGCGGCTGGCTGGGGAAGGCCAGCTGCCAACGCATCAGGGCCATCAGACTGAAGCCGATGAACAGGAAGGCCAGACTCGTGATGCCATACTGCAGCCCGATCACCTTGTGGTCGACTGAAAAAACGTATGTGCGCCACCAGCCTGCTTCAGTATGGTGATCCACAGGATCCGTCATTTTGTACTCCCGTTCCTTGGCAACTGGTTAAAGTCGCGATTTTCGCTTTGACTTTATTTTGTTTTCGGCCCTGCGGCACCGGACCGCACTGGCCGCGTGATGTTAGCGCGAAAAGGTAATATCGACTGTCTGGGTTTCGTCCCCGCTGATGGTCACATCGGCAGTTCGGGTGCCCAGCTTTTCATGCCAGAATTCGAGCTGATAATTTCCGTCCTCCAGGCCCGAAATCTCGAATTTCCCATCCTTTCCGGTAATGTCGAAAAAGGGATGCTCCGAGACGGCGATAAAGCCCCCCATCCACGGATGGACATCGCATTTGATAGGAAAGGGACCTTCCGCATATTCAAAACTTCGCACGGTCTCCTTAAGGAATGGGGGCATGGTCACATTGGTCTCATCATTCTCCTCGGGGATGGTGTGCAGGTTGTGCAGAACCCCATCCGAGTTGAGAAACTTGATCGGTTGCTCAACCTGCAGGGCAATCACGTGAGGCTTATATTGGCAGCCGTCCTGGTTAAGCACCACCGGTTCGGATGGCACTTCCCACTCTCTCTCCGGCAGCCCGCTGGCGATGCGCACATATATATTGCCCATGGTGTTTCCTGCTCCCAGGACGAGCGCCTCAGACCGGGCCGGATAGTTCTCCGGGTCGTTCTCGTGCTTGGCCACGCAGACGGCCTCGATGGCCATATTGAAAGACTTCAGTCTGGGGACCTTGCCCGAGTAAGTGACGGTACCCTTCACTCCGCCACCGGCCTGCAATAGGGTCAGGAGACAAAAGTAACCGACCCCCGCCAGACGCAGCTTGCTCCGCTTATCCATCGATTGCTCCTTCCAATACAAGGGTCTGCAGGGCCGGAGAAAGATATTTTCCGGCCCTGCAGCCTGAATAACCTTGGCGCCTTGGCCTATCCGCCTTTGTCAGCGTTGGCCACCAGAGGGAAATCGAATAACTGTCAGCATGTCTCACATCATCGGCATGGCCATCATGGTTTCCAGCTCGACGGGAGTGGCGTCCGAGATGGTAACCGCTGTCGCCTCTGAGGCGGTGGTGGTTCTCATCGTCGTGGTATTGGCGGGATAATAATATCCGATGAGGGTTGCCTTTGAAACGTCATAATTCATTTGGCTGCTTTCAAAGACACCGATATAATAGGTGCCCGCCGGCAGACCCTTGAGCATCACTTCATGAACCCCTGACAGTGTGTCCGGGGCTGTCGGTGAAACACTCAAATCCATGAACATGCCGTCCACCGCATTGCTGGTCGATGCCCCGGAGGGTCCGCTGCTCCAACTCCCGGAATCCCAGGCGTAGGCCATGATCATCGACGCCGCGTCATCCGTGACGGTGTAGTTATTCATGAACATCATGCTCACATGAATCTCGCCCATAATATCTTCATCCTCTTCAGCGGGTGCTGAACAGCCTGAAAGCACGAGCGATACGCCCATCAGCAGAGTGGCCATTGCAGTCATCTTTTTCATGATCTCTCCCTATCCTTGATCTTCTCAGGTGGTTTCATATCCCCCGGTCAGCGCGGTACGCTTCTTCCGGGTCGGATGAAATTGTAATCCAGAAAGTTGACCAAATCCCAGGTCTGGTCCTCGGTAAGGGTCCCATCCACCGTGGGCATGGCGCTGCCGGTAAGGCCTGTCCGCAGCGTGCGGTACAGATCCACCGGTTCGGAGCCGCCTATAAACAGCCACGGTTTGCTGAGGTCTGGCGGCACAATTTTGTAGCCCCATGAATCGACCAGAGTGGGAGCGCTCACCCCATCGCCACGGCCGGTTTCACCGTGACATTTCCCGCATTGGATGGCGGTAAACCATTTCTCCCCTTCGGCGATGCTTTCCACGGTGGCGGCCGTTCTGGGGGGAATGACGATCTCCTTGGCCCGGTCCTGCCGGGCGAATTTCTTGGGCGCAAAGGTCTTGATGTAGGCCACCACGGCATTTTTCTCGTCAACTTTCAGGTTGGCCCAGGCCGGCATCGCGTTATCGTGGCCCATGCCCCGATTGATCGTCCGGTATAGGTCGCTGTCCAGAGGCACCTTGCCGTTGGGGGTCATGCGGACCTTGAACCTGCCATCGGTGAAGTTGCGCGGTTTCACCAGCAGGTTCCCGGCCACAATACCATCTCCCTTGCCCGAAATTCCGTGGCACACCACGCAGCTTTGCAGATAGACTTTTTTGCCCAGAACAAGATCAGGCTCCTGCGCCGCAGGCGGATCCTGGGCAACCGCTGTAGAGAGGGCAAGGCCAAGAACCGGCAGCAGACGAATAACTGTTTTCATCCCCGCCTCCTAAAACGCAAACATGAACATGATCATATGCCAATTCGAATCGACATTCACGATTCGTCCCATGCCGGCCACCCAGTCCGGATTGTACATCAGCGGCGGCGGCTCGGGGAAGCCCCACAGGTTCTGCTGCGAACTGTATTCATAGATCAGGGTGACCGGTTGGATAAAGTGGAAGCGGAAACCGATGCTGATCCGGGAAAGCGAATTGATGGCGTCATCAGGATTTGCCTGAAGGTTGCTGGTCATGCCCCGGGGCATGGGATCGCCGTTATACCGCCGGATCTCACCGTCCAGCCAACTGGCGGAGCCCGCAGGCCGGACATAAGCGCCATCCACGCCATCCACCGGGTCCGCCCACTGATTGGAGGCCGTGAGCCAGTCGTAGCGCCCGATCAGGTAAAACTTGGCTGGCAGCACGATGATGTCAGCGCCGACGAAGCCGCCCGAATAGTCAAAGGGTCGGGTCAGCCAATCGGGATCATGCGAAGCTAGACTTTTATGAATGTCCCCGCCGCCGGCATCTCCTGACGACCCGAAATAGGGCATATTCATGTTGGTCATATCGATATCATCATCGTGCCCCACCAGGTATTGGCCGTAGAGGTTGATCGACCAGCCCAGAGGCAGGGGTCCCAGTGAAAAATCGGGAATTTTCAGATCGATGGAGGCATCGATACCCCAGCGATAGAAGCTGGCATTTTCAGGATTAGCGTGGACATTGATGCTGAACTCATCGCCCCAGTAATCACGCATCGCCGCCGTGGGGTAGGGGTTGCCGGCCAAGTCCCGAAGATTTTGCATGCCTTTATAATAGAGGCCGCCCAGGCGCACGCTTTTCAGGAAACCGTCGAACAGCCGGGAAAACGCCAGCCGGCCGTAAAAGTCCTTTTCCACATTGTTGTCGAACGCCCCGTTGGTGCCGTTCACCAGGGCAGCTTCGTAGCGCAGGGCGTTAAGGCCCATCTGCTTGTAGCCGTTCAACGCAATCCCTACCTGGGGTGATGAAAGTCTGAACGAACCTTTGACCCCCTGGATGGCGTAAACCTCGTAGGGCGCGATGGCCGATGAGAGGCGCCTCAGATCGGAGAAGGGCAACTCCAGTTCAAAGTGGCCAATTTTCAGGTTGACGACGCCGGTCCCCAATTGAGCAGATTGTTTAACTGCACAAAGGCCTGTTCCCAGTGGGCATCTGTCGGCGAACCGAAACGGCCACCGGAAACATTGAGTTCCTGCTCAATGCCTATGGAAGTGAAATAGGAGAGCTTCCGCCCAAGGGTCCCGCCCATCCAGATATGGCCCCCCATGTCGCGAACGACCGCACCGCATATTCCCCGCCCGGGGGCAAGCCCGGCGGTGGTACAGCCAGCATATTACTGATGATCGTCCGTTCCACGAACATCTCGTGCAGCATGCCGGCGATCTGAAAGGTGCGTGTCGTCCAGGGGGGATTGTCCTCGATAGTGCCGGGCAGCTGATAACCGTTGACCCGGAACAGTTCGCCAAAGGCATTCAATTTCGGTTCGGAGATATGGCAGGTCTGGCACGGCTTGGCATATTTCCGGGCGAAGGCCGGGATAGCCTCTAACGGTTGGCTGGTCAGGAAAAGCAGAAAGGTGGGCAGTGCTAATCTTAGTATGAGCCTGCTAAATGGGATATGCATGACCCTCCCTTAATACCCGCTGTAGGAGTTCGCTACTGGAATAGTTCACTTGATACAACACCTTTACTCGAAAAAGCATGAACCGGAATCTATTAATTGAACGATGACCCTAGGCATGGCATATTACAGCACGGTCGCATTCCGTGTTAATAAGATATGGCCTCACGGGTCAAGGCCAATAGTGATCTCGCCTCCCCGGCATGTTCAGTTGGCAGGGGCAGTTGGCAGGGGGGCAGACCTTGACGCCGACGGCGGAGCTCGGCAATGAGGGCTGCTGGTCTTGACCGCTGTGGCATAGTGGTCGTGTGGTGAGCTGATGGAATGTACAGGGGAATCGGCAGGATGGCAAAAGCCCCCGGAGGCGCCATCTTTGCCTGGGATATTCAAAATCTCACGCTTAGTTTAGAGGTCGAGGTCCATAAGCGCCATGCAGACCAGCGCCCGTTCAGGCGCCAAAGTTCATACGGAGAAGAACATGAGGAGCATCCCGGTCCTTTATTCCCTGGTATTTTTACTATTTCTCCCGTTGCAATACGCCAACAATCCGGCTAACTATCAGGATTCCGGGCGGATCGTGAATCTGGATGAGCAGGTGAGACGATTCCTCGACAATCATAGAGGCGCATGGAGAGATTTGAATGTTCCTGAGTCTGACGGCCAGTTACTGCATGATCTCATCATTGAACATAAATATACCCGGGCGCTCGATATAGGGACCTCTACGGGGCACTCGGCCATATGGATGGCCTGGGCCCTCAGTAAGACCGGCGGCAAGCTCATCACAATCGAAATAAATGAACAGCGCTATAAGACAGCCCTGTTAAATTTCAAGGAGGCGGGGCTTTCCGATTACATTGATGCCCGGCTGGCTGATGCCCACGAGCTGGTGCCCCGCCTGGCCGGTCCTTTCGACTTCGTATTTTCGGACGCCGATAAGGGCTGGTATAAGAATTACCTGATTGCGGTATTGCCTAAACTTGAGACAGGGGGCTGTTTTACCGCTCATAACGTGTCGAGTCACAGGGGCCGGGGCATGCGCGAGTTCCTTGAATATCTGGAAAGTCTACCCAATATGGAAACGACCATCGATCGCTCCAGCCGGGCGGGAATATCCATCAGCTATAAGCGGTCGGACTAAACGCCACAATCATTGACCTGGCCACCCTTGTCGTGCAGGATGGGAATACGGGAGAGCTGCCGAAGCAGGCCTGAACGCCAGGCAGGCCTTGAAATAAGGAAATTCGGACCTTGGTCTTGGACTCACCCGGCCCTTCGCTTGGACGAGGAGATGGAGAATTCACATGTCTAACGCGGGAGAACCCATCATCGATCAACCATCCGCTCATGCGGTAACCGGGCATGTCGGGGGGCTTTCAGTCCAGTTCCGAAAATCCAAAATGTGGATGAATCTGAAAGGGCAGTTCCGCAAGAGCAATATATCCCGGGTGGATAAATACATATGAAAATAAACAGCGAACAACAGGCGGCGCGTGCAGCTGGGCCCAACCGGCCGAGCGGAATGGCACAGAGCGGGGAGCGCGAAACGGTCCAGGTGCAGGCCGCGCGCCGTGGCGGGCCAGGCGTCCTTAAAGTTGTCCATGCGCACTATCGCCAACCCGCTGAGGGCCAGGTTCTTATCGGGACGCAGTTCGCAGGCATCAATTTCGCCGATATCATGGCGCGCATGGGGCTGTATCCCGGCGGGCCGCGCCTGCCGCTGGTGCCGGGCCTGGAGGTGTCTGGCACTATCGAGAGCACGGGGACCGGGGTGGAAGGCTTCTCACCTGGAGACCGGGTCTGCGCGCTCACCCGTTTCGGAGGCTACAGCAGCCGGGTGGTGGTCGATCAGGCGCAGGTTCGCCCGGTGCCGCCCGGTGTTGGCCAGGAAGCGGCCGCCGCTTTGCCCGTCACTTATCTCACCGCCTACCTGATGATGTTCACCCAGGGAAACCTCCAGCCGGGGCAGACGGTGTTGATCCACAGCGCGGGAGGTGGCGTCGGGACGGCGGCCGTCCAGCTGGCGGCTCACATCGGGGCGCGTATCATTGGCACGGCATCGGCCGGCAAGCATGAGCGGCTGCGCGAGATGGGCGTGGATCTCTGCATCGACTACCGCTCCGGGGATTTCGTGGCAGAGGTGCAGAAAGCCACTTCAGGCCTGGGGGCGGACTTGATCCTGGACGCCCAGGGTCCCGCCCATGCCCTGCGCAGCCTGAAGGCCCTGGCGCCGCTGGGCACCCTGGTCCTGTACGGCGTGCAACAGAAAATAGGCCGCACACGCCTGGGGCCCGGACTGTTGAGGCTGCTGTGGGAGTTGCGCACGGTGCGGCTGGCGCCCCTGCGGCTGATGAACGCAAGCAAGGGGATTTACGGCTTTCATCTGGGGCGGCTGGACTCGCGGCCGGGCCCGGTGCGCAAGGCCTTTGATGAGCTGCTGGTATGGCTGGCCGAAGGGCGGATCAATCCGGTCGTGGACAAGATTTTCCCCTACGATCAGGCGCGCCAGGCCCACGACTACATCCAGGACCGCCGCAACTTCGGCAAGGTGCTGCTGGATTTCCGCGCTGCCCATAAATGAGGTCTGCGGTCAGGATGAAAAGCATTCCTGCAGATTTTCCCGACCAGGCGCCGGGACCCCGGCATGTTCAGTTGGCAGTGGCAGTAGCAGTTGGCAGTGGGGCAGTGGCAGGGGGGCAGTGGCAGTTGGCAGTGGCAGTTGGCAGTGGCCGTTGGCAGTGGCAGTGGCCTGGGGGCAGACCTTGGCGCCGGCGGCATAATCGGCTGGCGGACACCACCGGCTTGCCGCAGGGTCGGCATTATGGGTTTCTCGCGCTTCCGTGTGAAAATCAGGCTCGGTCTCCAGACAAGTCCAAACAACCACATTTTAACGGGGAAACTACATCTCCCGAATCGCTGAGACCGTCCTGAGTATGCATAGATGGAAGTTCCGAAGCGCTCCCGGGACCGGCTGGAAGTGTGTATACGGATGGGATTGGGAGTTGCTAATCGATAGATTTACTCCTGCTGAACCATTTCACGTTGAAGGCGTTTCTCCCGGCAAATATAATTTACACATCGGGTTTGTGCTGAATTACTTTCTACAAGATTTTTATGAAATCAAGAATCGGGGGATCGTTTCCGGTAATGCATAGAGATACCTCCACAAGAAAAAAAGCGTCACCTCTACACCTATTATTATTATATCCAATTGCAATTGCATTCACCGCCTGTGCTCCATCCCCCCCTCCCGATGAATTTCGACCATTTGATGAACCACCTATCCCAATGGGTGGGATTTATGCGATTATCCAAAACCTTCCTGCTGAAGCCAGGGAGTCATCAGGGGATGGTATGGCGCTTTTTAGGGCCTTTATCAATTCCATTGGCGAGGTTACGGACATCACCATTATCGGGAGCCTTCCCGGGTTGAATAATGCGGTCTCAGAAGCCATTATGGCGACAACTTGGAAACCCGCAAAATTGATGGGCGAAGCGGTTGGAGTATGGGTCATTCTTCTAGTGGAAATTTAGATTGGTGAAACCAGAGTCCTCTACTCGCCATATGACCACCCTCCCATGCCTGTAGGAGGATATAAGGCCATTAACATGAAACTTCGCTACCCCGAAATAGCCATCGCGGCGGGAGTAAGGGGGCTGGTAATCGTGTTAGCGTTTGTGAATCAAGATGGTGAAGTCGCCATGGTTGCGATCCAGAAAGGTCTTCCCAACACAGGGCTGGATGAAGCTGCTATAGAGGCTGTAAAGAGTACGCTGTTCACACCCGCGATGCTGAAGGGAGAGGCTGTTGGGGCATGGATTGCTGTCCCTCTAAACTTCAGGCTACCCTTTTGAAATAAGTTCTGCGGGGGCGCCATTTTGCCGTCATCGTTTTCCCCCGGTGACAGTAGTCCAGCTCCAATCTTGGAAGGTGGCGGGGTACTGAGCATCGTGGGGAGCTGCGAAGCGTAGCCCTGCGAAATCCTATCGGCCCGATATAAAGAGATCAGCCCCGAATGCAGTCAGCGGGCCGGTGGGTTAGTTACCGCATCCCCAACCTCTTCCGTCTCCGTCCGGCAGGCCATACTTGGCCGCCAGGGCCGGGTGGGCAGTGGGCGTCTGCCAGCCGGGCATCGTTGGGCGGCAGCAGCGCCAGATGGCGCGTCAGTAACGCAATGGCGTCGCGCTTTCTCAAGGAACTGGGCAATGAATATTGTCTGTTTGACAAATGAAGCTTGAAAGATGCGGGGCAATGTTGATGCTATGATCCTGGGCTATTGTTGTTAGTCCATTCTTATTGAGTACCAACAGTCAGTAATTCCTGCGAGTACCTCATTAGATCGCTGTATCCTCCGAAGCCTCTATTGGCAAACATAATGAGGGTGTAGCCCAGCTCAGGATAGTCCATAAAGTTGAACATGGCGCCCGGCCCCAGACCTCCATGGCCGTGGCTCAGATGGCCCACATCATCCTCGATGATCATACCATAGCCATACTTGCCGCCGTTGCTCAGGGTCGTTTTGGGGGTGACCAGTAACTCTGTATACTTTTTTGACAGTAGGGCATGCGTTCGCAACCCATTGCGGAACTTCAAAATATCTCGGGCCGTTGAGTAAACACCGCCGGCGGAGCTGCCTCTACCGCTAGTGTTGGCCCGGCTCCAGACGGACCCGTTGGCCTCCCGCTCATAGCCTAGCGCTATGGACGCATGGGTGTCTTCGGCGGGGGCGTAAAAGTGCGAATTATCCATGCCGAGGGGACTAAAAATTTGTTCTTCAACGAAATCATAATAACTACTCCCAGTCATTTTTTCGATGATAACGCCTAGAAGAATGAAGCCTGAGTTGCTGTAGATCGCCTTATCTCCCGGATTGAATTGGACTGGTTTGCTGATGACATGTGGATAAATGTCGTCAAGCGTTCGCACCTGGCTGCGCACGTGATCAAAGGCATCGTCCCAGTATTCGCCGACACCGCTGGAGTGGGACAACAGATGATGCAGGGTTGCCTGGTCCGCCCATTCTTTATGGGGATAATCCGGCAGATACTCAAGCACGGGCGTATGGAGGTTCAGCGTCCCATTTTCCACCAGCATCAATATGGAGACGGCGGTGAACATTTTGCCGCCCGAAGCCATGTTAAAGACCATCGAATGGGTTGAAGGGGTGCCTGATTCCTGGTTTTGGACCCCAAAGTATTGCTCGAATAGGATCGCTCCATCTTTCGCAATCAGATATCCCCCTGAGAGCGCCTCATTTTCCTCGAGTTTATCAATATACTGCGATAACCACGCCTGGACGGTGGCGTCCTCCAGGGTTCCATGTGGCAACGTTACAGGCTCTGCGGCGGCAGCGATAAAATTGAACTGGTTAATCTTGAGTTCACCCTTTTCCCTGACGAGGAGCAGCTGCATATTTTGCCAACGTTTAATCCCGGTTCTGTAAACGAAAACTCCCATTGCTTTGAAGTCACCATATACTTCGGTGTGGTGGTATACAGCCTCACCACCGTCCTTCCTCACCATCTCAAAGATTTCCACAAGGCGAGCGTCTTTGCCTGATCCCAGCATTTCCTCTGATACAAGGCTGGCCAATATTCCCCTGGAGAGGGCGGGATCGGTCTGATTAAAGGCCTCAACGAACCCTCGACCTAATCGGTCAACAGCTGATTGTGCCGGTCGATTGACAGTTGGTGGATCACCAACCCGAACACGCGGCGAACAACCTGATATCACCACGGCCAAGATTGCCAAGCTCCATAATTTGTTCATTAACAATGATTCCTTTATTACTATTATTCTGCCGCGTCCCACCCGATGATGATAGGCGGGTCGCCGCGTCCGGCCATTCGATCGGATGGATATTTTCTACATGCCTTTCCGGACAATCTTGGTGATCTTGCCTTTGGCATCCCGCTCCACGCCAAGTGAGATGGCCGCCCGTTCAGCAAAGCTATAGCCCAATAATTCGTCAGGCCCGACGGGGATCATCAGCATCGTGATAGTGTTGACATCCCGGGTGGGCTGAAGCCCTAGATAGTTTCCCTCACTGTCCCAGTGCAGCCAGTAGGATATGTCTGAACGAGTTCCTTTTACGATGACCCCCACCTTAAGACCGCCAGGTTGCATATCGGATGGAGCCACCCGGCCGCCGGTCACTCCCACGACCTCACCCATCCGGGCGGAGTATTGTTCCGTTCGCATGGCGATAAATCTGCTGGTTCGCTCCAGCTGTCCTTCTTTGGAAAAGATGTGTCTAAAACTCTCCAACTGCCCATTCATGGCCGCTTCAATAATCTGTGTCGATTTACTGATCAACTCATCACCCCCTACCCCAGGCGCACCAACCGACAACAGACCACTGGCAGCCGCGCCGTCGCCTCTGGTCAATACGATATTTCCAACGGGCGTAAAGGTGATGCCGCCGCCTGCCAGGTCAATGTTGGCAGCGAACGATTTAACATCGATGTCAGGCCCCATGTCCGGCAGTTGAGGTAAATCCCAAGGGTCCCCAAACACCAATGCGACCAGGTCATTCTTAATGGGTCCCGCCATGAAGGGAATCCCCTTGTACCCCTGATTGGACATGACAATGATGGTGATGCCGGCATCGATGTAGCGGAGAAATTCAGCACTCACGCCATCCGTCGTGCCCCCATTATGCTGGATCAGCAGGCCATTTGGCGTTTGGATAATATCCCAGCCGTAACCGTAGTTCTGCAGTCCGGGAGTATACATTTTCTCCTTGGCCGGTTTTGAGAGGATCGCATCACCCAACAGCGCCTGATGCCACAGGAACATATCATGCGCAGTGGCCAGAACGGGACCGGCGCCTGCCTCCTGTGTCACAATTGAAGGATGATATGCCGGGGAATCACTTTCCTTGTTATTTATATACCGTTGGGCGAGTTGCGCGGCGCCCCAATCATGCTTTCCGTAACCGGCGGATTTCATCCCTGCCGGCAGAAGTAGATGATCGCGGACGTAGTCCTGAAAATTTCGTCCCGAGACTTTCTCGATAAGAAGGGCCAGCATCAGATATCCGCCATTGGAGTAGCTGTATTCCGCGCCTGGCTCAAAATTCAACGGACCCTCCAGAACCACGCCGGCTATCTGATCGGTGGTCTGATTTTCCGTAATTTTAGGGAACTCTTTTAAAAAATTCATCGGGGCGAGCCCGCTGGTATGCGTCAGCAGCTGGTGGATGGTGATGGCGCCTTTTTCCTGGGAAAGTCCGCTGAAATACTTCCCGATAGGCTCGTCCGTGTTCAGTTTGCCTTCCATTTCCAAGGTCATGATCGCTGCTGCGGTAAACTGCTTTCCAATCGATCCAACACTGTGGACCGTATTCGGGCCGTTTTTAAACGATTGACCCCGGTCGGCGAATCCATAGCCCTTATTGAGCAACACCGCATCGCCTTTGGCAACCAGTACGGTGCCCGCGAAGCCCAACCGTTCCGCAAAGGTAAGATAGCGATCCAGATTCTGACCGAGTGACCCCTGCACGGTTTCGGTTTGCCTGGGCCTTTCGATCACTTGCTGAGTGCCTGCGGTACAAGTCACCCACAGAATCGTATATGCCAGCGCCCCAATCTGTTTTATCGAGCCATGACGTTTCATTTTATCTCCTTCCTGTTCAACGTTGAGCGCCGCAGCGGACAAAAATGTGCCCGGGCGCCAACCAACCACCAACCGAAATTATGAATACCGGGATCGAAGGCGCTTGAGGATTACCTGCATTTTTGCTGTAGATTTGCGGAAGAATGCCGGAACAATCCAAATTGAGACCAGTATATCGCTTAACTGCTTGGAGGGCCGGATGAACGCACCCATTGATACGACTTCCCAAATTTTATTTGGCGACTGGACCATCGAACCGAATCGCAACAGGATCGAACGTGCCGGCAAATCGCGCACATTGGAGCCGCGACTCATGGATATTCTCCTGTTTCTCTGCTCAAACCATGGGAAAGTCGTCAGCCGAAACGAATTGCTGGCAGCGGTCTGGCCAGATCTGATTGTGACCGAGGATGCCCTTAACAAAGCCGTGTCAGAGATACGCAAGGCCTTCAGTGACGACTCGACGAATCCCCAAATCATTGAAACAATCCGCAAGCGCGGATACCGCTTTATCCCCAGCATAAAAGTGTATCCTGCCGCTCCGGCGCAAGTACCCACTGAATCGGAGTTCAGCCAGGCGCTACCGATGCCGGCATCGATGAGATCATTTTCAATCCATTTTCATTGGCCCTCTGCCTTGCTTTCAGCTTTGGCGGTCTCGCTGGTTTGGTTTGTCGGTATAATGACGCTGGATAGGCCGGTAAAAAAAGAACTGAAAGAAATCATATGGGTCAGCGATGGGATGACCGATTCTAGCCGGTTTTTTATCCCGCATAGTGATAGTTTGGATATGATTTTGTTTAAGGACCGGTCAACAATAGTCAGGTGATCTGAGCTGCCCCCATTCGTGGATAAAATCATGCTGAAATAAGATGGTGTTCAGCATTAGCGTACTGTTTCAGGTAAACTTCCGCGCACTTTACCGGCGGCCAGTGCCGTTCCGCAAAGATGTTGTCAAATACCCGTCCGTGGCCAGCCCGTCTTCACGGTATTACGCCGGGCAGGGCCGGGTGGGCGGTGGGTAATTCAGTAGCAGTTGGCAGTGGCAGGGTAGCCAGGAGACTGCCGCCAGCGCTTCCGCTTATGACTTGGCTTCTTTCAGCATCATCTGCAATTGCCACACGTCCTGCCGGCTGCCGTAGAACAGCGGCGACATCATCAGCAGGGCCGTGCGCCCCACCGACTTCTGCAGGTAGTGCCACTCCCGCACCCGGTCCCGGTCCTCCGGGGTAATCACGACCGGCATGTCCGACTCCCGCATCATCAGGATCGCCTTGGCCCGCACGGCCAGTTCCAGCTGCAGCTGATAGAGGGCCACCATGTCCAGCACCACTACCGGCGGAAACTGGCTGCGGATGGAGATCAGGAACTTCCCGGCGTTGGTGCGAGACATCTTTCCTGACCGGACCTGCTGCAGGCTGTCGAGGTCCGTATCCATGCCCTGGCTCACCCACTGGCGCATGAACCTCTCGCCGATATAGAACACACTCCCCAGCAGCAGTAGCAGCAGCAGCAGGGTCAGCAGCGTATTGATCAGCGGCGGGAAGAAGAAATGGTTGTACAGGCTGTGAAAAATCGCCGCCGGAATCAGCCCCACCAGGTAGGGCCAGCGTCCGCCCCCCTGGCGATCGATAATCAGTTTGCTGGTGACCCCGAAAAGGGCCGTGGCGCCCCCGTGCATAATGGCCGTGCCGAAGCCGCGGATGATCCACAGGCTCAAGGGGGCGTCCTCCAACTGCAGCAGGTAGGCGCTGTTTTCCACTAGGGCGAAGCCGGCGCCCAGGGCAAAGCCGTAAATGGTGGCGTCGATGGCAAAGCCGACCTTGCCCCGTTCAATCAGGTAGATCAGCAGGCCCGCCTTCAGCAGTTCCTCCACCACCGGGGCCCCGTAGTTACTGTAGGTCTGGAAAGGAATCTGGAAGGTGGACATCACCAGCCCATTGAAGAATACCGCGCTCAGGGCCGCCAGCCCCCCCACCAGGATGCCGATGGCGATACTCTGCAGGCGGATCAGCCGATAGGTTTCCATCACCATCAGGGCCAGCAGGAAGCTGGTCACCGGCGCCAGGCTGTACAGCCCCCGCCAGACCATATCCAGGCTCGGCAGCATATCCATCGGGCTACAGTATTTTAAGGGAGATCATCAGTTCGGGATTAAAGTCAATGGCGCCGGCACTGTCCGTGGCCAGCCGGCGGGCCTGGCCGTAGCCTACCGCAAAGGTCATGTTAAGCATGGAGAACAGGACCAGGTGCAGATCGGCCTGAATCCCCAGGCTGGTGTAAGTCGAGGCCTCGGCGCCCTCCCCCCCATGGGTCCGGAGCCAGGCTGCGGTGGGGGTCACTTTCAGCCAGTTGGCATACAGGCTGGGCAGCCCCAGGCGCTTGAAGCGGATCGGCGGCAGGCGGAATTCGGCCATCAATTTCTGGTAGGCTATGCCGGAGGGATACTCGCTGATGGCCGCATCCTGCAGGCCCATCCCCGGAAAGGCCGTCACTTCCCGCCAGCGCTCGGCCTGCTGATGATCGACCCAGTTGTTGCCAAAGCCCCCGAAGAAAAACTTGGCGAAGGATTCGGTGGCTTTACCCAGACTGTACCCTGCCGAGGGCTGAATCCAGATGGAGCTGTAGAGTATCGGGGTCGGGAATCCGAAGTAGGCCCGGGCAGTCAATTTGGGGAACAGTTGATCGTTAACATAATTGCCGTTCAGCGCCAGGGACCAGCTGAGCCCCCGGACCGGCTCCAGGCCGCCCAGTATATTGGAAAACCGGGCATAGCTCAGGTTGGCTCCGGCCCCGAGGTACCTGTCGAAAGTGCCCAACAGCTCGTTTTGGAAGTCGGGCAGTGCGTCCAGGCCCCCATAGAGGGTGGCCCGGAGACCGAGATCAAGGCTGGCCGGCGCGTCCGAGCTGAGCGCCTTGTTGTAGGCCAACCCCACCGTATGGCCCCGGCGGCTGGTCAGCGTGGGGCCAAAAAGATCGTAAAAATCGGCCTGGTTGTAGGATGCGGAGACGGTCCAATCCCAATACCGGTAGCTGGCCGAGAGATGCAGCCGCTCGTCGGCCGGCAGCGTATTATCGGGGGTATAGGTGGCCGTCAGATCCAGTGTTCCCAACCCCAGGGGATCGGCGGCATTGACAAACAGGCCCAGGGCCAGGGTGTTCCGGTAGGCCTGCACCACGGGATAAAGGTGCGAGATCCGGGTCAGGTTCAGGATCCGGTATGGGCCGTCGTAGGTGGTCAGGGCCTCCAGGTCAATACCCGCCGGAGAGCCCACATTCCACTCCTTGACCCTGGGGTGCTTCTGCACGATAGCCAGCCCCAGGTAGTTCACCGTAGCCACATCCTCCAGCGGCTGCACCGGCAGCATAACGGGCATGAAGCCCCCGCCCGTATACTCGAAGGCCACCAGGCTGTCACCCGGCATGGAAACGGGGCGGAAGTAGCCCGTCTCGGCATTGGAAAGGACCTCCATCTCCTTGGTCTGAAAATCGTACCTGAAGATGTTCGACACCCCCGTGTAGTAGGATGAGCCGGTCAGGTAGCGGCCATCGTCTGAAAACACGAATCCCGCCGGCGAAGAATTGTCGAAATCGAACAGCGACCGGAAATCGCTGGATCCGCCGATCAGGGCCTCCAGTTCGATCACCACCAGGTCATTACTGCCGTCGGCATCGGTCATGGCGGCGGAGAGCAGAACTCCATCCGGGGAAATATCCAGGTCGGTCAGATCCTTGGCGTAAGGGAGGACGGATACCAGCACCGCCTCGTCGTAGGGGTGCGCCAGGCGGATGATCCGGGAGTAGCCGTTATGGTGCTGCACCCCCCATAAGGATTTGTCGGCCCGGTTAAAGGCCAGGTCGCCGGTGCGCAGGTCCTTCTGGATGAGCCGCTTCTGGCCCGTGCGCAGATTGTACGAGCGGATATCCCTCCAACCCCGGGAGTTATCGGAGGTGTAATACAGAATCCCCTGTTCGGGATCGAATGCCAGCGAAGTGACATAATAGAGGGCCGGCCCCTCCACGTTGGTCAGCTGGGTCATGGTCCCGTCCAGCGGGTCGATGGAGGCCAGGTGGGCCACCGTCCCCGGGTAGAGGATGGCGCTGTAGATCAGCCGGGTCTGCGGATCCCAAAAGGACCGGGAGACGGAGCCCAGCGCCTTGTCGACCAGCCGGCGGCCCACCGTGGGGGCATATTGGCGCACCGAATCGAGATTGGCGCTCTGCCACACATTTTCAAAATCGACCCATTGGCGCCATACGTCATCAATGGGCGCCTCGAATACGTTGTTGAACTGAGCCGCGAACCCGGCTTTATAGCCCGGCCCCATGCGCACCCAATCCATCAACTTGTCGGGGGAATACGTGTAGGCGAGATAGCTCATGAAGCGGGTGCCGTAGAGGTAGGAAATCTGGCCGATCTGGAAATCGGCGGTCGTACCCTCCGATTCGATGCCGACGAAATCGTAGAAATAGGCGCTGTCCCGGACCATCGTGCGGAACAGCATTTCATCGTAGCCCCCCATGGTCCGGCCCAGTCCCCCGGCCATCCAGGTCTCCAGGAAAACAGCAATGCCCTCGTGGTACCAGCGGGGGGCATACCAACGGGGGCTGGCCAGGTAGCTGTACACCAGCGAGACGGGATTCGCCGGGCTGGGCGAGACCTTGCCCCTGAACAAGCGCCGGAAAAAACTCTCCCGGGGCCCATAATTGTCCGTTTCCACCAGATGGACCAGTTCGTGGTTGAGCAGCCAGTTGATCCGTTCATTGGTGGGCTGGGTTTCGTATACGTAGTCCATGGGCTCCATGCCCAGCATGATGTAGTTCCAGGGCAGGGTGGAAGTCCCACCGCCCCCGTAGTCGTTAAAATCGTGGAACAGGATGGTCACTTTCTCCTTGGGAGAATAGTCGAACAGGCGGCGGTGAAACCCGAAGGCATTTTCGAATGACCTGGCCAGATGAGGCAGGATATAGCGGTGGGCCGGATCGTAATAAACCAGGCGCAGATTGTCCGTCTCCAGGGTATAGAGCTGTTGGGCAGTTGCGGAACTGGTCCACAAGGTCAAACCGGCCAGAATGGCGATAGTGCGGCGTAATTTCATATTTCCCTCCAGGGTCGTGCGCTAAAGTAAAAAGGGAGGGATATGAATCCCTCCCTTTTTTCAGCGGGGCCGTAATCGCACCGGCTTTAATACATATTCAGCAAACTGCTCCTGTTCTCCAGGAAAGCGCGGTTGGCCAGGGCGGCGCGATTGAACATGGCGGCCCTGTCCTGGAGGGAGACGCGGTTCATCAAGGCCGCCTTGTCCGCTAGGGCCATGCGGTCCAGTAGGGCGGCCCGGTTGGCCAGGGCCATGCGGTCATACAGGGCGGCCCGATCGGCCAGGGCCATGCGGTTAAACATGACCGCCCGGTCGGCCAGAGCCATGCGGTTGTACAAGCCTACCCGGTCTGCCAGGGCTAATTTGTCAAACAAGGCTACCTGGTCACCCAAGCTCATTTTGTCAAACATTGCGGCCTTGTTCTGGAGCACCACTTTATCATTGCTGACGTTTGATCTTGCCGAGTTGTATGTGAGAACGAATAAATCGTCCGATCCTGATGGTTCCGAGTAGACGGTTAAGGCGGCCTTGTCTTCCAGCGCCATGGCATTGAACAGGGCCACTTTATCGGCCAGGGCCACCTTGTCCATCAGTTCCATGCTGGCGGCGTTAAACATGGCCGCCCGGTCTTCCAGGGCCATGGCATTAAAAAACATGGCCCGGTCAGCCAGGGCAACCTTATCGAACATGGCCACTTTGTCTTCCAGCGCGACGGCGTTAAACAGCGCCACGCGGGCCTGCAGGGAAGCGCGGTTCAGCATTGCAAATTTGTTCTGCAGCGAGGCCCGGTTGAACATGCTGATCTTGTCGGTCTGGTTAGCCAGCATCACCATATTCGATTTATTGGCCAGCGACGTCCGGTTCAGCAAGGCCATCCGGTCGGCCAGCAGGGCTTGGTTGAACAACGCATTCCGGTCGGCCAGGCTCAGCTTGTCAAACAGGGCGGCCTTGTCGGCCAGGCTCATGGCGGCATTGTCAGCCAGGGCCATGGATTTATCGGCCAGCATGGCCCGGTCTTCCAGGGCCATGGCGTTATAGAAAGCCTCCCGGTCTGACAGAGCCAGGCGGTCGAGCAGCGCCTCCCGGTTGGCCAGCGAGAGACGATCAAACATGGCCGCTTTATCGGCCAGCTCGGCCTTGTCAAACAGGGCGGCCTTTTCTTCTCCATCCACCAGCGCGATCAACGTCGCGTCGGCCCCCTCAACCAGGCTTTCATCAAAGGTGATGTCGCTGGCGCTTAGCTGATCGGCGCGGTAGACCTGCCGCTTGCCGATTGTTCCCGCCGCGCCTTCCCCGTCCCCGCCCATGGGGACCATGTACCAGATCAGTGCCACAACGCCCAGCACAATGCCACCGGTAATCAGTAATTTGCGGTTGTTACCCGTTTCCAGAGTTGCCATAATCATCTCCCTTCTCAAGAACCCAACCGGTGCGGCCGGCCCTGATTTGCCTGATCAAAATGGGGACTACGACTAAAAGCTACATCCGGATTGATCTGATTCAACGGTTTTTTCTTATGCCGTGCCCCGATTCAGCGTATATTGTGCGCTACGTCACGCCAATTATGTGACCGGGATCAAATGTGACCGCCGATACCGTGTGATACCCTGAGATGTTCGCCTACACCCTGAAACCCGAGCTCGATAAAATGGTGGGGCTGGTAAACCGGTTCCACGATTTTTGCCGGGCCGGCAACGTTCCGGAAACCGTTGAGCGGCACATCAAACTGGCCTTGGATGAGCTGGTGAGCAACGCCATATTTTATGGCAAGCCCGATCCGGACAGCCTGATTCGCGTTTCGGCCCGGGTCACCGGCCAGACCTTGAGCCTGGAGATTATCGATTCGGGGGCTCCCTTCGATCCCTTCTCCCGCCAGGACCCCGATACGACGCTTTCCATTGCGGAACGTGATATCGGAGGGCTGGGGATACACCTGGTCAAAAAACTTATGGACCACACGTCCTACCAACGGGTGGATAACCAGAATGTGGTCCGCCTGAGTATCAATCTAACGAAGGACACGGATTCCAATTATGAGTGATTTTCCCTGCGAACTTTCCGGTAACGTGCTGGTGGTGACCCTCGTCGGCCGGCTGGACACCAATACTTCGCCGCAGCTTGAAAAATTGCTGGCTGAGAAGCTCGAGGCCGATCCTGTGAAGGGGCTGGTTATCGACTTTGAGCCGACCGAGTATATCAGCAGCGCCGGCCTGCGAGTGCTGCTCATGGCCGCCAAAAAGATGAAGTCCGGCGGCGGCAAGCTCATCTTGTGCGCCATGAGCGAGCATGTGCAGGAGGTCTTCGATATCGCCGGGTTCACCCCCGTGTTCAATATCGAGGCCGACCGGGCCCTGGCCATCAGCGCGGGCCGGGCCTGAGCATGGCTGCCGCCGCCCCCCAACCCGACATCGCCATCCGCAACCTCAACGCCCTGCTGGAGGTGGCGACCCAAATGGGCAAGGTCATCGATCTTGACGAACTGCTGGAGCTCATCGTTACCAAGACGACAGCGGTGATGGACGCCGAGCGGAGCAGCCTGTTCTGCTATGACCCGCAGACCCACGAGCTCTGGAGCAAGATCGCCGAAGGGCTGGGCAGCGGTGAGATCCGTTTCCCGGCTGAGCAGGGCATTGCGGGGGAAACCCTGGCCACCCGGAAAATCATCAACATTCCCAACGCCTACCAGGACAGCCGTTTCAACGCCTCCTTCGATGAAGCCACCGGCTTCAGGACCCGCTCCGTACTCAGCGCGCCCCTGATTACCGGCGAAGGCGATGTGGCCGGGGTGGTCCAGGTGCTGAACAAAACCAGCGGGGAACCGTTCAGCGCCGATGATGAAAAGCTGCTTATGGCCCTGGGCACCCAGGCGGCCGTGGCCCTGCAGCGTGCGCAGCTGTTCCAGGTGCAACTCGAGCAGCAGAAAACCCACGAGGCCCTGCGGCTGGCCGCCGATATTCAGATGAATATGCTGCCCCGGGACGACGAGCCGTTCCTGGCCCGGAAGAACCTCGAGGTCGCCTCGTACCTGCGCCCGGCCAAGGAAGTGGGCGGCGATTTCTTTGACTATTTTCTGGTGGACGACGATCATCTGGCCCTGGTTATCGCCGACGTTTCCGACAAGGGCATTCCGGCGGCCTTATTCATGGCCATCACCAAGACGCTCATCAAATCGGTAGCCCGCACCGGCCTCAAGCCCGATCAGATCCTGCGCCAGGTTAACGACGACCTCCTGCAGCAGAACGAAGCGGGAATGTTCGTCACCATCTTCCTGGCTATCGTCGATTTAAACAGCGGGGAAGTGGCCTACGCCAATGCGGGGCACGGCCACCCCTATCAGGTCACAACCTCGGGTGAAGTGATCAAATTCGAGGCTGTGGGCGGGGTCGCCCTGGGGGTCACCGACATGATTGATTTCGACGCCGGCGTGGCCCTGCTGGCCCCGGGCAGTTTTCTGGTCGCCTATACCGATGGGGTGAACGAAGCGATGGATGCCGATGACGCCGAGTACGGTTACGAGCGCCTGGAAGCGCTGCTGCACAAAAAAATGGCCGACAGCGCAAGCCTGGTCCGGGCCATCACAGACGATGTGGAGACCTTTGTCAAACAGGCCCCTCAATCGGACGATCTGACGGTGCTGGTGTACCGCCACCGGTAAATCTCCCGAATTTCCAGCGGATCCCGGACCCATTCAGTTGGCAGTAGCAGTGGGCAGTGGCAGGGAAGAGTGAGCAGTAATCAGTGGTCAGTTGTCAGAGCCTGTAACCTGAGACCCGCAACCTGAAACTTGTAACCCGCAACCTGAAACCAGGCGGCAGTTGGCCGCCGGCCCGGCGTCAGGCCTGGCGCAGGTCGTGCAAGCTGATAGGCAGGCGGCGTATGCGCTGGCCGGGGGCGCCAGCAATGGCCTGATGTTGTTGGTCCCAAAAACCGGCCTCCCTGATCCCGGCATCCGTAACTTGACCGATCCACTATCTTAAATGACCCACCAAGGGGGACCTCGCCATGTCATCCATCTCCAGCTTCGGCCGGTTGGCCGTCATCACTTCAGCAGCGCTGCTGCTGCTGCAGAGTTGCGGCTCCTCGGCGGACCACGCTGCTTACCACGACAACACCGGCCGGACTGACGCCTGGAGCGGGGGCGAGCGCATCATTTCCATCTCGACCCCCAAGGGCGAGTTCAAAGTGTGGACCAAGCGGGTGGGCAATAACCCTGATATCAAGGTCCTGCTGCTGCACGGCGGACCGGGCCTGACCCACGAATATCTGCTGGCCTTCGACAGCTTTTTCCCCGGCGCCGGCATCGAATATTACCATTACGACCAGCTCGGCTCGTTCGGCAGCGACCAGCCCGATGATGATGACCTGTGGACCATCCCCCGCTTCGTGGAGGAGGTCGAGCAGGTGCGCCAGGCCCTGGGCCTCACCCAGGATAATTTCTACATCTACGGCTCGTCCTGGGGCGGCATCCTCGGTATGGAGTACGCCCTCAAGTATCAGCACAACCTCAAGGGCCTCATCATTTCCAACATGATGGCCTCGATCCCCGACTACAACCGCTACGCCGATGAGGTTCTGGCCGAGCGCATCGCTCCGCAGGCCCTGGCTGAGCTTCGCGCCATCGAAGCCGCGGAGGATTTCGATAATCCCCGTTACATGGAGCTGCTGATACCCGAGCACTACGAGCGCCACGTCCTGCGCAAACCGTTCGCTGAGTGGCCGGTCCCGGTCCTGCGCAGCTTCGACCACATCAACCCCAAGGTGTACGTTCTCATGCAGGGACCCAGCGAGTTTGGCGCCTCGGGCCGGCTGCTTAACTGGGATATCAAGGACCAGCTGCACAATCTCAGCGTTCCCATTCTCACCATTGGCGGCGCCTGGGATACGATGGATCCGGCCCACATGGAGTGGATGGCCGGCGAAGTGCAGAACGGCCGTTACCTGCACTGTCCCAACAGCGGCCACCTGGCCATGTACGACGATCAGGAGCTCTATATGGCCGGGGTCATCCAGTTCATCAGGGACGTGGACAGCGGGAAGATGTAGAGGGGCAGTCGCCCCTTCCGCCGGATGTTTGACACGGGGAAATCGCCAGAGGCTGATGGAACGGCCCACCCCACCCGGAGCCGGTCCCTTTCATTGTAGGCCGGTGGCGGTGTACATTCGGCGTCGAGGAGGGTAGCGTGTAAGGTTATGCCCGGTTCGGCATCAAGATTCGGCCAATTCGTTGATGAGCTCCGCCGCCGGCGGGTCTTCCGGGTGGCGGCCTTCTACGGCGGCATTGCGTTCGTCATCGTGCAGATTATCGACGGCACCTTCGAGGTCATGGGCATCCCGGCCTGGGTCAGCCGCCTGCTGATCACCCTGCTGGCCATCGGCTTCCCCATCGCCATCGGACTGGCCTGGGTGTTCGACATTACCTCTGAAGGCATCGTCAGGACCGAGGGCCGACCAACAGGGAAACCCCTCACCGGCAATGGCGCACTCATCGCAGTGGCGATTGCGGCAGTGGCCTTTGGCATCTGGGGGCGCTGGGGTGGCGAGCCATCTTCAGCGGCCAGTGATCTCGGCGCCATCCGTTCCATTGTGGTCCTGCCGCTGGATAACAACATGGGCGATCCTGACCAGGATTATTTCGTTGACGGCATGACCGAGGCATTGACCCATCAGCTCTCCAAGTTCCCCGGACTGAAAGTGATTTCCCGCACCTCAGCCATACGCTACAAGAACTCCTCTAAAACCGTGCCGGAGATAGCTGCCGAACTGGGCGTGGACGCGGTGGTGGAGGGCTCGGTGTTCAAGGCCGCCAATAAGGTCCGCATCACCGCCCAACTCATCGACGGGCGCAGCGACGCCCACCTATGGTCCAGTGAATATGAACGGAGCCTGGAGGATATCATGTCTCTCCACCGGGATGTGGCCCGGGCCATCGCCAAAGAGATTGACCTGATCCTGTCGCCTGAGGCCGAGGCCCGGTTATCGGAGGCCAGGCCGGTCAACCCGGAGGCGTTCGACCTGTACATCCGTGGCCGCCACAAGTGGAACAAGCGCACCGGTGACGATCTGCTTGAGGCGCAACGACTGTTCAAGGCCGCCCTTGATATTGATCCCGCCTATGCCCTCGCCCACAGCGCCCTGGCCGAGTCCTACCCGCTGCTGCCTCAATATGCAGGCATGGATGAAGAGCGCGGATATGCCCTTGGCCGGGCGGCGGCACAGCAGGCGATTAAATTCGACCCAACCCTGGCCCAACCTTACGCTGCCCTCGGCTTGATGGCTGAGGAGGTCGACTCTGCCGCCTACTATTTTGACAAAGCAATCGCGCTGAACCCCAACTACGGCACCACTTACCATTGGTATGCCCTTCAAGTTTACGCAGCCATCGGTGATACCGCCAATGCGCGGGCGGCGTTTCTGAAAGCAGCCGATCTGGATCCCCTCTCAACCATCATCCAGGCAAACCTGGCCTATTTTAACGCCTTTTATGCAGAACAATATTCGCTCATGCTGGAAAGAGCGGAGCAGCTTTTGCTCCTGTCTCCCAATTTAAGAGTTGCGCAAGCGGCCAAAGGTTTGGCCCTGCTGATGCTGGAGAGACCGGACGAGGCCGAACCCTGGCTGAGGGTAGGGGCGAGAACGGACAGTGACTGGCTTTTCTACCGGGCCTTCCTGGCAGCCCAACGGGGCGATTTTGCCAGGGTCAAATCCGCTGTAATTGAAATGCGGTTCTCGCGGGAAGCCCTTAACTCGTCCTTTCCTTTCCCTTTCCCACCCTTGGTATTGATATGGGATATGGTGGGCCAACCGGACTCGGCCCTGGCTGAGATCGATCTCTGGGCCGCCGGCCGCGATCCGGCCCGATTCGGTGAACTTTATATCTCTCCCATCATCAAAAAACTACGCCTTGATCCATGCTTTGAAGAAATCCTCGACCGGCACCGCCGGGAGTGGGCCCGCACCCATGGGGGACTGTGATCTCTGCGTATAACTCACCCCCTTCGGCTTCGCTCAGGACAGGCCGGTCGCCTGACGGCAGGACTCCCCCTCCCTCCGGAGGGAGGGGGCCGGGTGGTGAGTGTCTTTGAGGTGGATCAGTTTACGGCTTTCTATGGCGGCATCGCCTTCATCACCATGCAGATTATCGACTGCGCCGTTGACCTGATGGGAGTCCCGGACTGGCTGTGACCCCCAGGTCCTCCTCCATTGCCGCGCGCTACCGGGCCATGAAAACCCGCCAGGCCAAGGCTTGGTGGACGGCCACTTTTGGCGATCCGGTCAGTTGGGCGGTCCTCGCCATCATCGGCGACTGGGCCTGGGTAACCCCCAACGGCATCTCCATTGCCTCACTGCTGATCAGGCTGGCTGCGGCGCTGCTGATTGCCCTGGGTCAGGGTGACGTGCTCATTGGGGCGGTGGTCATGATGCAGGCCGGATTGGTGATGGACCACATGGACGGGAATCTGGCCCGTTACCGGAAAATAACAAGCAATTCGGGTGGATTGATGGATGTCACTTTCGATGGCGTCTCCTTTCTGGCCATCATGTCGGCCCTGGGCTTCCTGGCGGCAAACCAGGGCCAGCCCGCATATTTCCAGCTGCTGGGTTCGTTAACCGGCGGCCTCTACCTGGTCATCTGCTATACGTACTGGAGTTATGCTTTTTTCGAGTATAAGCAGTTGGGCCGCAGCAAGAGTGTTGCGCCCGGCGCCATCGTGGTGGATTTGGCAACTGTGCCGACGTGGCGGATCATGCTCCAGAACCAGAAGCGGATAGATCACTTCCACCCCATCGACTTTTATTTTTGGGTGAGCCTGGCCCTGCTCCTGAACAGACCGCACTGGGGAATATTGCTCCTGCTGCCTATCCTGACCTTTAAGGTTGGCAGCAAGTTCAGCAGGCGGTTCCGGCAGCTGAAAATGTATGAAGCGGAGGATTGATCCTTAAGGCTCAGGGTTTCCTGGCGACCAGCCTGATGACCGTGGGATCGTCATCTTTGTAGACTGCCAGGCCGTTCTCCTCAATGGCCTCGTCAATCACGAATCCCACCTGCTCCAATTCGTGCAGCAGCTCCGTCCTGTCCAGGAAACGCCGCTTATGGTCCGTCATGTACAGGTGCTCCGCCAGGCGTTCGCCCACGCCACGAAGCGGATCGTTTACCGACCGGCTCTCCGATAGGAAAAGGCCCCCCGCCGGCAGCTGCGCGTAAATCCAGGCATAGGCCCGCCCGGCCTCTGCATTGCTCAGGGCATGCAACACAAAGCGGGTATAGACGACAGCGATGGCTGCCTCGGGCCTGAATTGCATGTCACCAATGTTATCAACAAAGAACTGCGGGCCCCGCTTCGGCCCGTCGTTCAGCGCCTGGATAATCACCGCCGATTGATCACAGGCCGACACCTGATGCCCCTGGTCTGCAAAGAAGAATGCATCGCGGCCGTTGCCGCAGCCGAGCTCCAGGATAGTCGTTCCGTGGGACAGGCGGGTGGCGGTGTGCCTGGCAAAGCTGCTGGGCTCCGTCGGGCTTGACCGCTCGGCGTAATATTGATTCCAGTATTGTTTATCCATGGTCGCGCTCCCACGGCAATCCGCTTAGCAACGGACTGTGCAGTTCTCCGTCCAGATTCAGGGGAACATTACCTTGAAGGGTCGCAGTAATGGTTACCGGCAACCTCGATAGTGGTGATTGCGCCGCCGTTGCGAAAATACCTGCAGCAGCAATAGAGGAAACAACCATTGAGCCACATAGGCCCGTTGGGCAGGCCCCTAGGTTGCTGACTGACATCATTTCGCCGGCCTGCAGCCAGGTGCGCACGCCAAATGCCAAATGATTGAGGAGTTGTACCATCAGTAATATAATTGTAATTTTACCAGCTGCGGAATAAGAAAGCATTCCAAATCCCGCCTGCAAATGGGGGCGACTCGCCGTAGTTCTTCAAGGGAATCGACCTTCCTTTTGATGAGTGTACGCCAGGAAAAGTTCGAGGTGTTTCCACAGCCTGTTTGCGGACGGACGGAACAGTTCTTTCGGCATTCTGGAGGGGAGGGCCAGGAGGCGCCTGTTGATCATCTAATGTGATTATGATTTCGGGTTTCGTGGGAGTTTACATATTTTAAGGAGTCAATCAGCAGATGAATAAAATCAAGATCGCAATTGTCGGAGTGGGGAATTGTGCCAGTTCACTGGTCCAGGGAATCTATTATTACCGTGACAAAACTGAGGCTGACGCCGTAGGGCTGATGCATTGGCAGATCGGTGGATACCGTCCCGGCGATATCGAAGTGGTGGCGGCCTTCGATATTGATAAGCGCAAGGTTGGCCAGGATCTTGCCCAGGCGATATTTGCCGCGCCGAACAACACCACAATTTTCTGCCCTGATATCCCCAAGACGGCGGTCACCGTCCGGATGGGCCGGATCATGGATGGGTTTTCCGATCACATGCGGGACTACGAGGAGAGGCATACATTCGTACCGGCTGATGCGCTTGAGCCCGACAAAGCTGAAGTGGTCCGCCTGCTCAGGGAGTCAGAGGCGGAGGTATTATTGAATTACCTGCCGGTGGGCTCCGAGGAAGCCACCCGTTTCTATGCCGAGTGCGCGCTGGATGCCGACATGGCCATGGTCAATAATATCCCGGTTTTCATTGCCAGCGATCCCGTCTGGGCCAGACGTTTCGAGGAGAAAAACCTGCCCATTATCGGCGATGACATCAAGGCCCAGCTGGGCGCCACCATCACCCACCGCACCCTGACCGATCTGTTCAAGAAACGGGGGGTCAAACTGGAGCGGACCTACCAGCTCAACACTGGCGGCAACACCGATTTCCTTAACATGCTCAACCGTAGCCGCCTGGCCTCCAAGAAGGAGTCGAAAACCGAAGCGGTCCAGTCCGTCGCTGCCCAGCGACTGGGAGATGATGACATCCATATCGGACCCAGTGACTGGGTGCCCTGGCAAAAGGATAACAAACTCTGTTTCATCCGCATGGAAGGCAAAATGTTTGGAGACGTGCCGATGAATCTGGAGCTGCGTCTCTCGGTGGAAGATTCGCCAAATTCCGCCGGTGTCGCCATTGATGCCATCCGCTGCTGCAAGTTGGCCTTGAAGAGGCATGAGGGTGGGGTCCTCATCCCGCCGTCGGCCTACTTCATGAAGCATCCGCCCCGGCAATATTCTGATGACGAGGCCTACAATCTGGTTGAGGCATTTATTCATGAACCGCTGAGAGAGGAACTGGATGAAATGCCTGATCATCGCCGCCGGGAAGGGCAGCCGGCTCTCGCGGAAGGGTAACTCCAAACCCCTTATACCTCTGCTGGGAATACCGCTCATCGAGCGGGTCATCCGCTCCGCCAACCAGGCGGGCATCGCGGAGTTCTACGTGGTCAGCGGATACAATGGTGAGCAGGTGCGCCCGTTTCTGGATGGGCTGGCTGTGCGCTGCGGCGTTACCGTAAAACACATTATTAACGATGATTTTGAGCAGGATAACGGACTGTCGGTGCTCAAAGCTAAGGAGCACCTAAGCGAGCCATTCCTGCTGCTGATGGCGGATCACCTGTTCGATCCGGGAATCCTGCAGGAGCTGCTGAAGGAGCCTCCGGAGCCGGGCGCCATCACCCTGGCCACCGACAACAATACGGCCAATGATCGCGTTGATATGGATGACGTCACACGGGTGCGGCACGAGGACGGCAAGCTCGTGGCTATCGGCAAAGATCTGGCGGATTTCAACGCTTTTGATACCGGCATCTTTTTATGCACTCCGGCACTTTTCGAGGCGCTGGAGCGCAGTGCGGCGGAGCAGGGCGATAGCAGCCTGTCCGGCGGTGTGCGCCTGATGGCGGGTGATGGCCGGGTCAACGTCCTGGATATTGGGGGCCGCTTCTGGCTGGATGTGGATGATCCCCGGGCACTGGACAAAGGTGAGCGCGCCCTGCTGGCCCAATTACGAGATAAACCCAATGATGGGCCGGTGTCCAGGTATTTAAACCGGCCCATATCGGTGCGCATATCCCGCACCCTGAGCCGGTTCCCCATTACGCCCAATCAGATATCGCTGGTGTCGTTTGCCGTTTCGCTGCTTGCGGCGGTGCTGTTTGCGATGGGCGGTTACCCAGCCCTGGCGGCCGGTGGGGTGCTGGCCCAGTTTGCCTCCATTATCGACGGCTGCGACGGTGAGGTGGCCCGGATAAAATTCCAGGAAAGCGACTACGGCGGCTGGTTCGATGCAGTCCTTGATCGCTATGCAGATGCGTTTCTCCTGTTCGGGCTCACCTGGCACGCCTTCGCCGGCAGCGGTGCGCCGATAGTCCTGTTCACCGGTTTTATGGCGATCATCGGCTCATTCATGCTGAGCTACACCGCGGATAAATATGACGGCCTTATGCGGCTCCGCATGGCCCGCGGCAAAGGTTGGCGTATGGGCCGCGATATCCGGGTGTTCTTCATTTTCCTGGGGGCCTTGCTCAACCAGCCTTTTGCGACTTTACTGCTCATCGCCGCGCTGATGAATGCGGAGACTATCCGTCGTGTGTGGGTCAGCCGTGAACCGGGATAACATCGTCAATACGAAGCAGCAGATCAGGCTGCTGATTGCAGGTTCCACAGTGCCGGAGGACCCGGGCCATGCCGAAAATACGTTGCAATGGTTGCTCAAGCTCGAACCTGACGCCGATGAGGCGTTACAAATTGCCGCGCTGGGGCACGACATCGACCGGGCTGTGGAAGCCCGCAAAGTTCAGCGTGCCGACTTTACGGATTACGACGCTTTCAAAGCTGCCCACGCGAGGAACAGTGCCGTCATTCTTAAGGAAATCATGGCGGAGTGCGGCGTCGCAGAGAATATAATGGCAGAAGTGGATCGGCTTGTTTGCCTTCATGAAGTGGGTGGCGACCCGCGCGCCGACCGCCTCAAGGACGCCGACGCGGTCTCTTACTTCGACGTGAATCTGCCCCTTTACTACGGCCGCATGGGGCCGGAGGAAACCCTGCGGCGCTGCGTCTGGGGTTATCGGCGCCTTTCAGCGCGCATGCGGACTGTCGTGGAAAACATGTCCTACGAAGATCGCGCCCTGACTGATCTGCTCATGCGGGCGGTACGGGAAGGCTAGGCCAGGGTACGCTTCAGCGACTGCTCAGGCGGCCCCCTGACGGCTAATAAACGGGCGGAAACATGAAGTAGGTTCGGTCCGCAAAGCTCCTCCATTCATCGCCGAACCTCTCCGCCAAAGCTTCATCCTCCAGCCTCGCGACATAGATCGCCGACGGAACCAGCAGGAAGAGCGTTCCGGCTATGCCCCAGACACTCCCGAGGCCAACAGCGAGCCCCATAATCAGTATGATGCCGCCGAGATAATAGGGATGCCGGACCAATCTATATGGCCCGTCCGTTGCCAGTGCCTGCACCCCGGCTTCGGCCTTGCTTCGGTCTGCGCGCCACAGATGGACACCCGCGTAGATTAGCAGGAGCAGACCAAATGCGAGGATCGAAAAGCCCACAACTTGCAGAATCCGTGTTGGCCAGGCGATGCCGTTTCTCGTCAAAACTATCAGGGTAATGAGGAGAAACTCAAGCCCGTTATACGCCCCGCATATAAGGTTGTATCTTTTCAACGTCCCTTTCCTCTCCTTATTCGGGAGGGGGCTGCTTCCGCCGCTGGATCAAGGCGTCCAGGCTGTACTTGCCCGGCCCCACGAATATCAGGCCCAGGCAGATGCCGGCGAACTTCAGGGCGTTCCCCGGATTGCCCCGCCCGCTGGCATAGTGGGAGATGCCGGCCGTCAACATGGTGAACGAAAGCAAGGCCAGCATGGGCTGATAGAACAGGCCCAAGGCTATGCACAGGGCAGCGACAGTCTCGCTGAATGCGGCCATGAAGCCAAAAAACGTATGGCCGAAATGAATGCCGATGTTGTCCATTACCCCGCCCAGCCGTTGCCACCGCTCAGGCCCCTGCAGCAGCTTGCTCCAGCCGTGATAATAGATAAACCCCAGCCCCAGGCTCAGCCGGATGACCAGCAGGCCTTCGTCGTGATATTTCTCCCCTGCTTTCCAGAACATTGGCTTACATCCATTCCGGCATTGCGGCGACCCCTACAGATACGGGCGTAATAGTAACCCGGTCCATCTTGCCCGGACAATCCTATTCCCGCCGACCTGCCGACCGGCCTGAGCCACATAACCCGGGACACTGAGGTGGCACCGGCGGTTGGGGAGCGGTACTCAAATTATTTTAGCGCTAAGCGACCCACCGATGTAATATCGGCCTGATTTGGCATATCCTTGCGCAAGGCTTCCGAGCGCAAGGCTTCCGAAATCGGTGTAATGTCTATTGATATCATATTTCTGCCATGCTTTTCATCAACCTATTCAGTCTGACATTCCTCAGTAGCCTATTCTTCTACATGTGGAAGGTGGGGCGCCGCCAGGGGCTAACCCAGGTGATCGGCTGGACAACCATTCACGCTGGTGTGGGGACGATGGTTCTGACCAACCTCATCGACCTTCCGCGCCATCTGGCGCCGTTTGTGGCAGCACTAAATCAACTCCCCCCTTTCCTCACAAAAGTAGTAGCCGGAGGGTACGTGGCCGGTTTTGCCCTGGTGGTTGTCGGAGGCGCCCGCTGGCTGCCCCTGATCATCGAGCGGCAAAAGGAGCTGGCCCTCAGGACGGCCAATCGCCGGGCAGCCCTCAGTGAGGACAAGTATCGCAAGCTGTTCGAGGATTCCTTTGACGCCATCTTTATTCAGGACATGGATGGACGCCTGGTCGATTTTAACCGGGGCGCCCTGGCCTTGAGCGGTAGAAGGTATGCAGAGCTCGCTGCCATGACCTTCCAGCAGCTCCACCCCGCGCCCGAATCCGAAGGCGCGCAACTATGTATGCGGGAACTGACTTCCCAGCCGCAAGTGCAGATTGAAAGCCTGCTGAAACGGTCCGATGGTGAAGTGATCGAGATAAGCATCAGCGCCCAGCTCATTGATGAGGAGCAGGGCTTGATACAGTGTATCGTCCGGGACATCACCACCCAGAAGCGGGCCCAGGAAAACCTGGAGGCCTCTCACTCCCGGCTGGAACAGGTTGTTGAGCAGCGCACGGCCGAGCTGGCCGCCGAACAGGAAAGACTGGCCACCACCCTGGGATCCATCAGCGAAGGGGTGGTCACCCTCGACCTGGAGGGCCGCATTATCTACATGAACAAAACCGCCGCCGAAATGACCGGCTGGGACTTTCAGGAGGTGGCCCTGCAGGATGTCGGGAAAACCATCAGCCTGGCGCCCCTGGCAGGCGGGGCAGGGGAACCGTTCCAGTATGAACGGGCCCGGGCCGAAGTGACCGAAGCGGCATCCGTCACCCATACGGTTCGGCTGGTGAGCAGGACCGGAGAGGTCCATTTGGTGCGCTATATCAGTACGCCCTTGCGCGGTCCCGAGAGCCGTCTGGCCGGGATAGTGCTGGTCTTCCGCGACATATCTCATGAGGAGCAGCTCGAGGCCGAGCGCCAGAAGGGCCAGAAGCTGGAATCCCTGGGGATTCTCGCGGGAGGCCTGGCCCACGATTTTAACAATTTTCTGATGAGCATTATGCTCAATGTTGCCAATGCCCGCTATAAAGCTGACGACAAGGGGATCATTCATTATCTTTCCGAAGCCGAAAAATCCATCGAACGCGCGAAAAGTATCACCCAGCAACTGCTCACCTTTGCCCGGGGCGGGGAGCCCATAAGAAGCGACCTGTTGCTGGGGCCCATTATCCGGGAAAGTGTCAACTTTGCCCTCACCGGTTCCAATGTCACCAGCGCCATCGACCTGGAACTCGATCTTGCGGTAGTTAGCGCCGACAGCGGACAGATTAATCAGGTCCTTAATAACCTTATTATCAACGCCGCCTCGGCCATGCCAAAGGGCGGCTCAATCCAAGTGAAAGCCCGAAACATGGAGATCAAGCAGGGCCAGCTGCCCATTGATCTGTCCCCTGGACACTACGTGGAGGTGTCCGTTGAAGATGCCGGGATCGGCATATCTGCCGATATCATTGATTCCATTTTCGATCCCTACTTCACCACCAAGGATGCGGGCAGCGGGTTGGGGCTGACCTCCTGCTACAGCATCCTCCGGCAGCATGAAGGGGGCATCACCGTTTCGTCCGAGATGGGCGTGGGCAGCATCTTCACCTTCTATCTGCCGGCCATCAGAAAACTTGGCCCGGAAGGCGTGAAACCTGCCGCCCAAATTCTGGCCGGCAGCGGCAAAATCCTGATCATGGATGACGATGAAGCCATCCGCTCCTCACTGGCCAACCTGCTGGAGTCCCTTGGATACGATGTGAAAGCAGCCGCCGATGGCGAAGCAGCCGAATCCCTCTACCGCCAGGCCCGGGAGAACGGCAACGGCTTCAACCTGGTCATTCTGGACCTGACCATCCCCGGTGGCCGGGGTGGCCTGGAAACGCTGCAGGAGCTGCAGAAGATGAATCCGGAAGTGGTGGCCGTGGTTTCCAGCGGCTATGCCACAAACCCTGTCATGGCCCAGTTTGAAGCCTACGGTTTCAGCGGAGCGCTGCCCAAACCGTTCCGGCCCGAGGTTCTCAGCAAGGTCATCCGGGAACTGCTGGAAGGAGGGGACTAGCCCGCCGGTGTCCGGCCTCGCCGGGGGCACATGCGCCCCCTTCAGGGGGACGTCGTCTAATCAGTTGGCAATTAACGCTTTTATTGATTTTGAGCCATATTGACTATTTGAAACTTAGATAAGCGCAAATAATCCGCGGTTCCAATTTCATATTCATCTGCTACAAGTAATAACCCACTGGGCAGGAACCCATATGCTCGGTAGCCTTGAATAGTTCTAAGTAGTTTTCCGGTTTTTGCATTCCAAATTTTCGTGCCTAGTTTATAGCCGCCGGTTCGATAGCCGCTCGCTGCGAGGCTTTCATCTGGCGATAAAAAGGTAGGCATTCCATCTTCAAATGTCACTATCTGATCTCCTGTCCTTGAATTCCGGAGTTCCCTGCCTTCAAGAAATACGTCCCCAGATCTTGAAAAAGCGCTGACATAGGCATGATCCAACTCGAATATCAGATTACCCGATTTCACATCAATCATCCAAAGATGAGACTTATAGTTTGCCGCAATTAATTGCCCATCAGGGGAAAATACAATATTATCTAAATATTTTCCTGCAGATAGACCTTTTATCTTGGTCTTTTCCGCGATATTCCATAAGCCCAATGATGTGGCAATAATCTTTTCATCCGGGGAAAATGCCAATGCGTAAGACCCTTGATTTCTCCATGGGAATATCCACACTGCCTCACTATTATCACGATCATAAATATGAACCTTACCGGCGTTCGAATATCGACCTTTAAAACATGCTAGCCTGAGGCCACTGGATGAAAATGTCTGTTTATTGCATTTTTGATTAAATGTTTGGATAATTCTGCCGCTGCTGAGGTCAACAAGATCAATAAGCCTATTGTTAATCTGGTATCGTGCGACGTGATCTCCATTATCCAGTAATAAGAAATTGAAATAAGGCCTACTATTATAAACCTCCTTAGGCAGTGGTGGATTCGTCTTAAAAATCCGTGCCTGAACAGATCCCGGCCGGGTGAGATGCCGCTTCCCGTTGATGATGATAGATAACTGACCATTAAGAAACACCTTACTGTTATCCTCAATCCAAAACTCTCCATGACCCATTAATGCTGGGGAATATTCTTTAATGGCCTTTGCTTCAGCGGGCGGTACAATTAACTGAAGTACTTCGTCGAAACCTTGTAATCTCAGTTGGATAGGTAGAATTTCACTATCAGCATCATACCGTCCAAACTTTATATTTACAGATTCTGAATAATTACCAATGAGAATGCTGTCAATATTTTTCTGAATCTCTTCTTGTCGCATCTCAAACTTTTTTGTAGTCTCAAATTCTCCCTTATGCAGTTTTTCAGTATTTAGCCGGGCGAGCTCTCCCAATGCTCTTGAGATAGATTGGGTGTAACCTGGTGTCACAGTAATAATACTGATAAGCGCCCATAAAATCGTCGTATGCTGCTTTTTCATGAATCTTCTCCCAGCTCTCGCGTGGATCCCTGAACAAGAATAGAACGGTTTAATTTAATTGCATATTGATATTTGCACAATGATGTTTGGACAATAGGGGTAGATGGGTGATAATTAAGACTCAATCTTTTCTTTAGAAGCATCTCGCTGGGGAGGCAGCCGGCAGCACTTTATTAACGCCCTGGACGCCCGTTATTATGCTTTGGCTCCGGAACTGCCCGGGCCGAAATTGTGGCCCTAGCCGCCATACGGCCGATCTATTCAGTTTTGCCTATATCATATAAGGATTCTCCACCATGCGTCCACGATTTGCCCTTTACGCCGCTCTGCTCCTGCTGGGCGGATTACAGGCTCAAGCCCGCAGCGAGCTGACTGTGGAGAAAATCATGGCCGATCCGAAATGGATCGGCGTCAGTCCCAGCCGCATACGGTGGGCCGAGGATGGTACGGCGATCTATTTCCGCTGGAACCCCACCGGCGCCGCTGAAAATTCCCTGTTCAAGTACGATCTCGCCCAAGGGAAAATCATCCGGGCGGGAAAGGAGGAAACCACCTGGCTGCCGCCCGTCAGTGGCGACTACAGCCGGGCACCGGTTTTCTGCTTGTGATGAATTTGTTATGCCCAGCTGCTAAACTCGGGCATGGCCGATGATGGGCAAAAGCAAATCCTGCTCATTGAGGATGATCCGCACATCCCCAAGATGCTGGAAATCCACTTCCGGGATTTGGGCTATCAACTGCACCATGAGCTGGACGGCGCCGAGGGGCTGAGGGAGGCCCTGGATAGCGACTACGACCTGGTGATCCTCGATATCATGTTGCCCGGCATGGACGGCCTGGAGGTCTGCCGGCGGCTGAGGGCGGAGAAGAAAAGTCTGCCGGTGCTTATGCTCACTGCCCGGGTGGAGGAACTCGACCGGGTGCTGGGCCTGGAGACTGGCGCCGACGATTACTTGACCAAGCCGTTCAGCATCCGGGAGCTGCTGGCCCGGATCAAGGCTATTCTGCGCCGGGTAGAGGTCGTCCGGGAGGCGGCGCAGAACAACGCCAGGCAGGCGCCGTTGCATTACGGGCCCCTGGAAATCGACCTGCACCGCCACCGGGTCGCCCTGGACGGGGCGAATGTCGATCTGACCACCAAGGAGTTCGACTTACTGGCCCTGTTCGCCTCCAATCCGGGACGGGCCTATAGCCGCCAGCAGCTCCTCGACCTGGTCTGGGGTTATCAGTACAGCGGTTACGAATACACCGTCAATTCCCATATTAACCGGTTGCGGGGCAAAATCGAAAGCGACCCGGCCAATCCCGTCTTTGTGGAAACGGTATGGGGCTTCGGCTACCGTTTTACCGACCGGAAGGACTTTTCTGCTTGAACTGGTTGCGCAAAAGCCTCTTTCTGAAAATCGCCTTCATTTTCCTGGGCCTGATTGCCGGCATGGGGGCCGTGCAAATGGTGTCGACGCTCCGCTCAGCCCTCCGGCTCATTGACGAGACCGACCAAAAATTGAACTTGGGGCTGGCTTCCGACCTGGCCCAATCTTTCCAGCCCTACCTGGCGGACAGCCTGAACTACGGCGCCATCGAGTCGGCTTTCAAGAATCTTATGATTATGAACCCGAGGGTCGAACTCTACCTGCTGGATACGCAGGGCAACCTGCTGGCCTATTTTGCCGACCCGATCAAGATCAAGCGGATGAGCGTGAGCATTGATCCTATCCGGCGTCTCGGGGCGGGTGAAAAACTGCCCATTTTGGGCGATGATCCCCGGAGCGTCTGGAAGTCCAAGCCGATTTCAGCGGCCGATATCAGCATCGGCGATCAATCCGGCTATCTCTATATCATCCTGGGGGGCGAGGATTACGAATCCATTATCTCCATCCTGGCCCAGAGCACCATCGTCCGCACCGGGCTGCAGATTGGCCTGGTTATTTTGCTCATGACAGGACTGGTCGGCATCGGCCTGTTTTTCCTGGTTACCCGCCGGCTGCAGGGTCTGACCCGGGCGGTGCAGCAGTTCAAGGAGGGCCGCTTTGACGTCCGCACCCACGATGATAGCGCAGACGAAATCGGCGAGCTGGCCCGGGCTTTCAACGATATGTCCGACAGCATCGAATCCAACCTCGAACAGATGGCTGCCACTGACAGACTCCGGCGGGAGCTGGTCGCCAATGTCTCGCACGACCTGCGCAGCCCCCTGGCATCCATCCAGGGCTATGTCGAAACCTTGCTGCTGAAGGAAGACTCGCTCCCGCAGGAGGAGCGCAGGCAACTCCTGGAGGTGGTTTACCAGAACATCCAGGGCCTGGGCAAGCAGGTGGAGGAACTGTTCGAGCTTTCCCTGCTCGATGCCCGGCAGCGTGAACCGAACTGGGAACCGTTTCCCGTGGCCGAACTGGTCCAGGATGTGGTGTTGAAGTTCGAGCCCCTCGCCGCCGATAAAAGTCTGCGCCTGGTCAATGAGGCGCCGCCCGGCCTGCCGCTCTGCATGGGCGACATCGGGATGATTGAGCGGGTCATTTCCAACATTATCGATAACTCCATTAAATACACTGCGGAAGGGGGCACCCTTTCCATCACCGTGCAGCCGGTTGACGGCGGGAACGAAGTCGTTATCACCGATACCGGTAGCGGCATCTCCGCCGAAGATTTGCCCCACATCTTCGAACGCTTTTACCGCGCCGATAAAAGCCGGGAGTGGTCCTCCGGGAATACCGGCCTCGGCCTGGCTATCGCCCAGCGCATCATGCAGGTGCACCACAGCTCCATCTCGGCCCAAAGCGAAGTCGGCATAGGCACCATCCTTCAGGTTTACCCTCCCCACCCGCAGACCGCCGGCCTAGACCCGCACGCTCATTCTCGCGGCAGGGGAGCAGCACCCCGCCGGACCACAAATTGTAAACAAACAACAACCGTTCCGTGACGCTTCTGTTACAGTTGCAGGGTAGCCTTCGCCTGTCAATCCGGCCACCGATGGCCGGTATAGCGTACCAATACCTTTTTGCCAATTAAAGGAGAAGCGTCATGTCCAAAAGATGGTTGCCCCTGGTGGGTCTGCTCATGTTCGCCTGTGCGGACGATGGTCCGATGGCCCCCGAACCGACCGGTTTCACGATCACCCTGCAGAATGTGTTTACCGAATACGATTTCCTCAAAAGCGGTTCCTTCAGCACCCCCGTTGGTGCTACAGCCGCAGGTCCCCTGGCGGCCGGCGATGCCTACGAAATTTCGTTCAGCGCCGGACTGGGATCGAAACTTTCCTTCGCCACCATGCTGGTGCAGTCCAATGATCTGTTCTATGCGCCAGCGCCGGCCGGCATCGACCTGTTCGACGCCAGCAACAACCCGGTCAGCGGCGATATCACTTCGCAGGTAATGCTCTGGGATGCCGGCAGCGAGGTCAATGAAGAGCCGGGCGCCGGAGCCAACCAGCCGTTGATGGGCGGGGGAGCCACCGGAACCGACGAGGGCGGTGTGGTCCAGTTGGTGAGCGCCTCCGGTGACGGCTTCACCTATCCTGCCGTGGACGCCGTGCTGACCGTTACGCTCACTTCCAGCGGCACCGATTTCACCCTGCGCATCGAAAATGTTTCAACCACCACAACCATACCCGCCGACGACCTATCGGTGCTCGTTACGCCGGGAGTCTGGGTGGTGCATTCGACGGAAGGCCCGCTCTTCACTGAGGGTATGGCCGACCGGGGCGAGGGCCTGGAGATGCTGGCAGAAAGTGGTGATGGTTCGGCTTTGTCCGCCGTGCTGACCGCTGCCACCGGCTTCACCTCGCCGTTCGCCCCGGGTGTATGGGCCGTGCACGATTCTGACGGCCCGATATTCACTGCCGGCAGCGCCGACTACGGCGACGGGCTGGAGGGCCTTGCCGAGGACGGGGATCCGTCCACCCTGGCCTCCACCCTCGCATCTGCTGCCGGGCTAACCTCAAGCGGTAGTTTCAGCATTCCGGCGGGCGAGTCGATGGCCGGCCCACTGCTTCCGGGGGCCAGCTACGAGTTCACTATCGAGGCAGTACCTGGCGACATGCTCAGTTTTGCCACCATGCTGGTCCACAGCAACGACTTGTTTGTTGCGCCGGGGGCCAACGGACTGATGTTGTTTGACGGCAATTCCATCGCCTTGACTGGCGATATCACCAGCCAGCTCACCCTCTGGGACGCCGGCACTGAAGTCAACGAGGAACCTGGTGTGGGCGCTAACCAGCCGGCCCGTGGGGGCGCCGCCACCGGCACGATGGAAATGGGCACGGTCATGGCTGTTGCCGACGGCTTCACCTATCCGGCCCTCAGCGACATGATTATGGTGACCATTACGCCTATCCCGTAGCAGTCCTGCAGATTCAGTTCAGGGTCCCGTCAACGGCATCTGGCCGTGGCGGGACCCTGTTCTGTTTAGGGCCGGTCGGACACCTGGCCAGCCCCTGCCCCCGCTAGAACCAGTAGAGCAGCGTCAGCCGGTGCAGGACGATAGGCACGTCCCTGAAGCCCGGATCGGTGGGGGGCGTCAGTATATCGCCGCCGTAGGATAATGCAATTAGCCTTGGCGGCCATGCCCCCCACATCTGTTGACTGACGCCCTCATTGGCTATGCTGCGCTTGCTGGCATGGTAAATCCACTCGATGTTGCCCATCTTGACGATCATCCCGGCGGACAGGGCCGGTTCCTTCCACCAGTTTTGAGGCGCGGAGCCGCGGACTTCGCCGGTGACGAAGTCCTCATGGTCGTAGTCGAGGCTATACAGGCGGGAGGACCAGCCGCCCTGCAGCCGGAAGCGCTCGTGCACCGTGTATTCCAGGCCGATCCGGACGGCACTGTTGTTGAAATAATAATCGTTCCTGAACAGCGGCTCGCCGGCCGGGATCAGGGTGCCATCATCTGCCGTCACCGCTGCGGTAGTATCGCCCCAGGTCTTGCTGTCGATAATCTCCAGCGTCGCGTCAAAGGCTATCAGGAGTTTGCCCTCACGGGTGCTGAACCCGATGCCCAGACGCCCGGCTTTGGTGATGCCCGGATCTCTGGGGATGCGAATCTCCGGCGCAGGATAGTCGGGAATCTTGGGATGCCACTTGTAGTGGCCGGTCAGTTCGAAGCCGATGTGGGAGTGGCTCTCGACCGGAACGCGGCCCTTGAGTTGCAGCAGCCAACTCTGCTCTTCGTCTTTGTTTTTCAGGTTATTCCCCCCGCTGTATATGGCCAGCTGATCCATTTGATACCGTCTGTGGAACAGCAGCATGTCGTAGCGGGAACCGTCGTCCTTCTCCAGCGCCGCCCCCAGCCGGTACTGCCTCAGGGTGCCATTCTGGCGCACCTCCCGGGCTCCGGGATAGAGCAGCTGGATGCCGTCGACGCCATAAATGTCCACCCAGTCAACACCGACGCCCACGGAGAGGCCTTTGTCCGGGAAGCGGAGACTCGCCGCGGCTGATCGAGGCCAGTTCATCACCTTCATCTGCATGGGGGGGTTCCACTGGCCGGTCTGGTTATTCCAGGTCGGCACTCTATCCGAGGTATGGCGCAACTGCTCCAGGGAGAGGGCCAATGCCGTGGTCAGCTGCAGGCGCCCTCCGGCCAGGGCAAAGTGGGTGATGGCGCCCCCCGGCACAGCTTGCACCATGCTGCCCTCCAGCACGTTCCTCGTTGGTTGCCACCAGCGGCCTGTGATCAGCCGCTGGCTCCAGCTGTCCCGGTACGGCGCCACGAAAAGCAGGTTCTTGCTCAGGTATCCCAAGCGGGCCGGATTCACGAAGCCCTCCGCAATCTCGTCAGGGTGTCCGATGGATACGCCGGCCATGCCCGCGTTGTAGGACGGCACCAGCATGAACTGTTGGGTCATGATGAGCGGGATGGTTTTTACCTGGATCGCCTGGCCAAGCACCAGGAAAGGGATGGCCAAAATAACTGTGGCCGAAATAATAAAGCGGGTTTTCATGAGACACCTCCGGTTAGCGATCTATGCCGGAAGGCGCCCCCAAGGTCTATTGGGCACTACGTTTATGCGGGCTACCGAGGGCCGCCAGCCGATCGGTCCGCCAGCGCCGAAACCGGCATGGAATTCTTGTGTTCGGGAACAAGGTAGTCGAAAAGCCGGCACACCGCAATGTGTAATTTTAGTTGTCTAGTAAAAATTTTCGCGCAGCAGGATGAATCAGCTGGAGCGCTGACCGCCTGCCTTGTCGGGGTTCTCCCCCCGCCCCCTGGACTCCACAAATACCAGGTAGCAGGCTGCCGAAACGCCTGAGGCGCCGAATATCATGGCCATGACCATGATCTGGTAGCGCACCGCCAGATGGGGAGCGATGCCGGCCAGGATCTGCCCCGTCATCATGCCCGGCAACGATACCACGCCGACGGCAAACAGGGAATTCATAATGGGGATCAGGGCCGCCCGGTAGGCGCTGAAGCGGGCTTCGGCGTAGGCCTGCCCCCGCTCCCGCTCTGCCGCGAACCGTTCCGCCGCCAGACTGACGGCATTCATGCTGCCGGCGAAGATCATGCCCGCCAGCGGAATCACAAACCGCCCCTGGTGCCAGGTCGCGAGGTCGAGCACGCCTTGGGTTACCAGAACCAGGGTCAGCACTCCCCCGATGGCGATAGAGGCCAGCGCCAGGGGATATTGGCTGCGCCGCTCCTTTTGCAGAGGCCGCAGCGCGATCCAGCTCGCTGCCAGCAGCATCACGGTGAGGACGCTGATTACGATCAGCCCGCTGTCGGTCTCGAAGATGAAAACCAGGATGTAGCCGACCAGCGTCAACTGGACCAGCATCCGGCCGATGGCGTAGGCCCCGGTCCGCCAGCCGACCGACCAGCGCTGGAACACCAGCAGGACGACGGCCACCGGCGCCATCATCAAGGCCAGCCGGAGCAAGGGGATGATCTGTACGGTATCGTTCATGATGGCTTATCTCGCGCTGGGAGTTATGCTCGGTGATGTGTCGGGGGCAGGCCGGCCTCAGGTCCGCTGACTGCGGACCGCCTTCTGCCGGGCGATGAAAGCAGCCACGTCCTCCCGCCCGATGGTCTCGCCGATGAGCTCCAGCGGCAGGTCGTCCAACGTCCTGAATCTGACGCAGGACTTGCCCACATCGTAACGCTTCCCGGTCGCCCGGTAGGCCGCTTCAAATTCGTCCGCCGTGCCGGCGTCATCGTAAATCCCCATCAGATAGACGGTCATGTAGTTTTTCTGGGAAGCCAGCGCCACATACAGAAGCGGCTGGCGGTTGTAGGTGTCCGGATAGCGCTCCAGCGGCACCTGGTAGGTGATCATGCCCCAGTTCATCACCTCTTCGTAGCCCGGCGGCAGGTTGGCCAGGATCGTCCGGCGGACAACCCCGATGGCCTCCCGGCGCTCCGGCGGTAGCTCGGTCAGGTACTGCTCGACAGTTGTGGCTGCAGATTTCATGATGGGTCCAAATTAGGGTAGATCAAGCCGCGTTTCCTAACCGGGGTGCGCAGCGGCGCTCCGGCCGGGAGCTCTGCCCGAACCCATCCGGTCGAGGCCAAATGCCTCTTGCCAAGGCCCCAATTTATCGCTACTCTAGCGGCAGTGATTCCGATCCTTGGCACACGCTGGCATGACCTTCACAGCCGTTAACTTTTGCGGTTGCTGAATCCGGACCGCAACGGCCGCTGCCAGCCTGGACGGTTAACAGGGAGCCCCACGATGAAACGAAGCGACTTTCTCAAACTGAGCCTGATATCCACGGCCGTGGCAGGCCTGCTGCCCCGCGTATTTCTCAAGGCCCGGCCTTTCAAGGCGGCCGCTATGCCTCTGCCAATCGAACCCGAACCGTTCCTGCCCCTGCAGGGCTTCGGCAATGATCTGGCCGGTAGCGGTCTGGAGCACTACAACGACGCCTCCTTCAGCGAGATGAACCAAGACATTCTCCGCCACCGGATGCCGGCCCACTGGACCGAATCGCGCCTGGCCGAAGCCGCTGAGAGCGGGGAGTTGCTATGAAGGAACTTACCGGCATTGCCTTAGAGGTAGCGACCAGCGGGGGCGCCAGTTACGCCGATATCCGCATTTCGCGGCACAAGAATCAAAGCATCTCCACCCGCGAGGACCGGGTCCAGAATGTCGTGAATTCGGAAAGCTACGGCTTCGGCGTGCGGGTGCTGGTGGACGGCACCTGGGGGTTCGCCGCCAGCCACCAGGTGACCAGCGATAATATCGCCGCCGTCACCCGCCGTGCGCTGGAAATTGCCCAGGCCAACCGGGTGGCGCAGACCCGGCCGGTGCAGCTCGCCCCCGTGAAAGCCGTGCAGGAGACGTGGTCCAGCCCCATCGAACAGGATCCCTTTGCCGTCTCCGTTCAGGACAAGGTCGAGCTGCTGCTGGCGGCTAACGCCGAGGCCCTCACCGTGACCGGCGTCCGGTTCTGCAATTCCTCCATGCTCTTTCTCAACGAATATAAAATCTTCGCGTCCAACGATGGCAGTTACATCGAGCAGGACCTCTACCGCTCCTGGCCGCAGCTCACGGTTACGGCCGTGGACCGGGCTGCTGGAACCTTTGAGTCCCGGTCCCTGGAGGTCTATCCCCGGGGAGTGGGCTACGAATTCGTCACCCAGAGTGACCTGGTCGGGCGGGCCAGAGAGACCGCCGAGGATGCGGTCATGAAACTCAGCGCCAAATCGGTGGAACCGGGCAAGAAAACCCTTATTCTGGCCCCCTCCCACCTGTGGCTCACCATTCATGAATCGGTGGGGCACCCCACCGAGCTGGACCGGGCCCTGGGCTACGAGGCCAACTACGCCGGCACCAGCTTCCTCACCCTGGACAAGCTCGGCAAACTCAAGTTCGGCTCGGACATCGTCAATTTCAAGGCCGACAAGACCATCAACGGCGGCCTGGCCACCTGCGGCTACGACGATGACGGTGTCCAGACCGGCGACTGGTACCTGGTAAAGGACGGCCTGTTTGTCGATTACCAGACCATCCGTGAGCAGGTCCTTTGGCCCGAGTACCGGGACGCCCGCAAGGACGCCGGCCTGCCCGAGGTGAACGAATCCTACGGCTGCTGCTACGGCGACAGCTGGAGTTCGATTCCCTTCCAGCGGATGCCCAATATCCACCTCGATCCGGGCCCGGAGCCGCTCAGCCTGGATGAGCTCATCGCCGATACGAAGGAGGGCATCTATATCACCGGCCGGGGCAGCTACTCCATTGATCAACAGCGCTACAATTTCCAGTTCGGCGGACAGACCTATTGGGAGATCAAGAACGGCAAGCTCAACGGTATGTTGAAGGATGTGGCCTATCAGGCCAACACCCAGGATTTCTGGAACGCCTGTGATGCCATCGGTGATGAGAGCTCCTGGGAAATGGCCGGCACCTACTACGATGGCAAGGGCCAGCCGGGACAGGTCAACGCTGTGAGCCACGGCTGCTCGCCGGCCCGATTCCGGGAAATCAACGTATTGAACACCGGGAGGCCGGTATGATACTCAGCGCCCATGAAGCCCGGGAAATTATGGACCGGCTGCTTTCCCTCTCGACTGCCGATGAGATGCGGGTCAATCTGTCGGGGGGCCGCAGCGGCAATACGCGCTTTGCGCTCAACTCCATCTCCACCAGCGGCGACGAGGATACGCTCAATATCAGGGTCACGGCCACTTTCGGCAGGCGGCACGGCACGGCCAGCGCGAACGAGACCGATTCGGCTTCGCTGGAGAAGCTCGTCCGGGCTGCCGAGGAGCTGGCCAAACTCTCCCCGGAGGATCGGGAGTATGTGCCCGAGCTGGGGCCCCAGGAATACCTGGACATCAATCCCTATGCCTCCGCCACCGCGCGGGCGACCCCGGCCACCCGGGTGAAGGCGGCCTTGTCGGCCATCAAGCCCAGCACCCGCAAGAAGCTGGAATCGGCCGGTTTCTTTGAACACAACAACAGCTTTACCGCGGTGGGCAACAACAAGGGGCTGTTCGGCTACTATCCCAGCACCAACGCCTCCTACAGCGTCACCGTCCGCAGCGCCAGCGAGGGCGGCTCCGGCTGGGCCAGTGACAACGCCCGGGATATCAATAAAGTGAACTACCGGCAGACCAGCAATCGGGCCATCGACAAGGCCCGGAAAAGCCGTGGCGCCAGGACCCTTGAGCCGGGCGTCTATCCGGTCATCCTCGAGCCGCAAGCGGTCTCCGATCTGATTTCATTTGCCGGCCGCGCCATGAGTGCCCGCTCGGCAGACGAGGGCCGCAGCTTCTATTCCAAGACCGGCGGCGGCAACAAGATCGGCGAGCAGGTGGTCGGCAGCAATATCACCATCATCAGTGATCCCGCCCATCCCGAGCTCCTCGGGGCGCCGTTCGGCCGAGACGGCATGGCGGCGAAGAAGATGGTCTGGATCAAGGATGGCGTGCTGCAGAACCTGTTCTACACCCGCCACTGGGCCCGGGAGAAGGGGGTGGAGCCGACCGGCTTCCCCAGCAACATCATCATTCCCGGCGGCAAGGGATCGCTGAGCAAGCTCATCAGGGGCACCGACCGGGCGGTGCTCATCACCCGCCTGTGGTATATCCGCTATGTGGACCCCCAGACCATCCTGGTCACCGGCCTGACCCGGGACGGCACCTTCTGGGTGGAGGGGGGGCGGGTGCGCCATGCGGTGAAGAACTTCCGTTTTAACGAGAGCCCCATCGCCCTGCTGAACAAGGTGACCGGCATGTCCCGGCCGGTGCGGGTGGGCAGATCCCTGATGCCGGCCATCCGGGCGTCGGAGTTCACCTTCTCCAGCCTCTCGGAAGCGGTATAGGGACGCTGCCGGGGAAGGGGGAAGGGTAAAGGATAAAGTGAAAATGCAAAATGCAAATTGAAGCAGCCCAAACCGCTCGCCCCGCACTGATGATAGCCGAACGCTGACCGCTGCAGGCTGACGACTGGCGCAGCAGCACCATCCTTCGAGAGCCTCAGGATGATTTTACTTGAGTAAAACCATCTTGCGGGTTTGGGCGAAGCGCTCCCTGCTGTCCAGGCCGGTAGCAATGATGCGGTACAGGTAGACCCCTGTCGGCACCTGCCGGCCGGACGCATCCCGGCTGTCCCAGACCACCTGGTGGTAGGCCGCACCCAGGGGGCCGTCCGCCAGCCGCACCACCTCCTGCCCCAGCAGGTTGTAGACCACCAGGGTAACGTTGGCCTGTTCCGGCAGTCCGAAGCGCAGGGTGGTGACGGGGTTGAACGGGTTGGGGTAGTTGGCAGCGAGGAAGTAGGTAGCGGGGATGCCGGGCTTCTCTTTAAGGAGATACCCCAAAGCACTCGCCGTATTGGAGGGATTCGATTCGTCAAAAGGGTTCACGGCGGTCACGTAGTACTCAAGCAAGTCCGGCGACGTGGGGTCGAGCGTGGCGCCGTAGTCCGTGTACAACGTTATGCTCGATGTTGCGATATTTCCCCAACTCCCGGCCTGAAACCGGCGAAAGACCTTGTAGCTCTCGGCGTTGACAACAGGTTCCCAGTAAAGGATGGGGTTATCGCCGAGCTCCCCGCCGGCATTGGCGATGATCAGCCCGGTGGGATCAGAGAGTGGGGGCGGAATCAGGCCGGGATCGATGTAGGCCCGGAACTTGCTGCCGGCCTTGGCATGAAAACCGGGCGACAGGGTGACAGCGCCACCGGCGAAGCCTCCGGCCACGAACATCACATCGCCACTGGCGGTAATGGTGACACCGGTTCCGGCGGTCACGGAGCCGCCGCCGGCATAGACCTTGGCCTTCTGCAGGGGCGCATCCGGCACAGTTATACTTAAGACCCGGGGCGGACCATCCATGCCGCCAAGCGTTTCGGCGCCGGTGGCGTCCGGATCGAGCCAATCCTTCAGGCGTGTGGCGGCGGTGCCGCCGTAGTTCCAGGACATGGAGAACTTGCCGTAAAAGTCAGGATCATTGGGCTTAGAACAGCTGGCAGTCCCCCCGTGCAGTTGTCCCACAATTCTATGGCTGGGATCAAATAGAGGGGAACCGGAGGAGATAGATTCTGTTGTGCCATCATCCCATATAACTTTCCAATGCGAATTACTAGGGGTTGCCGTCCAGGTGTCTGAGACTGCGGCGTCATAATCAAAAGATATTTTTTTAATGTCGCCAGAAGGGTGATGAACGCCTACTGATGAGTCCGGCGCCGTATTCACATTTGACCAGCCGGCATAATAGACATTGTAAGATGAGGGCGGGTTGCTGCTCAGTTCCACGAGCTCAAAATCCGAAGCCGAATTTTTGGCCCTGACGGTAGCACCTGAAATCGTCTGATTAGTTGGGCCGTCTGTGTTTGTACAGGTGGGACTTTCATAGTTAAACATGACGACCCACGTAGCTTCGCCACCAGAACAATGATCAGCAGTTAGTAAGTAAGGTGTATAATCGAACTTAACGTTATTGACCATCACACCGGAGCAATTTCTGTCTCCATTACCGAGCACTATCATGACGACTGACTGTTTTTCCTCTGCCCAGGGTACACCTTCCGGACAGTTGACATTGTTATTGCAAGACCCGGAATTGCCATGGCCTTTACCGAGACCTGTTACTGTAGTTAGGCCGAAGAAATTCCGGTAGGCATGGACGATCGTGGAGATATTTATTTGGCCCTTGCCACGTGCATCTGCCGGTTCGAAATACTCCAGAATGCTGATGTCACCCCTTACCAAGCCAGTCGAAAATTTGCCATGCTCCTTGTTGTTCGCCGAGGTGAAGGCTCCCAGCACCATGGATTGGTCTTCATTGTAAATAAACAGGCGCCCGCCTGCTGGCAACCAAAACTCATCGTAGAGCAGGTTGATGGAGTAAGCGTCTGGCGCGGCAAGGCGCAGCCGCCATACACGGTCGCTATTGGGTAGCTCGGTCCACGTACCGGCGTTATCGAGCCCAAGGCTCACGCTGAAGGCATAACCGAATCGCCGAGGAATGGGGGCGTCCTGCGCTGCTTCCAGTTCGTCCTCAGCTAAAAGAGCAGGCACATCAACGCCAGCCATGGTGCGTGTGGCGATGGAGTCGGAGACAGTATTTGAAAAGCTGTGGGGTCGGCCACCTTGGCTAATCTGGGCTTCCGCCTGGGTTAAAAAGCCGAGCGCAGCAAAGATCATAACGAATTGCTTGTAATAAAGATGGTTCTGGACAATCGGTGTGATTGCGCTTGTCATTGTCGATTACTCCATCTTTTGAAACTTCAGTGCCGAGTCGTCGAAGTATAACCAGAGTTGATTACCAATGATCTTAAATGAGTATACGGCGCTAATGCCGGCACTATAGCGTTCGTCCATTGATTTATTACTATCATGACAACCACGTTTTGTAATGTATCGAATACTGATCTGCATCAAATCTCCCTCAGCTGAGGCATATTCCCCACTATAGGTATTGCAATCGAGATGCCCCTCAAAAAGGTAATCCTCAGAGAATTGGATACTGTATACCTTGGTAGCCCCAGGCAGGATCTCGGGCTCTCCCGGCACTTCTATGGCTTCCAAGGTCCACAGGGTGCCAACCAGTTCGGCATCGGGCACATCATCCTGGGGCGCTTCGCCACTGCAGCCCGTCAGCGCCGCCACGCAAATCACGGTAAATATGAAAGTTAACGTTTTTCCCATTTTAGTCCTCCTTAGCTTCACTGCTGCCTCACAAGCCCCTTAATCAACATTACCTGCCGCCCGTCGACAGGCAACCAGAACTCATCATAAAGCAGGTTGATGGAGTAGGCGTCAGGCGCGGCAATACGGAGCCTCCATACACGGTCTCCATTGGGCAGCTCGGTCCAGGTGCCGGCACTGTCCAGCCCCAGGCTTACCTTGAAGGCATAGCCGAAGCGCGGGGGCAGCGGTGAATCCTGGGCCGCTTCCAACTCGTCTTCAGCCACCAGGGCAGCCACATCCAGGGCGGCCATACTTCGGGTCTCAATGCTGTCGATGACAGTACTGGAAAAACTATAGGGTCGGCCGCCTTGGCTTACCTGGCCAGAGAGCCCTTGGCCCCAGAATTGCAAGACAGCCATCATCATGACTGCATAAAGCCAGGATGGCTTCTTGCTATTGAACATGCTGATCAGGCTCCTCTCACTGTAACCCGTTTGAATATGAGCAGAATAGTATTATGCAGCCATATCCACGACACAGTTAATAATGATAAGAAAAACTGAATAAGCCCCGGTTAATCCCAACAGTTATCGGTCCATATTTAACCAACCCGCTCGACTGCAGATATTCCCTGTAAGGGGTCAGATCGAAGGCCAGGGCTGTCCTTGTTTCAACCTGGCAAGAATCGGCAGGCCCGCTATTAACAAGCAGGGTATGGCCTTGAGCTGGTAGGCTATAGTTAATAAATCGCGCTGCAACCATCTCAAACTGCTGCTCTTCGCAGCCCCCCAGAAATGTGACGATCAGATGCAGGATATCCCCATTGATTTCCCCATCTATCTCATCGATGACAGCTAGACTGTCATACAGGATTCTGGCGTAGGCCCGATAGGTAGATTCATTAACCACTATAATAGGTATGGCATTTACATCCTTCGGGTCTGTGCCCTCATTGCAGCCCGCCAGTGCCACCGCGCAAATTACGATAAATATGAAATTTAACGTCTTGCCCATTTTAACTCTCCTCAACTTCATTGTTGCTCCACAAGCGTCCCAGTATACCTAACCCGCTCCTTCAGCGGGCCGAAAAAATTCCGGTAGCCGTGGACGACCCTGGATATATGGATTTTGCCCCTGCCACGTACATCTGCCGGTTCATAATATTCCAGTATGCTGATGTCCCCCCTCACCAGGCCGGTTGAAAACTTGCCATGGTTTTTGTTATTCGCGGAGGTGAAAGCCCCCAGCACCATGCTGTGGTCTGCATTGTAGATGAAAAACCTGCCACCCGCTGGCAGCCAGAACTCATCGTAGAGCAGGTTAATGGAATAGGCGCCGGGCGCGGCAATGCGGAGCCGCCATACACGGTCTCCATTGGGCAGCTCGGTCCAGGTGCCGGCACTTTCCAGTCCCAGGCTCACCTCGATAGCATAGCCGAAGCGCGGGGGGACCGGTGTGTCCAGTGCGGCTTCCAGCTCGTCTTCAGCCAGCAGGGTAGCCACATCAACGGCGCCCATTGTGCTGGTGGCCATACTATCCGCAATGGAACTGGTAAAGCTATAGGGCCGGCCACCCTGGCTTACCTGGGCCGCCACCTGGCTTAGATGGCCGAGTACAGCGACTATCACACCAATTTGCTTAATATAAGGTAACTATCCCTTGACAACAAGTAATTCTCGTGTTAAATTAGAATCATAATGAAATACACTATCACAAAGTTCCACAAAGACTTCCCAGACGATGACGCCTGCCTGGCCTATCTTTTTC
>SCKI01000016.1:0-6087 GCA_004124295.1 Fidelibacterota bacterium
CAGCAAAGCCTCCCTTGCCGTTTCCATACCCGCCGAGAATGTCCAAGAATTACTTGCTGATATTGAGGAGGAGGCGAAAAAATTGCCGGGGGCGATAAAACACTAGTTTTTTTTATTGGTGTGAAAATAGTCATATCAACTTTCTGAATTTACAAACCCGCTCCGCTTCTTGGGCATAGCCCTGTTCCATCAGCAGTTCCCGGCTGGCCGCGTGAGCCTCCCTGATTTTCCCTATTTTACGCCCCCCGATTGTCATTGTCCGTTAAGCTCCAGGCTTCCCCCTTCACAATTGCGAAAGGAGAGGTCATGGAACAAAGCGCCCTTACACCCGTCCCAGTTCGAGATCATTTCAGGCACCTGCTGGCCGAATTCGGCGAGACCCTTTTCAAAAACGTTCACGACCTGCGAAGAAATCCGGTGGCCCTTTACCTTTGCGGCCAAACGATTTACGGACGGCGAATGGTGGTGAAACGGTTGGGGAATGTAATTGAAATTCTGACCGGCGGCGAGGATAACCCGGCCACCTTCCCGTGGTGGAATCTTCAATTCGGGGACATGCTGGCGATCAGGACGGCCTTGAGCGAACGGCTGGCCTTCTCGCCCGAGGAGTATGTCCGGCGCTACGACCTGATCCAGTCGCGCATGGCCGAGCAGGGCCTCGTGGACTTGGATTCCCTGGTCACCACACGACACGGCCTGGACGACGTCGCCGCGGCACTCACCGCGGGGGCGCGCCCAGGCGCGTTGAAAGCAGTCGTGAACCCCTGACGGGCTCGATCGCCGTTGTCTACTTGATGGCGCCCACCGCCAGAATACCCACATTCGGCTGGTTAATGATGGGCAGGCCGATAAGGTTCCCGAACAGCCCCGGATTGGTGATGGTGAAGGTGCTGCCGGCGGCCTCCTCGGGCTTCAGGTCCCCTGACCTGGCCCGCTGGGCCAGGTCGGTGATCTGACGCGCCAGCCCGATAAAATTGAGCTCCTCGGCCCGCCGCACCACCGTTACGATCAGGTTGTTGTCCGGCAGCGACACGGCAATGCCGAGATTGATGTTGCGCTGCTTGACAATGTCGCTTCCCTCCAGATGGGCATTGAGCAGCGGAAAATCGCGGATGGCCCGCAACGTGGCGAAGGCGATGAGCGGCGTGTAGGTGAGCTTGATCCCCTCGGCCTGCAGAAAACGCTCCCGCTGCCGGTTGCGGAAAGCGACCATGGCGGAAACATCGCTCTCGCTGATGCCGTAGACATGGGTGGCGGTGTCCAGCGACTGGCGCATGTGCTGGGCGATGCGCTGCCGGATGCGGTCCATGGGCAGCACCTCGTCAATGAGCTCGCCCAGCGGGGCCGGATCCAGCATGGGCGGGGCTGCCGCTGCTGCCGGACCGGGCACGGCCCCCGTTTGCCGCCGTTGCAGGTAAGCCAGCAGATCGGCCTTGTTGACCCTGCCGCCTCGTCCTGAGCCGGCGATGGTGGCCAGTTCGGCCTCGCTGACCCCCTCCTTCCCGGCGATACTCCTGACCAGCGGCGTATAGAATTTCCGGACTCCGGAGCCGTTGCCGCCGGCTGGGGGCAGGCTGACCGGGAGGGACGTTTCCGGCTTGGGTGACAGGCGCGCCGCCGGGGTACTTTGCGGAGCGGGCGCTGCTGGCGGCCCAGGTTCGGCAGGAGGTTCTGCCACCGCTGGCTGACTCTTTTTGGCGGTCGCAGTGCTCTTCTTTTCAGGACCGGCAGCCGTCGTCGCCCCCGCCGCTCCGGCCGCTGCCGCTCCGGCCACTGCCGCTTCCCCTTCGGTGGCGATGCGGGCGATCACCACCCCCACATCCACCGTGTCCTGGGGCTTGAAAAGGAGCTCCGTGACGGTGCCCTCAGCAGGCGAGGGTATCTCCGAATCGACCTTGTCGGTCGAAATCTCCAGCAGGACCGCATCCTTGCGGATCGTATCGCCCACTTTTACCCGCCACTCCAGAACCGTCCCTTCCATGATTGATTCGCCCATCTTGGGCATGACCACATCGACTATCATATGTCCTTTGCATCCTCCTTTGCCAGAAAAGAATCCTTTTCCCACGTTTGAAATGATTTCAGCATATCACTGCCAACAAAGGCCCTACCGGCATTTACGAATTCATCAAGCTGTCGTTTTGTTTTCTCTAAGTGCTCCGCCAAACCATAATCATCTTCAGGATAAATAAATGATTCTCCTGTATACTCGGGCTCCAAATTGCTAATTATATTCCTTATCTTGTTGAAAGAACGGTTAAGGATCTTGGCCTGCCGTAAGAGTGCTCGGGGAAAGAAGAGGAGTTGTTTCGCGTATAATTTTGTGCTCGTACTTGCCCAATTGCCCAGGTTCCGCCAGTATCTCTCATACGCGCTTTCTGATTTTTGGCCATTCTCTTCAGGAGCGAGATATGCGATACGAAGGCCTACTGCTGTTGCGTGCGTAAATACTGATTGATATAGATCTAATGTCTCCAAAATACATGCAGTCATTTTCTCATGTATGAAAGTAACCCTGTTTTGTTTAGCTGTTACGCGGACTGAAAATATCGCAATTCCACCTCCAACCAGTGCCCCGAGCAACCCGATCAGAGCAGGGCTAAGATTTTCCAGCAAATCCTCGATCTCTATCTCCCTCCAGAATTATCTTCCAACAACGAACAATCCAAACATCCAGGTTAAATTGTTGCTTCATTTGTGATAATCATATCGCAGGCCGCCCCGACGCCCAGCCAAAAAATGTCGCACTGCCGGATCACCACTCTTCCCGATCAGTTAGCCGCCGCAGCCGGCCCTTCATGGCCTTTGCCAGATTACGCTCCCCTTCATCCTGCTCTTCCCCGTAGACCCGGTTGAGCTGCTTCAGGATGCGCCGGTTTTCTCGCTGCTGCAGGAAATCCTTGACCGCCAGGAAAAGAGCCCACCGCAGCCGCAGACTCATGCCCCGCCCCCTGCCGGGCTAGCGGCGTGATTGCGGTCTAACCGTGTCGGCCAGAGGTCGGCCATGGTGCGCAGCCCCGGCGGCAACGCCCACAGCAGCGGCAGGGCATTGACGATGATGGCAGCAGTGGCGCCGTCACCCGGTACCCCGCCCTCAAAGCGGACGGTTAGCGGCTGCGGTCCTTCGATACGGATAAGGTCGTACGACTCGGGCTCCCCCACGACCGCCCGGAAAGTCAGGTGGATCACTTCCCTGCCGCCTGCGTAACCGCTGCATTCCTGCAGCACACCGGCCACCTGCCCGGCATTGATCACCCCGTCCCCGGTCTTTTGCTCACTCCGGGCCGTGACCGGGACGAGGGTCTCTGCCACCCTGTCCAGGGTCAGCCCCACTCCCGCCGCCAGCAGGTAGGCCGAAGCAGCGAGCCCGGCGTGTCCGCAGCCGGCCTCTCCCTGCCGGGCGGCAAACTGGTCCAGCGTCAGGCCAGCGCCGATTTTCCGCCTGAAGGCGGCCCGCCGGGGGCCCGCATCCTGGACACGCATAACGGTCACCCGGTCAACCCGGCTGGTGAGCCGGGCGACCACCGCCGGAAAAAAGTCCATCAGGAAACCGGGATTGACGCCGGTTGCCAACACCACCACTCCCTGCCGTTGGGCTGCCGTATCAATTTGCCCCGCCAGTTCCGGATGCGTGGTCCAGGGATAAACCAGCTCCTCGCAAGTGGAGACTACCGGCCAGCCCCGCTCCAGCAGGGCCAGCACCTGAGGGACAATATCCTCCATCCTCGACGCGGTAGCCAGTACGGCGGCATCAGCCTCAGACGCCAGCTCGGCGATACTGCCGGCGACGGTGATGCCTGGATCGGTGTCCAGGCCGGCCAGGTCGGCCAGTGACCGCCCGGCGTGTCGGGGATCGGCGGCTCCGGCCACTGCCGCTCCGGGCAGCATCAAGCCGTTGCCCCGGGACAGCAGCCGGCAGATCGATTGGCCGATGGCCCCCAACCCGATTTGCATGACGCGCACTGGATAATCCTTCCGGTCACCGGCTCAGTTGGCGCCGAGTAATGGTCCCGCCTCGGGGCCGAGCATAGCCTGCCGAACCAATGGTATGGGCGGCGCGCCGTAGGATAAAAATGTGTCGTGGAACTTCTGCCAGCTCTCCCGGCCGCCACGGCTGGCGGTCCAGTCCCGGCGCAACTGGCGGATCATCAACTTGCCCAAGGTATAGTTGAGGTAGCCGGGATCGAAGGTCCCCCGGGCGGCCTGCTGCCGGGCGTTGCCGGGGTCCTGGTAGGCCTCCTCCCGGAACATGCGTTCGGCCTCGGCCACGGTCATGCCCTGGGTGTGCATCCCGATGGAGACCAGAAAGCGGACGTTCCGCAGCAGGGCGTTGAGCAGCTGGCCGATATGCACCGCCGGATCGCCGTCGCCCAGACCGGCTTCCCACATCAGTTCTTCGGCGTAGTGGGCCCAACCCTCCGTGTAGGCATAATTGCCGAACAGCCGGCCGATAAGGGACCCGGACCGGTTGCGGTGCAGGCGGTTGAGAAAATGGCCCGGCCAGACTTCGTGGACCGAGATGAACATGAGGTCGTTCTTGCCGGGGATGTAGGCCAACTGGTCCTCCCCGGACCAGGACGGGTCCGCTGGCGAGATATAATAGACCGATGGCAGGCCCTCCTCAAACGGTCCCGGAATGCTGATGAAGGCCGCGTTCCAGCGCATGAAGGGCGGCGATACCTCGACCAGGACCTCCTCCGCTCCGGGGATGGAGACCAGCCGCTGGGATTCCACCACTGCCTTCAGACCGCTGAGCTGCCGCCGGGCTTCCTCGACCGGACCGTCGGCGGGCTTGTCGTTCATCACCAGGGCGAGGCAGTCCTCAATGGACGCTCCGGGAGCCAGTTCGGCGCAAGCCGCAAGCAGGGCGGCCCGGTTGCGGGCCAGATCCAGCCGGCCGATAGCCTCCAGTAGAGCCAGATCCATATCAATCCGGCCTGTTTTCCACAGCATCTTCCGGTAGAGCTCGGGGCCGAAGGCGAAGTCGCCGGTGGCGCTGGCCTCCTGCGCTTCCAGCCAGGCGTCAAGGTCCCGCAGGGCCGCCACGGCCACCTGCAGCGACTCGGCGAACACCTCCTGCAGGGCCGCATCCTCCACCGCAGCAAAGACGGCGGGAATATCATCCGCGAAAAAGTCCGCCAGGCCACCGAAGGCGATCCGGCCCTGCCGCAGATAGGTGATGGGCAGCGGTGTCTCCAGGTTGGCCTTCACATGGGCGGCCACGGCCGGCACTTTCCCGGCCATGTCGGTGAAGGCCCGCATGCGCTCCGCCAGCGGGGCATAGTCCCGGCTCACATAGATGGACGGATTAATGGCCCCGGAATAATAGTTGGGGCTGCGGGCGGGCCAGCGGGCGTCGTCCAGCCAGAACAACTTTCCATCCAGCACGGCTACCAGGTAGTCCCGCTCGAACCGTTGCGCCTCCGACAGGGTTTCCGCGGAGAATCTGGCCGCCGTCTGGCGCCGGGCGGTTAACCAGGCCCACCGCAGCTGCAGGGCCTCCTTGCTAAAATCGGGCACCTGGCCGTCGTAATCATGGCGGCCCGCATGCACTGCCACGTCGGGATGCATGGCAAAATACTGCTCCACGGTCTGCTCCACGAAATGGTTCCAGACGGCCGACTCGCGCCGGCAGCCGGTCGCGAGGATCAACAGTCCGGCGAGCACGCCCGGCAGTATGTTCCGTATTGATCTTCGCATCTCTACTCCGTTATTCAGCATCGTATTGACGTTCAGCGTTCAGCGTTCAGCCGTCAGCCATCAGCACTCAGCCTCCATCCTTCGACCCTTCGGCTTTGGTCAGGGCAGGTAGGCTCGGGATGACGTGACCTTCAACGCCGCCCCATTTTCGCAGCGCGTCGGTGGTTGAATTTCCGCTTTCTTCTTCATCTTACATTTTACAATTTGCATTTTGCATTTTCCCCTATCCACCATCCATTCTAATAGCTCAGCAGTGTCTCCAGTGCTTCCTCGATCCAGGAGGTCTGGGGCAATATCACCTCTTCCAGCTCGCTGGCGAACGGTATGGCGGGGCCTCTCCACGCCCCCCCCCCCCCCCCCCGCGCCCCCGCGTCGTCCGCAACCCGT
>SCKI01000016.1:6097-48059 GCA_004124295.1 Fidelibacterota bacterium
CATCGGTCACAATTTCCAGGCCGGCTTCTTCCTGCAGGGCGACGGCGGCATCGACGGCACGGTCCTCAATGATCTTGAATTCCCTCGGTGTAATCAGCCCGGCTGCTACATCCTCCCGAGCCTTGAGCAATTCTAACGGTCGAAGCAGACTCCCAACAACATCGGCGTGGGCTGTGATCATGGCTGATACTCAGATTGGGATAGGCGTCAATCCAACATCATCTGCAACGATACGAGGAAAAAGACCTTACGGCGACACCATCGCCACCGCCACCTCGGCGGGCCCGAAAGCGGGGTCGGCGATGCGGGCCGCCAGCTCCCCGCCGAAGCCACCCGTGAGGCAGTCCTCATGGACGATCAGGACGCGGTTGGTTTTGGCCACGGACCGCAGGATGCTGGCCATATCCAGCGGATTGAGCGTCCGCAGGTCAATGATCTCAACCGTGCGGCCCATCTGCTCAGCGATGCTGCCGGCGGCATCCAGCGACTTTTTGACCATGGCGCCCCAAGTGATGATGGTGGCGTCGCCGCCCTCCTGCACCACCTTGGCCTGGCCGAAGGGCAGCAGGTAGTTGGCATCGGGCTCGGGGGAGGCGGCGTAGCGCTGCCGGTAGAGGCCCTTGTGCTCCATGAAGATCACCGGATCGTTCAACCGGCAGGCCATTTTCAGCAGCCCCTTGGCGTCGGCGGCATTGGAGGGATAGGCGATGCGCAGTCCGGCAATATGGGCAAAGAAACCGTCTATGGACTGGCTGTGGCAGGGTCCCCCGTGGATATAGCCCCCCACCGGCACCCGCACCACCAGGGGCACGGCCCAGGTGTTATTGGAACGGTAACGGATGGCTGCCAGCTCATCGCGGAGCTGCATGGTGGCGGTCCAGATATAGTCCCCAAACTGGATTTCCACCACCGGACGCCAGCCGGCCAGGGCCATGCCGATGGCCGAGCCGATGATGCTGCTCTCCGCCAGGGGCGCGTTGAATACCCGCCCGCTCCCGAACTTGCTGGAGAGACCCCGGGTGGCGGTGAACACGCCGCCCTTGTCATCGGCGACATCCTGGCCATAGACGACCAGCCGGTCGTTGGCCTCCAATTCTTCGCTGAGAGCATGATTGATGGCGTCCACCAGCATGACCTCCTCACCGGTGGAGGCTGAGGGCTGACCCTCCGGCGGGGGCGCTTCGTCGTAGATGTGCAACCTGGCGGTGGCCGGATCGGTGGCGGGCTGTGCCAGGCTCCAGTCGACGTCACTCTCGACCTGCCTGGCTACCTGCGCATCCAGGGTGTCGAAATCCTTCTCGGTGGCCACCGACTCGGCCAGCAGGGTGCGCCGGAAGACGACCAGCGGATCACGCTCCTTGTCGGCCTCGAGCTCCTTCTTCGGGCGGTACTTGCGCTGATCGTCGGAGCTGGAATGGGGCAGCAGCCGGGGCACGTGGGAAACCACGATGGCCGGTCCGGCGCCGCTACGGGCCCGCTCCACCGCCTTCTCGAACGCCAGGCGGGTCTCAAAGAAGTCCGACCCGTTGACCTCGAAGCGGGCCAGCGACTCATAGCCGGCGGCCACCTTGTAGATGGAGCTGCCGGCGGTCTGCTCCGAAATATGGGTGGAGATGGCGTACTCGTTATCCTCTATATGGAAGACCACGCCCAGTTTGCTGCGGCTGGCCCAGTTGAGGGCCTCATGATAATCACCCTGGCTGGTGGTCCCTTCCCCGGCGCTCACGTAGACCACATCATGCAGTCCCGCTTTGGCCGTGGCCAGCGCCACCCCGACAGCCTCCAGGAACTGGGTGCCGGTGGGACTCGACTGGGTCGGGATGCGCAGCTCGGGCGAACTGTAGTGCTGGGGCATCTGTCTTCCGCCCGAAGAGATGTCCGCTTCCCGGGATAGGAAGGCCAGCAGGTGATCCCTGGCCTGCAGGCCCCACTGGAGCGTGAAGGCGGCGTCCCGGTAGTAGGGAAAGGCCCAATCCTGCCCCGGCTTGAAGCAGACGGCAGCGGCAACCTGGGCGGCTTCGTGGCCGGAAGCGCCAATATGAAAATAGCCTTTGCCCTGCTTCAGCAGGATCAGCATTTTGTCATCCAGCCGGCGCGACAGGGCCATGTTCCGGTAGAAACCGAGCAGCTGAGTCTTGGTAAAGTTTTGGTACTTGGCCACCTCAGTCCTCCAGCATCGCCCGTAAAGGGGGTATCAATCTCAGGGCCAACTCTTCAGCGACGACCGGGACGGTCAGGTGGTCGTTCAGGTTCGTCACGCCGTACTCCAATATCCCGCAAGGTACAATGCCGTCGAAGCGGGCGGAGGGCACCGATAGATTGACCGCAAAGCCGTGGGTGGTGGTCCAGCGGGCCAGCCTGACGCCCAGGGCCGCCACCTTGCGCCGGTGAATCCAGACCCCGGTGAGGCCCGGCAGTTGCTCGCCCGGCACGTCCCAGGTGGCCAGGGCCGCGATAATGGCCTGCTCCAGTCCCCGCAGGTACCAGCTCACGCTCATCTGGTGGTCCCGCAGGTCAACGATGGGGTAGCCGACCAGCTGGCCCGGGCCGTGGTAGGTCACTTCGCCTCCACGGTCAATTTCGATGACGGCTACATCGGCAGGCCGCCGGCTGAGCAGATTGCCCCGGTCGGCGTGCTTGCCCAGGGTGTAGACCGGCTCGTGCTCCAGAAACAGGACCAGGTCGCCGATCTCCCCCGCGGCCCGGAGCTTGTGCAGGCGCTTCTGCAGCTCCCAGACGGGCCCGAACGGCCGCCGTCCCAGGTAGCTGAAGGTGGTCTCGCCCGGCCGAGCGGCGGCCGCAATGGGCTGCAGCAGGTCTGCGGCGCGGGGCAGCGCAGAGAGGTCGCTGAGCCTGGCGCCTGTTGGCCGGGCCAGTTCCAATTCAGGGAAAGGGGCGGTCACTGCCTGCGGCCCTTCTAGTTCCCGGTCGCCGGCGACTGCATCATCTTGTCCCGGGCGGCCCGGAAGGCGTTGCCTTCGTACCAGTTGGGGAAGGTCGATTCGCTGGCCAGGCGGTGCCCCAGGGCGAAGAAAAGCCGGATGTCATCCACGGCGCCGGACAGGTCCCAGTCGGGATCAAACTCGTCGCCCACCTTATGGTAGCGCTCGGCGGTGTAACTCTCCATCCGGGCCAGGGTCCACTCCCGGCCGTGCTCCACATGGTCCACACCGTTGTCGAAGTAGAGGGCCGGCACGCCCTGTTTGGCGAGGCTGAAATGGTCGGAGCGGAAGAAGTAGCCCTTCTCCGGCAGAGGATCGGGAACGATATGGCGGCCCTGGTCCGCGGCGGCGTCAGCAGCATAGTCGTCCAGCTCCGAGTAGCCGTGCCCGACGACAATGATATCGTTCATCTGCCCGTAAATGTTCAGGCCGTCGATATTCACCGCCCCCACCGTCTTGTTCAGCGGATAGACCGGATGGGTGCCGTAGTACAGCGAACCGAGCAGCCCCTGCTCCTCGGCCGTCGTCGCCAGGAACAGGATCGAGCGGGCTGGCGGGGTCCCCAGCGCCTGGAATGCTCCGGCCAGCTGCAACAGGGCTGCGGTGCCGGTGGCGTTGTCCAGGGCGCCGTTGAATATCTGGTCCCCGGTCAGGCCGCTGTCCACGCCCAGATGGTCCCAATGGGCCATGTAGATGACAATTTCATCGGGCCGCTTGGAGCCGGGCAGCAGGCCCAGCACGTTGTTGGCGCTGGAATAGTCGAAGCTGCTTTCCAGGGTGAGGGTGGTGGTCAGCTCCAACAGCACGGGCCGGAAGTCCGGCGACAGGGCCTGGGCCTTCAGGGCGTCGAAATCGGCGCCGGCATGGGCGAAGACCCGCCGGGCCAGGTCGTCGGTGATCCAGCCTTGCACCGGGGGACGGCTCGGCTCTCCGCCCTGCGAGGCGAGTACCGAATAGGGCCGGCTGGCTCCACCGCCGATAACCTGCCAGGGATAGCCGGCGGGTCCGGTCTCATGGATTACCAGCACCGCCCGGGCCCCCTGCCGGGCAGCCTCCTCAAACTTGTAGGTCCAGCGGCCGTAGTAGGTCATGGCATTGCCGCTGAACAGGTCCGGGTCCCGGGAGGCATAGCCGGGATCATTCACCAGGGCGACCACGGTCTTGCCGGCGGCATCGAGACCGGCATAATCGTCCCAGCCGAATTCAGGGGCCACGATACCGTAGCCGACGAAGACCACCTGCGACGCATCGAGGCCCATGGATTCCGTCAGGCTCTCGGACTCGGCAATGTAATCGTCGCCGGGGCGGGCCCGGACCGTCTGGCCCCCGCCGGTGAAGGTGAGGGGCACCACGTGGCGGGTCGTAATCTGCACCAGGGGCACCTCCTGCAGGTAGCTGTCACCATTGCCGGGCAAGAGGCCCAGGGCGGCAAACTGCTCCTGCAGGTAGTCGGTGGTGCGCCTGCCGCCGGGGGTGGCCGGAGCGCGGCCTTCGAACGCATCGGAGGAGAGAATCTTGATCTGTGCCGCAAGGCCCTGGGCCGTGATGCTGGCGCTGGCCTGCTCCAGGTTGGCCCCACCGCCGCAGGCTGCAAGCAGCAGCAGGAGGGCTGCGGATACCAGCCGTTTCAGATAGTTATGCTGATGTAACATGGTATTTCCCCATTAAACCTTAGTTGCTGGAGGCGGCCTGCCGTGAGGCATCACGGATCGCCCGGAAATCATCGTCCTTGGCCCAGTTCGGCCAGCGGGTCTGGTTGCTCAGCGTATAGCCGATATCGAAGGATATGCGCAGGTAGTTCATGATGCCGGCCATTTCCCAGGTATCATCGAACACATCGGCCACCTTGTGGTAGCGCTCCGCCTGCCAGCGGGAAAACCGGGCCAGGGTCGAATCCTGCCCGTCCACCACATGGTCCATGCCGGTTTCCATGCTCAGCGCGGGCACCCCTTTCCGGGCGAAGCTGATGTGATCGGAGCGGAAGTAGAAGTTTTCCTCGGGCCACAGGTCCGGCTGCACATATATGCCGAGTTTCCCCGCCGCCCGCTCGGCGTACCTGTCGAGTTCCGATTTGCCGTAGCCGACGACAATGACATCCCTCGTCTCCCCGAAAGGAATCAGCATGTCAATATTCAGGGCCGCCACGGTCTGGGCCAGCGGATAGACCGGATGATCGGCGTAGTAGCGCGAGCCCAGCAGGCCGCTCTCCTCGGCGGTGACCCAGAGAAACAGTACCGACCGCTCGGGCGGCTCCTCCAGGTTGGCGAAGGCGGTAGCCAGGGTCAGCAGGCTGGCGGTGCCGCTGGCGTTGTCCGCCGCGCCGTTGAAAATCTGGTCCCCTTCCAGGGTGGTGTCGGTGCCCACATGGTCCCAATGGGCCGTATACATGACGATCTCATCGGACCGGGTGCGGCCTCGAATCAGGCCCAGCACGTTGGGCGAGGTGAAGGGGTCGCGCTCCATTTTCATCAGCAAATCGAGGCTGTAGCCCAGATCAATGGGCTCAAAGGTCTGCTTGGTGGCTTCCCCCAGCAGCTCCTGGTAGCTCAGCCCCCGGGTGGCGAAGAGCTTGGCAGCCGATTCGGGGCTGAGGTAGGCCGTCAGCAAACTCGGGGCTTCACCTTCGGCCTCGGTATCCAGGACGGTTCTCCGGCCCCCGCCCCTGGCGGCCACTTGCTCCCAGCCGAAATCCGAGCCGGACAGGTTGGCGTCCAGAACAATGAAAGCCGCTACCGCGCCCCTGGCCCGGGCATTGGCAAACTTGGTGCTGAAAAAGGCCACAGGACGGCCAGGCGTACCTCCGTAGATGGTGCTGTCCTTGGTGAAATAGATCGGGTCGCCGCGGAAGATGATGACCGTCTTGCCGGTATAATCGAGGTCGCCGAACTGGTCCCAGCCGATAGCCGTATCGGCGATGCCGTAGCCGACGATGATCACCCCATCGCACTGGAGGGTTATTTCCGGCACTGGCTGGGGACCGCGGCCGGCAAAGTCCACAAACGGCTTCCAGGTGATGCTCTTCTCGCCGCCGGTGAGGATGATGCGCGACTCGGCGCTTGTCCAGACCTGTTGAAGTTTCACCTGCTGGAGGTAGCTGTCGCCGTTGCCCGGCTGCAGGCCGATCTCCTTGACCCGCCGCAACAGGTAATCGACGGTCATGGGACCGCCGGGCTGGCCAGGCTTGCGGCCACCGAATTCGTCCGCCGAGAGAGCCTTGATATCGGCAATCAACTGGGCCTCGGACAGTTCCGCCTGGGCCTTGGAAATGATGGCCTGATTGGCCGCACAACTTGCCAGCATGAGGCCCGCCAACCCCAGGACCGACATCCGTGAAATGATGTTCTGCATCAGTGCTGTTCCTTTAACAGTTTGAGTAACAAGTGGTTGAAGGCATTGTGGCGGCTCCCCGAAGCCCGGCATCACGAAGTTATTTGAGAAGGTTTGTCATAGAAACGGCTGCTGCAGAAGCCTGCCATTCTGTCCGGTTGACCGGCATAGCGGCAGATTTACGGCCTCCGGCACGATCCTTGAGTCTGTATTTCTCAAAAGAAAGGGCTCCGCTTATGGTTACACGAATCTTCTTTACCGAGTTCTCGCCCCGGCTGGAAACCATCCTGGGCCGGTCCTGGCCCAAAGTGCTTTCACTGGGCCTGGGACTGGCGCTGGCGGCCATCATCGTCATCAGTCTGCCGCGGCTGATTGCCGGCCTGATCGCTCTGGCGCTGTTTGCAGGGGCAGGCATCGCGCTGGCCACCGCCTACAACCTGTGGCAGATGAGCCGCGACGCCGAGGTTGAGGTGGAAGTCCCCGGCGACTAAACATTGACCGCCTCGTCGTAGGCCAGGGCGGTGGCCTCCAGCAGCGCCTCCGACAACGTCGGATGGGGGTGCACCGTGCCCTGCAGTTCGTGCCGCGTCGCCTCGGCGGTTCGGGCCAGGGCAGCCTCCGAAATCAGATCGGTGGCATGATCGCCGATAATATGCGTGCCGAGCAGTTCCCCGTGGGCGGCATCGTAAACCATCTTCACAAAGCCGTCAATCTCCCCGCTGGCCAGTGACTTGCCCAGAGCCCGGAAGGAGAACTTCCCAACCTTGACTTCATAACCGGCCTCCTTGGCCGCCTGTTCGGTCAGGCCCACCGAAGCGACCTGGGGCTGGCAATAGGTACAGCCGGGAATGTTGCCGTAATTGATCGGCGCCGGATCCAGGCCGGCAATGGTTTCGGCCGCCAGGATCCCTTCGGCCGAGGCCACATGGGCCAGCCAGGGCGGCCCGATGACATCGCCGATGGCATAGACCCCCGGTACCGCGGTGCGGCAGTGCTCGTCCACGCTGATGGCGCCCCGCTCCACCGCCACCCCCGCTTCCTCCAGACCGAGCCCCTCCACGTTGCCGGTAACGCCGGTCGCCAGCAGCACCACATCGGCGGGCAGAATACCCCCCCCCCCCCCCCCAGGGGGGAACACCCGCTGGCGCTTCTGGCGTTCGATCCGATCAACCTTGCTGCCGGTAAGCAGCTTGATGCCGCGCTTCTTGAAAATCCGGGCCAGCTCCCGGGAGATGTCCTGGTCTTCCACCGGCAGTATGGCCGGCAGCATCTCCACCAAGGTCACCTCGGCCCCAAAGACCCGGTAGAGGTAGGCAAACTCCACCCCGATGGCGCCGGCCCCGATGATGACCAGCCGCTTGGGCACCTCGGGCAGTACCATCGCCTCCCGGGAAGTGATGATCCGCTTGCCGTCCGGTTCCAGGCCGGGGATGGGCTGGGGCCTTGCCCCCGTGGCGATGATAACGGCGCCTGCCCCCAGCATATAGGGCGACCCTTTATCCGGGGTCACTTTGACATCTTTCGGCCCGGACAGGGCGCCCCGGCCCGGCAGCCAGGTGACGCCGTATTTCTTGAACAGCAGCTCGATACCTTTGGAGAGGCGGCCGGCCACGTCCCGGCTGCGGCTCACCACCGCTTTCCAGTCCACCGACACCTCCGGGGCCACCAGGCCGTAGTCGCCGGCCCGTTGCAACTGCTCGTAAACCTCGGCGCTGCGCAGCAGGGCCTTGGTGGGAATACAGCCCCAGTTCAGGCAGATGCCGCCCAGCCGGCTGTCCTCCACGACGGCAGTCTTGCGGCCCAGCCGGGCCGCCCGGATGGCCGCCACATAGCCCCCGGAACCCCCGCCAATGACCACCAGGTCGTACTTGTCAGCCACTGATGGTTAATTCCTGCGCGGTCAACCGGTGACCGGATCCGGTTGGGCAGCCCCCATCAGGCCCCGCAGCAGCTGCAGTTCCCCGGCATACTCGGACTCATCGTCCACCGGTGTTTCCAGAATGGCCGGGGTATGCTCGAAACGCTCATCGTTCACCAGGCACCAGAACGGCGCCAGCCCGATGAACCCCTGGCCCAGTTTTTCGTGACGGTCGACCCGGTTGCCCAGCTCCTTCTTGCTGTCGTTTATGTGGAAGGCCAGCAGGCGCTCCAGGCCGATGACGCCATCGAATTTCCGCATGGCGTCCTCCCAGCCGTCGGGGGTGCGCAGATCGTAGCCGGCGGCAAAGGCGTGCTGGGTGTCGAAACAGACCCCCATGCGGTCCCCGGCCTCGATGGGCGCCAGGATATCGGCGATCTGCTCGAAGGTATGCCCGACCGTGGTACCCTGGCCGGCAGTGATCTCCACCAGCAGCTTGACCTTCTGGTCGGGACGCTCCGCCAGGACCAGGTTAAGGCTCTCGGCCACCATGGCGCAGCCGGCCTCATAACCGGCCCCCATGTGGGCCCCGGGATGGAAAACAATGTAGTCGATGCCCAGGGATTCGCTGCGGTCCATTTCCTCGATGAAGGCGTTCCGGGCCCGCTTGAGCTTCCACTTTTCGGCGGAGCAGAGATTGATCAGGTAGCTGTCGTGCGTGATGCTCACCTGAGGTTGCCCCTGGGCCATGCCATCCTTGAAGCCGCTGATATTTTCATCGGAAAGCGGTTTGGCCTGCCACTGGTTCTGGTTGGCAGTGAACACCTGGATGGCATCCGCGCTGATCTCCCGGCCCCGGCCGGGGGCATTCTGGGCGCCGCCAGCGGCTGATACGTGGGCTCCCAACAGGGCCACTATACCCTGCGCATGCCGACGATGTTGAAAAACTCCTCACGGGTCTTCCGGTCGTCGCGGAACACGCCTACCATGTGGGAAGTGCTGGCGTAGCTGTTCTGCTTCTCCACCCCCCGCATCTGCATGCACATATGGACCCCCTCAATCACCACCCCGACGCCGGCCGGATGCAATATGGACATGATGGCGTCGCCGATCTGCTGGGTCATGCGCTCCTGTACCTGCAGACGCCGGGCGAACATATCCACAATGCGGGGTATTTTGGAGAGGCCGATAACCTTGCCGCTGGGCAGGTAGCCGATGTGGGCCTTGCCGAAAAATGGCAGCAGGTGGTGTTCGCAGAGGGAGAAGAAGTCGATATCCTTCACCGTCACCATTTCGTCATAGTCCTCATCGAAACAGGCGTCACCGACCACCTCCTCCAGGGTCTGCTCGTAGCCTTTGGAAAAGAATTCCCAGGCCTTGGCTACCCGGGACGGGGTCCTGCGCAGCCCTTGGCGGCCGGGGTCCTCGCCGACTTCCCGGAGCAGTTCGGCGGTCAGTTCTTCTATTCGGGTCCGGGATGAGGCGTTCACTTGAAATCCCCCTGATGTGGCTGGTTTTCCCCGGCGCGGCCATCAAACTCGGCATAGATGGTGGGCGTCTCGTAGAGCCTGATGCGGGCCAGTCTGACATCATCCGTTATGCGGGGAGAGAGTTGTTCCCAAATATAGCGGACGATATTTTCCGTGGTGGGCTGGCGGTCGGCGAACCAGGGGATATCGACCTCAATGTGGGCATGATCGAGGAGATCGAGTACATGCTCCTGCACCAGCGCCTTGATCAGGTCCAGGTCGGCCAGAAAGCCGGTGTCGGGATCGACCTCGCCGGTAAGGCTCACTTCGAGCTCATAATTATGCCCGTGGAGCCGGGAGTCATCACCAAAAGCGGCCAGGTTCTCCTCCTCGGACCAGGCGTGGTTCCAGTAGCGGTGGGCGGCGCTGAATTTGAACTTCTTCGTGAGGATGATCATTATACTTGTATTCTGCATCCATTATGCAGCGCACTAATTTATAGCCGCCACCGCTGGGCAGGCACCTGTTTTTGTGACAGGATTTGTGACAGGCAGACAGGGATTTCCCCTCGGGTCGATGCCTTACAACGATGCCCCACAGCCTGGCCTGCTCAGGAAAGGGGCAGCTTGGCGGAGGGGCACAGATCGGCCAGGACGCAGTCTCCGCAACGGGGCCGCCGGGCGATGCAGATCTGCCGGCCGTGGTCGATGATACGGTGGCTGAACATGGTCCATTCCTCGGGCGGCAGCAGGTCCATGAGGCCATGCTCTATTCTCACCGCATCCTTGCTCTCGGCCAGTTCCAGCAGATTCGACAGCCGGATCATGTGGGTATCGACCACGATGCCGGGGACGCCGAACACGTTGCCCAGGATCACGTTGGCCGTCTTCCGGCCCACCCCCGGGAGCCGGACCAGCTCCGGCAAAGTGGCAGGTATCTCGCCGCCGTGATCGGCCATGACGGCCTGGGCCATGCCGCTCAGATTTTTCGCCTTGGCGTTGAAAAAGCCGGTGGAACGGATCGCCTCGCCGATCTCTTCCCGGGGCGCCGCAGCCAGCTCCTTCGGGCCCGGATAGGCGGCAAACAGTTCCGGCGTGACCATATTCACCCGTTTATCGGTGCACTGCGCCGACAAGATGGTGGCCACCAGCAGTTGGTAGGCATTCTGGTGATGCAGGGCGCAGTGGGCGTCAGGATGTTCCAGGGTCAGGCGGCGGTTGATCTCGCCGGCCCGTTTGGCCTTGTTGGCTTTGCTTTCCCGGGCCATGCCTAGCTTTCCGCCGCCTCAGGCTCAGCCAGCACCGGCAGGCCGGACCAGTCGAAGTCGCCGGCTGAGGAGAGGGACTCGATCTGCTCCAGGGCGGCATCGACGAAAGTCAGCAGGGCGGAGACGTCCAGCCCACGGCCGGCAGGGAGCCCTTTTTCCAGCTTGGGCCGGCACTTGGTGAACAGTCCCCGGCCGCCCTTCAGATTGTCGTTGGTCATATGAAAGCAGCCCACCGCCAGCTGGATCAGTCCCTGGATGAACGTCCGGTCCCAGGGCCGGTGCCCGATCCAGAGCTCCTCCCAATACTCGTGGGCGTCGTAATAGTCGCCGCCGTTGAAGGCGCTGAGGCCGTGGCGATAAAGCTTTGTGGGGCTCCAGCCGCTGAAATCAGGTTCTGCCGTGGCGCTCAATCCTGTACCCTCAGTCATGGCACTGAGTCATATCGCTGGATGATCTGGTAGTCCTTGCCGCCGGGGGCGATCTTCACGCCGGGCACCTGGGGATCGTGGTCGAAAAAGAGCCACCACTCCTCCTCGGCAGCCTGGGCCAGCAGGGCCTGTTTTTCACGCAGCGTCTCCAGAGGACGCAGGTCGTAGCCCATGATGAAAGGCAGCCGCAGGTGGGCCGTGGTGGGGATGGTGTCGCCGAGAAAAACCAAGGTGCTGCCGGCGCCCTTTTCCGACCCGCTGATCTTCACCATCTGATGGCCGTCGGTGTGGCCGTTTCCCCCCAGCAGCTGGATGCCGGGGGCAATCTCCTCCCCCGCCGGCAGAATTTCGAGCCGGCCGTGGCGCTGTAGGGGCATGAAATTGTCGGGGATGAACGAGGCCCGGTCCTTGGGGCTGGGATTGTTGGCCAGGTCCCATTGGGCCTGCTGCGTATAGTAGGTGGCCTGGGGAAATGCCGGTACCCATTCGTCGCCCTCCTTTATGGTGGCTCCGCCGGCGTGGTCGAAGTGCAGATGGGTCAGGATCACATCGGTCACCGCCTCGGGGCCGAAACCGGCCGCCGCCAGGGCCGTCTGCAGCGGGTTTTCCGGCTGCCGGAGGGCAAACATGTCGCGCTGTTTTTCCGCCCACTGGCCGCCCATGCCGGTGTCCACCAATATCAACCGGCCCTCTCCTTCGATGAGCAGGTGGCGCAGGGCCAGTTCGATGCGGTTGGCCTCGTCGGCAGGGTTGGAGCGCTCCCAGAGCGCCTTGGGCACGGAGCCGAACATGGCGCCGCCGTCAAGGCCGAAGCGCCCGGACTCCAGCAGGTGGATGGTCCAGGGGGGGATGGAGAGGGTTTCAGGCATGGGAGTCAGTTGGCCGTTTGCAGTTATCAGTCATCAGTCGTCAGTTGAAATTTACGATATTCCCATGCCCGGTTCCTGCCAACTGCCACGGCCACTGCCAACTAGTTCGTCCCTGATGGCAACATCTGCGCAATGACCCCCACCAACTGCCCCGCCACCACCGCCCCCACGCTCTCCCGCTCCTCCTCAGGTGCCACCCTCAGCAGCATGCGGGTCGCGTCGGCCCAGAGCAGCAGCTGGGGAGATATTTCGCCCGCGGCCTCATCGCTGGCGATCTCGAGCACCTCCAGTATCCAGCCCCGGTCGCCGGACTGGGCCAGGTGCCGCCCTATGCCGCTGCTCCGCTCGGTCTCCCCGGCTCGTGCCGCCGCCAACAATTCGGCAGGGGTGCCTTCGAAAACAGTGGCAGTGGCAGTAGCAGACAGGTCCGCCGTCAGCGCTGCCAGAGTTCGCCCCAGACGGTCGCTGAGGGCGGCAGCCTTCACGTGCTCGTCGGCCATGATCTGGGCGGCATGGGCGGTCAGCAATAGCAGCTCTGGCGGACCCGCCGGGAGCCGCTCCAGCACGTCCCAGGGGGTGACAGTGTCACTCCGCACCGTGTCCCTCTGCACAGTGTCCCCCTGTACGCGGGCTGCCAGCGGCTCGGCCGCCACTGCCTCAAGGGCCGGGATGATGAACTCCCCCAGGTTGAGGTGGCCCACGAAATAATAGGCCCGCTGGCAACTGTGCACAAAGGGCAGTAGGGTGGTTGCCCGGCGGGGGTCCCTGGCGGCCTGCTCCAGCAGGATATCAAACAGGAACTGCCGGCTGTCGGAGACCATCAGTATGCGGCCCAGTTGGGCAATCGCGGCCTCGCCGTCGCCGTCGGCCAGGGCATCCTCAAAATCGGCCACTGAAACGGTGAGGCCCAGCTGCTCCGGGTCGCCCACCAGCCGTTCCCGCTCGAAGGGGCTCCAGGTCAGGTCTGCGCAGAAGCCCAGGGCGGCTTGCATCAGGGCCTGACTCGGCCGGTCCGGCGCCAGTCCTATCAGCGCCTTGGCCCCCTGTACCAGTACCAGCGGGTGCTCCAGCAGGTTGCCGCTGACCGGAGCCGTGGCGGCAGTCAGCAGCAGACTTTCGAACGCCTCCAGCGCCTCATCGGTGGTGTAGGCGTCCTGCCGCAAATCCGGGATGGGCCGGGCCGTCTTGGATTCAGGCTGGGGGCCGGCGCGTTCCGGCCCGAAATTCGATTCGGCAGGTGGCTGGGTGGTCATAAAGGGTCAATTCCGGCAGGCAGCGGATATAAATTCTGCCCACCGGCCATGCTGAAGGTAAACGAGATATTCCACAGCATACAAGGGGAGTCGTCCCACGCCGGGCGGCCCTGCGTCTTCGTGCGCCTGACCGGCTGCAACCTGCGCTGCACCTACTGCGACACCGAGTACGCCTTCTACGAAGGTGAGGACATGGCCGAGGATGAGATTCTGGAGCAGGTGGCGGCCTTCAAAACCCCCCTGGTGGAGGTCACCGGCGGCGAGCCGTTGATGCAGGCCGGGGTCATCCCCCTGATGGCTCGGCTGCTGGCCGACGGCTATGAGGTAATGCTGGAGACCGGCGGTTCGCTGCCGGTCAGCGACGTTCCGGCGGAGGTGTTCAAAATCGTCGATTTCAAGACCCCATCATCGGGGATGGAGAAGCACAATCTGTGGTCCATTCTGGATGATCTCGCCGGGCATGATGAGATCAAGTTCGTGATCGGAGACCGGGCCGACTTCGACTGGGCCACGGCTCAGGTCAGGCAACGGGGCCTGACCCAGCGGCATACGGTCCTCTTTTCACCGACATTCGGCGATCTCGATCCGCAGGAACTGGCCGGCTGGATTCTGGCCGCTGCCCTGCCGGTCCGCCTGCAGCTGCAGCTGCACAAGATCATTTGGGACCCCAGCCTGCGGGGTGTCTAGGCCCATAAACAGAAAAGCCCGGCCGCTAAGCCAGGCTTTTCCTGGAGGAACCCCAACAAGAGGCGCTTTTTACTGCGCTATGAGCGATAGGACCTGCCGGGGAGCCACAAGGGCTTTTTGCATGGATGTGAATCCTGACTGCTGTACCAGCCGGATGCGCGACATGCGCATCTGTTCCGCAGCATAATCAATATCCTCTACCCTACTGCGCGCTGCCTCTACACTCGTAATCTGAGCCTGTGTCGACACCATCTTGGACTGGAAGCGCATGATGAGTTCGCCGGTACCCTGCATACCCAGTTGGAGGGTAAGTAGGGCATCATCCACCTGCGTCAGCGCTACGCTCGCGGTCGCATTGCTTGACACGTCGATTCCAGCAAGCGCCAGGGCCGAGCTGCGTACATCACTTAAATTGATGACGGTTGTCTCACCCGCTGACGCTCCGGTCTGAAATCGCTTACCGGTATACGTGCCGTCCAGAAGTACAAGACCCTGGAAGGTAGCCGTACTGATCGTATCATCAATCTCCTCAACCAGAGCGTCGATCTGCCCCTGTACAGCAATCCGCTGTACGGGGGAAAATGCATCGTCAGCGCCCTGCACTACCAGCTCCTTGATTTTAATAACCATGGCGTTGATAACGTCATACGATCCGGCTGCTGTGTTCAGGAGACTTTCGGCGTTACCAATATTCGCAAGCGCCTGTGTCAGCCCTCTGCGCCGTGCCTCCATGTTTCTAGCCAGGGAGAACCCGGATGCGTCGTCCATTGTTGAGTTGATTCGTTTGCCCGTTGAAAGGGCCAGTTGCCCCCGGGCCGCCTGACGGCTGATTTTTTCCAGCACGTTTCGGCTAAGCGTGGCGATCGTGTTCGCTCTGATCCTGGTAAAGCTCATGGATACCTCCTTGTTTCATGAGCACCGGGCATCCGTGCCCGGTTTTTGTGGCTTTGGCGCGCCGACCCTATCGCCAGGCCGACGCTGTACCCGGCGTCCCGTCCTCGGGATCGCCTGGATTATCGCTCTGCATCCACTATCGGCCGATAACCGGGAATCTTTAGAATATAGGTGATTTCTCGACGGGAGGAATGAGGTTGCTAGCGCTGGACACGGACACCGGAGGCCTCTTTACGGTCCTTACGGCGCTTCGTTTCGGCGTCCATCCTGATGGCCAGATAGCGTCTGTCGCTGCTGCTGAGCAGCCCCCGGTTGCTGCGGGGGACCTTCAGTACCCGCGCATACTGGATACCTTCAATCATGATCCCGTCCGTCATCAGTTCCAGACCCTGGCCCAGGTCCTGGTAAAACAGAGTCGGCAGATCGGGATCGAAACGGATGTGGTATTCCCTGGAGATACGGTCATACCGCACCAGGGTGCCGGGAGTGTTCTTGTCAATGGTGAGACGGTGGTCCGTCCGCTGGCTGGTGGAGATCAATGCCTGGCGCCGGACCTGCTGCACCAACTCCTCCGATTGCGCCTCGAAGATGATCTCCTCATTGCCGGAGAAATACTGCAATTTGCGTAGGTCGGCACTATTCAGCTCCGCCAGATCCTCGGCAGTGATGACCACGAGCGGCGCACCGCAGCGAATGAGACCCAGGATCAACAACCCCCAAAAGGCCGCACGGACCGCGCGTGCCGGGGTCGGCTGACTATGCCGGAAACTGTGCATACTTTGCGGAGAGTACCACTACGCACTTACAAAGTCAAGTCCCCTAGCGGATATATCCGGCCGTCATTGCCGCTCCACCAGGCGGGAAGTAGCCTTGGTCACCTTTTTGCCGCCGTCGTAACTTGAGCCGTTTCTAATACCCCTTGGGGGAACACGTTGCCCGGGCCGGCAGGGCAATATCCTTAAACGAAGGATCATGGAACCAACTATGGACAAGACAGACTCCAGCGACGCCCATCTTCCGGCGCCCCACGGCGGGCAACTCGTCGATCTGCTGGTTGACACTGGCCGGGCGGCCCAGCTGCGCCAGGAGATCGTGAAACTGCCCTCACTGACCCTGAACGGCCGCCAACTGTGCGACCTCGAACTGCTGATGAACGGCGCTTTTTCGCCCCTCACCGGCTTTATGGGCCGGGCCGACTACGAGCGGGTGTTGGAGGAGATGCGCCTGGCTGAGGGCGCCCTGTGGCCCATCCCCATTACCCTCGATGTGCCTGCAGCGACTGCCGTAGGGCTGAGCCCCGGCGACCGGCTGGCCCTGCGTGACCAGGAAGGTTTCGCCCTGGCCGTCATGACCCTCAGCGATATCTGGCAGCCCGATTTGCGGCAGGAAGCCGAGGCCGTCTTCGGCAGCAATGACAGCGCCCATCCCGGCGTGTTCTACCTGCAGGACACAAGCGGCGACAGTTACCTGGGGGGAACCGTCGAGGGGTTATCGCTCCCCTTGCATTACGACTACCAGCTCCTGCGCTACACTCCGCACGAGTTGCGCGCCCAGTTTGCCAAGCACGGCTGGCGCAAGGTGGTGGCCTTCCAGACCCGCAACCCCATGCACCGGGCCCATCTCGAGCTGACCCTGAGAGCGTCCCATGAGATTGGCGCCAACCTGCTCATCCACCCGGTGGTGGGCCTGACCAAGCCCGGCGACGTTGACCATTATACCCGGGTGCGCTGCTATGAGCATATCCTGGAGAGCTACCCTGCCGGCAGCGCCATGCTCGGGCTGCTCAACCTGGCCATGCGCCTGGGCGGCCCCCGGGAAGCCCTGTGGCACGCCATTATCCGCAAGAATTACGGTTGCAGCCATCTCATCGTTGGCCGGGACCATGCCGGCCCAGGTGACGATAGCCAGGGCGAGCCTTTTTATGGCCCCTACGCCGCGCAGGATCTGTTGCGTGAGCATGAGAATGAGCTGGGCCTCAAGATGGTGCCGTTCCGCCTGATGGTCTACCGGGAGGACCGGGCCGAGTATCTGCCTGCCGATGAGGTGCCTGAAGGGACGCCGACCCTGAATATCTCAGGCACCGAGCTGCGCCGCCGGCTGGATAAAGGCCTGGAGATACCGGAGTGGTTCTCGTTCCCGAAAGTGGTGGCCGAGCTGCGCCGCTCCCAGCCGCCGCTCTCCCAGCGGGGCTTCACGGTATTTTTCACGGGTCTGTCAGGCTCCGGCAAATCGACGCTGGCCAACGGCCTGATGGTGAAACTGCTGGAAGACGGCCGCCGGCCGGTCACGCTGCTGGACGGCGATATCGTCCGTACAAACCTTTCCAGCGAACTCGGTTTCTCCCAGGAGCACCGCTCGATCAACGTGCGGCGGATAGGATTTGTGGCCAACGAAATCACCAAGAACGGAGGTGTGGCCATCTGCGCTCCCACCGCCCCGTACCGGAATGACCGCCGCTTCAACCGCGCGATGATCGACCCCGCCGGCGGGTACATTGAAATTTACGTCAGCACGCCGCTGGAGGTCTGCGAGGCCCGGGATGTCAAGGGGCTGTATGCCAAGGCCAGGCAGGGGCTGCTGAAGCATTTTACCGGCATCGATGATCCCTACGAGGCGCCGGCCAACGCTGAGATCGTCATCGATTCCAGCACCGAAAACCCGGATGTTCTGGTGCAGCAAATATTGCTTAAAATAGAGCAGCTGGGGTACCTGTAGCGGGTATCGCTGAAGGCCGGATCATGATCGACATCCAAGCTGCCATACGCGCCCATCTCGATGCCATTGCCACGCTCCCGGCGCTGGAGCCGCTGATTGCCCAGGCGGCGGAGAAAATGGTTGCCGCCCTGCAGGCTGGGGGCAAGATATTGTGGATGGGGAATGGCGGGAGCGCCGCCGACAGCCAGCACTTGGCCGCCGAGCTGGTGGGCCGCTATAACCGGGACCGCAAGGGCCTCGCTTCCATCGCCCTGACCACCGACAGTTCCATTCTCACCTCGGTAGCCAACGATTTCGGCTATGCGACCGTCTTCGCCCGGCAGATTGAGGCACTCTGCTTGCCAGCCGATGTCGTTGTCGGTATTTCCACTTCGGGCAACAGCGCGAACGTGCTGGCCGGCATCGCCAAGGCCCGGGAAATCGGCGCTGCCACCATCGGATTCAGCGGCAGGGATGGCGGCGAGCTGGCCCGGCAAGTGGACCTCTGCCTCACCGTACCGGCCCAGGATACGGCCCGCATACAGGAGGGGCACATCCTCATCGGACATATCATCTGCGACTGGGTGGAGGCGGCCACAAGCGCCTGAGCCGGAGATGCTAAAAAATCGCCAGGCTGCTTTGGAGGCCGTCGAAACAGGCTTTACCGGCGAGACCATCGTGGTGGCCGGCGACTGCATGCTCGACCGCTACGCCTGGGGCGCCGTCACCCGGATTTCGCCCGAAGCGCCCGTCCCCATCGTCCATGTCCAGCATGAAACGGCCAGCGGTGGCGGGGCCGCCAATGTGGCCATCAACCTGGCCACCTTGGGATTGCGCGTCGAGCTGGCCGGCTTGACCGGGGAGGATGCTGCCGGGGCCGAGCTGCTGGAAATTCTCGGGCGTTACGGCATTGGCGCCGAGACCCTTTTGTCTGTGGCCGGCAGACCCACCATCACCAAGACGCGGGTCATGGGCGGCCACCAGCAGATGCTGCGCCTGGACCATGAAAGCGCCGGACCCGTCCCGGACCGGGCCAGCGCTGAGCTGCTGGAGAAAACCCTCGCGCTCGTGGACCGGAAACCGGCCCAGGTGATTCTCTCCGACTATGGCAAAGGGGCGCTGCCGGCCAAGTTCTGCCAGGCCGTCATCAGCCGCGCCCGGCAGCTCCATACGCCGGTCATCGTGGACCCCAAGGGCGCCGATTACACGAAATATAAAGGGGCCACCGCTTTGGCGCCCAACCGGCCCGAGCTGGCCCAGGTGACCGGTGCTGCCGCCGATGATCTGGAGGGGCTGCTGTCAGCCGGCCGGACCCTGGTGAATGATCTGGATTTGGAATTTCTGGTCGTCACATTGGGGGACCAGGGTATCGCCCTGCTGGAGACCGGCAGCACCCATCGCATCCCCGCTCTGGCCCAGGATGTATTCGACGTCTCAGGCGCCGGTGACACGGTGGTGGCCACCCTGGCGGCAGCGCTGGCGGCGGGGTTGCCGCGCCTGGATGCCCTCTACCTGGCCAACCTGGCCGGCGGCATCGTGGTGGGGAAAGTGGGCACGGCGCCCATCCGGGCCAACGAGCTGTCGGCCGCCATTAGCGCCCCGGACATGACCCTCCAGCCGGAGAAAATAGCGCCCCTGGAGAAGGTGGCCGAACAGGTGCAGCGCTGGCGGGCCAGAGGGGAAAAAATCGTTTTTACCAACGGCTGTTTCGACCTGCTGCACCCGGGCCATGTTGCCTATCTGGAAGCCGCCCGCCAACTGGGGGGCCGCCTGGTAGTGGGCTTGAACACCGACCGGTCGGTGCGCGAGATCAAGGGCCCAGACCGCCCTGTCATGTCGCAGGAGGACCGCTCCCGGGTGCTGGCGGCCCTGGCCTCAGTCGATATGGTGACCCTTTTTGATGAAGCCACACCGCTGAATTTGATCAACACCCTGCGGCCCGATGTGCTGGCCAAAGGGGCCGACTACGAGGCTGCGGACATCGTCGGCGCAGAGGAAGTCCGCGGCTGGGGCGGCGAAGTGGCCATCATCCCCCTGGTGGAAGGGCGCAGCACCAGCAGAATTATCCAGCGGTTGCAGGCCGGCGGAAACCGGCAGTTCAGAACGGGCGGAAAAGGGCCTTAGACGGCGCGCCGGGGGGCTTAATCCCTGGCCAGGGAGGCCTTGGCCTTGGGCAGGGTAAAGGCGTACCAGCGATCCTCGGAATGGAGATTGTTGTGCTTTTCGAAAGTCTCCCTGGCCTTGCGGGCGTTACCGCTGGCTGCGTAGGCTTTCCCCAGGTAGTAGAGCACGAAGGGGCTGGTTTGTGAGCCCTGTTGCAGATGCCCCACGGCCTTTTCAGGATTGCCGGCGATGAGTTCGATATAGCCGGTCAGAGCCTCATAAGTTTCCAGGTTGTGACGAGTATTCTTAGCCATAGCATTGGCGCGAAACTGGTCGGCCAGCAGCCGCGCCAAATCGATATCATCGGCGCCGGCCGCCGCTAGAAGCCGGGTGCTGAGAATGGCCTGCCCAGCCTCGAACTTGTAGTCTTCATCCGGTTCCGCCTGGGCCAGAGATTCTTCCAGGGTGGCCACCAGACTGTCAAGCTTGTGATACTGGCCCTGCTCCAGGTAGATCAGAACCTCAAAATAATCGCTGCCGGCCGCGTTTTCCGGGAGGCCCGCGTCCAGCGCTTCAAGCTGGGCCTGCTGCGTCATGGCCAGGGCCGCATCCAGGTCCCCGGCCAGCACATGGATTTTCGCTATGGTCAGCAGATCGGTTACCTTGCCGCCATAGGTCAATTCGTTACCGTAAGCGCCCCACAGGGCATCCCGGGCCTCGTCGTAACGCTCCAGGTATGCCAGGGTCAGTCCGGTCTTGCGCTGCGAGGCGGTGAAAACCGGATTCAATTCCGACGCCTTGCGATAGTTCTCCAAGGCATCGTCCAAGCGGCCCATTCGCATATACAGATCGGCCATGGAATCGTACGGGTTGGCCTCGTCAGGAATCAGACGCATATAATTTTTCAGTGCCTTTTCGGCCTTGCCGTACTGCTCCAGGAAACTGTAAACATAGCCCAGCTGGTTATAGGCCATGGCGTAGTTCTTGTCCAGGCGGATGGCTTTCCGGTATGCCTGCCCGGCCTCCTGGTAAGTCTCCTCCCGCGAAAAATAGGCCCCGGCCAGCGCCATGTGGGAGCGCTTGTCCCGGGGATAGTCATCGACCAGTTGCTTGAGAATCTCGATTCTTTTTTCGCGGTCGCCTTTAGAGCCGGCCACGTAGGCCTTGATCAGCAACCCTTCACCTGCGGAAATCTTGGGCAGCAACGCTTCCGCTTTCCGGCGCCGGCGCTGGCGGTCGGCCATGGAGGTGGCAATCATGGAACGGTAGAGGTGGGCCTGGGCCAGCAGGGGATCTTCATCGATGGCCAGCTCGAAGACTTCCCGGGCCTCGTCAAAGCGGAGGTTTTCGTAGAGCTCCCGGCCCTCCAGAAATATCTCCAGGGCACGGTCCGACTGGGCGGTAATGGGAATCTCCCGGGACGACTTATCGCCGCCACAGCCGGCCACAAGGGCGACGGCGCCAAGGGCCATCAGAGCCAATCGGGCGATGGGCGGCCAAGGCTGACGGGTCCGCCCCAGTCTTTGCATTCTGTTACCTGCTAACATAAAGTATCGATCAATTTACACACAAACTCTATGGGCTGCGGCACCCAACCATAAAACCTGCGCTGTGGCCCGGGCCGCCGGCGCGCGCCATCCATCCGTGAGACTGAAGCTGCCCGCAAAGGGATGTCAGGGGCAGTAGCAGGGCAGGTAGTTGTTAGTCGTTGGTTTTCAGTCGTATTGCTCGTTGCCCAGGGCTGATGGGCGGCCACCGCTGGCTGAAAACTACCTACTGCCCCGGCCAACTGCCACTTCTTCCATTCTCCCCGCCCTCCCCGCGTGGTATTTTTGACGCTTACTTTACCGGCCGAAAGTAACCGGCTCTTTGGGATTGTAAATAAATGAGGGGGACAAGCTGTGAAATATGCACCAAGACTGCTGGCAGGATGCCTGCTTGTGGCGTCTTGCCAAACGACTGTCGAGGATACCGCCTCAGCAGACACAGCGGCCATCATGCAACTGATTGAGACTACTGCCGCCATGAACAACGCCGGTGACGCCACCGGTTGGGCGGGACTATTTGCCGAAGACGCGGTCTATATGCCCGGCGGGCAAGCGGCGGTGACAACGCCGGAAGGTATCCTGGAGATGGGCCGGCTCGGCTTCAGCCACGGCACGACAGATATTATAATTACCCCTGATGAGATCATCATTTTAGGCGATTGGGCCTTTGCCCGCAACGCCGTGACCGGGACCTTCAGGGACAATGATGGCGAATCGTTCCCTCTCGATTTGAAACAAATCGTTATCTACCAGCGGCAAGCCGACGGCAAGTGGAAAATCGCCCGGCTGATCGGGAATAGCAACCAGTAAGGGCTGACCTGCCGCCAGCAGCTCCTGCTAACCGCTGCTGCTCAGCGCTGATGGCGCATCGCTCACTGCTCACGGCTGGCGGCAGCCCAAGCGGTCCTGGCGGAGGGGCAATCTCAGGGGCACATCAGGCGGGACGATTGTCCGGCGACACTTGGGGATTATCATACCAGTCGTCAAAATATAATTTGCAGCCCTTTTCGCCTTGGGTGACGAGGGCTTTTTTCTTGGCGTCATCAATGTCAAAGTCCGTTCCACTTACCCTCAGAGTGTCTATGTAGACCGTTCGGCTCCAGTCGTCACTATGCAGATGTCGATTGTCCTGGGCGCCGATGATGGTCGAGACCATGGCCTTGATATAGTCGAAGAAATCGTCGATTTTATTTCGCACAGGTTCGGCATTATCCCGGAACACGGCAATATCCCGGCCGCTGTCCAGCCTGAAACCCAAGGTTTCACGGTTATACAGGTAGCGGCTACTTGTCGCAGGTTTATTCTTGTTGGGCTCATCGTAGTAATCGATCTTCCGGCCATGGGCCTGTAAATCCTCCTCAGCGATGTATTTTTCCCGGTCAAAAAGTTTCACCGGGTAGTTATCCAACATACCGCCATCTACATAAACGTCCCCGCGAAACCCCCGCACGGCGGCGAAAAACAGTGGAATGGACATGGAAATACGCACCGCGTCAACGACCCGCATGCGGGGTGTATGCTCCCATGAAAATACCTCGGCGTAACCGGTAGACAGATTGGTGCCGACCAGATAAAGTTCGAGAAATCCCCGCTTCTTGAAATCATGGAATGTTGAATTCTCGTTACCTGTTTTCTCCCTGATGAGTCGGCCCATCCAATCCCGAAAGAAGTCCCCCTTATACCAGCCAAATTCATTGATCAGGCGCTTTGTATCTCTCACGATGCCCCAGGAGTCATCCATAAAATTATTGAAGTTCAAATTCCACAATATATCCTGCATCTCTTTCAGATTGAAGCCGGCCGAGAGCAATACGGCGTTTATCGCTCCTGCCGATGTCCCTCCTACGCGCTTGATATCTTTCAGAATCTTGCGCTCTTCCAATACCTTAAGGGCCCCGACGTAAGCGATGCCCTTCACGCCCCCACCTTCAAATATCAGGTTCCTGAACGGATATGCCATGATTTCCCCTCTGTTCCCTTGGTTATTTCCCCGCAAACTCCCCTACCACACGCAGGACGAGTCTCTCAGAAAATCCTGCCACAAATGAGATCGTATAAATGGTGTAATAAGACATATTCTCTGCAGGAATATTAAAAAATCCAGCGAGCCCGGACTTAAGGGCTATATAGACAATTACCGCGGATCCCGCCCCCGTTGCCATACGCAGAATGGTGACCCAGCCTGACGCCACCGTTTCCGGAACATTGGCATCGTTAGTCGAGCTGGGCACTTTCAGCGCCGCACTTATCACACCACCAAACAGGCCAAACAACGCCACGGCTACAAGTATTAGCGCAACAGGATCGGCATCATTTATAACCCCAAAAGGAATCTTGCCCTCCTTCTCCAGCAGGGCGAATGTGGCAATCAGCAGCAGCAGGAGACTCGCCAGGTTGAACATGTGTCTCCTGACAATGCCCTGGATATAGGCCCGGTTTGAAAAGTGCTCGTCTCTCAAAAGAGCAGCCCTGTAAATATAATCTACCGGCGGCAACTTGCCCCCTTTCTCCTCCAGCAACCTTTCCATCGCCTCGGCCCGCCACCGTTTTACCTTGCTGGCCTCCTTGCGCAGTTCGATGATTCTGGCCCCCAAACCATGCGCATCCAGGCCGTACAGTTCCATCCGTTGGGCCCCATTGAAACATTTCCAGGCTGCGTCGATGTTGTACCGCAGCAGATTTGCCTCAGCCGCATCGAGCAGAAGCTGCAAATTTTCGGCCCAGTTGCCATCCTGCCCATGATCAGCGTCGGAGATCAATATCCGCTGCCTGCTTTCGATACGATAACACTGTATCGAGCCTTCCAGCCTTCTAAATCGCCGCAGCCCGCCAGCCATTCTGAATAGCGCCTTTATCCATCTGAAGAAATCCAACCTGGCCCCGAGGGTTTGTCGGGGAAATGTTAGCCTGATGAAGTCTTTTTCTTTCCGGTACGTCAGCCTTTTTATCGCCGCCTCCGGGGAAACCCACGCTACCTTTTCCACCTCACTGGAAGACATTTCTCCTTTCGCCCCGGGCTTCATCCGCCAGAAGAGCACCAGCTTCGGCACCCCTTCGACTGTGTAATGGATCGTCCCAGCGATTTCCATTAGGTCAGCCGTGTAGCCCGTCTGCTCCTCCACCTCCCTTAACGCAGTATCACTCAGTTCCTCCCCATCCTTGGCCTTGCCTTTCGGGAGGGACCATTCCGGGCCATCTGTGCTGCTGTACACCAGGGCAATTTCAGCGCCTTTGGAAGTGGCACGTTCGAGGATACCGCCCGCCGCCATTATCATGGTGTCCCTCCAGAATCCGGCGGGATGCGTGCTGCGCTTGGAGGCAGGGGATGTAAGTATATAGGAGGACCGCGAAGGTCTGTCAGTGGCGGCTGCACCGGTGGGGGTGGCATATTAAGCAGCTGAATCGTTATCGCACCCATAGCAATTGATGACAGCCCCAATGTAAGCTATTAAACCTATTTTGTAAATAATATCCTGTTTTCCGGTCCCGGAGCATCCTTCCGCCGGTTTATCGGGTGAGCCCCAATTTTCTTCATCATGAAACGATGCTGCCCCTAAATTTCTGCACTTCACATTATCGTCAGCCCATCTCAGCAGTAGAAGGGGTGCCCTATGCCGGCTCCGACCCGTACCGTTATTGCCCTTGCAGCCCTTTTAGCCGTAGGATGCCAACCTGGAATGAACAAAAGTGAGCCAATGGTTAAGATAACGCCAAAGGTCAAGACGCCGATGCTGGCGCCGCCTGTGGCGGAGATCATTCCCCAGCGGCTGGAAATACACGGTGATGTCCGCACCGACAACTACTTCTGGCTCCGGGAGCGTGAGAACCCCAAGGTGATCAGCTACCTGGAGGCGGAAAATAGCTATACCGCCCAGGTGATGGCCCATACCGAGGAGCTGCAGAACAGCCTGTTCGAGGAGATCAAGGGCCGCATCAAGCAGGACGATTCGTCGGTGCCCTACAAGGATGGGGACTATTTCTACTATACCCGCTTTGAGAAGGGCAAGGAGTACGCCATCTATGCCCGCAAGCACGGCTCGCTGGAGAGCGCCGAGGAAGTCTATCTGGATGCCAACCTTCTCGCCGCAGGGCACGGCTACTTCTCCCTGCGGGACGTGGAGGTCAGCGCCAACCACGAGATTCTGGCCTATGCCGCCGACACGGTGGGCCGGCGCATCTATACCGTCCATCTGAAGAACCTGGCCACCGGCGAACTGTATCCCGACAAGATTCCCAATGTCACCGGGATGCTGGCCTGGGCCAACGACAACAAGACCCTGTTCTATGCCAAACAGGACCTGGAGACCTTGCGCTGGTACCAGATCTGGCGCCACACCCTGGGCAGCGACACTGCCGATGATGTGCTGGTCTACCAGGAGGACGACGAGACCTTCTCCAGCTACGTTTGGAAGACCCGCTCCAAGCGTTATATCATGATCGCCTCCTACCAGACCCTCAGCTCCGAGTTCCGCTACCTGGATGCCGACGATCCCCTGGGCGAGCCCAAGCTTTTCCAGGCCCGCCAGCGGGACCACGAGTACGACCTGGACCATCTCGGCGACAAATTCTATATCCGCACCAATCACCAGGCCAAAAATTTCCGCCTCATGTCCACGCCGGTCACGTCCACCGGCATGGCGGACTGGGAGGAGGTCATCCCCCACCGGGACGATGTGCTGCTGAGCAACTTCGAACTGTTCCGGGACCACCTGGTGGTGCAGGAGCGGAAGGCCGGGCTGGTCCATCTGCGCATCGTCAACTGGGACGGCAGCGGCGGCCACTACCTCGATTTCGGCGAGCCGGCCTACCTGGCCTATATCTCGACCAATCCCGACCCGCAGACGAACATCCTGCGCTACGGCTACACCTCCATGACCACGCCCCAATCGATCTACGACTACGATATGTCCACCCGCCAGCGGACCCTGCTGAAGCAGGACGAGGTGCTGGGCGGCTTCGATTCCGGCGATTACGTTACCGAGCGGCGCTATGCCCCCGCCCGGGACGGGGTCTTGGTGCCCCTCTCCATCGTCTACCGGAAGGGGCTCAAGCGGGACGGCTCACAGCCCCTGCTGCTCTACGGCTACGGCTCCTACGGGAGCAGCATGAGCGCCACCTTCAGCGCTGCCAGGGTCAGCTTGCTGGACCGGGGCTTCGTCTATGCCATCGCCCATATCCGGGGCGGGCAGGAGATGGGGCGCTCCTGGTACGACGACGGCAAGCTGCTCAAGAAAAAGAACACCTTTACCGACTTCATCGACTGCGCCAGCTACCTCATCGCCGAGAACTATACCGCCCCCGAGCGGCTGTTCGCCCAGGGGGGCAGCGCCGGCGGTCTGCTGATCGGGGCGGTGATCAACATGCGGCCGGACCTGTTCAAGGGCATCGTGACCCGGGTGCCCTGGGTCGATGTGGTCACCACCATGCTGGACGCCGACATCCCCCTCACCACCAGCGAATACGACGAGTGGGGCAATCCCAACGACAAGGTCTACTACGACTACATGCTCTCCTACTCGCCCTACGACCAGGTGAGCGCCCAGGACTATCCCCACATCCTGATCACCACCTCGCTCCACGATTCGCAGGTGCAGTACTGGGAGCCGGCCAAATGGACGGCCAAGCTGCGCGCGCTGAAGACCGACGACAACCTGCTGATCATCAAAACCGATATGAAGGCGGGGCACGGCGGCGCCTCGGGACGCTTCAAGCGCTACCGGGATACGGCCTTCAACTACGCTTTCCTGCTGGACCTGGCAGGGATCGACAAGTAGGGGCAGCGCGAGAGCCGCAGATCGCCGCCCGCGCCGAGGGGCAGACTAACTCCCCTGCAGGGGATACCGCGCCAGGTAGTAGATTCGCTTCAGAATGAGCCATAATCTGATGGCCGCGCGCCGCGTCACCGAGCGCGTCGCTATGGCCACGATATAGCGGGCCAGATCGGCAGGCAGCAACATCTGCCCGCGGCCAGGTTTCCGGGGATAGCTGTCGATATCGAAAAATTCCGTCGCGACCCGGGCGGGATAGAGGGTGGTCGTTTTTATGCCCAGCGGCCGCAGCTCCCACCTGATGGCGCGCATAAAACCGGTCACGCCCCGTTTGGCTGCGCCATAGGCGGATGCGCTGGGGGCCGCAATCAGCCCGCCGATGGACCCCACGGTGATAATGTGCCTTTTTCTTCCGGGTGGCGCGGCGCTGCGGGCCATTGCGCGGGAGCAGAGGAATACGCTGGTCAGATTGGCGTCCAATACGGCCTGCCAATCGGCGTAGCTCGTGTCGACCAGATTCCCGCGCAGACCGTGGCCGGCGTTGTTCACCAGTATATCGACCCGGCCCAGCTGCTGCAAGGCTTCGGCGAACAGGCGCTCAACTTCGGTCTCCCTGGTCACATCGGACTGTATCACCAGGCTGCGGCCGCCGGCCCGGCTGATCTCCTGCTCTAGGGCCTGCAACCTGTCCAGCCGCCGGGCTGCCAGCACGACCACGGCCCCCTTTTGGGCGAAGGCGATGGCGGTGGCCCGGCCTATGCCACTGCTGGCGCCGGTAACGATGACAACCGAGTCCTTAAGCGATAGCATGCGCTTCCATCCAGGCCAGGGTATCGGCAATAGTCTGGGGCAAGGGGATGCGAGGTTTCCAGCCCAGGGACGCGGCCGCCTGCCCGTTATCGTAGTAGCGATAGATGAAACCCGAAGACAGGATTTCAGCGGTCATATCCAGCCGTTTTCTGGCCAGCCACTCAACAGGCACCAGCAGCCCGTAGAGCGGGCTCCGCAACAGTCTGGGCAGGGTACGCCGGGGGGGCGAGACGTTTACCTGGGAGGCGATAACGCTGTTGAGTTCCTGGTAAGTCAGGTTCCTGCCCGTGAAAAGGAATTTGCCGTTGCGGATATCGCCTGTTACCACCGCAGCGATGCCTCTGGCCACATCGCGCACATCGACCACATTGATGCCACCGGGCAGATTGAAGGGTATCTTGCCTGCCCGGATCGCGCGTATCAGTTTGAACGCGAGCACCCCATTCCCGGGACCAAACAGAAGGCCCGGATAGATGGTGACGGCATTGAGTCCCCGGGCCTGGACCAGGGCCACTTCCTGATCACCCAGGTGTTTGGTGAGCATATAGTATTTTCTTTGTCGACGGGCTATCTTCCAGTCGAACCGGAATGACTCGTCAACCGGGGCATGTGGATCATCATTGTATCCCAGCGCTGCCATCGAACTGATATTAACCAGTCGCTTCACCCCATGCGACAGCGCCAGACTCGCGATAATGCGGGTTCCCCAGATATTCATGCTTTCCAGCCAGGCGCGATCCTTGACGGAGTATGATATGGCCGAGGCCATGTGAACAACCTGGTCGACCCCCTCGAATAACGGCGCCAGCTTCTCCTCATCGAGAATGTCAACCTCGAGATATTGCTCCACCCTGGGATCGGCTTCGATATCAGCAGACGGGAAGGGCGCCGGCCGCAGATCGACGACTCTAATCTGGCTCCGGGGCGAGGATTGCAGCAATTCCGTCAAAACGTGCTGGCCCAGGTAGCCTGAGCCGCCAGTGAGGAGGATAGTATGCGGCACAATGATTCGCTGATTTAATCCAGATTGGGAGCGTTTGGATTTTTGACGTTACGGAGTCGCCGGGCACAATCAAAGGGTAAAGGTTGGCGCCCCTGTCCATCGTCCGCCGGAAGGGGCTCATGGGGGACGGCTCCCGGCCCCTGCCGCCCCACGGCCCCGGCCCGCCCCGCGCCGGGCTCGCCCTGCTGGCGTCCAGCCCCGGAAATCCCATTGGCGCAGGGCCTGCCATCATGCGCCGACAATCCATGACAGGAGTTTTACAATACGGTGACAATTCCGTGACAACTGCCGCATACCAATATCATAAACTGTCCTTAAGTTGTACCGGTGAAGAAAATGAGAACCATCATACTGCTGGCCGGGGTATTAACCCTGCTTATGCCGGTTAAGTCTAGTGCGCAACTCGTAGGTGCCTACGTTAGCCCGGGGTTGCAGCTGGGCTATACTCGAGGCCAAGGGGTTGCCTTCTCGGCTCAAGTCACGCTGGGACTGTTTATGGTCTTGCCCTACGGGGGGATGATCGATTTTCTGATCCCGGGCATCACCTTCGGCCAGCGCAGGTCGAAGGATGTAACGATGACTTATCTGGACGCCCAGTTCTCCTTAATAGTTGTCGGCGCCGGCATCGGTAAGGTATGGATTAGAAATAAGGGCGAAGACAGGGTAGTGGCCACCTACCCCCGATTCAAGGCTTGGGGCGGCTGGTTGCTGAATGTCACCTATGATCAGTATTATGATCAGTCTCTGGTGCCCGGAGATACCGCCCCCAGGCGCCATTTTGGCGTCATCGGTGTGCTGCCCATCCCGTTAATTGGATTTGGGGGGATTGGTGGTTCTCTGCCCTGAGTTACCATCCGGGGCAATGGGTGCGGGCAGGCGGCCGGGTAACGGTCAGGACCTGGTCAAAACCGATAGATAAGGTAAACTTGGTTATGAACAGCATCACGCCCCTCAAGCAGATCATGGCGCCCCTCCTCATCGGGCTGGCAAGCCTGGCCTGTGGCCCCTGGGTCACCACCTTCGAGGAGCTGGAGGAGGCCGAATACTACCAGGCGGCGACGCTCACCGCTGCACCGGCCGCTGTCGATACCCTGCTGGTGATGACCTGGAATATCAAGTACGCCGGCGGCAAGATCGATTTCTGGTGGGCCTGTTTTGATGACCGGGTGTTGATGACCGAGGAAGAGACCTTGGGCAATCTGGAGCGCCTGGTGGAGAAAATCAACGCCGCCCAGCCCGACATTCTCCTGTTGCAGGAGGTCGACGTCGATTCGAAGCGGTCGGCCTATATCAATCAGATGCAGTACCTGCTGGACCACACCGATATGAACTACGGCGTCTACGCCTCCATGTGGCGGGTCCAGTTCGTCCCCTCCGATGGCCTCGGCCGCGCCGACCTGGGGCTGGCGATTTTATCCCGCTGGCCGCTGGAGGATGCCCAGCGCATCAGCCTGGCCCTGCGCACCGACCAGGACCCCTTGACCACCTATTTCTACCTGCGGCGCTGCATTGTGCGGGCCGGCGTGGCCATTCCGGGCCGGGACCCGCTACAAGTGGTGAATGTGCATACGGCGGCCTTCCCGCAGGACGATACCAAGTTGCGGCACATTGACCGCTTCAAGGAGGAACTCGATGCGATCCAGGCCAGCGGGGACCTGTTTGTGGCCGGCGGCGACCTGAACTCTCTGCCCCCCGGCTCCCATCGGTTGAAGGACTTTCCCGACGAAAAGTGTCTCACCGGCGATTTCGAGGGCGGCGATTACACCCGGGAGGCCGCCTGGCTGGATAATTTATACGCCACCTATAGGCCGGCCGTGCCGCTGGGCGACTTCCAAAACGCCACCGACCAGAGCCCCTTCTTTTCCTTCGGCGCCAAACCCGATTCCCTCGGCCTCAGCCGCAAGCTCGACTACCTGTTCACCAATGGAACCTGGGTATCCGGATCGGCCGTCACCCATCAGGATATCATCGGGCCGGGCTTCGCCCTGTCCGACCACGTGCCCTTGACCGCCCGGCTGGTGTTGGGAGGTAGCGGTGGGAACTAGGCTGCCCTTGCCGGTGGCTGCGCTCCTGCTGGCCGGCAGCATGGCCGCCAGCGCCCAGACCAATGACCGCTACTGGTCCGCCGGCACGGCCTTAACCCTGCCCAAAGGGCGCACTGAAAATGGGTTGTTTCAACCGTATCGCGTCGGTCGGACTGATCGCCTGGAATGGGGCACCTACCTGTTGCTCAACCTGATTGCGCCCAACCTGCAATTCAAGCTGAGCCACGGCAGATACGGCCCGTATAGCGTGGCCTCGCGGATCGGATTTTCCTATCCGACGTTCCTGCTGCGCACGCTGCAGCGGCCGGGCATCGGCGGTTTCATCTCCCCGGAGGCCGATGTGGGCGAAATACCCCCTATCCTGGCCACCTGGGCCGAAATTCTGGCGACCCGGGTGATGAGCGACGATCTGTTGTTCACGGCCAGGGGTGGCATCGGTTGGGCCCTCAGGGGTGGTCGCATGGACGAGCGCACCAGCATCGACCTGCCCCTTGTGTATCAGCGCATGCTGCTTTACATGCATGGGGTCCAGCTGAACCTCGGCGGGGCGCTGGCCGGCAGGCTGAGTCCCGGACTGTCGTGGCGCATGGATGCGGACCTGCTGGTGACACCCGCTGCCAATAATTCGAACGCCTTTTTTCAGAAAGGGAGCATTATCTGGGACCGGGGCAAACGATTCCGCCTGCGGCTGGGCTATATCCTGGTGTACGGGGAGTACCCCTACGGCAGCCAGGCGCATCTGCTGCCCACCGTCGGCCTGGAGTGGGCCGGAAAGCGGTCCTGACTCAAGGGCCTGTCCTGAGCACAACGTAGGAGCGGGTTAATTCCCGGGACTCCCCGGCCCTCTGGCCGGCTGCCGGGCGGCTATCAGAAGTCAGTTCTCAGCAATCAGCAAAACGGAGAGAGCCCATACCGGTCCATCGCCAACTGCCACTGCCAACTGCCACTGCTCCTGCCACTACCCGCCCTGCGATTAACCTCTTGGAGTAGCGGTGGAGGGACTCGAACCCCCGACACGCGGATTATGATACCGCATGACTCTCCTCGTGAAAATAAAAACGATGACAGTAAAACCGTGCCAAAGAGCTCGGAAGACCCCTCTGGATAGGATGCTGATGATTTTGGATGCTTGGTCACGACCTACGGCTTAGAAGGCCGAAACGTACCGACGAGAGTGACGAATGACCCATTATAGATTAGCTATCAGGCCACCGACATTAGGCCAGCGGACAAGTCATCGTTTGGGGATGGGGGGGAGTATCAGCATGTTCGACAGTTTTCCCATAGACGGCTGAATGGAGATCATCATAGGCGATCTATGGTACCCCGTAGAACCGCAGAGTTGTCAATCAACAAGAAAAAGGAAAGTGACAAATGGTCTCAGAGGGAACCAAGAAACTTCAAATTATAATAGAGGAATTCGAGGATGCTGTAGAAGCCTACTACAAATTGGAGGATCTTTGGTATTCGACCAATTGGCCTAATTATAAGTTTGCAGTTGCGCTTCATGAGTTTGTTGAGTCGAAGCACAATCTAACGCTCGGATTCACTAGTCTTAGCGCCATGGCAGGGTATATGGACATTCCGGATTCAGCAGTAATGTACGTGCAGAGGATCTATCGCGAATTGACTCTTAAACGAAACATTCCTGTCACTGCTTACGAGCATCTTGATATGGTAAAAACCAATAGCCTAATGTCCCGCATTGATGAATGCCTAGATGGAGACCTCAACCTAAATGCCGTTGAAATTGGAGCACAAAAAATCTCGGCAATATGGCGGGTTTGGATTGATGGCGCTCTTGACACAATCAATTCTAGAGCAGGAGCATCAAATCTTGGTGGGAATCGAAAGGGAAAATCATGAGCACAATCTATGTTCGGGAAGGCCCCCAACCACCCGAGTACTGGCGCGAGTGGAGAAAATCCACGCGCCAACGACTTAAGGACATCACACCATGGGCTAAGAGTAAGTCAACGCGGGAAGATTTGAAGGGTATTGCAACCGAACCTGTCAACTTCCCACATTTCGAGGATGAACTCGTGATTTTCCCAAGAAACATCGATCTTAGGACCTTGGCGGATTTTATTGACCATCCCGCGAAACGCAAATTTCACTACGAACGGCGGATCCGAATGATGGCTAGCAACTTCAAGGCCAAGGGTAGGGGACAATATTCGTTTGTGCTGTTGCCTCAAACTTTTGAGAAAATTATTGCTCAGATCGAGACCCGCCATACCAAGATAACGCCTGAAGTTCTTCGCGTGGCGAAAGAGTACTTTTTCAAAGGGTGGCGCGCCCATGAGATAGGCGCCAAGATTACGATTAATACTCTGACCAGCCACTTGCAAAGAGCCGAAGAGGAACTCGATATCCTGGGAGACCAAGGGGGAAACCTTAAAATTGCCACAAGGACGCTTCATATTTCATACACCGCGCTTCGAATGGCCAGGGAGGTTAGGATCGATTTTCGGCGGTATTTTAAAAACCGCATATTCTGAATCTGGTCAAGATCTGAAAGTCGATCAAACTCTCGATAGTGCCAGCCGATGAGTGAGGCCAATCTCATTGGAGGCCAAGGCAGTGCTGTAAACTGTGCGCGACAAGTGTCACAAGGGAAAGTCAACGAAAGAGATTAGCTACGGATTTGCTACCTCCCGCGAACCATTTATAGCCTTTGGCGCGCATAATTCCTTTCACTGATCCCGTGAATCAGGGTCCGTAGCCCAAGTCCACGCCCTTAATTTTCTGCCACTTAACAGGGGTGCAATCATCAATTCAGAGCCGTTGGTCAAGAGGGGGGACAAAGTTTTTGAAGGCCGATTATTGGCCGACACTTACTATGACATACGGGTGATTTTTTAGATGGAGCCAAAAAATCACTGTTATGGGGTTACGCTTCATCTTCAAGGCGGTTTCAAATCTTGCACTTAAGACAACATTCTTCGGCAAGAGTCTTAAATGAAAGCCGGTCACGGAAATATTCTAATGATTGCCTTTAGACCGCTGATCATCTCAGGTCTCTGGCGCGCATCAAACCTTTGCCCAGTTCCCCATAAAAAAGGGTTGATTTCCGATGTGAAACACAAAAATTGCCCGCCAATAAATGAGGAATCATAATACCCCAGTGAAGTGATTTTTTGACCGATCTATAAAAATTCTGTGTTACCGGGTCATGCTTGACCTTCGATGCAGTTTCAATAGCTTCACTTATGACACAGCCTGTGGCCTTAAATACGCACCGTCTCAGGGAGAATGTGGCTGAATAAGGCCAACGTGACCAAGTAGCAGCCGCACTGCTAGAGGCCCATCAGCTGAAAGGCTGGTGAGGCTTTTAATTTCGTCGGTGATTCAATAATTGAAGGGGCGCCTGGCACTATACCAATCGTGCAAGATGGTAGTTCACTTGTAATGATGACTATGTAGCCATAATTTGGATAAACGCTCAAACATTACATTACATCAGGGCATGGGTTAGATGTGGTAAAACCTGTTGTTCCTCACGGACGAAATTTTTTCAAAGGCAGCCTGCTCGCGCTGTTGGGCTCCGTCCTGCTGCTGCGCTGTGACTTTTTCGACATAATCCCACCCGAAGTATCCATCGTATCGCCCACTGTGGGCCAGGCGCACTTTGGTACCTTTCCGCTGGAAATCATTGCCACCGACAACCGCAGTGTCGACAGGGTCGAGGTTTTCCTTAACGGTAACCCGGTCCATGAGTTCACGAAAAGCCCTTACAAGGTGGACATCGATTTCGATCAGATCAGCGGCACCTCCGCCACGCTCAAGGCCGTGGCCTACGATCAGGCCGATAACAGCGCTGATGCTACCGTTGAGGTAAGTCTGACACTGGGCCTTAAGATCACGTCTCCCAATGGCGGCGAGGTGTGGGCTGAGCAATCGACCCAATCGGTCAGCTGGGAGAGCAGCGGGAACGTGGGCAGTGCAGTCCATCTGGAGTACTCTGTCGATGACGGCACGACTTGGCAGGAAATCTCCTCCTCTACGCCCAACGACGGCGAACACCCGTGGACCCTGCCAAATCTGTTCGACAACGCCACCTCTTGTCTTGTCCGGCTGAACAGCACGTCCAGCAGCTTCGCGGACAGTTCAGGGGCTGTGTTCACCATCATGGCAGAGGCCAACTTCCTCGCCCTCACCTCCCCCAACGGTGGCGAGGTATGGGCTGAGCAATCCACCCATGACATAACGTGGACATTCGGTGGCGATGTGGGCGATGACGTAAGCCTCGACTATTCTCTCGATAACGGATCGAGCTGGAACCAGATAGCCGCCTCAACACCCAATGATGGCTCCCATATCTGGACCCTGCCAAATTTCTTTACCTCCTCAACGATTTCCTTGCTCAGAATCTCCAGTACCACGGCGGCGATCGCCGATACATCCAATGCCAACTTCACGATCTCAGCCGAGCCCAATTTTATTACCCTCACTTCCCCCAACGGCGGTGAGGTGTGGGCCGAGCAGTCCACACAAACTATCACGTGGACATCCGGTGGCGATGTGGGCGATAATGTCAGCCTCCATTACTCCCTGGACGCAGGCAGCACTTGGGATGAAATCGTTGCTTCCACGGTAAATGATGGCTCACACGCCTGGACACTGCCCGGCCTCGTGGCATCGGCAACTTCAACTCGGGTAAAGATCACCAGCACCACCACGGCGTTCAGCGACAGTTCGGATGCTGATTTTGTTATTACAGATGAGAGTATTACCTTAATCTCTCCTAATGGTGGTGAACTCATACACGGGTGGAATGAGTTCCCGATCACATGGACAAGTACAAGTGGTATTGGTTCGGAGATAAGTATATTCTATTCTTTAGGGAGTGAAAGAAATTGGATTGAGATTAGCTCAACTGTGCTGAATACTGGAAACTATAGTTGGTTTGTTCCAAATGTTTTTGAACTCCGATTTGGCGGCAATATCATGATCTCCAGCAATATTTCATCGCACAGTGACATTTCGGATAGCGATTTTTTTATAGATGAATGGGTAGCCACCTTCAAATCTTCAATAGTCCTACCGGATCCGCGCAATATTTTCTTTGCGAATGAGTTTGCATATGTAGCTGATGATGATTCGGGCCTTTATATAGTCAATATTCTTGACCCATCGAATCCATCAATAGTAGGTAAATATAGTATAAACTCTCGTGCATGGGACGTTTATGTTCGGGGAGATTACGCGTATATTGCTAGCGGCCAACCTCCCCTTGAGCTTCAAATTGTGAATATTTCTAATCCTTCAAATCCGACTCTAGTCAGTTCATTTCCTATTACAGGCAATCCAAACGGGATTAGTGTTGTTGGAGATTATGCTTATATAGCGGCTTTTTTGTGGGGCGTATATGTCATTGGTATCTCTGATCCCTCAACGCCCTATCAAGCCAGCCATTATTCCGGACCATTTGTTGGCGCGAGAGATGTAATTGTTGAGGGTAACTATGCCTATGTCGCTTGGGGATCATCAGGATTCCAAATTCTTGATATATCCAATCCGCCTAGCCTTACACTGATTGGGACACATGATACACCAGGTCGCGCTAGTGAAATTTATTTGAATGGCAATCATCTCTATGTTACGCTCGAATTTGTTACAAATGAAACTTCGGGCCTTTACATTTACGATGTTTCTAGTCCATCTGCTCCTACTCTAATAGGTAAGTATGAGAATCCTCCAATAAATTCAAATGGCGTATATGTATCAAACAATTATGCCTTCATGGCTCACGATAAAGGATTGCAAGTTCTTGATGTTTCAGACCCAACTAAGCCTCTGCCAGCTGCTAAAATTGGGTTTGGATTTAGCCGCAAAGTCCGTATTCGGGGGAATTACGCATATGTTCTATCCGGTAACTATCTGACCATTTTCGAAATCTCTCAGATACCTGGTTTTGGATCACAATAGGCAGCACGCATGACTAATGTGAAATATTTAACAATATTGGCGGCAGCGCTCATCATTAGTTGCGCTAATCTTACAACCACAGACATGCAGCGGATGCCACCTACTGGACGGCTAGTGTCTATTGGTTCTACGCTCGGCTATGGATTAGATATCCATCAAGCACCTACCTCGGCAGACGCGAAAATTAAGGCACGAGTGCAACAAACCGCCCAGATCCGAGAAGCCTTCTAGCGGGGCGGCCTATGTTTTTGAGCAGAGTGGCGGGGTTTGGACCGAGACGGCCAAACTCACCGCCTCCGACGCCCAGGCATTTGACCGGTTCGGCTGGTCCGTGGCCGTCAGCGGGGCTGTGGCTCTGGTGGGGGCTAATCTCGAAGACAGCGGCGGGACCGACGCCGGGGCGGCGTATGTGTTTCAATAGGGCAGTGCCAGGGCGGGTGAGCACCTGGCGTGCTTTGCCAGCGGTTGCCGGGCTGATGCTGCTTGCTTCAGGCTGTTCCAATATGACAACCACCCGCCTGAAGCCGATGGAAAGGACCCCCCTGGAACCAACCATCGGATCAACTATCAGCTATTATTTTGCGATCCATCGAACACCAAACCAGGCTCGTTCTGTATTGGAGGTCCAGCTGCTTCGTTCCGTTCCGATCCGCGAGAATTTCAAGAGACGGTACATAAAGGAGCGGCACCTAAAGAGGAGGGCGCAAGCCGCCATGTGGATTGCTGGGGTGGTCGTTGCCGGGGGCGGGTACTACTTGTACGATCAAACAGGATTATCAAGGCTGGGTCAGCTGGCCCTGGGGGCAGGCGTGCTACTGCCATTGTCTGTTGAGACAATAGTCGCCATTTTGCCACTGGCGGGCGAGGAGTGGAAAAATGAGAGTGGTCCAATAGTAGTCCGCCAACAGCTCGTGGGGAGAGTGCCGGTTGGGGTGGTGGCAATTGAAAATGCCTGGGTTGAGACCACTGATGTAGCTGGAATTATCGCCATTGATTTGGGGCCTTTTGCCGATAATGTCTCGTTCGGGGAGTCAATGGAGATATCCGTACGGATGGAGGCTGATTCAGCCAAAATGGGGCATACCGTTGCGCCAGAGATTGTGAATGCCTGGCGGTCGCCACCTGAACTGAGGTTTGCCCTTGATTCCATATCTGTCCTCGAGGAAGCCGGCAGGATAGACGTACCAGTCAGGCTATCAAAACCGTGGCATGAAGAAATAATTTTCATCGTTTCGGTCCAACAAGGTAGCAAGAGCATACAAGCCGACTATATTGACGAGGAAGAACAAGCCTGGATGATCGTGGGAGGGAGCGAGCCAATAATAATTGCTGCAGGCCAAACTTCGGCTCTAGCAGCTATTCGCTTTACTGATGACAAATTGAATGAACTGGATGAGACAGGCTTATTCCGATTGCCGCAACCGCCAAATGCCATCCTTGGGCCAGACAGTCTAATGAGCTATCAAATTTTGGATGATGATGATCCGCCGGTGATCCAATTTCCCGCCGTTATACTGCGGTCGGCCGAAGACTCGCCAGCCCGAGTGCCCGTATATCTTTCGATGGCATCGGGAAAGGACATCAGTTTTGCCTATCGCATCACCGGAGGCACAGCAACCGGCCAGGGAGTGGACTACATTTCAGAATCCTCTACTATCTCCATTCCGGCAGGAGACACAATCGGTTATATTGAGATATCTGTGCTGGATGATGCTGAATTGGAAGGAGATGAAACCATCCTGCTGGCGCTCACCGATCCCGTCAATGCTACCCTTGGGGAACGGCAATCCACAACCCATATCATTGAAGACATTCCTCCGCCGGTGATCCAGTTTCCCGCCGCAATTCTTCGGGCGGGCGAGGACTCCCCGGTCCGTCTGCCCCTGCATCTATCTGCGGCATCGGGAAGAGAAATCAGTGTCAGTTATCGAATCACCGGAGGCACGGCAACCGGCCAGGGGGTTGACTACATTGCCGATCTCTCACTAGTGTCCATTCCGCCTGGGGACACGGTCGGCGTAATTGAATTCCCTGTGCTGGATGATGCTGAAATTGAGGGGGAAGAAACCATCCTGCTGATGCTTATCGATCCCGTCAATGCCACCCTTGGCGAAAGGCAATCCATCACCTATATCATTGAGGATAATGACGTCGCAACACCGGCCCCACTAGCGGCGGCATCCAGCGACCCACCCCCAATCGCCGCTGCCGGCGCCACCATCGCCATCCTCGATTTCGACGCCATCGGCATTTCCGTGAGCGAGGCGAAGGTTCTGAGCAACCGCTTGGGGACACACCTTGTGGCCATTGGAAAATGGCGTTTGATCGAGAGGGGCCAAGTGCAGCAGATTCTGGTGGAGCAGGACTTCAATCTCTCAGGCTGCGTATCCGACGAGTGCGCCGTGGAAGTGGGTCAGTTGCTCGGTTGCGAGCTCATGCTGGCAGGATCGTTCGGCTTGTTTAGAGGAATCTATACCATCGATATGAGGATCATCGATGTAGAGACGGGCGGCATACTGCGCAGCACCAGTTACGATGTCCGTGGCGACGCTCAGCTCATGCTCACAGAAGGCCTGGAAGGCGCTGCCAGGAAGCTGGCGGGCATGGAATAATGCCTGCGATTTCCACTGGCCGGACATTCTTCAAAGGCAGCCTGCTCGCGCTGTTGGGCTCCGTCCTGCTCCTGCGCTGTGACTTTTTCGACATCATCCCGCCCGAAGTATCCATCGTATCGCCCACTGTGGGCCAGGCGCACTTTGGTACCTTTCCGCTGGAAATCATTGCTACCGACAACCGCAGTGTCGACAGGGTCGAGATTTTCCTCGATGGTAATTCTGTACATGAGTTCACGAAAAGCCCCTATAAGGCCGACATTGATTTCGATCAGATCGGCGCCAGCTCTGCCACGCTCAAAGCCGTGGCCTACGATCAGGCCGATAACAGCGCCGAGGCCACCGTTGAGGTAAGCCTATCACTGGGCTTGAAGCTCACGTCTCCCAACGGAGGGGAGATTTGGGCAGAGCAGAGCAACCAGACCATTACTTGGGGTCGCAGCGGAAAGGTTGGAATCACCGTTGAGCTGCTGTATTCCCTTAGTGGGGGTAACGATTGGATTATGATCGATAATTCAGCCGAAAACGATGGCCAATTTAATTGGATCCTACCAAATTTGCCGGAGAATGCTAGCTCTTGCTTGGTTAGGATAAATAGTGTGACCACTTCATTTGGGGACACCTCAGATGAAGTGTTTGTCATCACAGGTGAATCTATACCTGACCTTATTGTAAGTTCGTTATTAATTACTTCATTTTTGCCACCTACAATCAAATATAGCTATACTATAACGAATATCGGCTCTGAGCCGGCGATCCTTGAAGGCCAAACGAGTGTGGAAGTGGATAATGTGGCAGTTAATGCATTACTCTCTGCTGATATGATATTCAATAACTCGGGAGACATCGAGGCAGGAGGTAGCGTATTAGACCTATCACCACTGGATAGGCTTGAGCCAGGTGCATCTGTTAGTAATTCTGGAATAGTTACTGCATCGTTTGATGCCGCTCTCACCCCTTACCTCATCTTGATGGTAGATCAGGCGGATATTGTTTTCGAGGACGACGAAACAAATAATTCCTTGGCGATCGTGGTTCTTCCAGATCCCACGCTCGTATTTACTGGAACTGAGACTTGGGTTGGGAACGGCAATGAATTTACGCGGTATCTGTTTGCAGTAGATAATAGAGCGGTGTTTCCGGATGAATTATTTTCACGTGCTCCCTCTCTGCCTCCATGCGGCGCGAACAACAATGCGTCAAGAACTTGGGTGGATATATACGATGGAAATGGGATACGTGTGTATGGTTTCTGCAATTTCAGTACTTTTGAGAGTCTTGGTAGCATCTCATTCTCTCTGCCCAAAGGGGAAGCACCCCCAGCATCTGTCTACATCACTCTCACTGATCGTCTCCTAAGTGTTATTTACACATCTAATATCGTAAATATTTAGAACCATAGATCACTGATGAGTATGGCCAGAACGAATTCGCAGTTGAAATCGTAGAACTGGCATCCAGCGGGGCCTCCAATCTGGAAAAAGCCGGGGAGTTTGCATCTGTATTCAACGCTCCATGATGACGTTCAAATAACGTGCGGAAATTCGTATATGTATTATAGAGCGGGCAGTCATTTAGTCCCTCCAATTTAAATATTCTCTGTCAAAATAACCTCCGTTTAATTGACTCCAGCGGGACAGTATAATAATTGGCCAAATCAGGCCGATTACCGCCTAAAAACTCATCCAAAAATCAAAGTACAACAATGACGGCGTCTGATCGTTTGTTGGACAATTAGGAAAGGAACGCTTATGCTGATCGGTTACGCGCGGGTCAGCACATCTGACCAAAATCTCGATCTTCAATTGGATGCCCTTAAAAAGGCCGGCTGCACGAAAATATTCCACGATACAATTAGCGGCGCAAAGGCTGAAAGGCCAGGCTTGGATGATGCCCTGGCATACTTGCGAACGGGTGACACGTTGACCGTTTGGAGATTGGACAGATTGGGCAGATCCCTGAAGCATCTGATTGAAGTAATTAACAAACTCAACAAGGAAGACAAAGAGTTCAAGTCTCTGCAGGAGAGCCTCGACACAGCTACGCCAACCGGGAAATTGATTTTTCACGTCTTGGGCGCGCTTGCTGAATTCGAGAGATCCTTGATTCGGGAGAGAACCAAAGCGGGACTGGCGGCCGCAAGAGCTCGAGGCAGGATTGGAGGTCGACCTCGCGTTTTGAGCGCGAAGAAGGTTGCCCTTCTCAACTCGATGCTAAGAGATAAATCCAACAGCGTCGCGGATGTGAGCCAGGCGCTCGGCGTTTCCAGAGCAACGATTTACAACTACACGAAAGAACACAATAACCAAAAAACCAAAGGAGATCGCAATGAGTAAAGACCAGATCATCAAAGCCGCCAGCCGAGGCCAGCTGCTGCTCAGCGCCGCCCTGCTGCTACTGCAGCTCGCCGGCCTGCTCAAAAGCCGCCAGGCAGGGAGCCATGCCGGAACCCCGG
>SCKI01000017.1 GCA_004124295.1 Fidelibacterota bacterium
CTCGGGCCTGAAAGCAGGCTCACAGTGGGTATGGGCCAGCCCCGGGCCAAGGCCTGGTATTCCCTGGTGCTGCCGACGTAGGTGACCAGATCCCGGGCAAATATCTCTGCCGCGATAGAGACCCCGGCATTGTCCGGGCTTGGCATCGCTAAAATGCTCGGCGCACCCAAGGAGCGGCGAATATGGTTCCTGTTGGCCGTAAGATCGAGAGAGATGGGGATGCCGGTATTGGAATCGGTTGAATCCTTCTCAAAGGGCCAGTAGCCTGCCAGCCCGGTTTCATTGCCGATAAGGCTGGTATTCATCGCAGAAATTATATCGCTGGAAGTTTTGGCAACATTCCAGACCCGCAACTCATCGATGAGACCGTTATAAGCGTGCCTCCGGCTGCGGTACCGGTTGCCCAGTGTCCAGCGGTCAGCCCCGGCCCCAAGTGCAAAGCCGTTGGTTACCGCCCCCGTGCCCACGGCGCCGTTCACGAATATATCAACAGCAGAGCCCGAATAGACCCCGGCAATATGGACCCATTGCCCGCCGGTGATAGGCTCCCTGGCCACGGCCACCTGGCTGGCGCCGTCACTGACGGCAAACTCGACATTGATGTTGCCGATCGCATCCGCCACCAGGCGCAATTCGTATCCAATCAGGTTCCCACTGAAGAAATCGGGACGGGAGAAAATCACTCCGGTATCACCCGCTGCGAGTACCATGGGAAAGACCCAGGCCTCCACCGCCAGCTGCTTCCCGGTAACAATAAGGCCGCCAGGGTTAGCGGCGCCATCAATGGGGAATTCGTCGGCAATGACCGCCCGCGAACCGACGCCTGTAAAGTAAATGGCGGCAGTGTTGGCCTCGGGCAGCGTGGGCGTGGCGCCGGCCTCCTCCGAGGGAGGACCTTCATTCCCGGCCTGGTCTACGGCCGTGAGCCGGAAATAGTAGGGCGTGTCATTCGCCAGATTCGCATTGAGGGAGGCCACGTTGTGCCTCGACAGACGTCCGATCAGATACGTGGTGCTGATGCTGAATCCGGAGGCCGTGGAGCGGTACAGCAGGTAGTGGGACAGGTCCGCCTCCGTGCTGGCGGTCCAGCTCAAGGTGACCGAACCGTCCCTGCCGGTGGCCACCAGTCCGGCCGGCGCAGCAGGCGCGACGGTATTGGCCGTGCCTATGGCATCGCTGGCGATACCCGTCGAGATCATCTCAACAAGCCCATCGCCATCCACATCGGCCATGGCCCCGTAAACACCCCCGCCAAGGCCCGTTTCCACCACGTAATTACCCGACTCATATTCCACGATGAGAGCAGTGCCGCCATTGACCAGCACATGCGCCTCCGGGAGTCCATCGCCGTCGATATCGCCGGCATGCACCTGGAACATGCCATTGCCTGCATCGTTCAGCAAGGTCGATACCTGGTAGTTGGTGCCGTCATAATCAACGCGGTAGATGGGATAGGTGGCGGCGCCCACATTGAAAAGGCCGGCAACGATTTCCTGTGTGCCGTCACCGTCAAAATCTGCAATGGCGGCGCCACCGAGACCGTCGGCGAATCCAGTGATCTCGGCCTCAAGCACATAGTTGGCGCCGTCATAGCCCAACACCGCGATCGCCCCGGGATTGCCCTTGCCCACCAGGATGACCTCAGTCTCACCATCGTTGTCCGTATCGCCGGCAGAAATTTGCAGTGTGCTCCAATTGGTGACATTAACTGAGGCAACCGACTCAAGGGCATTGAGGCTGGGGTTGTACCTGAAAACCTCCATCTTTCCGGGCAGGGCCAGCACGATCTCGTTCAGGCCATCCCGGTCAAGGTCCAAGATCACCGTCGGTACATTGGTCCAGGGCAGGTACTGCTGGAACACCTGCCGGTAAGTGGCGCTGCCGCTGTCCCATTCGTACATGTAGACGCTGTCCTGGGAGGCCACCAGGAACTCAGTCTGGAAATCGTTGTCGAGATCACCTACGGCGATGGGAATCAGCCAACCGTCATCGCTGAGGATTTTCCCGCTCCACTCCCGGACATAACTGCCAGCGGAGTAACCATAGACATGGACACTGTCCTCAAGGTTGCTGGAGAAGACGGTCCGCGCCAGGCCGTCATCCCTGAGGTCCCCGGCCAGGACCCCCCAAATGCCGCCCAAGATTGTCGGCGTCGCATCAGTCACCAATCTCGGCACAGGTGCCCCCAGTAGGTTCTCGAAGGCGCCCATATCGGGGTTGCTGCCGGCAGGCAGTGGCCGGGCAGTGCCGGCAATGTCGAAATCAAGGGGGGATGAGACCACCGCCGCGTCTCCGGCCCCAATGGCCAGGGAGCGGCTGCTGAGGCTGTAGTCCCCATTGGCCGCATCGACAAACCGGGGCATCTCCGTTATCGAATTGGTCTCCAGCCCGGTCCCGGCCTGATAGGCGGCCAGGTCGGCATAGGCCGTCACTCCCCAATAGACCAGATTTGCGCCGTTGCTGTAAAGCATATTGTTGTTGCTGCTGTAAGGGGTGGGTATGGTAGCGGTGTAGACCGCGTGGCCGCCGCCATTGTTGACGATATAGTTATTCTTGACCGAGATATACCCGCCATCACGGATGTGTACGGTCCCATCGGCGCTTTCGGTGCTGATTATGGTGTTATGGTAGACATTGAAATACCCGGAAGATGTAGCAAATAGAGCCGCCCCTCCACCCGAACTGTTCAAATTGATAACATTGTTCGCCACCAGAACTTCACCCGGAAATCCTGAAACACCATTAAGAGAAATGCCCCGAAAACCAAAGGCAATATCAATTCTGTTACCCAGTATAAGGAGTTCATTGATCGCACCGAGGATATCAATGGCTATATAGCCGGCCTCGGCAGTGTTCGAATTCTTGATGGTATTGGCACTGATGACCGGCGCGTCAACATTGTGGAACTGGATGGCGGCACTGAGTTGTCCAGAAAAAGTATTGCCATCAATCAGTGTACCCGTCACCTCATCGCCGGCCGAACCCGTCATCCATATACCCCGGGCGCCATCCAAAAAGGTGTTACGCTGTACCGTCAGATTGTCTGCTCGTAGCCCCGGACCGCCACCGACAACCATAATATCAGCGGCCAAACTCGCTGTGGAGCCTATGAATGCGTTATCAACGAGCAGGAGATTATCCGCGTCAAAATCAATCGACACGACCCGGGAGTTGGTGGCGTGCAGCGCCTTTATGGTCAGCTGTCTGATGATGATCCACTGCGCGGAACTGAGCAATAATACCGGTGTATTGACGTCGGCAGAGTTGTACTCCAGCGTCACCGCGCCCGTATTGGCGGGGTGGGCCTCGAAAGTGATGGTATTGGCGGCGCTGACGCCTGCAATGAGTCCGATGGTGACCTGCTCGGTATAGGTCCCCTCCACCACCTGGAAGAGAACCGGACCGGCGACGCCCTCGGCGTTAAGGGCGGCCACAGCGGCGGCGAAGGTGGCGTAGTTGTCCTCCACGTTCGGGCCGATGACATAGGTGCCGGACAGGGCGGCCGGGGCGGCGCTCACCTCGCTCAGGGAGAGATAGGCCAGGCCGCCGGTTATGCCGTAGCTGGGGCCAGCCGCCACTCCGCCAGCCAGCGGACCGACGCCCCCGGTGATGGAAAAGCTCGGCCCGGCCACCTTGCCGCCGCCGCTGTTCACCCCGCCGTCGGTGCTGCCCTGGCCCCAGAGGGCGAGCGGCAGCAGCAGGAGAGGGACGGCACCGAGGGCGCCTATCCGCAGCTTAAAATGACGGGCTTTCACTGGTTGGCTAGCCACTATCCTACGGCAACGGGTTGGTGACGGTGTAGACAACTTTGCCGCCGTAAAATTTCAGATTTGATGAAGTTGTTGCAGCGCCAAAGGATAGATAAATATAATAGGCGTAAATATTATTATCCACTGTGAAAGTATAATTAGTCTTACTGACTTGAACAACTGAAGTCGATGGCCCAGACGTATTAAACGAACCGTGAGTAGCTACGCTGCCGCTGCTTAGTGTTTTTCTGTAAAAGCTTACATGAATGTTATACGTGGGGTCATTATCAACGATTGTCACCCAAAGCTCCTTTACCGAGGCGCCGTGGGGCATATTGAGTGGTGCCAGGTAGACTCCGGCAGCATTGGGAGAAATATAAGCCGATGTCCCGGTATAAGATTGCGTGCTGGTGATGGGATTCACGCTGGCGTTGGAAATGGAGAGGTACCGGGTGGTAGTGGGCACCGTGAGGTTGCCTGTCAAGGTCAGGTTGGCGAGGACGCTAGTGCTGTTGGGGTCGAGGTAGTAGGCCGTGTTATCCCAGTCAATCAGCCGGTCTGCCAGCCAGAGGTCCGTAAAAGACGCGTTGGTAGCCCCTATGTATGCGGCGACACCCTTAATGTAGACGGTATACAGATTGGAGATGGCATTGGGGTCCAGATAGTAGGCCGCGTTATCCCAGTCATACAACTTGTCCGCCAGATAGAGGTCGGTCCCGGACGTGGCGCTGGCCCCGATGTATGCAGCAGCACCCTTAATGAACAGGGTATACAGGTTTGAGGTGCCGTTGAGGTCCATGTAGTAGGCCGTGTTATCCCAATCAATAAGCCGGTCAGCCAGAAAGAGGTCGGTTACAGACGTGGCGCTGGCCCCTATGAATGCACTATTACCCTTAACGTACAGGTCAAACAGGCTAGAGCTGCCACTGGGGTCGAGATAGTAGGTTACGTTATCCCAGTCAATCAGCCGGTCGGCCAGATAGATGTCGGCCGCCGAAGCATTGCTGCTACCTACGTATACATCCCCGGCCACTTGCAGCTTGGCGGTTGAGAGCGCATTGGTTGTGCCAATCCCTAACGTGCCGCTAACGTATGAATCGCCAAGGCCGTAAAAGGCCCAGGCCTTGCCTGTCCCGAGCGGGTTGGCATGGCTGTAAACGCCGTAGGCAGACCCGGACCCATAGGCGGTGGCAAATGATTTTATGCCGTACCCCGAAGTGTTGCCGGAGTTCGCAGGGGTTGCCGTTGCATACAGCCCGTATGCGCTGACGCCGAATCCTTTCGGGCTTGATTCGACTCCAACGGCGTAATTGAAACTGTTTGAGGTGTCCACCACATGCAGCTTGTAGAACGGCTGGAAGGAGAGCAGATCGCCGATGCCGAGCCGGCCTTGGCCGGTCATTCTGAGCAGCTCGTGGCTCCCGGCGGTGATTTTGAACGGCGTGCCACTAAAGGCTGATGTATCGGCCATGTGGATCTCCAGGCCGCCGCCGGTCTTATCGGTGTTTTCAATGCGGGCCACGGCATTGGTGGTGTTGTCCACCAAATCCAGGCGGAAATTCGGCGCCGTGACGCCAATACCCACCTTCCCAGCGGTGTAGGTGATGCCGCCGGTAACAGCGCCCCAGGGGCTGGTTGTCAGGCCCGTCAGGGCCGAGCCGTCTCCCGCGAATGCGGTGGCGGTAACCGTGCCGGCCACTTGCAGCTTCGTGCTGGGGGTGGCCGTCCCGATGCCCACCTTGCCACTGCCGATAACTGTAACATCGCCATTGCCCAGGTTGAGGGCCCATGGAGACGCCGAGGTCTGCAAGGTCCCATCCGGGAACGTGATGCCATCCACTCCAGGGGTGCCACCGATGTGCAGCAGGGTCGCTGGGTTTGCGATACCGATGCCCACGTTGCCGACAGCGTCAATGGTGAGCCGGGGCGAGCCGATGTTCACGTCAATGATCGAAAAACCGCCCGGAGGCACCAGGTTGATGTCCGAGCCGGTGGCGCCCACCGCAAAATCGAAGATGCGGCCGCCGACCAGGTTGTTCTCAAGGCGGATCATGACGCCGGTGGGGTCGTAAGGGATGGCGTGAATCCGGGCCAACGGGGCAGCGGTTCCGAAGCCGACATGGCCGGCGGTAAAGAAAGCCTGGACGCCATTCACGGCGTAGCCCCGGATTTTTGCAGAAACAGTACCGTCCACTGCGTTATGAAGATTTATAGCACCACCGAACGTCGGCGTGTTGAGCAGCGATATTCTATTCTGCAGGGAGGCGGAATCCTTAATTGAGATGCCGCTTCCGGCGTTGACCAGTTCCAGTTGCCAGGTGGGAGCTGTCGTGCCAATGCCCACGTTACCCGAGCTGTAGCTGATATCGCCGCCAGCGCCACTGCTCCACAGGCCGCTGGTGGCAGCGCTGGTCTGCAGCGTCCCATCAGGGAATTTGATGCCGTCTACCCCGGCGATGCCGGTGATTTCCAGCCTGGCCGAAGGGTTGAGGGTGCCGATACCCACGCTGCCGCTGCTGGGAAAAACATTTTCCGTACCCTGGACCTCCTCGGCCGCAGCGGCCCTGACCGCGTAGGGGACAGTGGTGAACGGCACCAGCGGCAACATGGCCTCCCAGGCCGTTGTGTAAATGGAGATTTCAAGCCAGTACTGCGTATCGAAGTTGAGCGCATCCAGCGGCGCAACGGGTCCCCCGAGCTGCACCGTAAACAGGCCGCCATTCACCGGGACGGCACTGCCGCTTGTGGCCAGGAATGTCTGGGTCCAGAGAATCGTGGCAGTCTGATTGCTACTGCCGTCATAGAGCTGGAAGCGCATGTCGTAGTTGCCGTCGGCGACGATGACGCCGTTGCTGTCCTTCAGCAGACCTTGGTAGGTGATGACCTTGGGTATCTGTCCCCACAACACCGAGGCTGTCAGCAGCACGGCGAGACCTGCGATAAATCCGCGAAACCGGTTCATGGAAACTCCTTCAGTTCGTCTCATTTCTGACTGCCTGCTGCGCCGGCCCGATGCCTGGCGGCAGGTCTGGGCAATAGCAAGGTCAGGGAGGCGTCGGAAATTCCGGTGGCCCTTCGATAATGGTGGCGCCTCCGCCATCGCCGCCCAAGGTCAATGCATAGGCCGCGCCCCCTCCGGCAGCCGCCAGAAGTACCAGCCACAACACGCCCCGGCCACCCTTCTTCTCTTTCTCGTCCTGGGGACCAAGCTGTGCTGTCTGCGCCTGTCCCTGGCCGGTCCTGCCTACCTGGGCAAGATTGATGCCTGACGGCTCGTCCCGGAGCTGGCTCAGCAACGCGTCGGGATGCACCAGGCCCACCAGCTCCCAGGCAATATGCTCGATCTCGGTGATCAGGCCGTCAATCTCGCCGCGGTAGTTCCGGCTCATGGTACTGGCGATGGCCCCGGTCTCAATGTCGATGGTGCGCAGGTCGAGGGTAAAGGTGGAGCCGATCTTGCCCACCGTCCCGGCGATCATCATGGTCACGCCGAGCAACTGGCCAATCTCCACCGCGCATTCATCGGAGGTACAACCGGCGAGCTGGAAGTCCTGTTCGGCCAATATGGCCTGCATCTGGCCCCGCTCTACCACATTCACGGCCCCGGTACGCACCAGTTCGGTACGCATGCGGTCGGTGAGGCTGGCTGCCTCTATGGCGGAGATGCCCCGGCCCTCCATGTCCATCACGGCCACCGATTCCTTTTCCTGGCCCATGGCCAGAAGCGGCAATAACAGCGCCAAGGCCAGCCAGGCCGGCCGGAAAAAGGGCGCCCTCACCGGGCAATTATGCTGGTGTATCAACATTCGATCCCCACTATTGACCGTTGAGCGGCATATAATTATTTGAAACCAGGTATGGATGACTCTCAGCCTCCACAGGTAAATCTACGGCAGCGCTCATGTGGGCACAAGCTTTACGAACCCTCCGGCGGCCTTCCGTTCACGACGGGCAGGTCACCCAATGTGACATGGGTCATATAATTGGCGCACCCCGTAAAGCGACATTGGCGGGTCAATTCGGCCTGGCCGCCCCGTTCTGGCACCGCTCCCGCCGGCCCTTAACGGCCCCCCAAGGGCCACCGAAGATGCTGCCCAAGCCCCTCGTTTCCCTTAAAGTGTTACTTTATTAAACTCCCACTATGGTCCATTTAATCATATCCGCGAGGTCACCCGTTTCAGGTGTTTCCGGAACCGATGCATTGCCGCCGCCCTGCACCGCGCCCCCCGATACCTCAACGCAAGCGCCAGCGGGGGAACTGGCCCGGGCGGAAGTCTCCGGCCACCTACGGACCCCGTTCCTGCGCATATTATTCGTGCTTGATATTGCATTTGGGCTCCCCTACCTTTGTACTGCCTCATGCATTGACATCCTACCGGCCCCCAGGAGGCCGGCAAATTATTACGGTGACCCTTCCGTTAGCCGTGGCGGAACGGCATAAGGGAGCTGTGTCTCACATGACGCTCCATCGGAACCGCCGCTCCAGGCGGATACACAATTTTATGCCCCGCCTGGCCAAAGCTGTGGCAGCTTCAATGGAACGGAGTTTTCAAGCCGCCGCTCCTTTCCTGTTCACGGCCGCGCTATTGGGCATCATCGGGCACCCCCTCTTTTACCTGATCTGGACATACATCTTCCCCCAGCCCTACGAGAACCTTGCCCTGCGGCTGCTGGCGTCCGCCTCGGCCGTGCCAGTGCTGATGTGGCGCCGCTGGCCGTCCCGCTGGGCCCGCTTCCTGCCTCTGTATTTCCATTTTGTCGTCATCTATCATCTGCCGTTCCTGTTCCTCTATTTTCTGGTGCAAAACGGCTTCTCCCAGATCTGGGTCCTGTCCGCCATCGGTGCGGCTTTCGTGCTCACCTTCCTGATCGAATGGCGCGGCGTGGCGGTCATCTATCTGGCCGGCGCCGTGGCATGGGGTTTCATTGCGACCCTGGCGCCTGCCCACTCCACCCCCGATGAGCTGGCCCCCTATATCGCCGTGCTGCTGTTCCCCCTTTCCTTTGGGGCCATCTTCAGCTACCAGCTGGCCAAATCCCGCCAGGCCCAGCAGCGGCTGGAGCGCAGGATCAGACGTATCTCCGCTGAAAATACCCGCATGATGCAGGAACAGAACCGCCTGTTCAGCCTGTTTCTGTCCAACAGTATTGTCTCCCGGCTGCAGCAGTACCAATCCCAGTTCGGCCTGGAGAAGGCCATCTCCATGATCACCAGCCGGGAGCAGCGTTTCTGCGGCATTATGGAGGCCGATGTGCGCAATTTCACACAGTTGTTCCTGAAGGATTCGGAGCACGACGTGGCCCAGCTCATCAGCCGCTGTTTCAACCAGATTACCGCCATCGGCCAGGACTTGTCGGTGATCAAACCGGTGGGCGACGCCCTGTTCATTTACACTGACGATACCTCCGGCCGGGAGTTGGCCGTCACCAACGTGCTGGCGCTGGCGATCCTGTTCGTGCAGTCGCTGGAGGAGGTGAATGCGGTGCTGGTGGCGGAGCACGGTACCCCCCTTAATTTCGGCATTGCCGTGCATGCCGGGGAGGCCAGCTACGGAAACCTGGCCAGCGAAACCCTCATTGACCCCACCATCATCGGCTTGAATGTGAACTTGACGGCCCGTCTGGAGGAGCTCACCAAGGAGCCGGCCCTGCAGGCCGTTATCGGCCCCAACGCCATCCTGCTTACCGATGCCGTCGCCGATTATGCCAGCAGCCTGGTTGACCCCCAACGGCTCACTCCCCTGGACCTCCACAGTATGGGCCTCAAGGTCCGCGATTTCCCCGACGTCAGCCGGATATATGCCCTTTCCAGCGCCGCCGCCGCCACCCTGTTTGATATCGCCGGCCGGCATGTCGCCACCCAGCGCAGCCGCCTGTCAACGCCCACGGCGCGCGTCGAGGCCAGTACCTATCATGGGGTGCCGTATTATTTTGAAATGCAAGGCGCCGGGCCGGACACGAACTGGACCATTCTTATCGATTTCGGCACGCTGCCGGGACAGATACTGAACGAATATGCCAAGCGCCACCTGGGCGACCTGGAGTATGATCTAAAGGAAGGTGACAGCCAGTGGCTGGTGCTGAACACGGCCCGGTCGCCGGGCGCATTCGATGAAGCCGATGTGGAGGCCCGGGTCCACCAGGTCATCCGGGACCTGGAGCCGATGGCGGCCAAACAGCGGCCCGTACCCGTGGTTCGGGCTTAGGCGGCGCTCCGGCTGCGGATTCCTTGGCCCCGCCAGCGGCTCAGACGAAATTGGCGGCGCAGGCCATCACACGCATCCACCACCCGATCCAGATCGCTTAGCGGCAGATCGCTGTGCAGGGAAAACCTGACCAATGCCCGGCCCCGCCCCGCCGCCGGCCAACAGAAAATTGACCCGAATACGTCCCGCTCTTCCAGGGCCTCCCGTACCTCCAGGGTCAGTTCCTCATCGCCGGGCTGAAGGGCCATAATGTGGGTCTCGCTACCGGCCAGGTCGAAGCCCAGGTCCAGCAGTTCGGCCCGCAGGTAGGCGGCCTTGTCCTCGAGGGCGGAGCGCTTCCCGTCCGCCTGGCGGATAACCTCCAGAGTAGCCGCGAAGGCCGCCGCCTCGCTGTCCAGCAACGCCGAGGAGAATATCGCCGGCAGGGAGGTGTAGCGGAAATATTCCAGATGCCGGGGACTGCCCAGAACGATTCCTCCACGGCCGGCAAACGCCTTGGAAAGGCTGGCAGTGATAAAGGGCACCTGAGCGGTCAGGCCAAACTCAGCCACCAGCCCAGCCCCGGCGGGCCCGAACAGACCCAGGGAATGGGATTCGTCCACCACCAGCAGAGCGCCGAACTGGTCGGCCAGATCGGCCATATCGGCCAGGGGACAGAGGTTTCCATTGGTGCTGTATAGGGAATCGACGGCCACAATGCCCGGCCCGTGGCGCTTGAGCATCTTTTCCAGGGAGGCCGGGTCGTTATGCTTGAACGGGCGCACCCGCGAGCCGCCGCTACGGGCCCCTTCCCACAGGGACATATGGGCCTGCATATCAAGATAAACGGTGACTTCCGGCCCGCCCAGCGCCTGTATCAGGCCGACGTTGGCCTTCCAGCCCGATTGGGCCAGGACCGCATCGGGCATACCCATCCAGTGGGCCATATCCTGCTCAAAGCGGCGCAGTATGCCGCCACCGTGGCGGAAAACATCGGAACGCATTTGTCCCCTGCCCCGGGCCGCCAGATGCTCGCGTTGACCGCGAATGATCCAGGGATCGCCACTCAGCGCCAGGTAATCGTTGGAGGTGAGGTCGACACTGCCGGGACCGGGACTGCGGCCCTGTAAAATGTGCCTGCCAAAGCGCTTGGAGCGATGTTCGTAATCGAGAATCTGGGCGCTGAGAAAGGGTGGTTCGGAGGAGGGACTGGCGGCAGATCGATAGGGCCGGAAATGCGGGGCTCTCGCCATCGGTAATTCCTTTCAAGCTTTTATGCCCCCCGCCGGGACGGAGCCACCACAACCCCGGCAGATGCGTTATAAGCCGAAACGGGGGAGATTTGAGCGACGGTCAGTCAGACCATGCCGGTCCGCCCTGAAAGCGGCGCTGCCCCTGCGGCCATAGTTCCGCCGATTAGTATGCATAAAACATGCCGAAGATTCGGGGACCGGGCCTGCGGGCCTTGCATGGGGATGTTCAGAATGGCGCGAAAGGGCTATTAGATAGTGCAGAAGGAACTCTGTATTATGGGTAATATTGATAATGGGGGCAGGGAGAGGGTGCCCTATGCGTTGAGGTTTAGGAAGAAATTGCATCTAAGCCACTGTCCAGTTTTTGAGGCCAACTTCTGAGTATCGGACAGCAATTATATTCCTAAGCACAGAGTGGCCAATAAGCAGGAAATTAACATTAAATCGTATTTCCTCTTCACGGTATATTAGTTGATTACAAAAGGAATTATTATGAGCGCTATCGATCATCATCACTGGGCAAAAAGAATCTTGGGACTGCTAATCCAGCACGTGGGATCGTTTAGAGGGGGTGTTAAATATCTTACATATGGTGAAGTGGCCATAAGAGTAGGTTATCCGGAACCCTACACTGGCAATCTTTTCGGAAAGAACATTGGTGCGACTCTCGGCGTGATGGGCCATTTGTTTGATAGTATTATTATCAGAGGGGAGACAGTACCCATGATACAGACCTTAGTTGTATCAAAGAGTGCGAAGCTACCGAGTGAAGGATTGAAGGAATTCAAACCGACATATCCCAATTTATCTACTGAGAAGAAGAGAGATTTCGCCAAGAATGAATACCAAAAGATCGACCACTTCGGGGATAGCTGGGTACTGCTTGCAGAACAGTTAGGTATTGAAATGGATGGAAGTCTAGCAAACACTAGCGTCACTGTTGGAGGCAGGAGGAACACGTATGGAAGCGAGGGTTCACCCGAGCACAGAACGCTCAGGAATTATATTGCGAACAATCCGGAAGCGATCGGATTGCCCCATGGTGTCGATGGGATAACCGAGTACCCACTAAAATCGGGAGACAGCATTGATGTAGTGTTTGAATATGAAGACAGAGTTGCGGCAGTAGAGGTAAAGTCGCTACGATCGGGAGATGATGATATAGAAAGAGGACTTTATCAATGCATTAAATATGCTGCCGTGCTGGAGGCAGAAGAAATAACCTCCAGCTCGGCAAGGGCTATAGACTGCTCACTTGTATTAGAAGGCGATTTGCCTAAGACTCGAGTCAAAGATCAGACATCGCTTGGAGTGACAGTATATAGTAATATTTCACCGGGAGGCTTATCTGAGCTGGCATAACTAATTGACTGCGCAACCTGATTTTGATTGATGAGATCTTTCCCCCGGTGATATTGATGACGGGAGTAGTGGCGGGTCGCCCCCCCATGGTCGGGCGGGAAATGGGATAAAGCAGGCGTCTATTGCGTATTCACAAACTCCATTTTCAATATATTGGTGATTTCCTGGATATATTCGATGAAATCAGCACTGTTGGGCAGACGAACGCCGATCGTATCGGAAACCAGTATGACCCTGTTTTCAGCAATGAATGAGATCGGCCGGGTCGTCATCAGCCCATAGGATGTTCCCCGCAGTGGCCCGCCACGGATAAATATTCTGGTCTCAGCCGTAACACTCCCCTCGGCCATCTCATCGGCAAACGGTTCGCGGCTCTTCCAGGAAGTGCGGATATCGACGTGGGAAGGGGTCACCTCGTACCGGTAGATGGCATAGGCATAACGTTCCAGGATGGTGTAGACGCGCTCCTCCAGCACCCGGTTTGTGGCCGGCCCCAGAGAGATCTCAAGATTGCGGTAGCCGCCGGAAAATGCCGCCGATCCTGAACCGGCGCAGCCGCCCAGAACGGCCAGCAGGCCAGCCCAGCTCGCCAGCCCAACGATTTTAGCCCTGAATATCATGGCATCCTCCGGTGCGGTTGGAGATAATCCGGACAGTGGAAGCTACTGCATTCAACGAGGCGGCGAAAGCGATTCCGCAGCACGGAGCGGCACTGCCGGACCGTCCCTGTGGATGGAGGCCCCTGCTTAGGCCCTGGGGCAGTGTCACAGCCCCATGGAATCACGCAGGTATTCGGATTTCAACTCCGCGGCGATTTCCTGGATATAGGCCGTAAAATAAGCGCTGTTGGCCGGGGCCATACCTGTCGCTCCCTGTCCGCTATGGACTCTGTTTTCAGCCACCAGCCAGACCGGCCGCTGGGTCTGTTTGTTATTTGCCGTGCCCCGCAGCGGACCGCCGAGGAGTCTCAGCCGGGTTTCTGCGGATACGGCCCCTGCTTTCGCTTCGTCCTCAAACGGTTCGCGAATCAGCCAGGTGGTTTCGAAATAAATCCTGGTGGGTGAGGTTTCCTCTCTGATGAGGATAAATCCGTATCGCTGCAACACCCAAAATGTTCTCTGTTCCACGGCCCGGGTCGTGGCCCGCCCCAGGCTGACCTCCAGCTCCCGGTATGTGCGGGTCCCCTCCTCCTCCAGCAATGCGGCACAGCCCCCGCTGACCGCCAACAACCATGCCCCCAGGAGGATGGTCAGGATATTCTTGTACTGCCGCATGAGGCTCCGCTATTCGTCATTTATTGCTTGGTCGGAGGAAAAGTACACCATTCCGGTTGCACAGGTCAAACGATTCCCGGCCGGCCTGCGAGAGGACTGATTTTTGCCTCCCTTGCAAGCGCGGGTGCACTAAATTTTACCCGCCGGCAAGCGCATTCTCTCCTGCCGATCCAGGGAACGGTTAGGGCAGGACAATGCACAGCCGGGGATGGCACCCGGACCCACTCAGCACCTCAACAGAACAGGCGCCATGTCCACTCATGAACTGTACGTATGCGAAGGGGGCGGCGCCGGCAACTTGCGGCCCCTCTCCTGGACCCGGCCGGTATTCGATCTCAGGTGCGGGGTCAACTCGCTGCTCGACAAGATCATCGCCGCCTACGGCGTGCGCTCCTGCTATCTAGGCGTCCGGCCCTACCTGGCCGAACTGGCCGCCGCCGGCAGGCCCCTTTCCGCGGTGAATCGACTACCCCCTGCCGGGGCCCTGGTCATCAACGGGCGGACGTTGTGGAATCCGGCCCTTGCCGCTGCCATACCCCTCGAAGGTCCCGAAGGCATCTACATCTCCGGCCGGACAATCATCGCTGCCCGCCTCGATGCCGGCACGCTGGCCAACCTTGACCCGCTGCAGCCGCTCTCCGGCCTCCCGGACCACCTGCCTGTCATGGAAAGGCCGGCAGAGGTGATCACCCATCCCTGGGAGCTGGTACAGAAAAATGGCCCACGGCTGCTGGCAGACAGCCGCCATTTCGGCAACCTGGGTCTTCACGAAGGGCAGGTCCATCCGGCGGCCACCCTCATGAATCGCGCCGGCATCTCCCTGGGCTCAGGCGCCATCATCGGTGCGGGAGTCGTGCTGAATGCCGAAGCGGGTCCCATCATGATCGCCGAGGGGGTGATCATCGAACCCAACGCCGTTCTGGAGGGACCCCTGTACATCGGCGGGCGCTCACTTGTCCGGGCCGGAGCGCGCCTGTATGGCGGCACCTCCATCGGTGAAACCTGCAAGGTCGGCGGCGAAATCAGCCACACCATCATCCACGGCCACAGCAACAAGCAGCATGATGGCTTCCTCGGCCACGCCTACCTGGGCGAGTGGGTCAATCTTGGGGCCGGCACCACCAATAGCGATCTGAAGAACGACTACGGAACGGTAAAAATGTCCATCTCCGGCGGCGAGCCGGTCGATACGGGCGAAATGTTTGCCGGCAGCATCATCGGCGACCATACCAAGACCGGCATCGGCACGCTGCTCAATACCGGCGCGGTGCTGGGGGTCGGCTGCAACCTGTATGGCGGCGGCCTGCTCCCGAACTATGTGCCCAGCTTCTCCTGGGGCTCCAGTGGGCGCTTCACAACCTACCGGATGGACAAGTTCATCGCGGTCGCCGCTACCGTCATGGCCCGGCGCGACCTCAGCATGACCCCCGCCATCGAAAAAATGTTGCGGGAGGTGGCTGATCTGACGGCCCCCGAGCGCAGCTCGTACACCAGCACGGGCTAACCCACCCTTTCCGGTAATCGGTCCCGTTCCTGCCGTATAAAACCGATTACGGAGGCAACCAATTGGGCCGGGCTGGCGTCTAACCGCTGAGAGTCGGGACCCTTTATGGCCCCCAGGGGGCGTCCACCACGGTTACTGCCGGGGAGATAACCATGCGTTTTTACAGACTATTCATGCTGGCCTTGTCAGCATCCGGGTTGCTGTATGGCCAGGATCAGGCGAACCATCCCGCCAAAGAATTGCGGGCTTATCCTCTACAGGAAGTTGTCCGCATTGACGGCATCCTCGACGAGGCCATTTGGGCCCGCCCCGGCGCCAGCGGATTCGTCCAGAGGGATCCCATCGAGGGGAACGCCCCCAGCCAACGCAGCGAAATTGTGGTGGCCTATGATTCACGGGCCCTTTATATCGGCGCCAAACTTTATGACAGCGCTCCCGATTCCATCACCCGCCGACTGGTCCGCCGGGACGAGGACGCCACCGCAGACAAGTTTATTGTCGGCATCGATCCCTGGCTGGATCACCGTAGCGGCTTTTTCTTTGCGGTAAACGCCGCCGGGTCCATTGAGGACGGGACCCTGTTCAATGACGATGACCTGGATAATTCCTGGGACGGTGTCTGGGAGAGCGCGGTGCAGATCAACGCCGAGGGCTGGTTCGTGGAAATCCGCATCCCTTACTCCCAGCTGCGTTTCCCCGATCGGCCGGTGCACACCTGGGGCATCAACTTTCTCCGGCTAATTGAGCGGCACAACGAGGAGAACTATTGGGTCCTGGTCCCCAAAAGCGCCAGCGGCCAAGTCTCCTGGTTCGGCCACCTTACCGGCATCGCAGGGATTGAACGGCCCGCCTATATCGAGCTGCTGCCCTACAGCGCCGGAAAGTCCGCCTTCAGCCACCCGGCGGAAGGGGACCCGTTCAATGATGGCAGCCTGCTCAGCGGCCAGGCCGGGCTGGACATCAAGTTCGGCGTTACCAGCAGCCTCACCCTGGATGCCACGTTCAATCCCGACTTCGGCCAGGTGGAGGTCGATCCGGCGGTGGTCAATCTCTCCGATTTCGAAACCTTTTTCCCGGAAAAGCGGCCTTTTTTCATCGAGGGCCGGGACATCTTCCGGTTTGGCCGGGGCGGCGTGAACAACACCTGGTCCTTCAATTACAGCAATCCGGACCACTTCTACTCCCGGCGCATCGGCCGCGCCCCCCAAGGCTCCCCGACCCGGGGCTACGATTTCCGCTCAATCCCTGCAGGCACGACTATTCTGGGCGCCGCCAAGCTGTCCGGCAAGCTGACGCCGGAATGGTCCCTGGGGGTGGTCAGCGCCGTCACCGCCAGGGAATACGCCAGACTCGATTCCCAGGGAGTCCGCTTCCGGGAAGAGGTCGAGCCGCTATCGAGCTACAACATTTTCCGGGCCCTGCGGGAATTCAAGGATGGCCGCCACGGGCTGGGAATCCTCAGCACATTCATGGTCAGGGACCTGCGTACGGATAACCTCAGCCAGACCCTCACCCGCTCGGCGATGGACACCGGTATTGACGGCTGGATCACACTGGATGAGGAGCGTGCCTACGTGGTAACCGGGTGGTTCGGTTCCAGCCGCATTGCCGGGGAAGCGGGCGTTATCGAACGCATCCAGCGCTCCAGCCCGCACTATTTCGGGCGGCCGGATGTCGACTACCTCGGCGTCGATCCCACAGCCACCGATCTATCGGGGTTGGCCGGCAGGGTTTACATCAACAAGCAGAAGGGGAATGTCGTCTTTAACAGCGGACTGGCCGTAGTCACTCCCGGGTATGAAGTGAACGACCTCGGATTTCAAAGGAGCGGTGACCAGATCAATTGGCACGTCGCGCTTGGATACCAGACCTTTGAGCCGGGGAAAGTGTGGCGCACTACTTTCCTCACCCTGGCAACTTTCCGGAACTGGGACTTTGGCGGGAACAATTATGGAATGGGTTATTTTCTGTTCGCCAATGCGCAACTGCTCAACTATTGGTCCGGCCGGCTCGAAGCGTTCTATTATCCGCAGACCGTGAACAAAAATCTGACCCGGGGCGGGGTCATGACCATTCAGCCGCGGAGCATGGCCATCGGGGGCGGTATCAACAGCGACCGGCGCAAGGAATTCTCTCTCTCGCTGGGGTTCTTCCACGGCCGGGCCACCCGGGAATTCTGGAGCTTTAATGCCGGCCTCACCTGGAAACCCAACCCCACCATGGAACTGTCGCTGAGTCCTCGATACCAGGTTGATGTCACCGAAGCGACCTGGGTCGGCACCCAGGACGATCCGCTGGCCGAGGCGACCTTCGGCACCCGCTATCTCTATGCGGAGACCATCCAGCATTCCTTCTCGATGGGCACCCGGCTCAGCTGGAGCTTCTCCCCCACCTTAAGCCTGCAATTTTTCGCCCAGCCGCTCATTTTTGCCATTGACTACGACGACTATAAGGAACTGGGCGCGGCGGGCAGTTTCGATTTTATGATCTACGGCACAGACGGGAATTCAACCATTGTGGAGCAGAATACGGAGGGGGACATTACCTACACTGTCGATCCTGATGGCGCGGGACCGGCCGCCAGCTTCACTATCGGTAACCGGGACTTCAATTTCAAGTCGCTCCGGGGCAACGCGGTGCTGCGCTGGGAGTACCGGCCCGGGTCCGTATTCTATTTTGCCTGGACCCACAAGCGCAACGCCAGGGCCGCCACCGGTCTATTTGATCTGGCCGCCGACATCAATGCCCTTACCGAAGCTCCCAGTGATAACATTTTCCTGATTAAATTCACCTATTGGCTGGCCCCGTGACCAGCCGGGGAGAGTAACGGAGGCGCATTCGATGAGCGATAAACAGACCCGCACCGAAGCCGAATGGCGCGAAAGCCTATCGCCGGAGCAGTACCATGTCCTTCGGGAGCAGGGCACCGAGCGGGCTTTCAGCGGCGCCTTGGTCGATAATCATGAGTCGGGCGTCTATCGCTGCGGCGGCTGCGGACAGGTGCTGTTTTCTTCTGCGGCGAAGTTTGATTCCCGTAGCGGTTGGCCCAGTTTTTCTGAACCCGTATCGGCTGAATCGGGGCGCTCAGTGAGCGACACCAGCCTCGGCATGGCCCGGACGGAGTATCGTTGCAGCCGCTGTGACGGCCACCTAGGCCACATATTCCCCGACGGACCGGCCCCCACGGGGCAGCGCTATTGCATCAATTCGGCGGCGTTGGAGTTTGTGCCGGAGGGCGCTACCGGCAAATAGACCGGTGAGTTAAAGCCCGGGCGGCTGAAGGGGCAAAAACCTGAAAACCATGATGCCGGCAAACAGGGGGCCATCGTCACGAAACAGGTATCCGAGGAAATCTTCACGGGCCGTTGCGCCGGCATCAAGGCCGGCATGAATCAGTTCCCGCCGGTCAATAATCATCCCTTCATGGCCCACCACCAGCCCCAGATCAAACCACTCTTCCTTCACGAACGCGACCCCGCATAGCGCCGGCAACCGGGCCAGCAGGCTTTCATCAACGAATCGGCTGGGGATATACCGGGCCCGCACCGGTCGCTCCCAGCCCAGGTTGAGGAATTCCCCGCCATCGGCCTTGCGGTTGAGCACCACTTCCGCCGTGGCAAGTTGATCTGCCGGCACCAGGCTGGCCGTGATGTCCTGCGTGGAAGGATTGTCCATGATCCGGTCGGTGGTGTAGTGCCAACGGCTGTTGTAGGTCGGTTCCTTGCGCCCGTCCGCAGCAGGTTTGTAGTGGATGGCGATCATATTTCGCCGGGCATCGGCCCAGTCGCGGCTCTGGGCCAGGGCCAGGCTGGTGAGAATATGGCTGGTGCAATCGGATACGTCCAGGCGGAAGAGCGGGTCGGGATCGGGCTCCTGCTCCTCCCCGAGCCGGAACGCCCCGTACGGGGTGCCGACACGCCAGATGGCCAGGGCCCGCAGGCGCTGCTCGAAATCTGGATAGCGCTGCTCAAACCGGGGCAGGACCTCGGCCAGTTGATCAGGGGCCAGTTCCCACGGATTGGGTAGACCCGCCAGCCAGGCATCGTCGCTGAGGGTCCTCGTACAGGTTGCCAGCAAGGCCAGGACTCCCGTAAGCAGAATCATTTTCATGGGGTGTCGGTTCCGGCTCTGGGGGCCAGGATGGTCAGCTTAGCAATCGGCGGCGCTCTATCGGGCTGGATCGTGGGCCTCACCTTATTTTTCTCTGAGCGGCTGAGAAACGGGCGGGTCATCAGGAGCTGGGCAAATACCGGCCTCGGCTGCGCCGGGAATAGCGCCCCGAGTTAGTGCTCCATCCCCGGATGGTCACCTCCCGCGTCAGGTTCGCCGCCTTGTTTGCCGGTGAGCATGGCAACTCTTGCTCCGGCAATTGCTAGCGCAACGCCCCAGGCCCACGAGCGTTTGTACCAGGGCCTGGATAACTTGGGCGTGTCACCGATATGCACAACTTTCATCCCTGCAACCTCCACTACTGATCTGATGCTGTCCATCAACGCCAGTTTGGCCCCGTCAACGGGAAATGAGTCATCCAGGGATATAGCCGCCCTTAGCAACGTCGGCTTATCATATTGGAATTGAACTTCGGCGACCTCATCCAGCATCATCAAAGAGGTGCGTAAAAGTTCTTCTTGAACTTGTGCGGAAGAGCGATCGGTAGCCTGGACCCAGCAGTAAAGAACTTGCGCTCTTTCAGTTGCCAGCTTGTCTTGTGGTGCCAGAGCCTGGGCTTTGCCCATGCTGAGCATAACCAGCACGGCCGCGGGATAAACGGCAATTATCATCCGTCGATCATCACTTCCAGAACTTTTCGGGTCCGGCTCCCATCAGCCTCCCCAGCGTTAATGCGTTGAGGTAACCCCAACAGCATGCGGATGTCAGATTCAAACGTTTCCCGATAACGAAAACCGATATACTTCCGCACGACGGTTTGAGAACTGTCCAGAACAAAAGTAACGGGAAGCGCATTTATCCCCCCGAATGCCCGCTCGACTTCAGTGTCAGCCATCAAGATAGGGAAACTTACGTTAAGGCCTTTCTTTTCCATAAAACCGGTTACGAATTCAGGATCCTGATCGGTACTTAGGCTCACCATCTGGAAGCCCCTGTCGGAATACTCTTTGTACAAGGTTTCAAAATGGGGCATTTCCGCGAGACAGGGGATGCACCACGTGGCCCAGAAGTCAACAATCGTAACCTTGCCGGCCAGTGAGCGCAGAGACACCATTTCTCCGTTCAGATTAACCAGGGAGATGTCCGGCAGCGGGAAGGCTTCCACGAAACCGTCCGGTTCGTCGTCCGCAGCTGCTGGCAACAAGCCCACAGCCAACAGACCCAAAACCATATAGATACCGGTTTTTATCACAGCTCGCTCCGTATGGCGATCACTGTACGGCTACGAATTTCTCAAGGGTAAGAGAACCCACCGGTTCGTCCGGGACAGGCTCACCCTTGGGCGGCGGAATGACCACTGTGCCGAAAATATTGAAGGGCGTCTCCGCATCCTGGGACTGCGCGAGAAGTTGGTCGAGAACTGCATTCTGATTCAGCAGGTAGCGGGCATTCGATTCCTGCAACATGAAGGCATACCCCGTGTTCGTCCTTTCCAGTATTCCCGTCGCATTTATCTGCAGACTGCCGACCGTAAAGCCATTGTCCCGCACCACCTTTACAAGTTGGGGGACGTCCAACTCAAAGTCACCGCCAGGGATCTCCACCCTGCCTTCCAACACATCCACACTGATTTCCTTAACGCCTACCAGGCGTTTGAGGCTCGTTTCAAGACCGAGCGCACACAGGTTTCAGGTCATGCCGTAGACGCCAATGACCACTTCCTTGAGCTGTCCAGTCGCGGCTATGGGCATCGACAACATCAGCACAGCCAGTAAGCGTCTGATGGATTTCTGCAGGTTCATTCTCCGATCCTCCATTCAAATTGTTAAGTATTCACTAAAAGGCGTGCTGCCAATGCAGCCACAGCGCCAGCACGGGCCCCTTGACCCCCAGCTGTTCCCCGTTCAGGTCCTGGAAAATGGGCCAGAATACCCGATATTGCAGTCCCAGCCACACAAAAGGCTGCCAAAAACCACCCGGGGCCACGAGTGAGAGCCGCTGGCCCCCACTATTTGGCAGCCGTTCTCCATTCCGGTAGGCGGCTCCGGACACGATATAATTCAGGCCCCCACCGATGACGAACATAGGCCCTGGATATTTTTTCTGAATTAGCCGGTAGTTGGCCCCGGCATTCAGCTCTACCCAGGGGGACCGGCGCAGGCCATCACCGTTCTCCCCATACCACTTGGCCAGCACGCTGGCCCCTCTGCCCACCCTTCTTTTGGGGAAAGCACCCCCTACGGCCGCCAGCCAGTTCCAGGAACCGGTGCCGGGCTGGAGCGCGGGCGCATATCGAGACCCGCTCCCGTCCTTGATCTGTGTCGCGCCGACAGGAATCTCCGGCCCAATAGAGATGGTAAACTGGGTCGTGCCCCCGCGATAGTCCTTCCGGTACACGCGATAGCGGGCCAATAGTAACAGATCGCCCCGACCAAAGGTATCCTGGGTCCGATTTACGCCATCTTCGAGGATGCTGCGGGCGGTGTATTTCAGGGGAAGCGAAGCAAACAGCTGAAAATCGGGGTATGGGCTGTAGGCGAATTGTATCGGAAACCGGTGTTGGACAAGCCTTTGATTTGCGGGATCGTCGATGCTGCTCGTCCCCGAATATAGACCTTCCCGAACCTGCTGGACCCAGAAGACCCGCACGGACATACCCTTGAGCCAGATGACGGCCCCGGACCTCGGACCCGGGTTTTGGGCCTGCCCTATGCCGGCGACACTGATGAGCAGGGCGAACAACAGAGCGCCCGCCCGGTTAGTTTTCCACATATCTGCTGTGTCCTCCCGTCTTTTTCTGGCCCCTGTTATAATCCCGCTGGGACTACCCAATCCTGACCCCTCCCAGAATACCGATTGTCCCTGGGAGGGGGCGTTTATCGGGCCGCCCGATTGCGCCGGGAGACCAGCTCCCGGTCTTGAAGAGCGACCGCAATCGGGACCGGAGCCCACACTATTGGATCATTTAGTAGCCGGTGGCTTTCTCCACATCCTCGGCTTCCTCAACAAGAGTTGCCACGAAGTTGACTTCCGCGATGGCGGCGGGGATCAGATCCCGCGCCTGGGAATCTTTGGCGATTGTGACTGTGGCCGTCCCCATCCCGAGATCGACAGACTCCACCGAAATGACCCCCTCAACACCCAGCAGGGCCGTCTCTACCCGGCCAGTGCAGCCGGCGCAGGTCATCCCTACCATATTGTCCTTCCCAGAGATGTTATAAATGCAGATTTCGGTATTGGCCTCGCTAGAGGCCAGGACCGCATCCTTTGATTCCCGAGTCTGAGCCTGAGCGGTGCCTACGAACATTAGCCCTACAGCCAACAGGCCCAGTGCCCTCGTGATTGATGAAACGTGTGTCATCCGTGTCTCCTTCCTTCGTTCGGTTCAGCCGCTCTCGACGGGGCGGCATCAAATCTTGATTTTATGGTGGCCCGTTTTATTTGACCGCCAGTATCTCCCGATTTCCAGCACCGTGCTTCACGGCCTGGGTTTTGTTTGCCGGGCCATGCGGACATCTGCAGAATCCATACAGCGCGCATCACTGGCCCTCGTTCTACATGTTTAGACGACGGGCGCCTCGAAAATCTTCCATTTCATTTTCACTTAAAATAAAGTCTTGGATTTCCCGGATCAGTTTGTCTCACCCGCTGGGCCGGCGCCGGCATATCCGGCCCCAATCAGGCCGCACCCATTCCGATTCTTCACCTTAAGACGGCCGCAATCCAATGGATTGCAAAAATGTCAAAAAGCCCTCTTCGCCCAACTTATCTGCATTCTTTATATAGTACGCCTGAACCTTTCCAGCTTGCGAACGGTTGCGCAGAAAGCTGATGGCTTCATCTGGATTCTTCTTCGCCCGGAGCTCCGTAGCCACCTGGTCATCGAAAACAAGGATGATGCCGGGGCCGTCTTTTTGGAGCCGATTCGTCCGCTCTACGCTGAAACCAGCGGCGGTTTTCGTCCAGATCACGCCATAGGCGCTTTCCAGGTCTTGAGTGACGCCAACCTTCGCGCCCTGTGCCAAGGGCTCAAAAAAGTCACTGTTTCGATTAAGCCAGCTCTGCCATTGTTCAACATCCGTTACAACACTATGGTCCTTTAACCCTTTCATAAACAGGTCCAGCCGGGTAAAGCCACCCGTAAGGTTGGCGACCAAAATAAAGCCCAAGGTCAACGCCCCGGTATGGAACCAGTATCTTTTGATAAACCGCGTGAATCGCATGCTTCACCCTCACTACACAATGCTGCATAATTATGCCGGGGAGCGGGAGATTCTACTCACCCGCTCCCCGGTTATGACAATAACGGAACCCTTTCGTCGGATCCGTTACTTTATCACATTTGACATTGGCCGCAACAACTGCCGGAGCCGCATAGGCCATACTCGTTGACGCTGGTATTGCCACTCATGGAATAACCAAAACTTCCCAGAGTGAGAAAAGCCAGCGTCACCAGCGTGATGATTCGCTTTTTCATTCGTGTTTCACCTCCTTTCATCCGTGGATTGTTGCCTCTTCAGCCGGGGCCATTTTGCCCCACATCGTATCCGATGATTATTGACCGACCGCATTGATAATCGCCGCCATCTGCCCTTCAATTGATTCACCTATGGCGACAAACTTGCTCTCGCTTCCTACCCAGCTAATGGCTTGATAGGAGCCGGCCACCGCTTTATGATACCAACGGCCTGCGATGTAGGTTCTCTCCAGCGGATAATCACCAAAGGCAAAGGGATGTTCCTTGGGCTGCTGGAAGATCACCACGAGTTGGGAATCCTTGCGTATGGTACATTGCACCGAATGGCAACAGGCGTTTCTCAATAGCCGTACGTCTGTCAACTCGTATTCCTCCGCTTCCTCCGCGCGATGAGAAAAAGATGCTAAGCGGAAAGGTAGCGCGTCCCTGGCAGCCGCGTAGCTTGTAGGTTGGCTCTCGTACCGCTTCTCAAAGGCCGTGGGCGGCCGGCCTTCAGATAAAGCCCCAAGGTACAGGCCGTAATCGAATACGTAGTTGGACATCCAATCATAGGCGGCCAGTTGGTATTGCGGTTGGTCCGTCTGAAGGGTGACCAGAATATTAGCCACGAGCAGAAGTGCCAGCGCCAGCGAGGCAAAAGCTGGACGTGTGAGCAAAGAAATAGGACGACTTCGACGGACGGACTCGGCTGCTCTCCGGCCAAAGCCTGGCTGAGTTGACTCCTGAGGTGCCGCAAAAAGTTGGCTGCGCATACTTTCCCATAAGCGTTCAGTCGCCGCCCATTCGGGAACCTCTAAGTGCGAAACCCATTCCTTGCCCTCGCGAATGTGCTCTAATTCTCTCCGGCAAGCGGCACAACTTCGGAGATGATCTTCTATCTTTCGACTGTTGACTTCATCCAATTCGCCGTCCAGATAGGCGGAAAAATATTTTCTTATCCTGAAATGCCACATGTTAAGCGCCCTGAAAATAGGTTTCATCAATGCCCATTCGTGACAGAGTGCGTCTGAGCTGCATTCGGCCTCGATTGAGCCGTGAACTAACGGTACCCTCAGCGCATCCTAATATTTGCGCCACTTCCTTAAGGGACAACCCCTGAATATGCTTCAAAACAATCACCACCCGTAATTTTGGCTTTATTTGATTTAACGCTGCTTGTAACATTTGCTGAAGCTCCGTATGCCAAACCTGTTTCTCTAAGGCATTGCTTCCCTGGTCCAAAGCGACTTCGCCAACTCCGTGCCCATGTATTTCCAAATTTACCTTCGCGTGGTATTTCTCCCGTCGCTGGCGTTGCCGGTTTTTATCCAGACAAACATTTACGGTGATGCGATAGAGCCAGGTATAAAAGCTGGAGGTCCCCTGAAAATTGGCAATTTCTTTAAAGACCTTGAGAAACACCTCCTGGGCGATATCCTCCGCCTCCTGAATATTCCCGCTGAATCGAAAGGCGAGGTGTAAAACCTGCCGATGATATTGTTCAAATAGTTGTCTAAATGCACTTTCGCTACCTTTTTGACACGCCTCTAACAGTTCGTCCTGGTTTAGGTTGTCCACATCACGCTCAACAAGTTAGACGGTGGGCAACTGAGAAATCGTCCATACATTCTTAAGATATATTCGAGGAGCTTTTGGATTCCCTGGCGCGCTGAATGCCGACTCTTCATCGCTGACGACTCGTCGCGACGGCTGATGGCTGACTGCTGATTAAGGTACGGGCCCGAAACTTGCCGGGCAACATCCGCCGGGACCCGCCGCAGCTGCCGGTACGCCCCTACCGGCCTGGGACCGGTCAGCCGGTGGGCGGCAGTTGGTCCACAGACGCCGATTCGGCCAAGCGCACGCCGGCCCTTTCGATTTCCGTTAAGGCCGCCGCAGAATCCCCCGGATTGACCTCGACCCCCCGCACAGCATCGGTCAGAACGGTGACTTCCAGTCCTGCGGCCAGGCCGTCCAGGGCGGTGGCCCGAACGCAGTAATCGGTGGCCAGTCCACAGACGATGATCTTGCCGATGCCCGCAGCCGCCAGCCACCCCGCCAGGGGGGTCTCGTCGAAGCCTGAGTAGGCATCCTTATCGGTCCGGGTCCCTTTGGTGATGATGACCACATCGTCCGGGAGCGCCAGGCCGGGATGGAAGCGGGCGCCGTCGGTATCCTGCACGCAATGCGGTGGCCAGGGACCGCCCTGGGCCTGAAAACTGATGTGCCCGGCCGGATGCCAGTCCCGGGTGGCATAGATGGGGCCCCCCGCCGCGGTGAAGCTGGCCATGAGCCGGTTGACCAGCGGAACGATGGCATCCCCTTCCGGGACGGCCAGGGTACCGCCCGGGCAGAAATCATTCTGCAGATCGACGATGATGAGGGCCGTATCGGACATCGGTTCTCCCGGCAGCGGAACGCCTATAGGGGAATATGGACCAGACGGTCATTGGGTTGCAGGCTACGGCCCACCTTGGCCACCGGCTGCCCGTCAACCTGGACAATGTCGGCCGTAAAGTCCCGGGCGCCGCCCATCAGCGATGAACCCACGCCGTAAATGTCCACCGGCACACCCTGCTCTTCAAACGCGGCAATGCGCTGGGCATCAAAGCCGCCCGAGACGATGATCTTTACGTGGCCGTGGCCGGCGCTGTCCAGGGCCTCGCGCACATTCCGGACCAAGTGCGGGTTGACACCGGTGGGGGGAAAGTCGCCCAGTTGGTCCTGGAGCGATTTGTCCACCAACGTGCCGGAAGTATCCAGCCGGACACCCCATAGCCGCTCCCCGAGGTGCTCGGCCACCGCCAGCGAAGTCCCAATGCTGTCATTGTCAAAATCGACCAGGGCGATCAGGTTGGTGTCGGGATAATTTTCCGAGAACAACTGCACGGCGCTGACCGTGTCCCCCCGGCAGGCGGCGATAAGGGCGTGGGGTATGGTTCCGGCGCCCACTGCGCCCCACCACTCCCCCTGGGCGTCTGTGGATACGGTCTGGGCGCCGCCGATGCGGGCAGCGTAGCCATCGCCACCCTGCATGTGCCAGTGGTCAAAACGGGCCGGGAAGTAGAGGATCGGCTTGCCCCCGGCGGCCTCAACCACCCGGCGGACAGAAGTGGCGATACGGGTGCGCCGGGCCAGGATGCCCAGAAACAGGGTTTCGAGATGGATGAACTGGTACAGGGGGCCGGCAATGGTCATTACCGTTTCCCAGGGACCGATATCATCGCCGTCGCGGAGCGTGTGCACGCTGATTTCGTCGGCGGTGGACTGCCACAGACGGTCCAACTGGTGTTCGATATCCAGGCGCTCCTTCTGGGCCGCCAGCATATCGGACCGGGACTGGAAGTAAAGGAAACGAATCTTTTTCTTCAGCAGCATCAACTGGTCGAACAGCTTGTAGGCCCCATCCCGGTCGGTGTAGTAGCCCGAGCCAAGCTTGAGGGTGGCCAGCGATTCGTCGACGCCGCAGAGCACCGAGTCGTCGCGCTGAAACACCTGGCTCATGGCCGCCACATGGTTTTGGGAATTTTCCAGGGCCACTTTACTGCGCCAGAAATAGACATCGCTCCGGTAGCCCCGGCGAATTTCATGAACCGGGATATCGAAGGTCTCTGACGGCAGGGGTGTCCAGGTTTCAGGGCTCACGTGGCATGCTCCGGGTGAAATTTAGCCCCGGGAGTTTGCAGGTGGGGTAACCCTGGACAGGCTGGCCGCGCTCAGGTGAGGATGGAGCGCAGGGCCGGTTCCAGATCGGGGTAGGTGAAATGATACCCGCCGGCAATCAGTTTGTCCGGCGTTACCCGCGCCGAAGCCAGCAGCAGTTCGCCGGCCATTTCCCCCAGCAGCAGTTTGGCAGCGATGGCCGGCAGAGGGAACAGCGTCGGCCGTTTGAGGACCCGCCCCAGCGTTCGGGTCCACTCCCGGTTCGTCACCTGCTGGGGTGCGACGAGGTTCAGCGGCCCGTCGAGTTTGCCGTCACCGAGAAGGTGCCGCAGCGCGTCCACCAGGTCGGTCAGGGCGATCCAGGGCATCATCTGCCGGCCATTGCCAATGCGCCCGCCAATAAACAGCCTGAAAGGCAATGCCATCAGCGGCAGGGCGCCCCCGCGCCCCAACACGACACCGCTACGGATATGCAGGGTGCGGATACCGGCCTGCCGGGCCGGATCGGCCGCCGCTTCCCAAGCCTGGCAGACCTCGGCCAGGAAACCTTCGCCGGCAGCACTCTGCTCATCCAGCATCTCGTCCCCGCGGTCCCCATAGTAACCCACGGCCGAAGCGCATATGAGCAGTCGCGGCGGGTTGTCCAGATTGGCCAATGTCTCGGTCAGCAAACGGGTCCCCTGAACGCGGCTCTCCAGGATGCGCTGTTTTTTGCGCGTGGTCCAGCGGCCGCTGCTCAAACTTTCGCCGGCCAGATGGACGACCGCAGCGAGCCCCTCCAAGGCCGGCCCGGGCAACTCCCCTGTGGCGGGATCCCAGGGCACGTCCGGTTGGCGGCTCCGGGAGGGCCGGCCGATGGTCACGACCTGGTGCCCATGATCGGCCAGACTGGCAGCGAGGGCAGTCCCTATGAAGCCGCTGGCCCCGGTGATCGCTATTCGCATGGCCGAAGCTAAGGCCAACCTGGGCGCGGTGGGTCAAATGAAGCCACAGTGTGGCATGGTAATCTCACTAGTATTCCGCCCCAGGGGATTTGGAGCCAATCAGACCATCGTATTGACGACACAGCAATAAGCCCCAGGACGGTTCCTGGGGCTTATTGGGCTTAGGATTTTAATTTGTGACCTATTTCAGCAGTACCATCCTTCGAGAGCCTCAGGATGATTTTACTTGAGTAAAACCATCTTGCGGGTCTGGGTGAAGCGCTCCCCGCTGTCGAGGCCAGTGGCGATGATGCGGTAAATGTAGACCCCCGTCGGCACCGGCCGTCCGGCGCTGTCCCGGCTGTCCCAGACCACCTGATGGTAAGCCGGCTCCATGGGGCCGTCTGCCAGCCGAATCACCTCTCGACCCACCAGGTCGTAGACGACCAGGGTGACATCGGCATGCTCCGGCAGACCGAAGCGGAGGGTGGTGACCGGGTTGAACGGGTTGGGGAAGTTGGGCGAGAGGGAGTAGGTGGGGGGGATGGCAGGCATCGCTTTTAGGAGATAACCGGTGGCGCTCGCCGTATTGGAAGGACCCGATTCGCCAAGGGGGTTAACGGCGGTCACGTAGTACTCCAGCCAGTCCCAACCCATGGGGTCGAGCCAGGCCCCGTAGTCAATGTACAGGTTGTCGCTTGTTGTGGCAATATTCTGCCAACTCCCGGCCTGAAATCGGCGATAGACTTTGTAAGATGTGGCGTTGCAAACTGGATCCCAGGAAAGGATTGGGTTATTACCGAGCCACCCGCCGTCATTAGGCTATGATCAGCCCTGTGGGAGCGGCGGGTGGGTCTAGGCTATTGACTGCTTCAAAAGCATTCAGTCTGCCATAACCATAGTAAATCGTGAAATTATTCCCTCCCATGCCAGGGACTTTATCTGCCGTATTCTCAATAATATTTCGAATTTCGGCAGGTGTCTTACATGGGTTCGCCGAAAGTATCAAGCCAGCCACTCCCGCAACATGGGGAGCGGCCATGGAAGTGCCAGCCAAGTAGCCGTAATTCAGGGGAGTACCACTCCCCTGAAGGGTAAAATCATAATTTGGCGTCGTTGAATAGATATCGTCTGCATTCCTCGTAGAGCCATAGCCACCTGGAGCGACTACAGTCAGCTCCAGGCCATAGTTTGAATATGACGATCTAACATCTTTATGGTCTGTTGCTCCGACAGCAATTACGTTTGAATAGGATGCAGAGTAAGCGGCTGGCCATATAACGGGCCCACCGCTGGGATTAGTGTTACCGGTTGATGCCACTATTGGGACAAAACGCTGGTTAGCATATTGGACCGCCTGCTCTTTAGTTGCTGAGGGAGTTCCACCGCCACTGTAATTAATGACATCTGCCCCATTATCCACTGCATATATCACTCCATCACGGAACGCTTCGTGCGATCCGAGACCAAGAGCATTAAAGACCTGGATCACCATCACTCTGCAATTTCCACATACGCCGGCGATGCCCGTGCCGTTGTTTGTTTCAGCAGCGGCAATGCCAGTCACATGTGTACCGTGGCCACGGTCATCTCTGACTCCATCAGCAGGTTTATCGACATAATCCGGGCCCAGGATGAACTTACTGGGATCATCCAGATCGGGATGGGAAAGATTGCCATTTACGAGCGGAATTCCTGAGTCCAGAATGGCGATGATAACTGAAGAACTTCCCATGGTGATGTTCCACACCTCTGGTGCATCAATATCAGCATCCGATGTTCCGCCCGGAGGATTTTGTCCAGTGTTATTCAATCCCCATTGATGAGAATAAGTCGCCGGAGACGTCCCTTGGTAGTAAGGATCATTAGGGTCGAAACCAGCTCTAACCACCATATTGGGCTCCGCAACTTCTATCAAAGGATTCCGTTTCAACGTCGCAGCCAGGGACAACACATCTACGGCCTCCGGCAGTTCGATCAGTCCCCAACGGAGCTTGTCAAAGTCTCTTTTGATGGTTGCGCCGTGGCTCTGGAGAAGGGGCAGCACATCAGCTTGAACTACACCCGGGTTAAGGATGATAGCAATTTCACCTTCCAGATATTCGATTTGCCGGCCTTCCCATATGCCTGTTCTTACCAGTTTGCCGCTGATCGTTTCCTGGGCGGATAGAGATGCCCAGGATAGTGACACCAACGTGAACAAAGTAAACAACATTCTCTTGGAGCTGGTTGTTCTGCACCCCATAACGATGTCCTTTCTGGAGTTACGGTTGCTGGTTGTAAAACGGCGAAATGATTCCTGATTTAAGGGTCGTTTGCATGACTTATCTAATCCGAAAGCACATAAATTCCCAAAGCACCTGCATAGACCGTGCCTCTCCTGGAAACAGCTATTGTATTTATTCTCACAAACGTTTGAGCGCCTACCATTGTCCAGCGCCCATCTTGACTGCGTAGATAAGCCGCTCCTTTGCTCATGTCATTAGCAGCAATATAAATGCCAGCATCAGACAGCTGAACCCTACGGACACCAACGGTGTCAGGTAACCCGGTATTCGCATTCTCCCAAGTGGTTCCACCGTTTGTGCTATAATAAAAGCCATACCGCCATGTCCCAGCGTAAACGATTTCCGGATGAGCAGGATGAACGAGCAAGTCATTTACAATCCCCACCTCGGGGAAATCAAGTCTGTCCCAGCTCGTGCCCCCGTCCGTGCTTTTGAGAATTGCCCCAACCCCCTCAGTCCCAACATAAAGTATATCTGAATTGTCCGGGTCAATGGCCAGGGCCGTCACCCCACCATATACTATATCACTTTGTCCAATCCTTTTCCAATTAAGACCTCCATCTGAACTTTTATATAGATATGCAACACCAAAGTCATTACTTCCCATATAGAGGGTTTCAGGGTTAAGGGGGTCAATAGCCAATATGCCTGGCACACCGTACAAACCCAAAACCAACCCTGAGTCGGCAGCCACCCAGGTCCGCCCGCCATCGGTCGTCTTGCTGACTAGCGCACCACCGCCAAGTACATAGATGATCTGTGGGTTGGCCGGGTGGATATCAATATCCCTGATAATTGTGCCGCTCATAAGGGTGTCCCAACTCGAGCCGCCATCAATACTCTTAAAGAGCCCACCGAATTTATTTGCATCGTAATTGATCGTGCTACCCGCATAAATGGTCCTGTCATCGGAAGGGTCCACAGCTATGGCGTTGATGCTTTCTTCTTCGAGGCCGAGCAGGCTCCACTCATATGAAGAATTGCTTGAAGATTTTGGCTCTTGACAGGCTGTAAAAATGCTTGCGAAGAGGATAGTTAAGACGATGGTTAATCTAGCTTTGATTTGCCTCCTCGCCGGATGTGTGGCTAATGCCGTAATTATTCCTCCAAAGGGGCCCACATTGGTCCAGGTTTGATCCTGAATGCTGGCATCACCCTGAGCCACTGCCGCCAGCCTGAACGTAAAAACAGTTGAAAATCTTCTACTCATGGTGTTCCCTCTGAACGGCTGATGGTACGATAATATGCGCATAAATGCAAGGAAATGTAACTATGCTGTATGTAATTACTGTCATTTGTGGCGGCGAGAAGGGTAGGCTCATCTGGCGCTTGACGGACTCGGAATGACAACAGGTGGCCCGGCATTAAAAAAGCCCGGGACGGCCGGGCAATGCTCATAACCTGGTGCCCAGGATCTGCCAGATTGGCGGCGGGCGCCACCCACTGCCACCTGCTACTGCCACTGCCAACTGATTCCGCCACCTGCCACTGCTGCTGCCGACTGGGCAAGAGCCATCAGCATAAACTCGATTTGCCGGCCTCCGGCATCAATAGGTTGTCGGCCAGCGGAATAATGAGTTATTATCAGGGCCTGACAACCAAATTCCTCGCTATCAGGTCAGATAGGTAGCCAATGCAGTGGAGATTATTTTGAACCGGCATTTAAACCGGCAAAGGAGGAACCGATGCGACGGTTAAAAAAACGGCCTCTGGGATTGATTCTCATGGCCCTGATGGTCACTTCACCGGCCCTTATTGCGCAGCAATCAGACGATGGCGGCGAGTGGCTGTTCAAAGTCAAGCCGAAGCAGAAACTCCGCGTTGACCTGGAGACGGGCGGGAATATTACCATCGTGGGCTGGAAAAGGAACGAGGTTAAAGTCATCGCCCGCCCCGAATGGGGCAGCCAGGACGACGTGGACGTGGAAGTGGTCAAAACATCCTATGGCGTCAAAATCATGACCTCGACTCCCTTCCGCTGGGGGGATATGGGTTGGGGCAGGAATAATCCGGACGTCGACTTTACCATCAGTATCCCCGACAAGTTTGATGTGGAGCTGGAGTCTCATGGCGGCGATCTTTTCATCCGGGGCGTAGAGGGTGATTTCGAAGGCCAGACCATGGGCGGTGATCTCGATCTTGAAGATTTGCGGGGTGATATTGACCTGGGCACGATGGGCGGCGATATCACCATCCGCGATTCCCGCCTTGACGGCCGCGTACACACCATGGGCGGTGATGTGGAACTGACCAACGTCAGTGGCGCGGTGAAGGGCTCCACCATGGGGGGCGACGTGCGCTATTCAGGCGAGAACACGGCCAAGGCCAGCGATCCGATCCGCATCAGCACCATGGGCGGCGATATCCGTGTGGATGACGCGCCCTTCGGTGGCGAAATGAAAACCATGGGCGGCGATATCCATATCCTCTCCGCAGCGGCTTATATCAGCGCCCGCACCATGGGTGGCGATATCGAAATCAAGCGCCTTGATGGGGGCGTCCGGGCCACCACCATGGGGGGCGATATAGAGATCAGGATGGTGGGCGATGTGACCAAAAAGGACCGCCGCGTGGAACTGATTTCAAAGGGCGGCGATGTGCTCCTCATTGTCCCGGAGAACCTGTCGATGACGGTGGACATCACTATCGCCTACTCCCGCCGGGGATCCGACCGGGTCTTCATCGAAAGCGACTTTGATCTGACGATCGAGGAATCGGACGAGGGCCGGGACCGCTGGGGCAAGAACCGCCGTTATATTTACGGTAAAGGGGTCTTCGGCGGCGGGAAGCATATGGTCCGCATCGAAACCGTCAATGGGCGGGTGATTCTGCGGAAAGGTAAATAGCTCTGCTAGGGCGCCGAGACGCGCCGCAGAACCATCCGATGAAACAGCCTGCCCGGCAGCAGTTTCCGTAAGCGCAACATTTGCCGGGCCCGGCGGCCCACCACGTAGCGCAGATCCGGCCGGGCTTTCTGCAGCACAATTTCAATAACCCGGGCCACGTCCTCAGCATCCCCCATCAGGTCCGACGTTTCCAGCAGCTTGTCCATCCGGGCCCTTAACCAGCGCGCATATTCCGCGTAAGGACTATGCGGATTTGCGGCCCGGCTGGCCACACGGGCATTCTCGGTGAATATCTTTGTACGGTAGCTCCCCGGCTCGATCAGGACCACATGGATATGAAACGGCTGCAACTCGTAATACAGCCCCTCACTGAACCCCTCCAGGGCAAACTTTGAGGCCGTATAGGCCCCCAGGCCCGGCACGGCAATCCGGCCCTGGACACTGGATATATTGACAATCCGCCCCCAACTGCCGCCGGCTGCTGACTGGCGCATCAACGGCAGGGCGGCCCGGGTCACTGCCTGGAGGCCGAAGAAGTTGGTGTCGAACTGGGCCTGAATTTCCGCCGCTGACAAGTCCTCGAAAAATCCGCCCAGGCCATAACCGGCATTGTTGATCAGCACGTCGAGGCGCCCGGCCTCCTTTTCGATGGAGGCCAGCACCCGGGCAATGGAATCCACATCGGTGACATCGAGCTGCACCAGATGGGCTACCGTCTTCCGGCGCTCGAGCTCTGCCGCCAGATCATGACTGCCTGCAAGGCTGCGCATGCTGGCATAAACATCGTGGCCAGCGGCAGCCAGCCGGGCCGCAGCCAGCAGGCCGATACCGCTCGATGTGCCGGTGATGAGGACGACTGCCAAAGTGAAACTTCCTTCTAAAGGGTGCTGATTCGCCTCCGGCCCGGGGCCCGGCGGCGCACTGCGCTGCTTTCGGGCTACGACGCCCGGCTTACGAATTTATAGCCGGCGGTATGGACGGTTAGAATATGATTCGGGTTGGCGGGATCGTCTTCGATTTTCTTGCGCAACGAAAGTATAAAGTTATCGACAGTCCGCGTCGAGGGGTATCTCGCATAGCCCCATACCTCTTCAAGCAACTGCTGGCGGCTGACCACCCTGTCCTCATGCTCGATCAGGTAGTGGAGCACCTCGAATTCCTTGGCGGTAATCTTCTGAAGTTCCCCCCGCCTGGTCAGTTCCTGCTTACGAAAATCGACCTCGATATCGCCGAAACTGAACTCGTTGATTTCCGGGCATAAAGTCCCCTGGCGCCGCAGTAGCGCCCGTATTCTGGCCACCATCTCCCGTATGCCGAACGGTTTCGTCATGTAATCGTCCGCGCCGAGTTCAAGACCGAGGACCTTATCCGTCTCCTCCGTCTTGCTGCTGAGGATCAGGATGGGGGTTTCAACCCCGGCTGCGCGCAGCTCCCGGCAAACCTCCTCCCCGTTTTTTCGGGGCAGCAGCAGATCGAGGATAATCAGGTCGAAGCGGGTCTCGCGGCCCAGTTCACTGCCCACGACGCCGTCCCGGGCCTGCTCGATCTGGAAATGCTCCGCCTCCAGGGATTCGGTCAAGCCCTGTAACACGGCAGGATCGTCTTCAATGATCAGAATGCGAATCATCCGCTTCCTAAGACGGGAAAGTTCAGCACAAAGACACTGCCTTTACCGGGCTCGCTCTCCAGGTCGATATGGCCCCGGTGGGCTTCCATGACGTGCTTAACGACCGAAAGTCCCAGCCCTGTGCCAGGGGGACTGCCCGATGGGGTAGTCACAGCCCTGTAGAACGGGTCGAAAATGTTGGCCTGGCGGTCTGCCGGTATGCCGATGCCCTTATCGGCAACCTGCACGCAAACGTGCCTGTCCCTACTGTAAGTGGTTACCCTGATCTGCTTTGTTTCGGCAACATATTTCAGGGAGTTGGCCAGCAGGTTCACGAGAACTTCCGTTACCGCATCCGCATCGGCGCGCAACACCAGCTCATCTTGGGCCAGTTCCTGCTGCACCGTGAAACCGTTCATTTCAAATTGATACGCCATGGTGTGCATCACATGTTCAACCAGGCGGTTCAGCTCGATCTCCGCGAATTTGTATTCCTTGATGCCCTTCTCAATTTTGGCAAAATCGAGCACGTTATTGATGAGCCGCGTAAGCCGGTCGCTTTCGCCTTCGATGATCCGGCAGTATTCGCCGATCTTCTCCGGCGCCAGATGGCCGCCCCCCATTAACTCGGCAAACAACCGGATGGAGGTCAGGGGTGTCTTCAGATCGTGGGAAACGCTGGATACGAAGTAGGACTTGATTTTGTTCAAATCCTCCAGCCGCCTGGTCTCCGCCCGCTCCAGTACAAGGCGCTGGTGCAGCAGGATTCTGTCAATGGCTATGACGGCCTGCCCGGCGAAGGCGGACAACAGGTCCACATCCGCCCGGGTAAATTTGGCTCCAGATTTTTTTGCGCCTATCAGAATAATCCCCAGCCGCTGCCGTTCCTCAGACAGCATGCTCACCGCCAGCGCCACCCCCATTTGCCGAAACGCCTCCTCCGGTGGCTGCCCGGCCCCGGCATCATACTCCAGGCTTTCCGCCAGTGCCAGCGGTTGTCGAATGGCTGGCAGGCTGCTTTTCAAATCGAGAGGCAGCCGGTGTCCGCTGAGGTGGTCAGCGTTGCGTTGGTCGAGCAGTTGCACTGAACCGTCGTTAAGGACCACTCCAAATACTGCCACCCGCGTGGGCGCCAGCAGATTGTCCAGCTCGGCGGTGATAACCATAGCCACCTGGCGGGTATCTACGCAGCCGGCGAGGCGCTCGGTGAACCTTTTCTGGGCCTCCCGATAGTGGTAGGCGGTGCGGAAAATTGTCCGGTCCACAAAGGCCATGACGGTGCGCCGGGTCGGTTCCAAAATGGCCATTACTATCGCCGCAGCCAGTGCTGAGGCAAGCAGCGACGAAGTGACGGTGAACTGCTGCACCAGGGTTGCCACCAACCCGACCACCATGGCATAAACAGCGAACATGATGGCCAGCAGGATGGTCAGAGCGGTGCTGCGGTTGAACAGGACGAAGATGTCCAGGACATGATGGCGGATGATGGCAATGGCAAATGTGATGGGCACGGCCCCCAGCAGTATCAAACTGAGGTTGACACCGATGAGGGGGCGGCTGATGACCAGCTGGGGAATGACCCACAGCAGCACATAGCTCAGCGGGCCGAGAACAGCGCCGAGACCAATCCACAGCAACTTCCGGCGTTCCTGCTCCTCCCGGGCGGTGACGAAGGAGTGGATCAAATTACCAACCATCACGATCAATGCAATGGCCAGCAGCCAGCGGGTCATTAAAAACGCCCCCTCGAACAGCCTGAAGGCAGCCATGTTCGGGGGATTGGCTGCCCGGACGAAGGTAACCGCCAACCAGAGCCAGAGGGCCCCACCGATGCCGTAGGGTACCCATATCAGGTTACTGCCGGACGGCCATTTCCGGCGCGGAAACACGAAACTGAAATGGAGGGCCAGGGCCGGGATAAAGGCGTTCCCGGCCATATCCAGGATCTGTATCATCAGCCCGACCCAGCCCGGATTCATTTTGAGACTGGCCCAGGATGTTGTCAACATGATGGCGGCCGTGACCATCAGCCCGTGAAAGACCCGGGCTTCCAAACTGCCCCGCCTGCGCACCAGCACAAAGACGGCCAGGAAGAAATAGAGCGCCGCCACAGCCATGCTGATCATGACTGTGGAAGGCGGGAATCCGCGATGCATTATCACCGGTGCCGTTACCAGCGCCCCGGACCGGCGCACCTCCACTTGCACCGTATCACCCGGGAGGTAGTGGTTGGATATGAATTCCAGCTGGTAGTAGCTGCCCACCGGGAAATCCTCGATGGAGACCAGCAGATCGCCGGGGGCTAGAGCAGCCCCGGCCGGAGACAGTATCGGAGCCTCGATCATGAAGCCGGCAGGCGACTCGGCCAATCGTGCCGGTAGTTCGGCCCGGTACTGCAGTCTGTAAACGGCCAGCAGCAGGACGCCTGCCAACAGCGCATCAATGATGTAGATGTACGGCCGGTTCCGCGGATTGCCGTCAAGAAATGCCATTTTCCCAACCCCATTTGCCCCCTGAGTCCCCCGGTTCAGATTACGGGCGGGCTCAGAGTTATCGGTACGCCTACGGGTGTGCGGGGAGCATACGGAAAATAAAACCATTTGTCAACGGCTGTGCAGGATATAACTGCGTCCGCCCGGCGGGCCGGGGCAATTTATGCGAACCGCTTCTCGATGACCTGGCTCGCCTGCCGCCGGGCTGCCGGCTGCTGTCCAACCGGATACGATTCCGCGATGCAGACCGGCCAGTGCCGCTCTCCTGCTGCATTTTGCACCCGGAAACCTCTAGAGGCGTATCTGATAATATTAAATATCCCTATGGGCCGTCAGGTGTGATCCCTATCAAACCGCTGACGCCCTGGACTGCTTATAATCAGCCCGGTATGGGGGATACCCGCACAAAGCGTATGACTTATGATAGTATTTCAACTGGATGGAGACCGATATGAAGAAATTAACTTTGGCAACCGCCCTCATCATTCTGGCCGCCTGCGATCAAAGCACCGACCCACAACCTGACCCCACCATCTGGGACGATGTTCCGGCGGGCAAATCACTGGCATCCCTGGCGATCCAGGGCACGGCGCCGGCAGCAGTGGCCAAGGCGCTGGCCGATTCGATTGTGCTGCCCGTAAACGATGTCAACGGCGTCAATATCGGTACTCTTGTGCTGCACGACGCCCGGGTGGCCCTCAAGGATATCGAACTGATGACCGAGGAAGAACAAGATGGTGCAGACGAGTTGGAAATTGAGTTCGCCGGCCCCTTCGTTGTCGATTTGATCACCAATATGGTCGCACCCTCCCTGGACACTGTGATCATTGATACGGGCAATTACACACAGATCGAATTGAAAATCGACAAAATCGAAGGCGATGAGGAGGATGACGATGGCACCCAGCTGGTGGATCCCGCCGATCCGCTGTTCGGGAATTCCATCTACCTTAGCGGGACTTACAGCGGCATGACTGCCGGCGGCCAAGTCACCGGTATGCCCTTCGTCATGAGTTTCGATTTCGGCGAGGAGTTTGAGCTGAGCACCATCGACTCAGCCACCGGGGTGGCCGATACCTCCCTCGGTTTTGATGTGCAGGAGCAAACCCTGGCGGCAATCATTATCGCCTTCAGGCTTGCCAAGTGGTTCAATTTTACGGACCCGGAAACCAATAGCGATGGCGTTGATTTCAATAGCCTGATGACGGTTGAGGATCCTCCGGGAACCTTCACCATCCTGCTGGACGAAGACGCGGACGGTGACAATGACGCCATCCGCGATGTCATCAAGGAAAACATCGAGGAGTCCGCCGACTATGGCGAGGACAAGGATGGCAATGGAATACTGGAGTCAGACGAAGACGACGATCCGGACGAGGATGACGACGACGACGATTAGGGGGGTTCCCGGATAGACTGATCTTGCCTCTTTCAACCGTGCAAAGCCCCGGCGATCACCCGGGGCTTTGTAATGCTAGGCAATGGGCTTCTTTTCGACCCCTTTTTCCCGCCTTAATCGTCCCACTGCAGGAAGGTATCGAACCAGTCTACCGTCCAGTGGATGAAGTTCTCCTGATGGGCCCGCTCCCTGAAGGCGTGGGGCTCACGGGGGTAGAGGATCATCTTCGTGGGCACACCTTTGATCTTCAGAAACGGGTACAGCTGCAGGCTCTGTTCCGGATGGACCCTGGCATCGACCAGGCCGCGGACCACCAGCGTGGGCGTCCGGGCATCGTTGATGTAGGCCCCCGGTGACCGCTGCCAGTGCAGTTCAGGATTTTCGTACCAGCACTGGTTCCAGTGCACCAGGGACATCTCGTAGGGAATATCGGTGGTCCCGGTAAAGGATATCCAGTTGGTGAGGCCTGCCGCTACGATGGCGGCCTTGAACAGTTTGGTATGGCGCGTGGCCGCCCAGGCCGACAGGTTACCGCCGTAAGACCAGCCGCCGAGCTGCCGGCGCTTCCTTGTTAGGTTTTCCGGATGACCATTCGCAGCAGCGCCAGAATGACCAGCAGCAGGCCCAGTGTGACCACTATGGCGGCCCCGGTTGGCAGGTCGAGCCAAATGGATGCCAGGATACCCAGCAGGCTGGCCGTCACGGCCATGATCCAGCCGAAGATCAGCCGCGCCCGCCAGGTTTGGACATAAAGCATGGCCGCCGTCGCGGGTACGATCAGGTAGGAGAATACCAGCAGAATACCGATGATCCGCACGGAACTGGTGACCACAAAGCCAAACAGCGCGTAGAAAAGGAAATTCCACTTGCGCCACGATTCGTCTGCAGCGACATCGTGATAGTGCGCAGAGGCCTCGGAGATGGGACCCCTGAAGAAGTGCATGATGCCCCCGATGATGAGGTACAGCACCAGGGTGTAGCCGACAGTACCGGGGGTGACGAACAGGATGCTGCCCACCAGCAGTTCGTTGATGTGCGCTGCCCCCTCCGGGGCCTTGCTGAGCAGCAGGACCATGACTGCCGCCCCCACGGCATAGGTGATGCCGATGACGGCCTCCTGGGGAATTTGCCCCCTTATGTTGCGGGTCACCGTGAACAGCCAGGCCCCCAGCAAGGTGAAGCTCAGGGCCGTGGCATAGGCGCCGATGCCTTCGGGATCCAGGCCTGACAGGAACGCCACCGTGGCGCCCACCGCTGCTGCCTGGGCCAGCGCCAGATCGACAAAAATAACCCCCCGGGTGACCACATGCAGACCGAAGTAGACATGGATGGAACTCACCACCAGGGCGGCTATCAGGGGCCAGAATATGAGATCGGCCATAAGGCGCTCCTTACTGTTTAAGGCCGGCGGCCACCTGCCGGACGATCTGATCCAACATGGCGATATAATCAACCGCTACATCATTTCCGTTTGTGGAATAAGGTACCTTCACGATTCTGGCCCCGGTCTTTCCCGCCACCATTCTGGGAGCCTTGTTCCCCTTGAACGAGGCCATGATGATCAACGGCACCTGCTTGGTTTGCATCATGTCGATGAGCCGCAGCAGGTGGCCTGGACTGGGGGCGATGCCCGGCTTGGCCTCCAGCTCCCCAACGGTAATCAGGCCGAAGCGCCGCAAAAAATAGCTCCAGCTGCGGTGGTAGGTCACCACCTGCGTGCCGGCGTAGGGTGCCAGGATGGCGCTCCAGCCCCCTTGGGCCGGGGCCCGCTCTCCGTTGGACTGCCCCGCCCACATCTCTTCCACGGCCCCGCTGCCGAACATGGCCTCATCGATACGCCGGGTGAACTGCGCTGCGTTGCTGGCAAATTCGGCGGCGTGCTCTGGATCGAGCTGGCCGAGCCGGTCGGCAATGGTCCGGGCGATGATGCGGCCGTTGTAGGGATCAAGCCAGTAGTGCGGATTCCCCATGGCGTGGACATCCCCCAGGGAACGATCCACAGGCCCGGTGGGCACTTCCAGGCGTTCAATACCGGCCGACGCGTCAAGGTGGCCTGGATTGCCGAGCTGGATTTTCCGGTTCCGGGAGCCTTCCAGCACCAGGCTTTCCCAGCCCCGCTCCATCTCCAGTCCGATGCGGATAAACAGGTCGGCCCGGCGCAGCATGATCATATAGCTCGGCCGCGCGTCGATGAAGTGGGGATCCTGCTTGCCGGTGCTGATACTGCTAACCGATACATAAGCGCCGCCAACAGCTTCGGTGATCGATTTCAAGTCGGTAGTGGTGGTAACCACGCGCAGTTCCCGGGCCGAGAGTGAACTCAGGGCCAGGAAAGCGAGCAGGGTCGCCTTCCCGCGCATTATTTTATAAGTAGGTTTCACGGATAAGTCCTCCGATATGGCTTAAAATTTGTGGCCGGCATGCTGGCCCATCAGGAATTCGAACTGGAGCCAGATGCCGAAAATGTTGTCCCGGTCCAGAAAGGCGCCATCATCAAGATTGGTCTGCAGGCGGACCTTTGAAAATTCGGACGGGTAGTAACTGAGGTTGGCCGACCAGCGGCTGCGGTCAGCGCTTCCATCGGCCGGTCCACCGCTGGCATAAACCTGGCCGTGGCGCAGCCCCGCGATCCAGCCCCGCTTGAAACCCCACTGGACCTGCCCGTACCAACCGGCATCCTCCAGGGTTGCCGCCGGCAGACCGGCCTCTGCATTGGCCGAGGCGTCATATTGCCGCCACATGCCCTCGAATTGCAGCGTCACGAATGGCCAGCCCTGGTCAGTTGCCGGAGGCTGCCACTTGGCGAACAGATCGGCCCCCAGAATTGTGGTGGCGCCGTCGGGTCCGGTCCGGTTGGGGCCGAACAGGCCCGACAGTCCGACATTGACGGCCAGGTTGGCAGATGGAACAAAGGCATTGAGCCAGGTGACTGTTTTGAGAAGATCGGCCAGGCCGGCGGCTTCACGCTCCACCAGGGGGCGGTCCAGGAACAGTTCCTCCTCGGGCGATCCCAGGAAGCTGACCGCCGTTTCACCGTTGGCATTCTGCAGGCCGCCGGTCAGTTCGGAGTACCACGGCAGGGGCGTGAGCCAGGAGATGCGCCCACCGGGCCCCCGTAGGCCGTCGCCCCCCATGAAGCGGTTATTGACCAGGGGCTGGTCCACGTAGCTCCAGCTATGCGGATGCTGGGGATTGAGCCGCCCGAAGCCGGTGAAAAAGGTCCCGGCCCGGACCTGCAGTCCCAGGGGCATGCTGCGGGTGGTCAGAAACGCCTCTTCCACCTCCAGCAGGGACTCCCCCTCGGCGTCGATTTGAAAGATAAGGTGGACTTCGCCGTTAAGGAACGGGTCGATGGCCCCGGTGAGGGAGAGTTCCAGGTTTTGCACCGTAAAGCCCGTTACCCGCGGATCGTGGGCGCCACTCTGCAGTGCGAGCAAATCCGCGCCGCTGACTGTGGCCCCTCCGGCGCTGAACAGGCCGCTGAAAGAGAGATTGACGTAACGGGTCTGGGCCGTCTGGGGCAATAAGGGGGTAGCTGTCAAGGCTATGGCGGTTATGACCGTCATCATGCGCACGATAATTTCTCCTGATTCAGGTAAGTTGAGATGCCCCGCCTATCGCAGGCCGGGATGTCTTCAGGCGGATGGAATCAGGCTAGGGGCGGTGCGCGAGGGGAGCAGCCGGTGACGGCAGGGCTACTGCAGGACTGGTCGCCATGCAGCGGCAGGTCCCTGGAGAACGCCAGCAGAACGGCCCCGGGCGGAGACTGCGCCAGGGCCAGCAAAGTCCGGCCCCCTTTGAGCCAGCGACAGTCTTCGTGATGGATACCGTGCAGGTCTCCGGTACTGTCATGGGAGGCCAACTGGAGCGGAATGGTATGCCCGAAGCAGTGCGGCTGCAGATCGGCAAGGGACACCGATAACGGGGCCAGCAGCACCGCAATGGATAGGGCGGAAGTGATTAACGGCTTCAGCATGGAGCGTCAATTTAACCCCGCAGGAGGCGCTTGACAGGAAAAGCGTCGAACTGTCTGCCCCCTGCGCTACCCTACTGAAAAATATAGGCCTTCCCGGTCAAAACTCCGGCGCTGGTTATACCGGGTACCCCCACGATGATCACGCCGCCACTAGCGGCAACGTACTCGCCGAAATAGTCTCCACCCTGGGCATCGGAGGCGGTGAGCTGGACCACTTCGGTCCACACCCCGCCGACGCTTTCAAATATATAGGCCGCCCCGGCGGCACTGCCACCGCCGTCATGCCCTGCGGCCCCTACGACGACCTCGTTCCCCCTGAAGGCTACAGCCGAACCGAAAAAGGCTTCAGTTTGGGCATCAGAGGCGGTGAGCTTGGCCACTTCGGTCCACATCCCGCCGACGCTTTCAAAGACATAGGCAGCCCCAGCAAGGGTCCCGTCGAGGGATTCAGTGAAATCCCCCACCACCACCACATTCCCGCTGATGGCCACTTCGCGGCCAAAGGTATCAAAAGTCTGGGCATCAGCATCAGAGGCGGTCAGTATGGCTACTTCGCTCCAGATGCCGCCGCTGCTCTCAAAGACATAGGCAGCCCCGCTCTGATTCTTATTTTGACCCCCATTTGTCCCCACAATGACCACATCGCCGCTGATCGCTACGGACTTACCGAAAGCATCAAAATCGCGGGCGTCGGAGGCGGTGAGCTGGACCACTTCGGTCCAC
>SCKI01000003.1 GCA_004124295.1 Fidelibacterota bacterium
TACATTAAAAATTAGAGATGCAGCTAGCCAAGGAGATCTTAAAGAAAATGCGGAATATCACGCTGCCAAGGAGACGCAGAGTTTATTAATATATAAGAAACAAATGATGCAGTCCCATGCGCCATTCAAGATCATCGAGAATAGTGAAATTGAAAACGACAAGGTAGGTTTTGGTAATAAGGTTACAATCCGCGAACAGGACACAGGAAAGGTCGAAGAATATTTCCTATTAGGCCCGATCGAATTTGAGCTGGGTCTTTTTTCCTCGATCGCAACATACGGTTCACCTTTTGGCCGCGCTCTATCCGGGAAAAGGATTGATGAAGATTTTTCAATTGCAATCCGAGGTAAAATGACGAAGTTCACGATTACTGCAATCGAAAAGATTTTTGCAGGCTGAACAGCAGCGATATCAGATACTGACCTGCCCCCCAAAATCTGTACCAGTTTCTGAGTTAGGAGTTCATTGGCCTGTCTAGTGGAGTCCTGAGTTCACCAAGTCCATCCGGATGCTGCTGCCGAAATAGGTGTTAAGGCTATCGCCTTGGCAACCGCGAATAAAAACTGCAAAGTTCCGCAAGCAACTGCACTAATTGCCGGATACGGGTTTTCGTTTGTCGACGGGCACGAACTATATTTAAGATCCAGTATCCATTGGGATGTGGAGGTTCGAGTCCTCTCCGCGGCACCTGACGAGAAAATAGCCCCAGGTGGGGCTATCTCTCATTCGGCACGAACACCCCCAAGACCGCAAACAACCGTCAACAACCTTCATTTCTACCGGGTACGGAACTGGATATGGAGGCGGATCACCAGCATTGGATTTCCAGTCCGGTAGATGCACACAGGCTAAAAAATATTAGGCCGTTACGCGCCAGCGGTATAGACCTCGTACAGCCGGACGGACGCCTCCGCGGTGGCAATCTTCGCGATGGCAGGCATAAGCTGTGGCCCGATAACCTGTGCCGCTGCGTTCGCCTCAGCCTCGCTCTGCCAATGGATCACCAGGCCATAGTCGCCCACCTCGTTGTCCATAATCATCACTACAGATTGGCAGCCCTCCTGCGCTCTGATCTTAGGCAAGAAGGCATCCGCCAGTTCCTTGGCTGCAGCTTCATATCCCGGTCCCAGATTAAATTGCACCAGTCGAATAAACATTTTATCTCCCTTGAATCTACCTGTTTCCCAGCCTGCGACGCCCTCCTGGCCCCGGCCACCGCTATAACCTAAGATTTCGTAATTTACGCCCCAATAAGGGCAGTAAATCGTGCGCACGGAAAATAAATCCATGATCGGAATCTGGTCCATGAATTACTGCACAAGAATTGTCACTGGCTCACACCTCTCACGGCAGTCTGGCAAAAGCTGCAAGCCGGAAAGGTGTAACCTGGAGGAGTTGGCTTTTAGCTGCAATTCCTTCATCATTATAGTGATGATCTGTGCTGCTGAGGTAGGGGAGACCACCTTTCAGGCCTGAAATTGTAACCCAGCCGGATACGGAGCGGATGCGCGAACTAATCCCCTGTCGAGGGCGTGCTGGACCAGCTGTCCAGTGCATGTGCAGCCCAAGTGCTTTTTCAATGAAAAAACCGACTCTGAAAAGGGAAGACAGAGGGGTGGGTCCGTTGGAATGGGCTGACTCACATTGTTGGCCCAATTTTTGAAACTGCCGTTCTTCTGCTGGGTATTATGAGAGAATAATGATGCCTGGCCAAGGACTGGTCTAGCTGCCATCCTTCAGTACCTCTACCAAAGCAGCTCCAAGCGTCCCCTGATCTATCCTAAGATCCTGTCCGCTGTCTTATTTACTAACTCTTGGTAATACCTGAGGGTAGTGTTAGATTTTTAACACATAAGGGGCAGGCCATATCTGTTCACTAAAAAGCGGATACCTGAGGGGGACGATACAGCCTGCAAGCATCCCTGTAATGGCGACTCATGATAGATAAAATGCACATCGAGCTTACTCCTGAGTGGGACAAGCTGGAGGAGATCAGGCTGGAGGCGAGCCGGTTCCTAGAGCAGCACGGTCTGACCGAATCGGTCAACCAGTCTATGGTGATGGTGCTCAGCGAGCTGTTGGAGAACAGCATCAAGTATGGCAGCTTCTCTGAGGGCTCGGATAAGGTGTCGGTCCGTCTGGAGGTCGGCCGGGATCAGATTACGGTGGAGGTGACCAATCCAATCAGCGACAGCGCCTTGCCGGACCTGAACAGTTTGGACAGAATGATCCAGTGGGTCCGCGGTTTCCAGGACCCCTTCGAGGCCTACGTGAAAAGGTTGCGCGAAATATCGAAAAGGCCCCTTGACGACAGGGAGAGTGGTTTGGGCATCGTGCGCATCATCTACGAGGGGCGGGTGGACCTCGATTTTTTCGTCACCGATAAGGACCTGCTGACAGTATCGGCAATCCGGAATCTTTAGTCCCGTTTGAGGAGGGGAGTATGGCCAAACCGAGAGTGTACGTCGACAGCCTGTTGAGCATCAGCGTCAGCGAGGACGATGAGGCTATCACCGCTGTGTGGAGCGGCAAGAGTATTGAGCGGGAACCGGGGAAGTTCATCACCCCCTTGCTGATGCGGCTTATCAAACGTTGCGGCGAGCGGGACAAACGGCTGTTGCTCGATTTCCGCAACATCGATTTCATGAATTCTTCCACCATCACACCTCTTATCAAGATGCTTGAACGGGCCAAACGGGGTTCCGCCCGCATGACCGTGATTTACGATAGTGAATCCAAATGGCAGGAGCTGATATTCTCTGCCCTGACCATTTTCAGTACTAAGGATGACCAGGTGTCGCTGAAAGGATCCAAGCAATAGTGGACCGACCCGATCCCACCACGGCTTACCTCATTGGCAATGGGGCCGAGATTGCGGTCGAGGCCACCTATGTCTCGCGGTTTACCCTTAAGGTTACCATCCCCAATGGTGCGTCGGTTACCGATGGCATCGAATTTGAGGACCTGGCCATCCTGCTCAATGACGAGCGGGTAGGCTTGGGGCCCTGCCGGTTCGTGCAGGCGGAGACCCCCGCAATCGGCCACCTCCTGTTCACCCGCGATATCTACGACTACCAGCAGCTCTTTTTTCAGCGCCGGAAGGCGGTCCTGCAGAGCGGCTTCGCCACCATTCCCCTTATCTTGGAACACCAGCGGCAGGTCAGGCAGGAGTTCAAGGACTACACAGCGGACCTGACCTACAGCCTGAACGTCTACCGCGGCATATTCGATGCTATGGATGCGGAGTGTGATGACGAACCGGCTTTCGTGCGTGAAGCGGTCCAACAGGCGGTTCTGGCCAATGAAGGAACCGATTTCCTCCGCTTCTTCGATGAAAGATTGCAGGCGCTGGAAGATATCGTTGGTAATTATTCGCGGGAAGACCACGCCCGGCACGGATTTTACTTCCGTCGCCAGGTGTGGCCTTTTATCCTTCAATCGGCATTGATGCGCAGGACAAACCTCAAGCCCCGCGGCTATTCCGGCGACTCGGAAATGATGTGTATGATCTACCGGCAGGAAGACCTGGGTGATACCATTTTCGCGAAACTGATGCACCGCCACCCCGTCAACAGTCTCGCGGCCGAGGCGGTTCGCAATCGTTGTAAAACCATCGTGGAGTTACTTAGTGAGGCCCGGGAGAAGGGGCGCCGGGGACCGGGGAACCCGCTTAAGGTGCTCTCGGTGGCCTGTGGGCCTGCCTGGGAGATAAACAAGCTGCTGCAGACGCCGGAAGACTGCGCCAGCTACGAGTTTACACTCCTCGACCAGGATCCCCTGGCGTTTCAGGAAATTGCCGAACAGGTGGCCGGCATTGAAAAGCGGCTTGGGGCGCCCGTAAAGGTTAATTACCTGCAGGTTTCGGTGCGTACCATGATGTCCCGGCGGAAATTTGCCGATAAATGGCCCGAGTACGATTTCATCTACTCCATGGGGCTGATCGACTACCTCACTGCGCCGGTGGCCAGAGCGTTGCTGGAAAACCTCTACCAACTGCTCAGACCCGGCGCCGAGATGGTTGTCGGCAATTACCACGTCTGGAACCCCAAGCGGGTGTACATGGAATACTGGGGGGACTGGTCACTATTTTACCGGACAGAGGACGATTTTCTCGACCTGCTGAGGGCCGTCCCTGACACCCGGAAATCGGTCCTCCTGGATGAATTGGACATTCAGATGTTCTTGAGGGCTAACCGTGAACCGTGACGGGGCGAGCGCGGTTTCTGCGGGCTGCAGCAAAGTGGAGTCCTGACCAACCGTATGCACATATTCATCATCAGAACAACCGGCGGACTGTTGACCTGGCGCAGGAATCACGCATGGCTGTAAACAGCCCGGCCGCCGTCCCATCCGAAAGCTCCGCCGATTGGCGCGACCGGCGCCTTGTGAATCGAGACGAGCTGGCCCGCTTCGAGGTGCTGGAGTTCGATGATTACCTGAACGGCATCCTCCACGAGTGGCTCCAAACCATGACCAGCATCGCTTTTACCCTGGTGCCGCTCTTTTTTATCCTCGACTTCTTTACCATGCCGAAGGAGTTGCTCACCCGCTTCGGCAGCTACCGCCTCGCTTCCACCCTCCTGCTGATCGCCCAGTATATCATCATCCGGCGATTCAAAAGCGGAAAATACTCCTTCTTGCACGCCTTCATTGCCTCGCTGAACGTGGGGGGCATGATCGTCCTGATGACGGTGGACCTGGGCGGATTCGATTCCCGCTATTATGCCGGCCTGAACGTGGTCATCGTCGGGGGCAACCTGCTCATGCCGTGGAGAGCGATTTATACCGCCGTCAACAGCAGCATTATCATCGGCCTCTATATCGTTTTCAACGTCCTCGCCGGTCAGCCCTACTCCCCATCGGTGCTAACCAACAACCTGTTCTTTCTCACTTCCATGGCTATTATGGCCACGGCTATCAACCATCTCCGCTACCGCCTGGTAGAAAAGGAATTTTACCTGATGAAGGAGCTGCAGAAGGCCCGTGATGCCCTCTGGAGTGAGATGGAGCTGGCCAAGCGCATACAGACGGCGCTCCTCCCGGAAAACCGTCGCCTTGACGGCTATGATTTTGCCGCCGTCATGCTGCCTGCCAGGGAGGTCGGGGGCGATTACTATGATCTGATCGAAGCACCCCAGGGGCGGAAATGGCTCACTATTGGCGACGTTTCCGGCCACGGGGTCGATGCGGGGCTGGTGATGATGATGGCCGAGACCAGCATTACCTCCATGATCAACAGCCTGGGGGATACGACGCCCTCGGCCGTCATTGAATCGGTTAACACCATCATACGGCAGAACATCTCCAGACTGGGATCCGACCACTATATGACGCTAATGGTGATGGCCATTGGAAAGGACCGGGTTACCCTGGCCGGAAAACATCAGGATATCATTATCTATCGCGGCGCATCCAACAAGACGGAAGTGATTTCCAACAAGGGGACCTGGCTCGGCATCGCTGATGATATCGGCCCCTACCTCGGCGATACCGATGTGGAGATCCGCAAGGGTGATTTGATCTTGCTATTCACCGATGGTATCACTGAGGCGGTGAATTCGAAGGGGGAGATGTACGGGCAGCTGCGCCTTGAGCAGGCCCTTAACCAGTACGCGGACCTGCCCATCAGAAAACTGCTGGATAAGATCATTGCGGAGGTGAACCGGTTCCAGGCGGACCAACTGGACGACATGACTCTGGTCGTACTCAAGAAGATAGCTTAAGGCCGTTACGGACACCCGATAATTATGGATCGCCCCACGCACTCACAGGATGATTTCCGAATAAACCTGTTCACGCTCTCGTTTAGCGAGGATATTGAAAGGGACTATCACCGGGATCAGTTTGGGAAGTCCATCCTGCAGATTCGGCTCGCCCTGGTGCTGGGGATTCTATTTTACGGGCTCTTCGGCATACTTGATTTTATCATGTTCCCCGAGTCCATCGTCGGTTTTTTAATCATCCGCTACGCCATCGTGCTGCCCTACACGATAGGGATACTCCTGTTTTCCTACACCAGGAAGTTCATCAACTTCGCCAACGTCGCGCCGGCATCGGTCATTCTCCTGGCAGGCATGGGCATCAATGCCATGATCATCATTGCCCCCTCCTCAGAGAGCGGCATCTACTATGTGGGCCTCATTCTGGTCATCATTTTTGGCTACACTCTATCCAAGATCAGATTCGTTTGGGCCACCATTACCGGCTGGTCGATTGTCATCGCCTATGAGATTGCCGCCATAGTTCTGAGCGATTCACCCCTCACGACCGTTATCACCAACAATTTCTTCTTCCTGACGGGCAATATGATCGGCATGTTCGCCAACTATTCCATGGAGAGCATGGCCCGACGCAACTATATCCAGACCCATTTCCTGGAGGCTGAAAAGGGCAAGGTCGATATCCTTAACCGGGAGCTCGAAAGCCGCGTGGATAAGAGAACCGAGCAGCTGAGCGAAGCCAATGAGGACCTGCAGCAGGAGATGGCCGAACGCCGGGAAGCGGAAGAAAAATTCCGCTCCCTGTTCGAGCGATCCAAGGATGCGGTCTTCATCTCCACGCCGGCAGGCAGTTTTATCGACATGAATCCCGCCGGAATAGAAATGCTGGGCTACGATTCCAAGGCCGAACTGCTGAAAATCGATTTAGTCCAAGATGTTTACGTCGATCCCGCCGCGCGGCAGCGATACCGTGACCTTATTGACAGGGATGGCCACGTTAAGGACCTCGAATTCAATATTAGGAAGCGCGACGGCACACAGATTACGGTCATGGAAACGGCCACGGCCGTCCGGGACGCTGCCGGAGAGATCATTTACTACCAGGGTATTCTGCGGGACGTGACCGAGAAGCTAGAGTTGCAGCGGCAGCTCATTCAATCCCAGAAAATGGAATCGCTGGGGACCCTGGCGGGAGGGATTGCCCACGATCTCAACAACGTGCTGACCCCCATCACCCTCTCTATCCACCTGTTGCGGGATAAGCTCACGGACGGACAGTCTGTGCAACTGCTGGAAATAATGGCTTCCAACGCCAGCCGTGGCGCCGACATCGTGAAACAAGTCCTCACCTTTGCCCGCAGGACTGAGACGGAATTCACCCCCCTGCGGCCTGAGCAGCTCATCACGGAACTCCAGAATATAATCGAGCATACTTTTCCGAAGGATATTGAACTTGATATCAGCGTGGAGGATGATCTGCCGCTCATTAATGGTAATTCGACCCAGCTACATCAGGTATTGCTGAACCTCTGTATCAATGCCCGGGATGCTCTGCCCCAGGGCGGCCACATCACTATCGATGCCAGCCAGGTGTTAGTCGAGCCGTCAAGTCTGATCGCCCGCCGGCCTCTCAAGCCCGGTCCCTATGTGCGAATTTATGTGGCTGACGATGGAGTGGGGATTCCTGCCCATATTACTGATCGAATATTCGAGCCATTCTTCACAACCAAAGGAGTCGGTGAGGGCACCGGACTGGGCCTGTCGGTTATTCATAGCATCGTCGAGAGCCACCATGGCATCATCAACGTCACCAGCGAGGTGGGTAAGGGGTCCCGCTTTAGCGTGTATTTGCCCGCCACAACCGCCACCATGGGAGAGGAGAGGGAAAATGCCCGCCCGGCCCTCCGAGGGCACCAGGAGCTCATTCTGGTAGCGGACGATGAGGAATCGATCCTCCTGCTCATGAAGGAAATCCTGGTATCCTACGATTACAGGGTATTGACGGCAGAAAATGGCCTCGCCGCCCTGGATCTGTACAAGGAACACCAGGAAAACATTGCCTGCGTGCTGACTGACATGGTGATGCCGGGGCTGGACGGCACGGCAACCATACGTGCCATTCGCGAAATGAATTCAACGGTGCCCATCATTGCTCTTAGTGGCCTGGCAACAGATGAAGCAGGCCTGGGTGCTGCTATCGAGGCGTCGGTCCAGGCTACGGTCCCCAAACCGTTCACAGCGGATCTGCTGTTGAAAGCCGTCCACGCCGTTCTGTCGGAAAACGGCGGGCACGTCAAGACTGATTAGGGGCAGAACGGCTGGGGGACAAAACGCCCCCCTGATCACGATGGCTTGCTTGAGCAAGCCGGAGTACACCAAGTCCATCAAGGCCTGTCCTGAGTTTGGCGAAGGATGCTGCTGCTGAAATAGCAAAAAGTCGCCACAAAAGTTGTGTTACCGCATACGGACCAGATACGGGTTTTCATTTGTCGATGGGCACGAACTATATTTAGGATCCAGCATCCATTGGGATGCGGAGGTTCGAGTCCTCTCCGCGGCACGCTTTGACAAGCTCAGCGCAGGCTCCCCTTGCCGGAGAGACGAAAACTTGTACGGCGTAACCGAGTGTCGCCAGGGCTCTCGGGGAGGCCGGAGTGGAGCAGGCGCTGGGGCATTCCCAGGTGACCATCAGCGAGCGCTATTTGAAGTTTCCCCTCAATTACCTCCAGCAGGTCTTCGGTGAGTCCAGCGTGCCCAGCCAGGGCAATAAATATAACTTGCCAGCCTTTTGCTATCCCTGCGTCTATCCCTTACATTCCCTCGGATCACCAATATAGTGCGACGGCCAGTGCGGGAATGGTCAAAGGGAGGACCGGACCCATATCCGGGAGGAACCGACAATGAAAATATTAATCCATCTGATCCATGCCGCTTGGCTGCTGATTCCGGCCGTTTCCCTGGCGCAATCCGATCAGCAGATTCTCCCCACCCAAATCCAGACAGTCTACGCTCTGGCTGCCGTGGCCGGATTCGATAGAGAGGAAGTGGACCATATCAGTGTCAGGACTTTGGGTGGCCCCATTGAGAGGCTGACACGGCATCGTGGGGCGCAGCTCATAATCATCTACAGATCGCTGGCACGTGGGTTTGAGGGCAAGGTTGATCCGGCCACTGGATTGATGTCAACGTTGGCAACGCAGAGCAGCAGGCCAGCGCGTCCTGAGCCCAGGAGGACTGCGCCCGCCCCACAATTACCTCCACCACAGCCGGCCAGTCCTGTGGCTCCTGTCACCAGCAGAACTCAAGTGACTGGAGGAGGATCGGTACTATTGACCATGGCCAGAGCGAATGCCAGGGAGGACCACGACAGTGCTTACTGGCGGCTGCGTGGTGGGTTGCTCACCGCTGGGGGTACATGGTTTGGCAGCCTGATAGGGATAGGTATCGGCGGCGGCGGTGGCTTTCTGATGGGGGCCGGCCTGGGAGCCGTTGGTACAGCCGAGATCCTGGCGAGAGCTAATTCCAGGGAAGTTCCCATTCCAGTAGAATTGGAATCGGTGTCCCCTCGGCAGCAGGAGCAGTACCGCCAGCTTTACCAGGCTGAAACCCGCCAGCTGAGAAAGCAAAGCATATACAGTGGCCTAAGGCTCGTGGGAAACGTCATAATTGGATCCTTTGCGGTAATGATTGGCCTCGTTATAATTACTTTTTAGGATAAGCCATTTTCTTTTTACTCAGCTCTTTTGATAGGATTTACAGGGACGAACGAGCAGATATGCCAATCCCATGGGAAAGGCCTGCAATCAGGCACTGAGGCTGTCTACCCCGGGCTCATGCTGAACCGGCCAGCCTGACCACTCTATGGAACGGGGACCCGACGGGACCTAAAAGTACTTTACCAGCGCTATCATGTGTGTCCCGATGATGTTCGGCACAGCCAGAAAACTCAGGGTATAGCTAAATTCTGTATCCAGCAGGGCTGCCAGAACCCCGCGCACCTTTCCCGGTTTCATCCGGTAGCCCACGCCGCCGGTAATGTTTTGCATAGTCGCATCCCCTTGATTATCAAAGAACGAAACCAACTGTAACCGGGAAACGAGACGGGCATTAAAGAAAGTCTGGGCCAATCCAACCTTAAGGCCGAAGCTGGACTCGCCGGTGCTGTTGGATATTGCATATCCGGCGCCTGGCATGCCCTGTACAGCCAGTCGCAACCCAAAATCGGTATAGGTACGGTAGCCGAGGACCACCCTCATGGGATACATCTGGTCGCCGGAGAGTACGAGGTCAATGATGTTTATCTCTATCTGGGACCGGCCGAGCTTGATGATTCCGCCGATGGTGGCGGTGAGGGCCTCGGTTATTTCAGTGACAGTGCTGCCTCCGGTCGTATCAAATACTGATTCCGCCGCATCGGATTTCCGGTGGATGGCCAAGCCCAGGGCCAGGGCCCGGCTCTCCGGCGGGGCGGGGTCACCGAAGGCAAGGCCAAATGAGAATCCCAGCAGCTTTTTTAAGTGGAGATTGCCGCTTTCAGGGCGGCCTGCCTGGGCTGCGCTGTAGAGGCTGAAATTCGGTCCGGTGAAAGATATATTATACCCAGATCCTCGATCGGACACCGGCAAGTCGATAGATATGCTATTATCCGTTACGAAAGCGAGATCCGCCGGATTTTCGTAGGGGCTGAACCGGGCCAAAGCACTGAACGATGACGCCAACGACATGGGGACTTTCCTGCCGAACGTCTGGTAGTCGTTGCCCGTCATATCGTAACCCTGGCCGGAGACAGTTTGGTGACCAGCTACCCAGCCAAACAGGATAAAGAGCACTACCCGGTTCGCGCTGAGACGGGATGTTCCGCTGCCTCTGGAAGCAGGGCAGTTAATGTCCGGGAAGCGATTATTTGGAGTGGTGGTCATTTAGCGCCTCCGATTGTGTAGCCAAGGCCGATTCCCATATGCCTGGATGCTACCCGCGTGAGGTTATCGAGCCTATACTGGCCATCGAATCGCAGGTAGGTTTCCACGGCGAGGTTTTGGGTCCATTGGTAGATGGACGTAATGGCCCAAAAAGATTCCTCTTTTTCCTTGAGGTTTTTTAAGGAGCCCCCCCAGCTCCCTTCAAAAATGATACGGAACGGAAGGGAACGGGTGTAATCGGGACCCGCACTCCCAAATTGTATGGTAGCGCCTGTAAAGACATGATATGTGACCAGCTTCGAAGCGATTCCGGCATGGAGGGTTACACCGATCCTTTTCCAGCCAATATACCTGTCATAGGCATAGAATGCGCCGTAGGGGGCTGTCACTCCGAAGGCCATGGCTGAGTTGCCGGTGGCAGCAGACATGGGGGCGATTTGATACTTGAAGGAGGGCACCATGGGCAAGCCGATGTTCTTCACATTCACACCGAAAGCGGTGGAATCAAGGCTCGCGCTGGCATAGAGATAGGTGTTCGTGAGCGAAACCTCCAGTCTGCGGTTTTGGGTTCTGTACCCCAAACGCACGGAGTAGGGGATCAGATTCACCTCGTCCGCCGCTCCGGGAAGGCTCGAATAGCTCATCATGAAGGTTCCTGCCGGCGCCAGGCCTGCCGTGGGGATAAAGGTAAGACCCGTGATCCCAAAAAATGACTGTCTGCCCTGGGCCAGTAGCATGCTACCGGTCAATGCGGCCAGCAAACAGGCCGCTTTTGCCACCCGGAAAACCCTGCCGGGATATCTGGCTAACGTGATGGACATATCAACCTCCCGTGCCAAGATACAATAGGACAGACACGATGCTGGCCCACATTACAGTGTAAACGTAGCTTTTGGGTTTGAGAAACCTGTGGGTAACCCCCACCTGTTGATCAGGCAGCACTGTCACGTAAACTTGCTCCGAGGTGTAGGGAAGGTTCATCCGCACAGAATAGGAGCCCCGTTTCACACCCTCGATGACCAGGGGCGAGCGGCCCACAAAATCGTCGTTCAGAAATACCTGGGCGTTCGAAGGCACAGTTTCGACCAGTACGCGACCGGGCTTCTCCTCCAGCACGCGCGATATTTCGGCCAGCTCGTCTTTCCGGAGGCGGATAGTTGACCTGTAGGAGAAGAAGGCCTTCTTCTCCAGCTCGAACAGGTACCCCCCCACGGGCGCCTTAAAATTAAATATGGGCGTTACGCCAATGCTTTCGCGCACACTGGTGCCGTCCAGAGTGAGGTAGACTTCAGCACTATCCGGTATTGAGGAAACGCTGAGCAGCCCGACTTGCCGGATTAGCAGGGCATCGACATCCCTTCTCTCGCTGGGCGCGAGCAGATAGGAGGAGACCCACTCATCGTAATTTGTCAGGGTAAGCCGCAGGACGACATCTCCGGGCGCCAGGTTGCTTAGTGTGACCGGTGTTGTGCCCCTGGCCCGACCCATAAAATAGACCGATGCTCCACTGGGTTCAGACCGGACAACCAGGCTGGCCGGCAGAACTTCGAGCGACACGGTGACATCCGTCGGCTGAAAACTGCGTACAACCACTTTCCGCGTAAACTCCTTATAGGTCTCCTTGACAATTCGCAGATCATGTTCCCCCTCAGCGACCTCATTCAGCGTAAGCGGTGTCTGGCCCATCAAATTGTTGTCGATATATACATCGGCATCAGACGGTTCCGAACTGATGGTCATCGAACCCGGTTTGGCGATCAGCGGGATGCTGAAAGACTGTGACATTTTCGGTAAGACAACGATTTCCCCGCGCCAATCGATGTACCCCCCGGCGATAATCATGACATTATAGCGGCCTTCAATCAGGTTATTCAGTTCCACTGATTTTCCCCGTGCCGTAGTGCCTACATAAATGCCATCAAGGTAGACTTCCGCTCCTACCGGGTCGGAAGTGATGACCATGCTTCCCATCCATTGCCGCAGGTAGTCAAGCAACATGCGCCGTACCAGAGCGCTAACGGCAGTACGAACCATCTCCAATTCGTTGGTCTGAACGAAGTCGGCTACCGACACACGCGAGGAAACTATATCCACCATTCGGGCGTCGATGTGGATGGTGGCGCCTAAATATGATACTTCGCCCAGAAGAACCACCTCGACATCCAGAATATCCATTAGCTTCTCAGAGGCACTTTCAGTTAACCCCACTTCGGCGAGGCTCTTTTCATCAATGATGGCATTGATCTGACTTCGCTCGATTGTAAGGTAATTTGAATTTTCTCGCAGTTCTGTCACAGCCATGGCGGTGATGGCCTCACTCAAGCCCAGCGCTTTTACTTTAGCACTGGATGTCTGGAACGATAGAACTGCAATGCGGGGCTTTTTGCGGAAACCGGCCTCCGCCTCGGCAACTGATGTTCCTCCTGTGGGTTGCTGAGCAAAACCCCAGCTGGGAACCATGACGAGGGAGACCTGAGCTAACAGAATTAGGATACGGCGCTTTGCCAACCTTAACCCCCAGGGAATTTCCTATTGTAAACCCAATTTAGTATAATTTGTCGCAAATGCAAGAATTTTTTGAAGATACAGCGCGAAAACCAGCAACAGCGGCCGGGCAATCTGGGTTCGCATGGTAACTCGGTGAGGGTTGGGCCTGTTTTGCATGGTCACCCTATGCAGATGCCCAGGGCAAGGAGCGTTCTACTGCCGGCGCTCCATTCCGAAGGGAGACGGGACCCTGGGCAGAGACTAAGCCACACTTAACAGCAAGCAGTAGAAAGTTTGTTCGCCGATGGGTCATGTCATTCCTCGATTCTGATTTGGGTACGTGTTCCTGCCAAAGATACATTGCCTTAAGATTCCAGTTGTCACGGAATTGTCATGGTACTGTAAAAAAGTTGTCATCGGGAGTGGGTTTTCCTACTCAGATTGCGACCCCCGGAATAAGTCAGGGCGGTACGGCGAGCCGGGACGGTTAGATATCTGTGGGAACAGCTGGTCATGACTGAAGGAGTTGACCATCAGTGCTGACGGCCGCAACCTCACCCGCAAGGCGCTGCTGAAGTAGGCCACAGCCCATCTTTCAGGCTTGAATTAGCCTCCTAAGCGGATACGGGCACGGCTCGCGGGCAACGGCCTGGCAGGCCGGGCGCCACAGCCCGGGAAATGCTTATCGCCGCCGCGGCCCAAACCTGGGGCGTGACCCCCGCTGCCTGCCCGGCTGAGCAGGGGACTGTCATCCACGTCCCCACGGGCAAACGGCTGGGCTACGGTGAGTGGGCGGCCAAGGCAGCTACGCTGGCGATCACCAATGGAATGGGTTTTAGACCCAAGCAGATCATATTGCTCTGACGGCGCAAAGTTGTTTTCTTGCTGTCTAATGGCTTTTAATCCCGATAGCTTTGCGCCTGGTCGTACGTTGCAGAGGGATTAGGGGCCTGGGTACACTTCTGAGTCTCGTCCAAAGAGGCCATCAAGCAGAGGGAGTAGTAGGTTGGAGATGATCTTTCGTCAGTTGAACCCTCACGCTTGCCGCACGTATCTGGTGGGCGCCAGGGGATCCAGCGGCATTGTTCTGATTGATCCCGTGTTGGAACATGTGGCTGAGTACTTGGAGCTACTGGATCGGGATCAGCTGAGGCTTAGCCAAGTTATTGACACCCATACGCACGCAGACCACATCTCGGGTGGAGCGGCCCTTAGCGACCAGACAGGGTGTGAATACCTTATGCATACCAGCGCGCCATCGCAATGCGTCACGTCGCGGCTCACAGACGGTTTTGAGTTCAAAATTGGATCCATTCCGATAAAAGTGATGGACACGCCCGGGCATTCCAAAGACTCCATCAGCCTTATTTTTCCAGACCGGATTTTGACTGGGGATGTTCTGTTCCTCGATGATGGCGGGGCCGGTCGTGATGACCTTCCGGGAGGAGATCCAGGAGAGCATTGGGACAGCCTGCAACGGATACTTGGGTTGCCAGACCACTTTGTGGTCTACCCGGCACACGATTATCGTGACAGGCAGCCCTCCAGCCTTGGGGAGCAAAAGAAATACAATCCACATCTGAAGGCCCAAACAAAATCTGAATACGTGGAATACGTCGATGAGCTTATGCTTGGTCCGGCCGATTGGATGAAGGATGTCGTGCAGGCAAATTACGCCTGCGCGCGCGACCCCAATGCGGCCTGGATTCCCCTGGATGTCGCGGCGTGTGAAGTGAAGGGTACCTTGGACCAGGGAGTCAACGGCCAACAGGTGGAGGAGATATCAGCTGAGGAGCTGAAACGGCGACTCGATGGAGACCGGGCGCCCGTTCTCCTGGATGTTCGGGAATCGAAAGAGCTGCATGGCGAATGGGGCCACCTGCTCGGCATCGAGCACCTGCCGATCGGTGCCTTGAGCGGGCATCTTCCAGATCTTGAGAGGCATAAGGATAAGCAGATCGTGACCATCTGCCGCACCGGAGGGCGTTCCCACACCGCCGCCCAGATTCTGATGCAAGCCGGGTTTGATCAGGTCTACAGCCTGGGCGGAGGGATGAGAGCCTGGAAACGAGCAGGCTACCCCATTGATTATAAGTGGTGACTGTCACGCTGAGGTATTCAAAAACTTCTCACCAAATCAGCACCAATCGCGAGCGGAGCATCAGAAGCAGTCAGGTTTGTCGATGGGGGCAAGGTACCGCTGTGCAATACAGTGATGGCGTGCTGTGGTGGGCAATGGCCTGGCAGGCCGGGAGCCGCTTACTCCCCTGCGCAAAATCACAGTGCCATTAGAATCGGGCGTGATCCATATCCGAGACTGGTAAATACGACCAATTTCATCGTATATTCATGCACAACAACAGATTATCATGGAAGCGATTGAATTTTAGTCTTTTATAAAAATATATGCGCTGGGTGGCGCCGAATAAATTAATGTTGGCCAGGGTGCCGGCAGTTTGTGGGCAATGAGCAATTTATGGTGCAGCGCGTCGCAAGGGGTAGCCGGTCCAGGAGATAGCTGACCTGGAGCTCCGCCTGCGCAACACTGATGAGTGGAATAACGACCAGAAATCCGGACAAACGGAGGGCTTAGGAAATGGATCTTGCAGAGCAGATTAAACACGACATCGAAAACACCCCCATCATCCTGTATATGAAAGGCACCAAGGAGCAACCCCAATGCGGTTTTTCAAACGCAGTGGTTCAGGTGCTGGATTTCTATGGTGTTGAGTATAAGGATGTGAACATATTGGTGACGCCCGAAATTCGTGAGCGTCTGTCGGAGTACTCCAATTGGCCTACCATCCCGCAACTGTTCGTGAACGGAGAACTGATCGGCGGGGCCGATATCGTCATGGAATTGCACAATAAGGAGGAGATGATCACCGTCCTTGAGCGGGCGCTGATATCGCCATCCCAGTCCTGAGGGCTTTTCGGTCAACGCGGGTATGCTGAGTCGGTCTGCACCGACTCCTGGCGGCGTGCCACACTACTGCCGGCGATGCTTGGCTGCGGCTCGAGAGGCACCCCGTGGATGGGTGTCCTGAAGGCCCGCGGCCAACGAGCGCTATTGATCCAGCCGGGTCGGGCTCGTTCGGCTCGAGGTCGCCCCGGACCTCTACAGGATTTGCCGAAGAGGTCCAAGTGGAGCCTCCCTCCGGCAGCGCAGGGAGCAGATCCAGCCCGCTTACCAATGAGACATTTACTACCGGTCCTGGTGTTCAAAGAGGAAGAGGGCTTGAATGGAAGTGAGACCCAGTAATACAGAGCGCATCACAAATATGGGCCTCTTCGAGTTGGTTGGGAAAACCCCCCTGGTTTCCATATTGATATTTTCCGGTGAATACCCCGCTGCAACGGTGTCGGCGAAGGCGGAATACTTGAATCCTGGCGGTTCCTTAAAAGATAGACCCGTTGCAAGGATGCTGCTGAATGCTTTCGAGCGGGGCCAGTTGAATGATGGCAAAGTGATTCTGGACTCGACTTCAGGTAACGCCGGCATCGCTTATGCCATCTATGGCCAAGCTCTTGGGTGCCAGGTGGAGTTGGTGATCCCTGGAAATGCCAGCAGAGAGCGCCTGATGCGTATCAAGGCACATGGGGCCAAAGTGATATTGACCGATCCTCTGGAAGGCTACGATGAAGCATTGCGGGAAGTTAAGCGCCGATTCACGGAGTCTCCTGAAAAGTACTATTTCGCCGACCAGTACGGGAATGACGACAACTGGCTGGCCCATTACGAAACAACGGGAGCGGAGATTATAGCGCAGTCGCCAGAGCTAACGCACTTTGTGGGTGGCATCGGCACCGGCGGTTCCGTGACGGGTATTTCGCGAAAATTGAAGGAACACAACCGGGATATCAAGGTCGTCGTGATCAAGCCTGAACGCTTCCCGGGAATCGAGGGCTTAAAACCTTTGGGCGAGCCGGGCGACGTGATCCCCGAAATATTGGATGATTCTTTCATAGATGAGTACACGGAAATAAGTTCCGAAGCAGCCCGTCTGATGTGTCACCGATTGGCCCGGGCGGGATTTTTTGTCGGGCAGTCGTCTGGAGCATACATGGTGGCGGTGCAGCAGATTTTGCGCAAAGATGCCCAGGCCCACATCGTGACATTGCTGAATGATACCGGCGAGCGATACATCAGTACATCGCTGTGGAAGGACTAAATGGCTCCGCGAGAGTTAATGATTAGCGACCCGGCCATGGAGGCGGCTGAAGAGGCAGCCATCGCTTCCTATCCTGAAGAATGTTGTGGCTTTTTGTACGGGAGCGAAACGGGCCATACGGTTAAAGTGGAGGCGGCAAGGTCCGTTGAGAATCGGCAGCAGGAACGGCGCACACACCATTATTTTATAACGCCGGAACAGTACCTGGAGGGTGAGACATTTGCTGAACGTTCCGGTTACGAGTTGGTGGGCATCTACCACTCCCATCCGGACCATCCGGCGATCCCGTCGCAATACGACTTGGACGGCGCCTTGCCCGGCTTCGTCTATCTGATTCTCAGCATCCGGCAGGGCGCCACGGCAGGACGCAAGTGGTGGGAGCTTGCCGGGGACAGGAGCAAGTTCTTGGAGATAGTTCCCGGGGCAGTGGAACCCATGCCGGATAAATCATGAAAGTGAAAGTTAGAATCCCCTCCCCGCTGCGCCGATTTACTGACGGGCAGGCTTGGGTAACGGTTTCAGCCGACACGGTTGGAGACGCAATGAAAGCGGTCGTTGCTCAATTTGAGGATTTGGCTCAGCATCTTTACGATACTCAGGGCGAGCTCAGGAAATTCATCAATATTTATGTTGGTGAAGAGGATGTCCGGCAGCACGGGGGAATGGATAGACCACTCCGTGAAGACGATGAGATTTTGATAATTCCAGCCATTGCCGGAGGGACGGTGAGCAGTCCAGAGTTTGACCGGGAAGAATTCCTCAGATATAGCCGGCATTTTTCCCTGCCGGAAATCGGTTTGGAAGGCCAGCAACTGCTCAAGCAGGCAGCCGTCCTGGTGGTGGGCATGGGCGGACTCGGAAACCCCGCCTCACTCTATCTTGCCGCAGCGGGCGTGGGTCATATAGGATTGGTGGATTTCGATGTGGTCGACCTGTCCAACCTCCAGCGGCAGATTTTATTTTCCCTAAAGGATGTCGGCCAACCCAAGGTAAGCATCGCCAAAGACAGACTCGAAAGTCTCAACCACAAGATAGAGATAACCGCCCACCAGGAGGCCCTCTCATCCGCCAATGCCGGCCGGATTCTGGCGGACTACGACATCATTGTTGATGGCACGGACAATTTCCCCACCCGCTACCTGGTGAACGATATCTGTGTTTTCCAAGGGAAGCCCAACGTCTACGGCTCGATTTTCCGGTTCGACGGACAGGTAGCGGTCTTTTCCGCCAAAGAGGGGCCCTGTTATCGCTGCCTCTATGCGAATCCTCCCCCGCCGGGACTTGTGCCATCATGCGCGGAGGGCGGAGTCCTTGGGGTATTGCCAGGTATCGTAGGCAGTCTGCAAGCGATCGAGGCGATCAAACGTATCACGGGCGCCGGTGAGCCGTTGATCGGCCGCCTGTTATTGTTCGACGCACTGGCGATGACTTTCCATCAGGTCAGCATAAGCAAGGACCCGGACTGCCCCGTTTGCGGAGAGAACCCCAGCATCACCGAACCCATCGATTATGAAGGATTCTGCGGCGTCTCCGGAGTAGAGGAGACCGTGACCACACCGGAAATGAGCGTGCAAGAACTAAAGGACAAGCTTGATAATCGGGCCGATATTCTGATTCTGGACGTACGGGAACCGTGGGAATGGAAAATCGCGCACATTGATGAGGCTCTCTTTATCCCGGTGAACGCCCTGACTTCCCGGCTCGATGACATCGACCCCTCCGTGGAGATCGTGGTTCACTGTCACACGGGGATCAGGTCCGCAGCAGTGTCAGACTATCTTATCAAGCAGGGCTACCCTAATGTGAAGAATTTGAGTGGCGGGATCAAGGCCTGGGCACGGGAAATAGATTCCAGCCTGATGCAATACTGACGCCACGGCGTCAAATACCTGGAGCGGCATAAACTCTATTATGACAACACACGACCAACCCAAGCGGATTTCCGCAGCGAGCACGCTGCAGGATCGTATCAGCAGGGCCCTGGCGCCCACCGTGCTCAATATCGAGGACGAGTCCCACCTCCATGAAGATCATCTGCAGGGCCCCAAGCTGCTGGAAGCTCGCGGCGGTGGGCACTTTTCGGTGACTATTGTTTCGGCTGAATTCGATGGCTTGCCCCTGGTCCAGCGGCATCGGCTGGGCTATGCGGCCGGGGGGGACCTCATGGGCGGGAGGGTGCACGCCCTCTCGATGGAGACCCTGACGCCGGAGGAGTGGGAGCAGGCACAGTCGTAGTCCAGGGGTGCTGGCAGCCCTTATCCCCCTGTTAGCCTGCCTTGTGAAGTTGCGTCTCGTACAGGTATTGAGCATCCTATTCATCAAGGTGGTGCTGCTGAAGCAGGGGAATGCCCGGGAGGAAAGAAAAAGATGAAATTCAAGATCGGACAGGTGATTTACCACAAGTTATTTGACTATAAAGGCGTCGTATTTGGGGCCGACCGGGCGTTCAAGGGATCCGATACCTGGTATGAGCAGGTGGCCAGGTCCCGGCCACCGAAGGACAGGCCCTGGTATAGAGTATTGGTCCATGGGAGCGCACAAACCACTTATGTGGCCGAACGGAACCTGGAAGTTGCACAGGGCACTGAGGCCATAGAGCATCCGCTCATGCCCCTACTGTTCGACGATCTGGAAGGTGGCATATATACCCGGACGCCAAGTTGGGACGGTGACGTACCTCTTATTCCGAGCACAATTGCGAGCGCCTGAATCGGTTCCGCGTTGTCCTCGAAGTACGCGCGGTACATAACCGGTCCGCAGGCTCTAGGCACCCCGTCCGCAGCGGGAAAAGCAGGGCTGCGGTTAACGCGCATCCGGACATCACCATCGCCCGCCTGACGAGGTCGGCTTACACACAAAGTATCAAGATGGTGCTGCTGAAGTAGGCAAACCCGCTTTTCAGGGCTGCGACAGCCTGCCATCGATAATCTGCTGGACCGATCCTCAAGAGCCATTTTTTTCAATGAAAAATGCGGCGTTTAAAAGCGGCGCAGGGAAGCGGCTGCGCTACAATTGACCGGCTCACATAGTTGGACGTTTTTATAACCCGCCGTCTTTTGCTATCCCTCCCGATAACCCTTACATTCCCCGGTCCACCACCACGGCACAATGTCAGAACAGTCCAGACTACCCGCCTTCATTGCCGAGCTCCTCCGCCGGAGGGTTTTCCGGGTGGCGGCCCTCTATGGCGACGGCACCTGCGCCATAATCTCGTTCCTTGACGGCGCCGGGTGACTGATGGCCAACCCGCAAAAGCGTCTCCCTGAAAATGTGCCGGGCGATTTTTTTGTCGATAGCACCTGTATCAATTGCGATACCTGCCGGCAGCTGGCGCCCGCTACCTTTGGCGAGACCCGCAACTATGCCTACGTGCAACGGCAACCTCAAGATATGGCCGAGCGGCGGCTGGCCGTACGGGCGCTGCTGTCGTGCCCGACCGGGTCAATCGGCAGCAAGGGAAAAGAGGCCACCAAGGAAGTGATGGATGATTTCCCGCTGGCCATTGAGGATGAGGTCTACTACTGCGGGTTTGCCTCGCCGAAGTCGTTTGGTGGCAGCAGTTACTTCGTCCAACAGCCTGGGGGAAACTGGCTCATTGACTCTCCCAAATATATCCCCCGCCTGGTCAGGGCATTTGAATCTCTGGGCGGTATTCGATACATATTCCTGACGCATCGGGACGATGTGGCCGACGCAGACCGCTACGCCGCCAGATTTGACAGCGCACGGATTATCCACAGGGCCGACCTATCGGCCCAGCCCGACGCCGAAATAATCCTTGAAGGGGATGAGGCGGTTGAGATTTCCCCCAACTTCCTGGTGATACCCACCCCGGGGCATACTCGCGGTCACCTGGTCCTGTTGCATCATAAACGGTATCTGTTCACGGGTGATCACCTCTGGTGGAACCGGCGGGCCGAGCGGCTGGGCGCGTACAGAAGGTTCTGCTGGTACTCGTGGCCAGAGCAGATTGAATCGATGAAAAAACTGCTGGAGTATTCATTTGAATGGGTCCTGCCGGGCCATGGGCAGAGGATAAAGTTGGCGCCAAAGGTGCTGCGTGAGAACCTGACCGGGCTGATTGCTCACATGGAAGAGTCGTGATCCACATTGCAGGGGGCTACTCCCCGTGGAGGGGTGCCTGTCGAACCGGCGCCACAATGGATTTACCCGGTTGCAGCGCGATCCGAGCAGGCGCAAGGCCGTCCCCCCAGCGTAGATTACGCTGACCCCGGGAAACCGGCCAGATGAGGCAGTTGTTTCTTCCAGGGCGGAGGCGCGAACCTGTCGTCCGCAGATCAGGTCAAGCCCGGAGCAATTCGTGTAACAAAACCAGCTGCCGGCACAGCCCTGGTGTGCCGCTGCAACGAATCAGGAATGTCCTGAATAGTAAATCATTGATCCATTCGGTCAACGCGGCTGTGCTTGCCATCAGGCCAGGGCGTCGCGCACCTGTCGATCAATCTGGTGTTTTGCAGCCAGGTTCGACCGCGGCGACTCATTGAGCAGATAATGCATCAAAAGGTCGGGCAAGGTCTTCGGCTGAATCTTGATATTGTCCTCCTCCTCCGACAAGTCATAAACCGTTCCAGAGCGTCGGGAGTAGGCCCGGACGTAAAAAAAACTTTTGGAGTATTCCATCCAACCCACCAGGGCCGACGCCGCAATATGATGCATCATGTCCGCAGGTTCTCCGGCACCGTTGTGAGTTACGAGCCGCACATCAGATTCACCAAACTCGAACCGGTACGATTGGGTTTCAGCCCGAGGAAAAACGATGGCAATGCTGTAGTCTACTTGATACTCCCGATAGAGGTTCACAACTGAGTCGCCTGTCCGGTAGCCCTTCCTCACATATCGAGCCATGCCGTTGGTGATGAATCGATCAATGCTCCGGGTTAAATGCTGGTCGGAATAGCCGTCGGGGTTTGGATCTGTAAGATCGGGGATGGGAGCCGTGGGATCAAACTGCAGGCGATACGTATCCTCTGTTTCCATAACCGCCAGGTCAGATGCCCCGGCTTGATGGCTGATCTGCCCATTCTCGATGGTCAGCGTATCACCGGGATTTATGATCTGGGTGTCCAGGCCCGGCCTGAGATCCTGCAGGTCTGCTAAAAAGCGTTCCCGGGAAATGGGAAATAGAAAGGCGTTGAGCCAGGAGTGATCGCGACAAAAGCGGAATCCTGCCGCAGCGGGCGCCACGACCTGCGGATCAATTAACAGGGCCGCTTCCAGGTTCCGGCCGTGCTGCGAGTAAGGGAAAAGGGTGGACCGGCTTTCAAAAAACTCCAGATTCTGGCTGGCATACATGGCGAAAAGCAGGTCGATGCCGGTAAAGCGTTTCTTTACCACAGCGATAGTTTCATTGGACAGGAAAGTGTCTACCTGGTTCCAGAATGTGCCTGAATGGTCCTTGAAGACCATACCAAATTCTTGCACAGTGGTACTCTCCGACTGGGTAGGATAGAGCTCATACTCAGGCGATAGAATGGGTCCCATGGGATAAACCGGGTGAATACGTGTAAAGCCTAATTTTTCCAAGGCATAGACAATAAGCGGGTCTGCCGGGCAAATCGCGTCGGCATCCCTGGATACCAGGGCTAAGGAAGGAATGTGGAAATGGTCGGGGTGGCGATGGGATACAATAAGTATATCAATGGGGGGGAGCCGATCGGGATAGACCGTCCGTTTCGGGCAAGAGACCACGGCCCCCTCCTCGAACGGATCAGTAAAAACGGGATCCATCAAACAGGTGGCTCCATCCAATTCAACCAGGACAGAAGCGTGCCCCAACAGGGTGACCTTCATCGCTTAGTGGACTCCTCGTACTCCCCGGAGTAGGTGAACTATCAACCCCAAAATAGAATGACAGCCAGGCTGGAATCTATTGCGCTGCAGCTGGATGCCATATCATTAATGTCTTGGGTCCGCCCGGGGCCGGAGGAGGGCATAGTGCCACTGCTGGTAGCCATCACCAGAGCCCACTCCTTAGGCGATACTGCTCGATGCCCCGCTCGACGCTTGCCTCCCAAGGCTGCCCATATGCTCCGGCTTCCAGGAGAGGAGCGTCGGGCAGCGCCAGCCATCAGCAAGGTCCCGGTGATCTGCTGGCCGGAAAGTTCTGCGCCACCCCCGCCGGGTCTGCCGGTACCCCTATATTCTTCGCACCATTAACCTTTGGCCCAGGCCTGGGTCTAATCCCTGAACGAAAGATTTACGGAATTGCGGTCCGGCCTGTCTGGACTTTGCACAAACTGAAGGATGGAGCCATGCGATATTTTCTGCTGATACTGACGTTGGCCACGGCTATTTCCGCTGTGGATGCCCAAAGCAGGCGGGGGCGGCACCATTCCCCTCGTCACCAGAGCTCTCTGACTGAGGTTCAACGCACCGAGATGCAGGCGCTGGCCGATAGCCTTCGGGCGGCAGGGGCGTCCCGCACAGAAATTCGGGCAGCCATCGCTGACCTGTTCGCCGATTGGGGTATCGAAAGACCCGACCGCAGGGACGGTTTTTTTGCCCAACTGAGCGATGACCAAAAAGCAGAATTGCGAGCCTTGGTGCAAGAGTTGCGCGCGGCTGGAGGGACACGAGTCGAAATCAGGGCAGCCGTTAAAGCATTATTCGAATCCTGGGGACTGGAACTGCCTAGGCCCAGGGGAGATTGGTATCAGAAACGGATAAGCTCAGCCTACAACCGGCCCAATCCATTCAATCCGTCCACAGCCATCACTTACTCAGTGGAGGAGGCATCCGTTGTCGGCGTGCAGATATTCGACCTGACGGGCCGGCTGTTGCAATCATATGAGCCGGGTTTCCAGGATATCGGCACCTATAGCGTGCGGTGGGAAGGCCGGCTGGCCAATGGTTTGCCGGCGCCATCAGGGATTTACTTCTACCGGATCACTGCCGGAAACCAAGCACTCGTTCAGAGAATGCTGCTGCTCAAGTAGGGCTCGATAGAATAAGACGGGCTGCGTCAGGGGCGCTCGGACATTCCCGGGTTACCAGCATAGAGCGGTATCTGAAGTTCCCGATCAATTGACTCCGGCAGGTCTTCGGGGCGTCGATTAGGCCCTGCCATACCGAACAGCGCCGGGCCAATATGAGCGCTGGCAAGGTCGCCTACCAGGCTTGAATTACTCCCCTGGCCGGATATATACCGCATACCCTGCCTGATCCCCCATCGATTGAGTGTTGGACTGAATGTCCGCACCGTGCCCATTCAGGGCGATGATTTCAACCAAAAATCACTGCCTGTGCAGCAAAAATCGGACAGCGGGACCGTCGGGAGTCGCGCCCCATTCCAGCCTGCCATCATGCTCATGAAGTGAAGCAGTACCGGTGTGATTTTCGTCGCAGCTGCAACCGGTCGTTAGGCAGTATATTCGCCGTTCCTATCGTATCATATTGGGTCCTGTCCTGCCGGGCGCATCCGGGGGAGTGAAGGATGAATTGGCTGAACGCTTAAACGGAGACATTATCCGTGCACGTCCGAGTGAATGACGCGTGGGCAAAAACCTGTATTTTGACCGGCGCAGCTCCATGGTATTGATACCGGCTCAGCGTCGGAGTCTGGCGATCCTGCTGATGGCGATCTTGAGCTCCCTCTCCGCACAGGACGACTGGACGCAAAAGTCGCCGGCCACCAACCCCATTGAACGATGGTATCACCAAATGGCTTATGGCGGTAGCGACCAGGTGGTCCTATTTGGTGGGTGGGATGGTGGTTATGATGACGAAACCTGGGTGTACGACCTGAGCGACAATGCGTGGACCCCAAAATCGCCTTCGTCCAACCCTTCGGGTCGTTTCAACGGGGGTATGGTAAACATAACCGGAGATCAGATTTTACTGTTTGGAGGCGCGAATGGCTCATCCAGCAACAATGAATCCTGGCTGTATGATGTGAGCGCCAATTCGTGGACCCAGGATTCCAATTCTTCACAACCCTCCGCCAGGCATGGAGTGCGCCTGGCTGAAACGAGCCTTGATGGCTCAAGTTTAATCGTGCTGTTTGGAGGCTACACGAGCGGCACCGAGACCTGGACTTTTGGAGGTGGAGATTATATTCAAGATTACGGGCCACCCGCCGCCCCTGCCGGTCTCGTCGCGGACTCCGGCTATCAAGAAATATCCCTCACCTGGAACGCCAACAGTGAGTCGGATTTGGCGCAGTACTACATCTATGGCGACAGCAGTGCCGCCCCAACTGCGCTGCTCGACAGCACAACCGCTGCCGATACGATGATAACCATCGGCAGTCTGGCGAACGGCACGACCTACTATTTCCGCATTACAGCCGTCGATACTAGCGGCAATGAAAGCGGTTACTCGAACGAAATATCCGCCACGCCAGTCGCCCCGACAGATAAATCCGGCAATGTTTCCGGCGAGACCTGGGCAAAGGGCACCTATCATGTTACCGGCGACCTGACGGTTGACGCAGGTTCGACCCTGACCCTTGAGGCGGGGGTGATCGTCAAGTTCGGCCTGCGCAACCGCATTTATGTGAACGGGGCCCTGATCGCCGAAGGCACCCTCAGCGACTCTATTATCTTCACATCAGTCAAGGATGACAGCTATGGCGGCGATACCAACAACGATGCGACCGGCAGCAGCCCGGGGGCCGGCGACTGGCACGCCATCATCATCAACTCCAGCAGTGACAGCAGCAGCAGTTTTGATTACACCGTCTTCAGTTACGGCGGCGAGTGGATCGGCCAGCAGTTTGGCGTGATCCGGGCCCTGGGCAGCAGCCCGACCATCCAGCGCAGCCGGTTCCACGACAACACCAAGGCACTATATTTTTCAGGTGGGTCCACCTCCCCGGTAGACACGGTCATCATAATCAATAACGGCTGGGGGATATCGATTGAGGGGGCGGAGCCAATAATTCATAACTCAATATTACATGACAATACGAATTATGATATCGAGAATCTGGGGACAGAGACGATTGATGCCTGGAGCAATTACTGGGGCCTGAACACTTATGCCGAAATGATAGCCGGCCCATTTCCGCAGAATATCACCTCAATATTTGATAAAGAAGATGACCCCACAAAGGGTCAAGTGGACTACTCAAACTGGATCGCACCCTTCAATAATGCTCCGCAAATCACATCGGCAAGTTCCATAACGGCCACCGAGGACACCTATTTTATCTATCGAGCCACGGGCACGGATGCGGAGGACTCTACGCTCACCTGGGTGTTCGATCTGGAGCCGGGCTGGCTCAGCTCCGACGCGGACAGCATCTTCGGAACACCGACCGATACTGCCACCGACACCAGTTTCCGCGTGATTGCATCGGATGGCGATAAAGCGGATACGCTGGTCGTAACGCTGACCATGGTGCCTGTAAATGATCCCCCCGTGATCAACGTCGCGGCTGGCATCACGGTGACGGAAGATGGCACGGTGGTCGTTACTCAAAGCGAACTGCAAGCCACTGACCCGGACGATCCGCCGTCCCAGTTGCTCTTCACTCTGCAGCTCCCTGCCACCCCGTTCAGCGGACTGTTTCTGGTGAACAATATTGAGCGGACCAGTTTTACCCAGGCTGAAATTGATAGTGGCTGGCTCTCATTTAAACATGATGGCAGCGAAAACCTGCTAGACAGTTTAGGCTTCACGGTAACCGACACCTCGGGACTGGCTGACGCTATTGAAGCGTTTTATATTACTGTCCTGCCGGTAAACGATCTGCCCCAGATTACATCTACGGACTCGCTCGTACTTGAAGAGGGATCGCAGTTTGTCTACCAGGCCAGCCATCTGGATCCCGATGGCCCGGAGGCGCTATGGACCTTCACTGATTTTCCAGCCTGGATGACTTGGGTCACCGGCGCCGACAGGCTCTTGCTCGCGCCCATCAATGGGTCGGTGGACTCCTCCTTTGTGCTGATCGTCAGTGACAGCCTGGCTGCTGATACCCTGGTAGTTTTCGTAACAGTCATTCCGTTCAACGATCCTCCTCTCGCAGTGGACGACTCAGTTTCAACGGATGAGGATGTGCCGGTCAATATCGCCGTGCTGGCAAACGACAGCGACATCGATGATGATCACAGTACCTTGGTGATCTCAGGGATAGACTCGTCTCCGCTGCATGGAACGGTGACTATTTTGGGCGACACGGCGCTGTATTACATCCCTCAGGCGGAGTTCAGCGGGTTTGATTCGCTAAGCTATATCGTCAGTGACAGCACAAAATCAGATACGGCGAAAGTTTTCATCTCCGTCATCTATGTCAACGATCCGCCGGTAATCACCTCCAGCGCCGATACCCTGGTCCTGGAGGAGAGCACCGTCAGCCTCTATTTTGCGACCCATACCGATCCCGATGGACCGGACACTGTGTGGACCTTCAGCGACTACCCTGGCTGGATGACCTGGAATCCCGGCGCCGATAGCCTGATAATGACCACCGGCGGCAACACGGCGGATTCATCCTTCAAGGTGCAGGTGTCCGATGGCGAGAACACCGCCTCATTTACGGTAACAGTCGTTGTGATTCCCTGGAACGATCCTCCTGTGGCGCTGAACGATGCGGTGCAAACATTGGAAGATGCGACGGTGGTCATTGCGGTCCTGGTTAATGATAGCGATGTAGATTCGGAATTTTTGACCGTTGACAGCCTCCTTGTGCTCCCGAGCCATGGTATGGCGGTGATCGACACCGGCGACACGAGCATAACTTATACGCCGGCCAGCGACTATAACGGGAGCGACTCCCTCAGCTATATCCTCAGTGATGGCATAAAGTTTGACACTGCCACGGTCTATATTACCATCGATCCGGTGAATGACAGGCCGGCCATTATCTCGCTGGCGAGCGTTTCGATGACGGAGGGGTCGGAGTGGACTTACCAGGCCCTCGTCGATGATATTGACGGCCCGGACACCTTGTGGACATTTTCCGACTTTCCCGCCTGGCTCACCTGGATCGGGGGATCAAGCGCGCTGACGGGCACTCCCGGCAACGGCGATACGGACACCAGCTTCACGGTGATGGTCAGCGACGGGTTCCTGGGGGATACACTGATCGTGGCCGTTTCCGTTACGCCGGTAAATGACGCGCCTCAGATCCCTTCCCCTGCCACGCTGCTGGCGACCGAGGATGAGCGGATCGTCTACCGCGCCACGGCCACGGACCCGGAGGATGATCCCCTTACGTTCCAGTATACCGGTCTTCCCACCTGGCTGATCGCAGATGCCGACAGCGTCTTTGGCACGCCGGCAAACGGCGCTGCAGATACCTCCTTCCGGGTCATTGCCAGTGACGGCAGCCTGGCTGATACGTTGACAGTAACGGTATCAGTAACTCCGGTAAATGACGCGCCTCAGATCACTTCCCCTGCCACGCTGCTGGCGACCGAGGATGAGCGGATCGTCTACCGCGCCACGGCCACGGACCCGGATGGTCCGGCGCTCACCTGGATATTTAACCGACTGCCCGGCGGGCTTTCCGCCGCTGAAGATACCGTATTCGGCATTCCGTCGGAGGGCGACGCAGATTCGTCGTTTCAGGTTATAGCTTGGGACAGCCTGGCCTACGACACCCTCCGTGTGGAACTGCAGGTTACACCGGTGAACGACAGGCCACGGTTCAGCGCAACGCTGCCGGACGCCGGATTTGCCGAGGACGATTCGGTGCGCATCCTGTTCAGCAGTTGGTATGCCAACGTCGCCGATCCAGATAACGCCGATTCGGAGCTGCTCTGGACCTTCGCGAATGAGGATTCGGTTACCGTGCGGGTAGATTCCACGGGTGTGACATTCCGGGCGCCCCCGAACTGGCACGGCATCGACACCCTGTCAGTGATCGTGAGCGATCTGTCGCAGTTGAGCGACACTTCCAGCGTTGTGCTGACGGTCGTTTCCGTGAATGATGCCCCTGGGGAGTTCGCCAGCATGTCTCCGGGTGCGGATTCCACGCTGGTCATCGCCGACGGGAATGTCAGCGATTCGCTGGTCTTCCACTGGGGGCCTGCTGCGGACGTTGATGGCGATCCCGTATGGTACGGCATGACGGTTTCGGGCGGCCTGGCGCTGATACTACCGCTGGATACAGCCACGGTTTTCCCCAGCCGGACCTACCGCTTTCAGGCAATCCTCGATTCCGCCCTTGCAGCTGGCGATTCGGTGTATTCAGGTGGCTGGCTGGCCTACGCGACCGATGGCACCGATACCACCTGGGCCGGTCCGGATATGCAACCCTTCACCATTAAAATAAGCCAGGCACTTCTGGCGCTGCCGGAGGATCGGGGCTTGCCGGCGACTTTTGCCCTGCAGCAGAATTATCCGAACCCGTTCAATCCCGTCACGACTATCAAGTACGAGTTGCCCAGAGCGGCCAAGACCGTGCTTATTGTTTATAACATTGCCGGCCAGCAGGTGGCGCGGCTGGTTGATGAAGAATTGCGTCCCGGCTACTACCAGACGATGTGGGATGGGAGGGACCAGGCCGGGCGGCAAGTTGCTTCAGGCATCTATATCCTCAGGCTGACCACTCCGGTTTGGTCACAGACCATGAAGACGCTGCTGCTGAAGTAGGCAAGCCCGCCTTTCCGGCCTGAGATAACCCCCCAAACCGGATAGGGACCGGATGCGGGCAATATTTTCAACGGAAGAAGGGGGCGCTTGAAAGGGGCGCAGAGGGGCGCTGCCATTAGAATTGTCTGGCCCACATTGCAGCAACGACGTACAATCCACTCTATGCAGCTTTGGCGAAATTCACTCATATATATTGCGGGGAGCTTCCTGGTCCCGGTCTCGGCGCAGGAAATTCCGTGGGCAGTCCCGAAAGGTTTCACTGTCGAGGTCTTTGCGGACAGCTTATTTCTGCCGGTTAACATCGCCTTTGTGCCGGCGCCCGATTCCTCGGAAGATGCTCTCTTCTGCTACGTTACAGAGCTGTACGGGAGAGTATCAGCGGTCAGCCGTAACGGGACGGTCTCCACGTATGTCGACAGCCTGCTAAACTTTAACCCCACGGGTGGCTTCCCCGGCTCGGGAGAATTAGGTGTTACGGGGATTGCAGTTGAAACGGCCACGGGAGACCTCATCGTTTCTATGGTATACGTAGAAGGTTCCGGTATCTTCAACCGTCTGGTCCGCATGACAAGCGCTGACGGTGGCTGGACCAAGGATAGCCTCTACACCCTTCTGGAGGGTATCCCCGGCCCGGGTCAGTCCCACCAGATACACACTGTCACCCTGGGCCCCGATGGCATGGTGTATGTCAATGTAGGCGATGGGGAATATGCTGAATCGTCCCAGGATGACGACGACCTCCGGGGCAAAATTCTGCGCCTTGCTCCCGACGGCTCCATTCCCCCTGACAATCCCGTTCCCGGCAGTTACGTCTACGCAAAAGGGTTACGGAATCCGTTCGGGGCCACCTGGCGCAATGCCGACGATGCCCTTTACATCTCCGACAACGGTCCCGATGAGAATGATCGGCTTGCCCGGGTGGAACCAGGGAGCAACCTCGGCTGGTGCTGCGACATGACCGCAGGAGCCCTCCACCTTTGGACCCCTACCGTATCGCCGGTTGGCCTCGACTTTATGGAAGGTTCCCAATTTCCGGAGGAATACGCCGGCCATCTTTTCGTGGGAGCATTTGGACCCACCTATTACCAGGGAACTTCCGGCCGTGGGAAAACCATATTTGATTTCACCCTCGATTCTGCAGGCACCAGGGTCGTGGCAGTTAACAAGTTCATGACCTACACCGGGCAGGGATTCGGAACGGTGGTTGGAGTTGCCTTCGGACCCGATGGACTATACTTTACTGATATCTTTGGCGAAGATGGATTTGACGAAACCGGCCGCGCTTACGGCAACATCTACCGCATCACCCGGCAAACCGGCGAAGATAATGGGGACGTCCCTGCAGAATACAGTCTCCTCCAGAACATACCCAACCCCTTCAACGCCGGCACCACGATTCGATTCGACTTGCCGGAGGAGGGTCAAGTCATGCTTACAATCTACGATGTGCTGGGTCGCAAGGTGGTCACCCTTGTAGCGAACGAACCATACAGTTCCGGCTCACACGCGGTACTCTGGGATGGGAAAGATCAATCAGGTCAACGCGTCAGTTCGGGTGTTTACCTGGTCCAAATCCAGGCAGGCAATTTCAGCCGGTCCCGCAAGATGCTGCTGCTGAAGTAGGGCAAGGTCACAAGAAAGTCATTTCAGCGGATCCGGCCGGAAGACCGAGCCGTCCAGCGCACCCGGGCTAAGCCACTGGTCAGGGCCTGTTCCTGACTCGCCCCGCCAATAAGCCTTGCTGGCCCCTGAGAGGTGGCCCACTTTTCGGGGGAGTATTCAGCGACTGCCCATGTACCACGAGCATAACTCTGCCGACTTCGACTTCCCCTTCCGCGACAGCACAGACCGCTCCTATCTGGTCGCTTCCATCCCCCGATCCGGCAGTACTCTCCTTTGCCTGGGGCTGTGGGACACCCAATTGGCGGGCGCGCCGCTGGAGTATTTCGCTGAGGGACATATGCAGGACTATTTCAGCCGCTGGGGCAGGACAGATATTCAAGGCTATGTATCCAGGCTGTTGCAGCACCGTACCAGCCCCAACGGCATATTTGGGGTTAAGGGACACCATAACCAGTTGCGGTCATGCTTTTTCAAGGATGGGATTGAGCTGCACGACTGCTTTCCGAATCTGAAATACATCTATATCGCCCGGCAGGACCGCCTGCGCCAGGCGATCTCACTTGTCAAGGCAATGCAGACCAATCGCTGGAGGAGTAACTGGTCCGAGGGCGTCCAGGATCGCTTGAGTTACGACTTTCAGGAGATCAGCACGCGAATGGACGAGATGGTGAAAGAAGAACAGGCCTGGCAAGGATATTTTCTGGAACGGAGCATCGAACCGTTGAGCATCGTGTATGAATCGTTGGCTCGGAACTACGAGGAGAGCATCCGGCAGGTCCTCAGTTACCTGGGAGTGGCTGAGTATAAGGATGTACCCATTCCGCCGCCGTCCCTGAAAAAGCAGGCCGACCTTGTGACCGAGGAGTGGTACGACAGATTTCTGAGGGAGGTCTAGGCAGCGAATCGGTGAAGAAACGTTGGCCAGCCGAGAGTATATTTGCCCTGGCCGCGCGCGAAGCCGCCCTCGCTCGAATAGGCGGCATGGGATTTGCAAATGAATCAGCAGTGAGGTATTGTCGGACTTTTAGGGAGAATTGGGTTTAAATGGGACAATTACAGCCGCTAAGCGAAATCGAGGACAATTTCAATAATAGGGTGAGGCTGAGATTGGCCGGCGGTAGGATCCAGTCATGATGACAATCATTACTGGGATGCATCGCAGCGGGACTTCGATGGTTACCCGGATGCTGAATATCTGCGGCCTCGATTTGGGACCCGAGGAGAGGCTGATGCCGCCAACGGCTCACAATGCGGCCGGCTATTGGGAAGATAGCGCCATGGTTTCGGTAAACGAGGCAGTCTTGGACAGTCTGGGCGCCGGCTGGGATTACATCCCTCCTGACCTGGCGCCGGGCTGGGAAAAAAGTTCCCGCCTTGATCCGTTCCGCGAAACTGCCCGGAGGCTGATAGACAGTTTCGAAGGAAAGGCATCCTGGGGTTGGAAGGACCCCCGCCTCTGCGTGACCCTGCCCTTCTGGAAAGCGCTGTTACCCGACTTCAAGGTGGTTATCTGTTTGCGGCATCCCGCTGCCGTGGCCGACTCATTGCTCCGCCGGAGCGGACATTCGACGGCCATGAGCCTCAACTTGTGGCTGGAGTACAATCGTCACCTGCTCCAGAATACCGTGGCTACCCAGCGCGTGGTCACCCACTACGATAGTTTTTTCTCGGCGCCAATGGAGGAGCTGTCCCGCTTGCTTGCGGGCTTGGGCTGGTCGGTCCCTGAAGAGCGGATGGTCGAGGCCTGCGGAACGGTGTTGGCCAATCTGCGCCACTCGCACGCCTCAAGTGGACAGGCAGCCACGCTGCCGTTACCTAAAGCGATTGACGAACTGTACCAGGTCCTGCTGGATGAGTGCGGTCCCCGGAAAACCGATATGGAGCAGGCCAACGTCACGCTGAATACGGAGATGGAGGTGCCCCATTACCGGCGCACCCTGCAGAAGCAGAACGAAGAAATGGCCCGGTTCAAGGAAGTCACTTCAGGCTCCGTGGCTAAGCACGAGCTGCTGATAAAAAGCCTGGGACTGCTCAAACAGGCCTCAGACGCGGGGAGCGTGGAGAGCGGAATCACCCTGGCGGAAAAGGTCTTCGGCCAGTTTGCCGAGCAGGCGCAACTGCTCTATTATTACGGCCAGATTCTGGCCCAGCGGGGTGATCTGGAAGGGGCCGCCAGCTATCTCACGGTGGCTCTCAAGTATGATCAGAATCTGGCTGTGGCCCACCATGATCTGGCCATCATCCGTCTCGAGTTGGGACAGGCTGACGATGCCCTGCGACACCTGGGGGAGGCCGCCCGTCTCGAGCCCGATAATCTGATCTACCTGGAGAACTTTGCCGACGCCAAGCTGAGCGCCGGTGACATTGCGGACGCCCTCAAGGCTTACCGGGGTATCCTGGAGCTGGATGGCGGCAAGGTTGACGTTCGGCTGAAAATGGCCCAGGCCCATGTCCGGCTGGGCGAAAATCAGCGGGCCGTGGAAATCTGCAACGATCTGATCGCAGTTGCCCCGGAGCACTCCGGCGCCAGGCAACTGCTCAGCCGGATAGCCTGAGGAATGTCGATCACGCCGCAGCCCACTAAAGGTTATCTCCCCACAGGCAGAATTTCACTGCCGGATGACGCGAGCCGATAAATGAAGATTTTGCTGTTCATCGAAAACAGCGGGGCGGTGGCGCAGATCAGGCTGCTGAGCCCCTTCGATCATCTCAAGCAGGCCGGCCGGCTGGACTTTGACCTGTTCGTGATGGATAGACGCCAGACATTCGAATATGACAGGTTCGATGAGTATGAGGCCATCATCTTCCAAAGGACCAGCACACCGGAAACCGTGGAGCTGATGAGGCAGGCCAAGCGCCGGGGCCTCAAGGTCATCTATGACATCGACGATAATCTGCTCCGGCTCCCCCAGAGCAATCCCCTGTATGCGCAATTCTCCGACGCAGCTGTATCTGCCGCCATAAAGGCGCACCTGGAAATGGCTGACCTGGTGACGGTCTCCACGGGTGTATTGTGGGGTGCCCTGGCTGAATATGCGCCCCACCGGGCCGTGCTGCGCAACGAACTCGACCTGGCCATCTTCCCGGCTGCGCTGGCCAAATCGGAGCAGGCAGTGACCATCGGCTATGCGGCCGGTCTAAGCCATGCCGCTGACCTGCAGCAGGTGGTGCCGGCCCTGAAGCGGCTGTTGGAGGAATACGGATCAGCCCTGAAAGTGATCTTCTTCTGGCTGGCGCCGGAAGTGCTGAAGTCTCATCCCCAGGTTGAGCATTTGGGCGGCTTCCCGCTGCTCCAGGACTACGCAGCAAAGCTCCGTGAGGCCCGCCTTGATATCGGCTTGGCGCCCCTCATCGATAGCCCCTTTAACGGGGCCAAAAGCGATGTGAAGTATCTGGAGTACGGCAGCCAGGCCATCGCCGGAATCTATAGCCGCGCACTGCCCTACAGCTCGATTGTCGAGGGGCAGACAGGCCTGCTTGTCGATGAGGGTGACGCGGGCCAATGGTATGAGCGGATAAAGTATCTCATCGATAATCGGGAAGAACGCCTGCGCATTGCCGGCAATGCCATGCTCGATGTCACAGAGCACCGCACGGTGGAAACCCTGGCACAGGCCTGGATGGCCACCCTGGAGGGCCTGTTTGCGCAAGCGCCGCAGTTGCCGGCCAGGCCCGTGGTATCTATCGTGATGCTCACCTATAACGCCCTGGAATATACCCAGGAGTGCATCGAGTCAATCCGCGAGCATACGGCCTATCCCCATGAGATTATTTTCATCGATAACGCCTCCAGCGATGGCAGCGTAGATTACCTGCAGCAGGTGGTCGCGGATAATCCGCACTACCGGCTGATCGCCAATGAAACCAACCGGGGCTTTGCAGCCGGGAACAATCAGGGTGTGGCCGCTGCCCGGGGCGACTACGTGATGCTGCTGAACAATGATGTATTGGTCAGTTCAGGGTGGTTGCGCGATCTGGTGGCAGCCCTTGAGCGGAATCCTCAAATCGGCATGGTCGGACCGGTGACCAATCACATCAGCGGCCGCCAGGCTATCGCCGATATCCCCTACGATGATACACCCGGCTTCCACAAGTTTGCCGGACGAGTCAGGGAGGCCAGCGGCGGCAAGCTGACGCCCCGCAGGCGCATCGCCGGGTTTGCCATTTTAATGCGCAAGGCGATCTATGACGAGTTGGGTGGCTTTGAAGAAATTTTCGGCTCAGGTAATTATGAAGATGACGATCTCTGCCTGCGGGTACGGGAGCGCGGCAACGCCATCATGGTCGACGAGGGCACTTACATCCATCATTACGGCAGCAAGACATTCGAGGCCAACAAGATCGATTATCGGGCTTCGCTGAGCCATAATGAAAAATTATTCAAAGAGCGTTGGCCCGAAATTGATCACCAGTGGCTGCTGGAAAAGGATGCGCCGCTGGCGGATGTGCACAAAGCCTTGCTGGATGAAGCTGCCGGCATGATCGAACAGGGCGATCCGCAGGCGGCGGAACAAATTTGCCGGGACGTCATCCTTGAAAACCCGCTCTCCAGCCAGGCTTACTACGGGCTGGGAGTGATGGCCAGCCGGGCCGGCAATCAGGCCGAGGCGAGGCGGCAGTTCCAGGCGGCCTTGACCCATGATCCGGTCTCGGCCGCAACCATCAAGAGGCTCGCGGAGCTTGACCTGATCAATGGAAATCCACTAGCCGCCCAAGGGACAATGTTGCCTCTCCTTGAGCAGGATCCGGCGGACTTTGAGGCCCGGCATTTACTGGCCCGGGCTCTTCTGGCGCAGGAGAATTTTAATGATGCGGTCTCTCTCCTTACCGGCATCATCGATGAAGCGCCGGATAATTGGGAAGCTCACCTGACCATGGCTCTGCTATATGACGAATTGGGGCAGGCTGAGGAGGTTCTCAAACATGTCGCAGCGGTGCTGGAGCGGGAGCCCGACCAGGCGGATGCGGGGCAGCTGCTGGCCAAATACAACGCCGGCCGCTGAATGGCGCTGAGTTTCCCGGAGCGCACTGGATTTATGCTAAACTTTCTCTCGCAAGAGTCGGCCTGACTCCGTTCCATTCCCTCTTGGCGGGCAATCCCAGCAGCAGCAGTGAGTTCTACAATTCAGCCCCGGAGCTTGGCCGCTGAAGAGCTCATTCCATCCAAAATCGGCAGCAATCTAACCGGGCGTCTTTCGTTTCTACTCAATACGGATGATGGACAGTCCGGGCAGGTGATTTCTATACTATGTTGGAAAAGGGTGGCCGCCTAAGGTGACAGGAGTGCAAGTAATGGGAACTTGGGTTGCCCATTATCATTATATTGTGGGACCAGGATTAAATGCTGCCCGGTTGGAGGCGGCGGAACCGAATGCGAAGAAGGATAGACGAATGAAACAGTTTTCATTATTCGCCAGAGCGTTGAGCATACTGGCCGTAGGGATCATGTTCACAGGCACCGTTCAGGCGCAGGACGTGAAAGTCACGACGGCTGTGGTGGTCGAGGAAACCGTCGAGGTCTGCACCTTTATCATCAGCGGAAAAGGTGAGAATATGGCCGGGATGGTCTGCTCGAACTGCACCAAGCGGGTAGAGACGGCCCTGCTGGATGTTGAGGGGGTCATCTCTGTGGACGCCGTCGATTATACGACGGGCACGGCCACGGTCACGATTGCCAAGAAATCCAAGGCGAAGGAACTCATCCCCGCCGCCATCGTGAAAGTCAATTTTAAGGCCACGCTTGTTGAAGCAGACGATGAGGCGGAGCCCGCCACCGACGAATAGCTAAGCGTATGGCAGGGGCGGCCATCCCGGCCGGGATGCGGCAGGGACTCGCCTCGCTGGCGCCGGCGGATGTCCGGCAGCCCTGCCACTAAGGGATCAGGGCCGGCTCTATGGGTTGGGGCAGGCCACCCTTGAGATAGTAAAACCATTTCGGGGATGCGTCCGCCCGGGCGAAGCCGTTCATGTAGGTAAATCTTGTGCGGTTCGAATTATTCTGCTCTGAACAGTGCACCACGAGACCGGACCAGACCAGCACGCTGCCGGCCTTCATCAGTAGTTTTGTGCCGCGCCAGTCACCCCTCTGAAAATCCCGCAGCGGGGGCCTCTTGGCAACCGTCCCGCCGGCGCCGGGCGGCTGGGCGGACAGTTCGGCCTCGCGTTTTTCCAGAATGGAAATATTCCCCCAATGGTGTGACCCCAGGATGTATTCCACCGGGCCGTTGTCCTCGGTGATATCATCAATGGCCACGATGGTCTGCAGATAAGCGTTGTTCTCGTCGATAGACGGATAATCCTCGACCGGCTTCCGGAAATAGGTATCCTGGTGCCAGGCAAAAGTGTCGCCGTCACCGGGCATGCGGTAGTAGAATTGATTGTTCAACTGCTTCACCTCGTCCCCCAGAAAATGGCGGACGATCTGTACCAGGCGCTCATCGGTGCGGACCTGCTCCAGGTAGGGCTCCACCAGTGCCGGGAAAAAGAGCAGCGCGGGAAACATCTGGCCGTCGAAGAGGACGGTTTCCAGGACGTTATATGGGTATCCCGCCTCCCGGATGGCGCCGATTTTTGCCAGTGCAAGCATGCCTGCCGCCCGCATCTTCTGGCATTCCTGCCAGCTGAACACATCGGGGATGACGGCCACGCCGTCCCGTTTATAGTCGGCGGAGGCCTAGTTCAATATGGCTTGGGGGTCCAGCATGTTGATCAACACCTGGAGGCACCGCAGGGACCGCGTCCCCTCATGAAGCCTGCGTCTCCCGGGCAGCTGCAGGGAAGCGACTGTGGGCTTTATTGTGATTCCAGGGTCTATAATGTAAGAGCAACCGCCAGACAATTCAAGGCCGGCCTGCTGCGGCATTCCCTGCGTAACGGGCCAGCAATTGCTCCCTAATCTGCAGTTGATATCTGTAAGTTTTCACTCTGCTAATCTCCAATTCGAAGACTGGAAGCAGTATGAAATTCTTGGTCACAGGTGGTGCGGGATTTATTGGCAGCAACTTTGTCCATACGGTTCTCGCCGGCAAGCTGGGCTCCGTATGGGTGCTGGACAAACTGACCTATGCCGGCCATCGTTCAAACCTCTCTGCCTGGGAGCAGGATGACCGCTTCAAGTTTGTCGAAGGAGATATCGGTGATCGGGAATTGGTCAGGTCCCTGTTGGCTGAATACCAACCTGAGGCGATCGTCAACTTCGCGGCGGAATCCCACGTGGACCGAAGTATTGACGGGGCCGACGTATTTATCCTGACCAATATTAACGGGACATTTGCACTATTGGATGAGGCCCTCAAGTACTGGCAGGATCGGGGCCGGCCTTCCGGCTTCAGATTCCACCATATCAGCACCGATGAGGTTTACGGCTCTCTCCGCAGCAGCGGCAGTTTCTCCGAGGCCACCCCTTTTGCGCCCAACTCTCCCTATGCAGCCTCTAAAGCATCATCGGACCACCTGGTGCGGGCGTATCATGTCACGCATGGCCTGCCTACGAGCATCACCAACTGTTCCAACAACTACGGGCCCTATCAACTCCCCGAGAAACTGATTCCCCTGGCGCTGCTCAATGCTCTGGAGGGGAAGCCGGTGCCTGTTTATGGAGATGGACAAAACATCCGGGACTGGCTTTATGTGGAGGATCATTGCGCTGCCATTCTGGAGGTTATCTCGCGTGGGAAGCCTGGAGAGACCTACAATGTTGGCGGAGACTGCGAACGCACGAACCTCGATCTGCTCCACGCCCTGTTTGAGGCGCTGAAGGATGCCAAAGATATCGTCCGGGAACAGACCGATTTTGATACCGGGATCGACTACCATAGCCTGATTACCTTTGTGGCCGACCGTCCCGGGCATGACCGCCGGTATGCCGTGGACAGCAGCAAGATCAGGAACGACCTCGGATGGACTCCGCAGCTGGCCCTCGAAGCGGGCCTCCGCTCGACGGTCGAGTGGTATCTCGCCAACCTAGACTGGTGCCGCGAGGTCAAAGCCGATTCAAGCAGCGGCCGGCGTCTCGGACTGCGCGAGGGCGTCACTTCATGAAAGGGATCATACTTGCTGGCGGGTCCGGTACGCGCCTGTACCCGATTACGATGGTCGTAAGCAAGCAACTGCTGCCTGTTTACGATAAGCCGATGATTTACTATCCCCTCTCGACCCTGATGCTGGCCGGGATTCAGGATATTCTCATTATATCGACACCGGAAGATACGCCCCGGTTTGAAGCCCTCCTCGGCGATGGAGAGCGGCTGGGTATTCGGCTCCAGTATGCCATCCAGCCTTCCCCCGAAGGGCTGGCTCAGGCCTTTCTGATCGGCGAGGCGTTCATCGGTGGTGATGATGTCTGCCTCATTCTCGGGGACAATATTTTCTACGGCGACAAGCTGAGCAGTCTGCTGCAAAACTCGGTGGATGCCATTGCAGCGGATCGGGGCGGTTTGATCTTTGCCTACAGCGTGCGTGATCCCGAGCGCTACGGGGTGGTGGAGTTCGACGCCGACCGGAAGGCGCTGGGCATCGTGGAGAAGCCGGCACAGCCCAAGTCCAACTTCGCGGTCGTGGGGCTCTATTTCTACGATTCTTCGGTAGTGGACATCGCCAAAACGCTCACGCCGTCAGAGCGGGGGGAGCTGGAAATAACATCGGTTAATCAGGCCTATCTTGAGTCCGGCCGATTGCAGGTGCAGGTGCTCGGCCGGGGCTATGCCTGGCTCGATACCGGCACCCACGGGAGCATGCTGGATGCGTCCAACTTTATCCGAACCATTGAGGAAAGGCAGGGCCTGCGGGTCGCCTCCATCGAGGAGGTAGCCTACCGGATGGGGTATATCGGCGCCGATCAATTGCTGGAGCTGGCCAGAGTATTCAAAGGCGTCCCCTACGGGCAATACCTGGCGGGCGTGGCCCGGGAGCACCTTTAAGCACCCGGCACATGAACCCTACGCTAGCGGCCCATGCACAGGGGTGCTGCCCTGAGACCCCGGCCACAACCGCAGGATAGCTACTCATCGACCCACACCGTACGAGCCGCCAGGCGGCAATTTTCTGTTTCCCACGATCTTCCCGGTTTCGGCCGCGCCAGGCAGGGCTTAAAATTGCCGGTTTGGCAACCTGGCCACTTGCTGAAGCGGACCCAGCCTCAGCGGGCAGTGCAGCCACAGGTTGATTTGCGGCCCTGCAACGCGCATAAAAGTCTTTTCCCGGATACGGAGCGGAGAGGCATTTTAGTTTGTCGATAGGTACGCACGATATTTAGGATCCACTGGGAAAAATCCCCTGGAAGTTCGAATCTTTGGAGTTAATCCCCACCTTGTGCCGGGGCGGCGCCCGACGAGAAAGTAGCTCCGTTTGGGGCTATTTCACTTTGGGGCCATAGGCCCAGCTTCAGTTTTGAAATTAATGGCCGATAAGGAGCATGCCCCGCAAGGGGCTGGCGCTGGTTGCCAGAAACTGATGGTCGGATGGGATATGGAAGTCCCACGCCGATTAACAAGGAGGTTTTCATGAGTTTCACACGAATCGGCGCCAATATTGCGGCCTTACAGTCATTGAATGCGCTGCTCAAGGTCAACAATACTATTGGCCGTAGCCTGCTCATACTATCCACGGGCAAGCGGATTAACTCGGTCGGCGATGACGCCGCCAGTTTCTCCCTGGCACGGGGACTGGAGGCGCGTCGGCGCTCCCTGCAGCAGGCTCTCTCTAATGTAGGTACAGCCAAAAACGTCCTAAGCATTGCAGAAGGCGGTTACCTGGCCATCAGCGATCTTCTCCAGATCATCAAGGAGAAGACGGTGCAGGCTGCGGACGACTCCTACAATGTTTCCCAGCGGGCGGCCATCCAGGGTCAGATTGATGCACTGGTCGAGGAAATCGACGACATCGTAGGCGAGAACCAGTTCCAGGGCCAGCAGCTGATCGACGGCACATTCAGCGACAGCAAGTTCCAGACGGGCGCCGCTGCAGGTGATGTCTTTACCGTTAGCCTGGCAAATGCCGACTCTGCGGCCCTCAGTGTAAACGCCCTAGTCGTGGACAGTGCGTCGACCGCTTCTGCAGCGATTGCCGCTGTGGATGCAGCCATCGACACACTGAACAATGCGGCCCAGACGGTAGGTGAAAGTTTACTGCGGCTCGGTTCCAAGGAATCGACGCTGTCGGTATCCATCACCAACACCGAGGCAGCCCGAAGCCGAATCGAGGACGCCGACTTTGCAATGGAACAGGCAAACCTGGTGCGAAACCAGATCATCCAACAAACTGCTTTCAGTGCTTTTGCGCAAGCAAACGCGGCTCCCCAGCTGGTGCTATCACTCTTCCGGTAAACCAGCGCAACCAGTTGGGCTTTCGTGTGAAAAGGGCTTGGTTTTTGCCAAGCCCTTTTCTATTTACTTCATTCAGCCTGGTTTCAGGCGCATGCTGCTGATGATTCATTGTTAAGGCGCCGGAGTAATATGGAGCATTCCTGGCTTTTCGTCAAATCGAATTCGCAGCATATTTGTGCCGAACTCCCGGCGCCATCAACAAGCCTCATGCCTACCCGGTTCGGACCCGGGTTACTCGCCGGATACACAGCCTGGCCCCCAGGCGATAACACGCGGGACCCTATATCCCGGCGGCACCGACATTGCCATGCAGAACAAGTTGGCCAGGCCCATAATGATGCAGTGAGTCGCCATGATCCTCCACACCCCACGCCTCAACTAAATTTTGATCGTTGGATGGCCCTAAGTTGGGATTGGTTTCCGCATCTCTGGGGATGGCCAAGAACAGGAGGAGAAATGTCTGCATTGAACAAGGGGATCAACGTCGGTGAAATTCAGCAATTCAGGGATATGGCCAGGGAAGACCCTACTCAAGCGGATCGATCCCCGTCACTGGTAGCGCATTGGGTCGGCGGCAGCCGTTCGAGGGTTGAATATGAAGATGTTGTGACGTACATGGGTGGTGACGGTGAACTGAATCCGATGCAGATGCTACTGGCGTCATTCGCCGCATGTGACGTAGATCTGATTGCAATGCACGCATCCCTGCTCGGTCTCAAAATAGAAAGCCTTGCAGTGGAATGCAGCAGTCATTTTAGCGTGGAATCCTACTTGGGCATTGAGGATAAGCAAGGATCAGGCTACGGCGCGGTCACTTCAACAGTGCACATCCGACTGCCTGGAGCCACTCCAGAGCAGATAGATTATTTGCGAGAACGTTGCGAAAAATCCTCACCGGTGGGCGATTCGCTAGCGCGGGCAATTGAGTTTGAGTTGGAGTTTGAGGCCGATACAAAAGGCTGAGCCCTTAAGCAGGGCGTGTGCCCCATCTAAAACGCGCGGCAGGGGAGCGGGCCGGCTGGTGTAGTCCGGTATACAAATTTGGGGGTACTACAATTCTTAGCGCTTAATTGGAAGGTAATCCTTAGCTTAGCAGGGTGTCCAAAGCATGGAGCATAGTCACCGAGAGCGGTATAATGATTCACTGAAGAAGGTGAATCTTTGGCATAATTATGAGGGGAGAAGCAAGCAGGTACTGGAACGTGGGGAGAAGATCATCTGAAGAACGCTGCAGAGGAGCCCTCAGCTAAACCTTGGAAACGCGAAATGTGGCGCTTATTTTCAGGGCCAAGCAGTTTGCATTGCATCACTATCACAACGGTCACAATATAGTAAAGTGAATATAAATGAACGAAGAAAACATTCTTCAACAATCTTTTGACATTAAGAATATCAGGATGCCATACACTCCTGAAGAACAAAAGATTATAGGCATTGCAGATTCATTATTAGCAGATAGGAATGAAGTTGTAAGAGGTTTAGAAAGTAAAGTAGAAAAACTATCTAATAAAATACTCAGGGATGTGGATCATTCCAAAAACTGGCAGCCTTCTGATTATCTGCCGGATTTTTCGGGTGATTGGCATTCTGATGTAAAAACAATACAAAAACAATCCAGAGCATTGTCGGACGAATTACTTGTTGTATTGGTTGGTGATATGATAACAGAAGAAGGTTTACCAACCTATCAAACATTGCTCAACAGGGTAGCATCAACTCAGGATCCCACCGGGAATCATGAATCTGCTTGGGGAAAATGGACCCGCTGGTGGACTGCTGAAGAAAACAAACACGGCGATTTATTACATACTTACTTAATGTTCGTAGAGAAATTGAATATGCATGCTGTCGAAAGAGACATACAACATTTATTGGGCAGCGGCTTTGATCCAGGCGCCGCAGATGATCCATACAAGTTATTGGTTTATACCAGCTTCCAGGAAAAAGCAACCCATATATCTCATTTGGGAACGGCAAGAATTGGTGAGGAGCAAGGAGATGAAATGCTGCATATTATTTGCACCATTATTGCTGAAGATGAATTAAGACATTTTAGTTTTTACAGAGGAGTGATGAAGGATATATTTGGAGCGGATCCAAATGGCGCTATGACGGCATATGCTCATATGATGAAAAAAACAATATCCATGCCAGCTGAAGAATTGGACAGTAACAGAAATCCCAGGCTGTTTACTGACTTTTCGGAAGTAGCCCAGGCATCCGGGGTTTACACTGCCAGAGATTATATTGAGATCATGGAACAGTTAAACGCATTTTGGAAAATAGATGACAGAAAAGTAACCACGGATGAGGCGATTCAAGCTCAGAATTATGTATTAAATCTTCCTGAGAGGTATATAAAATTGGCCGCCAGAAGAAAAAATAAAGATTTTAATTTTGATGCTTCCAGATTTGATTGGATTAAACAAGCTTAAATAGAGACCTGATCGCAGTCATGCCCAAGCGCCTCAACATCCACCGCCACGGCCAGGGGTGTCGCCTGTAAGGGGCTGCCGGCAGCATCCAGAGCACTTTAGAGCAGATTGATGATCACCTGGCCAACCGGGTCCTGACCGGCTAGTCGTCCCCGATATTCTGGACCGGCCCGAAGTCGAGATAGCGCAAAACCGAGTGGCTCTTCACGTGGTCATTCCAGTTCTTGCGGTAGTTATCACCCTCGGCGCCCATTAACCAATCCCGGAAGTCATCAGCGCCCTTCTGGGATTTCCAAAACGCCTCGAGAATGTACTTGGGCCGCTTCACGGTTCGGCGGCCGCGGCTGTAAGGGTTTTTGACCCCATCCAAAAAGACCCAGATTTTTCGCTCCTCGCAGCCAAAGTCCTTGGCCTTGCCGTACAGATTGGCATCCAACCAGCTGATGAACGACTCATCATGGTCACTGCTCTTGAGATCGAAAATATGGACCAAGCGTATCATCAGCCATCCTCCTTAGGTCATGTTATCTGCTTCCTGAAAGGGCGGAATCTACAGGTTTATCAGTGTGTAGCCCGCCGCGATGGTGCCCACTGTCGCGCTGCCGTAGCAAATCACCGCGATCAGGAAGTTAAGGTGTTTGAGCTGCAATCCGTCATACAGCGTAAAGCGGAAGCGGTGTGCCCAATGATAAAAGGAGAGCGATATGAGCAGAAATAGGTAGCCTCGCGCCAGCGGATGCCCGGCCAGTTGCAGCACACTTTCATAGCCCGGGGCGCCCAGCCAGCCCAGGGGGATGGCGATGCCGTTCACGAAGAGGGTAATGGGAATGAACAGAGCCGCGAGGGTTCCGCCAGCGCCAAATAATGACCACCAGAACGGTTCAAGAGTCTTTTTCATTTTCGCCTGTTGTCCATTTCGGGAGCCGGTTGCCTCAGCCCTTCAATGTCATCCACAGCAGACCCGCGGAGATGCCGATCCAGGCCACAAAATTCAGGCCGGCAATGACTCGGTCGGGCACCCGTTTGCCGCCCACCCGCAGGGCCAGCGCCCGCGGCGCCAGGTTGAACCAGGTAATGCTGTGGTACATCACGAAACCCAGGGCCACAGCATGCAGCATGATCGCCAGGGGCGACCGCAACATTTCAAGAAAACGGGCGTAAGCCTCCGGCCCCATACCGAGCGCCCGCAACTGCAGCAGATAGACCAGCGCATACCCGGCGACGAATATGCTGGTCAGCTCCCGCAGGATGAAGCGGGCGTGAATCCACCTCCGCACCCACCAGAAGATGGGCATGGAAGGGCGGTGCCAGCGGGGGTGGTAGGGCGTATGCTGCGGATTGACCCTCATTTGCCGCTCATCCTTTGGCCCTCCAGGGCATCATGAAATTCCGGTACCACTGCACTGTGCTGGAGAGCTTATAGCGCTGGATGGCCGCCGCCGGATCGACATCCTTCGGACAGACTTCGGAACATTCCCCCACCAGCGTACACTGCCAGATGCCCTCATCCGTATTGAGCAGGGCGTCCCTTTCGCCGGCGCCCTGGTCACGGCTGTCCATGTTGTAGCGCTGTGCCAAGGCGATAACGGCGGGGCCGGCGAAGCCGGGTTCCAGCCCGAACACCGGACAGGCGGAGTAGCACAGCAGGCAGTTGATGCACATGCTGAACTGTTTATAGTCCGCCAACTGGGCCGGGGTCTGGAGATACTCGCCGTCCTCGAGGGCTCGCTCCTCAGCGCGGATGATCCACGGTTTGACGCTTTCCAGCTTCTCCATGAAATCGGTCATTTCTATGATCAGATCGCGGACGACGGGAAAATTTTCGAGGGGCTCCACCTTGATGGGGCCGGGCAGGAGCGCTTCGACAAACGTGGCGCAGGTCAGCGTAGGATTGCCGTTCACCATCATGCCGCAGCTTCCGCAGACCCCCATGCGGCAGGACCAGCGAAACGACAGGGTGCCGTCAATATGGTCCTTGATGTGGTTGAGCGCATCGAGCACGACCCATTCGCTGCGCACCGGCAACTCGTAAGTCTGATAGACCGGCTCCGATTCCTCCTCCGGCCGGTAACGAAAAACCTCGAAGGTTACCATCCGCTCGCTCGTTAAGCCTCCCGCTCCATGGGCGCCCTGGCCATCATCTGCCATAGATACGCTCGCCGGGAGGCCACTTGGTAATCGTGACCGGCTGATATTCGATGGCCGGCGCCCCGCCGGGCTGCCGCAGGGCCAGGCTGTGGGTCAGATAGGCGTCGTCGTCCCGCTCAGGGTAGTCGGTGCGCTGGTGGGAGCCGCGGGATTCGGTACGCTGAATGGCGGAGTGGATGATGGTCTCGGCCACATCGAGCATGTAGGTCAGCTCCACCGCAGCCACCAGCTCGGTATTGAAAGTCTGGCTGCTGTCGTCCAGGGCGAGCCGTTGAATGCGGTCCTGCAGAGTGCTGATTTCCTGGGCCGCTTGGGCCAACGATTCTGCGCTGCGATAGATGCCGGCCCCGCTCTCCATGGCGTCGTGCATGCGCTGGCGAATATCGGCCATCTTTTCACCGCCGCTGCGGCTCCCGCCCCTGCGGTATTGCCGTTCGATGCGCTCCTCTTCGTCCGCCGCCTGGGCCGCTACGGCTCTGCCGCCGCCATTTCGCCCGGAGGCATACTCCGCCGCCGCCCTGCCGACCCGGGCGCCAAATACCAGCAGCTCGGTCAGGGAGTTCGAGCCCAGGCGATTGGCGCCGTTAATGCTCACGCAGGCGGCCTCTCCGGCGGCGAACAGGCCTTCCATCGGCGTCGCCCCGTGAATATCGGTATGGATGCCGCCCATCATGTAGTGCACCACGGGCCGCACAGGTATGAGGTCCGTCACCGGGTCGATGTTTTCATATTTCAGGCAGAGCTCGCGGACGAACGGTATTTTTGAATTGATCACCTTCTCGCCCAGGTGGCGGATATCGAGGTTCACATAGTCGCCGTAGGGACCCTTCAGGGTGCGGCCCTTTTCCTGTTCCTTTACGAAGGCCTGCGAGAGCCGGTCCCGGGGACCCAGCTCCATGGAGCGCAACACCGGTTGGGGCTGGGGCGTGCCCAGATCGTAGTCCTGCAGGTAACGGTAGCCGTCCTTGTTGAGCAGATATCCGCCCTCGGACCGGGTCGCCTCGGTGATCAGTATGCCGGTAAACGGCAGGCCCGTGGGGTGATACTGAATGAATTCCATGTCCTTCAGCGGGACCCCGGCCCGGTAGGCCAGCGACATGCCGTCGCCATTCTTGATGTTGGCGTTGGTGGTGAAAGGAAACACCTTTCCGCAGCCCCCCGTGCAGATAATGACCGCCTTCGCGCTGATCCCGCGAATCCTGCCGGTAGCCAATTCAATGGCCACGACCCCCTGGCAGCGTCCATCATCAACGAGCAGTTTCGTGACAAACCATTCGTCGTAGCGCTGAATGGGGTCGTACTTGAGACTGGTCTGGAACAAGGTGTGCAGCATGTGGAAGCCGGTCTTGTCTGATGCATACCAGGTGCGCTCGATCTTCATGCCCCCGAAAGGCCGCACGGCCACCGAGCCGTCAGGCTCCCGGCTCCAGGGACAGCCCCAGTGCTCCATCTGCACCAGTTCCCGGGGCGCTTCGTTGACGAAAGCCTCGACCGCGTCCTGGTCCGGGAGCCAGTCGCCACCGGAGATGGTGTCGTAGGCATGATCCTCGAAGCTGTCGTCCGGACGGACCACCGCCGCCGCGCCCCCTTCTGCCGAGACCGTATGGCTGCGCATCGGATATACCTTTGATACAACGGCCACGTTCAGCGCAGGGTCGGTTTCCGCCACGGCGATGGCGGCCCGGAGGCCGGCGCCACCACCGCCCACAATCAGAATATCGTGGGAGAGCATTTCCATAAATTTAGCTGTTGCCGCCGTGTAGCATCGACATCTGCCCCCTGAGACGAAATGAACTGCGTGATAGTGGGTGTGTTCGCTGGGAAATGTTAGCCTATGAATGGGTGAACGCCAAGGACAAGATGGTCTCCGCACAATGCCAAATCTTGCTATCAATCAGATTGGACCGCGCGCCATCTGATTAATTGTTAAGTGCGTTTTTTTAGGGACGGGTGGGGTCCCGGGGTTGACCGTTGCCCGAAATAATGGTGACATAAAACTGTTGAGGCGGGAGACAACAGGCGCCAGTTTCAATCATTTCCCGCGATAGCTGAGAATAAATAACCGTATATTCAGAAATCATATCTCCCGCACTCAAATAATGGTAACCACGCTGTATGACTTCTGATGAAAAAATGGAGAAATTTTGGCAATCACTGTTGGTTGATGGCCACAAGCCGTTCCTTTATTCCCGGGCCTTCTTCAGGCTGATCCCCTCCGATCCCCGTTGCAAGATCTGCAACGGCCCGTTCCATGGCATGGGTGGGGCCTTCATGCGCTTGATTGGAAAAAGTCCCTCGCCCCTTTAATCCACTCGTCTGCTCACCTTGTAATATCAAGTTCGAGAGTATTAAAGGCGGCATGGAAGTCGATACCACGATATTATTCATTGATGTGCGTGGCTCTACCTCCATGGCTGAAAACCTGACTCCAACGGAATTTTCAGAATTACTGCAACGATTTTATAGCGTGTCCGCGCATGTGCTGACCCACGCCAAGGCATTTGTGGACAAACTGGTGGGTGATGAAGTCACCAGCTATTTTCTGCCTGGCTTTGTCGGCTCTGATCACGCTCAAATTGCCGTCGACAGCGGAATGAATTTGTTGCGGGCGATCGGATACGGAAAAAAGGGGGGACCCTGGCTGCAAGTGGGGGTGGGCATCCATACCGGCAGGGCCTATTTTGGGATGATGACCACCGAGGTCGGGGTTCGGGATTTGAGCGCCCACGGCGACGATGTGAACACGACGGCAAGGCTGGTCTCGGAGGCCAAGGGTGGCGAAATCGTGCTAAGCGAGGCAAGTTATAAGGCGGCAAACCTGGGTTGGGCCAACCTGGAAAGCCGCTCACTAAGCCTGAAAGGCAAACGAGACAAATTTCCAGCCCGCGTATTGCGGGTCGATTAGCCCGGCGCCACCGCCCACAATCAGAATATCGTGGGAGAGCATTTCCATAAACTTAGCTGTTGCCGCCATTGAGCATCGACATATGCCCCCTGAGGCGAAATGAACTGCGTGATAGTGGGTGCGTTCGCCAGGAAATGTTGGCCTATGAATTGGGTGGACGCCAAGTACAAGATGGCAGATCAGTCCGGAATATCGGCCCCAAGCGGGCGATGACCCTGCAAACCAAGGGAACATGGCAGCCGGGTGAAACTGCCCTAAATACGGTTTTGCCCCGGCCAAGGCGGGGCAAAACCGTTCAATGGATTATCAGCTGGCCGGGGGGCTATCCGCTGCAGGCATGTCCGCTGGGCCACCAGCGGCCGCCAAGTCGGCTTTCTTGTAGATGGCTGTCTTGGCCAGTAAATCGTGCAGGGCTTGCTTCTTGCTGCCCAAGACCATGAAAGTACCCAGGAATATGACTAGGCCGACCCATGTGCCTGCGGTGCCCAATATGGCGACGCCGACCATAGCGCCTACAGCCGATAAAATAAAGGAAATATTCTTAATGGCATAGCGCGTGGCATATAGTTTTATGTCTCCTGCGGTGCCCTCAGGTGTGCCCACCTTTAAGCCCAGGATCATCTTCCCGGGTGTCGCTCCGGTGACTGCCTCAATCAAAAAGTATACAGTGGCAATCAGCGGAAGCGCGATGAAGGCGGCCATTATGCCCGCGATCATTCCCAGCGCCGCTGCCACTTCATCCCCACCTGAGGCGGCACCGCCTACCAGGGCGCCAATGAAGGGCAACAATACCATAGCCAAGGCTATGACAATGACGATATCCAGAATGAATGCCATGAGTCGCGGCCCGAATCCGACGCGATTTGCCATAATAGTTCCCCCCTGGGTTGTGATTGGGTTTAGAGGTTGTCCAATAAACAGCTGCCTAAGCCATAAAACAAGAGAATCCTTTTACCTGGCCCCGCCATAAAACGGGCGCGATGGCCAGAGATATTTCCCTTTGCCACTTTCCCGGCCAAGGCGGTGGAGCCGCGGCTCACCTTAGTCTGCGGGGGAAGGGACCCGGACCGCCTGGTGAGGGTGAGTCAAGGGCATTCCGGGGGCCATATTCAGCACCTGCCCGCCCTTTGCTATCCCGCCCCATTTCCCGTACATTTCCTCGGTCCGCCATCACGCGCGATATCAGAACAGTCCAGACTATCAAGCTTCATCGCCGGGCTCCGCCACCGGCCGGTTTCCAGTTAGCCGCTGATTATAAATGTGGTGAAGGATGTGCTTTCACCATAAGTTGAAATAATATGAGGTACTCCCCCCATTGGCTGATTGCCCACTTGGGCTTGATGGTATTCGTCAGTAGCGCAGCTGCTCACGTAACGCTAACCGCTCCGACTGGCGGCAAGTCCTTCGATGTGGGGCAAACGGTTGAGATTAAATGGAGTCTGGATATCTCTCACAACCAGGTAGATTGGGATCTGTATTTCTCCCCGGACAACGGCGTTACCTGGGAGACGGTAATTTCGGGAATGCCCGTAAGCCAGCTGAGCTATTCATGGACGGTCCCCGATCTTGAGACTCAAACTGCCCTGCTCCGGATAGTTCAGGATAATCAGGATTTCGATTACCGCTCAACCAGCACAACCCTTAGCATTGGGTCGGCAGTGCTTTCAGTGGATCGGAGCAGCCCTTTACCGGCGCAAATTTTGATGAGACCAAACTATCCCAACCCCTTTAATCCTACGACGACAATTGAATATGCCTTGCCCAGGACGGCCCGGACCGTGCTGCGTGTCTATAATGTTGGTGGCCAGGAGGTGGCGCGATTGGTAGATGCTGAATTGAGTCCGGGTTACTACCGGACCGTCTGGGATGGCAAAGACCAGGCTGGCCGGCAAGTTGTCTCAGGCATGTATATCGTCAGATTGGCCACCCCGGGGTGGTCACAGACCATGAAAATGCTGTTGCTGAAGTAGCGACAAACCACCCTAATAATCGTATTCCAGGAAGCGCAGTGGATACGGCTTTTCAGCAATGGTTGCCCGGCATACCAAGGGAACCTGGCAGCCGGGTGAAACTACGCTAATTGTGGCTTTGCCCCGGCCTGGCCGGGGCGGCAGACTACCCGCCTGAGTCTGAGGCAAAAATTTAACTATCTCTCGGAATGCTCTCGAATCTCCAATATCTCAATGGGCGTGCCCCACATTCGAATACTGGCGACATTTTGGACGGTTTTGTATTTATAGCTTATACGGAGACTATCTACCTGATATTCCACAGGCAAGTTTATGGGGTCATGATGGTCGCCTGTATCTGTTATGATGCCGTAAAAACCACCCTCCAGGTCAATGTAGCTCACGATGGCAATGGTTGAGCCGTTGCCATTGGCGTTCAAAGACTCATCGATCCTTGCCGGTGAACAGCTGCAGACTGCGAGCAGCAGGGCTGAAACGACGATTAGATGGGTTGCTGGTTGCTTTATCACTTAGTACCCGGCTGCGTTAGACACACTCCGTTATTTCAGCGGCCCCGGCGCCCCAAAGCGCATCAAATGGTGTTGCCTGCTGACGTGATTGATGTATGGCGAATCTACGAATAAGAGTGGCCGGCCTGATAAAGATTCAGGCCGGCCCAGTTCTATTCACAACGGCAAAAGGGAGCAGTGGGCGAACAGACTCTCAGTTGTGGGCAATCGGGTCCCGACCCTCATCCCCGTCGGGGTCACTGCCGATACAGACCAGTCCATCCGAATTCACGATCCCCAAAAGGAGTAAACCGGCAACATGGGGAGCCGACATGGAGGTACCGCTCATAGTGGTGGTTCCGCCACCCTTTTTAGTTGAAAGTATGCCCAATCCCGGGGCCGCGAACTCAATGGGTGTGCCGTAATTGCTCCAGGATGTTAGACAGTCGTCGGGGGCACCGATGGCCGATATGGTATATACATTTGTATGCTCGACCCTGGCCGGAGAATATTCGCTTGCGTCATCGCCGCTGTTGCCTGCGGCTAGCGAGAAGAAGATGCCGTTGCCAGCGGCGCCCAAGACCGCGTCATCCAGCGCTTGGGAGGGAGGGCCACCCAGACTCATATTGGCCACATCGCCGGGAGAGGCATTTGCGGCGACATAGTTCACTCCCGCAATGACCCAGGAGTAAAACCCTGAACCGCTGTTATCCAGAACACGAACCGCCACCAGGGTTGCGCCTGCGGCAACACCTACGACGTCGAGCGTATTATCCAGCGCCGCGATGGTGCCGGCCACATGGGTCCCGTGGCCATGACCGTCTTTCGGCGAGTCTTTGCCCCGGGTGACAAAGTTGGCGCTCAGGCTAACGTCTACATTCAGGTCGTCATGTTTAAGATCAATGCCCGTATCAATCACCCACGCTTTATGCACGGATCCGCTCGTTGCGCCGCCGACCCTCGTGATACCCCAGGGTGTCTCCTGGGAGGTCTCCCCATCGCCATCATCCTTCTGAGGCTTGCCTTTGCCAGGGGGTGGAGCCAACGCGATTACCCTGTCCTGCTCAATGTATTTAACCCTTGGATCGGCTTCCAATTTGATTGCGTCTACTGCGGACATCCGCGCCATAAAACCTGCCAGAGCATGGGTGTATACAAGCTCAACGGTCACCTCAGTCACCGCGTTATCGGCCATAATGCGCGCGGCAAGACCTGAAACAGCCGCCTTGGATTTACCCAAGGATATGGTCCCCTCCTTGAGAACGACAATATATTGGCCCTCAACCCGAGACCCGCTTGCCAGGATCTCTCCGGTTATAAAGGCCTCATCGGATTGAGTGGCGCTGGGCGCAGTCATTTTTTCACAGCTACCGATAATGAGCAGCAGCGCAATCCCCGTCGAGGCTAAAGTAATTTTCCGAAACATCATATTCCCTTTCTTCTTGATCCGCCGATTGGTACTAAGATGATACCGCCTTTGAAACACTGTGTCAACTGTCATTTTTGACATCGCCAAAAACTATATAATCACGAGCAAAAATCGGGCCAGAGGATAATTGCATAACCTGATATCACTTACCCGCTCCTTAACGCGAGGCATGTGGGTGCTTCGGAGAAAGGCCGAACAGCTGGCTCGTCGCCCATCATTATTCCATGAATTCGGCGCTGTCCAACGCAAATGGCGCAGTCGCTGAGGCGGTCATGAACACCGTCGCGCACTGTTCCGGCGACGCCACAAATGCCCTCCTGTCTGAAGGGTTTTTTATTTTTGGAGCAGCGGGTCGATGGACCTCGACGCGAGTCCCGGGGATGCGGGATGCGGCGATCTGAGATGGCAACCCTTCGGCTTAGCCCTTCGGTAAACTCAGGACAGGCCTGTCCTGAGGAAGCGAAGCGCTCTCGAACTGCTCAAGGCAGGTTTAATCCCCTGCAGGACCTCACCATGACAGAGGTGCGGGACTGTCCAGCCTATCCCCCCTCCGCAGGGGTAGCCGCCCCTTTGCTATCCCTCCCCGTTTCCCGTACATTCCCTCGGTCCACCATCACGCACGATGTCAGAACAGTCCAGACTATCAGCCTTCATCGCCGAGCTTCGCCGCCGGCGGGTCTTCCGGGTGGCGGCCTTTTACGGCGGCATCGCCTTTGTTATCGTGCAGATTATCGACGGCACTTTCGAGGTGATGGGCATCCCGGCCTGGGTGAGCCGCCTGCTGATCACCCTGCTGGGCCTCGGCTTCCCTGTCGCTATGGGGCTGGCCTGGGTGTTCGACATCACACCGCAGGGGATCGTCAGGACCGAGGGTCCTTCGACCGGCTCAGGACGACAAGACACCAAGCAGACCAAGCCGCTCACCGGTAACGGCGCCCTTATCGCAGTGGCCATCGCCGCCGTGGCCTTCGGCATCTGGGGACGCTGGGGGACGGGTGGCCGGGACTTCGATCCCACCTCGATCCGCTCCATTGCCGTGCTGGCCCTGGAGAACCAGATGGGCGATGACAGCCAGGACTATTTCGTGAGCGGGATGCACGAGGCGCTGATCACGGCCATATCACGGCTGCCGGGGCTGCGCGTCATATCACGGACCTCCGTGCTGGTCTACAAGAACAAGGCTGTGCCGATGAGCCGGATCGCGGCAGAACTCAACGTGGACGCCTTGATCGAGGGGTCGGTATTCAGGGATGGCGACCAGGTGCGCATCACCGCCCAGCTGATCGGTATGCGGCCCGAGCGGCACCTGTGGTCGGAGGTTTATCAGCGCGATATTGCCGATGTGATGAATCTGCATGGTGACGTGGCCCGGGCCATCGCCAGTGAAATAGAGCTGACTCTGGGTGACGATAGCGCTATCTCCGGGATCGGCAACCGGAAAGTCGATCCCCGGGCCTACGATCTCTACCTCCGGGCGACAGCGACATCCCCCTGGGTCGGCTCCGAACAGGAACATCTTGAGGCCATTGCCATGCTGGAGGAGGTGGTCAGGATCGACCCCGGTTTCCTGGAGGCCTGGACCAGCTTGTCCGACCGGCAATCGGTGTTCATCTTCCTTGCGAGGTTCTTCATAGAGGTACCAGACACTTCCCGCCTGGCCAAAGCCGGGAAAGCCTTGAAAATGGCCCAACAGCTGGCCCCTGACGCCCTCGTCACTTTGCTGGCAACGGGCAATTACCACTATTACGCACAGCGCGATTATTTCAAGGCGCTGCAGGCATTTTACGCCGCCCTGGCCCTCGACCCGAACAATTCAGTAGCCGTTGAGACCATTGGATACGTGCAGCGCCGTATGGGGCATACCGAGGAGGGACTACAAAGCCTGCTGCGTGCCCATGAAAGTGATCCCCACAACTGGGACCTGACCCGCAGCATCGGACAAACCTACGAGCTGCTGCGAAATTTCCCCTCAGCCGAGAAACATTTTGCGCTGGCTATCATCCAGGAACCGCATACTCCTCTTGAGCAGGCCCAAATCGCCCGGGTGGCATATTTTCAATCCCGGCAGCCCCATGATGCGCTGAAATGGCTCTCCTTTCCTGAAGGGCTGTCAAAGAACCAATCTAATGCAATTGTTCTATTTTCAAGGACCCGGTTGGCTCTGGAGACACTCGCCAATCCGGATAGCTCGCCTGAGGCAATTTTGTTAGCCTGGCCGGAGAGCATCTGGGAATCCATACCGGAAATTGATATGCGCAGCTACATAACAGGCCTTGCGTACCGGTATCTCCAGCAGCCCGCTACGGCGCGTACTTATTATGATCTGGCCGCTGCCTCTATCACACGGCTACCCGATACAGAGCAACAGGAGTGGCTGATTATTCTGGCCGAATGCCACGCCATGCTGGGCCGCCCCGGCAAGGCGGTCGAGGCAGCCCGAGCGTGGCTGGACAACCTCCCCTATTCGAAAGACGCTATCTTTGGATCTTCGCGGGAAATTGGTCTGGCCATGATTTATTCCTGGGTGGGCGAATGGGATCAGGCCGTTGAGCTGCTGGACCGCAACCTTTCCCGGCCCAGCTTTATCTCCGTTGAAGAACTGGAGCTGCTGCCGGATTGGGCGCCTCTCAGGCAGCAACCCCAGTACCGGGCGCTCATTGAGAAGCACGGGGGTTAGGGGCAAGCTGGAGAGTGATCATGGCCATTGATTTTGAAATTGACCAACTGATACCCGCCACCCCGCAGGAGATCTATGACGCCTGGCTCAGCTCGGACGGGCACACCCTGATGACCGGCAGTCCGGCGACCGCCTCGCCGACCGTGGGGGCGGAGTTCGATGCCTGGGACGGGTACATCCAGGGGCAGAACCTTGAATTGGAGCCTGGGCGGAGAATCCTGCAGGCCTGGCGGACCGCCGAGTTTGACGGCTCGGACGACGACTCGCGGCTGGAAATTTTGCTGGCAGCCCAGCCGGCAGGGACCCTGCTGACCATCCGCCACTCGAACCTCCCCGGCCACGGCATGCAGTACAAGCAGGGCTGGGTCGATTCCTATTTCACCCCGATGCTGGCCTACTTCAGTTCCGGCGATAACGGGCCGGTTGAAAAGGATGCCACCGGTTAATTGCCCGCCGAGGGAACAGCGGTGAGATATTATACCCATGACAACTGAACAGATCATCGTTCTGAGCACGTTGGGCCTCGCGCTGTTCCTGTTCGCCTGGGGCCGCTGGCGCTATGACATTGTGGCCCTCATCAGCCTGCTGATCATTGTGCTGACCGGCATCATCCCTGCCGGGGACGCCTTTTCCGGTTTCGCCCACCCGGCTGTGATTACCGTGGCGGCCGTCCTGATACTCAGCAATGCGCTTAAGGAATCGGGGCTGGTCGATTATCTGGCCAATTTCCTGAATCCCCTCACCCGGCGGCCGACAACCCATGTCACCGCGCTGACGGGACTCTCAGCAGCCACCTCCGGCTTCATGAATGACGTCGGGGCCCTGTCACTGTTCATGCCGGTGGCCATGTCCACCGCCCAGAAGAACAACCGCGCCCCCGGGATCGTGCTCATGCCGCTGGCCTTCGGATCGATACTGGGGGGCCTGTTAACGCTCATCGGGACACCCCCCAATATCATCATCGCCAGTTATCGCGCCGAGGTGTCGGGGACGCCGTTCGGCCTGTTTGATTATTCCCCGGTCGGCCTGGTGGTCATTGTGGCCGGGGTGGCCTTCGTGGCCCTCATTGGCTGGCGTCTGCTCCCGGCCAGCAGCCGGAAATATGCCGGTGGGCAGAGATTTGAAGTCGCCGATTACATCACCGAGTTGCGCGTCGATGAGGATTCCAAAATCAACGGGCAGTCCCTGCGGGAGCTGGAACTGTTGAGCCAGGGCGACCTGGTGGTGGCGGCGCTCATCCGGGGGTCCAGGTGGGGGACAATTGGCCGAACGGCGCGATAGCCTGGGCAGCCCTGCCCCCCGGCTCGCGCAGGCAACCGGCCCGGCGGGATTGATCTCCCTTGAGGGAGAACCGCGACTTGATGGGCAGGAATATTTTATCGGGCAGTACTCTGCCCAAGGCTGCCTGTGGCCGGAACCGGGTCAGTTTTATCCACAGTGGCAGGGCCGCCGGGTGACGGCTCCCTCCGGGCTGCCCCGTTATGCCTCTTGCCGGCTCCTGCGGGTGAACCGCTGCAGCGCTACCAGGGCCCACAGGGCCTCCACGACCATGATGGGGTAGACTCCGGCGAGGGCGCTGTAGGCGGCTGTCGCTGCGCAGCCACCGGCGAAGAGTAAAACAAACCACCGGGATCGTGATTCGAGCCAGTACGACAAAAACATGATGGTCACGGCTATGGACCCGAAAAGTGTCAGCACCTGTCCCTCCTGTCCTGAAATGCGTGCTTTCGCAGCCACTGCAAGCGCGGCCTCGCAGCGGCGCCCCATGTTGATAGGGCTGCCATGCAGGCCCGCCGGGGCTGTTCAGAATGGCTGCTTAGAGGCTGTTGGAAATCTCGTATATTTACGCAGGGGATTATGAGAACTATTTCGACAATGTTATTGGGAATATTTCTGGCCCTGGGTTGTGCCCCCGACGCGCCCCTGGTCGCCAGGGAGGATGGCAGCGCCTTGCCCTACACGATTGTTATCGCCTCAGGCATCCGCGACGGCTATACCCTGACAGCCCGGCTGGCCTTCTTCGCGCCGGACCTGATCAACAGCCTGCAGATGCAACTGCGCGTGGAGATCGGTGTCGTGCCCAAGCTGCAAGCGGGGACCTGGAGCCTGGGGCCGGACGGGGGCACTATTTCCGCCGACTGGCTGAATTTTTTTGGGGGTCAGGGTGGCGCGCCAGTTATCGCGGGCCGCTTTCGGCTGCGCCCTGGAGGGCCGGATAGGGGCCGCACCCTAATCGTCAATCTCCCCAAGACCGAAATCAGGCCCCAGGGCATGGGCTTGCAGGGTGGGCAACGCCCTCGGCCTGGAGGGAACCGTGGCCGCTAGAGCAGGGGCCCAAACTGCCGTGGTATTTAGCTCCCCGGAATGCGCCGGAGCCGCCTCCCTGGGGTTTCAGAGAAGCGGCGCTGAGAGCTCGTCAGGGTGTTTTGGGATAGTCGCCAATTGGATCCTTGGGAGGACCTGGATGGCGAGAGGGGCCACAGGAATCTCCTATCTCCGCTCCTCTAGGGGCCCAGCGATCGCCATGCGACCAGTGAATTTTTAGAGCTCCAATTGGCACGGAGATCACAACCCCGGGAGCATTCCGGTTAGCGTGGTGACAGATCAGTGCCATTTTGGGCTTGCCGCCTATCGGTATCCTATCCTGTCCGCCAAACAGCAGGCCCGAGGCAGATACCGCGACTATTAGAGCCGTCACCAGCCCTGGAAGAATGGCGCGTTTCATCTTCAGCTCCTTATATTATTCCGACATTATCAACTTACGTTTGATTTAGCTGGGGTCCAATTATTTCCAGTTCGAGCGGGTTCTGCAGGTCGATTTTGTGATATTTGTCATATATTCACCAGTTCTGTTGTTCCAGTTTCGCCCGTGTGATCAATGTTGTGGTTTAAAATGGGGCTTCCGGTCTCCTGGATTCCCGCGCTTTGAAAACAAGGCAGCACGCCGGGTTTACAGCTGGAACTGCAGTGCTGCCCCTCGCCGCAGCAGCGGGCAACATTGCGCCTACTCCTTCCACTCCCGGAATACTATCGCGTGACCCGGCCTTCGATAGAAGGGGGAGTGACGCTTCTGCGGCCGCCCGGCGGGGTCATTTACCACTCGATTGCCGCGATCTTGATAACTATATTCCCAACCGTTTGTCATCCGGATATAGGGGCCAAATTCAGAGTACAAATTTTACGAGTTAAGTGATGATACAATTTATTATCAGGCAGCTCTTCCGTCTGCTGCCGCTACGGCTGTTCATCAGCAAGCGCTATTACGAATTCATCGCCAGGAAATTTCCGGATGAATTCTGGACCCTGATGAACTTTGGCTACAGCGAACTGGATGGGGATGCGGCCAAGTTGGACCTCGATCCGGCCCTGGAATCGGAACGCTACGGCATCCAGCTCTACCACCACGTCGCCTCCGGGGCCGACCTGAAAGGGAGGGACGTGCTGGAGGTGGGCAGCGGCCGGGGTGGTGGCGCGGCCTATATTCACCGCTATCTGCTGCCCCGCACCATGACCGGGGTGGACCTCTCGGCCAACGCCGTGGCCCTGTGCAACGCCAACCATGCCCACAACGGCCTCTCCTTCAGGGTAGGCAACGCCGAGGCCCTCCCTTTCGAGGACGCGTCTTTTGATGTGGTCATCAATGTGGAATCGTCCCACTGCTACGGCTCCGTGGAAAACTTCCTGTCTGAGGTCCACCGGGTGCTGCGGCCCGGGGGTCATTTCCTGTTCACCGATGTGCGCCACTACCGGACCATGGATCTGCTGAAAGAGCAACTGAGCAGTTCGCCGCTGCAGCTGCTGGAGCAGCGGGACATCACGCGGAACGTCATCAAGGCACTGGAGCTGGAAAAACCCCGCAAATTGGCCCTCATCGCCAAACGGGTGCCCCGGTTCATGACCACACCGGTCACCGATTTCACCGCCGCCACCGAAGATTCGACAGTCTGGCGCGGCCTGTTAACCGGCAAATCCCAATACCTCACCGCCTTCATGCGGAAGGAAAACGGAACGTAGGGTTGGCCCAGCCCCTCGCGGCCGGTGCTGACGGGTGATGTCCCGGGCGGTTGGCTTCTGCGCCGGTTCGCCGGAGCCTGAAACGAATCTTGGGCGCTGATATTTTACTGCAGACCACCCTGTCCAACCGTTTCGGCAGCCTGGAAATTTCCGGCGACGGGGAGCAAAATCGCTTGATCGTAACCGCCCGGGGCTACATTGGTCCGGCCCTTATCCGCCGGGAGTTGGCCGTGGCCCGTGAGTTCGGCTTGGCCTGCCCCGATGGCTGGGACTATATCGTCGACACATCCGCGCTACGCATGGCAAATCCACTCAACCTGCTCTACCTCCGGCGCATACCGGCCCTGCCCAACCTGCGCGGCTATATCGTGGTGGCGCCCAAGCGCTGGGTGCGCCTGCTGATGGCCCTGGCGAGCCCCTTGCTCCGGCCCACGGCGATACTTACGGCCAGGGAACCAGCCTGGGGGCGGCCTGATCGCGCCGCTGATGCCGGGCTTGACTGAGCCGAGACCCTGGATCGTCCGTCCGCCCCGGCGCCCAGCACAACCCGGTTGACGATCTGGCCCGGTTGGAACGGCTCAGCAGGCGACCGTGAACGGTCTTGACGGCGGGAGTTGAGCTCAGGCCGCGGTCAGCCGCAGCAGGGTAATCTCCGAAGGCACACCGATGCGGAACGGGGGGCCCCAGTAGCCGGCGCCCCGGTTCACATAGATCCAGGTGCCGTCATGGTCATGGAGCCCGCGCAGGTAGGGATTGGCAGCGGCCACGACATAATTGAAAGGCCGCATCTGGCCGCCGTGGGTGTGGCCGGAGAGCTGCAGGTGGACACCCAGACGCCGGGCGTCGAAGATGCTGCCGGGTTGATGGGCCAACAGCAACTTGATCGAGTCGGCCGGCGCCCCGGCCAGGGCCTTGTCGGGATCGGTGCGGTGGGCCGGGAAAACCTGGTGGGCATGCAGATCGGTGACCCCGGCCACGGTCAGCCGGGCGGCGCCGACGTTCAGTACCCGGTGCTCATTCAGCAGATTGATGAAACCGATCCGGGCCACCTCCTCCAGCCACTGTTCCACCCCGGCGTAGTACTCATGGTTGCCGGTGATGAAAAATTTGCCGTAGGGGGCTTGCAGGCCGGCCAGGGGCGCCACATCCCCGCTGAGGTGATCCACCGAGCCGTCCACCAGATCGCCGGTAAGGGCAATCATATCGGGGTTGAGGGCCTGCACCTGGTCGGCGATCATCTGCACGAAGCCGCCCTTGATGGTGGGACCGATGTGCAGATCGGAAATCTGAGCGATGCGGAACCCTTCCAGGTCCACCGGCAGGCCGTCGATGGGGACGGTCACCTCCTCGATAACCGGCTTGCGCCGGGCCTGCACGATGCCATAGGCTGACAGCCCGCCCGTCAAGCCGAGGATACCCAGATTCATGGCCTGAATGATGAACTGCCGCCGTCCCGGATCAAAGGGGTCTGCCGGTTCCCCGCCGGCGGCCTGCAGGTTCTGGACCAGGCCGGCCAGCCTAGCAGCTCCGGTCCAGAGCATCCAGCCCAGGTCCCGGACCAGCACCACCAGGAAAGTGAGGAAGAAGAAACCCAGACTGGTGTAGGCCAGCCAGGAAAGGGTGTCGGTGAAGCGGTTTTCCTGGCCGAGGTAGCGGGCGATCAGCAGGGCCAGGGGCAGGTAGGCCAGCAGGCCCAGGGCGATCCAGAGCAGCTTCGTCCAGCCGGCGGCCAGGGCCAGGGCCGGAATGATGCGCCAGCCCACATAACCGTGGATCAGAGCCAGGGTCGCTATAACGGAGAGGAGAAAGGCCATTGCCGGGTCCTACGGGTGGTGGCGCCGTGAATCCATGGGCGGCAAAATACGACGGATGGGGTCGTGGGTCCAAGGGTGCCGGGGGGGCGCCTGGGCCGGCATCATTCGCGGGGCGGTGGCCGAGGGCTACTATACCAGGGAGGTCACCCTGCCCCTTCCCGATTCGCGGCCCACTTCTCGTCGAGGCGATAGGTCAGCACCAAGTTGTCGGCATTGTACAGCTGCAGCATATGGCCGTCAATGTAATAGCCATCAATAAGAAGGAGTGCCTTGTAGTATTCCTCTTCATCCTGCATAAATATTGACGGCATACAACCCATTATTGTTGTAGCAAGAAAATCAATCTGAATGGTGTTATATCCCGAAAGCTCATACCAAGCGTCGTATCGATTGCAGAAGGAATCTCCATGCAGCTTACCCCCCTCATCAAACTTAATGAACACCACTTGGTTGCTGTCTAGCCCGAAAATGGGCACACCGGATACCTCCATGAATTCGAGTATCCACGGGCTGCCAATCAGGCTGGCCCTCAGACTGGCCCTCGGGACCGGCAACGCGCAGCCAGGGAATAGCGCTAGATATAGTAGTGCGGCGGTGAGCAGAAATCTCAGCCGTGGAGTCATGAATCTCCCTGCTTTGTGTCCCGTCGGCCCGAGTTTATCATTTTCCCGGTTCAGGGTAGCACTTGTACCCTCTTCGCGTATGTCCTCTAGAGCGCTTCCCATGCCGACAATGTCCGCCTTTCCGGAGCAAAAATCAAGGCAAAGTTGGGGCGGGGCGGGAGCAGGCCTGCTTGAAAAGCCGGGCAGAGGTGAGCCGTTGGAGTGCCATTATAGGGTCATCCAATGGATGTTTAACACCATTTCAATCGACGGCCAGATTGGCAGGGTTTGGGCGCTGGGGCGGATAAATTCCACTTAAAGCTGCCCTAATGTCCAAAATTAAGCGACCGCGTATAGCAAGAACCGGCGAGGCAGGCCCAGGTTTCTCATCATCTTAGTTCAACTGAATCTCATTTGCGTTAATTTCAGGGAGGCAAGCAGCTCGGCCTCTCGGGCGCCATTATAACTGTATCAGCAAACTTCCCGGCAACAGGAAATTGATCATGACCCACCCATTCAAAGCCTCACTCCTCACCGGCGGCGTGCTCCTCGCCCTGCTCTCCGGCCTCGGGGCCGATGGCCGGTCGTTCGTATGGACCTACCAGTATCAGACCATGCCCCGGGGTACCGCCGAGATGGAGTACTACACCACCTTCACCTCGCCGCTGAGCCCCTCCATGGGCGGCGCCACCAGCGTCTTCCACGAGCTTGTGCTGCAGATTGGCATGAACGACTATTTCGACATCGGCCTGTTTCAGCGGTTTTCCCAGGTTCCCGGCGGCAGCTTCACCTACGACGGCTTCAAGGTGCGCGCCCGCAAGCGCTTCGCCGAACAGGGGCAGTTCATCGTTGACCCGCTCCTCTACCTCGAGTATAAAGGGGTGCCTGACTTTTCCACGCACGAATTTGAAGCCAAGCTGATCCTGGCCAAAACGGCGGGCAAGATCGAATGGGCCGTTAATCCTCAGATCGGGATTGAGCGTAAAGCCGGCGAGACTGAAGTTGCCTGGGCTTATACAGCGGGCATCAACTACGACTGGGGCCCTATATTCCGCTCCGGCCTGGAGATGAAAGGAAGCGCCGGCGGCCACTACCTCGGGCCGGTGATCTCCCACGGCAAGGAGGAGTTTTGGGTAGCCTTGGGCGTCCTGCGGGCCATGACCGGTGTGACCGCCGGGAAGCCGCGCATAATGATCCGGCTCATTGTAGGTGTGGGACTGTAGGGGCCGGGGGTTGCAGCAGCCCCAGGGTCTGTGCTGAGGGCGGGCAATTATTTGCTAAAGATTGGCCCCTAAATGGCCGATAAGGATTGTGGAAGACGGCACTCACAGGCGGCGAGGGGAACTGTTTCGAGACCCTGCCACCTACACAGGGGCCAGAGTATCCCGCGACCGGACGGGGACTAGGACCGGTTGCCCATAAGGGAGAAAGGCTTTCCATGGCGTTCCAGCCATCCATTCATGGCGACTTGGGTCTCGGGCTTGCACCCGGGGCAGCGCACCACCGCGCCTTTGTCGGACCCCCGGAGATCTACGATATGGTGGCGGCGTTGCAGTTTAATCTGCTGACCAGCCTGGGGATGCGGGATTACCACTCCCTGCTGGACATCGGCGCCGGCTCACTGCGCGGCGGCCGGCTGTTCATCACTTATTTGCAGGTGGGCCAGTACTTCGGCATCGAGCCCAATGAGTGGTTGGTGAAGGACGGCATCAGGAACGAGATCGGCCAGGATATGATCCGGCTCAAGCGGCCCCGGTTCAGTTACGACGACAATTTTACCGCCACGGTTTTCGATCGCAAATTCGATTTTCTGCTGGCCCAATCCATTTTCAGCCACGCCTCCCCGATGCAGATCGCCCGTTGTCTGTCAGAGGCGCGGAAGGTCATGAAACCGACCTCCATCTTTGCCGCCACCTTCCTGCAGGCCGACGAAAATTATACCGGGGACGAATGGGTCTATCCCGGCGGCGTAACCTATAGCCTGGAATTCATGAATTCGCTCATCAAGGAGCACGACCTGATCTGCCTGCCCATCGAGTGGCCGCATCCCTCCAGCCAAACCTGGATCTTGATTACCGACCCATCCCACAAGGACAATCTATCCCTTTGATGCCCCTGAGGAGCTAGGGCCGCCGGCTACCGCCCTGAAGGCGGTTACCTCTCCTGCCGGATGGCAGCGGATCCCTTTCACAGATAATTGCCGCATAGGGGCCAATCGCTGGTCACCACTGTGGCAGGGGCCCAGCGACGGCCGCTCAGAGGTCGTCGCGGCGTTCTTGCATCCGGCGATCATTCATCTTGCGCCTGGATTTGGCATCGCGCTTTTCGCTGTTATCCAAGTCACCATCAATGCGCCTGTCCATCAGCTGTCGCCGGGCATCCAAATCACGCCGGTTATCATCCGTATCATTGCGCCGATCATCGTTATTCAGTTCGCCCATCAGGTGCATTCTCCCACGTTATCAGGGCTGATTTTGGCCGCCAATCAAAATTTGAGGGGATACGGTTGCAACACGGTTGTATCATCGGCCGTTTACTGCCCCATCAGGCGACGTCAGAATTTCAGGCTCGTGAACGCCCCTTGGCAACCTGCAATTAATTAGCAGGCAACAAAAATGATTCCGACCGGGTCAAAGGGAAAAGTGGCCTGATAGGCTAACCCATCCTGAAGGTTTTCGCAGCACGGGAGATAGATCGTTGAAACATAAATCTGCCACCCTATTGATTATTGCCCTCCTATTGGCCTCCCTGCCGGCCGTATCCCTGAGCGGCCAGGTCCGCATCGTGGCCACCCGGGTGACCACCCCATTGATATTGGACGGCCTGCTTGACGACCCGTTATGGGCTGAAGCGGAGGCCCACAGCCAGTTTGCCACCCTGCAGCCCGATATCGGCAAGCCGGCCACTGAGACGACCTTATACAGGGTGGCTTATGATGACGAGAATATTTACTTCGGCATCGAGGCCCTCGATTCCGAGCCGGACAAGGTGAAGGCCTCCGTGGCCAACTGGGATTATATGTTCGCTGGTGACGATTTTGTCGGGGTAGTCATTGATGCCCTCAAGGACAGGCAGTCTGCCTATGGCTTTGCAGTTAACGCCCTTGGCTCCCAGGGGGACCTGCAGATGGACGCTAATTTTAATGGAGATCCCTCCGCAGATTTCATTTGGGAGGGCTGGGGCACAATGACCCCCGAGGGCTATACCGTGGAGATAAAGGTACCCCTGAAATCTCTCCGCTATCAGGCCGGGGACCGGGTCGAGATGGGCCTCATGGTCTTCCGCAATATCAGCCGGCACTCGGAGATATCGATTCATCCGCCGGTAGCCATCGAAAAAGGGTCGATCCTGGGACAAGCGGCCACCGTAGTTTTCGAGAATCTCAGGTACCAACGGACCATCGAAATATTGCCGGCCTTTACCCAGGCCTCAGTTTACGATACCAGTGGCGGCGCACTGTTACGGACGGCTGCCGAATCGGGTCCCGATTTGGGCCTGACGGCCAAGATCGGCCTGACCCCGACCCTGACCCTCGACCTCACCTTGAACCCGGATTTCAGCCAGGTTGAGTCCGATGCCAGCCAGGTTGGGGTTAACCTCAGGTACGCCAATTTTTTCAGCGAAAAGAGGCCCTTTTTTCTTGAGGGCGCGAACAACTTTGACCTGGCGGGCAGCAGTATGCGCATCCTGCATACCCGCACCATCGCCGATCCATCCCTGGGGGCCAAAGTTACCGGCAAGTTGGGGGCTTCCAATGCGGTGGCGGCCCTGATTGCGGTGGATGAATCGCCCGCTTACATGGATAACAACGGCAAGGCGGCGCTCTACGTCATCGCCCGCTACAAGCGGCTGCTGAAAGATGAGAGCTATATCGGGGCCATGGCTATCAGCCGGGACCACGCGGTCGGGGCCAATCGCATCGGCGTGATTGATGGGTTCTACAGACTTTCGGGGACGATGACTCTCGCCGGAAAAGTCATATTCACCAGCCAGGAGGACCCGGCGGCCAGCACCACCAATACGGCTTCCAGTGTAGACGCCAGCTGGAGCTACAACTCGCGCACCCATACGCTGCAGCTTGGGTATCAGAATATAGGGGAGGGCTTCCAGGACCAGATCAGCACCGGCTACATACCCCGGGACGGTATCCGCACCATCAGCTTCCGGGGGTCCCAGACCTTCTATTTCGAAGGACCGGTCCAGAGCATCAAGGTGGCCTTCAACGGCCGCAACCGGTACGATCTGGGTGCAGAATTGACGGAATGGCGAAACCAGGCCGTGCTCAACATCTCCATGCCCCGATCCGGCTATCTTATTTTCCATTACCACGACCAGTCGGAAATCTTCGCTGGGCGGAGGTTCAGCCGGTCCGGACAGATGGTCTTCGCCGGCGGCCAGATATTCAAGTCGCTAAACGTGAACCTGGCCTGGATCGCCACAGGAGCCCCTTTTTATAGTGCTGCTGCTCAGGCAGACCAGAATTATCAGTCGGCCAGTTTCAGCTTCAAACCGACGGAAAACCTCACCACCGAGTTCTCAGCCAGCAGGACCATCTTCGATCTGCGGGAGACGGGAGAGAATCTGTTCGATATCCAGCTACTGCGCAGCAAGACCACCTATCAGCTCAACAAGCACCTGTTTGTCCGCAGCATTTTCGACTGGAACGCCTTCTCCAAGGTCCTCACCAGCGAGTTTCTGATCAGCTTTACCTATATCCCCGGCACGGTGATCCACCTGGGATACGGCACTGCCATGCAGGAGACCACTGACTACCCGGCCCTGCCCCGGCATGCCGGCCGGTTCTCCGAAAATGCGCGCAGCATATTTTTCAAGGCCTCCTACAACTGGCGGAATTAGCCGCCTGACGGTCCCACGATTCTGCCCTGCCGGCGCTCGATTCTGATGTTGGCCTCCAATACCTGACAGCGGGCCGCACCTTGACGGGATCGGCTCCACCAGCCTAACTTTGCGCCGGCCCACACAGGCAATGGCAGCGGACCCCCAAGATCAAACCCCTATTCGGCGCATCCGCGTCGTTATCCATTCATTTTTTATTATCCCGTTTCTCATCGCCGTATTTGCGGTGCTGGTGTTTGCGATGATCAAGCTGGTGGTAGGGTCGCCGCCGAATCTGGAGCAGGCCCTGGCCACCATCAGCCGGGGATCGGAAACCGAACGCTGGCAGGCGGCCATGGACCTGACCGCCATGCTCCAGTCCCGGCGAGACCTGCAGGTGGAGCAGGCTTTCAGGGATCAGCTCATCTTCGAATACCGGCGCTCACTCTTCGAGCGCAAGCCCTATCTGCGGACCTACCTGGCCCTGGCCATGGGCCTGGTCGGCGATCCCGCTTTCGACCCCTATCTTATCGAAGGGCTGGACACGCCGGACCAGGCCAGCCGTCTGGCTGCGATCAAGGCACTGGGCCTGACCGGCAGCGACGCCGGCGTGGCCACGCTGGTGGCGCTGCTGCAGGATCCGGAACCGGCGGTGGTGCTGGAGAGCATCATTTCCCTGGGCCGCCTGAACCGCCCGGAAATGGTACCCATACTGCTCCCCTTTCTGGAGCACAGCGAGGCCAACATGCGCTGGGATGCGGCCGTCGCCCTGGCCAAGCTGGGGGACCGCAGCGGTTGGCCCATCATCAATAAATTGCTGGACCGGAGCTACTACAGCCAGTTTTCACAGGTGAACGAAATAGAGCAGGACCGGGCCATTACCGTCGCCGTCGAAATTGCCCGCCAGTGGCCCGATGAACTTTTCAAGGAAAACCTTGAAACCCTATCCCGGAATGATCCAAATTTACGGATCGCCGATGCGGCTCTGAAAGCGCTCAGGGTTTTCAAACAGGCCGGCCTGTGATACCGCCACAATTGGGATGGGATCCGCAAACAAGATAGCCTCTGGATGAGTGAGACTCGACCACCTGCAGCACTGAACCTGGAGCCGCCCGAAGGCGGATCGCCTGAGCCGATGAAGCGCCGCAAATTCATCACCTGGCTGTCGGTGGGCTGGCTGGCCTTTGCCGGGGCTACCGGCGGTTTCTTCACGATGATCATCCGTTTTCTGTTCCCCAACGTGCTGTTCGAGCCGCCCCAGAGCTTCAAGGTCGGCTTCCCATCGGATTTCCAGCTCAACCAGGTGGACGAGCGCTTCAAGCAGTCCCAGGCGGTCTGGCTGGTACGGACTGCCGAGGGGATGTACGCCCTGTCCACCGTATGTACCCATCTGGGCTGTACACCGAACTGGCTGATTACCGATAACAAGTTCAAGTGCCCCTGCCACGGCAGCGGCTTCCGCAAGTCGGGCATCAATTTCGAAGGACCGGCCCCCCGGCCGCTGGAGCGCTACCGCATCGTACTGGCTGAAGATGGCCAGGTGCTGGTGGACAAATCGGTGAAATTCCAGTACGAAAAGGGCCAATGGGACAGTCCCGAAGCCTTCTTGACCACCTAAACATCCTGATAATAGGTAAGCATGGCAGATAAAAAGAAAACGGGATTGCTCGCTTCCATCGGGGATTCACAAATCTGGAAATCGATATTCCGTACCGGCGTCCCCGTGACCCGGCGGCAGCGGATGATGGGTGTCCTCAACAGTGTATTCCTGCATCTGCACCCGGTGCGGTTGCCCAAGCATGCGGTCAAACTGAAGTATACCTGGTGCATGGGCGGGCTTTCTTTCTTCCTGTTTCTGGTGCTGACCATCTCCGGCATCCTGCTCATGTTCTACTACCGCCCCACCGTTGAGTACGCCTATACCGATATTATGGACCTCTCCGAGCAGGTGCCGCTGGGCATCATGCGGGAGATCCACCGCTGGGGCGCCCATGCCATGGTGATTGCGGTCTGGCTGCACATGTTCCGCGTGTTCATGACCGGCAGCTACAAGCCGCCCCGGGAATTCAACTGGGCGGTAGGGGTCATTATGCTGTTCCTGACGCTGCTGCTCTCCTTTACCGGCTACCTGCTGCCCTGGGATCAGCTGGCGATCTGGGCCATCACCGTCGGCGCGAACATGGCCCGGGCAACACCCTTCCTGGGGCATGAAGGGCCCGGCGCGTCGCTGCTGGCTATCGGTGATATCAACCTGGTCAGCATGACCTCCGACATCCGCTTTGCCCTGCTGGGCGGCCGCTTTGTCGGTGAGGGGGCCTTGCTGCGGTTCTATGTCCTGCATTGCGTCGGACTGCCGTTCATCATCGCCATCCTGATGGCGGTCCATTTCTGGCGCGTGCGCAAGGATGGAGGCATCTCCACACCGGTCTAACACCGGTGCTGGACTGAAACGGAGCGACGATGCTGGACGGAATCAAGGCGTTCTTAGATATTCTATCCAAGCCCCAAATTTCGTTTACCCTGATCATCTTCATTTTTCCCTTCGTCATCCCCCCCACCATGTGGTTCGAGAAATGGCACCGCAAGCTGGGCCTGCACCTGCTCTGGACCCGCAAGGGGGGCCTGTACATGTTTGCGTTCATTACGATCATACTGCTGTTGGGGTTTTTCGATGAGAATTTCGGCAAAATTCTCGGCAAGCCCGACAATGTGCCTATCATCATCCTGATCTACAGCGTCTTTTTCTTCCTCTGGCTTTCCATGTCATCGGCTTACAAGAACGACGAGCGGATGGCCCGGGGCGAAAAGGTGGAAGAGGACTACGGCCCCGATGAGAAAGTGCTGGTCTGGCCCGACCTGGTCTATATCGAAATGATTGCCTTGATCCTGATGACGGTGTTCCTGCTGGTCTGGTCCATCGGTCTGCCGGCGCCGTTGGAAGAAGCGGCCAATCCGAGCCTGTCGCCCAACCCGGCCAAAGCGCCCTGGTATTTCCTGGGACTGCAGGAGATGCTGGTCTATTTCGACCCCTGGCTGGCCGGCGTGATTTTCCCGACGCTCATCATCGTCGGTCTTATGGCCCTGCCGTATGTGGATGACAACCCGAAAGCCTCGGGCTACTATTCCTTCGCCAACCGGCGCGCCTCCATCTTTATCTTTCTATTCGGTTTCCTGACCCTCTGGGTGTTCCTCATCGTGGTGGGCACCTTCTTCCGGGGGCCCAACTGGAACTTCTTCGGCCCCTTCGAAGAATGGAGCGTGGCCAAGGTGGTGCCACTGACCAATGTCAATCTGTCCGAGTATGTCTGGGTAAAGATGCTCAGGATAGGACTGCCTTCCCACCCGCTCGTGCGTGAAGTGGTGGGCATCGTCATCGTGGTGCTCTATTTCGGCTTGCCGCCGGTCATTCTGGCCCGGGGAAAATTACGCGGGTTGGTGGAGCGGCTCGGGGCCACGCGCTATGCCCTGGTCATATTCCTGGCCCTGTCGATGATGGCCCTGCCCATCAAAATGTACCTGCGCTGGACGATCAATCTGAAGTATATCATCGCCATCCCCGAATCCTTTTTCAATATCTGAGGCGGCCATGGACCTGAAGAAAGAAGAGCGCCACTACGACCCGGAGGTTCTGCACCGCTGGTTCGGCATCTCCAGCCTGCTCTTTCTGGCGAGTATTGTGGCCATGTTCGGCAACGACTATGTCCATGAATGGAAAGCGCACCAGCGGGAGTTTCGCCAAGCCGACATCGGCCTGACCCGGCGGAATCTGGAGACGGCCGCAGTGGATGTGGCCCTGCGCGCAGACCTGGAGGCCAAGCAGCAGCAGGCCGAGGAGCAACTGGCCACCCACCAGCAGCGGCTGGACGAACTGGCCGGCCTGATAGAACTTGCCGAGGGCGAACATCACTGGGCCACGATGCGCTACCAGGGCAGCGTGGCCGATCTTGGCGCCGAGCGGTACCAGCTGGAGCATGCCCTGGCCGAAGGGGAGCAGGCGCAGAAACTGGCCGAGCGGTTTGCCAACCGGACCGCCCAGACCCAGGCCTACAAGTTGGAGTCCGAGCAGTTCCAGATTGAGATTGACGGCTACGAGGCCGAAGTAAAACGGCTGCAAAGCGACACCAAGGCAGCCAGCAGCGAGTTGGCGGAGCTGCTGCGGGAAGTGTCGCTGCTGGAGCGCAAACTGCGCCTCATTGACCGTGAAAGCATGAGCACCGCCAACAAGATCGCCGATATGATCCGGGACCTGCCGGTCATCGACTTCATGGCCCCCAGCATTAAAATCGGGCAGATCATTATCAATGACATCCGGGACGACGTCAATTTTGCCGTCGTGCCCAAGGTGGACCGCTGCACCAGCTGCCATCTGGGTATCGACAAGGTCGGTTTTGAAGAGGCCCAACAGCCCTACACGACCCATCCGAACCTGGAGCTCTTCGTCTCATCCGGTTCGTCCCATCCCATGATGGAATACGGCTGCACCAGCTGCCATAACGGAAGGGGCCGGGGGACCAGCTTCACTTCCGCCGGGCACATGCCCAGTTCGCCCGAGCAGGGTGAAGAGTGGCGCGAGAAATACGACTGGGAGCCGCTCGTTTATTGGGAAGAAAAGATATTCCCCACCACTTATACCGAGGCCGGCTGCCTGAAGTGCCACGTGAACGAGCCCATGATTGGCGGCGCCGAAAACTTGACTCTCGGGCTGGCGATTATGGAGAAAGCCTCCTGCTACGGCTGCCATCAGATTGATCGTTTCGAAGGCTGGGGCCGGCGCGGCCCGAACCTGTCCGTGGTCTCCAGCAAACTGACGGCGGAGTTTGCCTTCAAATGGATCCGCAATCCCCGGTCGTTCCGCCATAACACCTGGATGCCCACTTTCTTTGCCCAGACCAACAATTCCAGCCCCGAGGATGTCCTGCGCACGGACACCGAAATCCACGCTATGGTGGCCTATCTGTTCAATAAATCCGAGCCGGTCCACATGCCGCTACGAGCGCGGCCGGGCAATGCCACCCGGGGCCAGGAGCTCTTCGATGCCGTGGGTTGCAGGGGTTGTCATGTGGTGGAGCCTGAGCCGCTGGCGGTGGAGACCGACCTGGACCGGATGTTCCAGCGCCATGGGCCCAATCTCATCGGCCTGGGGTCGAAGGCCAGCGATGCCTGGGTGTATAACTGGATCAAGGACCCCACCTTTTATAATCCCGAGACCCGCATGCCCAACATGCGGCTCAGCGACAGGGAAGCGGCGGATATCAGCGCCTACCTGCGGGGCATGCGCAATACAGCTTTCGAGGCTATCGAGGTGCCCGAGCTGGATGTGGCGGAACTCGACCGCATTGCCTCGGGTTGGCTGTCGAAGAACGCCGCTGAGGAAGATGCCCGGGCCGAGGTCGCCGGCATGTCGCTGGATGAGCGGCTGGAGTTCGTCGGCCGGCGGAGTATTCTGCACTACGGCTGCTTCAGTTGCCACAACATCCCCGGGTTCGAGGATGCCAAGCCGATCGGCACCCCGCTGACGCAGGAAGGCAGCAAGCCGGTCCACAATCTCGATTTCGGCAGCGTTCACGAAATCGGCCATACCAATTTCGAGTGGTTCGAGGCCAAACTTACCAATCCGCGCATCTTCGACCGGGACAAGGTGAAGCCCTACGACGAAAAATTGCGCATGCCCAATTTTTACTTCACCCCCACTCAGGTAAGGGCGGTAACGACCGCTCTGCTGGGACTGGTCAAATCCAACCTGCATCCGGATAAAATGGCCGACCGGAAGATGGAGCCACAGATCATCAATCGGGGCATGGCGGTCATCAAGGGTTATAACTGCCAGGGTTGCCATATCATTGACGGCCGGGGCGGGCAGATTGTACAGGTAATCGGCGATCCGGCCATGTCCCCGCCGAACCTGAACACCGAGGGGGCCAAGGTGCACCCCGACTGGCTATACCGCTTCCTGAAGGCGCCGACCACCATCCGTCCGAACCTGACGGTGCGCATGCCGACCTACCCGCTGACCGATAGCCAGTGGAACGATGTCATCCGTTCCTTCCAGTTCCTCGACGGCGGCACCATCACCTTTGAACGCAGCCATACCTTTGTGACCGGCGGCGCCTCACTCGCGGCCGGCGAATTTCTGGCCTCGGCCGACATGGGCGCCTGCAGTAAGTGCCATATCATGGACGGCAAAAATCCCACCGGTAACACTGCCGACTGGGCGCCGGACCTGGCCCTGGCCCGGGACCGGCTGCGCCCCGAGTGGATCGTGGAGTGGCTCAGGGACCCGAACGCCATGATGCCCGGCACGCGCATGCCGCAGCCCTACATCCCCTCGCGAGAGGACGTGGATTTCGAGGGGGCTGAGGAGATATTCCCCCGGTCGGTTATCCGCATAGCCGGCGATAACGAAGCGCTGCTGGGCGCCCTGAGAGACTATATATACTCCGTCGGAAACTGAGTATCCGGGCTGATCCGGCCGAGTCCCCGCGGCGGCCCTGCCCCTAATTACCCCGTACCTATAAAGCGGTCCTGCGAAACTGTCGCTCCTGCGACCCGTGCATTGATTTTATATATGGATATTCAGGTCTTATTATAGTAAATTAGGCCAGCGATTTTATTCCCGGGCTGTACGGAGGATCAATGCACCACACCAAAACTATCCTGATTATCTGGACTGCCATTCCGGTACGGCCCATCAGTCAGTCAAATAAAGGGGCTTAAGCATCATGAAACGAACCAATAATACTACTGCCATACTGGTGGCGATGAGCCTGGTATGGGCCTTTTTCGCTGTTTCCTGTGAAGAGAATGCGCTGGACCACGGTCATACGCGGCATGTTGAATTTTCCTATTCGCCGATGCCTGCTGTGGCGGGCGCTGAGATTACGCTGCTCTTCACCGTTGAGGACGAGGGAGTCCACGTTAATGTCGATAACCCGGCCTGTGAAATCCACGCTGTCGGGACGGTGGCATTGAGTGTAGGCGAGGTCGGGCATTATACGGGACAGCACACCTTTTCCAGCGCAGGCAACTACGCGGTGCATTTCACTTTCAGCCATGAGGGCAATCCTGCCGAAAAGGAGTTTTCTCTCGTTGTTGAGTGATCATCAATTAACCGGAGGAGTCGTTATTATGAAGCGCATATCTCTATCATTCATGGCCGTGCTTTTTACATCGGCGCTGATGGCGCCTGCCGCGCTGTCTGCCTATCCCGGGTATGGCAAGCGGGTGGACGCTTCGCTATCCAGCTCGTGCCGGACTTGCCATGTGGTCTACCCGAAGCTCAGGCTCTACGGCAAGACCATCCGGGAAATTGGCTACAATGTGCCTTTGGGTGAATTCGATGACCCGGTGCTGACGAAGATTTATCGAAATCTCCCGCTGGCCATAAGGGGCAAAATCGATATCCTCGATCCTGGCCAGGCCGCGCCGGTGAGCGTGAACGAACTGCAAATCCTCAGTGGGGGCAACGCGTTCAATAACCGGTTTTCCTGGTGGTTCCACAAGCATATCATGGAGGGCAATGAATTTGTGAAACTGTCCAGCGGAACCCCGCACGAAGCCTGGATGCAGTATAACGGTTCCAAGGCTTTGCACATCCGGGCCGGGATGTTTGAACTGCCCATGTGGTTCTCCTGGTCCAAGACCAAGGTCAGTGAACTGGGGTACCTTTACTATACTTCCACCACCAATGCCGACAACTTTGGCGTCATTGCCGCGCCGCAATTCGGTATCCAGATCAACGGCGCATTCAGCCTCGCCTCGGGTGACGAGGACGATTGGGGCGAGCCGGATGATGCCAGCATGCAGGGGTACAACTACGCCCTGTCCATAACCAATGGCGAAACCTCCTTCGCAGGCAAGGTAAACACCTTTTTTGGGCGCATCACCCGCAAGCAGCCCGAGTCTGCTATCGGCCTGTTTGCGCTGGCAGCGGTCCAGGATATTGCCCCGGCAGCGGACCATATGCACGGCGGCGGGGATATGGCCGACCCGGCCCGCGAGCTCATCTACAAGTTGGGCCTGGATGGGGAGCTTTACCTGCGCGGGGATGACGCCACCGTGTACGGCAGTGCCGCCTACGGCAGTGATGTGGCGCGAAACTTTTTGGGCGGCTTCATCGGGTACGACCGGCTGATGCTGCCGAAACTGTTTTTGTTCGCCCGGCTGGATGCCGTGTTCTTCAGCCCGGAAGAGCATGTTGATGAGATGGACGGGATGGACCATGACGCGGATGCCGCCCATGTCCATGGAACGGTCATCGCAGACGACGCCTCGGCGGTATTTCTGGGGGCGGCCTACATGCTTATGGGAAACATCCGCCTGAGCGCAGAGTACCGCTATGGTATTAACGGCATCGACCACCAGGGTCTGATGCAGCTGCAATTTGCCTTCTGACAGGAGCGGCGTCAGCAGTCTGACTGGGCCTGCGCTCCTGTGGCCCGGGCGGACTGTCATGCCCCAAGCAGCTGGCCGGCGCATGCACGAACCCGGCGGAGGACCCCCCTGGCTCAACCGGGACGGCTGCCTGCACGCCCGGCCATCTAAAAAAAGAAGTTGGATGTCATTGTAGGTGGCCTGTACTTTTGCCCCTCAAGAGGGGAGATGAACCAATGTAAAGGGGCTGCGTTCGGGGAAGCGCTGAGGACTAACTCACCGCCCGCCAGACGCATTTTTTTTGTGGAAAGCCCTGCCTCTGCAAAGGTTTTGCGGTCAAAATATAGCGGGGATCACTGGAAATTGAAAATCGAGAGGGCAGCACAATGAAATATACCATGCGCTACCTGAGCCTGCTTGCCGTGCTCGGGGGTTCCATGCTGTGGGGACAGGGCAGCATATCGGGTCAAGTGAAGATGGTTGGCTCGGGGCCCCCCCTGCGGGCCATCAAGATGGATGCCGACCCGGTCTGCAGCGCCGCCCATACCAAACCGGTTTATCCCGAAACGGTGACCGTAGCTGAGGACGGCAGTCTGGCAAATGTAATTATCAGTATCACTGCCGGGTTGGAAGGGCAGACTTTCGCGACCCCAACCGCTGTGGTGGTGTTGGACCAGAGCGGCTGCCAGTATTTGCCCCATGTCTGGGGCGTGATGGCGGGCCAGACGCTGGAAATCCGCAACAGCGATGCCACTATGCACAACATTCACAGCCAATCCAAAGTGAACCGGGCGTTCAATATTGCCATGCCCAAAGTGATCAAGAAGAAAAACCAGGTCTTCAAGAAGGCGGAAGCGCCCTTCAAAATCAAGTGCGATGTGCACCCCTGGATGGTGACCTGGGGTGCCGTGTTTGATCACCCCTTCTTTGCGGTGACCGACGCCGCCGGTGGCTATAGCCTGGAAAATGTGCCGGCAGGCACCTACACGGTGCAGGCTTGGCACGAAAGCAGTAAACGTCTCCCGGCCCAGACCCAGACCGTGACGGTAACCGACGGCGCTGCCGCCGGCCTCGACTTCACGTTTACACCCGTACGCCGCCGCAAGTAGCCGGATTGGTTCCGCCTCAGGATTTCCACCCCAGCAGCCGGCAATCACCGTGACCAACAACAGGCCTCTGCACCTGTTTGCCAACGTGACAGCGGTGACCACGCTGGGGCTCATATTTGCCGGAGCTCTGGTCACCAGCACCGGGTCGGGCCTCTCTGTGCCCGACTGGCCCAACACTTACGGCCGGTTCATGTTCGCCTTTCCCTGGTCCGATATGGTCGGCGGTATCATTTTCGAGCACTCCCACCGGATGATCGCCAGCGTGGTGGGCCTGTTGACGGCGGTGCTGGCGGTCTGGATCTGGCGCAGCGATGCCCGGGCCTGGGTCCGCTGGCTGGGCTGGGCCGCCCTGGCAGCAGTGATCGTCCAGGGAGTTCTGGGCGGCCTGACGGTCCTGTTCCTGCTGCCGACGCCGATCTCGGTCCTCCACGGCGCCCTTGCGCAGACCTTTTTCCTTATCGCCATTACACTTGCTTACGTCACCTCCCGGGAGTTTTTCCAAACCGGGCGCATCCCGGTTTCCGGTGGCGCCCATCATCGATTGCGGCGCTGGGCCTGGGCGGCCTTGGGTCTGGTTTACCTGCAACTGCTCATCGGCGCCGTGATGCGCCATACGGGCTCCGGGCTGGCCTTCACCGATTTCCCCCTCACCGGAGGCGCCCTCTGGCCTTCGTTTGGTCCGGCGGCAATGGAGCAGGTTAACTGGGCGCACTGGCAGCTCGGGCTGGCTGAGGCCACCCGGGGCCAGATGATGATCCATTTCCTGCATCGCCTGACGGCACTGGCGGCGAGTATCGCTATTGTGGGGTTGGCGCTGAACCTCTGGCGTAACCCGGAGATCGACCGGCGGCTAAAAATGATGGGCGCCGTCAGCGTGGTATTGCTGCTGGTGCAGATCAGCCTGGGCGCCGCCACGGTGCTCACCCTGCGTCAGTACCTGATCACCTCCGGCCACGTGTGGAACGGCGCGGCCCTCCTCGGCTGGAGCTACCTGCTGGTGCTCCGTCTGCTGCGGCATTACGCGTTGGAACCGGCCCCGGCCCGGCTGCAGGTGCTGGCCCCTGAAGGGGTCCCGGCCGCATGATCCCCCGGCGTTGGACAGAGAAATGGGGCGCTTTTTGGGAGCTCACCAAGCCGGGCATTTCCATGATGGTGCTGGTTTCCACCTCCATCGGCTATTACCTGGGCAGCAAATCGATAGGCGTTTCCGATGGCGGCTTGTTCCTGCTGTTGCTGGCCGGATCGGCCCTTTCGGCTGCCGGGGTCGCGACCTTGAACGAATATATTGAACGCCATATTGACGGACGGATGCGCCGCACCCAGCGCCGGCCCCTGCCCTCCGGACGGCTGACGGCCCGGGAAGCCCTGCTGTTCGGGACGGTGGTTTCGGTGGCGGGCATCGGGTTGCTGACCCTGTTTGTCCATCCGGGGACCGGGCTGTTGGCCCTCATCACCCTGCTGACCTACATATTTGTCTATACGCCGCTCAAGCGTTACACCACCTGGAACACCATCGTCGGCGCCATACCGGGCGCCCTGCCCCCGCTGGGGGGGTGGATGGCCGCAACCGGAGGACTGGCCCCCGGCGCGTGGGCCCTGTTTACGATCCTGTTTGCCTGGCAGATACCCCATTTTCTGGCCATTGCCACCATCTACCGGGACGATTACCGCCGCGGCGGACTGTTGATGCTGCCGGCGGTGGATGACGGCGAACGTGCGACGGCCTGGCATATCGTGCTGTTTAGTCTGCTGACCCTGGGCGGCAGCCTCGCGCCGGCCTTGCTAAATCTGACCGGTGCCGCTTACCTGCTGGGGGCGCTGGCGCTGGGGATCATGTTTTTGGGATACAGTGTGGCTGCGGCCAGAGACCAGGCAGCCGGCCCGGCGCGCCGGTTAATGTTTGCCTCCATCATTTATTTGCCGGCCCTGCTGGCGGTGATGGTGGCCGATCTGGAAATTTTTGGATAGTCATTTAACTCGCCTGAGGAGGCCCGAGAGTGTCCGAATCAAATGACCACCACGAAATGAGCTACTGGCGAAAGTACATCTTCAGCCAGGACCACAAGGTTATCGGTCTGCAGTACGCCTTTACAGCCATGTTTTTCCTGATTTTCGGGTTCAGCTTGATGTTGATTATGCGTTGGCAGCTCGCCTACCCCGGCGAAGCGGTGCCGCTCATCGGCTGGTTGCTGGGTGAAACCAATGCCCCGGGGGGCATTATCCTGCCGGAGTTCTACAATTCCCTGGGGGCCATGCACGGCACCATCATGATCTTTCTGGGGATTGTGCCGCTGGCGGTTGGGGCCTTCGGCAACTACATCGTGCCGCTGCAAATCGGCGCCCCGGATATGGCCTTCCCCAAGCTGAATATGGCCAGCTACTGGTCCTACTTCGTCGGCGGAGTGGTCATGCTGTCCAGCTTCTTTGTGCCCGGGGGAGCCGCCAACTCCGGTTGGACATCCTACCCGCCCCTGGCTGACATCGCCACGACCGGTCAGACGATGTGGCTCTTCGGGATGATATTTCTGATCACCTCCTCGCTGCTCGGCGCGGTGAACTTTATCGTCACCATCATCCAGCTGCGGGCCCCCGGCCTGACCTGGATGCGGCTGCCGTTCTTTGTCTGGGCGCAGCTGGTTACCGCATTTCTTTTGCTGCTGGCCTTCCCGCCGCTGGAGGCCGCCGGCGTATTGCAGCTTATGGACCGGCTGGCCGGCACCAGCTTCTTCCTGCCCAGCGGCCTGGTTATCAGCGGAGAACTGCTGGAAGTGTCCGGCGGCGGTAGCCCCCTGCTGTGGCAGCACCTGTTCTGGTTCCTGGCCCACCCGGAGGTCTATGTGCTGATTCTGCCGGCCATGGGCATTGTGGCGGAAGTCATCGCTACCAACACCCGCAAGCCGCTGTGGGGATACCGGCCGATGGTCTACTCCACCATCTTCCTCGGCTTCATGTCCTTCGTCGTATGGGCCCACCACATGTACATGACGGGCATGGGAACGGTCATCAGCGCTTTCTTTCAAACCACCACGATGATTATCTCGATCCCGTCGGTGGTCATCCTTTCGGCCCTGTTCATATCATTATGGGGCGGATCGATCCGCTTCACGACCCCCATGCTGTTCGCGCTGGGATTTCTGCCGATGTTCGGCATAGGGGGTCTTACTGGTCTGCCCCTGGGCCTGGCGGCCGCGGATATCCACCTGCACGACACCTATTACGTTATCGGCCATTTCCACTATATTGTGGCGCCGGGTACCATCTTCGCCATGTTTGCGGGGATATACCATTGGTTCCCGAAAGTGACCGGCCGGCGCTTGAACGAAACCTTGGGCAAAATTCACTTCTGGGGATCGTTCGTCTGTATGAATGGCATTTTCTTTCCCATGCTCATCCAGGGTCTGGCCGGCGTCTCCCGGCGCCTCTGGGATGGCGGCGAGCAGTATGCCCATGCCCAGGGGACCCTGTGGGCCAACGAAGTCATGTCGATTTCCGCCTGGGCCCTGTTCGTGTTCCAGATTCCCTTTCTGATCAACCTGATTCGCAGCATCCGGGGCGGCGAGAAAGTGGGCGATAACCCCTGGAACGCCACCACGCTTGAGTGGACCGCGCCATCGCCGCCGCCACACGGCAACTTTTCCGCGACACCGCAGGTTTATCGGACCGCTTACGAATACAGCCTCCCGGACCGCGACAGCGACTTTTTGCCTCAATCCGAACCCGGGGAGGGCTCCTGACCCATGGAGATGATTCCTTATACTGTCGAAATCCGCGAAGACACCGGCGTGAACAACGCCAAGCTCGGCATCTGGCTGTTTCTGGCGTCCGAGGTGATGTTGTTTGGCGGGATGTTCTCGGCCTATATCTTTCTGCGGCTTGGCGCGGTCAGCTGGCCGGAAGGGTCCTCCCTGCTCAGTGTGCCTATCGCCACTTTTAACACCCTGGTGCTGATCGGCTCGAGCGTGACCATGGTTCTTTCATGGGTGGCGCTGGTAGAGAATAACTTCGCCAAATACCGGCGATACCTGGGGCTGACCATCCTGCTGGCGCTGCTGTTCCTGGTGGTGAAGGGCTTCGAGTACAACGAGAAGTTCTCCCACGACCTCTATCCGGCGACGAGCACGTTTCTGGCCATCTATTTTACATTGACTGGCCTGCACGCTCTCCATATCATAGGGGGGGTGATTGTGAACAGCTACTTCTGGGGTCCCGGTTCGAAAATGTGGAGCAGCGATCCCCAGCGGTTCACCAACCGCATCGAGGTGGCCGGTCTGTACTGGCATTTCGTCGATCTGGTTTGGATATTCCTATTTCCTGTACTTTATCTGATGTAGGAGGCAACATGAACGCCACGGCACAAAACATCGGCGACCACACCCGCACCTACCTGATGGTGTTCGGCGTACTGGCGGTACTGACCGTCGTTACGGTGGCCGTCGGATACCTCAGCCTGCCCATCGGCCTGGGAATCACCATCGCGCTGATTATTGCTACCGTCAAGGGATCCCTGGTGGCGGCCGTCTTCATGCACCTGGCATCGGAGGTCAAGCCGATTTACTGGCTATTGCTAATGACCTTATTCTTTCTGCTGGTGATGTTTGTCCTGTTCATCGGCGCATTTCTGGATCAAGGAGGTACCCATGTCTCTTAAGCAGTTCCACCTGTTCTTCATCGCCGTATCGATCCTGATTCTGTTCGGGTTCGGCATCTGGGGCATCCGGGCGTTTATGGCCGATAACACGGCTGGCGGCATTCTGGGTCTGGCCATCCTGGCGCTGCTGTCCGGAGCAGGCCTGATCGTTTACGATGTCCAGGTGTACCGCAAATTCAAGACTCTGGGAGTCTGACATGGCGCGTTTGTCTCTCAACCGCACCCTGGGCCCGGTATCAGGCGCCGTCCTGCTGCTGCTCCCAGCGGCAGTGCAGGCCTGTTCGGTCTGCTTTGGCCAAGCCGATGACGCGACCGTGGGCAGCATCAAGATTGCGATGTTCATGCTGCTGGGATTCACCGGTACGGTGCTGAGCGGTGTGGCCGCATTTATGCTGCGCTTGCGCAGGCTTGCCCGCCAGTTGAACGAGCGGCAAAAGCAGTCGCCTGTAGAAGGAGGAGATTGACCGCCTATGGAAAGTTTACTCGGACTACCGCTTCTGGCTTCGGCCAACGGGGGTGAAGTTGACCGGCTCATTGTGATTACCCACTGGCTTATGGCCGTGCTGTTTATCGGCTGGGGAGCGTTTTTCATTTTCACCCTGGTCCGCTTCAGGGCCGGCAGGAATCCCCGCGCCGATTACCACGGGATCACGAACCACTACAACACTTATGTGGAAACGGCAGTAGCGGTCGTCGAGACCATTCTGCTGGTGGGCTTTGCATTGCCCATCTGGGGAGCGGCCAAGGGCGAACCTCCGGCTGAGGCAGATGCCACCGTGGTGCGTCTGGTGGCCGAACAGTTCGCCTGGAACATCCACTATCCCGGTCCGGACGGCATCTTCGGCCGGACTGCAGCGGAACTGGTTGACGCCCAGACCAATCCCCTCGGCCTGGACAGCAGCGATCCCAATGCCACCGATGATATCCTGACCATCAATCAGCTGCATCTTCCGGTGGACAAACCGGCCATCATTTACCTCTCCTCCAAGGATGTGCTGCACAGCTTCGGCCTGCCGGAGATGCGCGTAAAGCAGGACATCATCCCGGGCCTCAACATTCCCACCTGGTTTGTTCCTGTCCTGACCACTGCGGAATACCGGTCCATCAAAGGGGATCCCGCCATCAATTACGAAATCGCCTGCGCGCAGCTCTGCGGTCTCGGGCACTACCGGATGCGGGGCTTCATGACCATTGAAACCCAGGCCGAGTTCGAGGCCTGGCTGGTGGATCAGGGACCGTTTTTGATTGACGATGATGACGAGTGGGGAGACTGGTAGCCGAAGCGCCGGTCCAGCAGATCCAGATAGCCATGGCCTACAAGTTCCGTCTGCCCCATTTGCTTCCGATCATGATCGTAGCCACCGTCGTCAATGTGGGCGTGGTCATCGGCTACAAAATCTACACTGAGGGGAACCTCGAGCCGCTGCCCACCTTGGGGACGGTTAAACCGTTCAGCCTGGTGAGCCAAACTGGCGCCCCCTTCGGCCTCAGCGACCTGGCCGGAAAAATCTGGGTAGCCGATTTCATGTTTACCTCGTGCGCCGGCCCCTGCCCGCTGATGGGCCGACGCTTCGCCGGCTTGCAGCGCCATTTTGGCGGCCAGCCCAATTTTCAGCTGATCTCCTTCTCCGTCGATCCCGACACCGATACGCCGGAAGTACTGGCCGCGTATGCCAGCGCCCTGGGCGCCGATCCCCTCCGCTGGCGCTTCCTCACTGGAGAGTATGAGCAGATTCATGCGGTGGCGGCGGAAAGTTTCCACCTTGGCAGTACGGCCAACGCTCTGCACCACAGCACTTACTTCACCCTGGTGGACGGAGAGGGCGCCATCCGGGGCTATTTCGACAGCACCGATCCCCATGCGCTGGAAGACCTGACCGCCCAGGCCAGGCAACTGCTCAACCTGCCGTGACCTACCCGGATGACCTGCCGACCCTTAATGCCATACTCAACGCCTGTTCCGGACTGCTGCTGGTCACCGGCTATCTGCTGATCCGTAACGGCCGGCGGAGCGCCCACAAGAAGGCCATGCTCGGGGCGGCCAGCTTCTCCGCCGTGTTTCTGGTCAGCTATGTGATCTACCACATCGAAGTGGGCTCCATAGCCTTTACCGGTACAGGCGCGGTGCGGACGCTCTACTTCACGATCCTCATCACCCACGTCATCCTGGCGGTCGTGATCGTGCCGCTGGTGCTCAGGACCTTGTGGCTGGGGCTGGGGGATAAGTTTGACCGCCACCGGCGACTCGCCAGGCGAACCCTGCCCTTATGGCTGTATGTATCGGTTACCGGTGTCATCATCTACCTGATGCTCTACCAGATGAACTTTGCCTGAGGGCGCGGCGGTACAAATCTGCCTGCAACGGTGGAGGGATAATGGTAAGTTTGGATCGCCAGGCAGGCCGGTAACCGCGAGGACAATGAATTGCGCACTGATTTGAAAGTTATAAACAGTTTCACCCGCAGGCTGAAAGTGGAAGTGCCCTGGGATGAGCTGGAGGACAAATACCAGGCCTTTCTGAAAAAGTTTTCCCGGAAAATAAACCTCCCCGGTTACCGCAAGGGGAAGGTACCGGCCCGCATCATCCGCCAGCAGTTCGGCCCCCTGGCCGATGCGGAGTTTGCCGAGCAGGCAGTAACGGAGTTTTATGCCGCCGCCCTGAATGAAGGGGGGCAGGAGGCCATCAATAGGGCCGACATCACCGGCTTGCATTTTCATGAGGGCTCGAACCTCGAATTTGAGGCCAAATTCGAGGTGGAGCCGGAGGTGAAGCTGCCCAGTTACCGCCGGGGGATGAAGTTCCAGGAAATATATTTTACCCACGATAACAACGATGTGGATCTGGCCCTGGAGGAGTTGCGCCAGAAGAAGTCCCAACTGCGGACCGTCGAAACAGGGGCCCGGGAGGGTCATTTTATTACGGCCGACCTGCAGGAGGTGGACCCGAGTGGCATGCCGCTGGTAGGCCGCAAGTCGGAAAACCAGTATCTGCACCTGACCGATGGCGGTCCCTTTGGCGGGGAGAACATGGCCAAACTGGAAGGGGCCCAGGCCGGCGATCTGCGGCGGATTATCCTGGCGGGTGAGAACGGGGATCAGCAACACTATGAGGTGTCGGTGCGGCAGGTGAGCGAGCAGATACTCCCCGACCTGGACGATGCCTTTGCCAAACTGGTGCAGCCATCGGCCTCTACCGTGGAGGAGCTGCGCGAGCATCTGGCCGGCCGCATCCAGGCCTCCTTCGACCGGGAGACCGCCAAGCGGTTCAGCCGCGATGTGGCCGATTATTTCGTTCGCCAGGCGAAGCTGGAGGCCCCCAGCTCGATGATCGACACATATATCGATAACCTGATCGAAGACTTGCGCCGGCAGGGCTATCCCGAGGAGACTATCGACCGGGATAATATGGTGGCCGAACACCAGGCCACCGTGATCTGGAATATCAAGTGGTTCCTGCTGCGGCGTCAACTTATTGACGAGGAAGAACTTGCCGTTGAAGATGCGGACCTGGATGCCAAGGTGGAGGCCCTGGCCGAGACCGAGCCGGCCCAGGCCAAGCAGATCAAAAATTTCTACCGGCGGCCTGATAACCGGCGCAGTCTCCGGGAAGACATGCTCTCGGACGCGCTGATGGAGCGGCTGCGGAGCTATGCCAAGATTAAGGAAATTCGCAAACCTTCCAGCGAACTCAAGAAAGCGAGCTGAGCAGATGGAAATTCGATCCCAGACCTTGGTGCCGATGGTGGTGGAGCAAACTGCGCGCGGCGAACGGGCCTTTGACATTTACTCAAGGCTGCTGAAGGAACGCATCATTTTTCTGGGGACGCCCATTGATGATACGGTGGCGTCCCTGGTGATTGCCCAGATGCTGTTCCTGGAAGCGGAGGACCCGGATAAGGATATCTTTCTCTACGTGAACACCCCTGGCGGCGTGGTGACCTCCGGCATGGCCATCGTGGACACCATGCAGTTTATCAAACCGGAGGTGGCCACCATCTGCATGGGCCAGGCGGCCAGTATGGGGGCCATCCTGCTGGCGGCAGGCGCTCCGGGGAAACGGTCGGCCCTGCCCAACGCCCGGATCATGCTGCACCAGCCCATGGGCGGCGTGGAAGGCCAGGCCTCGGATATCGAGATTCACGCCACCGAGATTATCAAGCTCAAGAAGGTGCTCAACAAACTGCTGGCCCGGCTCACCGGGCAGTCGCTGAAAAAGGTGGAGAAGGATACGGACCGGAACTTTTTCATGACCACGGAAGAGGCCAAGGCTTACGGCCTGATCGACGAAATCCTGACCAAGCGGGACTGACATGGACGGCAGCGGAGACCAGCGGCCCCTACCCCCCGACCAGATTCAGAGCTGTTCCTTCTGCGGCCGCTCGTCCACGGAGGTGGAGGTGATGGTGGCCGGCCCCAACGACAGTTACATCTGCGAGCGCTGCGTCTGGTCGTCGGTGCAGATTGTCCAGCAGGGCCATCCCCGGACTGAGGAACCCCCACTGGGGGACGTGCCCCTGCCCCAGGAGATCAAGCACGAGCTGGACGAATACATCATCGGCCAGGAGCAGGCCAAGAAGACGGTGGCGGTGGCCGTTTATAACCACTACAAACGGATTCACTCCCGGCTCCAGAAAGACAGCACCGTAGAGATTGAGAAGAGCAACATATTGCTGTTGGGGCCTACCGGGACGGGCAAGACCCTTATCGCCCAGACCCTGGCCCGGTTCCTGAATGTGCCCTTTGCCATTGCCGACGCCACGGCCCTGACCGAGGCCGGTTACGTGGGCGAGGACGTGGAGAATATCCTGGTGCGGCTGCTCCAGGCGGCCGATTTCGATATCCCCCGGGCGGAGCAGGGCATCGTTTACATTGACGAAATAGACAAGATCAGCCGGAAGGAGATGAATATCTCCATCACCCGGGATGTCTCGGGCCAGGGGGTTCAGCAGGCGCTGTTGAAAATCCTGGAAGGGACGGTGGCCTCAGTGCCGCCGAAAGGGGGCCGGAAGCATCCGGAGCAAAACCTGCTGAGCATCGATACCCGCAATATCCTGTTCATCTGCGGCGGCACATTCGAAGGGCTGGAGGAGATCATCCAGCACCGGGTGGACGACAGTTCCATCGGCTTTGGGGCCGAGGTAAAGGCCAAGCCGGACGACGACGGTACCAAGCTGCGGCGTCAGATGGAGCCGGAAGACCTCGTGCGGTTCGGATTCATCCCCGAATTGGTGGGGCGGCTGCCGGCCGTGAGCGTGCTGGAAGAATTGAACGAGGAGGCGCTCCTGACCATCCTTACCAAACCGAGGAACGCCCTGCTGAAGCAGTACCAGAAGCTGTTCGAAATGGAGGGTGTCGATCTGGTGTTCCAACCCGCAGCGCTGGACGAAGTGGTGCGGCTGGCCATGAAGCGCAAGTCCGGGGCCCGGGGCCTGCGCTCCATCCTCGAATCGGCGATGCTGGATATCATGTACGAATTGCCGGGCCTGAAGGGGGTGGAGCAGTGCATTGTGACCCCCGCCGTGCTGACCGAGGGGGCCGGGCCGGAGCTGGTCCGCCGGAAGCGGGCCTAGGGCGCGCAGTGCCGGTTACAAGTCACCAGTTTCAGCTTTCAGGTTCCCAGCCCATTATTTGATCCAGGCCCTTTTTTTAAAGCCCGATCGTGGCTATCATTTGGTCCGGTATCATGACATGGTAATAGGAGGATAGTGCGATGCGTGCCAATTTCAAAGAGCAAACATGGATAAAGGCGGGCCTAAGCGGGAGCAGACTGACGGTCCTGATTGCCGCCCTGGCGCTGGGGTCATGTGACACCCTGGGACCCGAGCCGGAGGTGTTGGATGATAAAGTACCGCTCATCAACCTGAACGTGCCCTCCGCGCTGGCCTAAACCAAATCGATCAACGCTACGGTCAGCCCGCTCTACAAGATGTCAGGTCCGGGTGCTGATGCCCGCAACGTTTTCGCGCCGTTCAGGCATTCCCTGGGTACTGCCAGGCGAATGATCACCATGGCGAATGGGATCATCCAGAAGCTGAACGAGCGCGCCGTTCCCGACACCCTGGACACGGTTAATGAGCAGGGCCGGCGGATTGTGATCACCACCGATGATACCCGGCAATACGCCAAGCGTATCGAGATTTATACGCCCGAAGGCGTGAAATTTATGCAGGTGAACTACAATAAAGGTATCGACCAGGTGCTGGTGCTATTTGAACCGGCGGCGATTGATACTGCGGCCGGGGTAAGCAATATCAGCATCCTGTACGATGCCACCACCCAGGACAACAGCCTCACCGGCAGTATGGTTTTTTCGCCTGACGCGGACCTCACGGGCCGGCGGATCCATCCCCAGCGGCTCTTCGTTAATCTGGCCGGCGCCGGTGGCCAGGTTACCGCCCAAGGTGGCGTCGTGTACAACTTCGTCTTCGGTGACACATCGGCCACGGCGCCTAATCCTGCCATCTATACGGCCGATCACGCTTACATGTACCAGGCGCTGGCCGACACAGGCAGCGGTATGGCGCTGGTGAACCTCTTTTTCCCGCCGGCCACGGCCAATTCGCTGAGTCTTGCCGGTTATGAAATTGGCCCGGTTTACCTTGATATCGTGACGACGTGGGTGAACTATCCGGAAAATACCACTGTACAGGGGAACCTCGACAATCTGGTGGCCGCGCTGCCCGACTCGAAGCTTCACTTACACAACCGCAGATGGGCTCAAGCGGATGCTGGAGTACATCAGCGCCAATCTGTCCGGGAACGGCCTGGATGCTCTCCTGTTTATGTTGAGCCTGGATAATCCCATTGCCTATGAGGGTGCGACGGGCTACGTGGCCCACGGCGATTCGGTTTCCTCGACGTATGAAGCTTTGGGCGACCCATCGGGTGTGGTCTTTACCATGACTCCCTTGGAGATTAGCCAGTTGGCGGTGGGTTTCCTGACCAACTAGATTGTCCCATAGTCGCCGCCGGCCAGCGAACAAACGGCCCGGGGCAGGCAGGCTCATCCTTCGACAAGCTCAGGATGACGGGGGAGCTATCTCAGCAGCACCATTTTGATCGTGCGGACAAACCCCGGTGCCGTCAGACGGGCAAAATAGACCCCGCTGGGCACGGAGCGGCCGCGCTCGTCCCGGGCATCCCAGATGACCTGGTGGAATCCGGCCGCAAGTTTCCCTTCAGCCAGCCGCGCGACCTCCCGGCCCAGCATGTCGTAGACTGTCATATACAGCTCCACTGCCTCCGGCAAATCGAACCGGATAGTGGTCGCCGGATTGAAGGGATTGGGGTAGTTATGGTGCAAGGCGAAGACCTCCGGCAGGCCCGGCCCGGTGTCCACGCCCAGCACCGAAAGGGATATCGCTGCGGTGGGCGGGCCGAGATTGTCGTGGATATCCACCGCCACGATCACGTAGGAATGGTCCAGGCCGTCAGCGGGATAGGTGATGGTTTGTGTTGTCGCCGTGGTGAAGGCCAGGGACGATGAGAGGTCGTAGCCTCCCTTCTGAAATTCGAAAATATGATAGCCTGCCAGGTCCCTGTCGCTGACCGGCTGCCAGCTCAGCTCAAGGCTGTTGGTACTCACCACGATGCCGGCCACCACCCCCTGCACCTGGGCCGGCGGAAGGTTGTCCACCGAGTAGCCGCCCAGGGTGTCCGAGTACCAGAAAATGGTGGGATCGGCAGTGTGGGCCGACACGCGGAAGACATGCCAGGGCATGAGGGTGGCGGTGGAGTCCTGCAGGGTCGGCGCCACGAAGTGGTAGAGGGAATCCTGCACCGCGTTGAATGACCCCAGGGCATCCCAGTTGTCGGCGTCAATCATGCGCCAGACCGAGTATTGCACAATGGGCAGCAGCGCGAGGGCAGTGTCGGCCTTGTCGAACTTGCTGGCCAGGAAATTCAGCCGCACCCGGCCCCCCTGGTCGGCGGGAATATCATCAACGGTGAGCAGCATGGGCATCGGTGGCAGCACATCTTGAGGTTCGATGGTGGTCCACTGCCAGTCGTTCAACCATACGCTGTTCGTCGGGTCCCAGTCCTGATATGAGAGCAAGGCCCAATACCCAGCGCTGTCATAACTGTATTGGTTCCGAAAGGTGTTGATCCAGCTACTGAGCGATACATCCCAGTCTTGGCCTGAATTTTCGGTGAGGTTGCCGCTGGCATCATAAGTATAAAACCTCCGGAAATCATCGACCCAGCTGCTTAGTGCTGGATCATAAGTCTGACGGGATAACTCCGTTCGGTAATCGTTGACATCGAAACTGTAGAGATATTGCCAGGTGCTCTCAAAGATGCCGCTGGAGACATTCCAGTCCTCATATCGCCAGACCGTTCGGTTCCCGTTGGGATCGTAGGAGTAAAGATAACGCCAGTCATTTATCCAAGAAGCGCCGTCCCAGTCCTGGTTGAGATACTCGCTCTGATATCCGGTGGTTTCATCATAATAGCTTAAATAGCGGTAAACATCATTGTATTCACTGTAAAAATCATCCCAGGTCTGGTAGGTCGCCTGGATTTCATTGCCGCTGGCATCATTGGTGTAAAGATACTGGGAGCTGTTCAGCCAGGCGCTGCTGGAAAGATCCCAACTTTGGTATAGCCTTGTCGTCAGGTAGCCGCTGGCATCGTAGGTATAAACATAGCGCCAGTTGTTCACCCACGCACTGGTGGCCTCGTCCCAGTCCCGGCCCAGGTTTTCGGTAACGTTATTATTAATATCATAACTGTAGAGGTAGCTATACGAATTTATATAACCGCCGGTGGCGGGGTCACCCACCTGCACTAATATCTCGATAAGGTTGCCATTTGAGTCATATGTATAAGTGATGAGATAATCCGGAATCCAGCTCTGGGTAGCGACGTCCCAAAGATGGTAGTCCGAGCCGCCGGACAGGTCGCCGGCAAGATAGAAAACCGCAATCCTCCTTTCGGTCACCCATTGGGCGCCGTCCCACTGCTGACCATAATAGGTTATTGAGTATCGGCGTGAGTGCTGGCTGCTTTGCGCAGGGAGAATGATTGGCCAGATTGTGTGCGGGGAAGTAATAGGCGGCCCTGGTTCCGGCCCAGCTCCATGAGGTCAAAAGCCTCGAGGCGGTCTCCTCCTGTCAGCAGAGTTGGCCCCTGAATCCAGAGCGACCCATCGAGATCCATTGGACCCATTTTCAGCAGGGCTGTCTCAGGGTCGGGATGGTTTTGCGCAGAGGCGCTCTGCGCGGCGAGCAGCAGGCCCAGAAGCAATAAGGTGGAACGCAGGTATCGCATGGCTATGGTTCTCCGTTTGGCACTGGCGAGGAAATAACCCGGAGCCGCCGGGGACATTATGGCCACCCCGCCACGGCGGGGCCGGGGGCGGCTGAAACGCCTCGTATGACATCCGGGTAGTGTCAATATACCGACAGTTCCATATTATGGAAAGACAATTTAATCTCCGGCAGCAAATGGATGTCGCGCCGGGCGGCCGCCCTGTAAATTATCCGCATGCGACTGCTGACCATCATGCTGCTGGCCGCCGTTACCCTTCCCGCCCAGGAGACGCCCGAGTTTGCCGGCCAGGTGGACACCACCGGCCTGCCGGAGATTGACGCCCGGTCCAACGCTTACATCCATGAGGACTGGGCCTATTTCGCCGAGCGGCTGCGCAACGAGTTCCTGGCCCTGGGCGAGAAAAAGTACCGCCGCCGGGAGTATCAGGCCGCCGTGCTGGAGTATTTCAATTTCCTGCTCCACTTTCCGGAGGACGGCCTGGTGCCGCTGGTCCACTACCGCATGGGCCGGGCCTACCACCGGATCGGGGAACTGGCCCTGGCCGGGGAGCGCTACCGTCTGGCCCGGGAGCATCCCCAGGCCGATGCCCGGGTGCAGGTGGTCGCCATCCGCCAGCTGGCCCGGCTGGACCACGACGCCGGCCGCCGCAGCGCAGTGCTGGCGCTGACCTTGGACAATGATCCCTATATCCTGGTGCTGAAGGGGTTCGCCGCCCTGACTCTGCAGGACTGGCAGAAGAGCGAGGGCTATTTCAGCGCCGCCCGGCGCTACTACCCGCTCAGGGGCCGGGCCATCCTCGACCGCATCATCGCCGACCTGCAAGGCCTGCAAAATATCAACTATTTTTCCAAGTGGGGCGGCCGTTTCTGGAGCCTGACCCCCGGCGGCGGCCATGCCCGGTTGGGGCTGTGGGACGAGGCCCTCGGATTCGGGGTCAGCGTGGGGACCCTCACCCTGGGGGTGCTGCTGACCAGGCACTGGACCCGCTATGTGATGGGGACGGGGGCGCTGGTCCTCTACTGGTGGAGCGGCCGGGCGGCCTCCCGGGAGCTGGCCAGCGCCAATGCGGCCCTGCTGCAGGGGCGTCTCGATGAGATCCGGGCGCGCTACAATGTGGACACGCTCTGGTCCTTTGCCCATCCGGCCATATTCTGAAATTTTATCTCACCAGATGAGATTAGGCATTGCCGTTCGATAAAATGGCGTGTTAAGTTTATTTGCTCGAGAGGTGGGTTTGCAGCCCCAAAGGGGGCGGAACGCGCCGGTCGGGTAGATATTTGAAATTGCGAGAAGCGAGTGCGCGGGTTCGCGCCTTTTGAGTGACCAATAGGATTAAAGCAAACTCATACAACGGAGAGTTTGATCCTGGCTCAGGACGAACGCTGGCGGCGTGCTTAACACATGCAAGTCAAGGAGAACGCCACCTTCGGGTGGTTATTAAACTGGCGAACGGGTGAGTAACGCGTGGGCAACCTGCCCTTCAGATTGGGATAGCCCCGGGAAACCGGGATTAATACCGGATACAGTCCCGCTTCACAGGGAGCGGGATGAAAGCGGGCTTCGGCTCGCACTGAGGGATGGGCCTGCGTCTGATTAGCTTGTTGGTGAGGTAACGGCTCACCAAGGCATCGATCAGTAGCTGGTTCGAGAGGATGATCAGCCACACTGGGACTGAGATACGGCCCAGACTCCTACGGGAGGCAGCAGTGGGGAATTTTGCGCAATGGGCGAAAGCCTGACGCAGCAACGCCGCGTGACCGATGAAGCTTCGAGGAGTGTAAAGGTCTGTCCCAGGGGAAGAACAGTTCTGATGCGAATAGTTTCAGAACCTGACGGTACCTTGGAAGAAAGCCCCGGCTAACTTCGTGCCAGCAGCCGCGGTAATACGAGGGGGGCTAGCGTTGTCCGGATTTATTGGGTGTAAAGGGCTCGTAGGCGGGCAGGTCAGTCGGAATTTAAAGACCTCGGCTCAACCGAGGAGATGGTTTCGATACTACCTGTCTTGAGTGCGGTAGAGGAAAGCGGAATTCCTGGTGTAGCGGTGGAATGCGTAGATATCAGGAGGAACACCGATGGCGAAGGCAGCTTTCTGGGCCGACACTGACGCTGAGGAGCGAAAGCGTGGGTAGCAAACAGGATTAGATACCCTGGTAGTCCACGCCGTAAACGATGAGTACTTGATGGTGGGGGATTCGACCCCTTCACTGTCGGAGCTAACGCGTTAAGTACTCCACCTGGGGACTACGGCCGCAAGGCTGAAACTCAAAGGAATTGACGGGGGCCCGCACAAGCGGTGGATTATGTGGTTTAATTCGATGCAACGCGAAGAACCTTACCTGGGCTTGACATGTTCTGGAAACCCTGGTGAAAGCCGGGGCCTCTGCGAGCTTGCTCAAAGACCGGTTCACAGGTGGTGCATGGCTGTCGTCAGCTCGTGTCGTGAGATGTTGGGTTAAGTCCCGCAACGAGCGCAACCCCTGTTCTTAGTTGCCAGCACGTCATGGTGGGGACTCTAGGGAGACTGCCTGGGATAACCAGGAGGAAGGTGGGGATGACGTCAAGTCCGTATGTCCCTTATGCTCAGGGCTACACACGTAATACAATGGCCGGTACAAAGGGTTGCGATACCGCGAGGTGGAGCAAATCTCAAAAAACCGGCCCAAGTTCGGATTGCAGTCTGCAACTCGACTGCATGAAGCAGGAATCGCTAGTAATCGCGGATCAGCATGCCGCGGTGAATACGTTCCCGGGCCTTGTACACACCGCCCGTCAAGCCATGGAAGCCGGTAGCGCCCGAAGCCAGTGACCCAACCGCAAGGGGGGAGCTGTCGAAGGTGAGACTGGTAACTGGGGCTAAGTCGTAACAAGGTAGCCGTACCGGAAGGTGCGGCTGGATCACCTCCTTTCTAGGGAGTAATCCCGATCTTTTTCGGGATATGGTCGAACACTTGATTGGCGTACCGCGCACTAAGCTTCTTGCATTTCCCGTGGGCCATTGCCACTTTAGGGCGCCCTGGATTGGGCCTATAGCTCAGGTGGTCAGAGCGCACGCCTGATAAGCGTGAGGTCGGTAGTTCGAGTCTACCTAGGCCCACGAACGGGAGCTACGGGCATAGCCCTTGGGGGGCTATAGCTCAGTTGGGAGAGCGCCTGGTTTGCAACCAGGAGGTCGCCGGTTCGATTCCGGCTAGCTCCACAATGTCCAAGTACGTATGGGCAGTTATTTGAAATTGCGAGAACCACGCTGTGCATCTAGATGCTATGAGGAGCAAATCATATTAGATTTGTTCAAGACAGTAAGGGCGTGCGGAGGATGCCTCGGCATATGAAGACGATGAAGGACGTGTTAAGCTGCGATAAGCTTCGGGGAGGCGCAAACAGCCTTTGAGCCGGAGATTTCCGAATGGGACAACCCCTCCCGGGTCATGCCGGGAGACTCCCACCTGAACACATAGGGTGGGTAGAGATAACGGGGTGAAGTGACACATCTCAGTAACCCCAGGAACAGAAAACAACCGTGATTCCCCTAGTAGCGGCGAGCGAACGGGGAACAGCCTAAACCCGGGCCGTGCCAAGCCTGCAAGCGTTGCGGCCAGGGTGTAGCGGGATGCAGTTGGAGAAGATTGCAGTCTTCTCGACAAGTCAAAAACTCAGTGGTTAGGTGAAGCGCCATGGAAAGGGCGGGCCAGAGTGGGTGATAGCCCCGTAACCGAAAACGACTGAGCTTGTTGAACTGCACACCCAAGTAGGGCGGGACACGAGAAATCCTGTCTGAATCCGCCGGGACCACCCGGTAAGGCTAAATACTCTCATATGACCGATAGCGCACGAGTACCGTGAGGGAAAGGTGAAAAGTACCCCTGGCGGGGAGTGAAATAGAACCTGAAACCGTATGCCTACAAGCGGTCAGAGTCCCGAGTAATCGGGATGATGGCGTGCCTTTTGCATAATGAGCCAGCAAGTTAACCTGCGCTGCAAGGTTAAGTCCGTTGCCGGACGAAGCCGTAGGGAAACCGAGTCTGAATAGGGCGCTTTAGTAACGTGGGTTAGACCCGAAGCCGGGTGATCTTACCATGGCCAGGCTGAAGCCCCAGTAAAATGGGGTGGAGGGCCGAACCGACTGAGGTTGAAAACTCAGCGGATGAGCTGTGGTACGGAGTGAAAGGCTAATCAAACCCGGTGATATCTGGTTCTCCCCGAAATACCTTTAGGGGTAGCCTCGGGCTATAATGTCGTGGAGGTAGAGCACTGAATGGGCTAGGGGGCTTACCCGCTTACCAACCCCAATCAAACTCCGAATGCCATTGACATGTTACCCGGGAGTGAGGCGGCGGGGGATAAGCTTCGTCGCCGAGAGGGAAACAACCCAGACCAACAGCTAAGGTCCCTAAATCGATGCTAAGTGATAAAGGATGTGGGTTAGCAGAGACAGCTAGGAGGTTGGCTTAGAAGCAGCCATCCTTTAAAGAAAGCGTAATAGCTCACTAGTCAAGGTAACCTGCGCCGATAATACCCGGGACTAAGCATTGTACCGAAGCTTTGGATTTGCGCCGCAAGGCGCATCTGGTAGGGGAGCGTTCCGTTAACCTGTGAAGGCGGACCCGCGAGGGCCGCTGGAGGAAGCGGAAGTGAGGATGCTGGCATGAGTAGCGATAAACTCGGTGAAATTCCGAGTCACCGAAAGCCTAAGGTTTCCTGAGTAAAGCAAATCTGCTCAGGGTTAGTCGGCCCCTAAGTCGAGGCCGAAAGGCGTAGGCGATGGGAAACGGGTTGAATATTCCCGTACCACTGGAGATCCGTTTGAGCGATGGGGGGACGCAGGAGTGACCGGCCGGCCAGGTTTTGATTGTCCTGGTTTAAGCACGTAGGGAGTCGCGGTAGGCAAATCCGCCGTGGCAATCCTGAAATGCGAATAGGAGGGCTTAGCCCACAAACCGGCCCTAAACATGCTGCCAAGAAAAGCCTCTAAGCGAGGTGATCCGGTGACCGTACCGCAAACCGACACAGGTAGGCGAGGAGAGAATCCTAAGGTGCTCGAGAGAATTCTGGCTAAGGAACTCGGCAAATTGACCCCGTAACCTAGGGAGAAGGGGTGCCCACCTTCGGGTGGGCCGCAGTGACCAGGCCCAAGCGACTGTTTACTAAAAACACAGGTCTATGCTAAGTCGTAAGACGACGTATATGGACTGACACCTGCCCGGTGCTGGAAGGTTAAATGGACGTGTTATCCCGACTTGTCGGGAGAAGCAGTGAAATGAAGCCCCAGTAAACGGCGGCCGTAACTATAACGGTCCTAAGGTAGCGAAATTCCTTGTCGGGTAAGTTCCGACCTGCACGAATGGTGTAACGATTTGGGCACTGTCTCGGCCAGAAACTCGGCGAAATTGTAGCGTCGGTGAAGATGCCGGCTACCCGTGGTGGGACGGAAAGACCCCGTGAACCTTTACTATAGCTTGACATTGGGTTTTGATTCTGCACGTGTAGGATAGGTGGGAGGCTGTGAAGCTCCGGCGCTAGCTGGGGTGGAGCCAACCTTGAAATACCACCCTTGTATTGTCGGAATTCTAACCATGCGCCTTGAATCAGGTGTTGGAACAGTGTCTGGTGGGTAGTTTGACTGGGGCGGTCTCCTCCCAAAAAGTAACGGAGGAGCCCTAAGGTTCCCTCAGCACGGTTGGTAATCGTGCGTAGAGTGCAAAGGCATAAGGGAGCTTGACTGCGAGCCCGACGGGGCGAGCAGGTGCGAAAGCAGGGCTTAGTGATCCGGCGGTTCCGTGTGGAAGGGCCGTCGCTCATCGGATAAAAGGTACTCCGGGGATAACAGGCTGATCTCCCCCAAGAGCTCACATCGACGGGGAGGTTTGGCACCTCGATGTCGGCTCGTCGCATCCTGGGGCTGGAGAAGGTCCCAAGGGTTGGGCTGTTCGCCCATTAAAGCGGCACGCGAGCTGGGTTTAGAACGTCGTGAGACAGTTCGGTCCCTATCTACCACGGGCGCAGGATATTTGAGGGGCGTTGTTCCTAGTACGAGAGGACCGGAACGAACGAACCGCTGGTGTACCAGTTGTCTCATCAGAGGCATCGCTGGGTAGCTATGTTCGGAAGGGATAAGCGCTGAAAGCATATAAGCGCGAAGCCCCCCCCAAGATTAGATATCCCTTCCCGAGCAATCGGGACTGAAGATTCCCTGAAGACCACAGGGTTGATAGGCCACAGGTGTACGCACAGTAATGTGTTTAGCCGAGTGGTACTAATTAATCGTGAGGCTTGAACAGCCTTATTTGAATTGCGCCTCTAGCGTCGCACAGCGGGTTCTCCAATATTTTCCGGCGGCCATAGCGTAGGGGAAACACCCGATCCCTTTCCGAACTCGGAAGTTAAGCCCTACTGCGCCGATGGTACTGTCCGCTAACGCAGGATGGGAGAGTAGGTCGTCGCCGGTCTTTATTAAGGCCCCAGCCTTAACCGGTCTTGGGGCCTCCTTTTTGCCCATTAGTCTTGACTTCCTTTGTGACCTCTGATACATTGTTCTCCCCGTTAGAGCCCTAATATAATTACAGTCTGGAATCCTGTGCGGATTCCCAGGTAGATGATTTTCGCTTGCAGGCGGTTAGGCCCCAAGGTCCTGACGAGAAAGGAAATGTGAATGATGAAATTTTTCACCCGGCTACTGATCCTGCTCCTGTTACCGGCCAGCTTGGCGCTCAGTCAGCGGAGCGTCACACTCACCGGCACCTTCTTCGATTACGTCATCTTCTTCGTGAGCAGCTTCGATCCCCTCACCGGGCAAAGTGACGTGCCCATTTTCGACTATCGCATTGAAGCCGATTCCTATCCCGTAGAGGTCGTGGTCACCTTCGATATTTTGATCAATTCACCGGCCCTGGGACTCTCCTTCCAGGACAAATTTTTCCACGTGGAGACCAGCCCCTTTATCCTGCAGGGGGCCTTGCAGCTGAAGAACACCGACCTGAAAAATCCGCCCGAGGCCCTCTACTTCCTGGACGGCCCCCATGCCGGCGAGGCGGTGTCCCTGGAGCTGAGTGTCATCGAAACCATTTTCGACGAGGGCAGCGGGTTTGAGATCAAGGACCTGGTCAGCCAGGTCATGCAGACGGGACGACTGCCGGATGGCACCTACCGCTTCGACCTGGTGCTGACGGCCTCCCAGGCCCCGGGCGGTGATCCCGGCCCCTGGTCCGGCGACAATTTCAGCAAATCGGTGGTGGCCTTTAATCCTGTGTCGCTGGAGTTGATCTCTCCCGGTGGCGTCCTGGCGGACACCAGCACCAACACTCTCAGCACCAGCTATCCCTTTTTCCAGTGGCAGTCGGACCCCTGCTCAGTCTGCGAATACCTGGTGAGAGTGGCCCAGTACAAGCCGGGGGAGCACAGTTCACTCGAAGACGCGGTGGAAGATCAGACCGTGCTGCCCCTTAATCAGGCGATCCCTTTCCACACGGTTGGCAATGCGACCTCATTCCAGTATCCCTTTACCGGCGCTGCCGACCTCATGCCGGGGAAGATTTATGTATGGCAGGTGCAGAAATCGATTCCCACCACCGAAGGACCCCGACTGATCAACAGTTTCCTCAACGTGTTCAAGATTAGAGATATGGAGATGCAGGTGGGCCCCGATCCGGTCCTCCAGTTCCTGGAAAGCGTTATGGGTGACCAGTATGCCGCACTATTCGAGCGTGGAGAATTGGCCGGCTTTAGGCCAAACGGCCGGTTTTCACTCAACGACGAGTCCATTGATGCGATCATAACTATAATACAGTCTTTGGCGCAAGGTGACATCACCGTTACCAACTGGGAGGTGCAATAATGAAGCAGCTGCGCATCGCCATCGTACTGTTGCTCAGCGCATCTGCCCTGCTGTTGGGGCAGGATAAGATTGCCGTGGCAACGCGGGTTACCGGGCAGGTAACCCTGACCAAACCATCGGACCAACCCGCGCCCCTCAGGCGCAACACGGTCCTGGCCACCGGAGACAAGATCAAGACCGGCGCGGACGGGATAACCGTTCTCATGTTCATCGATGATAAGACTATCCTGCGGATACAGCGCAACACCGAACTGTCCCTCGGCGGCCGGCGCACCGCCAACGCCATCGACAAGCAGATCAATATGCAGTTCGGCAAACTCAAGGCCGAGGTCGCCGAGCAGCGCCTGGGACAATTTCTTATCTCCACGCCCACTTCGGTGGCGTCAGTGAAAGGGACCGACTTCTGGGCCACCTCTGACCCGGTCCTGGGCGACATATTCCTGGGCATTTCGGGCCTGATCGAAGTGCGGAACCTGATCAGCAACTCGGTGATCGAGGTCGGCGGCGGACAGGTCGGCATATCCACCCCCGACGGGGAGACCGAGGTCACCACCTATGTTCTGCTGGTGGGCGATTTGATTTCGGTAAGCAGCAGCCAGTTGAGCATGGAAGCTACCGAGATCGGTGCCGGGGGCGAATCGTTCAACGGCCAGATTGCCCTGGATAACGCCACCACTTACGCCGGTCCGGCCCCCACCGCGGGGAGCAAGGCCACTGTTTCCGGGACCCTCAACGATGACGGCTCGGTGCGGGCCATACAGGTCGAGATTCAGGAGGAGGAGGAGGCCATCGAGGAGGAAGCCAAGGAGTCGCCTTCCGGAACCGGGCAGGATGATGACGCCCCCGAGGGAACCGATCCCAATGACGATACCAATGAGCTGCGTATTCAGCTGGAAGATGCCAGCGGCGAGCTGAAAGAAATCATCATAATCTTTCAATAACATTGCTTAATTATCCGGCGCGGCTGGAAAAATTCCGGGAGTCTGAGATGCTGAAATTTGGGGGTATTGCGAGAGGCTGGACCATCCTGCCATTGGTGGCACTGTTGTCGACAGCGTGGGGTGCCCGGGTCCTGCAGACCGGACCGATCCTCCATCAGCGGCCGGCGGTGGCGGTGGCCCAGGAGCCGTTAACCCTGGAGGCCATCATCGAGCTGCTTGCCGGCGAGGTCCGCTCAGCAGACATACTCTACCGCCAGGAAGGGCAGTCCTCCTACCGGGAAGCGCCCATGTCCACCGCGGATGGCACGCTCTTTTTCGGCACCATCCCTGCCGGCGATATCATCAGCGGCAACCTGGAGTATTACCTGGCCTTTGTGCTCTCCGATGGCAGCATGGTGGCCTTCCCCGATTTTCAGCCGACGCTGAACCCGGTGATTGTGCCGGTGATTCCCGGACAGGGGCAGCAGGCCGATGCGGCCGGCGAACTGGCCGCCGCCGACGTGTCCTCCGCCCCGAGCGATATTCTTATCCTGGCCCCTGAGCCGGACGGCGTCTTCCTCCCGGAAAACGTTGTGGTGGCAATCTCACTGTTCAACGTCCCCAATGTGGATGTCTCTTCCATCAAGCTCTTCCTCGATGGACGGGATGTGACGGGCCAGGCTGAAATCAGCGCCGATATCGTCACCTTTAATCCACTGGGGCTGCGCACCGGCCCGCACCGGGTTGAATTCCGGGTCGCCAACCTGGCCGGGGTGCTGCTCCAGCCGGTGACCTGGCAGTTCCGGGTAACCCGCAGGGCCACGGCCACCAGCGCGCTGGCATTTCGCCAGTCCGGCCGGGTTACCGTGGGCACCAAGAAGGTCGATATCGAGGGTGGCGTGTTGAATGTCCAGACAACTCGAATCTCATACCGGGCCGGCTGGAGCTGGCTCAAACTGCGAAGCAGTGTCAAGATTTCTTCGGATGAGGACCCCTTTAAGCCCGCCCGTAACCGGCTGACCGTCAAGGTCGTGACCCCCATCCTCAGCATCGGCTTCGGCGATTTGACGCCGAGACTGAACCGCTTTGCCCTGGACGGCAAGCGAATCCGGGGGTTTGAGGTCGACCTCGATCTGCGACTGATCCGGCTACGATTCACCCAGGGGGAGCTGGAGAGGGTGACCCAGGGAAGGGATGTCAGCGCTTACAAGGTGACCGATTACCTGCAGACCGGCTCCGGACCCACCGCCGCCTTCGGATTGGGACTGACCCGGACCAGCTACGGTTTCCGGCGGGATGTAACGGCCATTCGGGCCAGTCTGGGCTCCGGGCAGTTTTTTGAACTGGCTCTGACCGTGCTGAAAGCCAAGGACGACATCGCCTCCGTTGACAGTCTGATAAGCACCGGACAAGTCGTTCTCACCGATGCCGATTTTATCAACCGGCTTTTCCCCAGCGAAGCGGGGGACACAGTCTATACCACTTTCGAAGAGATTCAGAACAAGGCTGCAGCTAATGCCGACTTTAACTATTTGCTGCCCGGCAAAGACTGGGGCGGCTCCAATCCGCAGGACAACATCGTGCTGGGCGGAGACCTTTCCCTGGCCCTGGATAACCGGCGCATCGTCCTGCAGTCCGGGTTTGCCTTCAGTATGCTTAACCAGAATATCTGGGACCCGGTTTTCTCCGCAGATCAGATGGATACTCTCGCCATCCTGGGTGATACGACGCTGGATGGCTCGATCGGTGGGAATTTTGACATCCCCTTTGATCCGGCTGACTATGCGGATATCTTCGTTTTGAACTTGAACATGATACCGCTGATTCCCATCGATCCGATTCTGGCGCTGGACGATCCGCTCCAGGCCATTCTCACTATGCCCTCAATGGCCTATCACGCCAGCGCCAAGTTCAACTACCTGGGCAACTTTATCACGGCGGAATTCCAACAGGTCGGGCCCGAGTTCAACTCGCTGGGTAATCCTAACCTGCAGCGCAATGTGCGCGTCCGCACCCTGTCTGACCGGATCAGGATGTTCCGCAATAAGCTCTTCATCACGGCCGTCTACCGGAGCTCCATTGGTGAAAAGGTCAAGGTGCCCGATAATGCCATCGAGCTGCCCACCGATAACTTAACGGAGACCATCTCCATTACCGGCTCCCTTAACCTGGGCGCCGGCCTGCCGGGCGTGACCATCGGCAGACGCACAGTGGGCCGCAATAATGGCATCACTTTCCTTTATGTCCTGCCTTCCCTCGACACCACGGTCAGTGACAGCTACCGTGACCAGCGCGAGAAAACCTTTACGAACACCACCAATCTCGGCCTGACCTACCGGTTGCAGGCCCTGGGTTCCAGCCACAATTTCAATTTGACCCTTAACAATACAGCCGTCATCGATGAGTACGCGGATGAGCGGGGCCTCGACCCGACTTTCCGTTCGCCGGCGGCCAGTTCAGACATTATGGCGGTGTCGCTGCTGTCCACCCTCTCCCAGGCCCTGACAACAAGCATCACCTTTTCCACCAACGCCTCCTCATTCGGCGAAGGCCCCGATATCGTCATCACCAATGTTGACGGCGATACGACGGCCACCGTTCCAGGAATGATCGCCCAGGACTTGACTAATTTCGGCCTCAGCGCCACGCTCCGCCTGGCCAATTCCCGCCTGCTGGTGCGGGGCGGAATCGACTCCATTAAGGGCGACACCAGCCGGAGCCTCAGCACCTTTGCGCCGCCCAGCTTCACCAGGATCGGCATCAAGGGGGGCATAGAATACAAGATCATCCAAAACCTGAGGCTGGTGGCCTCGTTCGAGCAGCGCTCCAGGTTACTGGACGACCCGGATGAGCCGGACGCAAAGCCCCAGCTCAGCTCGGTGCTGGCAGCGAGCCTGAACTACCTTTTCTAGCCGGAACTTTTGGCCGCATTCAACCCGCAGAAATTCTTCGCGAACCACGGCGCAGGTTTGCTCTGGACCGGTCTGTCCATTGCGCTCACTTTGGGGCTGCACGTCATGGGCCTGTTTGATCTGCTCAACTACAAGGTGTACGATTTTGCCTTTGCCCAGGTCCGGGGACCCCTGTCGGGCGCGAGTGCCCGGCAGCCCATCCACCGGGATAGCCTGAAGGTGGTCATCGTCGATGTGGATGACGAATCGTGGCGCCTGATACCCTACAAGTGGCCCTATCCCCGGGATGAGGTCTGGTCGAAGGTCATCCGCAATCTTACCGCCGCCGGCGCCAAGGTCATCGTTTTCGATATCGAGTTCGACAGCCCCGACTTCAAGTCCGATTACCTGGAGAAACTGGGCCTTATCGGTGTGGAAGGGGGCCTGAAGCATGGCGATGACGTGCTGGCCGACGCCATCAGGTATGCCCAGGCCAAAGGCACCCGGGTCGTGCTGGCCTCCAAGTTGGTCAGTGAGCCGACCCGCTTCCCGCCCCAGTACATTGCGTACCCGGTGGACAGGCTCATGTCCGCCGCCCCGGAGCCCGGATTGATCAATGAGCTCAAGGATTTTGACGGTGTCACCCGCAAGTACGGCATGTTCTACGATATGCATCATGAACCGGGCCGCTGGCATTTATCCCTGTCGATGAAGGCGCTCAAGGAATACTGGGGACTTCCCGACACCACTCTGCCCCGTGTTGACCTGGACCGTTTGGAGCTCCAATATGGCCCGGCCCGCATCCGCACCTACGGCCGCAACGCCTCGTTTCTGGTCAACTTTTACGGCCCGGCCTCGGGCCTGTCGCTCCCCGGCGAGGATCCGTGGAAAACCTTTGATCGCTATCCGCTGGCCAATGTTGTTGATGACTTCGATTTTGACCTCGATCCTTTCGAAGAAGATTCGGACTGGATGGAATTTTTCATGGAAGGCAGCCCCATGGCGGGCCTGGTAGGCGAAAGCCCGTTCAAGGACAAAATCGTCCTCATCGGCGTCTCGGTAAACATCCTCCTCGACGTCAAATCAACCCCCTTCTATAATTATGCCGGACTGTCCCAGCTCATGCCGGGGGTCGAATACCATGCCAATGCCGTGCAGACTGTGCTGGACGGCAATTTTATTGAGATAACCGGCGGCACCATCGAGTTGACCCGCTATTCGTGGCCGGCCCATGTTACCCTGATCGTTTTGCTGGCCCTGGTGACCTTCCTGGTGACCCTGCGCCTGTCGCCGGTGCTGGGTGGGGGGATCGTGATGATCGGTCTGCTCGTCTTTTTGGATGTGGCCCTGGGGTTTTTCACCGGCGACATGTTCTGGTTGCCCAAGCTGGCCGGCGTTTACCTGCTGCCACGGGCCCTGGTAACCGGGGCAGCCGGCCTGTTTACCATCGGTGTGCCGGCCAGCGGAGCCAGTCTGTTCGTGCCGCTGGTGCCAGGCATGGCCTCTATTGTACTGACCTACGGCAGCATCGTAATCTATCAGTTCCTGTTGGAACAGAAGGATAAACAGTTCCTGAAAAATACGTTCAGCACCTATATCTCCCCCGAACTCATCGACCAGATGTACGAGGAAAAGACCATGCCGGAACTGGGCGGCGAATCGGGGATCAGGACGGCCTACTTTACCGATATCGCCAGCTTTTCAACCTTCTCCGAGGCGCTGACCGCTTCCCAGCTGGTGGAGCTGCTCAACGAGTACCTCACCGAAATGACCGAGATACTCCTGGCCCACCAGGGCACGCTGGACAAGTATGAGGGTGATGCCATTGTCGCCTTTTTCGGGGCTCCTATTTTCTTCGATGATCACGCCACAAGGGCCACAATAGTCGCGCTGGATATGCAGGTAGCCTTGGCCGGGCTGCGGGCCAAGTGGCACTCGGAGGGGGACAAGTGGCCCCCCATGGTCCAGGAAATGCGCATGCGTATCGGCCTTAACTCCGGCGATATTGTCACCGGAAATATGGGCAGCAAAACGCGCATGAATTATACCATGATGGGCGATGTGGTGAACACCGCCGCCCGGCTGGAAGCCAGCGCCAAGCAGTACGGTATCTATATCCAGACCACCATACCGACCCTGGAGCTGGCCGGGAAGGACAGATTCGACTGGCGCTTTATCGACAAGGTGAAGGTTATGGGCAAGACCGAGGCGGTGGAGGCGGTGGAAATCATGGCCGAGGCCGGTCAGCTGCCCGACGATATGAAACGGATGGTCGAAATCTATAGCGCCGGTATGGATCATTACCGGCAACAAGCCTGGGATGACGCCGCCAAGAAATTCAGCGCTGCGGAAAAATTGGAGGAAGTATTCCCCAAACGGCCCACCAATCCCAGCAAGGTCTATGTCGAGAGGTGCCAGTTTTTCAAGGATAATCCCCCCGGTGATGACTGGGACGGCAGCTGGACCCTCACCTCGAAGTAACGGCAGACAGGCTTCCCTCTCTACGGCCAGTTGGCCGTAAATTCAACCCCTCGGAAATCAAGAGATACAGCAATGGCTGAAAACACCGCCAATCGGGGCCGCATCCTCTGGGCAGATGACGAAATCGCGCTGCTCAAGCCCCATATTATGTTCCTGGAAGAGCGCGACTACCAAGTCACAGCGGTGGCCTCCGGTGAGGATGCTCTCCGGGCGCTGCAGAATGAAACATTCCAGTTGGTGCTCCTCGACGAAATGATGGACGGCATGGACGGTCTGGCGACCCTCCAGGCCATTAAAAAGGCCAATCCCGCCCTGCCGGTCATCATGATCACCAAGAACGAGGAAGAATGGCTGATGAACGAGGCCCTGGCCGCCAATCTTGCCGGCTACCTCACCAAGCCGGTGAATCCGAGCCAGATTCTGATGGCCTGCAAATCGGTGCTGGAGAAGGCCCATATCAGGTCCGACAAGGCCGCCAGCCGTTACCTGGAAGCGTTCCAGGATCTCAGCAGCCGGGTGGACCGGGCCGCCAGTCTCGGCGAATGGATATCGATTTTCCAGGAACTGACCGACTGGGACGTGGAGTTCGACCAGCACCGGGACCTGGGGCTGGACCAGCTCCTGGCCGAGCAGCACCTCAGCGCCAACCAGCGCTTCAGCCAGCTGGTGCTGGACAACTACCGCAGTTGGCTCGCTGACGGCGCGGAAGTGCCTCTCTCCCATCAGGTCCTCGACCGCTTTGTGGCGCCCCATCTGGAAGCCGGCAGCCAGGTGGTGCTGTTGGTGGTGGACTGCCTCCGCCTCGATCAGTGGAAGGCCATGCGGACTCTGCTGCAGGACCGCTTTGCCATCGAGGAGACCGTGCATATGTCCCTGCTCCCGACCGCCACCCCCTACAGCCGTAACGCCATCTTCAGCGGACTCACGCCCAGCGAACTGCCCCGCCAGTTCCCCGAAGCCTGGCGGGAGATGCAGACCAACCCCAGCAGCATGAACCGGCACGAAGCGGAATTCCTGGGGGCCTACCTGAAGCGCAAGGGACTGGGCAGCCTGCGGACTAAATATTTCAAGGTGATTACCGCTGACGAAGGGCAGAAGCTGCTGGGCCGGCTCCCGGAATACCGCGACACGAATCTCCTGGCGCTGGTGGTCAATTTTGTTGATCTGCTGGCCCATCACCGGGCGGAAAGCGACGTCATCAAGGAGATGCTCCCCGACGAATCGGGCTATCGGGCCACCATCTGCTCCTGGCTGGAACAGTCGTGGATGCGGAATCTTCTGACGGAGCTGGCCGGCTGGCAGAATACGGTGCTGGTGCTGACCAGTGACCACGGCAGTATCCGGGTCGATAAACCTGTCCGGGTCCGGGGCGACCGCAGCACCTCCTCCGGCGTACGCTACAAGGTCGGCAAAAATCTCGACAGCCCGGCTAAAAACGCCCTCACCATCAAAAGCCCGAGCCAGTACCAGCTCCCGGGGGAGGAAAAGGGCCTCAACTACATCATCGCCAGGGACCGCAACTTTTTCGTTTTCCCCTCCGATTACAACCGTTACGTGCGCCGCTTCGAAGGGAGCTTCCAGCACGGTGGCATTTCACTGGAGGAGATGATCGTGCCGGTGGCCACTCTGCGGCCCCGGGAGGGTGCATGAGCCCATGTGGCAGGACGCCAGAACAGACAGCCCGGCCGCAACCCGGCAGGCCGGCGCCCAGCTGGCCGCTGAATTGCCCCCTGGGGCCGTCGTCGCTCTGCACGGCGGACTGGGCAGCGGCAAGACCACCTTCGTGCAGGGTATGGCCGCCGGCCTGGGGCTGGAGGAAGAGATTACCTCACCCACCTTTGCCCTGATCCACGAATACGGCCGGCCGGCCCGCCTGTTTCACATCGATTGTTACCGGGAGCCGTCCCTGGACAGATGGGTCGGGCTGGGGCTCAGCGAATACTTTGCCACCGACGCCATCGCCGTGGTGGAGTGGCCCGAAGCCATCGCCGCCCTGCTGCCCCCAGAGACCGTGCACCTGCAGTTCGAACTGGGGGCCACCCCCGATGAGAGACTGATCCGGAGGGCACGGTGAAACTGCTGGCCCTGGAGACCGCTTACGATATCTGCGGTGCGGCAGTGCTGGTGGATGGCGCTGTGGTGGCAGTCCGCGAGGAGCGGGCCCCCCGGCGGCAGAACGAGCTGCTCGGTCTGCAGGTGGCGGCGGCGCTACAGGAGGCCGGCCTGGACGTGCGCGACCTGGACGCCGTGGCCGTCTCCTCGGGACCCGGCTCCTATATGGGCCTGCGCATCGGCATGAGCTATGCCAAGGGGCTGGCTCTGGGCGGCGATCTGGCCGTCATACCGGCCCCTACCCTGGCCGTGCTGGCTCACGGGCAGCCGGCCGAATTGCAGTGGGTGGCGGCCTGGTCTCATCGCGACCTGTTTTATGCCGCCCGGCGCAACGCTGGCGGGCTGGAGCCGGTCCAGAGCGTGAGCGGGGCCGAGCTGGATGCGCTGGCGGGCCGGGACGGGCTGCTGGCCTATCTGCCGGAGGACCGGAAAGCGCTGCTGTCGGTGCCCCTATCCGATACCTGTCCATCGGCGGAGAAAGTGGGTATATTTGTGCTCGCTAAAGGATTGGCGCCAGTGGCGGACATGGCTGCCCTGGTGCCTGATTATTTTCAGAACTTCCAGGTGAGATCATCCCATCATGATGATTCGTGAAGCGCACGGGCAGGACATCGATCAGATGGTGTCCATCGAAGAGTATTGCTACGATACTCCCTGGCCCCGGGAGGCCTTCGAGGAGGAGATCGACAACGCCGAGCTGGGCATCGGCTTTGTGGCCGAAGAGGACGGCTACATGGTCGGCTTCGCCACCGGCCTGAGCGTGGCCCGCGAATTCCATCTGCACAACATCGCCGTCCATCCGGACCATCAGGGCAAGGGCGTGGGCAGGCAGCTGCTGGAGAAGATCGACGAGTATTGCCACCAGCACAAGCTGTACAAAATTTTACTGGAGGTACGCCGCGATAACGAGCAGGCCCGGCGGCTTTATCTGGGCATGGGCTATGAATCCGTCGGTGCCCGGAAAGACTATTACGGTCCCGGCCGGGACGCTTACCTGTTCACCAAGGTCCTGGCGGCGGACTGATCCGATGGCCTGGTTCCGGCGCAGCAAAAAGAAGATTCTATCCACCGAGAGACGCAGCGTGTCGGAGGATCTGTGGCGAAAATGTCCCAGCTGCGGCGAGTACGTCTATAACCAGGAGCTGCAGAACGCCCAGTTCGTCTGTCCCACCTGCTCCCATCATTTCAGAATCGACTGCCGCAAGTATCTGGAGCTGATCCTGGACAAGAACGGCGCCACCACCGAGCTGAACGCCAGCCTGGTCTCCGTCGATCCACTGGATTTCAAGGCGCTGAAAAAATATACCGACCAGATCACCGCGGCGAAGGAGAAGACCGGCCTGGGAGAGGCCATTATCACCGTCACCGGATCGGTGGAAGGCTACCCTATCGTCCTCTGCGTGATGGACTTTGCCTTCATCGGCGGCAGCATGGGCTCGGCCGTGGGCGAAAAGATTTCCCGGGCCATCGATCACGCCCGTGAGCACCACTTCCCCCTGGCCATTATCTCCGCTTCGGGCGGTGCCCGCATGCAGGAGGGGGCCCTGAGCCTCATGCAGATGGCCAAATCGAGCGCCAAACTGAGTCTGTTTTCCAGCGCTGGGGGCCTGTTCGTCTCCATCCTTACCGATCCGACCACCGGCGGCGTTACCGCCAGCCATGCCATGCTGGGCGATATCATTCTCGCTGAACCGGGAGCTCTCATCGGCTTTGCCGGCGCCCGGGTCATCAAACAGACCATCGGCCAGGACCTCCCCGAAGGGTTCCAGCGGGCCGAATTCCTCCTGGAAAAAGGTTTCGTTGATCACATTGTCCACCGCAAGGACATGCGCGCCACCCTGAGTCACCTGATCTCGTTTTTCGGTTATGAGCGCACCGCTGATACTGATCAGCAATGACGACGGCATTCAGGCGCCCGGCCTGAAGGCCCTCTGTGAGGCCTTGCAGGGTCTGGGTGACCTGGTGGTCATGGCGCCGGAAATCGAGCGCAGTGCCATGGGCCATGCCATCACCCTGTCGGACCCGCTGCGGCTGACGGAGGTCGATCTGGGACTGGAGGGCGTCACGGCCCACGCCTGTTCCGGCACACCGGCCGACTGCGTAAAATTGGCCGTCCGGGCCGTCCTCGACCGGCCCCCCGACCTGGTGGTCTCGGGCATCAATCACGGCTCCAACACCGGCGTGAACGTGATCTACTCCGGCACCGTCTCGGCGGCCACGGAGGGGACCATCCTCGGTATCCCCAGCCTGGCCATCTCCATCGACTGCCGCCACTGCGAAGATTTCGGCCCGGCCCGGATCATCGCCGGCCATATCGTCCGGCAGGTGCTGGCCCACGGCCTGCCGCCGGGGATTCTGCTGAATGTCAACATCCCCGACCTGCCCATGGATCAATTTCCCGCCGGCAACATGGACGGCACCGGTTACGACCTCACCGACCACGGCAAGGCCGACTGGCAGGACGACTTCGACCGGCGGGTGGACCCCCACCAGCGGGTCTACTATTGGCTCTCCGGCCGCAAGCGGGAGATCAAGGAGGCCAGCCACATCGACGAGGAAACCGTCAAGGCCGGACGGGTGAGCATTACCCCCCTGCACTACGATCTGACGGCTTACGGCTTCCGGGACGAACTGCGCAAGTGGGAACTGTTCGCCAGCTCATGACCCCCCGCCAGACCGTCGCCATTCTCGACTTCGGGTCCCAGTACACGAAACTCATCGCCCGGCGCATCCGGGAGCACGCCGTTTACTCGGAAATTCTGCCCTACTCCACCACTGCCGACAGGCTGTCCGGCGACAATATTGCCGCCATTGTCCTCTCGGGGGGTCCGGCCAGCGTCTTTGGTGATGAGGCCCCTCAACTCGATCCCGCTATCATGGCCCTGGGCAAACCGATTCTGGGCATCTGCTACGGACTGCAGGCCATGCTGCACCTGGCCGGCGCCAGCGTGCAAACCAACGGCAGTGGCGAGTACGGCCAGGCCCAGCTGCTGATCGACTCGGCGGGCACTCTTTTCGACGGGCTGGAGGGCTCTATTCCGGTCTGGATGAGCCATGGTGACCGGGTGGAGAATGTCCCCGCCGACTGGGAGGTGCTGGCCCACTCCGACAACGGCATCGTCGGGGCGGCCCGGCACCGGCAACTGCCCTTCTACGGCACCCAGTTCCATCCCGAGGTGGACCACACCCCGGACGGACGGGCCATACTGGCCAATTTCCTTTTTGGGGTGGCCGGCTGCAAGGCAGACTGGACCGCCGAATACCAGGTGGCGCATCTCTCCGGCCGCATCAGGACGCAGGTGGGTGACGAACGGGTCCTGTGTGCCCTTTCCGGCGGCGTGGACAGCGCGGTGCTGGCCGCCCTGCTCAACCGGGTGCTGGGCGACCGGGTCTCCTGCGTGTTCATCGACCACGGCTTGCTGCGCAAAAACGAGGCCCAGCAAGTCGGCACAACCCTGGAGGCCGGACTGGGCCTGAAAATCAACCGGTACGATTATTCCGCGATCTTCCTCCGGTCACTCGAGGGCGTGGTGGAGCCGGAAAAGAAACGGCAGATTATCGGCCGGGAGTTTATCCGCGCCTTTGAAGAGGTGGCCCGCAAATCGGAACCGGCCCGTTTCCTGGCCCAGGGCACGCTCTATCCCGATGTCATCGAATCGGGCGCCGGCCCCGGCATGGCCCAGACCATCAAGTCCCATCATAATGTGGGGGGGCTGCCCCGGGACCTCGGCTTCGAGCTGCTGGAGCCGCTCCGGGAACTGTTCAAGGATGAGGTGCGCAATCTGGGCCGGGAACTGGGACTGCCCGAGGAGATCCTCATGCGCCACCCCTTCCCCGGTCCGGGTCTGGCCGTGCGCATCTTGGGGGAGGTGACCCCGCAGCGCCTGGCCATCCTGCGCGAGGCCGATGCCATCTATCAGGAGATTCTGCTGGCCACCGGCGAATATCAACGCATCTGGCAGGCCTTCGCGGTGCTCCTGCCGGTGCAGACCGTGGGCGTGATGGGGGACCAACGGACTTACGATAATGTCATCGCCCTGCGCGCCGTCACCAGCACCGATGGCATGACCGCCGACTGGTACCGGATGCCCCCGGACGTGCTGGGCCAGATCAGCAGCCGGATTGTCAACGCGGTGCAGGGCGTGAACCGGGTGGTGTACGATATCACCGCCAAACCACCGGGCACCATAGAATGGGAATAGTGCGGGTCACGGGAGACGCTGCTGCCCGGCTGCCTGGTGGATCAGCCCCGGATGGCCTGGTGTGCCGCGGCCGGGGTGTTGAGACTGTTGCCCGATAGCGCTGTCGGACCACCGGCCTGGTTTGATTTTTCCAGCCGGTTCGCAGGCGCCGGGATTCGGGCCCTGCTCAGCCGCCGCGACGGCGCTCCCGGCAGTGCTGATTTTGACGGAGTTGATCTTGACGAACACCGGCGGCAACTGGCGGCCGCTCTGGGCATCGAGCCCCACAGGCTGGCGGTGCCGCGCCAGGTTCACGGCAACCGGGTGGAGCAGGCCAGCCCAGGCCGCCTGCATGCGGAGACCGACGGCCTGATCACGGGCGACCCCGATACGGTGCTGACTTTGCAGGTGGCCGACTGCGTGCCGCTGTTTCTCTATCATCCGGCGACGGGCAGGCGGGGGTTGGTGCATGCCGGCTGGCGCGGCGCGGCCGGGCAAATCGCCAACCTGGCCGTTCAGCAGATGGCCGAGGCCGGCTCCCCGGCCCATGAACTGGTGGCCTTTCTGGGACCGTGCATCGAACAGGATTGTTACGCGGTGGGTCCGGAAGTCGGGCAGCAGTTCGACCCTGCCCTCAGCCGGTCAAATACCGGGGGGGGTTACCAGCTCGACATCGCCGGGGCCCTGCGACAGCAGCTCGGCGCTGCCGGGGTGCCTGCCGCCCAGGTCCACTCCGCCGGCATCTGCACCCACTGCGACCAGGCCGCCCACAGCTACCGCCGCGACGGCCACCGGGCCGGTCGGATGATCGCCTTTTTCTACCAGAACGGCGCCTGACCGGGTTGGACGTTCTAAACGCCATCATACTCGGTCTGCTCCAGGGGGCCACCGAGTTCCTGCCCGTGAGCAGTTCGGCCCACCTGGTTATCGGCCAACACCTGCTGGGGATCGATTCCCCCGGCGTGTTGCTGGAGATCATGCTGCACCTGGGGACCCTGCTGAGCGTGGTGGTCTATTTCCGCCGGGACATCGTGGCACTTCTGGCCGGCGCCTTGGACCGGTCCGCTGACGGCGCCCCGGCCCGCCGGGAAATCGGTTTTCTGGCGCTGGCCACATTGCCGGCTGTGCTGGTGGCCCTGATCCTCCCCGAGGCCGTGGATGCTGCCTTCGAATCGGTGGCCTTCGTTGGCTGGATGCTGCTGGTCACCAGCCTGGTGCTGGTCTCCTCCCGCTGGACAGGAGGCGAAGCGGGCCTGCTCACGGTCCGGATTGCCCTGCTCATCGGCCTGGCCCAGGCATTCGCTATCCTCCCCGGCATTTCCCGCTCCGGCGCGACCATTGTGGCCGGCCTGTGGCTCGGACTGGCCGGAACCACGGCGGCCCGTTTCTCGTTTCTGATGGCCATACCGGCCATCCTGGGGGCCGCGCTGTTCAAGCTGGCCGGCGGTGTCCCGGCCGAAGCCCTACCGAGCCTGGCCATCGGCGTGGCCGTCGCGGCGCTGACCGGCTATGCCATCATCGCCTGGCTCATGCGGCTTATCGGCCAAGGCCGCCTCTACCTGTTTGCCGGATATACCCTTTTGGCCGGCCTCGTGGTAATTTTCACGCTCTGATCTCCCGCTGCCTCGAACCGGCTGCTGGAGGGCAGACACTGTTCACCATTTTACGAAGTACCGGCGCCAGCTAAAGAGGAGCACAGCACATGGGTCCAGTTGAAACCGGCTTTCTGGTCTATCTGGCCATCATATTGGTGGTCGGCGTCGGAACCGCCCGGCTGAACAAGTCGCTGCCCGATTTTCTGCTGGCCGGCCGGCGGCTGGGTCCCTGGTTGGTGGCCCTATCGGAGCGGGCATCGGGAGAGAGCGGCTGGATGCTGCTGGGCCTGACCGGCCTGGCCTACCTGACCGGCCTGGGGGACCCCTCGGGCCTGAGGTTGGAGCCGGCCCTGTGGACCGCTATCGGCGGCGTATCTGGCATCATTGCCGCCTGGTTTCTGGTGGCCAAGCGGCTGCGCTCCGAAACCGAGCGCCTCGGCGCCCTGACCCTGCCCCGGTTCTTCGAACTGCGCTACCGGGGGCACGACCCAGCCATCCGGCTGCTGGCCAGCGGCATCATCGCCTTTTGTTTTACCTTCTACATCGCCGCCCAGTTCGATGCGGCCGGCAAAGCGCTGGAGCAGACCTTCGGCTGGGGCCACTTTTCCGGCGTATTGGTAGCGGCCGCCATCATCGTCTTTTATACCCTTATGGGCGGCTTTTTCGCCGTCGTCTGGACCGATTTCGTCCAGGGCTGGATCATGCTCCTCACCCTGGTGCTGCTGCCGCTGGTGGCCCTGTCCGAGGTGGGCGGGTTCAGCGGCATGGTCGAGAAAGTGTCTGCCATCGATCCCAACTTGCTGTCACCCACCGGCGGCCGCACAGGCTGGGTCTTGCTGGCCGGCATTCTGGGGGGCTTCGGGGTCGGCCTTGGCTACGTAGGCCAGCCCCACCTGCACATGCGCTATATGAGCATCCGCTCGGTGGACGATATTCCCGTCGCCCGGGGTGTAGCGGCTGTCTGGGCTACCCTTTCCTACAGCGGTGCGGTGTTGATGGGCCTGGTGGCGCTGGCCTATTTCGGCCCGGGATATTTTCCCGATGCGGAGAAAATGATGCCCGCACTGGCCCTCTCTATTTTCCCGGCCTGGTTCGCCGGCATCCTCATCAGCGGGGCCCTGGCGGCCATGATGTCCACCGCCGATTCCCAGCTGCTGGTCATCACCTCGGCGGTATCGGAGGATGTCTATCACCAGACCCTGCGCCCCGACGCCGACCAGAAACGGCTGGTGCTCATCTCCCGGGTTGCGACGGTCGTCATCGGCGTGCTGGCCATCAGCCTCTCCCAACTGCCCAGCTCGGTGTTCGACAAAGTGCTGTTCGCCTGGGGCGGCCTGGGCGCCGCCTTTGGCCCGGCCCTGGTGCTGACCCTCTGGTGGCCCCGGACCACCCGCAACGGCGTGCTGGCCGGCATGGCGGTGGGCTTCTCCACCGTCATCATCTGGGATAATATTGCCTGGGGCGCCCACCTTTACTCCCTCGTACCGGGCTTTATCCTGGCCACACTGACGGTGCTGCTCGTAAGCCTGAGAGAGGGGCCGTCTGCCGCTGCTGCCGGAGGCGACAGCCCGGCATGAGCCGCTACGGCGACCAACTGCGGACTGTCCAGGGGGGCGCGGTGGCCCCGGTCTACCTGCTGGCCGGCAGTGACGCGTACCTGCAGGATAACTTTGTCGCGGAGGTGGCCCGCCATTTTCTGCCGGAGGGGGCCCGGAAGCAGGTCTACAGCGCTGATGACGACCGCATCGACGACCTGCTCGCGGGACTGAAGGCCTACGATCTGTTCGGTGGCCGGGAGCTGCTGGTGCTGTTGCAGGCTCAACGCATCGCCGGCCAAGCCCGGGACGAACTGCTGGCCTACGCAGCCTCTCCACACCCGGACAAGTGCCTGGTGTTGGTGCTGGAGGACTATCAGCCCGCCAAAGGTCTGCAAAAGGCGCTGTCGAAGCAGGTGCCACGCATTGATACGCGGCCACCGTTTCCCGATCAGTTGAAAGGCCTGGCCCAGGATCATGCCCGCAGCCGGGGTCACAGTATTGAGGCCGATGCCCTGGAGCAGCTCATCGAGGCCGCCGGCGATTCGGCTGGCCACGTGACCAGCGAGCTCGACAAGTTGTTCTCGGGACTGGCCGAGGGAGAAAAGGTCACCCGGGAGATGGTCACCGAGCAGGTGCGCCATAATATGGCCTACCATCTCTGGCACCTGCAGGAAGCGCTGGCCCTGCGGGATCTGGCCGGGGCGCTGCGCATCCTGATGCGGCTCCTGAACTACGGCGCCAATGGCCCCCGCATCGTGCAGGCCCTTACGGTGCTGTTCACCCAGCTGCTGTACCTCCAATCGGACACCCGGGCCAAAGGTGTTTATACGGGCTTGAACAAACCGGTTACCGCCACACTGCCCCAGATGCGCCGGTTGTACCGCCCGGCGGAATCACCCGGCATTCTGAAGCTGCTGCTGCAGGCCGACCTGCGGCTGAAATCAACCTCCATCGCCCCGGCAACCGTGCTGGTGCCGCTGATCATTGGCATTGCCGGCCAGACCCCATGACCATCCACGAGTACAGTGATGAAGAGCTCATGGCCCAGTTCCAGGACGGCAATGAGAGCGCCTATCTGCAGATTGTCGGCCGCTTCAAGGACCGGCTGTTCAACTTTATTTACCGCTTCGTCGGCGATGCGGACCAGGCCGATGACCTGGTGCAGGATACGTTGATCAAGGTTTACACCCACCGCCACTCGTACCGGGAGATTGCCCGCTTCTCCACCTGGATATACACCATCGCCGGCAACCTGGCGCGGACGGAGCTGCGCAAGCGGAAGCGCCGGGCCACCTTCAGCATGAGCACCCTGGGCATCGGCGACAAGGATTATGAAATCCCCTCGGAGGATGAGTCGCCGACCAAGCATCTGGAGGAGGCGCAGACCGAGCAGGACATCCGCCGGGCACTGGCCCAACTGCCGCTCAATTTCCGCACAGTCATTATCCTGCGCGATGTGCAGGAACTTTCTTACGAGGAGATCAGTAAAATTATGAAAATTCCCTTGGGTACCGTGAAATCCCGAGTCAACCGGGCTCGCCTGAGGATGCAGGAGGTATTGAAGGGTTTGGACCATAATGCAGGAGGGAAGCAAACTGCATGAATTGCTCTGAAATGCGCAGCCGGGTATCCGAGCTGCTGGACCAGGACCTGTCCTATTCTGACGCAAAACGCTTTCATGCCCATCTTGACGGCTGCGTCACTTGTGCAGAATTTTTCGCCGGCCTGGAGCAGATCAAGCTACTCCTGGTGCAGGCGCCGCCAGTAGGACTCAAACCCGATTTTATCGGCCGGCTGCAGGAGCGCTTGAATGCCGACCTGAACCGCCGGGCGGCCTGGTGGCAGCAAATCACCATCCCCGGAAGTACCGGTTGGTCGCCCCTGTCGCTGGGCAGCATGGCCGCAGCAGGCTTGGCCGCGGTACTGGTTGGGGTCAGCCTGTTCCAGAGCGAAGCGGCGCCCATTATCGCGCCGCCGACCAGTGTCGTGCAGCCTATCGACCCGGCCAGGATGGGCGCCAGTGCCGTGCAGAGCCGCGCATTGCCCCCACCCCTACAGGCCGCGGCCAGCGACGATTCGACGACGCTCCCGAACGATTCTTCCCGGCGCGATTTCTCCCGCCAATTGAAACTGGTCGACCAAAAACGTCCCTGATAGGTGTTTCTGACCCGCCTCGCCGATCCCTAAATTGCAGCCACATTGCGCGTAGACTGATGGGGGTATTATGCTTACCTTCGACGTTGATTCCGCACAATTTGTGAGACTGAATTAGGTTACTGCTTAACTTTTAATAATTATTGAATTATGGCCCCTAAAAAGCCCGAGCTACACCGGCCGGTCCTGCCCAGCTCCTATACGGAAGTATTCGATTTGCTTGAGCGCTCGTTGCCCGGCAGCAGCGCGGCTGTCTACCTTATGGGTGAGGACGGAAAGCACCTGGTACTGGCTGGGGACAATTCCACAAACGAGCGCTTCAATAAAAAGCCTCTGCTGAGTAAACTATCCTTGGATCTGTCTGGCGGCCAGGCCGGTGTTCCGCCAGCCATGAGCCTGGCAGCCCCCGATCAGGCCGTTCTACTCAGCAAATCCGCCCGCAGCAAAGGGGGCTCGCTCATCGCCAGTCCCCTCTCCGCAGACGACCGCTTTCTGGGACTGCTGGTGGTGAGCCTGAAAAGCGAAAGCGAAAATCCGAACCCGGTGGCCTGGCAATACATGCAGGCGGCGGCCCGGATCGTGCAGCTTAACCTGGCCCAGGAATCCGAGCTGGGCGACCTCAATCAGTTCAACAGCTTTCTGACCGACATGGTGGGCAGATCCCGGGACCTGGATATCACCGGTAGCGCCCCGGATATCATGAACGTTACCGCGGCGGCGGCCGCTGAGATATTCGCCTTTGACCGGCTGACAATCTCCATCCGGATTTCGGAAACCGGTGATACGCTCCAGGTGATCCATGTGGCGGGCAGTCCCAAGCCGATGCCGGTGGGCAGCGAATTTCTGTCGCAGAATGTCTGCCACGGCGAAGTGTTCCGTCAGGTGAAGGGGATTGCCCTCGACGATATGTCCGCAGGGCCATTTGAAGGCCGTTTCGAGGTTGGGGATTTGGCCAAGGGCAGCTTGCGATCCTTCGCCGGCGTTCCCATTATCGAGGCGGGTGTCTCCAAGGGGACCTTGGCGGTGGAGAGCACACAGGCCGGGCGCTATTCGCCTGACGACCTGCACCTGCTGACGGCCATCTCGCAAGTCTACGGCACCGCCCTCTGCTGGACCATGCGCTACCAGGAGGTTCACGCCCTGGCGACGGTGGATGGCTTGACCGGGCTACTCAACAGCCGGTCGTTTACCCAGCGCATGGGTGAGGAGCTCGAACGTGACTCCCGCTACGGCCACGAGATGACCATGCTTATGCTCGACATCGACAATTTCAAATCTGTGAACGATACCTACGGCCACCTCTACGGCAATTACGTGATCAAGCAGACGGCGCGACTGATCCGCTCCAGCATCCGCGTGGCCGATGTGGCCGGCCGGCTGGGCGGGGACGAGTTCGGGGTGGTCATCATCAATTCAGACAGCCACTCAAGCCGCAAGACTGCCGAGCGCATAAAGCAATCCATCGCCAACTTTAAATTCTATAATGACGGCATCCGGAGCAACATAACCATCAGTATCGGCATGTCCGAGTACCCGGTCCACGGAACCACTGTTAAGGACATTACCAAGCATGCCGATGAAGCGATGTACACTGTGAAGCACAGCGGCGGAAACGGTGTTGTCTCCTATTCCAAACTTTCAAAATGAGGCCCAGAAATGGCTAAGGCATCCAAATCATTCTCTGACAAACTGAAGAGCAAGGGCGCCGCCAAGGGCGTCAAGCATGTGCGCATTATCCGCAGCGTCAAGGATCCCGAAAACGGCGCCATCCGGTTCCTTGACCGGATTGCCAGTATACCCCTGGAAGGGAACCTGGACGAACACCTCCGTAAACTGGTCGAGGAGACCTCGCCGGACGCCTGAGCGCCCCTGGCCTAGCGCTGGGGGCTCATGACCGCTTCGATCTGGCTGACGGTGCGGGGGATATCCCGGGACATATGAATGGCCCCTTCAGGGGTAATTAGGTAGTCGTCCTCTATCCGCACGCCTATGCCCCGGTACTCGACCGGCACGCTCTCCGCATCGGCAGGGATGTAGATACCCGGCTCAATGGTCAGCACGGTTCCCGGCGCCAGTGGGGTTCCCCGAACACCTACATCATGTACATCGAGGCCGATCAAATGGATGACGCCATGCAGGATAAACTCCCCGTAGCCGGCCTCCACGATGGTCTCCCGGGCAATTCGGTTTATATCGGCATCGGTAATGCCAGGCTTGAGGGCAGCAGCCGCGGCCGCCTGGGCTTTCAGCACGACATTGTAGACTTCCCGCTGGGCCTCGCTGAAGCGGCCGTTTACGGGGAAGGTGCGGGTAATATCAACGGTGTACATCTGGTACTCGGCCCCCACATCCATCAGCACCAGTTCCCCGGCCTGCATGCGGCGATCATTTTCGTTGTAGTGCAGAATCAGGGCGTTGGGGCCGGACCCTATGATGGGCTCATAGCCCGACCGCTTGGCGCCCCGGTCCTTGAAGGCAAACTCGACACTGGCCTGCAGCTGGTACTCGTAGACGCCGTGACCGGACCGGCGCATGGCCGCCAGCAGTCCCGCGGCGGTAATGTCGATGGCCTTTTGCAGCAGTTCGATCTCGGCCGGACTTTTAATCAATCGCAGGGGATGGATCAGGTCGCCTGCCTGCCGGTAGGCCAGTTGGGGCGTGCCGGCTTTGAGCGCCTCACGGTACCGCCTCAGTTTGGCCGCCAGGGCCCGGACCCGCCGGAAGGCCCCCCGGGGGCGTTCCTCAGCGGGCGGCAAATACTGCAGGGTGGCCTCGGCGAGGGCGTCCAGCGGAGGCGCTGCGTCTGACCAGGAGAGGTTCATATAAGCGGTGTCGGCATCCTGGAGGATGGCCTCGATGGCGCCACTGAAGTGGTTGATATCCACGGCCTGCTCAATCAGCAGCCGGGCCGGGGCGGCGGCCACACCCACCCGCCTGCCGGTCCAGGTCTCGGCCCGGGGATCCTTCTCCCGCAGGAACAGAAATTCCCGGCCGCTGACGGTCTCCTCGCCGGCGCTGAAGGAAATCTCCGAGCCGGAAAGTACCAGTACCGCCCGGGGCTCCCAGAAGCCGGTCAGGTACCAGAAATCCGAATCGGGCCGGAACGGGTGGTCCTGATCGCTATTGCGGATGAACACGGGCCGGGTCAGCACCAGCATGCGGTCAGCAGGTCCGAGGCGGTCAAGGATCGCCTGCCTGCGCTGCCGGAAATCGTCCGGCGGCAGTTGGGATTGCAACAGGCTGCTGAGGACAATGATCAGGGCTGCGAGCCGGGACATGAGGGGTCTCCTTTCGATGATTCCAAGGCCTGCCGCCAAGCGGCGACGGAGCAATTTAATGGGCGCCGTGTGGGCCGGAGCACAGCTTATCGACAAAGGGAGCCGCTATTTATGCAACACTGGCGGCCTGATAAAACTGTAACGTAAATTTCTGTTCTGTAACGGTACAGAAATTGGAACGCAGGCACAGATGATAAATTGATCAAGGATAAGTATATGTCGTCAAAATATCTATTTACTTCCGAATCGGTAACCGAGGGGCACCCGGATAAGGTTTGCGATCAGGTATCTGACGCCATCCTCGATGCTATTCTGAAGGATGACCCCGAAGGCCGGGTCGCCTGCGAAACCCTGGCCACAACCGGTTTGATCTTTGTATCCGGGGAGATCACCACCACCACCTATGTGGATATCCCCAGCGTTGTGCGCCAGACTCTCAAGGATATCGGCTATACCCGGTCGTCCTACGGCATCAGCGCCAGCAAGGCCGCCGTGCTGACCAGTATTGATGAGCAGAGCCCCGAGATATCCCAGGGCGTGGACCATGGCAATAGCCATGAGCAGGGGGCCGGCGACCAGGGCCTCATGTTCGGCTTTGCCTGCGATGACACCGCCGAGCTCATGCCGCTGCCTATCATGCTGGCCCACAAGATCACCCGCCGGTTGGCTGAGGCACGCAAGTCCCTGGAGCTGCCCTGGCTGCGGCCGGACGGAAAATCTCAGGTGACGGTGGAATATGACGGCGGAAAGCCGGTGGCCGTGCGCAAAATTGTGGTGGCTACCCAGCATGACGACCTCAGCGACGCCTACCCCGAAGTGGATAAGGAGCATGAATTCATCAGCCGGGAGGTGATCGAGCACATCATCCTGCCGGTCCTTTCCAAAAGTGGTTACGATTTCGATGAAAATTTCATCGTCAATGGGACCGGCCGGTTTGTCTTCGGCGGCCCGCATGCCGATACCGGTCTCACCGGGCGCAAGATCATCGTGGACACTTATGGCGGCCATCCCCGGCCCCGCGCGGGGGCCCCCCCCCCCCCCGGACCCCCCCCACCCGCGCGCCCCCCCCCCCCCACCGCCCCCCATATGGCCAAGAATGTGGTGGCCGCCGGCCTGGCCCGGCGCTGCGAAGTGCAACTGGCCTACAGCATCGGCGTTGCCGAGCCCATCTCCCTCAGCGTCGATACCTTTGGCACCGGCCAGCTCGACGACGGCCGTCTGGCGGAGATCATCAACGAGGAATTTCCCACCCGGCCCAGGGAGATCATCAGTTATCTGGACCTCAAACGTCCTCTCTATCAGGCCACGGCCTCCTACGGCCACTTTGGACGCGAAGAGGACGGCTTCAGCTGGGAGCTGCTCAACAAGGTGGACGATCTGAAGCGGCACCTGCCTTGAGTCCCCTTTGGACAAACACGATCCGGGCGGCACGATTCAGTTCCGTTTGACGCTGATACTGCCTAGATTCCCCACAATTTAGGAAGCGGCAATATTCGTGGCTCCACAATCCAGCACACAACCGGGACCTGCCCGCCGGCTTAAATGGCGGCGGCGAGCCGGTTTACCCCTGCTTATCACCCTCGTGCTGATAGGCAGCGGTTGCGAATTCAGCCTGTTTGAGCCCCCCGAACTGCCGAAATGGAGCATCGCCCTGACGATGCCGCTGATCAACAAGTCCTACACCATGGCCGAGGTGGTGAACGACTCCACTATCTTTGCCGACAGCGTCAACCTGGAGCTGCAGGTGCAGTTCGCCGGCGCGCTCGATACCTCTCGCATCGATGCCAACTTCCTGGAGGTCGAGTTGCCGGACGGCGCCGTGCCCGATCCGATCAATGAAACCGTCGCTGCGCCGGACGCCAGCAGCTTTTTTTCCGCCGTGGCTGAGTCGGTCGTAGTGAGCTTCGCTTTGGACGATCTGCTCACCGCCACCGGTGTAACGGAGCTCGCCGTGACCTTTCCTGATGTTAACCCATTCCCGATACCGCAAACCCTCTGGAACAATGTCATGACCGTGCCGCCGGTTTCCCCCCTTACCGTCGTGGAAGGGCCTATTGCCGTACTCGACACCGCCACTCTGTTGGCCGACTTCCCGATCATACAGACCATCCAGTATATCGAACTTTCCAGCACCGGCGGCGCCAACAAGTTCGTCACCCGGGTCTTCAATGATGACTGGCCCACCGACATCGAGGCCATCGCGTTGGTGCTCCAATCGGGGGCCCTGACGGTGACCCACGATGCAGCGGTCCTTACCCCGGGCAGCACCTTTGACGATTCCACCGATCTGGCCTCGGCCCAGCTGGGCACCGACCTGACCATGAGCGTCAGCATGTCGTTCCCCACCGTCGGCGGAGATATTATCATCGCCGCTGGGACCGACCCCAAAATCGAGATCACGGTCCGGCTGGCTGTGAGCGGCGTGGACAGCGTCGCCATCCGCACCAACCGGACATCCCTGCTGCCGGCGCCGCCGGCGCCCATCGCTTTACCTTCCGAAGTGGAGCTGATCAGTGGCGTGCTGCGGTCCGGCGAGACGGACCCGATCAATTTCATCAAGCTCACCGGCCTGCGCAGCACACTGCCGTTCGACATCGAGTTTGCGCTGGCCTTCCCCAATTTTTCATCCAGCCCGGCCGGGACCGACAGTCTCCGGTTTGGCCCTACCATCCTCACGAATGTTCTGCCGACCATCAACGATCCCCGGGATTTGAGCGGCTTCAGTTTCCTGAATCCGGCGGGTAATACGGCCATTGATTCCTTCGAGTTCGAGCTGCTTGCGGATGTGCTTGAGCAGGATGTCGTCCTGCCTTTGGATGGCAGCACCCTGGGAGAGTTTCAGGTCACCTTCGAGATCGGTGACCTCTATTTCAGCAGTATCACGGGCAATTTTGAGATCGCCTTCGACGCAGTAAACACCACCATTGAGGACATCCCCACCGGCTTCGCCGGATTCGAGTTTGACCGCCTCAGCCTGACCCTGATTTTCCACAACCAGACCGACCTGCCGGTGGCCCTCGACCTGGTGCTGCAGGGCCGTTCCCTGGAGGGGGACAGCGCCACAGTACCGATCAATGCGCCACTGAACTACCCCAGCAACCCCACCCCCCCCGGGGTGACCAACGGCAGCACCGCCAACACGGTGATCGTGCTGGATCAGAATTCGGTGCGCACCTACTGGCTGCCTGACGGTTCCACCGACCTTGCCCAGGCCTGGGACTCCACCGTAGTGGACAACGGCGAGGAGTCCATCGTCGATGTGCTGAACCTGCCGCCGGAGACCATTATCGTCGGCGGAGCAGCGGAGATACTGGGCGAGGGCACCGTTGCCGCCGGCAGCGCCCTGTGGGGCGAGTTCGAGCTGGTGGCCCCCTTCGCATTCATCATGTCCAACGATATCACTTTTCTGCCGGCCAATCCCATCGAGCTGCCGGCCATGGATCCGGACACCCGGGAAACGGTGCGGACCGCCCTCCTGGGGGCCAGCCTGACCGTATCGACCCTGATGGATATCCCCATCGGCGGGTCCATCGCCATGCTGGTGTCCGATACGACCCTGTTCAGCCTGGCCCTGGACAAGCTCGATGACATAGCCGCCGGCATACCCACCGCGGCCCGCACCGGCGATACGACGGTATATAATAACTTGAGCGATGTGCTGGCCGCCGATTCCATCACCGGTATCTCACATATCGTATTTTTCCCCGATGAGACCGTGGCTGGAGGGATCACCGACCCCAGAGAGACCCGGGCCAAACGGGTGGATTTCTATACCAATCCCAACGACACCGAGCCGGCCTTCTTCAACGGCCGTCTGTTCCAGCTGACCTTGCCCGGCCCGCGTAGCGTGAACAGCGCCGGCCACGTGACCGAGCCTGGCGACACCACCGAAACCCTCTCGCTGGATGCCGAGCGGGTGAGCTGGATCGCCTCTGACTCGACACTGTACATGAACCCGTTAATTACCTTTAACGGCTCCAACAGTGTGCGCACGTTCCGCTCCAGCGATTCCATACGGATTGCCGCCTTCATCACCTTCAATGTTTCCAGCGAGTTTCTCTCGCCGCCCGAGGAGGTCGATCCATCGGAGATCACTATCACGCCGGCCGGCAACTTTGCCGTCGAAACCGGCGATACGGTATGGGTCGACCTCGACTCGGTGTTTACCCATCCCACTGTCGCTGCGGCCGATATGGAGGTGGCCGTATCATCAAGCCATACCGGCATCGTATCGGTGGCGCTACGGAATGTCTCCAGCCCCACCCCGCAGAAATTGGTGCGGGCCATCGCCACGGGACCGGGCACCGCCAAGATTACCGTAACCGCTGATGACGACGGCGACGATGACATTCCTGCTGTGGAGACCAGCTTCCTGGTGACCGTGTCAGGGCCCTCGGCCGCGCCCCGGCCCCCCGCCCCTAACCTGGCCGGCAAGCCGAAACGGGGCGGCCCATGAGGCGAACCTTTGTTTTGACGATGCTGCTGCTGGGCGCCGGTCTGGCAAAACTGGCCGGACAGGACCCGGCCCTCGATCCCCGGGCGCTGGGCATGGCCGGGGCCACCACCAGCAATGCCCAGGGGATTCACGCCATCGGCTTTAACCCGGCCCGGCTGGCCTACAGCGAGAAGGATTTCAGCCTCAATCTGGGCGGTGTCGGATTCGGCATCCTTAACAATTATCTGTCAGTGGCCCTGTACAACGAGGTGAACGGCGCCGATTTTGAGGACCCCATCTCCAAGGACTACGTCGATAAACAGCAGTTCCTGGCGGCCATTCCGGAAGTGGGCATGCAGATTATCGCCGATATGCATATTCCTGTGCCGGGTCTGAATTGGTCGCGGGGGACGACGGCCTTCACCAGCGATATCATCATTTACAGTAATCTGACCCTGCCCAAGTCCCTGTTCGAGCTCTTCTTTGAGGGGAATATCGTCGGTAAGGAAATCCGCCTGCCGCTGGATGAGGAAATCATCGGTATCGGCGAGTGGGCCTTTTCCTTTGCCATGCCCCAGAAATCATATTCCCTCGGCCTGACCCTGAAATACCTGCAGGGCCTGTTCTATCTCGGCGTGGACCAGGACTCCAGCGGTGGATTTTTTATCACCGACACCACCGGTTTCCGGGGGGAGGGGCGCTACCTGATCCGCCAGGCCGTAGGCGGTAGTGGCATCGGCCTGGATATCGGGTTCGCCACGGCCGAAGTGAACGGTTTGAGTCTTGGATTTTCGGTGATCAACGCTTTCGGCAGCATCAAATGGCACGGCCCGTCCGTCACCAAGGACCTGTTCGGCGATGCCCTCCTGGCGCTGATGCCGTGGCGGGAGAACGAGTACTTCCTCTACACCTTCAAATTTGACGAGGTGACGGCCATCGACCTGCTGGGCGGTGTCGATGCGGACTCTCTTTTTGTCCGGGAGAGCTACACGGTTTTTGTGCACCCCGATTCAGGCCTGGTACGCTCGGCCAACCGGGATCTATCCGAGTTTGAGCCCCAGCCCTTCGTGACCAACTATCCCACCACCCTGCGCGTGGGCGTGACCCAGCGGGTGGAGGGGGTCGGCCTGTTTACACTCGACCTGCTGACCGGCTTCGAGGATCGCCTCTGGTCGTCCCGGGGCTGGGAACTGGCCATCGGTATGGAGATATTCCCGTCACCGAGCCTGCCCATCAGAATGGGCTACCGCTATGGCGGCCCCAACAAACAGCTGCTGGGGATGGGGGTCGGCCTGCACAAGGGGCCGGTACAGATCGACATCGGCCTCGGCTTCCACAACGGCATCTGGGTCCATACCATGAAAGGCATCAGCCTGGCCTTCAGCGCCACCCTGGTGCGCTGACCGGCTGCTCAGCTGCGCAGCCTAATCAGCAGGTAGAACCCCAGACCGAGAAATATCAGGTTCGGGAGCCACACCGATACAAGCGGCGGCAGCACCCCCTTGATGCCGAACGACTGGCCCATTTTGATCACCACATAATAGCCGAAGATCACGAAAATAGACATCCCTGCGCCGAAAGTGAGGCTTGATTTCGGCCGGCCGACGCTCAGCGGCAGGCCGAATAGCACCATGATGAAACTGGTGGCGGCAAAGGCCACCTTAAAGTGCATGTTCACCTCCCAGCGTGTCGGATCGATGCCGTTGTTGATCAGTCTGCTGACGAACTCGCGGAGCTCGCCGTAGCGCATTTCCTCCGGTGTCACCGACATACGGGTCAGGTCGAGGGGGCGCAGGGCCAGGGAGATGAGAGTGTCGCTTCCCAGGCTGATCCAGACCATCGAATCGGTGCCTGCCGGGAAGCGCCTGAATGCAAAGTCGGTGCCGCGCCACTGCCCGGCCTCCGGGTCCCAGCGTAGCCTGGCAAAGTCGATGCGCTCCCGCAGGGCTCCATCTTCATAGCGCTGTAGATAGACCCCCCGGGCTTCCTGAATCCGGTGATCGTAGCGGTCGATGGCCAGCACTTCATTCGGTGACTGTTGCAGAAAAATATTCTGCCGTTTGACCTTGTGCGTGCGGCGGTACTGCCGGGCCATGTACTGGCTCTGCAGGTCGGCCTTGCGGCGCAACCCCTCGGAGACGAGCAGATCGTCCAGGAAAAAGGAGCCGATGCTGATCAGCACTCCGCTCACCAGCAGGGAAGCGCCGATACGCCGCACGCTGAAGCCGGAGGCCTTCATGGCGGAAATCTCGTTGCGCTTGTGGAGCATACCCATCGAAAAGAAGGTTGCCAGCAGTGTCGCCATCGGCAGGCCGATGCTCAGGAACCAGGGCAGAGTATAGTAGTAGTAGGCCAGTATGGCCCTCCGGGGCATGTCGGCGTCGATATAATTATCCATGTTCTCCACCACATCAACCACCAGGAACAGCACCATGAAGGCCAGCAGGGTGCCGAAGAAAATCCCCAGGAAGCGGGTCAGGATGTAGCGGTCAAGCAGAGGCATGCTGGGGGAAGCTAATATGGCCCCACCCTGCGGTCACACATCTTTTGGTGCCGGCCTTGGCATCCGTGCTCCCGCTCCGATAAATTGCCCCCCTTATGCCGATTCGCCGTTTGATATGGGTCTGCCTTATCGGGCTGGCGGCGCCCCTGCTGGCCCAGGAGACGCTCACTGTCCAGGCCCCCCGGATAGTGCTGCGGGGGGTTCCATTCGATATAACCGTCGCTGCCGGCGGCGACAGCGCGGTGGTCACGGCCCAGGGCGCCACCCTGGCCCACGGGGGTGTGACGGCCGACGGGAGCAGCGCCCTGATCAACGATGTGGTGCTGCCGCTGCGGGGCCAACTGACCCTGTCGGTGGACCTCGATGGCCGCACAGGCTCGGTGACGGTCTACAGCCTACCCGCTTTCGTCAGCATCCTCCCGCCGCTGATGGCCATCGCGCTGGCCATGCTCACCCGGCAGGTGATCCTGTCCCTGTTCAGCGGGGTCTGGCTCGGCGCCATCCTGACCTTGGGGGGCAGCCTCAACCCGGTGACCGGTTTTCTGCGGACCGCCGATACCTACATGATGCGGGCGCTCACCGACACCAGCCATATGAGTATCGTCCTGTTCACGATGATTCTGGGCGGTATGGTCGGCGTACTGTCACGCAGCGGCGGGACCCAAGGTATCGTCCGGGCCATGGCCCGCCGGGCCAACACCCGCCGGATGGGCCAGCTGGGCACATGGTTCCTGGGTATCATGATATTTTTCGATGACTATTCCAATGCGCTGCTGGTGGGCAACACCATGCGCCCGTTCACCGACAAGCTGAAGATCAGCCGTGAAAAGCTGGCCTACCTGGTCGATTCCACTTCCGCACCTATCGCCAGTATCGCCCTGGCCTCCACCTGGATCGGCTTCGAGCTGGGGCTGATCAACAGCAGTTACCAGAGCCTGGGGATCAGCCATTCGGCCTACGAGACCTTCTGGTTTGCCATTCCCTACAGTTTCTATTCGTTTATGGCCTTGATGATGGTGGTGCTTATCGCCGTCTCGGGGCGCGACTATGGCCCCATGCTGAAGGCAGAGCGGCGGGCCATCGTCGAGGGCAAGGTGTTGCGGGATGGCGCCAAGCCGCTGCAGGACAAGGAACTCGCCGGGCTGCTGCCCCCCGAGGGGGTTGAAGGCCACTGGCTCAGCGCCATCCTGCCCATTGCCACCATGGTCGCCGTCCTGGCCATCGGTCTATACGTGAGCGGGACGTCGGCCCTGGGCGCCGGCCAGTTCCAGTTTCGGGATATCATAGGCGCCGCCGATTCGTTCGTCGTGCTCATCTGGGCGTCGGCTTCGGGGGCTGCCGTGGCCGGCATTGTGGCCGTGGTGAGCCGGGTATTGAGCGTAGGGGAGACTGTCGATGCGTTCCTGGTCGGCTTCAGGGCCATGCTGCTGGGGGTCATGATCCTCACTCTGGCCCGGGGACTGCAGCTGGTTGCCACCGATCTCAACACGGCGGGCTATATTTTCCACATCACCGCTGATATCCTCGATCCCCGCTTTCTGCCGGCGCTGACTTTCGTCATCGCCGCCGCCATCAGTTTTTCCACCGGCACATCATTCGGCACCATGGCTATCCTGATACCGGTGGTCATCCCGCTGGCCTACCACATGCCGGGGGCCGGAGGGATCGACTCGCCGATCCTGCTGGGGAGCGTCGGCGCCATTCTGTCGGGAGCCATTTTCGGGGACCACTGCTCGCCCATCTCCGATACCACGGTGCTCTCCTCCATCGCCACCGGGGCCGACCATATCGACCATGTCCGCACCCAATTGCCTTACGGGCTCACCATAGCCGGGGTCACGCTGACGGTGGGTTATATGCCGGCAGGATTCGGCATGAATCCCTGGCTGGGCAATCTGCTGGCGTTGTTGATTCTGGCGGGTATAATCTGGAAGTTTGGCCGCCGGCCGGACTAGCCCTTGCGGCCCTGGCCGGGTTTCGGGGCATCTTTCCGGGGCCAAATCTGCACCTGTAGCACCTGGCTGGGCGTCGCTTTCTTTATCTCCACCGTTCCGATGGGCAAGGTCAGCCGTTCGCCCGCATTCGGAATGCGCCCCAGCTCCGACATCAGGTAGCCGGCCAGAGTTTCATAATCACCCGGCGGCACCTGCAGCTGCCCTGCCGAGGCCAATTCTTCCACATCCGTCCGGCCCAGGGCCAGCAGCGAGCCGTCAGCCGCCCGGGTCACGGCCGCGCCGGGATCGTCAAATTCGTCCTCGAACTCGCCGAACAGCTCCTCAAAGATGTCTTCCATGGTGGCCAGACCGGCCGTGCCACCGAATTCGTCCAGCACGACGGCAATGGAGTGTTGATCCTGCTGCAACTGCCGCAACACGGCAATGGTATTGTTGGAATCGGGCACCCGGGTGACCGGCTTGATGATGGAAGCCAGGTCCTGCGGTTCCTTGAACAGGTCGTACAGGTAAACGACGCCGACGATGTTGTCCAGGTTGTCATGGTAAATGGGCAGCTTGGAATAGCCGGACTCGATGAAAGTATGGGCCACCGTTTGCAGGTCGGCGGAGTCCGGCGCTGCGGCGATGCGGGTCCGGGGGGTCATCGCCTTGGAGATGGGAGTCTCCCCGAATTCAAACACCTGGCTGATGAGCTCCTGCCCATCCTGTTGCAGGACCTGCGCCGCAGACTGGCGCGAAAAGAGTACTTTCAGGTCATCCCGCTCCAAAGCGCCCGCCGTTTTCGGATCGTCATCCTGTGATAATCCGCTGAACCGGCCCAGCAGCCGGGCCAGTGGCGACAGCAGCAACCCAAAAAAGCGGTTGAAGGGGGCCGTGATCCGGAGCACCTGGTTGGGCCGTTCGCCGGCGATGGTTTTGGGGAGCACTTCCCCGAACAGGAGGATAAGCGCTGTGATGGCCGCTATCGAGGCCCACGGCGCCCAGCCGGCCCGGAGCAGGTAGGCGGTGGCAAAACTGGCCGTGAACACGTTGGCCACCGTGGTGCCCACCAGCACCGTCAGCAGCCAGCCGTGGGGCCGGCCCAGCAACAGGCTGGCGGCCTTGGCGCCCCTGCGCTCCTGCTTGAGCCAGACCTCCATCTGTAATGGATTCGCGCTGATGAAGGCCAGCTCGGAGGCCGAGAAGAAGGCCGAAAAGGAGAGCCCGATGAGGGCCAGGGTCAGATCAAACATGGGTTAACCGGCAGGCGCCGGTCCGGGAACTAATCGCTCGAACCGACGAGAGGGAAGCCGTAACTTTCATTTCCTTGTCCGCGAGACCATACAGTAAGCACACGGATTGAATGTATAGCTGGAAGCCGCCAGAAATGCAAACTGATGCACAATCTGATCCTCACAGGGCTGATCCTCATAGGGCCGACCCCCAGCGTGAGCCTGCGGGACGGGGCCATCTGACCACCGAACAGCGCAATCCCCGCTCCACCGATCTGGACAGCATGCCGGTGGCGGAGGTGCTGGCGCTTATCAATGCCGAGGACGAGTCCATTGCCGGGGCCGTGGCCGCCGCGCTGCCGCAGATCGAAAGCTTTGTTAACATGACCGTTGCGGCCCTGAAACGGGGCGACCGCTTGATCTACATCGGCGCCGGCAGCAGTGGACGCTTGGGAGTGCTGGACGCCGCCGAATGCCCGCCCACCTTTTCCACCCCGCCGGAGATGGTGGTGGGGGCCATTGCCGGTGGACCACGCGCCCTCACCCGGAGCATTGAGGGGGCCGAGGACCAACCGTCGGCGGGGGAGCAAAGCCTGAAGGAACTGGAGCTCACTGCCGGAGATATCGTCCTGGGGATTACCAGCGGAGGGACGACGCCTTATGTCCACGGCGCCATCGCCTATGCCCGGCAGCTCGGTTGCGGCACCGGACTACTGGTCTGCACCGCAGGAGCCGCCGACGCCGATCAGGCCGACCTGGTCATGACCGTCATCGTCGGGCCGGAGGTGGTCACCGGCTCAACCCGCATGAAAGCGGGCACGGCCACCAAGATGGTCCTCAACATGATCAGCACCGCCAGCATGGTGCAGCTGCACAAGGTTTACGGCAACCTGATGGTCGATCTGCAGGCCCGCAATGACAAGCTCCGCGACCGGGGCGCCCGGATCATCGCCGAAGTGGCCGGCCTCGCCTACGAGGCGGCAGCTGACCTGCTGGTGACAGCCGGCGGCGAGGTAAAGACCGCCCTGGCCATGCAGTTGCTGGCGCTACCGGCAGAGGAGGCCCGGCAGAAGCTGGCGGCGGTTGAAGGCTCGTTGAGCCGTGCCCTGGCCAAGTCCGGCAGCTGACCGGCGCCGTTGGGCAGATGACGGGCGGACGCACCTGGCGGACCCTGGGGCTGATGACCGGCACATCTCTGGATGGTGTCGACGCCTGCCTCGCGGATATCAGTCTGGCTGGCGACGGCCTGGCCTTTGACATCATCGAATCCGTCACTGTCCCCCTGGCCGGCGATATCCGGCAGGCGATTCGCGCTGCGCAGAGCGGCAGTCCCGATGATCTGGCCGCCCTCCATTACCGCCTCGGCAGTCTGTACGCCGATGTGGGCGAGCGTATTGCCGCCGGGCAGCAGGTGGCCCTGGCAGGTATCCACGGCCAGACCATCGCCCATGCCGACGGCCAACATACGCTGCAGATCGGCAGCCCCACGGCCCTGGCCCTGCGGCTCGGGATTCCGGTGGTGGCCAACTTCCGGGAGGCCGACATCACCGCCGGCGGCCGGGGCGCCCCCCTCATGCCGTTCCTGGACTGGCTCCTCTGCCGGGGCCGGGCAGCAGGCACACTGACCCTGAACATCGGCGGAATCGCCAACCTGGCCTACGTTCCTGCCGGGGCGGACCGGGAGCAGGTGACCGGCTTCGATAGCGGTCCGGGGATGTGCCTCATCGATGCGGCGGCGGAGCAGCTCTTCGGTGAGCGGGGTGATCTGGACGGCCGTTTCAGTTCCGCCGGCAGCGTCGATCAGGCCCTGCTGGACGAACTGCTGGCGCACCCCTTCATCGGCCAAGCGCCCCCGAAATCGACCGGCACCGATGTATTCAGTCCGGCCCTGGTGACGGAAATCATTGACCGCCGCCGGCTGCCGCCCGCCGATCTGCTGCGCACGCTGGTGCGCTTTACGGCCCTGTCGGTGGCGGAGAATGTGCATAAATTCGTGCCCGCACCGGCCGGCCCAACCGAGCTGGTGGTGAGCGGCGGCGGCGCACGGCACCCGCTGCTGAAGGCCGATCTGGCTGCCGAACTGCGGTCGTGGCGGTGGGTCACTTCAGAAGTGCTGGGGGTCGGCCCGGACGCCAAAGAGGCGCTGCTCATGGCCGTCCTGGCCGTGGCGAAGATGGAAGGGATACCTGGCGCCATGCCCGGAGTCACCGGCGCAGGCAGGGCCCTCTTGCTGGGGCAGGTGACCGATGTCAGCCCGCGGCCCGGAGCGGAATAAACCCAAGGAAGGAAGCCACTTGAAGGAATATATTTTCAGGATGTACGACATTCGTGGCGTGGTGGCAGAGGATTTCCCTCAGCCGGTGGTCCACGATCTGGGCCGGGCCTTCGGCACCTTTGTGCGGCGGCAGGGCGGGCAGACCATTGCCTTAAGCGGCGATATCCGCCTGACCACACCCAAACTGAAGACCTGGTACGCTGAGGGCCTGCAGAGCACCGGCATCGAGGTTATCGATATCGGCATCCTGCCCACGCCGGCCAATTACTTCAGCATGTTCCATATGGATGTGGACGGGGCCGTGCAGATTACCGGCAGCCACAATCCGCCCGATTTCAACGGCTTCAAAATGTCCTACAAGCGGGGCGCCGTCTACGGGGATCAGATCATGGCCCAGATGGAACTCATTAACAAGGGCGATTATGAGACCGGCGCAGGAAGCCTCAGGGAGGTGGATATCCTGGCCCCTTACCTCGATATGCTGCAGGAGAAAATCACCTTCGACCGGCCGCTGAAGATCGCCCTCGACTGCGGCAATGCCGCCGGCTGCCTGGCCGGACCGGAGATCTTCCGCCGGCTTGGCGTCGACCTCACCGAGCTATACTGCGACGTGGACGGCACTTTCCCGAACCATCATCCCGATCCGACGGTGGCGGAGAACCTGGCCGACCTGGTGGCCGAGGTGCGCACAGGCGGCTACGATTTGGGGATCGCCTACGATGGCGACGCAGACCGGATCGGGGTGGTGGACGACAAGGGCGAGATCATACCCGCCGACAGGCTGATGGCCCTGTTTCTGGAAGAAGTGGCCCGCCCCGGTGAGCCGATCATCTTCGATGTGAAGTGCTCACAGGCCCTGGAGGAGGAGATTGAGCGCCACGGCGCCAAGCCGGTGATGTGGAAGACGGGCCATAGCCTGATCAAGGAGAAGATGCGCGAGATGCAGGTCTCCTTCGCCGGAGAGATGAGCGGCCATATCTTTTTCGGCGACGAGTACTTCGGCTACGACGATGCCATCTATGTGTCGCTCCGGCTGGCGCGGCTGCTCTCCCGGAGCCGGGAACCGCTGTCGGTCCTGGCGGCGCGCATCCCCCAGTATTTCAGCACCCCCGAGTTGCGCCTGGAGTGTCCCACTGACGAGGAGAAATTTGCCATTGCCGCGGCGGCGGAGGCGTACTTCAAGGCCCACTACGATTGCATCGACATCGACGGCGTCCGCATCCGCTTCGGCGACGGCTGGGGGCTGGTGCGGGCTTCCAATACGCAGCCGGTCATTGTCTGCCGGTTCGAGGCCCGCACGGCGGAACGGCTGGCGGAGATCAAGGCCGAGGTGCTGGACAGACTGGCCACCTTCGGCGATATTGCCATCAGCCCATGACGGCCACTATTACCGATATTGATACCCTCCGGGCGCAGATCAACGAACGGTTGATCGCCATCTATCCGACCGGTCCCGGCCTGCTTACCGAGCCGGTAGCCTACATCGCGGCCGGCCAGGGCAAGCGGCTGCGGCCGTTGCTGACCCTGCTGACGGCCCGGGCCTGCGGCGGTTCGTCCGAGGTGGCCCTGCCGGCTGCGGGTGCGGTGGAGCTGCTGCACAATTTTACCTTGGTCCACGATGACATCATGGACCGGGACCAGACCCGCCACAACCAGCCTTCGGTGCATGCCAAGTGGAACCAGAGCGTGGCTATTCTGGCCGGCGACGTGTTGTTTGTGCTGGCCCTGCAGGAGCTGCGCCGGTCCGCCACCAATGTGGACGCCATGAGCGCCGCGTTCGTAGCCGGCGCCCTGGCGGTCTGCGAAGGGCAGGCCCTCGATCTGTCCTTTGAGGAGCGCAGCGATGTATCATTGCAGGACTACCTGGGGATGGTCGATCTGAAGACCGGCCATATGCTGGGTCTGTCTGCCGAGCTGGGGGTCCTGGCTGCCGAGGGCCAGGAAGCGATCGTCACCAGCGTGCGCCGGTTTGGCCGGCTGATCGGGCGCGCCTTCCAGATTCAGGATGATCTGCTGGAGATATTCTCCGATGCGGGCACGATGGGCAAGAGCCTGGGCAGCGATCTGGCGGCAGGTAAGCAGACCTACCTCCTGATCGCCGCCAGGGAGCGCCAGCCCGAAGAGACTCAAGAGGCCCTGGCGGCGGCCGGGGACGACCTGGAGCGGGGCCTGAGCCTGCTGCGGGATATATTGGAAAGCAGCGGCATTCGGGGCGAGGCGGAGGAACTTGTCCGCCGGACCATTGCCGAAGCCCTGGCGGCCCTGCCAGCACTGGGGGCGGACCAAACGGAGCTGGCCTCCTTTGCCGAACTTGTCCTTAACAGGAAAAAATGATAGCGATAGGAATGCCCCGATGATGCGACCCGAATGGGAAAAACTTGATCCGGGCGGCATGGGCCAGGCGATCCGGACCTGCCACGAGCAGATTCTGGCAGCATTGGACGAACCGGTCTGGCAACCGGCCGCCGCGCGGCCCTTTGATAAAATCCTCTACCTGGGCATGGGCGGCTCGGCCATCGGCGGCGACATGGTGCGGGTCTGGTGCGAACGCAGCGCGGCAGTGCCGATGGCGGTCCAGCGCGATTACAACATTCCCGGATGGGTCGACGAGAGGACCCTGGTTCTGGCGGCCTCCTATTCGGGGAACACGGAAGAGACGCTCTCCGCGGCGGAACTGGCAGCGGCTTCCGGCGCCCAATTGGCCGCCATCACTTCCGGTGGCGAACTCGCCCGGCAGGCGGCAGCCCAAGGCTGGCAACTGCTGCAGATACCGGACGGTTTCCAGCCCCGGGCGGCCATCGGCTACTCCCTGGCGGCTATCTGCCGAATACTGGTGGCCTACGAAGTCCTGCCGCAGACGTTGCTGGGCGAGTTGGGGCGGGCCGCGAAACTGATGGGCAGCGAGTCGGCCCGCTGGAGCACCGCTGGCAGCGCCAACCTGGCCCTGGCGACCGCCGAGTTGATCGCTGACCGGCAAGTGATCATCTACGGGACCAGCGGCACGACCGAGGCCCTGGCGCTGCGTATGCGGAGCCAGCTGGCGGAGAACGGCAACCTCCTGGCCGGCCATCACCTGCTGCCGGAGTTGAACCACAACGAAATTGTCGGCCTCAACGACCGCCTGGCCAGCGATGACGGCCTGGTGGTGGTTTGGCTCGCCGATACCGATGATCACCCCCGGGTGGCCCTGCGGCGGCAGCTAACGGCCGAACTGACCGGCCTGCGGAAGGTGGGGGAAACGCTCCCCGGTCCTCGGGAGGTGGTCCTCAGCGGGGTGGGCGAATCCCTCCTGGAACGCAATCTGACCCTGCTGAACCTGATCGATTGGAGCAGCTATTATACGGCCTTGCTGCGGGGGCAAGACCCCACCGCCATTGATGTTCTGCTGGCGCTGAAGGATAGGCTCGCTCCCCGGCCGTAATTCCGGATGGCGGCCTTGACATTCTCTCGGCGGGAGGAGTATATTGGTTGAGCGATGATGATCCAAGTTCAAGTCGAGAAGATCACTTTTTACCCGCCCAGCAAGGGCTATGCCGTCCTGCTGAAGGAGGCCATGGGTGAGCGCTACCTGCCAATCATCGTCGGTTCCTTCGAGGCCCAGTCCATCGCCCTGGCGCTGGAGGAAGTGCAAATGCCCCGGCCCATGACCCACGACCTGTTCTGCAATATCATCGAGGAGCTGGATGTTGAGATCAATGAGGTGGTCATATCCGAATTGCTGGAAGGGACCTTTTTCTCGCGGATCAGTCTGGAGGGCCAGATGGGTACCCGGGACATCGATGCCCGTCCCAGCGATGCCATTGCCCTGGCCCTGCGGGTGGGCGCGCCGATCTATGTCTCCGAATCGGTGATGGAGGATGCGTCGGTGAAGGAGGTGCCGGAAAAGGAGGACGTGGAAGAGAAGGACACCGGGTTGGAACCGCCCAAACAGGAGAGCCTCTCGCCCCACGAATATCTGAAGAAGCTTGAGACGCAGCTCAATCAGGCTGTCACGGCCGAAGAATACGAGAAGGCGGCGGAGCTAAGAGACAAGATCAAGAAATTCCACACCGAGACCAGCAGCTAAGTCAGCGTCTCCGGCGGCGGCCCCTTTTCAAGGCCGTCAGCGCCAGTTCAGCGGCCGCTTGTTCAGCGGCTTTTTTTGTATCGGCCTTGGCAGTTTGGAAAGTCCGTTGGCCGACCCGCACTTGCACCACGAAATGTTTGTCGTGCTCGGGGCCCAAGGTCTTGAGGAGCCTGAACCGGGGCGGGCCGAGCTCCCGCTGATGGCACAGTTCAATGAGGTCACCCTTGTAGTTGATGATCTCCTGCGTGTTCTGCTGGCGACTGAGGATATGGCCGAGGATGAACTTTTCGGCCGCCGTGATGCCCCCGTCCAGGTAGAGGGCGCCGATGAGTGATTCCACCGCATCCCCGACGAGATTACGGCGCACCTTGCTGTCGGACAACCGGACGCCGGACTCGGTATGGAGGAATTCGTGCAGCCCGAACGTCTCTCCGGCCTCGGCCAGATAGTCCTTGTTGACCAGGGCCGAGCGGCGCATGGTCAGTTCGCCCTCCGAGGCATAGGAGTCTTCCCCGTAAAGAATCAGGGATACCACGTGGCCCAGCACGGCGTCGCCGAGGAACTCCAGCCGCTCCAGGTTGCCGGTAGGCAGATCGGTAATGCTACGGTGAGTCAGGGCCTGATCCAGCAGGCCAGGCTGCCGGAAGCGGTAGCCGAGGAGGGTTTCCAAGCGCGAATTCCGGCCCGTGGCCCGCTTCCTGAACGGCCCGATGCGCAGCCGGTCAAGAAGACTCACCGGTCAGGCCGCATAGCGCTTCATCATGAGGACGGCGTTGTGCCCGCCGAAGCCGAAGGTGTTGGACAGGGCATAATCGAAGGAATGCGGCGTTTTGGCATTGGGCGAATAGTTCAGGTCGCAGTCGGGATCGGCCGTGATGTAATTGATCGTCGGCGGCGTTTCCTGACGCTGCAGGGCCAGCAGTGTGCCGATGGCCTCTATACCGCCTGAGGCCCCCAGCAGGTGGCCGGTCATCGACTTGGTGGAGGAGACAACCAAATTGCGCACATGCTCGCCGAACACCGTCTTGATGGCGATGGTCTCATTTTTATCATTGTAGGGGGTTGACGTGCCGTGGGCATTGATGTAACCCACTTCCGCCGGTGTGACGCCGCCGTTCTGCATGGCAAAGTTCATGGCCCGGACGGCCCCCTCGCCCCCCTCCGCCGGCGCGGTAATATGGTAGGCGTCCGCGGTGGCGCCGTAGCCGGCGATCTCGCCCAGTATTTGCGCGCCCCGTTTCCGGGCATGCTCCAGGGACTCCAGGACCAGGATGCCGGCGCCCTCACCGATCACAAAACCGTCCCGGCCCGCATCAAAAGGCCGGCTGGCCGAGGCCGGATCGGGATTCCTGGTCATGGCCTTCATGCTGGAAAAGCCGGCGATGGAAATGGGTGTTACCGGGGCCTCGCTGCCGCCGGCGACCATGGCATCGGCATCACCGACCTGGATCAGCCGGCAGGCGTCGCCGATGGAGTGGCTGGCGGTGGCGCAGGCGGAAACGATGCCATAGTTGGGCCCCTTCAGGCCGTATTTGATGGACACCCGCCCGGCCGCAATATCGACGATCATCATCGGTACGAAGAAGGGGCTGATCTGCCGGGGACCCTTCTCCAACAGCCTGGTGTGCTGATCTTCCCAGGTCTGGATGCCCCCGATACCGGAGCCGATGATCACACCGGTGCGGTTGGGGTCCATGTCCTTCAGCAGGCCGGACTGGTCAAGGGCGTGGGCTGAAGCCACCATGGCCAGGATGGCGAAGCGGTCCATCCTGCGCTGTTCTTTCGGCGCGATGTAGGCATTGATGTCGAGGTTTTTCACCTCCGCCGCCAGATGAACGTTGTGCTTCGAGCTGTCGAACCGGGTGATGGGCCCGACACCATTCATGCCGGCGAACAGGTTCTCCTCGAACGATTCCAGCGTATTGCCCAGGGGTGACACCACCCCCATACCGGTTACAACCACACGTTCCATGTTTCGGTCAGACGCCACGGCAGGTTAGCCGGTATGGGCGTCGATATATTCGACTACCGAGCCGACGGTGGTCAATTTTTCCGCTTCGTCATCGGGGATTTCTATATTGAATTCGTCCTCAAGCTGCATAATCAGCTCGACCGTGTCCAGCGAGTCTGCGCCCAGGTCCTCAACGAACTTGGCTTCGGCATTGACCTTGGACGCCTCCACACCGAGTTTATCGGCGACCAGTTCGGAAATTTTTTCAAGTGTATTCGACATAGGGTTTTCCTCCCTTACATGACCATCCCGCCGTCGACGAGAAGGGTTTGGCCGGTGATATAGCCAGCTGCCTTGCTGGCCAGAAAGACTACGGCTGGGGCCACATCATCGGGCTCTCCCAACCGGCCGAGGGGTATCGCCTCGAGCAGTTTATTTTTGACCTGTTCGGTAATGCCTGCGGTCATATCGGTATGGATATAGCCGGGCCCGACAGCGTTGACCGTGATATTCCGGGAGGCCAACTCCTTGGCTATCGACTTGGTCAGCCCGATCAGACCGGCCTTGGAAGCGGCATAGTTTGCCTGGCCCGCATTGCCGGTCACTCCCACAACCGAAGTAATGTTAATGATCCTGCCGTAGCGTTGCTTGAGCATAGGCCGGCTGCTGGCGCGGATCGTATTGAAGGCCCCCTTCAGATTGATCTCCAGGGGCACACGCCACTCCTCGTCGCTCATGCGCAGCACCAGATTGTCACGGGTTGTTCCGGCATTGTTGACCAGAATATGCAGGGCGCCATGCCGCTCGATAATCTCCTTCACCACTGCGGCGACACCGTCGGCGTCCGTCACATCGCAGACATGCACTTCAGCCTGGCCGCCGCCCGCACTGATCTCCTCAGCGACCCGCTCCAGGTCTGCGGCACTCCGGCTCAGCAGGGCCACGTGGGCTCCGGCTTGTGCCAGGGCCAGGCTGATGGCCCGGCCGATGCCACGCGACGCCCCCGTTACGAGGGCTACCTGATCGTCAAGTCTATACATGGGCCGGGTCCAAATCTGCGCTTGAGTTTACGCCTGTGGCGGTCGCTTCGGGAAGGATTCTGCGGAGCAGTCCCTGCAGCACCTTCCCCGAGCCGACTTCGTAAAACCGGTCGTGGCCGGCCTCGCCCAGTCGGCGCATGCTCTCCTCCCAGCGCACCGGCTGCTCCAGCTGGGCCAGCAGGTTTTCGCGCAGCTCGGCGGCCGAGGTTACGGCCCTGGCGGTGACATTCTGGTAGACCGGAACCTTGGGATCCCGGATGGTCACCCGGTCCAGAACAGCGGCCAGGGCATCCTTGGCGGAGGCCATCAGGGGCGAATGGAATGCGCCGGAAACGTTCAGTTTGAGGGCCCGCTTGATGCCCATCTCCCGGGCGATTTTCACGGCGGCATCAATCGCTTCGATCTCACCGGAGAGGACCACCTGCCCCGGCGCGTTGAGGTTGGCCGGCACCACAATGCCCAGCCCTCCGGCGCGTGCGCACAGGCTGTCGATCTGGGCCGGATCGGCGCCCAGAATAGCCGCCATGGCGCCCGGGTGGTTCTGCCCGGCCCGGGCCATTTCGGCACCCCGGACCTTGACCACCTGGAGGGCTTCCTCAAAACTCATGGCGCCGGCAGAGACCAGGGCCGAATACTCGCCCAGACTGTGCCCGGCAGTGGCTTGGGGATGCAGCCCCCCCTGCTGCAGCAGACGATCCAGCACAGCGCTGTGCACAAACAGGGCCGGTTGGGTCAACTCCGTCTGGCGCAGCGCATCCTCCGGTCCATCGAAGGAGACCGCGCGCAAATCGAAACCGAGAATCTCCACGGCCCGGTTGTACATGGCCTGAGCTTCAGGAAAGTCTGCGTCCAGGTCCCGCCCCATGCCGACCGTCTGGCTGCCCTGTCCGGGAAATAGAAAAACGGCCATCTTAAACCGTATGGCCCCACTTAATGTAGATACCGCCCCAGGTGAAGCCGGCCCCGAAGGCAGCCAGCAAAACATTATCGCCCGGCTGCAGCAGCTTGTCCTCCACGGCATCACATATGCCCAGCGGGATGGTGCCGGCGGTCGTGTTGGCGTACATGGCAACGTTCGAGAGCACCTGCTCCGCCGCCAGTCCGAGCCGTTCGGCGCTGGCATCAATGATGCGCTGGTTTGCCTGGTGGGGAATGAACAGGCGGATATTTTCCGCTTTCAGGCCGTTGCGCTGCGCGATTGCCGCGCTGATGTCGGCCATCCCCTTCACCGCCGCCTTGTAGACGGCGCGGCCATCCTGGCGCAGGAAGTGGTCGCCTTTGGCCACCGACTCGGCCGTGGCCGGCTGGCGGCTGCCGCCACCGATCATGTAAAGATAATCGCCCCCGCTGCCATCGATGCGTAGCAGGGAGTCCATAATGCCCTCGCTGCCATCCTCGCACGGCTCCAGCAGCACGACGCCGGCGCCATCGCCGAACAGGATGGCCGTGGAACGGTCGCTGGGATCAATCACGGCGCTCATGGCGTCGGCCCCCACCACCAGCACTTTCTCATAGCGGCCCGATTCGATAAAGCGGGTGCCCGTATCCAGGCCAAACAGGAAGCCGGAACAGGCGGCGGACAGATCGAAACCCCAGGCGTTGGAGGCGCCCAGCTTCTGCTGCACAATGGCCGCGGTGGAGGGGAACAGCATATCGGGCGTCACCGTGCCTACGATGATACAGTCGATTTTATCCACGTCGAGGGGGTATTTCTCCATCAGGTTCCGGATCGCCGCCACGGTCATGTCGGAGGTTGTTTCGCCGTTGGAGACCATGTGGCGCTGATGGATGCCGGTGCGGCTGCGAATCCATTCGTCTGTCGTATCGAGGGATTCCTCCAGCTCAGCATTGGTGACCACCTTTTCCGGCAGGTATTTACCCACAGCGGTGATGGTGGCGGTCCTACGTGGTGACGACATGGCGTTCCTCGGTAATTTCCATATGCTCGGCGATGCCATCGCGGATGGCAACGATGAGATTATTCTGCACGCTATCCTGGGCCGCGTGCAAGGCGTTCTTGATGGCCTTGGCACTGGATGAGCCATGGGCGACGATGACCACGCCGTTGACGCCCAGCAGCGGTGAGCCGCCGTGCTCTTCCCAGTCCAGGGCCTGCCGCAGCTTGTTCAGCGCCGGCCTCAGCAGGGGCAGCGATACCAGGGAGATGGGATGCTGCATCAGCTCGTATTTGACCCACTGGGTCAGGTTGATGATTATACCTTCGCTGAGCTTCAGGAGCACATTGCCCACGAAGCCGTCGCACACCACCACATCGGCGGCATCGGCGAAGAGATCTCTCGATTCCACGTTGCCGATAAAGCCATCCACCTGCTCAGACATCTGGGCATAGGCCCGGATAGTCAGTTCGTTGCCTTTGCCCGGCTCGGCACCGATATTCAGCAGGCCGATGCGGGGCTGTTTAATGTGCATCTCGTGGACCGCGTAGGCCCGTGCCATAATGGCGAATTGCACCAGGTCTGAAGCCCGCACATCGACGTTGGCGCCGGCATCGCACAGCAGGAAACCCCCCTTGGCCGTGGGAATAAAGGTGGCGATGGCCGGCCGCCGGACCCCGGGAATGCGCTCCAGCAGCAGCAGCGCCGAGGTCAGCAGGGCGCCTGTATTTCCGGCGCTGACAACACCGTCGGCCTCATGGTCCCTGACCAACTGCACGGCCCGGACAATGCTCGAATCGGGTTTGGTCTTGAGAATTTTGGCCGGCTTCTCATCCATCCCTACCACATCCTCGGCCGCCAGCAACCGCACCCGGCTTTCATCGAAGGGATAGATGGCGACCTCTGCCATGAGAACCGGCTCCTGGCCCACCAGAATCAGCGATACCGATTCGTCAGCAGTCTGCAGGAACTCGAAGGCCCCTTTGACCATCTCGGCCGGGGCATTGTCCCCTCCCATCACATCCAGGGCTATGCGCATCGGATCAGTTTATTATCAGGACTGGACCGGAGAAATGACCGGGCGGCCACGATAGTAACCGCAATTCGGGCAGACCCGATGCGACAGTTTGGGCTGTCCGCACTGGGCGCAAGGGCTCGTTTGCGGGGGTGTCAGTTTCCAGTGAGTGCGCCGCTTTGCCGAGCGGCTGCGGGATTGTTTGCGTTTTGGGTGTGCCATTGTCCTTTTGCCTGGTCCTTTATGCCTGTTCCAATTTTTTCTTCAGTTTCTGCAACGGGGCCCAGCGGTCGTCTCCCGGCTCGGCAACACAGTCGCAGTCCCCTGCATTCCAATTTTGCCCACATACCGGGCACAGCCCCTTGCAGTCTCTGCGGCAGAGCAATCTCTGGGGGAGCTCCAGGTAGAGCGCCTCCCGCAGCGGCGCCATCAGATCAATGCTTCCTCCGTGGGGCGGCAGTTCGATCAGCCCTGTCTCCCGTGGCCCCGTCTCCGGCCCCGCCTCGTCCACTGCCCCCTCAGGGAGCAGCAGCACGTTGACGGCTCCATCCACGGCCAGCTCAAGGGGCCCCAGACAGCGGTCGCAGATCAGGGTCAGGTTCCCCCTCAGGCTGCCCCGCAAGCGGATACCGCCCTGCTCGGGACTGGCGTCAAGTTCGGCGCTGAGCGGGGTTTCCGGGTCACCGAGATCGTTGATGCCCAGGTCCCTAATGCGACCCTGCCACAAAAGGGGCTCATCCAGCTGCTCTATCTGGCCCCGGGGGATTCTCATCCAGCACCAAAGTTAAATCAGCCCCGTCGGAGGGACAATAAGCATGTGATTCGGCAACGGGCTACGCTGTGGGTCAAACTTCGCTGGCGCCGGCGGTTGCATCCGGTTCCACGGCTTTCCCGGCGGAGGGCTCGCTGTCCTCCTCTTCATCCGGTTCCGCTGTCGGCCGCTCAAGGAGATTGACCCCGTCCAGCCGCCAGCTGATGGCCAGGTAGGCCAGGGTTTGACCGGCGCTGATTACCGCCAGCCCGTAGGCCACGGGCGCCAGATAAACCACCCCCAGCACCAATGCCATCAGGCTGCCAGTGAAGGCATCCCAGCCGCTGAGTGCGGCGGCGTCCAGGCCGCTGGTGAGCGCCGTGGCCGGGGCGCTATGGCCGGGAATATAGCTGAACCAGGCATGATAGCCGGGAAATACCAGTTCTTCGGCCCAGGCCATGATGGGACCCAGCTTGTCGCCCATAAGCCAATCAGCGCCGAACACCGCCAGCACGAAATGGTAGCCCAAGGTCAGCGCCCAGCCCAGGGCCAGCAGGGCCAGCACCGCCAGCAGTTTTACGCCGATGGGATAGAGCAGAGCCCGCCAGAACTGGCCCCAGGCGGCGGCGAAGGCCTTAAATGCGGCGCCCATGGCGTCATCTTCGGTCGTGGCGACAATGGCGGGGGCAAACGCCAGCAGGACGGCCAAGGCAAAGATGGTCAGCAGGGTAAACATGGCCCCCAGCAAATAGAGGGGAAACAGGCCGATGAAGATGAGTTCGCCGACGTAGGGCAGCTTCCCCAGCAGGGCCATGCCCATTGCCAGCAGGAGCATCAGCCCGGCGATGCCCAGGAGCGTGACGGGCGAGAAGATCACGGCTCGCCAATTTCGCCAGGCGAAGAGCCAGCCGTCCCTGAGGCCGTAGATGGAGTCACCCTGCAACTCCCGGTAGGCGATGCGGGAACCTGCAGTACCGGCCACCAGCAGGATCGCCACCCCTGCTGTCACCCCGGCCATAAAGATCACCCAGGCGGCGGTGCCCTCCAGCAGGTGGTTGCCGGGCAGGAAGAACGGCATCAGGCCGTAGCGGTCCCAGATGGCGCTGACCGGCTGGCCGGACAGCAGCAGGGCCAGGTAGGTGGTCATGAAGTAGAGCGGGTAGGCCAGCAGGAGACCGCGCAGCTGGACGCCGATCTGTTTGGCATTCAGGGCCAGTCGTGGCGCCCGCAGGAGATCGCGGGCCGAGTGCCGCAGCTGGGCAGGTTCAAACATGGCGCGATGGGTCCGGGATAGTGACAGTCAGCAGGCGGAGACCGGAGCGGCTAGTCCGTTTCCACCACATCTTTGCGAACATTGTCCACCCACACATCGGCGAAGCGTTCAACCAGTGTTTCGCGGACGCGGCGGGCTTCGGCGACGTCAGTAAAATCGCCCAGGCGGACACGCCACCAGACCTGCTCGACGTCTTTCAGCCAAACTCTCTGGATGTAGACATCATACCCCATGGCCTCCACGTCCCGCTTCACCCGCTGGGCCTGCTTGGCAGTTTTCCAACTACTGATCTGGATGGTAAAATGGCCGGGGACCACATCCGCGGCCCATTTGCGCGGCGAGGGTTTGGGCGGTTGCCTTGTACCTGCCGGGCGGTCCGGACGGGAGACCGGTTTGGCCGCAGTGGCCGCGGTGGCCGCGGGCTTGCTGGCTTCAGGAGTGGTCTTCGGCTGGCTGGCCGGGGGCTGGGCTTCGGGCTGTCTGGCGGCCATCTCCTGCGCCCGCTGACGGGGGATAATGGTGGTGTCTTCCACCGCCACAAAGCGGTAAACGTAATCAGCTACTTCCTCGGTACCCGCTTCAACGATGACCGAAAAAGTATAATCGCCTTCCACATCGGCGGTAAATGTGAAGACATGCGAGCTGGGATTGAATTCAGGCACCAGCAAACTTTTTTTGGGGCGATCCTCAATGTTCCACCGGTAGGCCAGGTTTACGGCGCCTTCGGGCGGCTTGACGAAGATGGGTTCCGGTTCACCGACAAAGATCGGCTTGGCTTCTTTTTTGCCCCAGGGCAAATATTGGCAGCCCATCAGGGCCGCCAGAACCAGCAGTGCAAGCGAGCGCTTCATGAACATAATGATTCCCTCTTGAGGTGCCTCAGAGATTGCCCGGAATATCCCCCGGCGGGAAAAAGAATGCAACTTCTTTCTCGGCGTTGGCATTCGAATCCGAACCGTGGATCGCATTCGCCCCGACACTGCTGCCGAAGCGCCGGCGGATGGTCCCTGCGGCGGCCTCGGCCGGATCGGTGGCGCCGATAAGTTCCCGGAAGGCAGCCACGGCATCCTCCTTCTCCAGCGCCAGGGTGACGACGGTTCCGGAGGACATGAAGGTGGTCAATTCGCCGAAAAAGGGCCGCTCCCGGTGGACGTCGTAAAAGTTTTCGGCCTGCTCCAGGGCCATATGCAGATCCTTTTGGGCCAGGATGGTGAAGCCGGCGGCTTTGATCTGCTCAATGATGGCCTCCCGGTGACCGCGCTGAATGGCCCCCGGTTTGATAATCCCCAAGGTCAGTTTGCCCATGCAGACTCCTTAATCAAAAGTGAAAAGTCAAAAGTGAAAAATGAAAAAGCGGTCAGCGGTCAGCCGTCAGTTATTAGCCGACTGCCCCTGCCCCTGTTTACCCGGCGTAGTGCAGCGTAGACGGGCCCCTGTTTACCCGGCGTATCCCGATACTTCAGGAGTAGACGGGCCAACTGGCTTCATCCCAGGGCTTTCAGCACCGACTCCCCGATATCTGCCGGGCTCTGGCAGACGTGGATGCCGGCCGCCTGCAAGGCCTCCATCTTGCTTTCGGCGGTCCCTTGTCCACCTGAGACGATGGCCCCCGCATGGCCCATCCGGCGTCCGGGTGGCGCCGTACGTCCGGCGATAAAGGCCACCACCGGCTTGGTCATGCCGGTCTCGGTGATCCAGGCCGCCGCCTCCTCTTCGGCAGAGCCGCCGATCTCACCGATGAGCACGATGGCCTCGGTGCCCTCATCCTCGGCAAACAGGATCAGCAGATCGAGGAAGGTGGAGCCGATAATGGGATCGCCGCCGATGCCGATGCCGGTCGACTGGCCCAGACCCAGGTTGCTGAGCTGGAAGACGGCCTCGTAGGTCAGCGTGCCGCTTCTGCTGATGACACCGACCTTGCCGGGCTGGTGGATGAAGCCGGGCATGATGCCAATCTTGCACTGGCCGGGGGTAATAATGCCGGGGCAGTTGGGTCCGATAAGCCGGGCGCCGCTCCCGTCGAGGACCGACTTGACCATCACCATGTCGGCGGTAGGGATGCCCTCAGTGATGCAGACCACCAGGTCGAGCTCCGCGGAGACGGCTTCCATGATGGCATCCCCGGCGAAGGCCGGCGGCACAAAGATGACTGACGTATTGGCCCCGGTCTCCGCTTTGGCCTGGGCCACCGTATGAAAGATGGGGATGCCGTTGGCGTCGGTCTGGCCGCCCTTGCCGGGGGTGACGCCGGCCACAACCCGGGTGCCGTACTCCACCATCTGGGCCGTATGGTAACTCCCTTCGCTGCCGGTAATGCCCTGCACCACCAGGCGGGTATGGTCGCCGACGAGAATGCTCACGCCGCACCCCCTTTCGTCGCCATGACGGCCTTTTGGGCGGCGTCGCCCAGGCTATGGGCAACGATAAACTTGAGCGGCGAGTCGTCGAGCATCTGACGGGCCTGCTCGGCGTTGGTGCCTTCCATGCGCACCACCACCGGCACCTTGACCTCCACCTGCTGCATGGCGCTGATAATTCCCTCGGCAATGCGGTCGGCCCGCACGATGCCGCCGAAAATATTGATCAGCACGGCCTGCACATTGGGGTCGTCGAGGATGATGCGGAAGCCGTTGGAGACCGTTTCGGCATTGGCCACACCGCCCACATCGAGGAAGTTGGCCGGCTCGCCGCCGTGCAGCTTGATGATATCCATGGTGCCCATGGCCAGGCCGGCGCCGTTCACCATGCAGCCTACGTTGCCGTCGAGCTTGATATAATTCAGGTTGAACTTGGCGGCTTCGACCTCATGGGGGTCCTCCTCGCTGAGGTCCCGGAGCTCCTGCAGCTCGGGGTGCCGGAACAGGGCGTTGTCGTCAAAGTTGAGCTTGGCGTCCAGGGCGATCACATCGCCTTCGCTGGTGACCACGAGGGGGTTGACCTCCATCAGCGAGCAGTCCTTGGCTGCAAACGCCTGCCAGAGCGCTTGCAGTGTCCGCAGGCCCTGTTTCACCTGGTCCCCTTCCAGCCCCAGGGCGTAGGCCAGCCGCCGCAACTGGTACGGCAGGAGCTCGCTGCCAGGGAGAATCCACTCCTTGATGATCTTCTCCGGCGTCTCGGCAGCCACCTTCTCGATCTCCATGCCCCCCTCGGTGGAGACCATCATGACATAGCGGCCCCGGGAGCGGTCGAGGACGATGCCGGCGTAGAGCTCCCGGTCAATATTGGAGGCCTTTTCGATGAGCAGCCGCTGCACTTCCTTACCGGCAGGGCCGGTCTGATGGGTCACCAGCTGCATGCCGAGAATCTGGCCGGCCAGCTCCTTGACCTGTTCGGGGCCGTCAGCGAGCTTCACCCCGCCCCCTTTGCCCCGTCCGCCGGCGTGTATCTGGGCCTTCACCACGACCTTGCCACCGATCTTTTTGGCCGCGGCCACAGCCTCATCGACGGTGAAGGCCGGGTAGCCTTCCGGCACCGGAACGCCGAACTCGGCAAAGATGGCTTTGCCCTGGTACTCGTGGATCTTCATGCCTTGGTTCCTCTCATGCTTCACCGGCCTCAATGACCGTGCCCGCGGCCCCCTCCAGCGCCGCGTCCAGCGTATCGATGCCGGTGATGACGACCCGTTCCCCGCCGCCGTCGATGAACTGGATGGCGGCCTCTATCTTGGGTCCCATCGTGCCGGCCGGGAACTGCCCGGCAGCCAGGTATGTCCGGGCCTCAGCGATGGTGGCGTGGCGTAACGGTTTCTGCCGGGGCGTGTCAAAATCGAGATAGACCTCCGGCACGGCGGTCAGAATATACAGATGCTGGGCGCCAATCTCCTGCCCCAGAACGGCGGCGGCGAGATCCTTGTCGATGACCGCGTCGAGCCCTTCAAAGTGGCCGTTCTGCATGATATAGGCCGGTATGCCACCACCGCCGGCGGCGATCACCACGGAGCCGGCCTCCACCAGGCCGCGAATCGACTTGGCGTTGTTGATGCGGATTGGCCGGGGAGAGGGCACCACCCGCCGCCAGGCGCCCGGTTCCTGCTCCGCCACAGTCCAGCCGTAGCGGCCGGCCAGCTCCTGCGCCCGGGCCTCGGTGTAGCGATGGCCGATAAACTTGGTTGGCTCCGCCAGGGCCGGGTCATTTTCGTCCACGATCACCTGGGTGATAAAGGAGACCACATCCCGGTGAATGTCCTCGTCCAGCAGCGCGTTCTGCAGCGACTGCTCAATCATATAGCCGATCGTGCCCTGGGTCGCCGCCACGCAAAGGCCCAAGGGCAACGGCGGGATATTCTCCGCCGCCAGCTCGCCCCGGCGCAGCTCATCGCCAACCTGGGGACCGTTGCCGTGGGCGATGGCCACCAAGTCGCCCCGGCGGATAAACGGCATCACCATGCCGAGGGCCTGGCGGGTATGGGCGAACTGCTCGGCTATCGTCCCCAAGGTATCGCTGGGGGAGAGGGCATTGCCACCCAGGGCGATGAGCACCTTGGTGGGCATCAGCTGGGCCGTTCCGCTGTGGGGCGGTGCTCGATCAAGTCTTCCGGGAAACCGATTTGGCCTGCAGAAACAGGCCCAGGTAGTCGGGGCCGCCAGCCTTGGAATTGGTGCCGGACATATTGAAGCCACCAAAGGGATGCACGCCAACCTGGGCGCCGGTGCAGTTGCGGTTTAAGTACAGATTGCCCACATGGAAAGACTGCCGGGCCTGCTCCAGATGGGCCTCGTTGGCGCTGTAAACGGCCCCGGTGAGGCCGTAGATGGTATCGTTGGCAATGGCCAGGGCGTGGTCAAAGTCGTCGGCCTTGATGACCGCCAGCACCGGCCCGAATATCTCCTCCTGGGCCAGCCTGTCATCAGGCTGGATGCCGCCGAACACCGTGGGCGCGATGAAGTGGCCCTTGCCGGCCGACCGGACCCCGCCGGTGAGGAGCTGCCCCTCCGACCGGCCGATCTCGATGTAGGACATTATTTTCTCCACCGCCTTCGCGTTGATCACCGGCCCCATGAAATGGGACCGATCGGCAGTGGGACCGACGCTCAGCGCCGCGCTGCCGGCGACGACCTTTTCCAGAAGCGGCTCATAGACCGCCTGATGGATAATGAGCCGCGAGCAGGCGGAACATTTCTGGCCCTGGTAGCCGAAGGCCGCAGCCACCACCCCGGCAGCGACCTCGTCCAGGTCGGCGTCCTCGTCCACCACAATGGCATCCTTGCCGCCCATCTCCGCCATAACTCGCTTGATCCACACCTGCTCCGGCTGGACTTTGGCGGCCCGCGCGTTTATCCGCAGCCCCACCTCCATGCTGCCGGTGAAGCTGATGAAACGGATCCGGGGATGGTCCACGATGAAATCGCCGATCTCGCCGCCGCTGCCGGGTAGGTAGTTCAGGACCCCTTGCGGCAGTCCCGCCTGCGCCATGGCATCGACGAACAGCTGGCCGGTCAAGGGCGTGTCGCTGGCCGGCTTGAGGACCACCGTGTTCCCGGCCCCGATGGCCGCAGAAGCCATGCCGGTGAGAATGGCCAGGGGGAAGTTCCAGGGCGGAATGATGGCCCCCACCCCCAGGGGAATGTAAAACATCTCCGGCGCTTCACCGGCGGTAGGCAGGACCGCTTGCGGCCCTCCGTAGCGCAGCCCCCCGCCGGCGTAGACATCCAGGAAGTCCACC
>SCKI01000018.1 GCA_004124295.1 Fidelibacterota bacterium
GGGCAGCGAGGGGGGCACTCTGCCCAGCGGCTGGAACAAGTCCAAGCCCGCCTTTTCCGACCCCCCCCCGCCGGTGGAGGCCTGGAACGAACTCCATTTCCCGCCCGAATACACCCTGAACCACTACGAGATGAGCCATATCCTGCCCCATATGCTCAAGGACGGACGGGGCCAGATCGACATGTACTTTACCCGGGTCTTCAATCCGGTCTGGACCTTCCCCGACGGCTTCACCTGGATCGAGATGCTCACCAATCCCTACCTGATCGGCTGCCATGTGGCCCTGACACCCACCTGGAACGAGACCGCCTTTTTTGCCGATTACGTGCTGCCCATGGGGCACGCCTCGGAGCGCCACGACATCAACTCCTACGAGACCCATGCCGGAATGTGGATCGCCTTCCGCCAGCCGGTGCTGCGGGAGCAGGCCCGCCGGGAGGGGCGCGAAGTGGAGTTTACCCACGAGATCAATCCGGGCCAGGTGTGGGAAGAGGACGAGTTCTGGATCGAACTCTCCTGGCGCATTGACCATGACGGCAGCATGGGCATCCGGAAACATTTCATCAGCCCCTACCGTCCCGGCGAAAAGATTACCGTCGCCGAGTATTACCAGTACATCTTCGAGCACACCAAGGGACTCCCGGAAAAGGCCGCCGAGGAGGGCCTGTCGCCGCTGGATTACATGCGCAAGTTTGGCGCTTTTATGATAGAGGAAAAGCTCTACGACCTGCATCTCAAATCGCCGGCGGAGGAGGCCCTGGCAGGCGCCGAGACCAGCCCAGACGGGACGATCCGCAAGGACCAGACGGCCATCGGCATCCAGACCGCTGACGGGGCCGCCACCGGCTTCCCCACCCCCTCAAGGCGGCAGGAAATCTACTCGCCCACCATGACCGAATTCGGCTGGGACGATCAGGCCCTGCCCGGCTACATCAAATCGCATATCCATCCGGACAATCTGGCGGAGGGGGAATTTGTCCTGCTGGCGAACTTCCGGCTGCCGACCCATATCCACTCCCGCTCGGCCAACGCCAAGTGGCTCACGGAGATCGCCCACCGGAACCCCATCTGGATCAACACTGTGGATGCCCGGAAGCTGGGCGTGAGGACCGGCGACCTGCTGAAACTGGAGACGGAGATCGGTTATTTCATCGACAAGGTCTGGTCCACCGAGGCGATCCGCCCCGGCGTGGTGGCCTGCTCCCATCACCTCGGCCGCTGGCGCCGGCGGCAGGATGCCGGCAACCGCTGGCTGAGCAACTCCGTGGAGATCCGGCAGGAGCAGCCGGGTATCTGGAAAATGTCCACCGTGGATGGTGTCCGGCCGTTCAAGAGCAAGGACAAGGACTCCCTCCGCATCTGGTGGCGGGACGGCGGCGTACACCAGAATATCACCCATGCCGTCCACCCGGACCCCATCTCCGGCGCCCACTGCTGGCATCAGAAGGTGCGGCTGTCCAAACCGGGGCCCGGCGAGAAATATGGCGATGTGATGGTGGACACCAACCGGTCCTTTGCCGTTTTCAAGGAGTGGAACAAGCTGGCCAAGGACCGGGAAACCCACCCCGGCGGCTTGCGGCGGCCCCTCTGGATGAACCGGCCCCTGGCGCCGACGCTGGAGCATTTCTACATCAAAAAGTAGCCGCCCCAACCCCCTTGCGGAGCCTTAATATCTCCTTCCGGCAGAACGGCGCAGCACATTGCTGGCTGTCCTGATCCGGCACCCCCAGCGATGGACGACTTCCCCTTATCTGCCCAGCCGGAGACCTGCCCAAGGTGTGGCCCAATTTTCTGGTAGTCGGCGCCTCCAAGGCCGGCACAACCTCGGTCTATCAGGCCCTGCGGCAGCACCCGGATATCTTCCTCAGCAAGCCCAAGGAACCGCACTATTTTTCCTTCAGCGGGGGTCTGCCCGAAGCGGCCGGCCCGGAGGATGGCCGGTTCCGGCGGCAAGTGATCACCGACCCCAAGGCTTACATGGACCTGTTCCGGGGCGCGGGCGCTGCTGCCGCCCGGGGTGAATGCTCCGTCTCCTATCTGTTCCTGCCCCAGGCCGCTACGGCGATTCACCGGGCCATCCCGGACTGCCGCATCATAATCCTGCTGCGGAATCCGGTTGACCGGGCCTGGTCGCAGTACCGGCAGAACGTGATGAACAGCCGCGAGCCGCTCCCTTTCGGCGAAGCGCTGGCGGCCGAGGATCGGCGTCTGGCGGATGGCTGGCGGTGGATTTTCGCCTATCGGCAGGCGGGGCTCTACAGCGGCCAGGTGGAGCGGTACCTGGACCTTTTCGGCCCGCAACAGGTGCGCAGCTACCTCTTCGACGACCTGGCAACGGCGCCGCTGGATTTGCTGGCCGACATGTACCGCTTCCTCGGCGTGGACCCCGGCTTCCGGCCCGAGACCGCCGTCTATAACCGCAGCGCCCTGCCCCGGCGCCCCCGGCTGAACCGCATCCTGGTATCCCCGAGCGTGGTGGCGGCAGCCCGGTTCCTGCTGCCGGACCGTCTGCGGCACAGCATCAGGGAATGGGTCATGCCGCGGGTTTACGACGAATCGGCACAAGGAGATTTGCCGCCTGAGGAACGGGCCGCGCTGCAGCGGCAGTTTGCCGGGGACATCGGCAAATTGCAGACCCTGCTGGGCCGGGACCTGTCGGCCTGGCTGGGCGGCCAGGGACCTGCCTAGCGGGCCATGGCCCGTTTGTAGAGGGCGATGATCAGAATGGCCATGTAGACTGTGCTGGTGAAGCCTTCCACCATCATCGTGGCCTTGCCGATGGGCCCAAAGGGGATGATTTCACCGAAACCGACGGTGGTAAACACCACCACGCTGAAGTAGAGCAGGTTACCGGCGGTTTCCAGTAAGCCGGCACCCTGCCCGAAGCCGAGTATCTCGCCGCCGTATCTGACCCCTTCGATGCCGTACAGGAATGCCGAGGCAATCATCAGCATGAAAATGGAGCCGATGATGCGGCCGATCAGTTCGCCGTACCCCAGGGATACATCCAGGAACTTGGAGATCAGGCGCCGGGCCGAGAAGAGGGGCATGAGCTTGCGGTTGGCCCCCATCTCGCGGACGAACAGCATACCCACATCCTTGGAGGGGACCTGCTTGTCCAGGGCCAACTTCAGCGCGCGGTAGACATCCCGGGCCTCCTCATACTTGTGATGGGCGGTTTTACGGTCCCGGTGCAGGGCAGCCTTGTGGGCCTCGCGCTCATTCACCACGATAAAGTTGCGATCGAGGATCACGTTGGTGAGCTTGGTATTCCTGAATATGGCCCCGAGCATATCGCAATCCCGCAGGTCGGCGCCGTTGAGGTTGGCATTTTCAAGGTTGGTCTTGAACAGTTTGGCGCCCCGCAGGTTGACGCCATACATATGGGCGTCGGCGAGATTGGCCCGGCTCAGATCGGCTCCGGAGAGATCGGCGGCGATGAGATATATATCGGTGAGGTCGGCGCCGGAGAGGTCGGCCCCGGCCAGCGTACCCTGGTCCTGATACATTTTTTCAACCTCCGCCTTGGTCAGCGGCTGCTTCTGCTCCCCCATCGCAGACCCTCCAGTATGAATTAATGCCGTGGAATGTAATGACCCTGAATCTAGGGTCATATCGACGGGTTGACAATAGATGCCAGGGGGTGAGTTGGCCTGGCGGGCTCTCGGCCAGTTGTAACAAACTCATCGGTTGTCTGGCTATCTTCCCGGTTGGGCCAGCTCTGACGGGCTGACTGCCTATCTCTCGTTCTGGAAATAGGTATGGGAATAGCTTCTCCTTTACATATTAACCAAGTAAAGCGACCAATTATTACGTAGATTCCATTTCTTTAATTACATTTGACAAGAGAAAACTTTTCATAATAGGAGCATTTTGAAGGATATGGTGAGCGAACCTGCTAACATACCCGCGCCGTTACTGATTAGGATATTGCTGTGGTTTACTCGCAAGTTACTCAAAAGCAATGCCCTAGCTAGACTGGGAGCAAGGATGGTTAGTGTTATGATCAGATTGCTCCCCGGATCAGAAATCCCACTATTGGCTATACAAATGACTGAACGACATGAACTGGAAAATCAAAGATTATTTGATGCACTAGTACGAATTGACCCCGGACTAGATGTGGAATTATTAAAGGAATCGCTCAATCTCCTACCCGAAATTCAAGATCACTCGTCTTACCTCAGCCATATTGTCACCAAGGCCAAATTTTTTGCGCGATATGACATAGAAGGAAATTACTTCGGTCACTATAAAATTGAGGGGCACAGGATAAAAAAAGGTACTACTACGGAAATCTTAATTCAAATTGCTGCCTCAGAGCCAATAACATATGAAACCTTGAAATTCCGAGCAGGCGGAAGCACGAAAGACGATAAATATCTTGCTAATCCCATTCAAGATGTTCTGGGCCGCTTAAAAACAATATGTATTTTCCCGAGCCCACCGATTGAATCTGGCAAAAAGTTAAAATATTGGTATGAATTCCAATGGCCAAACGTTGGAAATGATCCGGTTAGCTCTGATCATATTAATCTGAAGTCATTTTCCCCACTTCCAATTGATGATGTGAGGCACGAGCTAACCTTTCCTTATAAGCTGCCCGAATTACCTTACCTTTTTGAATATGTTGGTGGTGATCTCGTTCGCAGCGCGCTAAAGGTGAAGGAGAAGCGCGAAGGTAAGAATTACATATATGAGTACAGATCAAAGGGTAAAAATATTGATAGTTTTCTTATTTTCTGGCGCAGGCCTACCGATATTTAGCTAACACGCATGATTCGTATTTTAATAGTTCAAAGTTGGCTTCGTGATATGTAAAAGCTAGGTACCTCCCGAACTATCGATCCCACTTCGGTATAAGAGTTTAATCCGCCAGCTGGCGGATCAGCGATCAGCCTCCATCCAGCACCAACTTCCCTCTGGTCCCCTATCCGGCAACCCGCTAATTTTCACGGGCGCGCCTGGGCGCGGCAGACCACCTAAGGGTTAGGGCACGGAGGCAGCATGGGATATTTCGGCAGAACGGCAATGCTCATCGCCTTGACGGCATCCACCCTATCGGCGGCGGACGGCTGGACCGGCCTGGCCTTCACCGACTACTACTATATTGCTGGCCATCACATTCCATCTTCGGTTGGGCAGAACGGGTTCCAGTTCCGGCGCATCTACCTGACCTACACCACTTCCGTTGCCGAACAGTTGACCGCCCGCCTGCGGTTCGAGGGGGCCAGCACTGACTTCACCAATCGAGGAGCCAAAATCACCCCCTTCGTCAAGGATGCCTACCTGCAATGGTCCCGGGGTGAGCACAAGCTGACCTTCGGCCTCTCCGGCACGCCGACTTGGGCCCTGGTGGAAGCGCACTGGGGCTACCGGTCGGTGAAGAAATCTCCCCAGGACCTGCACCAGTTCGGCAGTTCCCGGGACTTCGGTATCTCCATGCGAGGACCGCTCGGCAAAGGGGGCTATTTCGTCATGCTCGGGAACGGAGCCGGCATTTCGTCCGAAACGAACAGGTACAAAAAGGTCTACGCCGCCCTGAATTATCCGCTGGGGACCAGGGTAAATGTCGAGGGCTATGTCGATTATGAACCGGGGGATGAAGGAAGGGGCCTGTTTTCCGTGTTCACCCTCCAGGGGCATGTGCAGGTTTATCTCGGGGCTCTGCAGGTGGGACTGTTGGCCCTCCGCCAAACATTGGATAACTCTACAATTATCTACAATCGCGGCCTGTTTTCCGTATTCGGGCGTTGGAAACTGTCGGAAAAATGGACCGGTCTTGGCCGGATCGATTACCTGCCCCGGATCAATATCATCTCCAATAAATCTCCCAATACGCCCGTTTGGCTAATTGGCAAGCCGTTGGTGCTCATCGCCGGTTTCGATTACAGGGTGGCAGAGGGGCTGAATCTGCTACCGACGGTGGAGAGGGTCACATACCGCAGTGACGACGGTCAGGCGCCCTCGGCTGACCTCACCCTGAAGCTGACCGGCTACGTCAGGTTCTGATCCGGTCCGGGGCTGGAGCGGCCCTGCCTGAGCTGGCGTTCGACCACCTCCTTGATGGCCTCATAGGGCTGGGCGCCGACCACCTGCTCTTCGCCGATGAAGAAGGTGGGAATGCCTGTTACGCCCCGGCGCCGGCCCTCCGCGAAGCCCTCATCCACGAGGCGGCGCAGGTCCTGCTCCCTGCTCTGCAGATCGGCAGTATCAATCTGCAGGCCGGCCTCGCGGGCCACCGGCTCCAGGCACCTTCCACTCGCCGATGTTCTGGCCCTCGGCCCAGTAGGCGTGAAAGGTGGCCCGGTGATAAGCCTCATGGCGGCCCTGTTCCCGGGCCACTTCCCCCAGCATCAGGGGCAGCATGGTGTGAGCAATGGTGCTGATTTCCCCCACGGGCAGTCCCACTTGTCCGGCCAGGCGGCGGGTGTTGGCAAGCACCGCCTTGTAGTAGTCCGGGTTGCTGCCGTACAACGTCTCCACCGGGACGCCGCCCACGGGGATTTCCGGATGCAGGAAAAATGGCCGGTAGTCGATACCGACGTCAAAGTCTGCGCGCAACCTGTCGACCCGGTCCAGGGCGATATAGCAGAAGGGTCATATATAGTCTGAGTAAATGGTGATCGTGAGTTTTTGGGCCATGGCTTCCCGCATTCTCCGGATGAGTGGTCTGCTGCTTGCCGACCGGCCAATGTTACCGCCGGAATGTGCCGAAAACCGCAGGCCAGGGGCCAACCGTCCGCGAGCCGGGCAGGCAAAATGTCCGCACTTGCGCCTTGGAAATGTTGTCTCTACCTTTGCCTCGATGGCAAGCCAGTGCCAATGCCGACCGTCCCGGAGTGGATGGTTAGGGCTGGATTTATCAATACAGCGGACGATAAAAAGGATTTCCCATGCCGTTACCTGATAACGATGAAGAGCTGGAAGCAGTCGAGGAGCAGCCGGAAGAGAAAACCTTCAGCAAATCGGAACTGACCAAGTGGCTCAGTCTGGCCACCAGCATCGCCGGATTGACGGCCATAGCGATCCTCACCTTCGAGATGATATTGGGCACGGTCAAGTTCGGCACCTTCATGGCCTACCTCGTCGGCACCGCTTTCATGCTGGGTCTGCTGATCCTTATGGTCATAGGTTTCCAATGGGCCTTTAAAAAAATCGGGCCGGGCCTGGGACGCTGGGCCTTCTTGCTGATGGGTTCGGTGCTGGCCTTTTTCTACTATCTGTTGGTCGCCTGGCTGGTCTATGTGCAGTTGGCCCAGCTGCTCATCCGGCTGCTGAAATCAACGCTGATCAACGCGCCTTAAGGCAACCAAGACAGGGTCCGGGGCGGCCCGCACGAATCCACCTTCATTGGCGGCCTGACCCGCCGGGACTAGCGAGCAGCAGATCGCCGGCCCGCAGGGGAGCGCGATCAGCCGCTGCTGTCGTCTTCCTTCGAGGGACCGTTTGAATCTTCCTTGGCCTGCTCACCTTCCATATGCTCGTGGAGGTGTTCCTTCCAATGCTCCCGGTAGCGCCAGCCGCCGTGCCAACGGGACCGGGGCATGATTAGCAGATTCGACAGCGCCAGCAGGCCCAGGGCCTGAATGAAGGTCACCTCCGGGCCGCCGAATATTTCCGGCACGAGCCAGTTCCACAAAAGCATGGTCGCGCCACCAAATACGGTGATGAACACCGCGATGGCGAGGATGATTCGCAGGGGATTACGTCTTCCGGAGTGCAACATGAAGTGCAACATGATAACGTCCTTTCTAAAGTGTCAGGTTCTTTAATTCTATCAACTGCTGGCGCAGGTCGCGAATGGCGTAGCGCTTCCGGGAAAGCAGGGTATTCAGCGGTTCACCGGTCAGGGCGGCGATTTCGGCGAAGCTGAGGCCGTCAATTTCATGCCAGATGAACACGTCCCGCTGTGCCGGGGGCAGGTTCTCCAGCGCTTCCTCGATGGCCGCGGCGATCTCCCGCCGGATCAGGGTCCGCTCCGGGTTATAGGTCAGATCGGGCACAATTTCCTCCAGGAGGTAGCCCTCACCTGCTTCGCGAGCAGTGCCGCCGGACCCGGGCCGCCGGGATCGCGCCCGGTACCAATCGGTGATCCGGTTCCGGGCCACCCGGTAGAGCCAGGCCGAGGCCCGGTCCAGGGATCGCAGGTTGTCGAAATTGGCGCTGAAGCGGTAGAGGACGTCCTGCAGGATGTCCTCGGCGTCCTCCCGGGCCGGCACCAGCCAGGTGATGGTCTGGAGCAGGCCCCGGCTGAACCGCTGGATAATCTGGTTCATCAGACGCCGCTTTTCCGCTTCGGCTGCTGTCATCGGTAGCAATCCTGTGGCTGGAAGCCATTCATCCATAATCTACCCTGTTTGGCCGGGTCATAGCGCTCCATTCAAGGGGCCTGCCTGCGCCCGCAACCGCCGCCGGCGCTTCTATCGTGATAGACGTCCACTGCTCCAAAATATTGTATGGCCAGTCAGTTTTGCGCCCCAGCGGGGATAAAAAAACCCCGGACACCCATCAGAGCGCCGGGGTTACCGGGATTGGTGGCAATGGCCCTCAGGCAAATCCCCTCAGGGGTTTTTCCATTTAGTGGTCTGCCCGGTTGTAGACGTAGCCCATGACGCTGCCGTAAGCCAGGTGGCCCAGCAGGCTTCCCATAATGGCCATCATCTCGCCGCCGGAAAAGAACGGCATGCCCATCATGGGGCCCAGCATCATCTGCATCACCAGGAAGGGGATGATGCTGTAAATGGCACCCTTCATCCAGCCCTCGGAGGGCAGTTTGTCAATCAGGAAGGCGGCATAGATGAATGTCAGCATGATGCCGATAACGAAGTGCATCATCCACCCGACGAAGTAGGGCAGTTCCATCATCGGATTCATGGTTCCGAGCATGACACCCATATCCATTTTGGGCATGCCCATCATGGGACCGACCAGCATCACGATGGTCATAGCCAAGGTGCCCAGGGCGCCGGCGATGGCCACCTTAGTCATATTTACATTTTGCATTAGAGATTCCTTTTTACTGTTAACCGCCGAAGTTAGCCAGGAATCTCCCCGGCGGCCGCCCGATATCAGGAAACTGTCACCCGGCGGCCAATTGGCTGGCTGGAATAGAGGCTAAGCGTCGTGTCGGCGGCAGATAGGTTGCCGGAAAATGACGCCGGCAGCCGACTTAATTGCGCAGTTCTATCCCGCCGAACATGACCGAGCAGTGGATGCTGACCACCGGGCCCTTGCCATCCTGCCGGGTCTGGTCATCCAGACCCCCCAGGATAGGGGTGCCGGTAACGATGATCTGCCAGCCGGTGGGAATGCGCGCCTCGATACCGCCGAACACGACGCTGAGGCGAATATCACATTCGGCCGCGGGGCTGGCATCCCGCAGATCGAGCTCGACGCCACCGAACAGGCAGACAACCTCGCCGCCGCGCAATTGCTGGCTGGTGATCCGCCGCTCGGCGCCACCGAAAAATGCCTTTATGGAAAAATCATCCTCAGTCAGTTCCCGGCCCGACATGCCGAAGCGGGGACGATAATCGAAGGCGATCGAAAGGCCGATCAGAATCAACAGTACCGGCCAGAGGCTGAAGATATTGCCCCAGGCAATGAAATCGAGGTTGGCCAGCAGGAACGCGCCGCCCACCAGCAGCATAACCAGCCCGGCGGACCTTTCGCCGGCATTGAGCTTCGTGGCCCCGATGACGACCAGGATCAGCGGCCACCAGGTGCGCATGATACTGCCAATGCGGATGATTTGGAATTGATCGAGGAGGAAAAGTATGCCGATGGAGGCGATCAGCAGGCCGATGCCCCTGCTGCCGCGGGTCCTGTGCCTGTTATTCATCAGGTGTTACCTTTATATTGGCGCCGCCGATTGCCGCAGTCTCCGGCCACCGGCGTGCTCGCCCCAAGCCTGCCTATCGCTGGACCGTTGCCCCAGTCGCCCTTACGTCCCCTGCAGGTAAGTATCCAGGAACTCCAGTATGGCCCGGTAGGCGACAATCCGGTTTTCCTTTTTCACGAAACCGTGGCCTTCGTCATCAAAGACGATATACTCCACCGGCACATCATTGGCCCTGGCGGCGGCCACAATTTCGTCGGATTCCACCTTGAGCACCCGTGGATCGTTGGCCCCCTGCAGCACCATCAGGGGCCGCACAATCCGCTCCGCGTTGAACAGCGGCGATATCCTGCGCAGACGCTCCATGTCCTCCGCCGGGTCCCCCAGTTCCTTATACAGGGCCTCGCGGAACGATTCCCACCAGGGAGGAATACTCTGCAAGGTCCGGACCCAGTTGGAAATGCCGAACATATCGACCCCCAGGGCGAATGCCTCCGGCTGCAAGGTGAGGGCTGCCAGGGTCATATATCCGCCATAGCTGCCCCCGATGATGCCGATTCTCTGCCCGTCGACATAGCCGGTGCCGGTGAGAAAATCTTTGCCCCGGATGCAATCGAGGAGGTCGTCTTCCCCGTGCCTCCGGTCATCCAGACCGAAGAACGTCTTGCCGTAGCCCGAGCTGCCCCGGTTATTGACCGCCAGGATAACGTAGCCGTGGTTTACCAGGTACTGGATCAGGGAGGAGTATCGTATGCGCGATTGGCCTCCGGGTCCCCCGTGCACCCAAATCAGCGCCGGGGCCAGTTCGCCGGGTTTGATCTGCAACGGCTTGTACAGTATGGCCGGTATCTCCAGCCCGTCGAAGCTGGGGTAGGCCACTGTCTGGCCCTGTACCAGGTCGGCCTCAACCATCTCGGGATTGAGCGTTCGGGTGAGGCGGGTCACGCTGCGGTCCTCGAAATTGTAGACATACAGGTTATTCGGCGAGGTGGAGCCGTTATGGTAGAAGGCCATCAGCCGCTCGCTCCGGGAGATATTCGGGGAGATAATATCGCCGGCCGGGAGCTGCGGCAGGCGAATCTGTTTGCCGGTGGCAACCTCATAGATGCGGGTCTCGGTCCGGGCGTTATTGTTGATGCCCAGCACCAGGTAGGTGCCGTTCCACGACAGCCCGGCGTAGGTGATGTCCCAGTCCACCTGCTCCACGATTTCACGCTCCCCGCTGGCCAGATCAAAGCGCACCAGGTAGGCATATTCGCTCTCCTCATCGGTCAGCACATAGAGGCCGTCACCGTCGGAAGTAAAGTCCTGCGCCGAAAAACTGATCTCTCCTTCATGGGGCGTCAGGTGAGTCGTTTCGCCCGATGAAAGATTGTGCAGGTAGAGGTCGGTATTGCTGGTGGTGTGCGTTTTGGACAGAACGATCTGCAGCCCGTCATTGGAGATAGCGGATACCTCGTAGCCGGCATCATTCTCGTACAGCAGGCGGTCCTGGAAACTGCCGATGTCCATGAAATAGAGGTCCATGTACTTGGGATCGCGCCGGTTGGAACGGTAGTAGAAACCGGTCAGATCGTGCGACCAGCCGGCGAACAGCGACCGGGCCTCCTCGCCCGGCGTCAGATCGGTGAGCTCGCCGTTCTCCTCGCGCAGATAGATATGCCATATTTCGTTGCCGGCCTGATCGCTGCGCAGCAGCATGCGGTTGTCGTTGGGGAAATAGGCCGTCGTAAAAACGGAGTTGTCCTCCGAGTGGGTCATGGCCGAGCTCTCCCCGCCGCCGACCGGCAATGTATAGGCGTTATAAATTCCCGATTCGTTGCTGTGGTACAGCAGAGAACTTTCATCGCTCGAAAACGAGCTGCCGCCCACAGCGGTGGTGTTCAGGAACTGCTCGATGGAGTATTGGGCGACGTCCCGGTACCCGCTCCGGCAAGTGGCCAACAATAGTGCGACCGCGGCAAACTGTAACAATCTACGGGTGGGGTGCATCATGTAATCTCTTTCTGGTCGTTCTGGTTGGACCGGCCCAGGCATGTCAATTAAGGCTGAAAGCGCGACAAGGCCGAAGTTCGGCAGAATGCCACCACAGGGCAAGATAATGCCCCCATTCGACCTACCGCCGCAGGGAGGGTGACAAAAGCACCGCGTTCATGAACAGTTTGCTGAGGCCCCGCCAGTAGCCCCGGGTGTTGGGATCGTCGGCGAACAGAATCACGTGGCCACGCCCCAGCGGTTCGTCCACCAGGTAGGCCTTTTCCGATAGCTGGGCCTCGGCCCCTTCCCAGGCAAAGCCGCTCACCAGGCCGCCCCCCTCCGGAAAGGTGGCCACATTGTAGCCTTCCGTGCTGGGCAGGAAGAGATAGCTCGAATTGATCTGCACATAGGTATCCTCATCGTAGCCGTAGGTGAGATAGTGATGCGCACTGAGCTCGACCCGGAAGATGGCGCCGGGAATCCGTTTGGGCCGGTGCTCGCGAGGCGCCTTGTCGCCATTCTCCTTCCGCTCCTTGATCTTTTCGCGGGTCTGTTCCTCAGGCCGCACGTCATCGGCCAACACGACCGAAGTGACATCCCAGTCAGCCGAGGCCAGAAAGGCCGCCCCGCCCAGCAGCCCGATAACGGTGCCGCCACTGCGGACCCAGCGTTTGATCTTGCCGCGGGCCGATTCACCCAACGCCGCGCCGTAGCTCCCCCGGGCGTGGGGCAGGATCAGCACATCGTATTTACTCAACGCGATGTTCGATATTTGCCTCGGCCAGATGGAGGTGAACTGGAAGCCGTAGGCCTCGCTCATCAGCCAGGCGGCGGCGCCGTAACTGTAGACCGAGATGGGCCGCTCCGGATAGAGCATCAGCACCTTGGGGCGCTTTAGCAGGACCACCTGAGGGCTGCCCAGATCGATGCCTTTTTCGGTCATGCCGGACCTGGCGCTGGCCACATCCACCAGAAATTTACCGGCCACCTGCCCCATGGTGGCAGCCAGATCTTCCCCGTTCTCCGCCGGAAACAGCACCAGACTTCCCCGGGGGTAGGACCGGCCGCCCTGGCTGAAAGCCTCGCCGGCCATGCGCACTGTCGCCCCCTGCTCCCACAGGTAGGCGAGGGCCTGCAAGGCATGCTGGCTGGTGTAAGGGATCAGGTAAGCGTAGGGCGTTTCAGCGGCCTTCGGGGGCGGACCGGTGGCCCCGGCCCGGATGCGTTGCAGGTCGGCCGGGACAGTGCGCACCTTGCTGACCGAGCCGGCCGTATAGATTTCCGTATCGTACGCGAAAGCCAACGACCAGGCCGTGACGTCGTAGATGGTGGACGGCAGGCGGGCATCCTGGCGTTCCAATTCCTGCTTGATGTAGTCGGCGCTCATCGCGGAGTGCGGCTCGAGGATGGTGTCGAGCATGAAATAGCGCGGCTGGGCGGTGCGGATGATGAGGGTCCCGGCGGGGAACGATTTCCGGCTGACGGAATTGCCCCGCAGATCGGCGGCGCCGCGCACCGTAAAGGCGGCCCGGGCCTGCAGAATCTCAATATCGAGCTGCTCAAGGATGCCGGCCAGATCGATGTTGATGCGGCTGGTGGGTCCCACAGGGAGGATATATTCCTGCACCGGATCGGCCCGGCCCCGGCTTACCGCTTCCTTGAAATTGGCCCGGAAATCTGCCAGCAACTGCTCCTTTCCGGCGGCGGCAGTCCGCAGGGTGGTCAGGCCCGCGACAAAATGGTGCCGGATGGCCTGGGCCAGGGTCAGCTCGTCCCGGCCCCGCCGGCCGATAGTCAGCCCCGAGGCGGAGGCCTGCTCGTAGGTCATGCCGACTGCGCCGTTGAGGGTCGGCATCGAATCGCCATAACCGGGGTAGAAGGCGTCGAATATTTCGCCGGTGAAGTAGGTCCAGCCGTGACGGTCGAAGGCCTTGGCGTTGGCCTGGCCGAAGCGCTTCCACCAAGCCCTGATCCGGCTGGTGACGTTGGGATGGATGGCCTCGGCCGGCGGGGCGAAGTAGTAACTCGACTCGTGCCCCATTTCGTGGAAATCGACCAGCACCTGCGGATTCCAGGTGAAATACTCGGCCACGCGGAAGCGGCTCTCCTGCTGGCTCAGGGGGAACCAGTCCCGGTTCAGGTCAAAATTGTAATGGTTGGTGCGGCCCGATATCCAGCCCGGATTGTGTTCCACCGCATTGGGGTCGGGGTTGGCAACCCTCACCCGGGCGTTTTCGAAGTCATTGATAAAGCGCATGCGGCCATCGGGATTCTGGACAGGTTCTATGATTACGACCAGCTTTTCCAGCAGCTCTGCCGTGGCCGCCGACCGGTCCGCTGCCAGGTGGTAGGCGGTAAGCAGGGCCGCATCGGCGCTGGAGTGCTCGTTGCCGTGCACGCCGTAAGCCAGGTATATCGTCGCCGGAAGACTGCCCAGGTCAACCTGGCCGGCGCCCTGCACGAGCCGGGCGGTCTGGGCCCGAATCTCATCCAGCCGGGCCAGATTCTCCGGACTGGTGATCACCGCCGTCACCATATCCCGGCCCTGGTAGGTCTGCCCTATCGTGCGCAACATCACCCGCTCGCTGGCCTCTGCCAGAGCCGCCAGGTAACGGACCACATCACGCGGGGTACTGAGCTCCGCCCCAGGGGCAAATCCGAGGAACTGCTCGTAGGCCGGGATTGCCCCGTCATAGTCCGCCCCCTCGATCCACTGGCTGAAATCGTCCTGGGCCTGCAGAAAAACGCAGGCGAGCATAAGCGTTACCCATCGGGTGGGGGTCATGGTGCCCTTTCCGCCGCCGCTCCGCTTGCGTGGCGAAGTGCGGACTGTATGCTGTGGCAGGGGCTGAGATCACTGCCGCCGGCTGAATGTTGAATTGGAGCTGCGCTGAACTTACGCTGGCGGAGGGATCAGGACCAACCGGGCCTCAGCTGCCGAACTTGCCGTCCAGTTCCTGATCGGCCAGGCTGAAGTCGAGGTCCAGGGCCGTCCAGTAGTGATTCCGGGCCAGATCAAACTCTTCCTCGGCGGTAATGGCCCGGGCCAGCGCCAGGTGGGCTGCGGCAAGCGTAAAATCGTTCTCCACGGCCTGTTCCAGATAGGGCCGTGCGGCAAGTGGGTCGCCCTCCTGCAGGAGCAGACGCCCGAGTTGGTAGCTGGCCTCGGCGTGGTCAGGGTTGTATTCAACGGCCCTGGCGAAAGCTGCCCGGGCTTCCGCGCCGGCGCCCTCTTCAAGATAGACCAGGCCTGAGCGGTGGCTGGCCCGGCAGGCCAGACGGCGCAGGTGCAGCGCCTCCTGCATATATCCTTTGGCGGCGGCAAAATTGTGCTTCTCGCTACATTCGGCCGCCAGCCGGGCGCTGGCCTCTGAGGACCGGATGGCCACCTCCGCGGCCCGTTGCAGATGGGTCAGTCCCGCTTGCCTGCGCCCGTGCCGCAAAGGGTGCCGGGCCAGGTGATAGAGCGGTTCGGCGAACTCAGGATCGAGTTCGATGGCCCGCTGCAGGTGGTAGCGGATGGTGCCGGGGCCGGCGGATGCTCGCCGGGCCGTCATTGCGCCGCCTCCCGGTCCTCTGCATGCTCCTCTTCCTGGGCCATCAGCAGCAGCGCCAGATGAAAGTGGGCCTTCGGGTAGTCAGGGTGCAGCTCCAGAGCCCGGTCGAACTGTTCCCGGGCGCCGGCCGGGTCCCCGCTTGCGGCCAGAAGTTTGGCCAGGTTGAAGTGGGCTTTGTAATCATCCCCGTCGAGCTCGACGCAGGCCCGGAACTGGTCACCGGCCAGCTCCCGCTCCGGTTCCACGACCAGCATCCCCTCTTCGTTGATGCGCCGGCCCCCGGCCAGCAGCTTGCCCAGGTAGTAACGCGCCGGGGCAAAATCGGGCTCGATATCGACGGCCATCTGGTAATTCTGCTTGGCCTGGTCGTAGTCATCGGGATCAAGCATCAACCGGCCCAGGCGATAGTAGGCCGCCACATAGTTCTGGTCAATGTCGGTCGCCTTTTCGAAGTGGCTCTTGGCCTCGATAAGGTCCCCCTGCTGCTCCAGCAGGTCGCCATAATGGTAGTGTACGGCAGCCAGCTGCGGATTGATCTCCAGGACCTTATCGTAGTCCGCCCGGGCCTTATCCAAGGCCCCTTTTTCATGCTGCAGCAGGGCCAGTTGGAAGCGCCCCTGGGCATGCTCCGGATCGAGGCGGACCACCTTGCGGAAGTGTTGCTCCGCCTTTTTCCGGGCCCCCTGCTCCTTCAGCAGCAGGGCCAGCTCATAATGGGCCGCAGTAAATTCCGGATCCAGTTCGACGGACTTTTCCAGGTGTGCCCGGGCGTCGCTGATCGTGCTCTCCCCCATATCGCCGGCCGGCCTATTTGCTCGTGAAGACCCAGACACCGTCCCATTCCCCTTCCGGCGGGTTGGCGGCAAGCTCCGCGCAACGCTCGATATACATTTTGGAGCATACGTCATTGGGGTTGCCGGCCAGGGCCTGCTGGAACTGCTGGGTGGCCTTATCCCAGCGCGCTTCATTGTAATATTCGATGCCGCTATTGAAATAGCCCAGCACCTCGATCATATTGGGAAAGGTCTCTTTGGTGTGGTAATCGACCACTTCGTACACGCCCACCGGCTCCGTTTTGCCTTTCACGATCACTTTGTCAATATGCCGGGTGCGGTAGGTGGCCTTCAGGCTGGCGAAAGTATACTCACTGATCAGTATGTGGGCGCCGTACTTCTTGCAGGCGCTCTCCAGCCTGGCGGCCAGATTCACCCCATCGCCGATGACCGTGAAATCCATGCGCTTGGGCGACCCGATGTTGCCCGACACAATTTCGCCGGTGTTCAGGCCCAGGCCGTGATCAATGGGACTCATGCCCCGGGACTTCCGGGCCACGTTTAATACGGCCAGCTCGGTCATCATGCCGATGGCCGCCCGCATGGCCCGGTCGGGGTCGTCATCGTGGGCCACCGGCGTGCCGAAGATGGCCATCATGGCATCACCGATAAACTTGTCCAGCATGCCCCCCTCGGCCTGGATCAGATCGACCATGATGGTGAAATATTCGTTAAGCAGGGCGACGGTACCCTGGGCGCCAAGCTGCTCGGTGAGGGTAGTAAAACTGCGGATGTCGGAAAACAGCACCGTGCTGACGCTCTGCTTGCCGCCGAGGAGATCCGCGCCGCTCTCCAGGAGCTGGTCGGCCAGTTCGGCGTCCATATACCGGGACATGGTCGACTTGATCCGTTTCTCGGTGCTGATATCCTCGATCATCAGCATGGTGCCCAGGCTCTGCTGCTCATCATCCAGCAGGGGCAGGATGGTCAGATTGGCGGAGATGGTCTCCTTCCCGAACACCAGCTCGGCGTCGATGATCACATCCTCCTTCTCCACGCCGGTCATTTTCTTCAGCACCCATTCGTTTTTGCCGCTGATTATTTCGGCCACGTCCCGTTTAAGCACCTCTTTCTCGGAGGCCACATGCAGAATACGGACCGCGGCGGGGTTGATGGTGGCCACCTGGCCTTCTTCATTGACCGTCAGGACCCCGTTGGCCATGCTGTTGAGCATACTCTCGGTGTAGTTCATCAGCTTCTGCACGTCCTTGAACAGGGTGGCATTCTCGATGCCGATGGATATCTGCGATGTGAATGCGGCGAGGCGGGCCTCATCCTCCTGCGTAAAAGGGCCCCCCCGCTTGTTGAGCACCTGGCTGACGCCGATGGTTTTGCCGGCCTTGTTGGTGACGGGGATGCAGAGCATGGAGCGGGTGAAGAAACCGGTCTGTTTGTCGAACGCCGGATTGAAGCGCAGATCGGCATAGGCGTGGGGAATATTCAGAATCTCGCCGGTCTGGAATACGTGGCCGGCAATGCCCAGGTGGTTGGGAAACCTGATCTCGTTGGACCCCAGGCCCTCCCCGACGATCGTATACAGCTCATCGGTTTTCTCATCATTGATGAACAGCGACGACCGTTCGGAGTTGAGCATCTTGGTAACGGTGGAGATGATCTTCTGCAGCAGCGGCTCCAGCTCCAGTTCGGATGAGATCTGGGAGACCACGTCCAGGAAGTCGAGCTCCTGTTTGCGGACACTGTCCACCTCCTCCAGCACCAGGTGGTTTTGAATGGCGATGGCCGCCTGCCGGGTGATCATCATCAGCAGCTCCAGGTCCTGCCCGGTGAATTGGCCGTCAATCTTATTCAGTACCTGGCTGACGCCGATCTTTTTGCCTGCCGCATCGCGGAACACCGCACACAGGACGCTGCGGGTGCGGAAGCCCGTGCGCATGTCCACATTCTTGAAAAAGCGTTTGTCCTTGTAGGCATCGTCGACGATGGCCCCCTCTTCCTGAGTGTATACCCAGCCGGCGATGCCCCGGGTGTTCATGATGCGAATCTCCCGCATGAAGCTCCCCTGGGCCACCCGCGAATAGAGCTCGCCGGAGCCCTCGTCATTCAGAAAGATGGTGGCCCGCTCGGCGCCGATGGTGCTGGTGATGATCTCGACCAGGGTCTCCAGCGCCGTATCGAGCTTGTCGGTGAGGGCCATGTCGTTGTTGACCTTCAGCAGCAGCTGGGACACCTTGGGGCCGAGCTTTTCCACCGGCGGCAGGCTGCCCTGATCAGTTGGCGCTGTCATGGAATGCCTCCAGATTGGTTCTCAAGGCGGCGATGGTGCCGCGCAGCAGGTCCAGCTCGACATGCTGGCCAGCCTGGGCCGCCTGGAGCTGATCCGCCTGGCGAATCTTCTGGTGCTCCAGCCGGTCCCGGAGCGACTGGACCGTCTGCCGGAGCTGCCGGTTCTCGACCCCCAGAACCGACAGCGCAGCCTGCGCCTCCTGGTCCTTCAGGGCAGCGGTATGCTCCATGCTGTCGCGCAGGGAGACCACCGAATCTTTCAGGTGCCGGTTTTCGGCGCCGACCAGGTTGAGCTCCCGCTGAATACGCTCGTCCAGCCCAGCCTGGCCCCGCTCCAATTCCTGCCGCAGGCTCTGTACCATGGACTTGAGCTGGCTGCTCTCGGCAACCGATGCGGCGATGGCCCGGCTTTCCCGGTCGTCGCTGGCAATCCGGCTGCGCTCAAGCTCGCCCCGCAGCCCTGACACGGTGGCGCGCAGCTGCAAATTCTCTCCATTCAACAGCCCTACGGCTTGGGCGATGCGATCCTCAACGTCGGCCTGGCTGCGTTCCAATTCAGCACGCAAGCTGCTGACGGACGATTTTACCTGGGCGCTCTCGGCGCTGGCGCTGCTGACGGCGCGCTGAATTTCCTCCCCATGATCCGCCTTGAGACGCTCGAGCTCGGCCCGCAGGAAGACGACCGTGGACTGCAACTGGCGGTTATCATCCTGCGCCGAAGCGACGGCCCTCTGCAGATGGCGCTCCTCTTGATCCTTGGCCTCCTCGAGCTCCTTGCGCAGGGCCAGGATCACCTCTCCCAGATAGCGGTTCTCCGCCCCCAGGATATCGGTATCCGACAGGGCGGTCATGAACCGGCCTCCGAATCGGGGTCGATCTCCCGCCAGTGGGCACGCCAGTGGGCGTACCAGTTGCCGCTACCATCGGGCGGCTGGGGGCCTGCAGGGGCTCCCCGAGCCAGCGGCTCAGCGCTTGCCGCTTCCGCGACCACTGGGCCGAAACTGTCTAACCCGCCGGAGAACTCGTTCCGCAGCTGCCTGCCGATGAGCTCGCGCAGCTTGCGGCGGCCTATTTCCTTGATGGCGGTCATGAGCGGCTCGTCCCCGCGAATTTCATTCCAGCCGGGCGCTGGAGTTTTACCGCTGTAGGGCGCGGCAACTTTTTCGGGCAGGGCGGCCAGCACGGCCCGAATTGAGCCGATTTGCACTTCCCGCTGACGGCCGTTCCACCAGCAGCGCCCCTTGATATAGGCCCCCGACCCGGCCCGCTTGTAGAGCAGGGAAACGGCCAGGGTCTGCGCCTCGGAAATAATGGCCAGTCCGCTGGACAGCGCCTTAAGGTCCACTTCCAGCGCCTTGGCGGCATTGCGGTGGCTGCCGGCAAGATCGATCTGCCGCTGGAGGTCGGCCTCTAATCGGTCCCTCACAGGCCCCAGTGCGGCGGCCAGGTCGGAGGCAACAGCCGGGGGGGCATCCACGCCTGCCGGAGCGCCGGGCCTGGCGGGGCTAGCGTTCAAGGGGTTTCCACGGATCGGGAAGAATCAGCACTGCTATATCATACTTTTTATCATGGGCTATTTTAACCACGAATCAACGTCCCTGCAAATCAATAAATCCACTGGCGGTGTTAGGGGATAATCCCAAATTTAGCCATTGTTATCATTCTGTAATTTCAATGGGCTACTTGCCAGACTTACAGTGGCGTTTCGTGCCGACGCCGACGGAGCATGCGGCAGGCGCAGGATGCCCTAGGGCTTCTGGCAGCATAAAAATATAGCCCTACAGAGTTATGGCCTCAGCCAGGGGCTAATCAACACTGTTTCAGCTAGGGGCAGCCTGGCCGGCCATACCCGCCGGACAGTTCGCCCTGGCACCAAGACTGGATGGGGCGGCTCCGATCCGTCAGTCGCTCCTTTCCGGGAGCCCCGGAGGGCCACGTTCTGATAGGCAGAGTTCCACTGGGGACAGGCCCAATATAAACATGATAATAAGTCTTGTTATTATTCCTGATAATGGCTACATTCCAGGCAGGTAATGGAGCCCAATGAATGAATCGAAGCCCTAAACGTGTCGCTATCCAGAAAGTTGTTGAGACAGCGCCGGATCACCCCACCGCTGACTGGATCTATCTGCAGGTCAGGGAGGAAATCCCCGGCATCAGTCTGGCCACCGTCTACAGAAACCTGAAACAACTGCTGGACGCCGGCCATCTCAAGGCCGTGCAGGATGGGCGGCAGCTGCGCTACGATGGGAATCTTGAGCGCCACGACCACTTTCACTGCAGCCGCTGCGGCCGGTTGACCGACATCCCCCTGGACCCGACCGCCGTCATCGCACAGGCCAAGGAGCGCTATCCATTCCGAATTGATGAAGCCCGGATCGAACTGACCGGCATCTGTGAAACATGCAGCCAGGCTGCCCAAAATGAAGGAATCCGAACATGAGTATTGATATCGGTATTTCCGAGAGCGACCGCCAGGCCGTCGCCGAGCAGCTGAAAACTCTGCTGGCCGACACCTATATGCTCTACCTGAAATCCCATAACTATCACTGGAACGTGACCGGACCCATGTTCCAGACCCTGCACCTGATGTTCGAGCAGCAGTACACCGAACTATGGGCGGCGGTTGATCTGGTGGCCGAGCGTATCCGCTCCCTGGGGGCGTTTGCTCCCGGAAGCTACGGCGCCTTCGGCGAGCTGACCTCGATCACGGAGGAGCGCGGTGTGCCGGCGGCCGAGGAAATGATTGCCAACCTGGTGGCCGGCCACGAGACGTTGATTCGCACCATCCGGGGAATCTTCCCGGCGGCGGAAAAGGGCCGGGACGAAGTGACCACCGATCTGCTGACCCGCCGGCTGGAAGTGCATGAGAAGACCGCCTGGATGCTGCGCAGCCTGCTGGGCGCTTGATTATTTTGGCCGGCCCGGCCACCGGATGGGACCCCGCTGGCGATGGCGAGCGTAACGGCGTGACACAGGGCTCCAGGTAAACAGCGGTCCCCTGGATTTTCAATAGATGATCGAACGCCGGGAGCGATGACCCCGGGGACATGCCCCCCTGGCGGCAGATTTCCGGGGTCAGCGGTGCTTCAATTTAGCTGCCCATCGCCTTCTTGACGAGGTCCGCATAATCGGGATCGGCCAGCGCAAATTGCTCCAGCATGCGCGCCTGAACCGAAGGCGTCGCTTGGGACAGGCCCCCAGCGATGTTGCCCGCCAGTTGCTCCTTTTGTCCGGCGCTCATGATGCGAAACAGATCGCCGGCCTGCTCGTAGTGATTGTCATCAATGGTGTTATAGGTCTTGATCCAGGCTTCCTCCTCGATGGGCATGGGAGGCTCTGCAACCGAAGCATCGGGGACCGGAGCACCCGATTCGCCGCGGTCATTGGGGTAGAAATTGACCGGGTCTGCGTTCATTTGACCGCCACTCGAAAGGGAACCACCCGCCATGGCCCCATCACGCTGGTAATGGTTGACCGCGGCAATAGGCGCATTAATCGGCAGCTGGTTCGCATTCGCGCCGATGCGGTAATTGTGGGCATCCTGATAGGCCAGCAACCGGGCCTGGAGCATCTTGTCGGGGGACACGCCGATGCCTGGCACCAGATTGCTGGGCGAAAAGGCAGCCTGCTCGGTTTCGGCAAAGTAGTTGGTCACGTTGCGGTTGAGTTCCATCTGGCCTATCTCAATGAGGGGGTAATCCTTATGAGCCCAGACCTTCGTCAGATCAAAGGGATTGATCCGGTAGGTTTTGGCCTCCGCTGTGGTCATGATCTGAACTTTCACGGTCCAACCGGGGAATTGGCCTTTATCAATAGCATCCACCAGGTCCTGCTGATGAAAGTTGGCCGGCTTCCGGCTGGCCTCTTCAGCGCTGAGACACTTGATGCCCTGGTTGGTTTTGAAATGCCACTTGACCCAATAACGTACTCCCTCGGCATTCCAAAAACTGAGCGTATGCGATGAATATCCATTGATGTTCCGCAGGCTGGCCGGGATACCCCGATCGGACATCAGGATGGTGATCTGATGCAGAGACTGGGGATGATTGGACCAGAATTCGTAGTGATTGGCCGGATCGGGAAGGTTGGTACGCGGGTCCTTCTTCTGTGAATGAATAAAATCGGGAAACTTCAGCGGATCGCGCAGGAAGAACACGGGAGTGTTGTTGCCGACCATATCCCAGTTGCCTTCCTAGGTATAGAATTTCACTGCAAATCCGCGTACATCCCTCACGGTATCGGATGAGTCCTGCCCCCCGGCGACAGTCGAAAAGCGAGCGAATACCTTGGTCTCCTGATTGACCGTTTGAAGAAAATCAGCGACGCTGTAGTCCGTGAGGCTCTTGGTCAGCCTGAATGTGCCAAATGCGCCATAGCCTCTGGCATGCACCACGCGCTCCGGGATTCGCTCCCGGTTAAAGTGAGCCAACTTCCCGAACAGGCGATGATTGTCAAAGGTCAATGGGCCTCTCTCGCCGACGCTGACACTGGTATTGTCATCGGAAATGGGGGCGCCGCTGGTTGTGGTTAGCTTGGTTTTACGCATGGGTCATATTCCTCTGGATCAGGCCTACGCATGGACAACATCAATTACCTGCTTAGTACCGGTAAATCATCAACTATCAATAATTTACGGGATATTAGTAATCAGCACTAGGAGTTAGTTCAGCAGGGCTTCGAATGAGCAGGAAATAAGTATGGCGGGTTAAGCCCGGCCAGGCCCCGGAATTGACATCGCCCTATCAACCGGGTTGTTTCAGATCCTTATTGAAGTGGCCTGCCGCCTCTCAGAAGCGGTCGTTGACCACATTGTTGAACCGCGAGCCGAAGTTGTAGCTCAGGCCGGCGGAGAAGTAAAACCGGAAGGTCGTCGCCTGATCGGTATTGCGCAGCAGCAGCTCCTCGGCGGTCAACGCCCCCTTGGGCAGATGAAGCTGGTCGCGGACCTGCGTGAAGGAGCCGTCGAAGCGCACCGATAGCCCCTTGGCGACCTTCAGGTCGATTCCCGGCTGCAATGACCAGCGATATTTGCTCAAGTCGTGGAAGTACTGGTTGAAATTGAACTCGAGTTCCAGCCGGCCCCAGGGTTGCACGAATTGGATCTCAATATTGAGCTGGTGGTCAAAGAGCAGCTCCTGCAGCTTGTCAAAAATGGTGCTGTCAGCATACTGGCGGTACTCCACGCCGGCGGAATAGTTGAAGCGGAAATCGCGCTGGCTCGACTCCCGGTACGGATAGAGGTTATACTCGATGGCCGGCCGGAAGGCCAGCGACAGATCGGTATTATTGAAGCTGGAGGCGTTGGCCTGTCCCCTGGCCCCAATAGCAAACTGCTCCCCCACACTCTTCACCAGCAGAAAGTTGCTGCGCACGTTGGTCACCCGGGAGACATAGGTCGTGTCGATATCGCCGTCTGCATCGAGGAGGTCATACTCTGAAAGGGAGAGTGAGCGTGAGGCCCGCGTGCGGAATTTCCAGTCTTCGGTAACCCGCCGCGCGGAGACCGAGGCCTGCATCCAAGCGGACCGGTTCGTTGAGGACCCGTTGCTGTACATATTACCCCGGATGTCGAAGACCCAGTTGTTCCAGGGATCGGGCGCATCCGCGGATAGGGCCGGGGCGTTGTAAATGACGCTGAGATATTTCACCTGGGGGGTGCCCAGGACATAGGGAACCAGCCCCAGATTGATGGCGGCGATCATCTTGGTGCGCTGCTGGTCGTCGGTGTCGTCGGCCAAGGTGACGGCATACACCGTGTCGGCCCGGCCTGCGAAGGGTCCCTGCCCGATCATGTTGATGTTGTATCTCCGGCCGCCGGCGCCGGTGCGCTGGGAAGTGATCAGGATGTAGACATCGGCCTCCTGGCGCTCGAGCATATAGTTCACAAAACCGACTTCACGGCGGATGTAGTCCTCATCGCAGCGGGTCTGGCAATCGAGGAAGACCTTCAGTGCGCCGGCCCGGCTGGCTACGGCAAGGGTCTCCTCCTGGGCCATGACCGGCGCGGCGCACAGGGCCATAATGATCAGCGCATTGCCTAGTGGGGAACGAATCATGCGTATCCTTTCGGGATAGGGTTCCTAATGTTGACGTAAAGTTAGGCGGGAAGGTTGGCCGGGTGGCCGTCTAGCGAGAAAGCCTGGCGCCAGGGCCAGCGAGGACTATCGGGCAAATCTGCCGCAGAGGCCGAACTCACCCCCCAGCCCCCTCTCTTTAAAGAGAGGGGGAGTCACGCAGTGACCGGGGTGAGTTAAGACCCGCCGGCGGCGCAGCT
>SCKI01000023.1 GCA_004124295.1 Fidelibacterota bacterium
CTTCCGGCGCCATCCAATTTGGTGCTGAAAAGGTCCACCATGCCATTGCCCAGGTATTTCAAATCGTCGCTCCCCTGCACCGAGAACGGCAGCACGGCCACCGAATTGATAAAAACCGGCCCCGTGGTAGCGCCTTCATAGCCCCCGCCCCGCATCCAGCCCCAGATGCCGAAGGCGATGGCTGCAATGGTCACGGCAATTAGCGCCCGGTTGCTGGTGCCCGGCTTGCCGGTAGGACGGCCCACAGTCCTGACGATCCCCTCCGGCGTGATGTCGAAGACCCAGGCCAGCCCCATGGCCACGGGGAAGCCGAGGGCCAGCAGTGTGATCAGCAGGCGGCTGACCCAGGCCGGGATGCCCATCACCTCGAATGTGCCGTCAATAATCTGCACGATGACAAAGGCGATACCGCCGTAAAAGGCAGCCACCCGGAAAACCCTCCTGCGGCGGAGCTCGGCGAAAAAGGCACCTGATCGGCTAGTTGATTCTGGCATGTGTCCGTCGTGATGATCGGCCCAAATATAGAGATAATCCGGGCACAATCCTACCCCGTGGCCTGGGCAGAATTGCCTGCGCATATGCGGCCCGGCGGCCAGCACCCCCAGCCCCTTTTCACTTGTGGGCAGGCCGCCTGTCGCGGTAGGTTCGGCCTTCGTTTAACCGGTACTGTCAATTTTGAACCACCGCGGTAGGTGATACGGTCCAATTCCCCGATTAATTCTTACGGGAGCAGTCATGACTTTTGCTCAAACATTGAATGAGATAACCGCAGCAGCGAGCGACTGGATAAGCATTTTGCTGATCCCCGTCCTGCTGGGGGCCGGTCTGTTTGTCACCCTGCGCCTGCGCTGGATCCAGCTGCGCAAACTGAAGCACAGCTTTGAGGTCGTCGGCGGCAAGTACGACAATCCTGAGGACGAAGGGGATGTCACCCACTTCCAGGCCCTGTCGGCGGCCCTGTCGGCCACTATCGGCATCGGCAATATCGCCGGCGTGGCCCTGGCCTTGCGGTGGGGTGGACCCGGCGCCCTGTTCTGGATGTGGGTTACCGCCGTCTTCGGCATGGCGCTCAAATTCGCCGAGGCGACGCTGGCCCTCAACTTCCGGGAGGTCCATGAAGACGGCTCGGTGAGCGGCGGCCCGATGTATTATATCGAGCGCGGCCTGGGGGCGTCATGGAAGCCGCTGGCGATTATTTTCGCCACCCTGGCCGTCACCTGCTCGTTTTTCACCGGCAATATGAACCAGGCCAACACCATTGCCCAGACCGGCCTGGGCTACAATATCCCCACCTGGCTTACCGGGGTCACGATTGCCTTTTTCGTCGGCCTGGTCATCATCGGTGGCATCAGGCGTATCGCCGCCGTGGCCAGCCGGCTGGTGCCGACCATGGCCCTGCTCTATGTTGGCGGGGCACTATTCGTGATATTCTCCAACCCTGGTTCCATTGGTCCGGCCTTCGCGAGCATATTCAGCGGGGCCTTCTCCCTGGAGGCAGGCGTCGGCGGCTTGATCACAGTCATGATGTGGGGTATCCGCCGGGGACTCTACTCGAACGAGGCGGGACAGGGTTCGGCCCCCATCGCCCATGCCGCAGCCAAGACCAAGGAGCCGGTGCGGGAAGGGGTCGTGGCCATGATGGGCCCCTTCATTGACACCCTGGTGATCTGCACCATGACCGGCGTGGCCATCATCTCCACCGGCGTTCTGGAGTCCACCACGGCCACCGGCGCCGCCCTGACCCTGGAAGCGTTCCGGACCGGCTTCGCATTCGCCCCGCAAATCGGTACCGTCATCGTCAATACTTCGGTTTTGCTGTTCGCCTACACCACTATCGTGGCCTGGAGCTATTACGGCGACCGCTCGATCACCTACCTCATCGGACCCCAGGCCGTCAAGCCGTACCGCTGGGCTTATGTGGGCTTCACCTTTCTCGGGGCCGTCCTGCCGCTGGCTTTTGTCTGGAACATTGGCGATATCGCCTTGTCGCTGATGACCATGCCGAACCTGCTGGGGGTGGTGCTGCTTACCGGCACGCTCAAGAAGTTCAGCGCCGAATATTTCAGCCGGGACCATATAACTTACCGCGAATACCTGGAGCAGCAGGGCAGCAGTTAGGCCGCTTCCGGCATGAAACAGCGCCCGGTGCGACCCTTGAACCATGACTGCCGGGATTGATCCAGCCGAAGCCCTCGACTTCGCCTCCCGTCTGGCTGTCGAAGCCGGCGGGATTATCAGCGCACATTTCGGCCAGGTGCTGGAGGTCCGCCACAAGGGGACCGTGGACCTGGTGACCGATGCCGATCTGGCCAGCGAAAAGGCCATCCTGGCGGCCATCACCGCGCGCTACCCCGGCCACCACATTATCTCCGAGGAGAGCCACACCGGCACAGTCTCCGAGGCGACCTGCCGGTGGGTCGTCGATCCCCTGGACGGCACCACCAATTTCGTCCACGGACTGCCCCTGTTCGCCGTCTCCATTGCCCTGCAGATCGATGGCCGCACGGAGGTCGGGGTGGTCTACAATCCGGCCCAGAACGAACTCTATGCCGCCCGTTCCGGCGCCGGCGCGACCCTGAATGGCGAGCCCATCCATGTCAGCGCAACCGATGCCCTCCAGGAGGCCCTGTTTGTCACCGGCTTCCCCTACAGCCGGGACGATGTGTTCCAGCGCAGCTTCGATCTGTGGCACGAGTTCTACAACCGCTGCCAGGGGGGCCGCCGTCTCGGCGCCGCGGCCCTGGACTGCTGCTATGTGGCCGCCGGGCGGTTCGACTTTTTCTACGAGGCGGCCCTGAAGCCGTGGGACATCTGCGCCGGGGACCTCATCTGCCGGGAGGCGGGCGGCCGCACCAGCGACTGGTCGGACGAAGCGCTGCCCTTCGACGGCTCACGGGTGCTGATGAGCAATGGTCACCTGCACGAGGCGGCGCTGGAGGTGCTGGGCGGGGCGGCGCTGGAGGGTTGAGGTAGAGGTAAATGATGCAGGCGCCATTGATCCAAACGCTAAGCGTTGTTGGAATAGTCAAAAGAGGGATTTACATTCCGGAACAGGTGTCTACACCGCATCAGACATCATTGCCTTGGTTTCTTTCTTCATAATATAGTCGTTGGGGTGCATAACTAAATATTCCTAATGAATGTCTCTAAGAAAATCCTTGCCGGCTCTTTCTTTCTCTCGCTTTTGGGGTGTGACACTGATGCCCTAAAGAATAATAAATCTAAAATGCAGTATGAAAATAGAGTCGAACAGGAATTAAATAGTGGCGTGATAAACGATGATATTTTCTTGATATTTAAATTTGGCGATAGCGAGAATGATGTTAACGCCAAGTTTGAGCAATTGAAAAAAGAGCATGGGAAAATTACTCTGGATGATAAAAGAAGATATACATATGAATTCGTATTTGATGAATATGATTTCAATAACGGGTATGCAACATTCTCACCAATATACCATAACAATATGCTATATAAATTTAAAATGAGGGTGGAGCCTTACGATGTGATGGAGGATTTAGGTGGCAGCGGCAGTTATGAATTGCTTCAAACGAGCAGCGAAAGTCTATTATACAACTTAGCAATGATTTATATGGAAAAATTTGGTGTCCCTATTGAGAAATCGAGCATATTATTTAATACCAAGGATTTCTTTTGGATAAATGGAAACAGGGAAATAAAGATTTCGTTAGGTAGTGGTTTTGTGAATGTTATATACACAGAATTATCAGTTTTGAGCCGTATGGAGGAACAAAAAAAGAACAAATTGCGAAATGAAGCAGAGGTTACAAAAAAGGATATCTAGCATTAGTTTCGGTAGGCACCCGAACTCGCAATCGACCCAGCCACCAACGGGGATAGTGAATTTGGTAAACTTAAGTTTTTACACGCGTTTTCAACGGGTTATCGTAAACGTTAGGCAGCATCATGAATAATACCGTTACTGGTCTATATTTTGGCTTGGGATTTCAGTCTGAGTCTGGCAGAACTGAAACAATTAAACAGCATATTACTGAAATGAATGATCAAGGGTGGCGACTCATCCATACTGAGAAGTCATCTTTCTCAATACCTGTTAATTGGCGTTTTTACTGGGAGCGCGCCAGCGAAATCAAATCCTGACTAATCACGATAATATATTATATCTTGAGGTTAATGATTGATTGAGTCAGATGATGAAATTTGGTATGGGTACAGACACCGTATGGGGTTCAAACGGCCTGGCATGTATCATCGAAAATAATCGTTTGACGACCGTGAAGATGTGGCAGGCCAAATCGGGTGAATGAGCTGGACGGCCGTTCCCTGACGGCGAAGTGGGTACTGGTAAGTGTGGGGTGGCTCTTTATGGCCACCGGCCTCATCATCGCGGGCCTCCGATTGGCGCAGTTGATACCGCAGAGCTACGGCTGGCTCGCGCCGTTGTTTTTGGCTCTCGGCGCCGCCGGGACACTGACGGCATGGTTCGGCCTCCGGGAAGGCCGGCGCTGGCCGTTGGTGATCCTCGCCCTGCTCTATGTTCCCTGGACGATCATGGGGTTGATCGGGGACGCCCGGCAAGGCTACTGGCACCTGGTTTCCGCTGAGTGGCTCGGCCTGCTGCTGGTGGTCTGGGCGATCGCTATAATTTCACGCCGGGCCGTCTAACAGCGGCAGGCAGCCGATAAACCAAGTTCAACACCGCCCCAGCAGGATTCCTGCTTGAAACCCGTAACGTTACACGTTATATTGCAGGGTAACTTCCATATCTGTTGAAAGGGATATCATGGCTACGCAAGACCCCACCCACCCCGGCAAAGTGATCAAAGGAACCTATCTCGATCCGCTTGAATTGACGGTGACTGACGCCGCCGACGCCCTGGGGGTGACCCGCAAGACGTTTTCCGAGCTGATCAACGGCCACTCCGGCGTGAGCATTCATATGGCCCTGCGCCTCTCCAGGGCGTTCGGCACCACAGCGGAGTACTGGCTGGACCTGCAGCAGTCCTACGACCTGGGCCGGGCCAGGAAATGGACCCGGCTGGAGGGGGTCAAGGTGCTCACCAAACCGTCCGCCGCCTGAGCTGCGGCGGGCAAGTGAAGGGTGGGCAGCCCCCTAAAACCGCTCCCCCCGGCCTCCCGCAGTTGGTGCCCCAGCGGCCGGATGCGGCTACGGATATGTAGCTCCAGGTTGCTATATTGGCCATTCTGACCTCGGATAAATAAAAGTGGTGATTCATTTCCGTTCCCATTAAGTTCAACTCAAATTGGTATTGCAATTATTTGCTCCCCGTCTGACTCGCCGCAAGGCCTCGGGCGGGGTTTTGTTTTTGCCGTGATGTCATTCTATGCCGAATGAACCAAATACCAAACGTGTCATTGCCTTTTTTGATGGCCAAAATCTGTTTTGGGCGGCAAAATATGCATTCGGCTACTCATTTCCGAACTATGATCCCCAAAAACTTGCTGAAGCAATCTGCCTGGCCAAGGGATGGCAACTGAATCAAGTAAATTTCTACACCGGTGTTCCGAATATGTCGGATAATGAATTCTGGCACAAATTCTGGAGCAATAAATTGGCCCATATGGGTCGAAATAAGGTTAATACCTTCTCACGACCGCTTCGGTACCGAAACCAGAAGATCAAACTACCTGATGGCTCCGAGCACACAACCTTGGTGAGCACTGAGAAAGGCATTGATGTTAGATTGGCCCTTGACGTGGTTCGCCTAGGCCTTCGTAAAGCGTATGACGTCGCATTGATTTTCAGCCAGGATCAAGACCTCTCCGAAGTAGCTGATGAAATTCGTCTCATATCCCATGAGCAAAAACGATGGATTAAAGTGGCCAGCGCATTCCCCGTTAGTCCCACTTACAATAATACTAGAGGCATTAATTCAACTGAATGGATTAAGATCGACCGAGCAACTTACGAAAATTGCATCGATGCTCGCGATTATCGACCGACCGATTGAGACGGCTTATCTACAAAGTCGCATATCTTGGTGATTCCCAGATGCTGCACTGTAATCAAGGCTGATTTGCCAAAATAGATCGCCCTTACCGCCCCCTAAAACCGCTCCCCCTTGGCCTCCCTGATCTGGCTGCCAGATGGCCGGATGCGGCTCCACAGTAGAAATATCAGCCCGATCGTGGATAGCACCTGCACACCGGCCACGAAAAATCCCAATGGCAACATGCCGAAATCGCCGGTGACGCCCATCCATACCTCCACGATAAATCGCGTCAGGGTGCTCAGGGTAAAGGACCAGAAAAACAGCATCACGGCCTTGGGATTATAGCGCGTGTCATCCTTTGTGGGCCGGGGGAAAAACCAGGTGGCAACACCCAGGATCATCAGCAGCATGCCGCCCATCAGAATCACGTGCGTGTGTGCGGAGATCAGGGTTGCCGGGATGAACCAGCCGAACACCTTCGCGCCGTACATGTAGAGCCCCGTAAGCAGCCCCAATGCAAAAAACATGAAGGCCGTCTTTATGAAATACCGGGCAGTCGTGTGCATGATCCGTTCCTCATAATGTATTAGTTCCGGTTGATATTCGCGGCCCTTTCGCGCACTGCCTCGGCCACGGCCAGGGGAATAGCAGCCCGGTCGGCGATGGTTGCCGCATCCGCCTCGCCCAACTCTCCCAGGTTGGCGAAGGCCTTCCAGATCGCCCGCAGGCGTTGGGGTCCGATGCCGGGAATGTCGTCCAGCACCGAGGTGGTCATGGCCTTGCTGCGCTGCTGGCGGTG
>SCKI01000004.1 GCA_004124295.1 Fidelibacterota bacterium
CTTTTAGTGTTCGCTCCTGTAGGCTGTAAGGCCGGGGAAGTCCTCGGTCAGCCCGTCTTCATGTTGTTACGCCGGGCAAGCCGGGAGGGCAGAAATTTCGTGTAGATCATGGTGGTCTCAATGTTGCGATGGCCCATGAGGTTGCTCACTAGCATGATGTCGTCGGTTTGCAACCGGTTTAAAGGTAAAACAAAATCACATTGGCCAAGTCTGGGGATGCTGCTCGCCGGATCATCTCGAACTCAGGACAAAAAAAAGTATTTCGGCAGAGATCGTCTTTGGCAAATCTGCTTTATGACCATTTGGGCGTGTGATGATCAAGGTTTCAGCCGTGGACATAATAGGTGATCCAATATTCTTACTCCCCCTCGTTTTGGAATGCAACTGTGAAAGTGCTCCCTAATCCTTCCTCGCTTTCAACGGTCAGTTGACAGCCCATGGCCTGACATATGCGCCTTGATATGGCCAGGCCCAGTCCTGTGCCGCCGTACTTTTGGGCAATGCTATTATCCGCCTGTTGAAATGCCTCAAAAATCATTTCGAGACGATCAGCCGGTATCCCTATGCCTGTATCTCTAACATGGATATTCTTCACCGCGTGAGTATCAGGATTCGCCTCCACACTCACAGTCACTGTGCCATGATCAGTGAATTTCAGAGCATTGCCTATCAGGTTGACTAGGATCTGTTTCAATCTCGTCCTATCCGTGCGGAGCGGCGCTACATCCTCAGGTAATTCTACAATGAATTTCGTTTCTCTGACCCTGGCATGGCCTTTAAGCTGGTCAACTGTTTCGTGAATTAGCTCACCTAAATTGATGGCCGTCTCGTCCAGAGCAATCTCCCCTGCTTCTATTTTCGATATATCGAGGATGTCGTTAATCAGGTTGAGCAGGTCGGTGGCATTGACGGTCAAGCGTTCCAGATATTTCAATTCTTTATCATTCAGATTTTGGGCCTTGTTCTTTTGGAGAACGTTGGCAAACCCTATAATTGAATTCAGCGGAGTTCGCAATTCATGGCTCATGCTGGCCAAGAACGCACTTTTCGCTTGGGTCGCCTCCTCGGCCTTTGTCAAAGCGTCGGATATCTCTATGTTCGTCCACTCCAACTTTTGGGCATAATCCTGCATTTTGGCTTCTGACTTTTTGCGCTCAGTGATGTCCACATATTGCCAGGCATGTCCCTCGTATAGATCTCCGACAAAAATGGGCACATAGTCCCTCTCAAACGTGCGCCCGTCAACGAGGTACAGTAGCTCGCCAGTAACGATCTCGCGCTTCTGCAGGATTTGATCTATTCGTTCAACGAATGCCTGCGGATCAATAAACAGGTGCTTAGACTCTTCAGCGGCGTTGGAACAATCGGTCCCCAGTAAAACTGCCGGCGCCGCCGGAATTCCGAAAAGGTCACAAAAAGGTTGATTGACAACGGCAATGTGCCTCGAATTATTTTCGACAAGTATGCCGGCGTGGAGATTTTCGATGAGCGAGGAGAGGCGCGAAGAAGTTGCCCGCGCCACCGCCTCCGCTTGTTGGCGGTCTGCCACCTCCTTAAGTAATTCCCCCTGCTGCCGGTAGACGGTCTTGTGGGTGGTGTAAACACTGATGAACAGTCCCGTCAGTACCGCGAAGTAACTGACCTTCTTAAGCAGGTGGGCCAGGTCAAACATCGTATCGAATAACTGGAAAGACGAGGACATGAATATGGCCTGTCCCAAGAAACCGACTATGAGGGACAGCACCACCCAATGCTCGAAAACATCGGTTTTCCAGGCCCCCTTTCTATAATACCCGATCAAGGCCATGAGAAAAAACGCCGCCGATATAAACTCTTCGGGGCGGCCGAAAATGAATTCAGGGTAATAGGCCCTGGGCAACGGAATGAAGGCAAAAAAGATAAAGAACGCCAGGGTCAAAATGCCCATTCCGGCATAAACGGCGATTTCGCGAACGCGCCCCTCTTCACCTTTGATATTTTCCTTCCGCCAGGCCACCCAGCTCAGCAGCATAAATATGGACAGGTAGGTTCGCGAGGCGTTCCAGCTCCAGGGGATGAGGGAAGGCGCCGGCGAGGGGAAATAGAAATCAAAAAAAGTTGACGTGACAACCGTATGATAGCCGTCCAGCAGGGCCGTTCCCACAAATGCGGCGCCGATGAGAAGAAACGTGTTATCCTTCTGGGAGTAGTAGCGGACTAACGCTAAGGTCCCCACCATGGCGGCGAGAAATGTGGCCAGGAGCTCCATCAGGGTATGGATCTGCTTGTTCCCTACCCAGGTCGATTCGAGAAGCAGTATATACCCCGCAAAGAGAAAGACTCCCAGGCCAACATAAGTTCCTATCCTGTACTTGACCACGGCCTGATTCGTATTCATATCCATCATCGCACATCCAATCCTGATTAAAATCCATCCATAACTTTAATATCCATATGCGGCATTATCTTGGAGCGATAGCCAAATTCCCTGCTTGGGAAGGACGATTCCACACACCGTGATTTGCGCGGCGCACGGTCATTTAAGTAGGCTTTCGATCGCTTCTATCAGGATATCTTCGTCCAGGATGGGTTTTGTCAGGTAGTGGTCGAAGCCCATTTGCAGGTATTTTTCCCGATCGCCAGCCATGGCGTGGGCGGTCAGGGCGATCACGGGCAGGTCCTTCAGATCATCGTCCGCCCGGATACGGCGCAATACCTCAGGCCCATCCATGTCAGGCATAGAAATATCCAGGAGTACCAAGTCAGGTTTACTCCGGGTGAAAGCGGCCAAGGCCGCTGCCCCCGATCCAAACTCCTTGATCTGATAAATGTCCTCGAGCATCGCCTGTATCAATAACCGGTTATCAGGATTATCCTCAACCAGGCCAATCTGTTTCATGCTTTCGTCCCCTTCTCGACCTTCTCCAATATTCCACGCAATCTGCTGAATGCACCCTCAAGTTCAATGATTAACGGCGGCAGAGATTTCTCCACCTCCGAGGCCTCGAGCATTTCAATCCGGCCGGCAATATCAAAGACCCGTTCGGCCCCGATATTTCCCGAACTCGATTTTACCGAGTGTACTGCCGCCTCAACCACGGCGAAGTCGCCCGCATTTGCGCCAGCAACGGCAGCCGCAACTTTAGCGGGCACATGTTCGAGGAAGAGGTCAAACATTTCATCGACGAATTTATCGCCACCTATTTTGCGCAATTTCTCAATAATGTCTTCGTTCAGGTCCTGTAACTCAGCCATTTGCGCTCCCCCTTTGCAGTCCTTATCCCATTAACAGTGTCCCCGGCCCCTGAGGGTAGCGCGACTGAGCAATTTCGTTCACGAGATGGGCGTGGCCGAACCGGTCCACATGGTTGTGAAATTATGGCGGTCATGGCAGTGGAGCTAATCGCCCAGCAATTCTTCTACCTTTTGCAGAAGTTCCAAAGGACTGAATGGCTTCGTGTAATAGCCGTCCGCTTTCACTTCGCTCCCTCTCGCCCTGTCAATCTCCTGTCCTCTCGCCGTCAGCATGATGATAGTGATGCCCGCCGTGGCCGGATCACTCTTTAACTCTGCGCAGACCTCAAAGCCATCTTTGCCGCCCGGCATCATGACATCAAGCAACATGAGATCTGGCGCCTCCGCTCTGGCGAGGTCCAACGCCTGAGCGCCATTTTCTGCCTGCAGGATGCGGTAATCGCCGCCCCGGAGGGTCACCTCAACCAGGTCGCGTAATTCAACTTTGTCATCGACTATCAGGACGGTTTTCATCAGTTTTGTTTCCTTCGTGAAATTCGTTTGCCGTTCAATCCGGCTTCAGACCGCATCCAGTTTGGTATTGCCTTCCATCTCCTTTGTCATCTCATCCCCAGAGGGTCCGTCAACGGGGATGGGAAGAGAGACGGTCACCTTCGTCCCGGCGCCAGCCTCACTCATAATAGCGATTTTACCACCGTGTGCATCGACGATAGCCTTCACAATGCTCATTCCAAGTCCTGTCCCCTCGATGGCGATATCGCTGCTGTTGGCCCGGTAGAACTTGTCATAAATGTGGTCCAACTCCTCTGCGGTCATACCTATGCCGGCGTCCTCCACAATGATCTCGTACCAGCCCTGCTTCACTCTGCCACTCACTTTTATCTCGCCCCCTGCCGGCGAATATTTGACCGCGTTACTGACCAGGTTCTCGAGGGCCTGTGCCATTTTGTCCTTGTCGACAATCAACTGTTGCGATTTCTTCGGCAGGCTCACCTTGAAACTGTGGCGCTTTGAGCGCGACATGAACGGCTCGACTACGGATCGCAGGGCGGCGCCGGCGTCACACTCGGAAAGGTTCAGGGCAAATCCCCGACCCGATTCGATTCTCGAGATATCGAGCAGGTCGTTGACAATATCGGTCAGTGCGCTGGCCTGGCGGTTGATGTGCCCAAGGAACTTTATCCTTTCGCCATCCTCCAGATCGTCGCGCGTCATGAGAATTTCCGAGAAGCCCTGGATAGAGGTCAGCGGCGTACGCAGTTCGTGGGCAGCCGTGGAGATGAATTCCGTTTTCAGGCGGTCCACCTCCCGCTCGTGGGACACATCGTGGATGATGGTGATAATGCCGCTCTGCTGGCCATCCCGATTGAAAATGACCGACGTTCGTGCCCGCATGATGCGCGGATGTTCCGATTCCGCATCAGGCAGTTCGAAGTCGAAACTGTAGCCTGTCATCTTTTTCCCAAGGGTCGTTACGATTTGCTCCCGCAACGATGCTTCTTTGATGGCCAGTTCGATGGGCTGGTCGAGCACTTCGCTCAGACGCACCCCCAGCATATCTTCCACCGCCCGGTTCATCAGCACAACGCGGTTGTGCAGGTCGGTCACGATCAGACCGTCCCCGATGGATTTGAGGATACCATCAATGCGGCCACGGGCCAGTTCAGTTTCAGTCAGCGCGAGGTTCAGCTCTGCCGTGCGTACCTCCACCATCTGCTCCAGACCGGCCCGGTATTTATCCAGTTCGGTGATATCCTGGCCGATACCCAGGACGCCCACGATGTTTCCGTCCACGTCCCGGCGGGTGCTGGCGCTGAGCAGAATCTTGACCTGCCCGCCCTGGCGGGTAAACATTGGAAACTCGTAGTTGGCGGTCTCCTCACCCTGGAGCGCTTTATCCAGCACATTTTTCACCGCCTCCCGGTAGTCCTCGCTGATGCGGGTCTCCACCAGGTCGTAACCCATGACATCATCCTTGGTGAAGCCCGTCATGGCCTCGGCCGACTGGTTCCACTCGTTCACCATGCCGTCCCTGTCGATGCCGATGATGGGGGCGTTGGCCGTTTCGATGAGCTGGCGCAGCTCAGTGGCCACCGCTTCTGTTTTGTCAATGGCCTGCTGACGCTCGAAGACCCGTCCCAGTTGGGTGCCCACATTGGCCATGATATCCAAAAGGGTCTGATCAGGCTCCACCGCCTCGGGGGAAAAGAACTCCAATACAGCCACAACCTCAGTGCCGACCAGCACCGGGAATCCGAAACCGGCTTTGACGCCGATGTCCGTGGCCAGTTGGGCCCGTGGGAAATTTGTGTCTTTGGTGACGTCGATAATCCAGGCGGGTTTCCCAGAAGAGTACACCCGCCCCGGAAGACCAATTCCAGGATCGAAGGTGGTTTTCTCCGTTACGCGCTTGAACGCTTCAAAACGCTCGGGCTGCCGCAGTTGCCAAATGGTTGTGGGCCGGAGCTGGCCGGATGAATCATCTGCCGGGATGTAAACATGACCAATGGGCCACCCGGTGTGATCACAGACTTCTTTAAGAACGGACGCCAGGGCTTGCTCAACGTCGGTCGCCTCATTTGCAGCCACCGCAACGATCTGCAGCAATCGCTGGGACGCGTTCTTCCTGCGCAGCGCCTCCTCCGCCTTCTCGCGCTCGCTGATGTCCCTGACGAGAGCCATGAACGCGGGCTGGCCTCCATGTTCGATGAGACTTACGTTAATCTCGACCATGGTGCGCTGGCCCTGAGGCGAAAGCAGCTGGATCTCGAACTCTGTGTGAACCTCATCGTCAGCCATGATCGCTGCATAATGGTCAGCCACCGTAGAGTGATATTCGGGGGCAATATGATCCGTGAAAGGGGTCCCGGTGACTTCTTTTGGGGACCGGCCTCCCATTTCGGCCATTCTGGCGTTGGCATAGGTGATGAGGCCATCCTGAATAATGACGATACCGTCGTTGCCGCCCTCCACCAAACTGCGGTATTTCTTCTCGCTCTCTGCCAGTTGCCGGTGAGTTTGGCGCCGCTGGAGCGCAATGGCGGCGGCGCTGGCGAAGATGCCCATAATTTCTATGGTCGTCTGGCCTGGCTTCTGATTGCGGGCAAAAACGCTGTTGCATAATCCCACGAGCCGCCCACTTGAGTGTAGCGGCATAATGATCATCTCACCGATTCCCAAGGCGGCTATGGCCTTTTTTACAACCGTCCTTGGTATGTCAGCATAGCCCATTCCTTCAACCAGATCAGCCACATGCTGGGGATGGCCGGCCTTTAACGCGGCCATGATTTCATCGGACAAATTGTATTCGAAACCGATGAGCGGCATTCGTAGAGAATTTAAAATCTGCTGCATCAATTTGGGTGTCCCGGCCATTTCCTGAAGAGTAAAGGTGCTGGTGTCAGGATTGAAACGGGAGACACCGCTGAACATAGCCCCGGAAAGTTCCTTGAGTTGCTCTGCTATGAGCGTATGCAGGTCTTCATCAACTGAGATGTCGGACAACCGGATAGCGGCTTGGCTGGCTAATTTTATTCTCTCAGTGCCTTCAGTTATTTTGAGCGCCACCCATCCCGCTTCCACGGCATAGCGGATTGCCCGGTCCAAATATTGGTAGCTGTCCGGCGACTTAATCAGGTAATCCTTGGCGCCGTTCGATATGGCCTGAATCGCCAGGTCCTGATTTTCCAAAGCGCTCAGTATTACCACCGGGACTTGCGGCGCAATTTCGCTGATTTTAAAATAGGTTTCCAAGCCATCGCTGTCCGGCAGACCCAGGTCCAGCAGGATCGCATCGGGTATTTCCTTGGCCAACTGTTTTTCAGCCCGAGCCATGCTATCGACCAGTGTCGTCTTGCATTGATAAATCTGGCAGCGCTTCAGGCGCTCCTGGGCCAGATGGGCATCCACAGGATTATCCTCCACTAAGAGGATGTTGATAATCTCTTTTCCACTGGGTTTCATGATCTACCTGCAAGACATTTGCGATTCATTTTTTGCCTCTTCACTGTTCCGGCGCCGGCAGTTTAATGGAGAATGTGGTGCCGCGCCCGACTTCAGATTCAACCTCCAGTACACCGCCGTGCTTTTGAATAATGCCATAGGAGATAAAGAGCCCCAGCCCAGTACCCTTGCCCTCTTCCTTGGTAGAGAAAAACGGCTCGAATATGGACTCGCGCATCTCCTCCGGGATGCCGGCTCCGTTATCGGAAACCCGGATCAGCACGATGTTCGTATCGCCACTGTTCCGCCGATCAATACTGACGGCGAGCTCGCCGCCGCCGTCCATCGCATCGATAGCGTTGATAATGAGATTGGTCAATACCTGCTCGAGTTGCTTCGCGTTGCCTGTGGCGATAATGGGGGCCGTCCCGTATTCCTTGCGCACCTGGACCTGCCCTTTGCGGAGCCGGTATTCCAGCAGGCTCAAGACGCGGTTAACCACGCCGGCCATATCTATGGGCTCCACTGTTTCCGGACCTTTTCTTGAGAAGTCGAGCACCTGCCGCAGCATCTCCGCTGCCCGCTTGCTGGCATCCTCTATATTCGCTATCATGCGCTCCATGTCGGGTGTGACCTCGTTGGAAATCTCCCTGAGCAGGTACGCATTGCCCATGATCGGGGTGAGCATATTATTCACCTCGTGGGCAATGCCTGCGGCCATCGTGCCCATGGAGGCCAGCTTATCCGAGCGCACCAACTGGTCGCGGGTCAGCTCCAATTGCGTGGTTGCCTGTTTGCGAGACCGGTAAGTCTCAGCAAGGTCCTTCGCATAAGCGATATTCTGGGCCTGCAGCAATGCCAGGTCCTGTTGTAACGCGGCGTACTCAGGGGAATCGGCGCCAAAAGTCAGGGGTTGCTGCTTGGGCAAGCGCAGGATGGCTCGGGTCCCCTTACCCGGTGCGCTCTCCAGTTTTATTTCGCCCCCATGCACTATAGCGGCCTTTTTTACATTGTAAAGACCCAGACCGAGACCTTCGTGTGATCGGGTATGATGATCCTCCACCTGGTAAAAACGATCAAACACTTTCTCCAGCTGAGCCGGTGGTATGCCCTCACCCTGATCAGTGATGAGGACCTCCCAGCAACTATCGGCATCCACAAGCTCAATGGTGACCTCGGAGTTGTCCGGGGAGAAATTGACCGCATTATCCAGCAAGTGAGAAATGGCGCGGCTGATAATCCCTGGATAACCCCTTACCATGCAGTCCGTTTCCGGATAAATTTGAACAATGTTTACCTCTCCGCTCCGCCATCGAGGGGTTATCGAGGTGGAGGCTTCACGAATGACATCCTTTAAGTTGAAATCGGCTCTCTCATGGGGTTCTTCAAGAGCCGTTTCGGACGCTTCGATCAGTTCCTCCAGAGCATTCAGTAGCCTCTTGGTACCGGACTTGATGAGCCCAAAATATTTGTGCTCTTCTTCAGAGAGACGGTCTTCCAGCTTGGTTTCAAGGAGGGAGGCGAATCCCATGATGGCATTCATGGGCGTGCGGATTTCATGGGAGACCAGAGACAGGAATTCGTCCTTTAAAACCTCAGTGCGCATGCGTTCCGTCTCATCATGCAGGGTAATGACCCACCCCTGGAGGGTGTTACCGCTATCGATGAGAGGGCTACGGGCAACCCGAAAAAAATGCCGTCTATCCTTTTCAAGGTCAATCACGATTCCGTCCGGGCGGTCATCCCAATCAAGGCCGGCGAATAATTCCCGCCAGGCGCCGGTTGGTAGAACCTCAGGAAACTGCTGTCCGATCAATTGGTCCATGGGCATGCCGATCAATTTTGAAAAACCACGGTTTGCCTCTGTCACCCTCCTATCAGAATCGAGAACGACCACCCCCTCTGCGATCCCATCGATGGTAGCGCGGAGTTTTTTGTTTTCGGTCTCTAATTGAGTACGTTTCTGTTTCTCGGAAGCATAGACCTTGGCCAAGTCCTCGGCGTAGGCCAGTAACTGACTCTGATCTTTGTCGGCAAGTTTCACATGGTCACCCATAGTTTGCCTTCGAGCCACAAATCACTGTGACTGTATAAGTTACGCATAATACGTCTTTTCTCACACATACCTGCGATCCCTCACCACTCATACTGGGCTTCTAATCGACTGATCAAATAATGGCAGGATCCATGGAACGATTTTTGATTGAGACAAGTAGCCAAAGAATTGTACCTTAGTGGTATAACGGATGATGAACACGCCACAGCTCTCAAAGATGCCATGAGAAAAACCATCCTAATCATCGAGGACGACGAGTATTTCTCAAGCATCCTGAAGATCCATCTTGAGAAGCAACAATGGATAGTTCAAATTGCCCCCGATGCTGAAACCGGGTTGGAGCAGATAGCAAAAAAACCTCCCACACTTGTTTTGATGGATGTAATGCTGCCCGGAATGGATGGGTTTGATGCCTGTCTGAAAATCAAAAGCGACCCCGAACTCAAACATATCCCGGTGATCATGCTCACCGGCAGATCAAAAATCAAGCATGTCGACCATGCGTTCGAGGTCGGTGCGGATGATTTTGTCATCAAATCCTCCTCATTGGATAAATTGCTCGTGGAGCTCACTCACAAAATTGACAAAGTCCTGAATATCCCGACTTAGGCCTTGTAGAACAAGTCGGACTTGCCAGCCACGATATTCCGGGTGTCTACGACAGGGATATTCAGTTCGTAAAAGTCGATATCCGCATATTCATCGTGAGCCGTTACGATGAGGACCAGATCATGGATGCCATTCAGGTTCACTGATTTCCTGCCGGCAAATTTTGTGAATAAACGGGAGGGCCTGATGACAGGAATATGAGGGTCGTGGTAGCTGACGATAGCGCCGCGCTGCTCCAACTGCTCCATTAAATAATAGCTCGGCGATTCCCTGTCGTCATCGACATTCGGCTTGTAGGCGAGCCCCATGATATGGATGTTGGCGCCCTTTAACGGCTTGCCTTGATCGCTCAGCGCCTCCATCACCCGCATCACCACATGATCGGTCATGGACCTGTTGATCTCACCGGCCAGTTCAATAAAGCGGGTATTCACGCCGTATTGTCTGGCCTTCCACGAAAGATAGAATGGATCGATGGGGATGCAGTGCCCGCCAAGGCCAGGGCCGGGATAGAATGGCATGAAGCCGAACGGCTTGGTCTTTGATCCCTCAATGACTTCCCAAATGTCTATGCCCATTTTTTCGAAAGCAATCTTCAGTTCGTTAACCAATGCTATGTTCACTGCCCGGAAAATGTTTTCCATCAATTTGGTCGCCTCGGCCACTTCCACTGATTGGACGGGTACCGTCTTTGATACAATCTGATCATATAGATTTTGCACCACCTCCAATCCATCTGGAGATGTTGAGCCTACCACTTTCGGTATATTGCCACTGGTAAAATCCGGATTATTGGGGTCTTCCCTCTCCGGCGAGTAACCCACCATGAAGTCCCGCTCAAGTTTGAAGCCACTGCTCTCTAAAATGGGAATCATGACCTCTCTGGTCGTGCCGGGGTATGTGGTTGACTCGAGAATGATCACTTGCCCGGGGCGCAAATGTTTCGCGATGGCTTCTGCGGTAGCGATTACGTACTGCATATCCGGTTCGCGATGAACCGTCAGCGGCGTGGGCACCGCGATCAGGATGGCGTCGCAACTGCCGAATTTAGCGCTTTCGGTGGTCACCTCAACTTGGCCGGATTTAATGCCCGGGTAAATCTGCTCCACAGGGATATGCTTTATATAGGATTGTCCGCAGCGCAGCATTTCAATTTTTGACTTATCCTGGTCGAATCCGATGCAGCGGAATCCCTTTGCTGAAAAACTGCGCAGCAGGGGCAAACCCACATAGCCAAGGCCTACAATTCCAACCACCAGGTCCTTGGTTTTGATCCTGTTCAACAGGTCCTGTTTTATATCCATTTCTGGTTCCTTATGCGCGTTCAGTGACCAGAGTGGTCAAATTCTGTGCCAGCTGCGTCTCCCGACGTGATGGCTGGAGACATGGCGCTGGCTGCCCTGGATCATATTGAAAATTGTCTCACAATGAGACAGTCGTCCATGCTGCTGGCAGGGTCCGGGCCTGGCGGCGTCTACTCCATGCAATCTATTGTTTTATATGATATTAAGTAAGATTCGGAGAATCTCAATGTGACTGGCACGTTCCTTGTTATCCATTCCTGCGGAATCAGCATAATGACGCGTCAAAATCAGATCAAAACACTGGGCGACCAAACCCGCGAATCGGTTGAGTCGGCCTTGAAACGAAACCGTGGGAACGTTTCCGCAGCAGCCAGACAACTGGGCATCGGACGCGCCACGATCTATCGCCTGATGCAGCGTCACCAGATTCAAAATGAGAGGAGAAATTAATGCGCAAAGTGATGGTTACCGGCGGCGCCGGCTTCATCGGATCGTATCTCGCGGAACAACTGGTCCAAAAGGGAGATCATGTGGTAGTGGTAGATAATCTATCGACAGGCCGCCTGGAAAACCTTTCCCGCGTGGCCCATGAGGTTGAGTTCATGTTTGGCGATATCAACGATCCACAGCTGCTCGCAAAAGCAATGAAAGGCGTATCCGTGGTGTTCCATGAGGCCGCTTTAGGCTCGGTCCCCCGGTCAGTCGCTGACCCGAAAACAACACACATCAATAACGCCAACGGCACCTTTAATGTGCTGCTGGCTGCCAGGGACGCGGGCGTCGAGCGTTTGGTTTATGCTGCCTCCTCGTCAGCCTACGGGGATTCGCCTGCGTTGCCCAAAAACGAATCGATGCTGCCGAATCCATTATCACCCTATGCAGTCACCAAGCTGACCGGCGAGCAATATGCCGCCGCCTTCAGCAAAGTATACGGCCTCGAGACGGTAAGCCTGCGGTACTTTAATGTCTTCGGTCCCCGCCAAGACTCGAATTCCCAATACGCGGCCGTGATCGCCCTGTTTATCCGGCAGATGCTGTCTGGGATAGCTCCCACCATCAATGGCGATGGCGGGATTTCCAGAGATTTTACCCCTGTGGAAAACGTGGTGCATGCCAATCTGCTGGCGGCCACGGCCCCTGCCGCCAACGGCAGGGTGATCAATGTCGCACTGGGCGGCCAGGTAACGCTGGACGATTTAGTAGCAGGCATCAACGAGCTGCTGGGGAGCGATATCGAGCCCGTGCTGTCAGCGACCCGGCCGGGAGATATCAGGCATTCGTTCGCTGATATTTCATTGGCCAGGGAAATTCTTGATTATGAGCCCATACTGACATTTGAAGAGGGACTTGAAAAAACGATTGATTGGGTTGCCTCACAGGTTTTCAAGCAGTCGTCTGAACAGATCGCAGCGTAAATGCCACTCAATAAAAGCATGCACACCAAGGCAACATATCACCGGCTATTCTGGCTTGCATTGGCCCTGTTCTCCGGGCCCGCAATTAACGCTACCCAGGCTCAGGTGCAGTCAAAACCGGCAGTAGAGCAGGATCTGCTTCGGGCCGGCGATGAATTGTTAATGATGCTTCCCGGTCAGGACAATGTCCAGGCGTCGTATTTCATCGATTTTCATGGCAATTTGCGGCTGCCGGTCATTGGTTTGATCAGGGCCGAAGGCATCACAGCTACTGAGTTTGAAAGATCGGTAAGCGATCGTCTACCCAACTATCTCAAAGGTAGCACACCGGTCAGCGCTGCCGTTCTATCAGCAAATTATTTCATTCGTATCTCCGGCCACGTCTCCAACCCGGGCTGGTACAAGGTTCCTCTCCATTATGATATTGAACAGGCCATTGAATTGGCGGCAGGCGCATCCGATGGCGCCGTTATGAGCGAGATCAGCCTGCTGCGCGAATCCGAGACGGGCATGATCAGGATCCCCGTCGACCTGTTTAAATATTACTCCACTGGCGACCGTTCCCTGCTCCCTCCATTGCAACAGAAAGATACGATTTTTATTCCCCGGACCGCCCGTATGGGTGATGTGAAACGGAGCCTTGGCAACTGGTTCCCACCCAAATCGGAGTTGGAGATCACCGTTGCGGACCAAATCAGAATCATCGGCGAGGTGCGGCGCCCCAGTTTTATCGAGCATATTCGCGGCGCCAATGTTCTGGATATGATCACACTTGCAGGGGGCTCAAAAGGGAATGCCGACCTCACGCAAGTTGTAGTGTACAGGATTGTGGATGGGGTTCAAACCAGGCGCGTGTCAAATATCAATGCGATGCTATCGTCCGGACGGCTCGATCAAATCGAAAAAATCATCGCCGGCGATATAATCTACGTACCGGCTATAAGTAAAAACTTTGCAGGCAGATCATGGCAGGTCTTCAAAAATAATGCCTCAACTGTTTCTACGTTGGTACTTGCAGCGACGGCGATCAGGCAGATACTGGCAAAAAAATGAAGGCCAGGATTCCATCGAAGACCGGCAAAATCCTGGTGATCGAGGACGACCCAGCTTCAAGGCTCCTGCTGGAGACACTGCTCAATGGAGCGGGTCATGAGCAGGTCTATCTTGCTGAAGACGGCCGTCAAGCAGTGGAAATTTGCGAATCAGAGGATATAGACCTCATTCTGCTTGACCTCATGCTTCCGAAGACATCCGGCGATGAGGTCTTTGCGAAGCTCCAGGAAGGTCATCCCACGATACCCGTGATTGTGATAACCGCTTCCAACTCTGTCGCCGATTCAGTGAAAATGATGCGACTCGGGGTATTTGACTATATCACCAAACCGGTCCAGGAGGAATATCTCCTGCCGTTGGTTGATGCTGCGCTGCACTATCGCAGTCTGTACAAGCCGGCCGCCAGCGCTAATAAGGAGCTCCAGGACACCCGGATTATCTTTATCGGCTCAAATGTCGATACTGCCGCCACGCTACAGGAACATCTGGATTCTTCCTTTGAATTGTTGGCTTTTAAAAATATTGAAACTTTGCAGGCGACCCGCCCAGCTCCGGAAGCGTTGGCTGTCATCGTTGAGGCCGGCAAGGGTGTATCACTGTCAGAATTAGATACTCTCAAGTATCATTCCAACAGTTCCGAAATACTGATTATTGTCCCCAAGGACGACCGGGAACTGGCCCATCAATCGCTCAGTAGCGGCGCTACCGGCGTGCTTTACAAGCCCATCGACAAACGCACAATCATTCAAAAGCTGGAACAGATCAGGAACATGTACTATTCCAGCCGGCCCTACAATCATCCTTACTATGCGGAATTCACTCAGTTTCAGACCCAAGTGATTAAATCGGCTAAAGGGACCAGTGGCCACACCATCCTGGTGGTCAGTTCGGATCCGGGCGACGGGCGGACATTTATCGCTGCGAACCTGGCCCGCAATATTGCGCGCAATAGTGATAAATCGGTGCTCCTGGTCGATTTTGACCGCCGCAAGCCCACCCTGCACAAAGAGTTCATCCTGCACAGCGGGCAGGGGGTAACGGAAATAATTGCGGGTGTTGCCACGCCGGAAGTTTGCACTTACAGTTCGGAGTACCCAAACCTGCACATCATTCCTGCTGGGCTGTCAAAAATAGAGCTAAGCCATCTTCTCACCCATCAAAAGGTGAGCCAACTGCTAGCCCATCTCAGCGGTCTGTTTGATACGGTTATCATCGATTCTTCCCCACTGATGATGACCAATAAGGAGAATATCGATCCCATTTGCCTGGCGGACCTTGTCGATGATATCTATTTCGTCGTAGTCCCTCGGAAATCGCGTAAAATGATAGTAAAGAAGGCGATTGACCGGTTCAAAACCCATGGCGCACCCGTCACAGGTATCATCGTCAACAATCTGCATGTTAGAACTGATGACGGTCTGAGCACAAAGCTCAACCGGCTTAGAGAAAAATTCTTAGCGCGGACTCTAACCCGGCGGCTATTTGTAAGGGCCGGAGCTGGACAATATGGAGGATAAAAAAGCCCTCGATATTCGTTTTATACTGTTGGTCCTCCGCGAACGAATCAAGGTTATCACTGTTGTTTTCATGGCTGCATTCCTGCCATTGCTGGCGGTGAGTTTTCTCGTTACCCCAATCTATGAAGTAAAAGCAACCTTGCTGATTGAGCAGGTTCCTATAAAGATGCCCTTTAATCAGGACGCTTTCCTTTTTCCATCGCGCCCCGCAAGCGTTGACCTAAAAAAACATTCCATCCTGCTCAGGGGCAGCGCGATAGCGGGAAAAGTGGCCCGCGCGCTCTCCGCTGAGAGCAGATCAAAGCTGCTCGCTTATACCCGGCCGGGGCCACTGTCTCAGACAGTGGGCTGGATCAAATCGATCATGCCTACCGCTCACCCAGCGGTTGTCGATTCGACCCAAATTATCCACACACGCATCTTGAATATGATCAGGAAGACCAATCTGATAATCATTGAAACGCGCGCACCGAATATCATAAAAATCGCCTCCTATGCGGACGACCCCGCATTGGCGTTTGAATTGGTAGCGAAATTTATCAGGGTCTATTCCGCTGAAAACCTGACCAGCAATCAACAAGAAGTTGCCCGGGCACTGGACTTTGTTTCGCAGCAATTGCATAAAGCCGGAAATGATTATCAGGCCACTCAAAGCGCGCTGTTAGCGGCCAAAAGAAAGCATGACATCGTCACGCCGACCGCGCAGATAGAGGATCTTGAGCTGAGCGCCAAACTTGACCATTTACTGTATCGCGCTGACTTGGCTAAGGAAAAGTACAATATGCTGGCCACTAAATTAATGGAAGCCGAAATCCATTTTGCTGAGATCAGCAATAATATCCGACTGGTCGATCCACCAGATTTGCCAACCATCCCTTCCGGCAGGACTCGACTGAAAATCAGGCTGCTGGCGGTTTTGGCTGGCCTGGTATTGGGATTGAGCGCCGGATTCATAGTCGAATATTTTAGGGATTTGGTAAATGGCGAGGATGATCTCAGTCGCGATCTCCAAGATCGGATAATAGCACTTATTCCCAGACTCGATCGTGACGTCTAGGGTAAAAATGGTGGCTCCGTCACCGTCACATAGCGGTAGCGGATTAGATCTCCAGTGGCGCCTCGTTCTGGCTGCCGTGATGATATCGTCCATCATGGCCTGGTTGTCAATCCGTGGCATAAAATTCCCCACAGTAATGCTGGGGGCCGTCCTTTTTCTGGGCCTCTCGTATTTTCGCCTGTTCTGGGCTCTCACGCTAATGATGGTCTATATCCCTTTTCAGCAGGCGCTTCCGCAGATCAATCTGGGGACCGGCATCAACATTTTTAACGGACTGTTATTGGCGCTGATATTGGGCTGGGGGCTGAGTAGTTATCGAGAAAAGCGGCCCCTGATCTACGGTCTCAAGGTCAATCGTCCTATTTTAGCTCTTGTCGTTGCAACTCTCGCTTCATGGTTTTTTGGCATAATGCATCCAGGCGGGTTTTCCCACGGTCTGGGTCGATTTGTCGAAGTCTACCAATGGCTGGGAGTCATGGCCCTATTCTATATCACAATAAGTACTGTCCGAACAGAGAAGCAGGTCAAATTTTTGCTGGCTGTTATGGGCCTTGTTGCGGTCGTTATGGCGATTGATCTGATCAGAACCCACAATCTGCTGTTGGTGACGGGGTACTCACACAACTTGAGGATGGGTGGCGTTTTTGGGGTTGGCGGCGAGAATGATCTGGGCGCCTTTCTGGCTGAATTCTCGCTGGTTCTGCTGACCTTGCTGGCGATCTCCAGGAGATTTATCGTCAAAATCTATTATGCGTCCATTTTTCTGGTTGTCGGGTTAGCCCTGTTATACACGTACTCTCGCGGCGCCTATCTAGGGGCGATGGCCGGGCTGCTGTTCTATGCCTATTCAAAAGATCGCCGCTTAATGATAGTGGTGGCGGCAGTTTTAGTCACATTGCCACTCTGGGCTCCCACCAGCGTCATGGACAGGATATCAATGACCTTCACCGATGGCGCCATGGAATCCAGTGCTTCCTCCCGGTTCGATTTTTGGAAAGCCGGACTGCAGATGATGCTGCAGTCGCCAATTTTTGGTGTTGGATTCCACCGCTTTGCTGAGGAATTACCCAGGTATATAAGTGATCTGGGCTCCGCTCGAACGGCCCATAACATGTACGTATCCATCGGCGCTGAACTGGGGATTCCGGGCCTGGTTGCTTTCGCCTGGTTACTATCGACACTCTTTAAAGAGGGCTGGCAGGTATTCCGGGAGAGCACCTCATCTTTTTCAAGGCAGGTCGCCCGGGGCTACCTGGCCACTCTGGTAGCGTTACTGGTCATCAACATGTTTGGTGTCCGCTTTGAACGTGTAGAACTGACGGGCCTGTTCTGGCTATACAGTGCCCTGGTCGTGCGGCTGAACATGGACCGCATGATGATTGCGTCAGATCAACCGGCCTAGAGCGAGTCATCATGAACATCGCCTATATCGTCAGTCTATTTCCATGCTGGTCTGAAACATTTATTATGAGGGAGCTTGCCGAGTTATCCCGCCTTGGACATCCTGCGCAAATTTATTCGCTGAAGAGGGCATCTGAAAAAACGGTTCACGCCGAGGCGGCAGACCTTTTATCGGCCGTTCACTACCCAAGGTTGATGGCCTGCCTGGCCTCAACCTTACGCGCGCTTGCGCAGCAACCTTCGACTGTCTTGAAAATAGTGCTGGACCTCATAGTTGGGGGCTATAGATATCCTCTCATGTTGGCCAAAACATTGGCGCTGCTGCCCGTGATCCTGGCCTATGCCGAATCGCTCAAATCGAAGGGCATTGAGCATATCCATGCGCATTGGGCAACTTACCCGGCAACCGCGGCCTGGATTATCATGCGCCTGACCGGCATCCCTTACAGCTTCACGGCTCATGCCCATGACATCTGGCTGCAGAAGCCATACCTCCAGGCGAAGATCGAAGCGGCGGCCACAGTGGTGACGATTTCCCGATATAACGTCACGTACCTGACGAACCTGTATGGGGCGGCTGTGCGTGAAAAAATTGCCGTGGTTCACTGTGGGTTAGACCCCGAAAAGTTTGTGGCCATAGAGCGCGACGGCCGCGAAACATCAAGAATTGTCTCCGTTGGGCGATTCGATGAGATCAAAGGATTCGAGTATTTAATCAGGGCGTGCAGGGTGCTCCAGGAGAGATCACTGCCCTTCCATTGCACCTTAATCGGCTCGGGTCCACTGCTCGGGTCGATGCAGAACCTGGCTAAACGGAATCAGGTTGATGATCGGATAACATTCGCCGGCGCTCTACAGCAATCCGACTTGAAGCAGCTACTCCGCCGGAGTGATCTGTTTGTGCTGCCCTCAGTGCAGACCTCCAGTGGCGATCAGGACGGGATTCCGGTGGCCCTCATGGAGGCCATGCTCATGAAGTTGCCAGTCATCTCGACCACTGTGTCCGGGATTCCGGAGCTCATACTGGATCGCCAGACAGGCCTGACCGTACCGCCTCGTGCTGCAGGGGCCTTGGCCGATGCCATTGAGGAAATGCTGACCGATCATAATCTGCGGAGTACCTGCGCCGAAAACGGCCATAGGCACGTCGCTGAGCAGTTCAACATCAAGCTATCGGTTCAGCAATTACTGCATGTTTTCGCTTCAGGGGAATCTCTTGAAAGATGATGCGGTCCAGGCAGGGTTTCTAAAAAGCTCAGGTCACTACCTGGGGGGGCAAGTGCTGATTCTCCTGGCAGGATTTATCTCCTTCCCCATCCTCACTCGGCTGTTTTCTATCGAGGAATATGGCATGCTTTCCCTGCTTTCCACTATTTTGCTGCTGGGGACAGGGCTAGGAAAGTTTGGGCTCTCAAATTCTGCCAATCGCTTCCACGGTGATTCTTCGGTAGCGCTAGAAACTTATCATGCCACCCACGCCCTCGGTGGGATGATGACAGGCAGCTTGGTCGCGCTGGTATTTCTTACGTTTCCCGCCATCGCTTTGTATGAATTGGAGGGTGGAATCTCGCCGGGATTGATCCAGGTTGTGGCCCTATCCATTGCATTGAAATCCATCCTTTCTATCTACTTCGCTTTCTACCAGGCCAGTCGACGCAGCTCAACTTACAACCAACTCCTGGTCTTCCAAAAATATGGCTCGTTAGTCCTGAGCCTGGCTTTGATGTTTACCCTGCTCCCCGGATTGATCGGTTTTTTCACCGGATTGGCAGTAGTTGATCTTTTTTTGCTGCTCTTTATGATTCGCTCCCAATATGGCGACAACCACTTCGGGCTGGAACATTTTTCCATCCATCAGTTTATGAAATATGTGAAGTATGGGTTCCCTCTGGTAGCCTCAGAGTTGGCCTTTATACTGTTCATCAGGTTAGACCTCTATCTCATCAATATCTATCTCGGGGCAGCATCGGTTGGTCTGTATTCGGTGGCGTTTTACCTGGGCACCTACCTCCAACGCCTGATAATCACGCCCCTGTCCCTGGCGGTGATGCCGACCTACCTGAAAATTTGGCGGGACGAGGGTGTACAGGGAACGTCCCGATTTCTGTCAAAGGTCGCGAATTACCTGCTCATGATTATCTTGCCGATGGCGGTGGGAGTTTCATTGCTCTCTGAAGATATTATCACGGTGATGGCGTCATCAAAGTACGTCGCGGCCGCTGCTGTTATGCCGTGGCTGATGGTTGGGATCATATTCTACGGGCTATATTTTTTGGCCGTCGCCGGGCTTCATGTGCGTCGCAAAACCAACATCATTACGATTTTGGTCTCCTCAGCCCTGGCCGTTAATGTAGGTCTTAATTTAATCCTGATTCCACGCTACGGCATTACCGGGGCTGCCATGGCTACCGCCCTTTCCCATGGTTATCTATTCCTGATCACCCTGTGGACCACCAGAGCCACCCTCCCGATTCGGTTCAACTGGCCCATGCTTGCCCAGAGTCTGTTCGCCGTCGCTGCCATGGGCGCGTTACTCATTAATATTCAGGCAAACAGCCCATTGGTTGACATCGCCATCAAGATACCGTTTGGCGCCATCGTCTATAGTGGGATCATACTGATCCTCAATGCTGACCTGCGCGGGCAGTTGCTGGATAAACTGAAACCGGCAATGCGACGGGCTCTAAGAGTCAGTCCCTGGTAGCGCGCCAATGACCACATTGAGGCGCCAATCGATGGAAAAGATCAAAGTCTGCTATGTTATAGATTCCCTGTCCGGTGGCGGGGCTGAATCGCAACTCATCGAACTCGTGAAGGGGATCGACAGAGACCGCTACTCGCCAACTGTCTGTTGCCTGACCTCCGGCTCGTCGATCTCCAAACGGGCAGAAGAAATTATGCCTGATATCACTTTTTATCACATGGACAATCTATTCACTATTGCCGGCTTGAGGGAGTGGGTTCGCTTCATCAAGTTTGTAAGGAAAAGTCAATTCGATATCGTTCACAGTTATTTATTCACCGCAGATATAGTCGGGCTGCTGGGTAGTTTCATAGCCCGGCAGGGTGTCCGCATCTCCAGCCGGCGGGACCTGGGCTTCTGGCACAAATGGCGGCACCGCTGGCTTTACCGATACCTCCTGAATCCCCTTACCCATCACTTCAATCCCAATGCGTCAGCTACCGAGGCGAGACTTATCGAAAGGGAGCATGTATCCCCTACCCATGTCACCACCATCATGAATGGGGTTGATATATATAAGTTCTCCTCTAATGGTCATCACCAAATGAAAAATGGGCCAGGGCCTAAAGGACCTGTTTTTGGAATCGTCGCCAGTCTAGCGCCGGTTAAGGGGCATGCCATATTACTCGAAGCCATGAGCGAGGTATTGCAGGCTGAACCGCTGGCGAAACTGCTGATCGCCGGGAGCGGTCCGCTGGATGAATGGTTGCACCGGATTGTTGAGCGGTCAGGATTATCGGAAGCGGTGGAGTTCCTCGGCTATCGACCTGACGTTGAGTCCGTCTACGGGGAAATTGATATTCTTGTGAGCGCCTCACATTCTGAGGCGACTTCGAATACCATCATGGAAGCAATGGCCTGTGGTCTACCGGTAGTTTCTACGGGTGTGGGCGCCAGCCTGGAACTCATCCAGGATGGCAGGACAGGTTACCTGTGCGAGCCTGGGGATGCGGAGAGCATGACAGACCAGATGCTCTGCGGGCCTGGCGCGAGTTACAGGCCGATTCCGGGGTGGGTCCATTGGCCAGGATGAAAATTGTGAACCATTACAGCAATGCAGTGATGGTGGCGAAAACAGAGACATTGTACGGTCTGCTGGCCGGGGGCTTCCGGGAATGATTATCATGCAGATCATCTGGGGGCTGGATAAAGGGGGGGCCGAAAGGGTGGTCGTGGATTTATGCCTGGGTCTTAAAAGGCGCGGCCATCAGGTTTCTGTCTGCTGTTTCGTTGGGGGCGGACGTTTACAGCCGGAACTTGAGGAATCCGGCGTACCGGTCCATGTCCTGCGGAAAAAAGGCCGTTACGATATCACGGTACTCTTCAGACTGATACATCTCTTCCGTAAGCAGCGGATAGAGGTCGTCAACACACACCTGATTACTGCCGATCTGTGGGGTCGTCTGGCAGCAAAGATGGCCGGCGTCCCGGTTATCGTGACGACTGAACATTCAGCCGATCCCCGCAGCTACCGAAGCAGGTTTCAGACGATGCTGGATACACTGCTCGGCCGTGCCACTGCAAAGATCATTGCCGTATCCAAGCGGGTTAGAGATCACCATCTCTCCTCCCAATCATATAGAGATTCCATTTTCGCCGTCATCTACAACGGTGTGGACCTTGAAAAATTTAACGCCAGCGGTGACAGTTCGATATCCCTCAAAAAGAAAGCATTGGGCATTGATGATCCCAGCGCTCCCGTCATTGGCAATATTGGCCGTCTCGTTCCTCAAAAACGGCAGGATCTCTTTCTCGAGGTCATGGCTGCTATCGTGAAGCAACGCCCCGGGGCAGTCGGCTTGATAGTGGGTGATGGTCACCTGCGCGCGCCGTTGGAATCACAAGTGGAGGCGCTGGGATTAGAGCAGAACATCATCTTTACCGGGGCTCGGGGTGACATTCCCGAACTGCTCTCTACGATGAATGTCATGGTGATGTCCTCGGAGCAGGAGGGCTTCTCAGTGACAATTCTTGAAGCAATGGCAGCGGGCGTCCCGGTTGTCGCAACCGATGTGGGCGGTAGCGCCGAAGTCATAAAGCATGGCGTGAACGGCTTTCTCCATCCGTTTGGTGATAACCGTGCAATCACTGAAAGTGTCTTGAAGATACTTGGAGATCGGACCCTGAGCAGGAATATCAGCGCGGCGGGCAAATCAACAATAAGAAATCACTTCACCGTCACCAAAATGGTCGAAGCGACCGAGTCACTCTACGAGGAACTGTTACCGCCCACCTCTGATTGACTGACATCCCCTGCATGGGGCCACGTTGGCCGCACACCTAGAGTTTGCAATTTTATGCCTTCCCTCGCGGTTATCAGGGAGCCGAATACAGGTCGACCTGGTCCCACAGGTTCGAACGCTCGTTGATCAGATAGGCATACATCCCGGTCATGATCGTCCACATCCCAAATGTGAAATAGAACGGAACAGTGAGCAAGGGGACTTTGATGAGGCGCTGCTCAAGCCACCAATTGGCCACACCCAAGGCATGAAATAACAGCTGCAGGACAAATATCGTACTGTAGAAAGGGCCGCCGATGCAAACGGCGGAGATCATCAGGGCCAATAAAAACGCCGGGCTCAGCAGGCGCAGCAGTTTGTGTGAGATGAACTGAAACGCTATTTTCCCACGCAAAGGGTTCAGCAGGTTCCTGAGAACGAACAGCTGCTGTATATTACCGATGTTGATCCTGCGGCGCCGCCTCGCCTCGCCTGCAACAGTCGTGGCTGCTATCTCAGTTGAGATCGCGTCATCGGCGTAAACAGATCGATAGCCCTGCTCGACAATCTGCATAGGGATGATATAGTCGTCATTTATAATCCCGGTTACTAACGGCTGAAACAGGTGTTTCCGAATGGCATAAAGGGAGCCATGAGCCCCCAAAATGGAATTAAAATCACTTTCCTTGCTCTTCAGGAATGTCTCATATTTGAAATAAAGCCCTTCCCCCCGTCCCCTGCTCGAATCATCGCCGTTGATCACCCTGTATTTACCGGAGACACAACCTACTTCGGGATCATTCAGCCGCTGAAGCAGCTTTTTAATGGCATCAGGTTCGAGCATGGCCGACGCATCCGATACAACGACGATGTCGCCAAGCAGCTTGGGCACTGTCCGATTGATGACCTCAGATTTGCCCCGTCGCTTCCTGTAGATGATCGATCTGATCTCAAGCCTGGAGTAGGCCTTCAGCATGGCGCCTGTCTTATCCGTGGATCCGTCGGATGCGACAACGATTTCCAGATGGCTCCGCGGATAGTCCAGCTCCAGGGAATTGGCGACCTTTTGCCGGATCACTGCCTCTTCGTTATAGGCCGGAATGAGAAGACTGACCAGCGGAAGGTGATCCGGACTGCCGCGCAGTACGATTTTCAGCCGCTTCTTCTTGGCCCATACCAAAGCACTGATGATTACCGGGTAACCCAGATAGGTGTAGACCAAACCGATGAGAGATAGCCAAAACAGCCATTTAAATGCGAGTTCCATATTAACCTCTCCCTCAGCGCGCGCCGTGACCGGTGGAGATGATACTTACGGTCTGTGCCAGTAATTTGAAATCGTGCAGTATGCCCTTATTCCTGATGTAGGAGAGATCATGCTGCACTTTGCGAACGACATCCTCATAGCATGTATCGTAGCCGACAAAAATCTGCGCCTCTCCGGTGATCCCGGGTTTCACAGTATGCCGGAGTTGATAGTTGGGAACCGTTTGGGCGAGCCGTTCAACAAACCAGGGCCTTTCCGGCCGGGGTCCGACCAGGCTCATCTCTCCCCTAATGACATTGATCAACTGTGGGACTTCATCCAGACGAGATTTACGCAGATACCCCCCCATCCGCGTGATCCGGGGGTCGTCTTCCGTGGCCCAGGTTGGTCCTGAATCAGCTTCTGCATCAGTGCGCATGCTTCTGAATTTGAGCATTTTAAATGACTTGCTGCCGAGACCGCATCGTTCCTGCTTGAAGATGACCGGTCCAGGCGAATCGAGTTTGATCAGGATTGCGACAACGATCATAACGGGGGTCAAGATGACCAGCCCCAGGAATGCCATACTCAGATCCACCAGCCTTTTTGTTATACGCTGTATGCCGTCCGCTGATAAATACCATATCAGATTCAAGCCGGAATCATTCGTGATACCTGGCATCTCATGCTTTGATTTCAACATGCTGTCTACCTTTATTCTGCCTACACCCATCCAAAAGCAAACAGCTTGCCAAAGTTATTGCTCTTATTAGTTATTATATTTATTGTACTTACGTAATAACAGAATTGTGGTGCCAGGGCAACTATTTGTTTCAAATCGGGATGCGGCTCAATATGAGGCAAGGGTCTATATTGACTTGAAAGGCTCGCCCGGTTATCAATTTGGATAAGTCAGGAGCGAGAGGACCGAACGATCAGGTGATTACAGGGGTGGGGTCGCGATCCCGGGGCCGACAAAAACAGCTACAGTGTGAACGCTTCAATCCGGCGTGAGAGGGGATTCATTCACCAATGTTGTACTTTTTTATCTTGCGGTAAAGTGTCGCTCTGCCCATCTCAAGTTGATCAGCAGCGAGGGAAATATTCCCATTTGTGGCCTTAAGGGCTTGCTCAAGAACATCCTTCTCAATGGCTTCAAACGGTCGAACTTCCTGGAGATCATCATCGATGACCGCAACCCCACTCCTGAAAGCCTTAACACTCTTTCTTGACCGGGTTTGCAATTCAATGGGTAGATGAGTTCTTGAAATTGGCTCACCTCCCGAAAGTATGAGGGCGCGCTGGATCACATTCTCCAACTCCCGCACGTTTCCCGGCCAACGGTATCGCACCAACATCGTTATCGCTTCCGGGGATATCTCGTGAGGCTCACTTTCATTATCTTCCTGGTACTTGTAGAGTAAATGGGCAACGAGCAGCGCTATATCGTCCCGTCTTTCCCGGAGAGGAGGAATAACCAGGGGAAATACTGAAAGTCTGTAGTAGAGGTCCTCACGAAACCGTTTCTGTTCAACCATGTCTGACAGGTTCTGGTTTGTTGCGGCAATAATTCTAACTGCTACCTTCACCTTGACACTACCGCCCACCCGCTCGAACTCCCGCTCTTGAATAACCCGCAGAAGTCGTGCCTGCGCATTAAGCGGCATTTCGCCGATTTCATCGAGAAATATTGTGCCGCCGTCGGCCTGTTCAAATTTCCCGATATGCCGCGTGATAGCCCCGGTGAAGGCTCCTCTTTCGTGACCAAACAGTTCGCTTTCCAGCAGGCCCGCCGGAATCGCCGCACAGTTCACAGCCACAAATGGCGCTTTTGATTTTTTACCGCTGTAGTGGATCGCCTTCGCAACCAATTCCTTACCGGTGCCGCTTTCAGCCTGAATGAGTATGGTTGTCGATTTATCCAAGAGCGAGGTCATTTCCTCGAACAGCTTTTTCATTGGCTTACTTTCGCCAATAATCTTTTTAAACTGGTACTTTTCAATCAAATTCTTCTTGAGTTGGGCAATTTCTTTCTGTGCCTTGGCGACATTGAGGGCATTTCCGATCGCCGTGAAAAGTCTCTCGAATTCGACCGGTTTGCGAATGTAATCGTAAGCGCCCATCTTCATCGCTTCAACGGCGAGCTCAACGGAATCTGATGACGTCAGCATGATGACTTGATACCCAGTATGGGGTCCTATGTTCTCATCGAAAAAATCTAAAGACGGGCCTTCGGGGAACATCACGTCAAGCAAAACCACATCCACATCATTCTCATCTAAAAATTGCCGGGCATCGTCAAGGGTCAAAGCAGTGTTTACCTGATACCCTTGCTTGCGGATATTTGCTTCCAGAACCCGCATGATGACCGGATCGTCATCGACAATGAGGATTCTGTCTTTATTTGGGGTTTGCTTTTTACGAGCCATGCTAATCGCGTATTCTCTCATGAAAATTAATACACGATGAGCATGGCTACCTATCTCGAACCCATCTTCATGCCGTGGCCCCCAGTTTGACAGAAGCAGCCAAAGTCCAGATTTTATGGTAAAGTTCATCGCCAAAAATCGCCTTCAGTCTGGTACCCACCCGATACCTTCGTTGAGAGGCCGCGATCACACGGGGATCGCCTGTAAGGATCGATCGGAGTTTTTGATCGGATAAACTCTCAGTCATTGCCCAGCGCTGAATCTTGAAGGGATCAAAGCCATCCTGATTAATCCCCGGCTCCGATGTGGCCAGGAATTGATAGCCACTTTCATATCCATGGAGACGCACCATTTTGGAACCGCGTCCACCGGGCAAAGCAAGCGATACAACTTCTTCACCGGACGCATGTTCAAGTGACTTTTTAGAATTGCGCAGCTCATCCCTGAGATCAGTTTCAGGAAGGTTTGACAGGAAACGATGGGAGACGCTGTGGGATCCGATTTCCATACCGGCCTGGGCCAGCTCCTTTATCTGATGCTCCTTCATCCATCCGATTTGATCGATATTGCCAGAGATAATGAAAAAAACCGCCGACATTCGGAACCTGCGCAACACCGGTAGCGCTTCAGAATAATTGTTTTCCTCACCATCATCAAACGTGATAATCATCGGATTTTCCGGCAACGGCGCGCCGCTCTTGATATGCTTGAACGTGATAGGATGAAAGCCCCCAGACTCGATCAGTTGCATATGGCGAATGAATGTCGATAGGGTGACACGATAATGATCCGCTCCTGCATATGCAGCCTTTTGGTCGCTGACGCCATGATAGGTAATCACCGGTAATGAAAGCGTCAAATCTGGTCCTCACTCACTTTGCAGCGCTGACAGGGTCCGTCCCACCTGCACAATTAGTTGATTCCATTCATCCGGGTCTCTCGACCAGTCACCTTTGCCACGCTTCTCACGGTATCCCGACTGCCTGCTACCGGCGCCCAAGGCATTTTTCAGTATTTGCTCAGCCATTTCAAGCAGCTCATTCGATGGATCAAGCTCCCTGAGAATTTTCAAATATTCATAATCCTGGAGTCCTCGGCGGAACGCTTTCATCCTGAATGATGACACCGGCCCAGGGATGCCCATGGGGGCGCCGGGATAAAATAGCGTTCCATCTCCCATAAGTCTCCCTTGGGTTCGCGGCTGATGGTAGGGGTTTTCCGGCCAGAAATTGACCGCCCAATAAAGCAGCCCATCCAAACCATACTTCCAGGCGATCCAGCCCCAGGTACGCAAACTTGTGCCGTCCGCATCAATGAACTGTCCGCCGATAAATGGCTCATCACACTGATAGGTCCATATTTCAGCGCCTGCCTCTTGGACAGATTTCAGGTCTTCCGGAAAGGCAAGCTGGGCCACTGGCGCCCATATATCGATGGGCAATTTGTCAAGCGATGGCAATTTTGCGGAATACCGGCGGCTGTGCCATTGATAAGGATCGGGACTGAAAGGCTGCTCCGTGATCATGTAGGATATAGAGTCTCCAACAGCATCCTGAATCCACCGGCTGTAGTGAATGTGGGCGGCATAAGCGGCCGGATCATTGGGCTCATCCACATAATAACTAACCAATCGTGATTGCCAGCCTTGCACCCTGAAATGCTCAACGATAGCCCTGGCCCAATTCTGCACTCCCCGTTGATGAGCGAGACCAAACTGCCCCCCGTTGAACTGTTTGCCGTTGGGAAAGTCTTCCCTGATCGGCGCCTCCACCACAAGGGGAATCAGTTCAGCGGATGAGAAAATCCGGCCATCCAGGATCGGTCCCATAAAACGGTCATAGTAACTCCAGTCCAGCGCCGTGATGTCCCCGGTCCCCGGATCGAAGGTCACCGCCGGCCGGACCCCTCGGAGCACCAAGTCGGCACGGTGCTCAGCAGCCATGCGATAGTATTGGTAAATAATGGGCCAGGTGGCTGCAGCGCCATACCAGGTTTCCGGTAGTGATTCGCCACGCCAAAAGCTGGTAGGGAACAGTTGCCAGTAAACGGGAATGCTGTGTTTGACGGGCAAAGAAAAGCCGAACACCTTTGTAATCAACGTCAATGACTCACTCCCCGCTGCCGAATGGATGACCAGTCGATTGACATAATTTCCGGGAGCCAGCGTGGATGGAATTTCGATGTCGATCCAGAACACGGCCACATCGCCAACGGCAAGGGAAACAGTTTGCGGGTGCGCGGATATCGAAGGAATCAAGGCATCCGGATAGCGGCCCGGCCCGGTGCTGGCATTTGCAACAGTTCCATCACTGAACCTGGACGGCTTGTCCAGGCGTATGAATTTCTCTAGAAATATTTTACTGCGACCGGGTGAAAGGGTCGCGCGCGCACCGGAATCAGTCTGAAAGCTTACATGAACCCCACCAAGATCCTGGATGGCCTGAATGATGATCTGGAAGGCCACGACTTCATTGCCGGCACCCGCTATGCTTACACGCCTGCTCTCGGCATTCCAAAGGGCATTTATTGAACGATAGTCAGGGTGCTTCTGCTGATATATCTTATTCCATAGCTGACCATCCGTTCTCACTTTCAATCCATCATTGAGGACCCAAATTTTCATGCGCGCGGCTTGGATATTGCCCATTCCGGCGAACGCCGAAACCAGTATATACATGATAATTTTAGCCTTCATCCCTAGAGGCCGCTCCGGGGACGCGCTCGCATGGCCTCTTCCTTGGAGCTGAATCGAGCTGGCATACCTGCGGGTATAGAATTCGATGGGGGTGCATTTATCACTGCGGCGCCAGCCCCAAATAGTATCTTCTGAACAGGCTTTGGTGTTGCCTCCCGGTTTGAGATGATTCTAGCCGGCACACCCACTGCAGTACAATTGGACGGGAGATTCTTGTTCACCAGTGCGCAGGCGCCAATATTTACATTGTCTCCGATGGTTATCGCTCCGAAGGCCATCGATCCGGCACCGAAGTACACATTGTCACCCATCGTCGGCACACCTTTTTTGCCACGTCCGGCGCTGCCAACAGTTACGTTCTGGCTTACCGAGCAATTTTTGCCGAACCTGCCGTTTATGAAGCATCCAAAATGGCCGATGTAAAATCCTGGCCCCAGTTCTGCGGCACCAGAGATATGTATGGAGAAAATTATTTCAACCAATTTCTTTTGAATAAACCAAATTGCCAGCAGCGGCTTACGAATAATCGAAACCGGAATTTTTCGTACCGGAACGCCCCAGCGGTGAACCATGGTTGCCAGCAAACCTTGATTAAGAGCCAGCACAAAGATTCTTTTCAGGAGACCCGATTCGTTGAGTCCTTCGTGGTGGATATAACGTTCAATGTCCTGGGATAGATTGGGAAACATCCCGGCCGTTACTCCACGGTCACGCATTTGGCCAGATTCCTCGGCTGGTCCACATCAAGGTCGAGGCCAACAGCGATGTGGTAAGCTAACAATTGCAGCGGGATCGCGGCGAGAATAGGGTACAGTGCCGGGATTGTTTCAGGTAGCTGAATGACGTGATCAGCCAACTTGTTGATACCTTTATCACCTTCGCTTGTCAGGGCAATGATTCGGCCCCTGCGGGCTTTCACCTCCTGAATATTGCTGAGAATTTTGCCATAGGTATCATCCCGGGGGGCGATACAGACCACGGGCATGTTTTCATCGATGAGCGCAATGGGACCGTGCTTCATTTCTGCGGCGGGATAACCTTCAGCATGGATGTAGGAGATTTCCTTCATCTTGAGGGCACCTTCAAGAGCCACAGGAAAATTGAGGCCCCGTCCCAGGTAGAGAAAATCGCGGGACCGCTCGAATTGAGCAGCAATCTCCTGCACTTGTCCAGCAGTTCCCAGACTCGCATTTGCCATTTCTGGAAGCGCCTCAATGGCCTGCGCCATGTTGGCAGCTGCACGGGCATCCAATCGTCCGGTTCGCTCGCCGAGAGCCTTCGCCAGCAAGATTAAAACCATAACCTGTGAGGTGAAAGATTTGGTAGATGCCACCCCTATTTCGGGACCTGCATTGATATAAATAGTCTCATCGCTGGCAAGCGAAACTGATGATCCGACGGTGTTGGCGATTCCGATCACCATAGCGCCTTGCTCCTTGGCCATCTTCATCGCTGCAAGCGTATCCGCTGTTTCACCTGACTGACTAATGGCTACAACGACTGTCTTCTTATCGATGAGTGGCTGACGATAGCGGAATTCCGAGGCATATTCAACTTCCACCGCCACCCCTGCAATCTGCTCCAGGAGATATTCGCCAATCAATGCGGCATGCCAGGAGGTTCCGCAAGCGGTCAGGTAAATCCTTGACGCATTCTCCAGGTAAGATAGAACGACTTCAATCTCATGATAATTTATGCCGCCAGGATCAATTCTTCCTCTCATCGCTGCCTCAAGAGCTCGTGGCTGGTCATAGATTTCCTTGAGCATAAAATGCTCGAAACCGTTCTTTTCGATTTGTTCAAGGTTCGACGCAACCGTAGAAATTTCCTTCCGGATATGCTGCTGGCCGGCGGCAGATACATTTACTCCAGCAGGTGTTATAACGGCGATCTCGTGATCCTCAAGCGTAATGATCTGATTGGTATGTTCAAGGAATGCCGCCGTATCCGAGGCGATAAAATATTCGCCTTCGCCTATGCCAATGATGAGAGGAATCCCATTGCGGGCTGCAACTATTGTGAGCGGATCCTCGGGCGCAATGACCGCTATGCTATAGGAGCCTTCGACTTGGTTAACAGCTGCCCGGACCGCATCGGCAAGATTCGCGTGAAAATGATGGCCTACCAACTGCGCCAAAACTTCTGTATCGGTACTTGTATAAAATTGGTAGCCCTCACTCAGCAGGAATTCTTTTATCGCAGCGTGATTCTCAATGATGCCGTTGTGAATCAGAGCAATTCGGTTGGCGTTGTCAACATGGGGGTGGGCATTTTGCTCGCTCGGCACCCCGTGGGTCGCCCAGCGGGTGTGCCCAAGTCCGATCAGGCTTGCTGTCGGTTCCCTTTCCAGGGACAACCGCAAATCTTCAACTTTACCCTGTTTTTTCCTCACTATGAGGTTGTCGTTTTGAATCAAAGCAATACCCGATGAGTCATAGCCTCTATATTCAAGTCGCCCTAAACCAGCCAGGAGGATCGGCGCTGCGTTTCTGCCACCCGTATAACCGACAATTCCGCACATAACTATCTACTCCTTGCTAACAATAATTTCCCTCACACCCTACTAAAACAACTTCCATGCCATTTTAAGAACGCTGCTGGCATGATTCTCTATATCCCTGTTATTATTGTGTATAGGGGATATAAATAAATTTCACTCCGCACTTATTTAAGCCATCCGGCGTGTCTCATATTGATACAAATTGTAATGTGGTACAGTGCGGTCTAACTGGGTGGGTAATCACGCGGAATTTGTTAATTTGTTCTCCGCCGCATACGCAACTCTGCATACGTTCACATTGGAGTTCTCACAACTACCGCAATATTAGTGGTTTGAGAAATATGCCCCTCTTCTTTGGGAGCAGGGGCGCAAATAGCTTGTCGTTGTAAGAGATCCAGAATGCGTTCTAGTGCGCTTCCCAGGGGCCCTTCCAGCGCGACTCGCTGCTCGGTTTTAACAGGGGAAATACGAGGAGCATACTTGGGCATAAGGCGTCTTCAAACCAATGGTGGTCAACCCTAGTCGCAACTGGTCAATTTCCTGCCCCGTTTTACTGCCTCATGTTCTATTTCACGATGGAAGGTATATGAACCGAAAATCCTTTGCTGAGTATTATATTTGGGCTGATCCGTTAAGAATGAGGACCTGTAGCAGGCTTATCAAAAACCGTCCTGCAGGTTATTTTTTGCCCCCTACCCCTCTTCTGTTCTGTGGCGGTTATTTAATAGGCAACGCCGCCAGTCCTAGCCAGTGTGAGCCACAAAGTGCCAGAATCGGACATCACTTTATAGCACAGTTCGTCGATCTTTCATCTATATGACGTACTGCTTCCAAGCCGTCGGTCATCGGTTCGACTCCGATCCGGGGTACCTAAGAGGCATCAGCGAGCAGTCGTCAGGGGTCAGCAAACCCCGCCCTCGATCTGCAGAAAAACGCAAATTTATAGGCCCAAAACCATAGGAAGGAACAACCTTTGTTACTAAGCTTGCGGCGACTTTTATACCACCCGCATATATATCGAGGAGGAACCATGCCAAACGAAGAATGGATCAAACAACTGTTCCAAAGTATTGATGCTATGGATGCAAAGGCCTTTGCCGGATTTATCACCGAACAGGGCCAATTTCGAATGGGCAGCCAGCCCGCCGTAAGGGGGAGTGAGGCCATCGAAAACTATGTAGCGGGGTTTTTCGGTACCTTAAAATCGATCCGCCACGAGAATATCCGCAGCTGGTCTGCTGATGACGGCAAGATCCTGTTTATCGCCGGTGACGTAATCTATACCCTGCCCAATGACGCTGAGGTGCCCATCCCTTTTCTCAATCACATGACCATGGTTGGGGACAAAGTGCAGGACTACCTGGTCTATACCGATCCCAGCCCCATCGCGGCCGCGGCAGGCTGATCCCCGCCCTTTGGAGTCATTTTTAAGGCCCCTGTTTCCAATGAGAAACAGGGGCCTTTATCCGCCAGTCACTGGTTAGAGCCATAAGTAGGTGCTGACCACTCCGGCTTTCTGTGCAGCGAGGGCCTTGTCCATCGCCCTCCCGATGCCACAGTTGGCGCCGGTAACGAGGGCCGTTTTCCCTCAATCTGCCGATCAATCATGGGCTTTGCATGACGGGCACAGCAAAACAATCACGACGGGCAGCGCCTTCCGGCCTACAGGTTCTTACCCTCCAGTGATGACACACTCTGCACTGCGCTATGCCCTGGTTCCGACCGCCCTGGTTCTTATTATCGGGTGCGCCAGACCTTCGGCGTGGTCTGGGAGGAGAAAATAATTGCCGGGCACCTGCGGGCATCGCTGGAGGCGGAAGAAAAGGCGGTGGAGCTCCTGAATGCCCTCGAAGGGAGTATCAGCTACGTAAAGGACCGGGGAGGTCCCATTATGGAGCTGCGGCGGAGCGTGCTCCAGGAGGGCCGGGCCGTCACCGATGGGGTGCTCGACAAGGTGAGCCCGTTCCTGCGCAAGCACTGGCGCGACGACTATGAGCAGGGCCTGCAGGAGTTTGTCGATTCCTACCAGACCCTCGATTTCGCCGCTCAATATCTCAGCCAGATCATGCTGGAGGAGTTCAAGGCGTGGTTTAACGGTCAGCGCCAGCGCTTCAACCTGCCCGAAGATTTTTGATGGGCCGGGCCGCTCCCGGGTAGCACTACTCAAGCCCTTCCGGTGGCTGCATTAATACGAGTCGGCAAATGGCGTATGCTGCTTCAGCGGCCGGCAGTGAGCCGTAAGCGCAGGTGGATGGGTATTCCCCACAACACATATGGCCATCTGCTAAATTCTGGCGTAGCGGGGCACGATATGGCCTGAGCAAACCGTTGGAAACGTGATATGTGTCGCTTGTGGCGCCCAGCAACTCACATTATATAGACGGCATACAACCCTACAACTAAGCATACAATGGATAAGAAAATAGTTATCATCACCGGCGGAAATGCGGGTATTGGCAAGGCTTCCGCAATGCTGCTCGTGCGCCAAGGCTGCCATGTTATCATTGCCTGCAGAAATCCGGATAAAGGAGCAGAAGCCGTTAAGAAGATTAAGCAACGGAGCCAAAGTGGCCATATCGAATTAATGATCGTGGATATGTCGCTGCAGGCCTCTATTACCGAGTTTGCCAATAACTTCAACCAGAAGTACGACAGGCTTGATGTCCTTATTCACAACGCCGCTACTTTTGATATCACCCAAAAACAGGCCCAATACACCCGTGAGGATGTTGAATTAATCTGGGCCACAAATCATCTGGGGCCTGTACTCCTTACCGAGCTGCTGATGGCGGCGCTGAAAAATAGTGCTCGAGGCCGCATCCTGACCGTTTCATCAAAGGGACTTCTGGCTAAGCCTTTCATGAAAATCGATCTGCAGGACCCCGAATATCGTCATAAAAAATTCAGCGTTTCCAATGCATATTATCAATCCAAGAGGGCTCAGGTGATGTATACCTATTGGTTGGCCGATAAACTGAGGGATGCCAACATCACCGCGAATTGCATAAGAGTGACTGCCGTCAAGGTGGATATCAACAAATACCCCAACATCTCCCCGATGATGAAGCGCCTTTATGCCCTGAAGAGCAAATCTGCCCTGACGCCAGAGGAGATGGCGGAGACCTATGCCTACCTGGCTACTTCGGATGAAGTGAGCGGCGTCAGCGGCAAATGCTACGATGAGAATCGGAAGCAGGTTAAATCAATAAAGTATACTTATAATGAGGATAGTATCACCCAGGTAATGAATCTGACAAGGGGGTATTTTAAACAGAATATCGGATAACAGTCGGTTATCGCCTCATTTGCTGCGGGGATGAGGGCAGTTGGGATAACAGGCTAATAGCCGATCGCTGACAGCAACATTTCCGCCACGCGGCACTACTCGATGCCAAACTCCTTCTGGATGTCCTCCAGCGAGACGCCCTTGGTCTCGGGCATCACCAGCAACACCCACACCAACTGGCCGATCATGCACAGACCGTAGAAGGCGAAAATGTGCCCCCCCGACACATCGGCTATAATGGGGAAGGTCCAGGAGATGAGCGCGGCCATGAACCAGTGGGTGAAGGAGCCCAGGGCCTGGCCCCGGGCCCGGACCCGGTTGGGGAATATCTCACTGATGAAGACCCAGATCACCGCTCCCTGGCCGAAGGCATGGGAAGCGATGAATACCAGCAGGCTCGCCAGCACCACCCTGCTTCCGGCGGCGGTGAAATCGGTGCCGTAGGTGTAGAAGGCCCAGGCCGTGACCCCCAGACTGACGATATAGCCTACCGAGCCCACCAGCATGAGCCGGCGGCGGCCGAAATGATCAATGACGGCCAGCGCCGCCATGGTAAAGATAAGGTTGGTCAGGCCCACCGCCACCGCCTGCAGCAGGGCCGACCCTTCTGCGGCCCCAGCCATCTTGAATATGTGCGGCGCGTAGTACATAAGGGCGTTGATCCCCGAGAGCTGGTTGAACATGGCAATCATCACGGCCAGGGAGATGGGCTTCATGTACTTGCGCTGGTAGAACGGCTCCCGGAGAGTGTGGTGCTCCATATCCAGGGAGGCCTGGATGGCCTCGATTTCCTCGTCTACGCTGCCGGTGTCGGTGCCGCAACTTTCCAGCACCAGACGGGCTTCGGCAATCCGGCCCCGGGCCGCCAGCCAGCGGGGACTCAAGGGGATCCGGAACAGCAGGACGAAGAAAAGCGCCGCCGGCAGCGCCGCCACGGCGAACATCCAGCGCCACTCCAGCGGGCCGAGGTCAAGTCCGCCGATAACATAGTTGGAAATGAAAGCCAGCAGAATGCCCAGCACAATGTTGAACTGGGTCACCGCCACCAGCCGTCCGCGCTACCGGGCCGGTGAGATTTCCGCAATGTACAGGGGCGAGACCACCGATGAGCCACCAACGGCGAGGCCCCCCAGGAGCCGGAAAATGAGGAAGGCAACCCAGTTCCATGCCAGGGCGCTGCCCAGGGCCGAGATAAAGTAGCGCGCGGCGAGGACAAACAGGACTTTGCGTCTGCCATAGGTATCGGCGGGCCGGCCCACCAGCAACGCCCCGATGACGGTTCCAATGAGGGCGCTGGCTACAGTGAAACCAAGCCAGAATGATGAAAGGTTATAGATGTCCTTTAGCCACTGGTTGGTCCCTGAGATGACGGCCGTATCGAAGCCGAACAGGAGTCCTCCCAATGCCGCGATGAGGGTTGCGTATATGAGTGCCGGTTTCACTTTGTGCCTGCGGGTGAGCCGGGCATTTATGCCTGGCGGGTTCCGGGTTATGCGTTGATCCAACCGGGATCGGTTGGGCCGGAAACTAGGGGAGCACCGTGGCGTTCCCAAGGGTTATCTCATGACAGATGCCATGAGACCGGTGAAGCGGGTGCGCAGGGTCAGGGTGCGGACCGGCGGCGCCGCCGAGGCGGCGCCCAAAACATCAGCAGGGCAGTGAAGGCCGCCAGGGAAAGGTAGCTCGCGCTAAAGACCCAGCCCGGCAGGTCGTAGTAAAGCAGGTCGTAGACCAGGTTCCCAATGAAGCTCCGTTCGTAGCTGACGCCGCCGCCGCCGATCAAAAGGCGATTCTCGAGCAGCGTCAGGGGACAGATTACGCCGGCCACCACTTCTACCGCCACGAGCCCGATGCAGCCCAGGTGAAGCCATCTGAACAGGGGATTCCGGATCCATGGCCAGCCAAGCCAGGCGCCGCTGCAGATAAGGACAAACCCCACCCCCACGAAGGTCACATAAGCCAGGTGGATCACCACGACAAGGTCAGATACCAGGGGCATCTTCCAATCCCCCCATGATAGCCATCCTGCCTCCTCACATTTGGCGCCATAGAAAAGTACACGGGATGCTCCGTCTCAGCGGTTTCATCCCGCATAATCTAAGGGCCGCAACGGAACTGTCCAAGGAATCGCGCTGGACCGGCCACATACATTCCAGACCCGGCCGGTGACGCTTCTGGCCGCCGTTTACGCAGCACGAACCGGGTGCAAGCCACCGTTGCATGCTATGGGTACGTCTTTCTAGATTCACCCTCGCCGACAGGGGAGTACGGGATGGAAAAACGGACAGAGAAAGAGCGCAGGGAGTCGGAAGGCCGGCGAGGCAGCGGGGAACGGCGCAGGAGTCAGAAGCCCTACAAGAGGGAAAATCGCGAAATCCCCCGCCGGTCCGTACCGGTTCGCCGGATTACCGATGAGCGCCGGGATGAGGACGAGCAGGAATAGTCCTGCCCGGTGCTTGCCTTGAAGGGCAAATCCGGCCCATCCCGTCCAACGCTCCCCCAACAATTCCTCCTGAGAATGGGGCAACCATCCGAGGATACCACCGTGCAGTCCGGTCGGATGCGGATGGGATATGACGAATAGGCAGGAAACGCAAAAATGGCAATTACAGTCTATCTATCGGGGGAAATCCATACCGGCTGGAGGGAGGAAATCAAGACCGGTGCGGCCGAAAATGGCCTTGATATCGTTTTCACATCTGCGGTTACCGACCATGCGGCCAGCGATGCGGCCGGGGACCATTTGGGGCCGGAAGCAGAGCCGTTCTGGCGGGACCATAAGTCTGCCAAAGTAAACGCGATCCGCACAGGCACCCTCATTGATGGGTGCGATTTGGCGGTGGTTCGCTTTGGCGAGAAGTACAAGCAGTGGAACGCAGCCTTCGACGCCGGACGTTGCGCTGCCCTGGGGAAGCCCTACGTCACGCTGCATGGCGAGGATATTATCCATGCCCTCAAGGAGGTGGACGCCGCTGCCCTGGCCTGGGCCACAACCACCGGCCAGGTCGTTGAAATACTCAAATATGTAACCAGACCCTAGTCCCCGCTGTCTCCCGACAAGGCTGAGGATTACATCATAGCGACGCATACGGTTTACAGGTCGCATCCCACACACCCCCCACCTGAGGGTGCTGACCCTGCCTGTGGCAGGCCAGGAACGGGCCTCTGGGGGATTTTGGTAGAGGAGATGGCCGCGGAGTATGGCCGGCGAGTGCCAGGCTGGATTTTCCAGACCCCTGCCCGGCAAAAACTGATAAGTTCAAGCGACTTGGTATTTAAACCACCTATCACATGGAGGTATCCAAATGCGACTGCGAGTAATGCTGTTGTCCCTTTCCACCGCCGGCCTGTTTATCATGGGCGGCTGTCAAGGGGATAAGGCCAGTGCCTATCACGATTCGGCCTTGCTGGAAGCCATCATCGAGGACATCCGTATCGGCTGGGAACAGGGCGACGGCGCCCAGTTCTATAAGCATTTTCTCGATTGGGATGGGGCCCGTTATTTTGAAGGCGGGGGCCAGAACACCGGCCTGAAGGACCTCGTGGAGAACCATGTGGAGCCTGAGGCCGAACTGGGGCTCAAGCTTGGCTTCACCGACATCCAGACCCACTTTGAGGGCAGTTTTGCCTGGGCGCTGGTGGATACGGAGATCAAACTGACGACCTCCGACGGGCGGGATATCCACAACACCGGCCACGGTACCTACCTGTTCCGGCTGGTGGAGGGCTCCTGGAAAGTGGTCCATACCCAGTCTGCCAGCAGGCCGGTGAGGAGAGACTAGCCGCCGGAGCGGCTGCCGCCGGCCAGGCCGGAATAAATCGCCCCATAGAAAAAGGCCACCTTCTTGCGAAGGCGGCCTTTTTACACATATCGTCGGTTTTTATGCCGGCGTATTACATACGGCTGGGGCCCCGAGTCCGCAAGTCCCACCAGACGTTTTTGCCATACATATCGTCGGTGATCCCGGCAGCGGCAGCGGCCCGGTTTGCTTCATTGTAGGCAATCTCGTCTTCGGGATAGGCGAACCGCCGGGGCAAGCCATCGCCGGGGTAGGCCGAGCCGGCCGGCTCAACCAGCGCGCTGGGGTACCCGGTGCGGCGTACTTCCGCAAAGCCTTCGGTGCCTTGGGGGAAAAGGGCGATCCACTTCTGGGTGCCCACCTGCTCCGCAGAGGGGCTGCCAGTGTACATCACCAGCGATTCTGCCATGTAGGTGGTGGCGTCGCCACCTGACACGCCCACTTTATCCATGCTGGCAGCGATGCCTGCATCGTAGTGTTCTGCGGCTGTACCCACTGCCCAACCGTTCAGGGCCGCCTCGGCGAGAATGAACTCGACCTCGGCATAGGACATGAACACCTGCGGCGCCGTATTCGTATAGCCGAAGTCGGTACCGATCAGCGATACATCCGATATCTGCGGGTTATTGACTGCACCGTTGGGCTGACCCACGTAGGTGTCATCTGCCACCCGGGGTTGGGCGTAGAACGGCAGACGGGGATCATTCCGGCCGGCATCCTGCAGGACGTTGATCATTGTACTGCTCATGGCGAAGTCGGTACGGGTGTAGTTGGCGGAAAACAGCGGATTCCAGTGGCTCTGGCCGGTCAGATAAACCACTTGGGCATCATCTGCATTGCTCTCGAAGATAGGCATCCCCATAGCTACGATCATTTCGATACCCGCCTTCGCCGTGGCTGCGTCCACTGCGGACATGCGCATCAAGATACGCAACGCCAGGGAGTTGGCGAACTTTTCCCACATGGCAATATCGCCACTGTAGACGATGTCACCTCCGGCCAGGGCGTCCAAGTCATCCCCGGCGGCATCGAACAGCATGTTTGCCGCCGCCAGATCACCTAGCAGCCCGGCGTATATCGCCTGCTGTGAGTCATACACCGGCGTAGCTGTTCCGCCTTCTTGGTCGGCCGTGAGGGCCTCGGAATAGGGGATATCACCCCATAGGTCCGTGGCGGTAAGGAAGTTGTACGCCAGCAGGATGCGGGCGACCGCTTCGATGTTGGTGAAACCCTCCTCCCCCGCCTGTTTGACGACGATATCCAGGTCCTTCATCGTCAGGTAGGACACGCTCCAGAAACTGTTCATGTTTGAGGGGCGAAATGCATACCGGTCTTCGTCGATATACTGCACCTTGGCGAACATCTGGCTCCACAACGCTGTGTAGGTATGGTTCAGCCAGCCACTGAGATGCTTGGCGGTGGCAATGGTGGCATTGGTCAGGATCGTCGCCGCCGGTACGGCCACAGGCGAGTTCGGGTTAGTGTTGATGGATTCGAATTCGTCTGTGCACCCTCCGAAGGCCAGTACAACGGCCAGCAGGGCGCCCCATTTGGCTTTAGATCTTGTGATCCTCATAGTGGTATTCCTTTCCCCACCGGGTGTTAAAGTGTGATCCTCAAGTTGATCCCAAACTCCCGCGTCTGGGGCAGGGCGTTCATTTCGATGCCCTGATACCGGGTCGCACTGTAGGAAGTCTCCGGATCAATGTGCGGGATATTCTTGTACAGCAACAACAGGTTCTTGCCTTCGATGGACAGGGTTGCCCGGGTCAGGCCGAGACTGCGCACCAGGTTCCGCGGCAGGTCGATGCCGATGGACACGCTGCGCAGTTTGATGTAGCTGCCGTCAAATACGTTACCCTCTTTGGCGCCGTAGTGGCCCCAGCCGAAGAATGCAGCGTTACGGACCACTGTGTTCGTCACATAGGTGGTGTCCGTGCCGTTGATGACTTCCTGCACGCCGTCGAGGACGATGCCGTGCTTGCGGATGTCTTCACCGTAGGCATAGGTCGTGTCACCCGACGCGGAGACCACAACTGCCTTGCCGTAGCGCTCATCGGCGAACACGGTCTCCTTGAGGATACCAGCGTACATGCCGAACATGTTGGTTATGGACCAGATATCGCCGCCCACCCGGGCGTCAATGAGCGCGGTTGCCGTGATCGGGCCAAAGCGGATGGTGTTGCTCATGCCGCCCACCCAGTCGGGAACCACGTTGCCGATGATCTGGCCTGCCTCGGTGGCATAGGAGCCCGAGGGATTGATGATATTCTGGCCGTCAGGAGCTCTGCGGTAGCCAGTACCAAAGAGCTGGCCGAAGGGCTGACCCGGCTCGGCGACCACATACACGCTCCAACCCGCATAGTAGAGGGTGAGGCGTTCCATATCACCGTACAGCTCATCAACGATGTTGGTGTTCCTGGCCCAGTTCACCCCGATTTCCCAGTCGAAGTTGTCGCCGCGAATGGGGTTGGCTGTCAGGGTGATCTCCAGGCCCTTGTTGCTGATTTGCCCAGCATTGATCAGCTGGCTGGAGTAACCCGAAGACCGTGAGGTGGCCAGTGCCAGAATCTGGTTGACCGTTGTGCCTGTGTAATAAGCCAGATCAAGACCGATGCGGTTGTTGAACAGTCTCAGTTCAGTACCGTACTCGATGGAAGTGGTCTCCTCAGGCTTCAGGTTCAGGTTTGGCATGCTGTTGGTGTAGCTGAGGTTGGCCGCGCCGGCCCATGAACTGCCGGCCCCGTACACGCCCTGGATCTGGTAGGGGTTCGCCGAGGAGCCCGTGCGGGCCCAACTTGCGCGAAGCTTGCCGTACAGGAACGAGGGGTCAAGCCCGAGCAGTTCACTGAACAGTACCGAAGCCGTCAGCGAAGGATAGAAGTAAGACCAGCTGTTCTCGGGCAGGGTGGACGACCAGTCATTACGGGCCGTGGCCTCAATGAACAGGAAGTTGCTGATCCCGATAGAGGCGGTCCCGTAGACGCTGTTCTCCACCAGATGCGACTCGCTCAGTCCCGTTGTGGGAACACCAGAGGCGTTGCTGACGGCGTACAGGTCGGGAACAATCAGGCCGTTGACCGTGGTGGACTGGCCGCGATAATCCCACTGCCGGTAGTTGGCGCCGATGATAGCATTTATGCTCAGCGCATCACCCATGCTGGTGTTGAGGTTGAGCATCAGATCGGCGTTGGTCTCGTTCCGGTAGTAGTCGGTGTCCTGGAACCAGCCTGTGGGGACATCATTGGTAAACATGGCCCGGATCAGTTTGCGGTCCTCGTTGTACCAATCGGTGCCGACCCGGCCGGTCGCACTCAGCGACTTGGTGATGGCATAGTTCAGCGACATATTGCCGATGAGCCGGTCACGCAGTCTGGAATTCGTGTTCTTGTTCATAATCCAGTAGGGATTATCGTGGTAACTGGTATTCCAGCGGATAGGCGTGCCATCAGGATTCTGGTAGGTCTTCAGCTTGAGGACGTCGATCTGACGGCCGAACCAGCTGGTCATCTGCTGCAGCGGATTGTTGCCGCTATAGCCGTTGCCCACCAGGTTGTCATTTTTGGTACGGATGTAATGTATCGAGGACTGGCCGCTCAACTTCGGCGTGATCTGAATGCTGCCGTTGAAGTTGATATTGGTCCGGTTCTGGTCCGTATTGGGGAAAACACCGGTCTCGGCCGAGTTCGTTATGGACAGGCGGTAGCTGGTATTGCCGCCGCTGCCGCTGAACGCAATATTGTGGCTCACGCCCGAACCGGGGACGAAAAAGTCGACCACATTGTTGGGGAACGATATCCACGGCGTGGGAATACGGTTGCCATTGGCATCCAGGGGAGAATCCCACTGGGCTACCAGGTAACCGGCATCCATGGGCGGTCCCCAGCTCTCATCAACACCGTCATTGGTGCCGCCGTAGTTGCCGTCTAAGTACCAGAAATCGCCCACGGCACTGGTGGCGCCGTACTGGGGATCTGCCAGCAGCTCAATGCCTACCGGGCTTGGATTGCTCCCAATGGGCGAGCCCTGCCCGTAAACGTTCTGGAAATCCGGGAGCGTGGCCACCGTGGAGGTCGTGAAATGGGACTCGTAGCTGATGCCCTTGCCCACGCCGGTGCCCGCGCCGGCTACCGTGCCTGTGGCGGTCTTGGTGGTAATCAGGATGACGCCATTGGCCGCCCGGCTACCGTAGATCGCCGCAGCGTTGGGGCCTTTAAGCACCGTAATGGATTCGATATCCTGGGTATTGATATCGGCGGCGGCATTGCCCATGTCTGAAAACCCACCGTAGGTGGAGACGCCGAGGGTGGTATTGTCGATGGGAATCCCGTCAACGACGAATAAGGGCTGGTTGTCCCCCGTGAAGGAGCTGTTGCCGCGCATCACAATCCGCGTCGAAGAGCCCACCGCACCGGAAGAGGACGTCACATGCACACCGGCCACGCGGCCTGCGAGCGCATTGAGGAAGTTCGACTCGCGCACCAGACTGATGTCCTCAGCCGAAACGTCCTGGACTGCATAGCCGATGGCTTTCTTTTGACGGGTAATACCCAAGCCAATCACCACAACTTCCTCCAAGCCGATCACGTCCCGGGCCATGGCAAAGTCTTGGGTTATGCTTCCGCCAATCAGCGTAATGGTCGTGGATGATTCCTTGTACCCGATATACCGGGCTACCAAGGTCACATCCTGCCCATTAACCAGATTGGAAGGGACCGTAATTCTGTACAAACCGTCGCCATCTGCGACAGCGCCCAAATTAAAGTCCGTTAAAAAGACATTTGCGCCTAGCAGCGGGTCGCCCGACTCGGCGTCTGTAACCGTGCCGGTGATAACCGCGTCCTGGCTTGTTTGCGCCGCAGCGAGCATTGGAATGATAAATAATCCCAGTGCTGCTATAATCTTTTTCAACATTTCTCAAACCCTCCCTTTTGTGTGTTCAAGAACAGCAGTAGCCTACTTTTTAGAATTTGGTTCTTTTAAGCGAATCCTTTCTCCGCCACTGATTTCAGCTGTCAGTCAGGTCCTAATCTATATTATCGTTTCTCAGCCGCTCATTTTCAGGGATCGGCATGTATTTCCACGTGCCGGCTCCCAAGTGCCAAGTCGTCATTGTGAGCTCCCCTTCGAAGCGCCGCTGGTCGACCAGCCGCAGGCCCAGGCAGAACAGCTCCTTGTCGCGTTCTTCATAGATCACGTCAAGATCGACTGCCGTCAGATCGGCAATACCGTGCGAATCGCGCACGTCGTTCACCAAGTCGAGGGGTGTGCCGGTGGCCTGTCCCCGCAGGGCCAGCTCGGCCAGCATCAGGGTGTTCTCCTGCCAGGTGATCACCGGCAGAGGTGTCGATGAAAGCGGATACTTGACCTGGTAGGAACGCAGGCTGTCCGGGATGGCATTCGACCGCAGTGTATCAATAATAACCCGGCTGGCCTCGTTTGCATCGGCTGTGACATAGTCGATAAACCGGTTAGCCACCACAAACTGGGTCCGGCCCTTGCCGGCCTGCTGGTAGTAGTAGTTGGTCGATACAGAGGAGTACTCACTTTCGAGGCCATCCATTCCGTCTGACAAGCCCAGCATGGCCGCGGTGGCCGCACTGGCATAGTTGCCGTTAAACAGGTGGGCCCGGGCAATCAGCGAGTTTATGGAGGCGATTACGTTGGCATCCGTCGTGTGCGCCAGCGATGCCGTCCACAGAGTGATGGCCGATGCGTACAGATCAGCTGAGGGGATAAAGGGTCCCCCATCAATGACACCGCCCCCGACCGTCTCCGACAGACCGAAGTTGGCGGCATAGAAGTAGCGCGCCATAGCGCCGGAGAACTTGCCCACGAACAACGCATCAACCACTTCCTCGGCGCCGGCGTCAAGGGCCGCCGCCCTTTCCACTAGGTTGTCGGCGAAGAAGCGCAGTTCACCCAGTCTTCTGAATCCGCCGTCCACAGAGTTGTTATCCAGGTCGATGAGACCCATGTCCAGCTGTTCAAAAGTGGGGAAGGTGGCGCTGTTAACCGACTGGTCGAATTCGAACAGATCCGATAGACCGTCCGACAGGACCCCCAGAAAATCGTGGGTGTCGGCAAATCTCACCCGGACCCCGTTGGAGAGGAAGGGCAGGTTGGCTTCCTCATCGAGCAGATCATCCTCAACCACATTGATGAGGGGATCCACTCCTTGAACGTACTCGTCGCAGGCCCCCAGAAACAGGAGGCCAGAGATCGCGAAAGGCAGAATAAAGAATCTTGACTTTCTCATGATAGCCTCCTTTAGAATGATGCTCTGAGGGTGATGGTAAATGACTTTGGTGTCTGCAAGGTCAGGAAATCCTGTCCCCGGAAGCTGTTCAGGGCGCCGTTCCAACCGACCTCCGGATCGGGACCGGAGTAGTTGGTCCAGGTCATCAGATTATTCGCCGAAACAACCACTGTCAGATCGGTGATTGTCTTCTGCAGACCGACCATGCCCAGGAAGGGGGCCAGGCTTACGCTGGCGCTCATTTCGCGCAGTTTCACATAGCTGGCGTCTTCGAGCCAGTTGGCCTTGGAAGCACCGCCCCCGTCAGTTCTGGCGTACGCGTGGGCCGCTTCGATATACTCTGCTGATCCCACCGCCAACGTGTCAATAGGATTATCGGGGTCGGAATCCCTCAGTCCCAGTTTGACACCGAGATCGTTGCGGATGGAGTGATTGCCGAAGCGGGCTCCGAAACGGGCGGTGATGTTGTTGATCACATGACCCTGCTTCGTCTCCAGCAGAGCATACAGATTGAGGAACCCGAATAATTTCAGATTGCCTGACAACGACCCATACATCTTCGGAAGCGGGTTGCCCTGAGCGTAGCGGCCATCACCTGCGACACCAGAAGTTTCCAGTGAATCATCCTTGATATCGACACCGTCGTAGCGCCCGTCGGAATCGAATTTCGCGCCCAAGACTATGGGCAGATAGAATTCGTACTTGGGCAGACCCTCGGTAATCACATTGACATCGAAGCCGTCGAAGATTGGCGGCGCGCCATCCAGGTCGATGACTTTGTTCTGCTGCCAGGTACCGGTAGCCGTGATGTCCAAGCGGTTTCTGGGGCTGCTGAAGGGGGTCAACTGGACGAGTATTTCATACCCGCTGCCCTCTACTTTGCCAACATTGAAGGGTACCGAGCTGGCGGTCTTGCCGGTCGAGGGCGCGTTACGCCTTCCGACGATGGAATTCTCGGCATTCACCTTAAACATGGTGGCCTCAATGGAAATAATACCAAACAGCTCGGCATCAATGCCGATCTCGGTCTCCTTCACGCGCTCAGGCTCGATGGCATCATTGCCGATGGCGCTGAGCACGCCGCCGACGCCGACACCGCCTTCTTCAGCTTCCCACAGCAGCGGGATGCCGTCATCCAGGCCGGGGAGCACACCGGTTTCGCCGTAGGCGAAGCGGAATTTGAGCATGTTAAACAGACTTGGCAGGATACCCAGTTGATCCGCCCGCCAGGCGAACCGGGCGGCAGGATAGGTTACGGTTTCGGCTTCGGCGCCGATAGTGCTGGCAAAGTCCTGCCGTATGGAAAGGGTCGCAAAGAACTGGTTGCCCAGGCTGATTTCCTCGCTAAGCAGAATCCCTGATTCCCGGCGGTGGCTGAACACCTCATCAATTGAGGTTAATTCGGAACCGGCGCCCAAATTCATGATCAGGCTGGTCAAATAGTCTGTTTTGCTGAGGAAAACCCGCCGGTAGCGCCGGTCGAAGTTCTGCGAGGTAATGCTGGTGGTCGACTGGATGCCGCCCAGGTTAGCCGTAAAACTGGCGCCCACATTGGCGGTAAACTGCTGCACTTGGCGCACAGTCGCATAGCGCCTCCCCCTCGTGCCGATGGAACCATACCTGAAATCAGGTGACTTGGTGTTGTCAATCCGCACATTCGAATCGTCCAGGCCGAAGGTGGCGTTAAATGCCAGGCCGCTCAGCATGGGCGTATCCGGGAAGGGGCGAAAGCGACCCTGGATTGAACCTACAAAGCGCTGCGATACCGTAATGTCCTCGATGGCGGCAATGGCCGCACTGTCAAGGAAGACGTAGGAATTAGCGAATAGCAACGTGTTGCCGAGCCAGCCGAAGGTATTGTTGTCGTTCTCCGGCCGGGTGATCTCATTGAGGGTGTAGCCGGTCGAGATGCTGAGGCTCAGGGCCGCGCTGGGGAACACATCCATATTGGCGCGCACCGAGCGGCGGTCCATATAGTTGTTGGACACGGTCTTGAGAATGCCTTCCTCGTAGCGCCGGTCATATGATATGTAGTAGCGTGCCGCGGCGTTGCCTCCGGTGATACTGATATTCCGGCCCTCGATTACGCCGCCGTCCGGACTGAAGATATTATTGACATCTTCCCAGGTTTCGGCATCTTTGCGCTCATAAAAATACGACTGCTTGTTGGTGCCCGAGACCTGCTTGTAGGTGACGTTGAAGTTTTTGCCGACACCGGAGGTCATCTTGCCCTTTTTAGTCGTGATCAGGATAACCCCGTTGGAACCACTGGTTCCGTAGGAGGAAGCTGCGGCCGGCCCCTTGAGGATTTCAACAGTCGCAATGTCCTCAGGGTTGAGGTCGGCCAGTGTGCTGGTCCCCTGCCCGCCAACGTAGTTGAATTTCAATTCAGAGTGGTCGGCACGGACACCGTCTATATAAATGACTGGCTGCTCGTTGCCGTTCAGGCCGCCACCGGACCGGACGTCGAAGCGGAAGCCGCCGCCTATGTTACCGGAGGCTTTTTTGATATCCACGCCGGCCGTCTTGCCCCGCAGCAACTGCGAGAAGTCCTGGTAAGAGTTGATCGCGGTAAGCGCCTCAACGTCTACCCGAGCGACGGCGACTTCGGCAACAGCCTTGGACCGGCTGGATCCCAGACCCGTCACCACGATCGTTTCACCCTGGAATACATCCTGATCCAAGGCAATGGACATGTTGGAAGTGTTGTCGCCGGGACTGAACTCCCTCGTCTGCCGTTTGTAGCCGATGAAATTAATGACCAACGTGAAGTCGGCGGTGGCCACATACACGATACTGAACATGCCGTCCAGATCAGTGGCCGCGCCCACCGTTGAATTCTGCACGAATACATTGACGCCGGCCAGCGGCTGGCCGGATGAAGCGTCAGTGACCTGGCCCTGGATTTCCTGGGACTGTGCTGACAGCCCTGAAATCATAAAAGCCAGGAGCAGTCCTGCTAATTTAGGAATAGTCGAATTGCGCATGCGTTTCTCCTGCGTTATCGGAATGGTTCGGAACTACAGTTGTTGTTGAGGGGAATACCTGCATCACAGCTTCTGCATGGTAAAATCCACACCGCTGCACCTGAGCATTACCCTGACGGATTTCTCTCTCAGCATCCGCCTGCTAACTAACTTTCAAGCCTGTTTGAGCAAGAGGGAAAATCGGAACGAGCAGAATCCCAATCGCTCCAACAAGCTGTTTTAACATTCACCCTGATCTCCCTTATCAGTCAGCAAGTAAAAAAACCGTGAGCTTATGGCTCCCAGCATCGAAAAGAGATAGTGTATCCTCAGCCCTCATTGGAGCCTTGGTCAGGGTCGACTGCCGTCCCTCAGTGAAAGTCTCGAGACCTCCACCGCCAAGCTCACTCAACCGGGCCAGGTGCCCAGCTCCGGCAGGGACACTGTGGGGGATCCCACCGGATTTGGTGCTCGACACATAATCACGCGCTCAATTTTACCTTCACCCATTGCCGCACGAAACCGCCAATGACCGCTAAATCGGCCTGACCATGATTCGTTTCTGCATGACCCGCTAACTCGTTAAGTCCGACTCCCCTGTCAAACTCGCCCCGGTCTCCAACCTCAGTCGGCAAAACCGGCGCTGTCGGGCACTCTGCGCCACTCAATAGGATAGATTGGAAGCGTAACTACTCCCCAAGCGATAATACAGCTATTATGAGCAAAAAACCAACCCAAAAAAGGTCGCACCCGGTCCCCCGGTGGAGATTTGTCCCTTTCTGAGAGACAAGATGGCGCCGGCGCAAGTTGAGATAATGACGGTTCCATGACAAATTGGTAACTATTGGCGGCCTCTCACCGGCGAACTTGATCCCGCGCCAGGCGTTATCGCCAAATGGCGACTGATTGCCCCGCTTACCATTATAAATACAGGTGTCCTACGAGCCCCGCGCGGCAACATTATCTGCCGGTAATGGTGGCGGGCGGCCGCTTCTCCGGGATGATAACCCGAATTTGCCGGAGCGGCGCCGGGACCAGGCTAAGGATTCTTCTCAAATAGCGCATCGGGCAGCCCTGTGTTGATGCGATATTTGGAGAAGGTAATGACCGCCTCACCCGCTCTGGGAATCTCCGGCGACCGATCCGGCGGCATTCCTGCCTGTGGCAGGTCCGGGCCGGTCAGCTCCCTTCCGGCGCCCCGGTTGTGGCGGCCGCCGGCCCTCATCAGCGCCGCGCCGATGTTGAACTTCACCCGCGTCTCCGTTGGCAAAAAAATGCCTGGCGCCGACTCACCATGGTCGATGGCCACCCTCAGCACCTCTTCGCCGTCCACTCTCGTTCTGATATCCCGCACCACCCAGCGGGTCGTATCCACGGTGATTTCAGTCACCAGCCGTAGATCGCCGGCCATTTCCTTCTCGCCGCGAATCACCAGGCAGGGACAACCGGCGCCTGCCGGGGCGCTGACCAGTTCCACGTTCTGCAGGTTCCCCAAAAGGGTGTCGGGCGACATGAAGATACCGTTGCGGGGCACGATGGCAAAACCCCGGGCCTTGAGGCTGATCTGGTCCGGCTGCCTGAAACTGAAGGTCATCCGTTTGGGACGCATGCGCAGCCGGGGAAAATCGAGGGTCACCCGCAGTTGGACCTGATAGTCCTCCACCCGGGCGAACTGGCTGCGCAGACTGTCGAGCACCCGGCTCACAGCGGGGCTGAGGGCCGGCTGGCTGGCGGCAGTCTCCGGGTCCTGGCCGCTGGCGGAGAGGGTTCCCGCCAGCAGCAGCGCTAGGGCCGGCAATCTGCGGCTCATGTCATGATATCCTTGCGGTTAAAGACAATGTATGACAGGCCAATAAACACCCCGGCATACCCGACGATATAGGCGATACTCGTGCCCACATCGCTCCAGGGGATAGGATCGTCAAAGGCGTACCGCCAGACCCTGAAATGGTAGGTCAGCAGATTCGTCTGCAGCCAGGCCAGCGCGTCGAGCTCCAGCACCGACAGCACCGAGGCCACAATCAATATTGCCAGGGTGCCGACGATGGGACCGACGGCGTTGGTCACCAGCACGGACAGCAGAAAGGTCAGCGTGACGACGGAGAGCATCATCAGCATGGCGAACAGGTAGGCCAGAGCGAACCTCCCCAGGGCGATGTCCCAGGGCAATATCAGTATGCCTGTTCCATCAATGATAATTATGTCCCCCAGCCCGAGCCAGAGGCTACCGATGCCCAGGCTCAGCAGACCCAGCCAGGCCACCAGCAGGGATGAATAGGTCGCCGCCGCCAGCAGCTTGGCCGTCAGCACCTGGTTCCGGCTCACTGGCCGGGTCAGGTAGATGCGGAAGGTGCCGGCCGTGCCCTCACCGGCCACCGCATCACCGGCCCCCAGGGTAATCAGAAAGGGTATGTGAATGAACAGGGCGAACATGAGGATATGGCTGGCCCACAAGCCGTTGGCCAGGTTGCCGGTCATCAGGAAGTCGTCCCCCAGCTGGTTGGCCAGGTTACGCTGAATCTCGGACCCGCCCACGGAAAAGCCCCACATGGCCAGGGGCACCACCACCGCGAGGGCGCCGAATCCGATATAGGTCCTCAACTTGCTGAAGGTCTTGATGCACTCGTTGATATACAGGCGCCAAAGCATCAGCCGGCCATCTCCTTGCTGCCGAACAGGGACAGGAAATAGTCCTCCAGATTGGAGACCGGGTGCATGGAGAAGACCTCCACCCCGGCTGCGGTGAGGGCTTGCAGCACCTTGGGCCGTTGATCGTAGGCTACCCGGAAGCGCAGGCCTCCCTGGCGGTCGTCAATTTCGGTCACGAAGGGGAGCCCGGCCAGCACCTGCCGGACCTGCTCCGGCGGTTGGGCCTGCAGCTCGGTGAGGGTGGCCGCTTCGGCGGAGAGGAACTGCTTCACCGGCCCCGACACCAGCAGCTTGCCTTCGTTGAGCACCGCCATACTGGTGCAGATCTGCTCCACCTCGTTCAGCAGATGGGAGGAGAGGAACACCGTCATCCCCTCCTGCCGCACCAGGCCGAGGATCATGCCGCGAATCTCGTGCATGCCCTGGGGATCGAGACCGGTGGACGGCTCGTCCAGAATGAGCAGCTGTGGCCGGTGCAGGATGGCCTGGGCGATGCCGAGGCGTTGCTGCATGCCGTGGGAGTATGTTTTCACCGCATCGTTGCGGCGGTCGTCCAGCCCGACCAGCGCCAGCACTTCCCGGCAGCGGGCCTCGTCCACATTCTCATGCAGACGGGCCAGCATCTTCAGGTTGGTCAACGCCGACAGGTTGAGGTAGAAATCGGCCTTCTCGACCAGGGCGCCGATCTTGCCCAGATAGCGGGGATAGTTTTTCGAGATAGGCTCCCCGAAGCAGAACACCTCGCCGCCGCTGGGCTTGATGAGGGAAAGGAGCATGCGGATGGTGGTGGTCTTGCCTGAGCCGTTGGGCCCCAGGAAGCCGAATATTTCACCCTGTTCGATTTCCAGGGAGAGATTATCGACGGCCAGGCGCTTACCGTAGCGCTTGGAGAGGTTGGCCGTGGCAAGGATAGGGCCGGGCATGGGGGAAATTTAGGGGCACGAGAAGACTAATCGGGGAGGGTTCCGGCCGGTGTGGGAGATGAATGCGGGCCAGTCAGCAGCAGGCTTTACAGCGTTCCACGAGAGGATTTAGCAGGGGGATTATTGCCGTGAGTATTGGGGGAAAAACGTGGCACGAGATATTACGCCCTTAGGGGCACCTAAAAGGGCAACCTGCCCCCAGGTTGAGTGCAAGCCAAGGTATGAGCATATCCGCCGCGCGGGACTCATTCTTATACCGCCAGTCACCAATTAATTGCAATCTAATACGGATATATGTGCTGGATTTAGTCTCATATTGGTAGGCATTTATTGACCACCCTCCCATATCCGCTCCACCGCTTGTCGTATCTGAATAAGGACCTTGGGCTGCCTCGTCGATAAGGTTATACATGCTCAATAAAGTATCCGCATTTACAGTCCACAGGTAGGTTTTGTTGTGTGCGTACTTGTCAAGGAGTTCCCTCTCAGAATATTCTCCAGATTTCTTCGGCTTCCAGGGTTCATCCGCAACGTCACCATAGCGGTAGCTATACACATCCCCCCTCCGGTCCATGTACGCGCCATAATTGGTATACCCCCAAGCCCAATTGGTACGGTTGTACTCAAACAATATTTCCTGACCGATCTCTTCTGGCTGGAACAGCGAGCAACCGGTTAGCGTGAAAATCATCACGAGCGAGAAGCGGCTTATATAACGTGTGGCCATGACGGACTCCGCGAATGTCTTTGGCCGGCAAGTTAAAGGATGCGCACTATTTTGGCAAGTGGGGGCTGATAATAACCCGCTGCAGACCGGTCGCCGCCCCCTTGTGAGGCCGCCTCACCCTGCCTAGCTTGGGGCCATGGCCGGCCGGCAGATTCTCACCACCACCCGCCTGATCCTCCGGGAGCTGACCGCTGGCGACCTCCCTTTCGTGGCCGATATACTGGCCCACCCGGAGGTGATGGCCCATTACCCCGACTGGATCGTCGCAGAGGGGCCCCAGGCCTGGCTCGACAGGCAGCTCCAGCGCTACACCGGCGACGGCTACGGCCCCTGGCTGGCGCTGCGGTTGGAAGATGATGCGCCGGTGGGGCAGATCGGGCTGGCCAGACAGGATGTCAACGGCAGTTGGGAGACGGAAGTCGGCTACCTGCTCCAGCGTCCCTTCTGGGGCCACGGCTATGCCACCGAAGGGGCCGCCGCCTGCATCCGCTATGGGCTGGAAACCTTGGGCTGTTCTCGCATCGTGGCGCTGATCCGGGCAGAGAATCGCCCTTCACAGGCAGTGGCGGAACGGCTGGGGATGGACCAGGACGGCACCGCCCTGCACGCCGGACTGGAGCACCGGGTCTATGCGACCCGTGTGGCGCCGGAGCTGGGGGGCCGCTGAAGGAAACTTTCCCTCGGGCAACCTCGCTGCTCCAGCCGCACTAACCCCGTATGGCCCCTATTTATATAGGGCTCCTATTTGTACAGGGCATTGAACAGCAGTTTGAAGGTGCCCCAGGTCTGGGCCCGGTTCTGGGTCCGGAAGCCGTACAGGATGGCTTGCCCTTTGCCGGTCTGCAGCTCGGCCAGGGCCACCAGCTTGTGCAGCCGGTCGCCGCCCAGGACCCAGCCGCTCAACAGCGGATCGGTGGAGGCATAGACCGCCGTTTCCCTTTGCATGGTGGACCCGCTGAGCAGTTTATAGGCCGGATCGCGAATGAAATAGATGGGCGTATGCGACGGCATGCCGAGGGTCAGCGGGGAGCTGCCGTCCAGCTCGACGCCGAACAGGGTGCCCGGGGCAAAGAAGTCGTCCCGGCTGACCCCCTTCAGGGCGTTCCGGGCCGGCACATGCAGCTTGTCGATGGCAAAATTGCCCGAGTTCCCCAGGAAGAGCACCTTGCCCCCATCCAGCATGAACTGCTTCAGGTTCTTGACCCCATCCTCGCCGATACCGCCCCGGTACTTCTCCGGCATCTGCGGCTCGCCGATGATCTCCGGCGCGTCGGCATTCCGCTGGCCCTTTTCGATGGCGCTGGTCGACATGCTCGGCATGATGATCACATCGTGCTGTTTCAGGGTCCGCAGCGACTTGAAGTCGGTATTGCGCAGCAGGCCATACTCATAGCCGAACTCATCGAACAGGTACCGGGTCCAGCCCTCATCGTACGTCGGCAGGTAGGGAGCATAGATGGCCACCTTGGCGGCCGTGAGGTTGCGGCTGGCCGGCGCCCGGTCCAGCGGGATCAGGCCCACATCATAGTCTTTGGCCGCGGAACTCAGCAGCGCGCGGTTCTTCGAGGTCCGCCGGACCACGAAGCTGCCTGCGGGAACGGTGTGGCCGCCAACGGTCAGCGGCTCGTTCAGGGTGCCGACCTTGTGCTTCCCTTTGAGCAGGGCGTTCACGAGCCGGTAGCTGCCGGTCCAGCGCCGCTCCAGCAGGTAGGCGGCGGCGTTTGCTGGCAGGGGCGGCAGGTCCAGGGACGGCTCGGCGAGCTCCTCCAGTTCGACCGTCACCGGTAGCGTGGCGCCGTGCGCCTCAACACCCATCATGCGGGGCAGGGACCAGGTAGTGAGATCGTAGGGGGGCATCGGGGGACCGCCGGGGTAGAGGCGCATATTCGGGTAGTGCTGCCGCTCCATCACGTCCTTTATGAAGGGCCGGTTGGCCTGGTCCAGGGGCACCACAAAGGTCCCCGCCGGCTGGCTGCCCTGCCCGCTGTCAAAACTCGCTTTGGCCCGGTAGACCTTCACATTACTATAGCGCAGCCGCCGCAGCAGTTCCACCGCCGCCGAAGGATCGTGCTGGTCGGCCGGCAAAATCCAGGCGTAGGGCGCCTCGGAGCGGCCCCGTTCGATGGCCTCCCGGTTCAGCTCGTAGAACGTCGTTTTGTAGCGCTGCTTGTAGGTGGCGGCCAGATCGAGGATGGCGTAGGTGGCCGCTTTCTCATATTCGATGATGTCCCGCAGCCGCCACCAGCCGCCGGGCCAGGGATGGGGAAAATTGGTCTGGGCCCGGTAATCACTGAGCGCCCGGTCCATACCCCGCAGGCTGCTGGGCGGGTGGTAGGTCGGGGTGGCATAGCGGACGCTGGCCGTCTCGGAAAGGATGCCGATCCGGTTGTGCCAGAGGGGCGTTTTTGACATGGTCCCCTCGAAATAGGCGTTGAACACGGTGCCTGTGACGATGCCGGTGAAGCCCCGGTCAGTGAGATCGGCGACCACGTAGTTGCCCAGCATATTCATGCCCGCGGTGAGCCGGGGATGGACATTGGGATTGATGGGGTCCTGGTAGGGGGGCATGAAAAAGCGGGCCGAGCGGCTGCCCATCTGGTGCTGATCGTAGACGATCTCCGGGTACCACTCGTGGTACAGCACCTTGGCCACGAGCCGCGATTCGGCCAGGTTGAAAAAGAACCAGTCGCGGTTGTTGTCATGGCCGGCGTAGTGGTGATACAGGCCGGGGAACGAGGCCCCCTCGCTCCCGGTGCCCAGCGTCTCCTCGTAATAGTCGACGATCATCTGCTGGCCGTCGGGATTCAGGGAGGGGACCAGCAGTATGATGACGTTGTCGAGAATCTTGCGCACCCGCTCGTCCTGCCGGGTGGCCAGCTCCCAGGCCAGCTCCACCGATTCCTGGCTGGCGGCGATCTCGGTAGCGTGGATGTTGAGGGTGATGATGATGACGGTTTTGCCCTCGCCGATCAGCGCTTGCGCCTCAGCGGGAGAGACCCCTTCCGCCCGGCCCAGGGCCTGCTGAATTTCCCGGTAGCGGTCGAGCTTGGGCATGTCGCCGGCGCTGGTGATGATGGCCATCAGGAACGGTTTGCCCAGCGTCGATTTGCCCAGCTCCTGCACCGTCACCCGGTCGGACCGGCCATCAAGATAGCGGAAATAGTCGACGATCTGCTTCCAGTCGATGAGCCGCCGGTCGGCCCCCATCACGTGGCCGAAGTAGTCTTCCGGCGACCGGGGCGTCTGGCCCTGGAGGGTTGCTGCCAGGCCCAGCAGGGCGGCGAGGGGGAGGATCAGTCGTGCTCTCATGGGCCGGGCTCCTTGTCGATGTGTGCGGGAACGGATGTGTCCGGGCGGGGGGAAGTCTACGCCTGCGCTACGGTAGCGGTCAAGGGGGCACATATGCAAAACCCCCGGCCTGTTGACTGGGGGCTTTGACTTGATATGGCTGCACTGTCGGGCTGCTGCGTCGGTCAGCGCCGGCTAGTTCTCTTCTGCCCGGACGAATGTAACCTTGCCGGCGGATGCGCCGCTGGGATTGGTGATAAGCTGCAGTTTGCCGTCCTCCAACCAGTGAAACTCCAGCGAAGCGCCATCAGTGATGATAATCCAGTCGCCTTCCACTTGCCAACTGGTGTAGGTCTCCGTGACCTGCTCCTCACCTTCCGAGACCAAGCCTTTGATCAATGGTCCATCAGGCACAAATTCATAATAGAACTTAGGCAGAAAGGCCGCGACCATCTCGACCATATTCATTGGCACACCATAAATTTCCATCGCCTCGTCATAATTCTGCGGCGTCGGAAGAGTATCAATCCACTTCTTGTCAACCACCCATTTGCCCTCCAGGTTGTTGGCCACTGAAGCGCAGCCGGCTACCAGGGCCAGCAGGAAACTCAGCAACAGATATAACGATTTGGATTTCAACATATCTACCTCCTTTTGCCCACCTTGGGTTAGCGGCACTTTAAGGCTGTGGGCTCAAGCCTATTTTTCCCTGTAGATTCTCCTGAAGTGATACTAAAAGCGATCCTTCCAATCGATGAGCATGCGGTCGGCCCCCCTCACGTGGCCGGAGTAGTCCTCCGGTGAGCAGGGCGTCTGGGCCGGCCGGCTGGCTGTCAGTGCCATTAGGCTGGTCAAGGTGAGGATCAATTTTGCTCTCATGGGCCAAACCCCTTATGGCCGTTCCGGGGCCTTGTCGCAATTCCGGGGAGAAGACAAGTCTACATCCGCCAGCAGGCGGGGGTCAAGTGGGCAGATACGCCCCCCGGCATGTTGACTGGGGCTTTGACTCAATATGGCACCACTGGCAGGCCGCCAGGCGGGTCGCTAGTGGCTAGTTCTCTTCTGCCCGGACGAAGGTAGCCGTGCCGATGTATGACTTGCGATCAATGATAAGCTGCAGTTTGCCGTCCTCCAGCCAGTGAAACTCCAGCGAATCGCGATCAGGGGCGATAATCCAGTCGCCGCGCAGCTGCCAGCTGGTGGAGGTCCCCATGAGCTGCTCCTCACCATCCTTCGCCAGGCCCGTGTTAAAGGGTCCATCGGGCACAAATTCATAATATGTGTACGGCAGTAAGATCATGACGGTCTCGACCATACCCATATTTTCGCCATAAATTTCCAGCGCCTCCGCATCATTCTGCGCCGTCGGAATAGTATCAATCCACTCCTTGTCAACCACCCATCTGCCTTCCAGCGTATTCTGCGCTGAAGCGCTGCCGGCTGCCAGGGCCAGCATGAAAGTCAGCAATGGATATAACGTTTTGGTTTTCAACCTATCTACCTCCTTTTGCCCAGCATCGGTTAGCGGCACTTTTAAGGCTGTTGGCTTCAGCCTATTTTTGCCTATAGATACTCCTGAAATGATACGCAAAGCGATCCTTCCAATCGATGAGCATGCGGTCGGCCCCCATCACGTGGCCGAAGTAGGCCTCCGGCGACCGGGGCGTCTGGGCCGACAGGCTGGTTGCCAGCCCCAGCACGGTGCTAAAGGTGAGAATCAATTTTGCTCTCATGGGCCAAACTCCTTATGGCTGTTCCGGGGCCTTGTCAATATTCCGGGGGCGGGGACAAGTCTACACCCGCCAATCGGTAGCGGTCAAGGGACCCGTACTGCATGGGTCCAGCGCCGAAATGAAAAGCCCCCAGACTGAGCCGGAGGCTTTTCCTGAATCAAGGCGGTAATCGCGCCGACGCCCTAGATTGCGCCGACGGAGGCTACCGCCCAAAGCTTGCTAGACAATGGACCACCTCCTTTCGTTGGTTAGTCGTATACTATCCGCTTGAAATATACGGCTATCAGACCATCGATTCAGCTTTCATCATTTGCGCCCGGATGACCCTCTTCGTGCTCGAAGATGAAATTGTTCACATACGGCTTGTGCCCCGGCCTCTGATGTTTGACGGCATCGAATTGCTCCAGCGGCAGACGGCTGCCACGCAGAAAGAACGAGCCCCTGTAGCCGAGCCGGTCCAGCCAGGAGAAAACATCAGCAATGGAATCGCCGGCGTGGTGCCGTGCCTCGCATTCGAGGATCAGGGCCGGCCGGTCTCGGGCCAGTAATTCGGCGCCGCCCTGCAGCACGGGCAGCTCGTGGCCTTCCACGTCGCACTTGATCAGGCTCACCGGCGGTCCGGAGCGAGCCGCAAAGTAACTGTCCAGGGTGGTCAGTCTGACGGCCATTTGCCTGCCGGCGGCGCCACGGCGGGTCTCCAGGGTGGCGCCGGGTGACGGTCCGTGGCCGGGGATGTTGAGCATGCCCTCCCCTGCGGCTGAGGAGAGGGCCAGATTTTCCACTGTCAGGTTCGGCAAGGCCAGACCGGCCAGGTAGGCGGCCAGCTCCGGCTGTGGCTCGAAGGCGAAAACCTCTCCCCCGGGATCCACCGCTTTGCTCATCCAGTAGCTGTAGGCCCCCTTGTGCGCGCCGATATCCAGCGCCCTCTGGCCGGGGCGGAGCGTCGCCAGCAGATAGTGGATCTCCCCGGGATCGATCCTCAGCCGGTAGCGCCAGGCCCGGTAGCTAAGTCTCAGCCGGGACTGCAGGCCCATCGGCCTCTATCCGCCCTGCATTATCCGCTATCCCCATCCCCCCCTACTGCTCCAACAGTTCGTGATCCAGATTCGGGGCTGCATCGTCATCATCGTCATATTCGTCCTCGGCCGGCCGTTCCGGCCAGTTGATGCCCAGGTCGTTCCAGTGCAGCATGGCGTTGAACACCAGGGCATGGCTGCCGATAGTTTCCCCGCGCCAGAACGGCCGGGTGGCGAACAGCACCACGTGGCCCTTGCCTACCGGGACGTCCACCACTACAGGCGCCCCGGCCAGCCCCTTCTCCCCTTTCAGCATGCCACTCATCAGGATATTCTTTTTGGGGAACTCCAGCACCACCCGGGGGACCTCCTGCTCCCAGATCTGGTCCTTCAGCCAATCGGCGGTGCGGGCGTCGCCCAGACGCTTGTTCACCTTCAACACCGGGGCGTTGCTGAAATAGACCGCCAGCGTATCGCCGTAGCCGTAGGCAATGGGGCTTTTCGGATCGGCGATATTGGCCTTGAGCACCGAGCCCCGGGCCATTAGATCCCGGGGCCGCTCCACGCTGACCCGCCGGGTGATGCCCATTTCGATGGGGAAGGAGACGCTGGTCCCTTCGGTGATGAACAGCCCGCCGTCATGGATGAAGCGCTGCAGGTTGGCCACACCTGTGTAGCCCATGCCCCGGCGCACATCGTCGGTTTGGTCGATGAGGCCCAAGTGGGGGGTCAGCTCGCTCTTCTGCCAGGGGATCGGTACACCGGCGCCGGTGGTCCCGGCCACCAGCCGCTGGGGCGAGGCCCGGTTCCGGGGCATGATGATCACATCGAAGGCCGAGAGGTCCTCGGTGGCCAGGTCCTGCTCGGACAGGTAGGTATAGGGGATGCCCAGGCGGTCGAAATCGAGGCGCCACCAGCCGGCGTCCTGGGGGGTGGCGACCCAGGTATGCACCAGCGCAACCCGGGGGGTCTCGATGGCATGGGTGGGGACCTTGGGCGCCCGGGAGACCCGGTTCACCACCACGTCCAGTTCGTCCGCCGCCGCGGCGATGCGCTGGCCCAGATCGGCAGGATTGCCCTTGGCGGTGATGATGAACGTGCCGGCCCGGTAGTCCACCTTACCGGCGGTAAAGCTCTCCTCAGCCGCATCGATCTTCACATCGGCCAGGCGGAAGCGCAACACGGCCAGCCCGTCCTCGGTGGTGTTGTTCACCAGGTAGGTGCCACCCCGGCGGCCGTTCACCCCCCCGTTACCCGACACGGGCGCGGTGACCAGCGACATCTTGGCCTTGAGGATAGCCGGATCGTCCACCTTGTGGGCCTCCACCTGCCACAGGTAGGGCAGCGTCCAGCCAGTGTCGTCGTAGGGTGGGGTCTCGTCCTTGGGGAAGTTTTGCACCCCCAGCAGATTGAGGGCCAGCGACCGGTAGGGTTGATCCAGACGCACCACATACGACCCGGCCGGCGCCGTGTGGGTTACCTTTTTGGGTTCTTTGGCGTCTTTACCCTTTTTCTTCTTGGCCTCGGATGTCCAGGTCAGGCTACCGGCGGACCGGTGCACTTCCAGCCCCTCCAGCCGCAGCAGGTTGATCAGCCCTGCCGTTGCCGCCGCCCGCTCCTGCCCGGCGGGAATGACCCAGGCGTGAGGCGCCTCATCGCGGCCCTTTTCCACCGAATTACGCGATTTGATGTAGAAATTATCCACCAGGTCGGTGCCGTTCACGGCCACATAGTGCAGCCCGATGAGCAGGCCGCTCTGGGAAAAGTTTACGTTATTCCGCAGCGACCACTGCACCGTTTCCAGGGGGGGATTGGGGCGGTACCACTTGGTGGCGGTGGACCTTTTGCGCAGCTTGCGTTCGTAGGTATCGGGCCAGGAGTTGCCGAAAGTCTCGTAGAAGCGGCCGGTCGAGTTGCGCAGGTTGTAGACCCACAGCAGGTAGTTGGAGGCCCAGCCGGTATAAAAGCCGTGGGTCCAGACACCGGGCATGCCGCGCTTGGTCAGTTGGGTCACTTCGTGGTGGGCCAGGTTGTGCCACTCGTCAATGGTGATGGCATCAATATGCTCGTTGTACGGCCCGGTACCGGTGGAGATGTAAAGGTAGGGCAACGATTCGTGCAGGTCGTGGCCGATGGTGGGGGTCCAGTAGTGGTAAGCCGCCAGCACGTTCCGGGTCAGGGCCAGGCTGAGGCCGTAGCCGTCCCGGTTGTTGTCGTGGGCCACGTAATGGCCCCAGTAGATCAGGCCCGGCCCCACCCCGTTGTGGGCAGCGCGGTAGTTGGCAATATCGACCATCCGGTCCCGGCCGTCGGGCTCGGTAACCGGCACCAGCACCACGATGGATTTTTCCCGGATCGAACGGATCAGCTCCGATTCCTCCACGGCCAGCCGGTAGACCAGTTCCATGAACATCTCCGGGCCGCCGGTTTCGGGAGAGTGCAGGCCGGTGATGGCATAATAGATCGGTTTGGCCTGGGCAATGATTTCGCCGGCCTCCTCAGCGGACAGGCCGCGGGGATCGGCCAGCCGGTTCAGGTAGCCGCGATAGGTGTCGAGCCGGCCCTGGGTGGCCTCATCGGCAATGATCACCTCGATCATCTCCCGGCCCTCTTCGGTCGTGCCAATCTCCCGGATGGAGACCCGGGGTGATGCCTCCGCCACCAGCCGCAGGTAGGCATGGATTTCCGCCGTATAGTGCAGGATACCGGGTGCGCCGATGATGGCGCCGAAATGCTCCAGCGGCGAAGGGACCGTATCCGACAGGGGCAGATGGTCCACCAGTTCGGTAAGGAACCGTTCGTCGGTGGTGTACTCGCGGATTTTTTCGCCGTAGGCTTCGTCGTTGGGGGGCTGCTGGGCTGTCGCGGCGGTAAGCCAGATTGCCGCCAGCAGCAAGGGCCGGAATGAATGTGAACCCATCACAACTCCTTTCTGTGCAAGTATGAGATCAGGCGTTTACCAATATCTGGAATGTGAGCGGCGGAAGTTCGCCGACCCCGGATCAGTGTTGCAAGGAATTGCCCGGTCCGGCAATCCGGCGCCGCCCCGTAACACAGCGGGAAGCCGAAATCGTTGGAGGGAATATATTGTTATCCTGCGATTCGGTCCTATATTCTGCCGCATCCAGCGACACCGCAGGGAGCTCTTTTCAGGAAGGGAGTGCACGATGGATCAGAAATACATCGACCTCTATGACGAATACACCCACACCCCATTGGGGCGCAGCGCATTCATTGGACGGCTGGCAAAGTTGGCCGGAGGTGTGGCCGCCGCCCAGGCACTGCTGCCGCTGCTGGACGTGAACTATCTCCAGGCTGCGCTGCTGCCCGCCGGTGACAGCCGCATCATTACCGCGCAGATTACCTACCCCGCTCCCGGCGGCGATGTGCAGGGCTACCTGGCCCGGCCAACCGGCGACGGTCGCTATCCGGCGGTGCTGGTGATCCACGAAAACCGGGGCCTGAATCCCCATATCGAGGACGTTACCCGGCGGGCCGCCACAGCCGGTTTTCTGGCGCTGGCCCCGGATGCCCTGTCGCCGCTGGGGGGCACACCGGAGGATCGGGACGAGGCCCGCAGGATGATCGGCCAACTCGACCGGGAGCAGACTCTGCAGAACTTCCTGGCGGCAGCGGCCTTCCTGAGGTCGCAGGCCCACGGCAACGGCAAGGTGGGCTGTTTCGGCTTCTGCTGGGGCGGCGGGATGGCGAACCGGCTGGCGGTCCACGATGCCAATCTACAGGCGGCGGTGGCCTTTTACGGCCGGCCGGCGCCAACGGAGGATGTGCCCCGAATAAAGGCCGCCCTCATGCTGCATTACGCCGGGCTGGACAGCCGCATCAACGCCGGCATCGAAGCCTACGAGGCGGCCCTGAAGGAGCACGGCATTGCTTATGCGCTGCACATGTACCCGGGCGTAAACCACGCTTTTCATAACGATACCGCCCCGTCCCGGTACAATGAGCAGGCCGCCAAACTGGCCTGGGAGCGGACCGTGGTATTTCTGGCGGAGCGGCTGAAATAAAGCCAGACCCGGCCAAAACGCCGCCGGGCAGGCCTGTCGGTAACGGGCGGCAGGCAGCGCAGGCGGTAGTAAGATTGCTAAGGTAACAGGTGGACCAATCGAAGGGAGATCAAGATGAGTGACAGTGTCTACAAAGTGATCGAACTGGTGGGCACCAGCGCCACCTCCTGGGAAGAGGCGGCCAAAAATGCCGTGGAAACCGCCGGCAAAAGCCTGCACAACCTGCGGGTGGCGGAGATCCAGAAGCTGGACATGAAGGTGGAGGACAACAAGGTCGTGGCCTTTCGGGCCAAGGTGAGCCTCTCCTTCAAATACAAGACCTGAGTCTCCGGCGCACCTGCGGCCAGCGCAGGATCAGGCGGCGGCCCGGCGCTGCTCCAGCAGGATGGAGCGGCTGGTGGCGAACAGGTCCTGCAGCTCCTCCTCGGCCAGGCGGTAATAGATCGTCGATCCGTCCCGCTCATTGGTAACCAGGCCGCCGTCGCGCAATTTGCGCAGCTGGTGGGAGATGGCGGAGGTATCCATCTGCAGGATATCGGCCAGGTCACAGACGCAAAGTTCGCCCGCCTTGGCCAGGCAGGTCAGGATTTTCAGGCGGGTGGGATCACCCAGCAGGCTGAAGCGGCGGGCCATTCCGGCCAGTTCATCAAGGGACGCAATGTGCCGCTGGGCGCTCTCCAGCACCGGCAGGTTGATCCGCGAGCGGATGCAGGATCGTTCAATCATTCATTGTCCTTTCAAAGTTGAATAATCTGCTGGTCATCTATAATCTGACGAAACGCAGGGCAATTTCCAGGCTCCGGCCCAGCTGCTGGCTGCCCGAGAGCCGGGAGGTGATGGGAAATGTGTATCTGAGGACGGCGGAATATGCTTCGCTGATTTCGAAGTTGAGGCCGGCGCTGCCTTCCACAAGGGTGCCGCCGGAGTTAGGCGCGGCGGTCCCCGCCCAATAGTCGCTATCCTCCCAGCGGAGCCTGAGCACCAGGTAGGGGAACCCTCCAAACCAGCGGTAAGCCTGGCCAACCCCTTGCAGGTCCACGTTCAGCCGGGCCCCCGGTTCAAAGCCCTCGGGGCTTCTGGCCAGCCGGGGCCGGAAGCGCACCAGCAGTCCCGCGACCCAGGCACTTTCGGTGCGCCGCCACCATTCCCCTTCCAGGGTAGCCGTGGGCGTGCCGTTCCCCAGGGCAAAATGGCGGTGCTCGGTCGTATCGGCTGCGGCGGAAAAAGGATTCATGGCGTAGCTGGGCGCGGTCGGCAAGGTAACCGTCAGGCCCAGGTATATGCGCTTGCCGGGACCAAAAAAGGTGTTTGCGGCAATGTATCTCAAGCCGAGCCGCAGGTCCCCCATCCCGCTCAGGGTTTCGTTCCGGTGATGCACGTCCTCCACGTCCACCGCTTGGCTCCTGAAGGAATAAGGCAGCACAATCAGGAGGTTCCAGCGCTGGCCCACGCCGGCCATGCCATAGAGACTGAAGAGCTGGTTCGATCCTTCGCCACCGGCATGATCGCTGCCGCCGACGTCGGCAATGGGCCGGAGGACATTGAGGCCGTAGCCACTGCCTATCATCCAACTGCCCTTGGAGAGGCCGATACCATCAGTGGCGCTCCCGACCGGAAGCGTGGGATTGCTTCAGAGGGGTCATTGGCCCCATAGAGGGGTCAGCGCCAGCAGCAGGCCGGCTAACAGAATCAGCGAGGGGAGTCGTTTGAACGCCTGCGGCATCATCCCACCGGGAGTAAACCCTGTTCCCTCATGGCCTTAGCCTGCTTGATTTCCTTTGAGACCGTGCCCAGGCAACATCCGCCACTTGGATTGGTCACCTCGCAGCGGCATTCCCCAGCCCTCACGCGGTCCGTGATAATTTTTTGGATGTCAGTGTCGCCCTTCTGGCGAATATCATCTTGCACATCTTTGCGGTCATAACCGAAACAATAGCAGAGCGGGACGGGGTCGTCGGTCTCTTTGATCCCCACCCGGACAGTAAGCAGGTCCTTGGTGATCAGGTGATCCCCCAGGGCAGACACATAGACTGTATCGCAATCCGGGGCATCACAGAAAAAATAGGGTTGAGGGGTCAGCTGAGCCTTGATCTCGGGCTTGACCAGGCTTTCGATGGTCTGCCTGCCAACAGGCTTCGTCACCTGATTATTCATCGGACATATGGGAATGTCCCCAGTGTGCGGTATAACGCAACAAGCATCAGACATAAAACATCCTATAACTGATTGTGTAGAGTCATCACGAAATTAAAAGCCGCATGTTTATAAACTCGGTCCTCGTAAGAATTTTATTAAACCAGCCTGATCCTCTGGCTTCAACCAGAGGTGGACCAAAAGTCCTAATACGATGCCAAAGGCGATATGCGCCGTCAGCGTCAGTATAAAGAACTGTGGCCAGGCATAGTTGGTTCCAAACGGGCCTACCATGGGGGCCATGGGGGGGCCGGTCATCATGCCCAACTCGACGATGAGCAACCATACAACGGCCCAACCGACCGATCGGAGGCGGGATTTCTGCCGGCCCCACATGAAGGTGAAGATCAGCCCAAAGTTGGCCCCGTTCATGTAATGGACAAAGTATCCCACGGGATAGTATACGGAAAACGAGCGGCTCCCTGAGGCCATTTTACCGAACATGGCAGGGGAATCGCCCGGCAGCCATCCGTTGATCACCCCCATCTGCCGGATAGCGTCCAACGCCACCGTGGCCACCATACCGGCCAGCATTCCAACCACGATACGCCTGAACAGATCGGGGTAGCGCGACCTGCTGTACAGGATCAATCCGATGAGGGCCACGAGTGCCGGCAGATAGATCAGCGGTATGTAGAAGCGGGCAAATTGATGGGCCTCCAGAATCATCTTCGGTCCCATCGCCACCTGCTGATAATATTGTGAATATCCAAAGGAGAGGGTAACCAGTTGGATAGGCACGGCGCCACCGGCAAACAGGGCCAGCAAAATCAACAGGGGGCGGCGCTTGTCGCCGAGGCCCCCCGGGGCGTTGCGCTCCGGTAAATGGTCCACCAGGAACCCCTATTCCCGCACTGCTGAGGCTATTTCGGCCACGATCTTATCGAGTTCGCTGCCGAGATCACCCAACCCCGCATACTTGCCCAGCATGGATGAGGGCTTAATGTACTTGACCATCACCTTTCCATCGGGCCGTTCCATGATGGCGATTTTGAGGGGCGGTTCAATGGCCCCCAGCGCGTTGGTTTCGATGATCCTTTTCATGTAGCGCGGGTGGAAAAACAGTAACTGCTTCATTCCGCCCACCTTCTTATTGGCCATTCTCAGCATTTTCTGGGCGTCAATTTCCTTTACCACCATCATGTTTTGTTCCTCGATGGCGCCTACCAGAAGATCCACTGTTTCGTTGAAGCCGTAAGCCGATGCCAGCATTGCCTGGGAATCGGGCAGTTGCATCTTTTTGCCGGCCCCGGGCTCTTGCGCCTGCAGGGTCGCGGCAGAAACCAACAAAATGCCGGCGACGAACTTTGTCACTTGCTCTATCCTGGAAATCATCTAATCTCCTCCCGTCTTTGGTTGGTATTGTAAAAGGTCAACACTGCTTCACTTCACTGCCTTGGCGGCGCTCTGCACAATTTCGTTCAGGGTGGGGTGGATGTGGATGGTCTTACCGAGGTCCCGTGCGGTGGCCCGCTGCTGCATGGCCACCACCAGCTCATGGATCAGCATGTCGGCATGGGCGCCGAGGATATGGCCCCCCAAAATCTCCCCGGTCTTGTCGTCGGCGACTATTTTAACCAGTCCTTCGGTTGCGCCCATGGCCTTGCCGCGGCCCGAACCTGAGAAAGCATAGGTGCCGATGCTGACGCTGGCGCCGCGAGCCTCTGCTTCGGCCTGTGTCAGACCCACGCTGGCCAGGGCCGGTTCGGTGAACACCGCCCGGGGCACCACCCGGTAGTCAACCGTGCGGCCCTTGTCCAGTACGGCGTTCAGGGCCGAGGTGACACCATCATAAATGGCCCGGTGGGTAACCATCTGGCCGCCGTTGGCATCCCCCAGGGACCAGATGTTGGGCGCGGTTGTCTGCAGTTGGCCATTGGCCTGGATGAAGCCATTCTGCAAGGCAACGCCAGCCTGCTCCAGCCCCAAATCCTCGATCCGGGCCGTCCGCCCGGCGGCCAGCAGAATCTGCTCGGCCTCGAGCCGCTGCACTTTGCCGGTTGCAGGCTTAACCTCGACATAGCGCTGTCCATCCGCCTGTCCGGCGGCGGTCACGGCCGTATCGGTCAACAGATTGATCCCTTCCTGCACCAGCAGATGGCCCAGCGCCTCCCTGAGTTCCGGTTCTTCATTGCGCATCACCCGGGCGGAGCGGCTGACCAGCGTCACGCGGGTGCCGAAACGAGCGTACATCTGGGCGAACTCCACACCGACGTAACCGGCGCCGATGATGACCATTGATGCCGGCACCTGGTGCAGCTTCAAGGCTTCATTATTGGTGAGGTAACCCGCGTCCTCAAGTCCCGGAATCTGCGCTTTGGCAACCCGTGAACCGACGGCCATGATGGTCTTGTCGGCCGTGATGGTCTGCTTGCCGACCCGTATCTCCCGGGGCGATAAAAATGCCGCCCGTCCATTGATATACGTGATGGCAGCGGTTTTTGCCAGACCCGATTTTATTCCCGAGATGATGCCCCCGACGATCTCGTCCTTGCGCCCGACGGCTGCGCGCAGATCGAAGGAGAGCGCCTGGGGGTCAATGCCCCGGACGCCGAACTGATGAGCCCGGTCCCGGACCAAATGCATCACTTCTGCAGACCTTAACAAGGTCTTGGTGGGGATGCACCCCTCGTTGACTCACGTCCCGCCGACCTGGTGCATCTCGATCAGGGCTACCCGGGCGCCGAGACGGGCCGCGAGGTGGGCCGCCGGGAGACCCCCCTGACCGGCGCCTATAATGGCAATATCAAAATGTTGTGTTGACATCAAATCCTCCGGTTAGTTCTGCCAAACATTGGCCTGCCGCAACTGCCGATTGCCGGGCCATCAACTGTCCTGGGCAGCAGGGACGGGCAGCGATTGGAGCAGCCTGCGCACGTCGCCGAGGCAGCAGATACCGGCCGGGTTAAGCACACCGCACTCGCAGTGGCCCCTATCTATGGCCTGGCGGATTTGGGCCTCGATGGTCGAGGTGCCGTGGGCGGCATAGTCGGCGCTGAGGGCCCCCCTGGTGTGGCCGAAGCAGTAGCAGACCAGGTCAGCATTGCTTGCAACCCGGACGCCCGGGCTGGCGGCGCTGCCCATGTCAGGCCGCCTCGGTCAGCTGCAGGCCGGCAAACTGGCGCTCGTTCTTGCGCAGTCCCAGCGCATAGGCATCCTCGATAGTGATGACGGCCAGATCGGCGCTTTTCTCGCTGGTCTGGACCCATCGCGTGGCTGTCTCCAGCGATTCGAAAAAATGGATATAATGGCAGAAACTGTTCACCACGTCCGTGCGCAGCTCATCGGCGTCGGGCAGTAAAAATGATGTCATGGCGCCCCGGGGCATGATGTCCGTCACCCCTGAATCCGGGGTTACGGAGAGGGTGATGCGGGTCTTGGAGAGCGGGTCCTGGGAAGTCACCACTGCCGGCTGGCCGATGAGCTGGGGCAGGAAAAGCGTATCCCAGGCGCACCAGCCGTAGAGGGTTTGGTCACCCACCTTCAGGGTATGGGGCATGGGGGAGACACTCAAGCCCCAGAAACCGACAATGGCTCCGGCATCATCCCGGTAAACCCCCGGCCAACCCGCAATGATCCCTTCCGTCTCCTGAAGGGAAAGGGCAGCTTGGGCTGCCACGGCCTCCAGTGAGACGGGGCGCCCAAGGGCCAGTTGGCGATAGACAGCCAGCGCAACTTGCTGCTTATCCTCGCTGAGGTTGATGAATTCATCCGGGAAGGCGTCCAGATACCGGCTGCTGGCCTCTGCGGTCAAGTTTTTCATGTAAGTCTCCATGTTGTCGGCCCCTGTTGTTATAGCGATAGCGGATTTGTTCATCAAAGTGCCCCTGATTAGGCGATAATTTAAGCATTTGAACACTTATTCAAATAATAAAATAGCAATTTGTTCCGGCAACCTGCGGGACTGTCGGTTGGACGCCAATGTCCGGGAACTGCCGGGGCGCAGGAGCGGCCGATCGGAGCAGCGGCTAGAGCAGGCCCTGCTCGGCGAAGGAGAATATGTCGTTGCCCCCGATGATCAGATGATCGTGGACCTGCACATCGATACTGCCGCAGGCGGTCTGCAGGCGCTTGGTGATCTCGAGATCGTCCTGGCTCGGTGCGGGATTCCCGGAAGGGTGGTTATGCACGAAGATAGCCGCGGCGGCATCCAGAGAGAGGATCAGTTTGATGACTTCGCGGCTGTACACGGCGCTGGTGGTGAGGGTCCCTTCAAAAAGGACCCGCAGATCAATAACCTGGTTACGGCCATTGAGCAGGATGATGAGGAACTGCTCCACATTGCGGTTCTTGAGATGATGGACCAGGTAATCCCGGACCTGGCTGGCCCGGGTGAGGTAGTCGGTCCCGATCAGGTCCTCTTTCAGATAGCGCCGGGCCACCGCCTGCACCAGCTTCAGACCGAAGAGGTTTTTCTCACCGACGCCGTTGATGATCAGGAGCTGGTCCGTGGGGGCTTCGAGAACGCCGCCCAGGCTACCGAAGCGGTCCAGGAGCTGCTTGGCCGTCGGTTTGTGGTCCGGCCGGGGGTCGGCCAATTTCAGCAGCAGTTCTATCACCTCATAATCGAGGAAGCCCTCCAGCCCATTGCCTAAAAAACGCTCTCTGAGGTGGCTGTAATGGCCACCGCTCGACTGCTTCCCCACTTCCACGCCGGACTCCTTTTTGATCAGGTGCAGGGTGAATTTTGTGGTCCCGGGCAGGTCTTTGCAACCATCAATGACACCCCATGGGTATCTCTCGTCCCGCGAATTTTCAGATCATGTACTCCCATCGTGAAATACAACATGAGGCAGGGAAGCGGGACGGTTTTTTACGCGAAGGTGGCCAATATCGGGGCTGGGGATGCTGCAGTTGAGGCGGCAGCCAAGGCTTGGAAATACGAAATGTAGCGTTTAGTTTTTGGCCGCTGTAGAGTGCATTGCCTTGACAACATACACCAAGAACCAAGAACTACGAATTGCAGTAAGATAATTTTGGGGTTTTCCATAATATGAGAAGAGCAATACGACGAGCCTTCCATCGGATAGGGTTTGGAATCTACCGGAAATTATATGGTGGTAACGGGATGGGAAATGACCACGAATTGATTATTCCACTCGCAACTTTTGCCCCTTGGAACAGTGATAATTCATTCCAGGACACGTACAAAAAAGTATCCAAGCACACATTGGTGGATAAATATCGATGCTACGAATTATGGAGCCTGATCGAGCAAAGCGCAAAGCTAAGCGAGGGTAGCATAATTGAAATTGGGGTGTGGCGGGGTGGTACCGGAGCAATCATTGCAAAAGGAGCCCTTGAATGTGGTCTGGAATGCCCGGTGTATCTATGTGACACATTCAACGGCATTGTCAAGGCAGGGGCGAAGGACCCCTCTTACCTTGATGGCGATCTCAATGACACTTCAAAGGAAATCGCGGCTGATCTGATCTTCAACCAAATGGGGCTGAACAATGTGCAGATTCTCGAGGGAATTTTCCCTGATGAGACTGCGCAAGGCTTGGCGGGTGAAAAGTTCAGGTTTGCGCACATAGATGTAGATGTATATAATTCAGCAAAAGGAATCGCCGATTGGATTTGGGACAAAATGATCATAGGCGGGATTATTGTCTATGACGATTATGGGTTTTATCCCACGCCTGGAATTACCAGGTTTGTTGATGAGCAGCGGTCATACAAAGACAGATTGGTGTTACATAATTTGAATGGTCACGGTATAGTGGTGAAGCTGGGGGAAAGGCGATGACCCTCAGTGGCACAAATTCTGCTGGGCAGCTCGGGAGTGTTCCATCCAGGTTTTCATAACTGAGTTACATTCCGCCCGGGGAATGATGCTGTTGACCATACCGTAAAGTCGCCCAGACCGAAAGATAATTTATTAACCAAACTACGCAGTTTTAAACTGCAGCGTGGACTGGAAAGGGCACCAGGCCAGACGGTCCCCGGTAATCGGCCGGGAGGCAGACACGCCCGGTTTTTCAGTGGAAAAGCAGGTCCTGACCCGGCGAAATCGGCCGAGTCTCAAATTCCCCTCCAACGGCCGCAATGGCCACCGCTCGAGGGCTTCCGCACTTCCACGCCGGACTCCTTTTTGATCAGCTGCAGGGTGAATTTTGTGGTCCCGGGCAGGTCTTTGCAACCATCATTGGCGGATATACGATGGCGGATATAAATTCGCGCCATGGCTGAAGACCGTTTCGAGCTGCTGTTTCATATTCTGCAAAGCGAGCAATCCATTCTGTCCCGGGCAGACCAGAAGGCCTATACCCTGCTTTCGGTTCTGGGCGTGTTCATGGTGTTCTTCATCGCCTACTACCGGCTGATGATGGTCAATTTGTTCATCGTTGGTATGTTGTCGATCTACTTCGCTGCCGCCGGGTTCACCATCTACAATCTCATCCGCACCATCATGCCCCGCTTCCGGTCCCGGCCTCCGGCCGAGGGCAGCGATGCCCCCCCGGATCCGACCTTCTTCGGAGGCATCCGGCAGTATAAATCGGCCGACGCTTATTACGATTTCATGAGCTCCATCAAGGCCAGTGACGAGCGCTCGTTGCGGTTTCTGAGCGGGCAAATCTATGCCTTGGCCCAAATCAACTGGACCAAGAACCTCCACCTCCGCCGGGGGATGTTTTCCTTTTTCGTGGCCATCACCGCCGAACTGCTCATGGTCCTGTCCACCTTCATCGTCATGGGGCTGGAACAGGTGGGCCGATGACGGGCGGGGAGCGAATAGTGGTCACCCACGGCGTCAAGGTTGTCAAGCGCTTCCGCTGGAGCATGGCTCACCGGCTGACCCACGGTTATACGGGCCGTTGCGCCTCACTCCACGGCCACGAGTACGAGGTCGGCGTCACCATTTCGGGCAGCATGGACAAGATGGGACTGGTGGTGGACTTCGGCGATGTCAAGAAGGTCTGCGGCGGCTGGATCAAGGAGCATCTGGATCACACCACTATCGTCTGCGAGGATGATACCCCTTTGCTGGCGTTCCTGCAGGATGAGGGCCAGCGCCACTACAGTGTGCCGTTCAATACCACCGCCGAAAATATCGCCGTGCACCTGCGGACCAAAATGCAAAGCGCGCTGGACGAGGGCCTCGACACCCCTCTGCAGGTGGAAAGCATCACTCTGATGGAGACCCCCAACAGCTGCGTCGAAACCCCCTGACCGCCCGCCGGTCTCCCCCGATATGCTGATCCGCCTGCGTACCGTGTTGCTGGCGCTGACGAACCTGCGCGGTTCCGTCCTGCGGCAGGCCATCTTTCTGGTGGCCATCACCCTGCTGTGGATCGGCGGCCTGGCGCTGCTGCCCGGCCCGCTGCAGGGCCTCCATCTGCTGGCTGCCGCCGCCGGCCCTGCCCTGACCCTGGGGGGCTACCTGGCCGGTATGCTGTGGCCTTACTGGCGGATCAACTGGATAGTGCGGTTGGGCGCAGCGGAAACGGCCGTGGCCACCCTATGGCTCTGGTTTGTGCTGCCTCCACTGGCGGCGCTGACGCTCACCTGGCAGCCATTGACGGCGGCCATCAGCATGTTGCTCTACCATGAACGCGGCAGTTTTTTCGGCAGCCTGGACGGCGGCAGGCCCCGGACAGGCGAGCGCTTCCCCGACTTCGATCTGGCCAACAGCGATGGGGCCACGGCCAACCTGGCCGGCTGCCTGGCCGCGGGGCCGGTGCTGTTCCTGTTCTACCGGGGCGACTGGTGACCCTTTTGCGTCACTGAGCTGGGCCAGCTGCAGCGCTACTACCGGTCCTTCCAGGACCAGGGCATCCGCATCGTTGCCATCAGCGTCGATTCTCCGGAGCGGAACGCCCGTCTGCGCCGGCGGTTGGGGGCCGAATTCACCTTCCTCAGCGATCCCGGACTGACCCTTATGGACCGCCTCGGCATCCGCTACAGGCGGCGGCATTCCAGCGAAGGATCGCTGGCCGTGCCAGCCCAATTCCTGGTGGACCGTGAGGGGGTCATCCGCTGGGTCACTATCGCCACTACCTGGCGCAAACGGCCGCCGCCCGGGCGGGTGCTGGCGGAGATCAGCCGTGAGGTGTGAGGGTCCAGTCTTCACCGCCAAGCCGGCCCGCCTGAGGAGAGTTCAGGGGCTGGGGTCTGGGGGCTTGCGCCGTCACCCTGAGCCCGTCGAAGGGTGAGTCTGCCGAAGGGCAGAGGGGCTAACTCACCCCCCGGCCCTTCGACAAGCTCAGGGCGGGCCCCCTCTCTTCGAAGAGAGGGGGAGACATGCAATGTCCGGGGTGAGTTCCGTCTAGCCGGAACGTCACGCTGAGCTTACCGACGCGTCTCTGGCTGGGATGACCGCTCGTTCAGGGTATTATATTCAGCATTGAGTTCGTTATTTATCTATTTAGATTCCAACCTGACGGAACAAAAAAGATTAAAGTGCGGAGCCCATGAAATATATCGTCAAAACCAAGCAGAGCGACGAAGGGTATGCCGTCTGGTGTCCCGGCTTGCCAGGCTGTTGGTCCCAAGGGGCCACTGAGGAGGAAGCGTTGGAAAATATTAAAGACGCCATTGCCGCCTATCTCGCTACGGTCGAAGTGATTACCGAGGGCGAAGAGACCCACGAAGTTGAGGTTCCGGCCTAGTTTTGCCCAAACTACCGGGCATCTCGTCCAAAGCAGTCGCCAAGACTCGCCCTTAGATGGTGACTATGTTGGATGATCCCAAGCTCGGGCATCTTAGCTTCGCAACACCCCAACCTGTATACCATGTCTGTGAATTCGACAAGCCGGGAGTAATCCCGGCTTTTTTTATTCCAATTATTCCATTAACATAGCCATAATTAAGCCCGATCCATACACGGCGGTGATTGCATGAAGCGAATCTTACTCATTCCTATGGTTTCAATTTCACTCAAAGGAATGTTGTTGGGTGGAATCATCAATGTCCCCGGTGATCATTCGACTATCCAGGCAGCGCTAAATGCTGCTCAAACTGGCGACACCGTCCTTGTCCAACCAGGCACCTACTATGAAAACATTTTTTGGCCGGATGTGAATGGTATCAAGTTGATAAGTGCTGGAGATTCAAGTAATACGATTATTGACGGTGGTGGGACGAGTAGTGTAATCTATATGAATCCAACTACTGCGACGATTGATACAACCACAGTGATAGAGGGGTTTAAGATTACAAATGGGGGTGGTGTTACATTTGGTGGAGGATTTTTCGTTCAAAATGCTAGCCCTATCATTCTCAATATGCTGATTGATCAGAATACCGCTACCGACCGAGGCGGTGGACTCTATCTCAGATATAGCGAGTCAATTATAAAATCTTCGTCAATTACCGACAACGAAGCTCCATTCGGTGGTGGTATCTGGAATCAGAATAGCTCTACATTAATGAGTCATCTTGTGATTAGTAGAAACATTGGATGGTCAAAAGGCGGAGGCATGTTTGTCTCGTCCGGCTCAGTTACCCTAAAAAATATGAAAATAATGAACAATAGAGCTGGATCGGATGGTGGGGGACTCTGGTTAAGCGGGAACGTGTCCATGACGACATTACTGATTGTTGAAAATAGTGGAACCAATGGGGGTGGTATTTTTTTTGATGTCAATCGAGGAACAGATTTAAAATTCAGTGATATTCAAATTATTCATAATACAGGTTCCAATGGTGGTGGGCTCTACGCAGGGTACGATTACACGCCGGGATGGGGAAGTGGAACACTGACATGGTCAAATGTTGTGATAAGCAAAAATGTTAGCAATTATGGTGGGGGTATTTATTCGAAAGGGAATCCCCCACTCAGCAATTTGTCAATCTCCCACAACGAGGCCGTTTTCAACGGCGGGGGTATTTATTTTCAAAACAGTCAGATTCCCCAATCGCAATTCTTAACCATCACCCATAATCGAAGTAGGCATGGGGTCGGTGGTCTTTTTAGCGAAAGTGGGAGTTCTTCGATTTCAAAAAGCAATTTGTTAAATAATGGGGCAGGCTATACGAACTCGGATAACAGTGTAATACTTGATGCGGATAGTGTTTGGTGGGGGCATACAAGTGGCCCCTACCATCCCAATCAAAACCCTACAGGGCAAGGTGATTCAGTAAACGCATTCGTGAATGTAACCCCTTGGCTCACAACCCCAGATACCACCGCTCCCCCAATTCCGGCTCAAAACCTTATATCGACTGGATCCGGAAACGACTTCATCAACCTATCATGGGATCCGAGCCCACTTGGAGACTTCGCTGGATACATATTGTATTACGATTCAGACTCAAGTGGATATCCTTACTCTAACTCACTTGATGTTGGGACAGGTACATCATATTCGCTTACGGGGTTGCAAGTAGGTACACCGGTCTACCTGGCGGTGACTGTCTATGACACGGATGGAAATGAAAGCTGGTATTCCAATGAAGTGACGTTGAACCCAGCAGTGTTGGATATATATGAATCAAACCAATTCCCAACAAAGTTCGCTCTGCACCAAAACTATCCTAACCCCTTCAATCCAACCACTCGACTTGAGTTTGATTTACCACATCAAGTTCAGGTCAGTTTGAAGGTCTATGATATTATGGGTAGAGAAGTGATTACAATGGTCAACGAATCAATGAATCCAGGATACCATCGACTGGTCTGGGACGGCCGTAATAAGAGGGGTCAACAGGTTCCTACGGGCATTTACATTGCCAAGTTAGTGACACCGGAGTACGATAAATCAATCAAGATGGTGTTGCTGAAATAGCGGCCCGTCAGCGACCGGAAGATGAAGAATTGAACCGCCAAGGCTTGTCCTGAGCTCGTCGAAGGGGACGCCAAGAGGAATTAAACCACAGAGACACTGAGGGCGCAGAGTTCTCACTCACCCCGACGGTTCCCGTCGGGGTGAGTGTCTTTGTATCCCTGCCAGCGACTTTCAGAATCACGCTGCGATCTACAGCAGCCTTTCGTACTCGCCTATATCGAGCTTCCACACCTTGACGCCGCAGTAGCGGTCCCCTTCCGGGCAGATGGGCCGGGTGGAGGCCATCTGCCGCAGGGTGCAGGGGGGCAGCAGATACTTGCCGATGCGCGGGTGGACCTCCCGCACCTGCTCCGCCTCATCGACGCTGGCCCGCCAGATTTCCTCCTGGGCCAGATAGCAGAGCCGCATGCGGTGCTTGTGGTGCAGGTTGAGCAGGTCCGCCGATTCGGTGAAGCGCACGGCCACCCCGTTGGGCAGCAGGTAGTTGGCCGTCTCCGCCGGGACGCCGAGTTGCCTCAGCCGGCCGATGGCTTCCCAGGTCCGGTCCAGGGCGTCGTTGTAGATGCGCCGGGCGGCCTCGTCGGCCTGGATGAGCACCGGCATGATGGTGTCGGGATCGCCGGAGAGCTGCGTGGCCAGCACCGGCCGGCTGCCGGGGGTCATGCGGTGGCGCTGGTCCTGGCTGTCCGCGGCATGGGAGAGCTTCTTGCGAAAGGTGTAGCCGGGGTGGTGCAAGGTCCGGGAGAGCTTGTCGTGGGTGGTTAGGTTGAGGGTCTCGCCATAGAGCTTGTTCCGGGCCGGGTCAAGGGCCAGGCCGATAGCCTCATCGTCATCCAGTTCGGTGGCGGTGGCGCCCAGCACTTCCCGCACCGCATCGGCCAGCACCGCTTCGCTGTTGGCCTTGTAGTCCACCAGCCGGGAATGGCGTCCCTGCAGCGAGGCATCGAACTGCTCCTTAAAACCCGGGGCCGGGGCCGGATTCTCCAGCCAGGGGAAGATGGTGAAATCGTCCGCCTCCAGCGGCTCCTGCAGAATGATCTCATAATCCGGCTCGTGGTCGAGGACGGCCCGGACCATCAACCCCACCACTTTGCGTTGCTCCTCGGGCACGTCCCCCATCTGGCAGATGCGCCAGTAGCGCAGCAGGGTGATGCCGCTGACCGTGTGGTAGAGGTAGGCCAGGGTAGCCACCGGGGCCACATAGCGGGCCGCCTCCTGGGCCTTCTTCAGGATTCCCTTGCGGTAATCGTCGGGCCGGCGGCCCCGGGCCGGGAACAGCCGGTAGTACTCCGCCTCCGCCACCGGAAACAGTGTCTCGCGGAGCTCCCGGTAGGCGGCCAGCTGCATTTCCACCGCTGCCGAATAGACCTCCGCCGCCTGGCCCGGCAGGGCCGGATAGTAGATGGCGTCCGCTTTCAGCTTCACATAGCGCTGGCTGACCTGCTCGGAATTGTAGAACGGGTGACTGTGCAGAAAGGACCAGATGAACTGGCGGGATATGCCGCTGAGGGCAAACTGGAACTGGGCATGCTGGAAGGTGGTGTGGTGTCCGGCCTGGTAGATGGACTCGGCGATGGCCCGGTCCCGGCCACCGGGCTCCAGGTTGATGGCTTCATCAGGGATGATGCCCTTGGCGCTGTAGCAGGTCCGGGCGGTGGCCACCGCATTGCTGAAGGGGGTGCTGAAGGCCTTGACCAGCTCGACCACCGGTTCGGTGACGCCGAATTTGCCTTGGTCTGCAACCGCCCCCGGGATCGCCTCAGCCATGTTACCGCTGCACCCTGGAATGACGGGTCATCTATGGCCGGGCGGAGTCGCCCTGCTGCGTGTTGCCCCGGTACAGGTCGAGGAACTGGCGCACCAGCTGTGGATTGCCCCCCACCAGCCCGGGCCGGGTGATGGTGGCCTCCTTGTTGTAGGTGATGACCTCGCCGTCCAGCAGAGAGCGCAGCTCGGCGCCGGCCTCGTTCAGCAGGCAGTGGCCAGCACAGACATCCCACTCGTTCTTGGGCCGCAGGGTGGCAAACATATCGTGCTTGCCGGCAGCCATCAGACCCAGTTTGTAGGCCACACTGCCGATGGGCACCAGCGCCTTGAATTGGCCCGCATACGGTTCCCAGAGGCCCCGGTTTGTTTCCGACCGGCTGTTGAGAATTTCGACCTCGGCCAGGTTTTCCTGCCGGGAGGCACGAACCGCCTCGCCGTTGTAAGTGGTCCCCTGGCCAGCGCTGGCGGAGAAAAGTTCCTCGGTCACCGGATTGTAGAGCACGCCCAGGATCGGCGCGCCCCTCTCCACCAGGCCGATGCTGACCACAAACTGGCCCACGCCCTCGATGAATTCCTTGGTGCCGTCCAGGGGATCGACCACCCAGAGGCGCTCATAGCTGAGCCGCTCCGGCGTGTCCACCGTCTCCTCCGAAAGCCAGCCGTAGCCGGGAAATTCGCCGCGCAGGCGCTCTTCCAAATAGGCATTACTGGCATAGTCGGCGGTGGTGACGGGATTGCGAAAGCCCTTGTCGTGAATTTCGTAGTCGGCCTCGAAATAGTCCCGCAGGATTTGGCCCGCCTCCTGCGCAGCATCGATGGCGGTGGCAAGCTCATCAGGCATGGATTGAAGTTACACTGGGCGCACTGAGCCGGGGGCAGGAAGTTGGCCCTCCGCCGCCCAGATGACGGAAGGGAAAGGAATTTTCGCCCGGTTCGGGAGGCGGCCGAGGCTGGGGCCACTGGGCCGGTCAGCGTTCCTTGTAGCCGTACAGCCAGCGGCTGGTGGTGCCCCCAACGTTGCGCACCGAGTGGAGCACCCGGGCGGGGATCAGTATCTCCTGGCCGATTGCCGGAAGCTGGCGGCGCTGATCGATCTCCAGCTCCAGGACCCCTTCCACCAGCATGAGGAGTTCATCCACGCTATGGGTGAAATCATCCCAACGCTGGCCCGGCGGATCGACCCACAGCCCGCAGGAAAAGCCCCGGCTCTTCCAGTCCGCAGCGATAGCAGATTGATCTACGGCCGGCGCCACCGCACAAGGTCTGTCACTTGGCGGCCTTGATGACGCCACAAGCCAATCGGGCGCCGGCGGCCCCGGTGGGCTGAGTGCTGAAATCGTCAGCGCTGAGGTGAATCACGACGGCCCGGTCGAGGATGCTGTTCTCCCCCTCGAAGCTGAGCAGGTCGTCGCTACGCATGACCATGCCGTGGCCCATAGCGTTGGCCGACAGATTGCCCAGGTCACCCACATGCCGGACCGGGGAATCGGGGCCGGCGTGGGCCACACCGGCGGGGTTGAAATGGCCGCCGGCCGAACTGCCGTCCGGGGCGGAGCAGTCGCCGAATTCGTGGATATGGAAGCCGTGGTCTCCCGGAGGCAGACCGTTGACGTGGGCCTCAATGCTGATGCCGCTCCCGGTGCGGGTGAAGGTCACCGTGCCGGTGACGCCGCTGCCATCAATGGCCGTCAACTCGGCAACCGCCTTGTCGATGGTGCCGCCGCCGCAGCCAGCCAGGAAGAGGGCGATGGCCATAGACATGGAAGGAACCATGATCCGAAATCTGAAGTGCCGTTGCATGCGTATCGTCCTTAATAAAGGTTTTGGGTACTCTCTAACCATCGCAAAATTACCTCGATCCCCGCAGCGTCACAAGGCCAGTGCCGTGGCCCTTGATGAAACCGCAGCGCCGGCCTAGATTAATGGCCTCAATATTAATGGCCCCAGTCCGGACAACTATTGCGAGGAGACCGATGATGCACAACCCCATGCGCCTGGCGCTGCTGGCAGCGCTGCTGCTGTCAGGCTGCGGACAGTCCCATCCCCGGGTGGTGATGGCCACCGGTCTGGGCGAGATCACGCTGGAAATCTATACCGACAAGGCGCCCATCACGGCGGCCAACTTCCTGCGCCATGTGGAGCAGGGCTCCTTTGCCGGGGCCAGCTTCTACCGGACCGTGACAATGGGGAATCAGCCGGACAATGACATCAAGATCGAGGTGATCCAGGGGGGTATCGGAGACCGGGCCGACGATCTGGAGCCTATCGCCCACGAAACCACCGAGCAGACCGGAATCCTGCACATGGACGGGGTGATCTCCATGGCCCGGTACGCGCCGGGCAGTGCCACCACAGAGATATTCATCTGCGTGGGGGACCAGCCCGACCTGGACTTCGGCGGCCTGCGCAATCCGGATGGCCAGGGGTTCGCCGCCTTTGGCAAGGTGGTGGCCGGCATGGAGGTGGTGCGGGCCATCCAGCAGTCAGCGGCGGATGGTCAGACCTTGACGCCGGCGGTGCCGATCAGGGCGATGACCAGGGAGGTGGCGGGATATTAGATGTTGGATGGTGGATGGGGGATGGTCGAGATTCCTCTCCCGAAGTATCGGGATCGGAATGACAGCTTAAGCGCGCCGGGATGTCACCCCGAACACATTCGCTGCGCTCAGTGCTGGCTCCGTGAGGGGTCTCAATTGGGTGGGGCCGATAGCCGGCCGGGAGTCAACGCAGCTCAGCGATGAAGGTGGAAAGGGGGGAGGGCATCAGCGGCCGCCGTCGTACTTTTCCAGCAGGGCCAGGTAGCGGGGGTGGTCGCAAAGAGGCGCCCAGGCCGGGTCGAGCCGGAGTAGAGGAACCGATAACTCTCCGGGTATGGACAGTAGGGACTCGATCTGGTCTAGGGCCGCATCGTGTTCACCCACCATGACATAAATGTGGGCCAGGTTTGCAACCCTGAAAAGGCCCCTCCAGGCATCCTTGCTGATGGGCATCAAATCCACTGACCGTTTGCCTGCCCGGATCGCCTCCTCTTTGCGGCCCAGACCGGCGAAGGCAATGCCAAGGGCGCTGTGGAAGCGCGCATCCTCAGGCTGCTCCTGCACTTTGATTTCCAGCAGGCTTCGAGTGGAATCGTAGTAGGCTTGCTCCTCTTTTGGCTGATTCAATAATCCATAAATCTGGGCATATAGTTGAGCCTTGGGAATGAAGTAAAATTGAGATTCGAAGGCTTCTGACGATGTCGACGAGAGGCGTTCCAGGGCCGCCTGGTAGTTCCCGTCAAACAGATCCAGTAAAACCCAAAGATAGAATATTACTGGGTCTGCGGAGTCCATTGCTTCAGACACCTGCTCCAATACTGTCCGGGCCTTTTCCGGGCTGCCTTCCCAGCGTAGGTAAAGCCAGGCCTTGGACTGGTAGGGAGGAAGCCAATCGGGAGTCAACGAGATCGCCCGGTCAAGGTAGCGCTCGGCCTCCTGGTAGTCACGCATATAACCGTAAGTATCTCCCACCTCCTGGGCAAATAAGCTTACCCGAGGGTCAAGCTCTGAGGCCTGCTTTAGAAATGACAGTGCCTGCTCCCACTTGCCCCGGCGCCTTTGAATAAAACCGCGCATCGCTACGAGTTCGCTGTTATTGGGCTGGCTTTCTTGGGCGATAGCTACCTCCTTCAGGGCGCGGTCATAGTCCTGCTCGCCCTCGTAATAATAAGCGCCGAGGGCCCCATGTGCTTCGGGAAGGTCCGGGTCGAGTTCCAGCGCTTTGACAATAGCTGCCTTGGCCAGCGCCAAGCGCTCCTCACGCCGGTCGAAATGGAGCCAATAGAAATCGGTGTGGGCAGCTCCCAGCCTGGCGTAGGCGAGAGCAAAGCCGTGGTCCAAATCGGTGGCCTTCTCAAACATCTGCACAGCCAGGCGCAAATCCTTTCTGCCGCCAACCCTGAATAAATAATGGTTGCCGCGCAGGTAGTAGTCATAGGCATCCAGGTTTTTGGTAGGCCGTTTGACCAGCCCTCCAGCCTGATCGGCCACTAATTTGATCTTCAGGATGTTGACAATCGTTTGGGCGATTTCGTCCTGGATGGCGAACACATCCTCAAGTTCCCGGTCATATTTCTCAGACCAAAGGTGGAAGCCGTCGCTCACATTGATGAGCTGAACCGTTATGCGTATCCGATTGCCTGATTTGCGAATGCTCCCTTCCAGCACTTTGTCGACGCTCAATTGGTTGCCAATCACGCGGATGTCCTGATGTTTATCCTTGTAAGCGAAGACGGAGGTCCGGGCTACAACTTTCAGGTTATCGACTCTGGCCAAGGCGTCGATGATTTCCTCAGTCATGCCATCACAGAAATATCCCTGGTCGTTTTCGGGGCTCATATCCACAAAGGGCAAGACGGCTATAGCCGGGAGCGCGCCATCAGCGCCCGAACCAACCTGCTCAGGTCCATCTTGGGCCTGTGGCTGCGCCGAAAAGACGGTATACACATCCACCGGTTCGGCGATCCCCTTGAGCTCTTTACGGCCCAAGTGGCCCGTATGTATGCCCGCTTGATTGCGGATATCCGCGAAGACCCGCTCCGAGACACAGATACCCCCCGGCTCGGCCAGCGGTTCGATGCGCGAGGCCACATTCACGCCGTCGCCGAAGACATCCCCATCCCGGAACACCACGTCGCCGATATGGATACCGATGCGTACCGTCAGATCCTGATCACTTGCCAGGGAACGTTGAATTTCCATGGCACACTGCACCGCTTCCACGGCGCTGGAAAAGGCAGAGAGAGTTCCGTCACCGATTTCCTTTAGCCACTCCCCATTGGCGCCCTCAATGAGGGGCTTAAGAATCTCTCTGTTCCGGTCCAGGAGCTCTAGCGCCAGGCCTTCATCACGGGACATCAGGGCTGTGTACCCAACAATGTCAGTGAACATGATGGCGGCGAGTTTGCGCTTAAGTGTCATGGTGATTCAGTGGACCGAGGAAATGTAAGGGCGAAAGGCTGGGATAGCAAAAGCCCCTTCGACAACCCTTCGACAAGCTCAGGATGACGAATGAGGGCAGGCCCGCGGCTGCCCTAGGCGCTCAAGCCAAACCCCCCATAATACGCGACCCTCCTTCAAGGAAGGCTTGTGTCTAGTCGCTATGCGACGCCCGTCTCCACGGCATTACGCCGGGCAAGCCCGTCTGCACAGTGTTACGCCGGGCAAGCCCGTCTGCACAGTGTTACGCCGGGCAAGCCCGTCTGCACAGTGTTACGCCGGGCAAGCTGGGCCGGGTGGACTCGAACCACCAATCGTCCGGTTAACAGCCGGATGCATTGCCAATTATGCTACGGCCCACTGGTTATTCTGCAGGCGCCCGTCCCTTCTTCGGTGACCGGGTAAGAATCTTTAGCCTGCTGCCCGGCCCTAAGGCAGGAATGTCAGCGCGTATTTCATCAGGATAGTGCGACTGCTCGACAGAGGCGGAATCGGTATTCCGCTGCGCTCCAGGTTCAGCCCCTCGTTGTACACCAGGTAGAAATCGGTCCCTTCCCGGGGATTGTAGCGCAGCCGGAAGTTAATGCCGACCAGGTCGGCGGCCGTATTGAGCTGCACGAAGGTGGCCGTTGACAGCTTGGCATTGAAATTGAGGTTGAGGCGCAGGCGGGCCACATGGACCGTGAATGCCTGCTCCCGCTCCGGGAACTCGGCCGCCGTGTACTGGTACTGTCCCGACAGGCGGATGTGGTCCGATACGGTCCAGCTGGGACCGGCCCCGAAAGAGAGCCGGTGGCCGTCGTACCAGCGGCCCAGCGTAAAATTGAACTGGGCCCGAGTCGGCCAAGAGTACGGCAGGGCATACCTGCCGCTCAGTTCGGGGAACGGGTAGCTGCCCGGCGGCACATAGCGCTCCTCCGGCAGCCAGAGGGTGTCGGTGAGATCCTCATAGTTCATCTTGATGGCCAGGTTGCCGAAGCCCCCCACCTTCCACTCAAGATTCATCGAGGCGCCCAGTCGTCCAGATTCGAGGACATTATCGGCATTGCGGTAGAAGGCTACGAAATCGAGCTGCACGCGGTAACGGAGAACCGGCGATTCTTCCGGCGCCAGAACGCCGTAACCGACGTTGTTCCCCAGGCGGTAAAAATCGGAACGGCCCTGGAACCCCATCCCGGGGACAAAGTGGCTTCCGCTACGGCTTAGGGAGAAATTATAGAGTGGTCCTATGGTGCTGCGCCGGCTGATATTCAGACGCAGGTGGCTGGCGTCGATAAGTGACAGGCCGGCAGGAAATGCATCGCTGGCGGTGTGCGACCAGCTGGCCCGCAGATAATCGTCGCCCCACAGCCGGAAGATGCCGTCCACACCCAGAGCGCGGTTCATGCCACCGCTGACATTGTTGCGCTGGGTGATGATGGCTCCCAGGTAGGAGTATTCGTTCAGCACCTGGCGCCGGATTCGGGCCACAGTGAAGTTTTCCGCCGGTACGGTTACCGAGTCACCGCTGACGCTGAAGCCGGCTTCGGCGGTGAGCATGTCCAGCAGACCGATATCCCAAGCCCCGATACGGCCCACCAGCCGCATACCGGCCAGAATGGGGACCGGGCCGTAATCTGATAGTCCGATGCGGCGGCTGTGGAACAGGCGGCCCGGCCCGCCGGTGCTGAACTCGAAGATGCTGGCCCGTTCCTGGAAGAAAAGCCGCTTCTCCGGGAAAAAGAGCGAGAACCGGGTGAGGTTGATCTGCTGATCGTCGGCCTCGACCTGGGCGAAATCGGTGTTGAGGGTGATGTCCAGCGTCAAATTGCTGGTGAGGCCGTACTTCACATCGAGACCGACATTATTCTGCGGATTGCTCACCGGATCGTAGGCGCTGCCGGCCGCATTCAGCAGCGCTTCCTGCTGCCCGCCCCCCAGCACGTAGGGGGTGATATACAGGGGCCGGCTGGCATAGACACCCTCCAGGATCACATCCTGGGCGATGGACGGTTTCATGTTGCCCCAGTCCCACTTGGGCTCCAGGGGCGGGTAAGTAGCGTTCTTGTTTAGGTCGGCCATCCAGCGCCAGACCGTCAGGCCCATCACCACCCGGCCCTCCTGGTCCTGGAAGCGGAGGCTGGAGAAGGGGATGCGCATCTCGAGGAACCAACCGCTGTCGGTGCGGGTGGTAGCCACGTCCCAGAACGTATTCCAGCTGCGGTTCCAGGGGAGACCGCCACCCTGGGACTGGGCATCGTTGGCAACGGACATATCTATCCGGTTGCCGGCAGGATTGACCACGAATGACAAAGCGTTCTCATTGTCGTTAAAGGTATCCAGTAAGATGCCGAAGAGATCATCGCTGAAGCGGAGATCATCCCGCTCCAGGGCGGTGGCCCGCACCAAGCTCATGTCCCGGGCCAGGAAGTGGCCGGCAACGTAGAGATTTTGGTCATCATAGGCGACCCGTACTACGGTGATTTCAGCGGGCGGATCGCCAAAGTTGGGATAGCTTTCGATAACCTGAAAGGGTGTCACGGCCAACCAGGCCGGCTCGGAGATATGGCCATCCAGCACAATGGGGCCGTCCAGCCGGTGCAGCATTACCGGCGGTCCCGGTTGCCCCGGCAGGGGCGCCAGCAGCAGTGAGCCAAGGATGATGATGGGTACGATCCGCATGGGGCCGTCAATCAGCCTGTATAGGCCTTACCAAATGTTGTGGTGTTAACAATAACCAGGCTGCTGGACAGATGAAGCTTAGTGAAAAAGCTGGACGAATTCGCCAAACAGCTCCGGATGGAAGTGGTGCAGCATTTCCTCTTTCATGACCTTCAGGGCTTCGAAGGGGGCCATTTTTTTCTTGTAGGCCCGGGTGGAAGTCAAGGCGTCGTAAACATCGGCAATGGTGCAGATGCGGCCGTAAATATGAATTTCGTCCCCCAGTTTGCCGAAGGGGTACCCGCTGCCGTCCTCCCGCTCGTGGTGCTGCATGACGATAAGGCCGCATTCGATGCTGAGCTGGTTGGCCTCCATGAGCAGCTGGTTGCCCCGGGCCGGATGGTTGCGCATGGTCTCCCATTCGACCTCATTAAGGGGCGCGGCCTTGTTGATGAGGCTGTTGGGGACGTCGCACTTGCCCAGGTCATGCAGGAAAAATCCGGCGCCCAGTTCCCTCATGTTATGGGTGCCGTAAGTGCCCTTGAAGACCTGCTTGGCCAGCAGGATCGACAGCATTCCGACGTTCACCGAATGGGTGTAGGTGTAGTAGTCGTGGGAAGTGATCTTCGACATGTAGCCGGCGGTCTCTTCATCCGCCAGGATAAAGTCCACTGTCGCGGCGATCATCTTCTTCCCCGAAAGGATGTTCTCGGCGTTGGGCTCCTCCAGGATGCTGTTCATCATGTTCACCGAGTGGTCGTACACCGCCTTGGCCTTGGTCTGCGGGGGCAGGGAGGTGTTCTCGATGGTTTCCCGTAGCGCTTCGGATACCAGGTCCACCGGGTTGAAATGCTCGGGCGGATCCATGCCTCGCTGGGGATCGTCGATGTAGGCGAGCTTGTCGGTGATACCCACGTCCCGGGCCAGATCGCGTTCCGCCGGCAGGTCACTCTTGGAAAAATCAACGGTCACCTCGCTTATGCCGTTTTTCAGAATCTTGCGAATCTGGCTCTCGGACGTAATCTTGAAATTGGGCTTGAGAAAGGAATGATGAAGCCAGGATTTGCCCAGATTGACATACATGCCAACGGCCAACTTTTTAGTGGCTATCTTCCTTTTTTCACTGGTATCGCTTGATGACAATTTAATTGTTCCTATCACAAATCAGGTCTCACGGCCAGCCTCGTCAGCGGCCGGGCAAAGTTGATCAGTGCTTGATAAACAGTTTTACAAAATGGCCGAACATTTCCTGGTTGAAGTGGCTGATCATCTCTTCCTTCATCACCCTGAGCGCCTCGATCGCGCTGAGTTTTTTCTTGTACGAACGGGTGGAGGTGAGGGCGTCGTACACATCTGCGATTGTGCAGATGCGGGCATATTCATGAATATGGGGGCCCTTGCGGCCGGAGGGGTAGCCGGAGCCGTCTTCCCGTTCGTGGTGTTGGACCACGATGGGCCGGATGGTCTCGTTCAGATGGTTCGAGTTGGCCAGAATCCGTTCGCCGTAGGTGGGATGCATGCGCATCATTTCCCACTCCGCGGCGGTCAGTTTCCCGGGTTTGTTGATCAGGTCCGCCGGCACTTCGCATTTGCCCAGGTCGTGCAGGAAAAATCCGGCTCCCAACTCCTTCATATTATGGTCCGGGGCGCCCTTGTAGATTGCCTTGGCCAGCAGCACGCCGTACATGCCCACATTGACCGAATGGGTATAAGTGTAAAAATCGTGCGAAGTGATCTGGGTCAGGCATTCAGCCGTACTATCATCCACCAGGATGTGGTCAACCAGTGTGGCGATCATTTCCTTGCCGTGGAGGATGTTCTCGCTGCTGGGCTTCTGCAGGATGGCCTTCATCATCTGGATGGAGTGGTCGTACACCGCCTTGGCTTTTTCCCTCGGCGTTATATTCTCGTCCTGAATGGTTTCCTGCAGCCCGGCGGCAATATTTTCCAGCGGATCGAAGTCATCGGGAACGTCCAGCTCCGTCGTGGAGTCATCATAGTCGCTGATATCCACATTACTGCGGGCCGGATCGACGGCCACTGACTCAAGGCCCTGATCCATGATATTGGCAATCTGCCGCTCGTTCTGAATCAGGAACTGAGCTTCCAGAATCGTATTCGAGCTGAGGCCTTTACCGAGATTGACGTACATGCCAATCTGCAGATCATCTACCTTTACCGATTTCATGGGGCAACCTGTCTGGCAGCGCTCATGAGGTCTTTGACCTCCTTCTCAATTGTCCGGCCGCAAGGGGTATTGTGCAGCCGCCAAATCTAGGTTGATTTTGGTCCAAATTCAACGGTTCCCGCCTAGCGGCCCCGAATATGTGTGGGGGCCTGCGCAAAGGTAGCCCGCCCGCCAGCGGCGGCTTAAATTGGCCCACCTCAGATATTCTGAGGGGACAGAGGTGCAGATGCAGAATGCAGATTACGACGCGATCATAGTGGGCGCCGGCCCGGCCGGGGCCACGGCCACACTGTATGCCCGGCGCAGCGGCTTGCGGGTGTTGCTTCTGGACCGCTCCGACTTCCCCCGCGATAAGACTTGCGGCGATGCGCTGTCGGGGAAGACGGTGGACGTGTTGAAAGACCTGGGGCTGATAGACCAGGTCCGGCTCCTGCCCGGAGCCCCCATCAGCCGCATCATTTTCGGCAGCCCGGACGGCTCCGAGCTGGTCATCAACCTCAACACCAGCGAGCTGAACCAGATTCCCGAAGGCTTTGTGATCCGCCGGGAAGTATTCGACCGGTTCATGTTCGATCAGGCGATCGAGGCGGCGGCCGATGTTAAGACCGGCTTCAGCGTCACCGATCTGGTCATTGAAGACGGTTTCGTGCGGGGGGTCAAGGGCCGCCAGGCGGGTTCCCCTGATGTGCAGACCCACCGGGCCCCCATTGTTCTGGGAGCCGACGGCTTCAATTCCATCGTGGCCCGGAAGACCGGGCTTTACAGCCACGACCCCAGCCACATGGTGGTGGCCTTGCGGCAGTACTTCCAGGATGTGGGCGGACTGACCGACCAGATCGAGCTCCATTTTATTGATGAGGTCATTCCCGGTTATTTCTGGATATTTCCGCTGGAGGACGGCAAGGCGAACGTCGGTATCGGCATGCTCCACAAAGCCATCAAGAAGCAGGGTACCGACCTTAAGCAGGCCCTGGCCAACGCTATCGCCAGCCCGCGCTTCCGGGACCGCTTCAAAGATGCCCGCCCTCTGGAGGACCCGGTAGGCTGGAACCTGCCGGTGGGCAGCAAGCATTACCCTGCGGTGGGCGACGGTTTCATGCTGCTGGGCGACGCCGCCGGTCTCATCGATCCCTTCACCGGCGAAGGTATCGGCAACGCCCTTTACTCCGCCCGTTACGCCATCGAGACGGCCGCGGCGGCCTTACAGGCGGACGACTTCAGCGCCGGCTTCCTGGCCCGTTATGACAAGGCGCTGTGGAAGGCCATCGGGCCGGAACTGCGCATCAGCAGCCAGTTGCAGAAAATCGGCCGCTGGCGTTGGCTGCTCAACTTCGTTATCGCCCGGGCGGCCCGGAAGAAGCGCCTGGGCAACCTTATCGCCGGGATGATTGCCAACGAGGTGCCCCGGGATCAACTGGCCAATCCGCTGTTCTACCTGCGCCTGCTGTTCAGCTGACGGCCTGCTGATCAACCGCCCGCTCCAAGAAAGGGCTACTTTCGGGCGATTCATTGTAAATTGACCGGCCTGCCTCTCGTTACGCCAGGCGATGCAGGCGTGAACAGCGATTCCAGGAAGCGGGGGTTTCCGCAACGATGATCACCAGACGCACTCTTTTCATTGCCATCCTTTCACTGGCCGTCCCCCTAGCGGCCCAGTCCGTCGACACGACGCCGGTCCGCACCTTTGAGAGGCCTAAGAGTTCGCCCCGATATAGTTCGGTCCTATCCGTGGCCTTTTCCCCCGATGGCCGCACATTGGCAACCGGATTCAAGGATAACACCGCGATGTTGTGGGACGTCGCCACCGGCCGGGAGGTCCGCATCTTTAGGGGGTATAAATATGGTTACCGATCCGTAGCCTTTTCTCCCGATGGCCGCACACTGGCAACCGGGTCCAAAGATAACACCGCGATATTGTGGGACGTTGCCACCGGCCGGTTGGTCCGCACCTTTAGATTGCACAAATATGGTGTCTACGCCGTATCCTTTTCTCCCGATGGCCGATACTTGGCAACCGGGTCCAAAGATAACACAGCGATGTTGTGGGACGTTGCCACCGGCCGGGAGGTCCACACCTTCCGGGGGCATAAATATAACGTCCTCTCCGTGTCCTTTTCACCCGACGGCCGCACCCTGGCAACCGGATCCGGTGACAAAACGGCCAAGTTTTGGGATGTTGCCACCGGTCGGGAGATACGCACCTTCCAGGGGCATAGTAAGTCAGTCCATTCCGTGGCCTTTTCCCCCGATGGCCGCACCCTGGCAACCGGCTCCGGAGACAACACGGCCAAGTTGTGGGATGTTGCCACCGGCCGGGAAGTCAACACCTTCCAGGGACATGATAAATCGGTCTATTCCGTGGCCTTCTCCCCCGATGGCCGCACCCTGGCCACCGGGTCCAAAGATAACACCGCCAGGTTGTGGGACATTGCCACCGGCCTGGTGGTCCGCATATTTAGAGGGCACAAATATGGTGTCTACTCCGTGTCCTATGCTCCCGATGGCCGCACACTGGCCACCGGATCCGGTGATAAAACGGCGAAGTTGTGGGATATCTCTGACATAGTGTTGCCGCTACTCGCGGGGTCAAATATTGGGACGGTATCGCCACCAGCGGGTGATGTCAGCAGTTTGCCGTCCATCGCTATCCTTGATTTTGAGGGCATCGGTGTTTCGACCCCGGAAGCTCGAGTGCTCACCAACCGGGTTGGCACGCATCTCGTTCAACTGGGGCGCTATCAGGTTATCGAACGGGGGGAAATGGAGCAGATCCTCAAGGAGCAGGAGTTTCAGCTCACCGGTTGCACCACCGACGAATGCGCGGTTGAAATCGGGCAACTTATCGGCGCCCAGCAGATGCTGGCCGGGTCGATTGGAAAGTTCGGACCGGTTTACACTATTGACATGAAAATCATTGACGTAGAGACAGGGCGGGTGCTGCGCACGACTTCCTACGACACCGAAGGGTCGATCAGTCTCCTGCTCACCGAGGGGGTGGCCGTAATGGTAAGGCGAATTGCTGGTCTGGATTAGGCGACTCGGGCGGTGGAGGCAGTTGGCCGTTGATGGAGGGCAGGGTGTTATTGTTCCGCGCATCCGGTCCCTGAAAAGGTGATGGCTTCCGGCCAGCATGATTCTCTCCCAAAATCTGGTCCCCCGCCCCCCCACTTTTCCTGCCCCAGCTCAGGCATCAAGCGGCGGCTGCATAAGGGAATCGAGCACTTCGGAGAATCCGGGATGGGTGGAAAATCCCGGAACCGGTGACGCCAGATAGCGTAATACAGACACATTTGCCCGCTGGCCGGGCTGCGCGAAACCATCTTGGAGAGCAGGCCAGTCCGTAATAATTTGCTGTAAATTCTTTATGGTCACGAATAATTTCGAAGCCGGATAATTTTATCACTCGCATAAGAGACCATTACGAGCTTTTATCCTGGTCCGGATATTAATTTTTATTCAGGACTTGATTATGAACTTGCCGCAGAAAATACTAATCGCCAGCATCTGTTCCGGGCCGCTTATTGGGTCGCTTTTGGGCCAATCTCTCCAGGATTTGCAAAGACTGCAAAGGGAGTTTGAAGCCTCCCGAAATATTTTGAAAGCGGGCCCGGAAATAAGGGAGATGATTGATAGCGAAGTCCCCAGCCTGGAGAGCCTGACAATCGGCCGCCCCTCGCTGAAAGTGGACTCGATTGGTTATTTCGGCTATCAATTTTTCAATAATCGCACGAGGCTGAAGCTCTGGGAAAACCTGCCCCTGCCAGCTGACTATCGCCTTGGCGCCGGCGACGAAATCATCATTTCCCTCTGGGGGGAATCCCAGTACCGTAATGCCCATGTGATCAATCGTGGCGGCAACATCTACATTGATAAGGTGGGCCTGGTACCCCTTACCGGCAAGACCATCGGGGAAGCCACTGATTACCTGAAGCGCCATTTCGGGCAGGTCTATGCGACCTTACGCAATCCTAACCCGACCACTTTTATCGATGTTGCCATCGGCAACCTTAAGATGATCAACGTTTCGTTCATTGGGGAAGTCAATCAACCGGGAATACATGCCCTGCATCCGTTCTCCAGGGTCACGACCGGTCTGATCCAGGCCGGCGGGATTGCCCTGTCAGGATCCTTGCGGTCACTGCAGGTGATTCGCGATGGGCAGTTGGTCACCACCGTTGACCTGTACGCTTACCTTCTGCAGGGGGAGGGGACCGCTGATCTGCAGCTCCGGGACCAGGATATCGTCTATATCCCACTGCGCCAGTCGACCGTAACCATCAGTGGCGAGGTGCATCGTCCCGCCATATACGAGGCTCTGCCGGGTGAGGACATCGGCACTATGCTCGCCTACAGCGGATTCATCAAGCCGTTGGCCGGCATGCTGGCGGAAATACAGCGGGTTGTCCCGCCGGAATTTCGGGCCACGGATGATGACGCATTCTTTACCCTGTACGTGACACTCGATAAAATCAAGGATGTCGCGAGCCAGGATGGGGATAAGATCATCGTGCAGACAGTCCTTCCTGCGGCGAAGGAAGTCTATGTTTACGGCCAGGTGAAACGTCCCGGAAAATTCAGCTACCAGGATTCCATGCGTGTTCTCGATCTGCTTAGAATGGCCGGCGGCATTGATGATGAGAGTTTTTGGAAAACGGTCTATACCGAGAAGGCCGAACTTATCCGCCGCGATATGAATAATGAATACGCCCTGACCTTACCCATAAATCTCATGGCATTGAAGGCCGGCGATGACTCCCAAAATCTTATGCTGCAGAACTTTGACCAGCTCGTCATCCGGTCAAACCCCTACAATGATGCGCCCAAGAATGTGATTATAGTCGGTGAAATAAATGTACCCGGGGTTTACGTCATTCAGGAAGACAATGAGACACTGGAGAATTTATTTGCCAGGGCCGGGGGATTTACGACACGGGTTTTCGAGCCAGGTATCCGCATGCACCGGGGCGGGGAGCGGGTCATTCTGCGGGATTACTCCATTGCGGTGAACCACGGCGACAGTGTTTTCGTACCCATCCACCCGGGGGTAGTCCGGGTGATCGGCGAAGTCTACACGCCCGGCTTGATCCACTTCCGCGGCGACATGAGCATGTGGGATTACATCGAGAGCGCCGGCGGGATCACCCTGGAGGCCAAACCCAACGCCATTTCCGTCGAATACGCCAATGGCGATGTCAGGATCAGAAAATTTCTGTATTCCCCCAAGATCGAGGAAGGAGCAACGATCGTTATCCACCGGGACCAGGAGAACCCCCCCTTCGATCCTACCGCTTTTCTCACCAGTCTCACCTCGGTCATTGGCTCCATCGCCACGGTGGTCATTATTCTGTCCACAAGGTAGGTCGTTCGGCGCCGGCCCGGCCGCTGCCCGCCGGTCGTTGCGGCTTGGGGCGCTGGCCATCCCTGGCGCCAGCTCCAGCGGAGAGTTCCCTACAATTCCACACAATCTTCATTAAGCAATCATCTGCCGAAGCCAAATTTTGCAGGGTAAAACGTGCCCCTGAATCCCATGCAACCGATCGCCACCATACGCCCCAAATCGAATCTCGCCGCCCTCCATCATCTGGGGATAACCCATCAGGAGTTCAGCATGGGTGTGCGCGGCCGGTACGCCCTCCCGGCCAGCGGCATCGGCAGACTGTATAAGGCCGTCCGGGGACTCGAGGGGGTGCGCGGGTGCCTCATCATTTCGACCTGCAACCGGACTGAATTCATCGTCGACGGCGGAGATTTCCAGGACCTGCGGGAGTTATTGCAGAGCCACTACGGAATCGACGCGGATACCCGGGCCGCCCATTTCCGCGAAAGGGCCGGCTGGGACGTGGTCAGGCATGTTTTCAGACTGGCCTGCGGACTCGAGTCGATGATCCTGGGCGAATCCCAGATCGTCGGGCAGATCAAGCAGTCGCTGGCCCTTAGCCGGCAGGCGGAAGCCCTTTCGCCGTTGCTGGTCAAAGTCTGCCAGTCGGGCTTCAAGGCCGGCAAGCTGGTCCGTACCGAAACAGGGCTCTCCACTGGCGCCGCCTCGGTAGCCTACACCGCCCTCATAATGGCCCGGGAATATTTCGATGGCCTGTCTGATCTCTCGGCCCTGGTGATCGGCACCGGCGACATGGGCCGGGACGTGGTCTACAACCTGCGCGAGAAAGGGCTGGGCCGGATCACGGTGATGAACCGCACCAATGACAACGCCGCCCAGTTTGCCCCGCTGGTGGGGGGCACATTCAAGCCCTACAGCGAGATGGCGGCCGAAATCCCGCGGCACGACATCATCATCACCTGCACCGCTGCCGGAAAAGCGATCATTGCGGCCGGTCAACTGGCTGGGGAGGCCACCCGGCAGCAGCTTTTCCTTGATCTCTCCCTGCCGGCCAACGTCGAGCGGCGGGTTGGCGATCTGCCCCATGTCAAACGCATCGACCTGGACATGATCCAGACCCACATCGGCTCGCGCATGGTGGCCCGGGAGCAGGAAGTTCCCAAAGCCGAAGCCATCGTTTCAAGTGAACTGCTCGATTTCCAGTACCGCCAGATCATGGATATCGCCTCGCCGGCCATCGTCAATCTGCAGGCCGACTACGAAACCATCCGCCAGGATGAACTGCTGCGGCTGTCGGGCGAGGTGCGCGAGGAACTGTTGCCGTTGCTGGATGCCCTGAGTCAACGGCTGGTCAAGAGGCTCGCCGTGAGGCCGTTGAAAATCTTCCGCGAGCACGCTGAGGCCAATACCCTCGCCATGGAAGAGGTCCTCGATGGCGCCCGCGCCGCCAGCCCTGACTGACCTGCGCCTCGGTACCCGGCAAAGCCCCCTCGCCCTGGCCCAGACCGATCTGGTCAAGGAAGCCCTCTCTGCCCGCTATCCCCGGCTCAATCTGCACACTATACCTATCACGACCCGGGGCGATCGTGACCTGACGACACCTCTGGACAGCCTCCCTTCCACGGGCTACTTCACCAAGGAGCTTGAGGCGGCCCTGCTGGATGAGCGCATCGATGTGGCGGTCCATTCGCTCAAGGACCTGGCTGCCCGGACACCCGACCCTTTCAGCCTGGGGGCCGTTTTGCCCCGCGGTCCGGCCCGGGATGTGCTGGTGCTGCATCCCCGGCATGGGTCGCTGGCGGATCTGCCGGACCGGGCGCTGATTCTCACCGGATCGGTACGCCGGGCCCGTCTGCTGCAGCGTGTCCTGCCGGGCTGTGAAACGCGGCCGCTACGGGGCAATATCCAGACGCGGCTGAAAAAACTTGTCGAGGAGAATGCCGATGCGCTGGTGATGGCCGAAGCGGCCTTGCGGCGTCTGGGTCTGGAAGACAAGCGTACGGTCCCGCTACCGGTGGAGGAGATCATCCCGGCGCCGGGGCAGGGCGCCATCGGCCTGGAAATAATGGCCGGCCGCGCCGATCTGGCGGAGCTGCTTGCGCCTCTGGACGACCCCGCAGCCCGGCAGGCCACCGATATGGAGCGCCACCTGGCAGCCCTGCTCGAGGCCGGTTGCTCCGTGCCGCTGGGGGCCCACGCCTATGTGGCGCAGGACCAGTGGATATTTCTGGCCGCCTATTATCCCACCGGTGAGGCCGATCCGCACCTGGGACGGCTGCAGCTGCCCCTGGACGCCGACCCCCGCGAGAGTGCCGAAAAAATGGCCGCCCTGCTGAGGGCCGGGGCGACCGTACCGTGAACCGGCAGCCGGTAATTCTGTGGACGCTCAGCTCCCTGCCCGGGACCGGCGCCGATCTTGGGGGACCGGCGCTGCACCATCTGCCGCTTATCGAGATTGATCTTTCCGGTGAGGCCCTCAATGCCGTCCGCCTCCGCGCATGCCGCAGCGCCATCGCCACCAGCCGCTGGGCGGTAGCCGCCCTGGCAACGGTGCCGGAGCTGGCCCGGAGACTGCCCTGGTACGCTGTCGGCGAGGCCACCCGCCAACGGCTTGAGGAGTTGGGCATTGTCGATGTTGCCATCCCGCCCAGGGCCACCCGCCGTGATCTGGTCGCCTGGTTCGGCCCGCGGCCGCCGGCTGGACCGGTGTTCTTTCCCCACGGAAATCTGGGCGGGGAACAGGTGCTGAAATTTTTCGAGGCCGAGGGGCTGGAGCACTACAGTCCGGTGGTCTATCAAACGGCGCGCCGTAGCCCGGAGGCGGTGCAGGCGGCGTTGCCGGCCGGCCTGGAGCCGGTGGCCGTCGTGCTGGGGAGTGCTTCGGCAGCCCGGGCGTGGGCCGAACTGCCGGCGCAATTCTCGGCCAATATCCCCATCGCGTCGCTGGGTCCGTCCACTTCCGATGCCTGCCGTCAGGCGGGGCTTGCGGTAGAGTTTGAATCCGTGAGCGGTGACGTGGCAGACCTCATGGCCGTCCTGAAGGATAACCTGGCGCTGAGGGCATGACCACCCCCGGCAGATTCCTGCAGACCTGCGACCTCCGGCAGACCGACTCCCGCCCGGTCTGGCTGATGCGGCAGGCCGGCCGTTACCTGCCCGAATATCGGCAGATACGAGAGCGGCACAGCTTCAAGGAAATGGTGACCACGCCCGAACTGTGCGCCGAGATCACCCTCCAGCCCATCCGCAGGTACGACCTGGACGCGGCCATCATTTTCTCCGATATCCTGGTTCTGCTCGAAGCCCTGGGCGCCCCTTATGAAATTATCGAGGGCCGGGGGCCGGTCCTGGAGCGCACCGTCCGCTCCGCCGCCGATCTCGACAGTTTGTCTACGGGCGTGGAAGCGGGTGATCTGGACTATGTGTATGAGTCCCTCGGCCTGCTGCGGGCCGAACTGGCGCCCGAGCTGGCCCTCCTCGGGTTCGCCGGGGCCCCCTGGACACTGGCCTGCTACCTGGTGAGCGGCGGCAGCTCCCAGGACGGCTTCCCGGAGATCATCGGCCTGTCCAAGGATGAACCGGTCCTGCTGACGAAAATTCTGGAGCGCCTCACCGATGCCGTCATTGCGCACCTCAAGGCCCAGCTGCAGGCCGGGGCCGATGCGGTGCAAGTATTTGACTCCTGGGCCGGAATGCTGGGCCGGGAACAGTACCGGGAGCTGGTCCTGCCGCATATGCAGCGTATAGCGGCTGCCCTGGCCGGCGAGCGGGTGATCTATTTTCTGAAGGGGGCGACGCACTACCTGAGCGCTGCGGAGGCGGCCCAATTCCGCCTGCTGAGCGTGGACCACCAGCGGCCCCTGTCATACTACCGCGACAAGCTGGGCGGCGATATTGTGCTCCAGGGCAATCTCGATCCGGCAGCCCTGCGCCTCGACCCTGCCGAGCTGGCAGCCGAGACCCGCAAGGTGCTGGCTGATCACGGCCCGGGACCGGGACATATCTTCAACCTGGGCCACGGCATCACTCCCGACATCCCGCCGGAGCATGTGCAGGTGATGGTGGAAACGGTCCGCGCCTTCGCCCCGGTGACGGCATGAAGCTCGACCTCTCCCTGGCCCGGAAGTACAGCCGCCCCGGTCCCCGCTACACCAGCTACCCGACAGCGCCCCACTTCGGGCCGCAGGTGGGCACGGCGCAATACCTGGCCGAGCTCGGCGATCCGCAGGTGCCGGTCACAGCGGATTTTTCCCTCTACGTCCATCTGCCCTTCTGCCGTTCGCGGTGCACTTTCTGCGCCTGCAATGTGCTGATAACCAGCCGCCGCGACCAGATCGCCGCCTACCTGGAACTGCTCAAGCAGGAGATTGACCTGCTGGCCGAGCGTCTGGGCAGCGAGCGGCAGGTTGGCCAGCTGCATTGGGGCGGTGGCACGCCGACCTACCTCACTGCCGGCGAGATAGAGGACCTCATGGGCCACCTGCGGTCCCGCTTCGCCTTCAGCGAGGATGCTGAAATATCCATCGAGATTGATCCCCGGGAGTTCACCACGGAGCAGGCGGCCGTGTTGGCCGAGACAGGCTTCAACCGGGCCAGCTGCGGGGTGCAGGATTTTGCCCTGCCGGTACAGGAGGCCATTAACCGGCACCAGTCTTATGAGCTGACCTATCATGTGCTGGAGAGCCTCCGTTCCCACGGCATCGGGCAGATCAACCTGGACCTGATTTACGGCCTGCCCTACCAGACCGAGGCCAGTTTCAGCCGCACACTCGATGAGGTGCTGACCTTGCAGCCTGACCGCCTGGCCGTCTACAGCTATGCCTACCTGCCGCACCTGAAAAAGCAGCAGCAACTGATCGACCCGGAAACCTTGCCGGAGCCGGAGCTGAAACTGGCCCTGCTCTCCCGGACCATTGCCCGCCTCACCGAAAAAGGCGCCCTGGTCTACATCGGGATGGACCACTTTGCCCGTCCCGATGACGAGCTGGCCCTGGCGCTGGAAAACGGGGACCTGCAGCGGAATTTCCAGGGCTACAGCACCCGGGCCGGCCTCGACATGTACGGTCTGGGCATGACCAGCATCGGGCAGACCCACAACTATTACATCCAGAACCACAAACGGCTGAGCGACTACCGCCGCAGCGTCAACGCGGGACAACTGCCGGTGGAGCGGGGCGTCAGGCTGACCGCCGAAGACCATCTGCGGCGGCAGGTGATCCATGCCGTCATGTGCCGCTTCGAAATCGACATCCCCGCAATCGAGGCCCAGCATGGCATCGACTTCCGGCGGCATTTTGCGCGGGAGCTGCCGAACCTGGAACCGTTCGCCGCCGACGGCTTGCTGGTGGACGACGGGGAACGTATCCGGGTGACCGAGGCGGGGCGGCTGTTCATCCGCAACATCGCCATGACTTTTGATGCCTATCTCCCCGCTGAACGCGATCGCCCCGGCCGTTCCCAGACCACGGCCACCTATTCTGCGACGGTCTGATGGCCGCCGTTATGCCAGGGATCGGAGGGTAGGTCTGTGATCCGGTCCGGCCTCCGGGACAGCGTCAGCGCTGCCTTCCGCACTCTCCAGGACAACATCTGCCGCGAACTGGCCGAGGCCGCCGGCCAGACCTTCCACGAAGATATCTGGACGTACGAAAACGGCGAGGGTGGCGGCCGCACCCGCATCTTTGAGGGGGACGTCATCGAAAAGGGCGGGGTGAACTTTTCCGGGCTGGAGGGGCAGTTGTCGGAAAAAATGGCCGCCCGGCTGGAAGTGGGGCAGGACCGCCAGTTCTACGCCAGCGGCGTATCGCTGGTGCTGCATGCCCGGAATCCGTTCGTACCCACGGTGCACATGAACGTGCGCTACCTGGAGCGGGGTGACAAATGCTGGTTCGGCGGCGGCATTGACCTCACCCCCACCTACCCCTTTGAAGAGGATATCGTCCAGTTCCACCGGACCCTCAAGGCCACTTGCGATGAGTATGAGGCCGGGGATTATGCCAGGTTCAAGCAGGCCTGCGACGACTACTTCTTCATCCGCCACCGCAACGAGGCCCGGGGTGTCGGCGGTATCTTTTTCGATTACATGGCCGACGACCTGCAGGCGGCCTTCGAGTTCACCAAGGCGCTGGGGCAGACTCTCACCCGGGCCTATCTGCCGATCCTGGCAACCCGGAAGGAGATCCCATATGGCACCCGGCAGCGGGATTTCCAGCTCTATCGCCGGGGGCGCTATGTGGAATTCAATCTGGTGTACGACCGCGGCACCCTGTTTGGGCTGGAAACCGGCGGCCGGATCGAGTCTATCCTCATGTCGTTGCCGCCGCTGACGGCCTGGCGCTACGACTGGCAGCCGGAGCCGGGCAGCCCGGAGGCGGCCCTGGCCGAGGTGTTGAAGCCCAGGGATTGGGCCGGAGAATCGTGAACCGCACGGCGGTGGTGCTGATCAATCTTGGGGGCCCGGCGACGCAAGATGATGTGGAACCGTTTCTGGCCAACCTGTTCGGTGATGTGCTGAGCTTTCCCTGGGGCAACCTCGGTGCGCGCAGTCTGGGACGCCTGATCGCCCGGCAGCGCCGGCCCCACGCCCAGGCCCTCTACCGCAAAATCGGCGGCGGCTCGCCCATTCTGGCCGAAACCGAGGCCCAGGCCAGGGCCCTGCAGGCCGCCCTGGGTGAGGACTACCGGGTCACCTGCGCGATGCGCTACAGTGCGCCTACTATCGGCGAAGTGCAGGCCCGTCTGGCGGCGGAAAAAGCCGGCTGGGCGCGGATCATTGCCTTGCCCCTGTTTCCCCAGTACAGCTTTGCCACCACCCGCAGCTGCAGCCGCGAGTGGAGCGCCAACGGCCATGCGACGGACAATGCCCTGTTCAGCGGCTCCCTGTTCATCGGCTCGTATCACGATCACCCCGGCTACATTGCCGCCCAGCGGGAACTGTTGTCCGAGCGCCTGGCCGGGCAACCGGACGCCGAGGATATTCATGTCGTCTTCTCCGCCCACGGTGTGCCCCGGAGCTTCATCCGCAAGGGGGACCTCTACCAGGGCCAGATCGAGGAGACGGCCCGGCTGACAATGGCAGGCCTAGCCAATCCCTGGAGCATCGCCTACCAGAGCCGGGTGGGGCCGGTGAAGTGGCTGGGGCCCGATACCATCACCCACATCCCCGCCCTGGCAGCCGCCGGCACAAGCCGGGTTGCGGTGGTGCCCATCGCCTTCGTCTGCGAGCATTTGGAGACCTTGTACGAACTGGATATGCTGATCCGGGATGCGGCCCTGGGAGCAGGCATCCGTGATTATCTGCGGGTGTCGGCGCCGCGGGTCCAGCCGCGCTTCATCGCCGCCCTGGCAGACATCGTGCGCAACGCCGAGAAGTATGCCTTAGCATGAATGTGGCCGTACTGGGCGCAGGCATATCCGGACTGGCGGCCGGCTGGCGGCTGCAGCAACTGGGACATGCTCCCACTGTGTATGAGGCCGACGGGGAACCGGGTGGCAAAATCCGCTCCCGGCGGATGGACGGCTACCTGCTGGAGCTGGGTCCCAATGCGATCCAGCGGTCCGGGGACAGCCTGGAGAGGGCCCTGGACGCACTGGGACTGGCGCCGGCCTGCCTGGATGCCACACCCGCCGGCAAGAACCGCTTTATCTGCCTGGACGGCCAGCCCGAACCGCTGCCCATGGGTCCGCTGGCCCTGTTCAGAACCCGCCTGCTGTCCGGCAAGGCCAAGTGGCGGCTGCTCCGGGAGCCGTTTGTGGCCCCGAATCCGGATGACGAAAGCGTGGCGGCATTTTTTTCCCGGCGGCTGGGGCCCGAGGTGGTGACCCGGATGATCGATCCTTTCGTATCCGGCGTTTTTGCCGGCGATCCGGAGCAGCTCTCGGTGAGCGCCGCCTTCCCGGCCCTCAAGGCGCTGGAGCGGGAGGGGGGCAGCCTGTTCAGGGGCGGCCTCAAGGCGTGGCGCCGGAAGCGGAAAAGCGCTGCCCGGCAACCCCGGGACGAGCCACGCAAACGAGGGATGTTCTCCTTCCGGGAAGGGCTCCAGGAAATCCCTGCCGCCCTGGCCCGGGCGCTGGGGGAGAGCCTGCGCCTGAATACGCCGGTGGCGAACCTGACGCCTGCCGGTGACGGCTGGCAGGTCAACGGCGAGCCGTATGAGGCGCTTGTCTCCACGCTGCCGGTGACGGATTGGAGCGCCATCAACGGGGGCGCTTTCCCCGCTGCCCAGGTGGACTATGCCAAGATGGCCGTGGTCCATCTGGCCTACCCGGCGGAAGCGGTCTCCGGCCGTACCGATGGCTTCGGCATGCTTATCCCCAGCGTTGAGCAGCGGGCCATACTGGGCCTGCTGTACAGCAGCTCCCTGTTCGAGGGCCGCGCGCCGGAAGGGCAGCAGCTCTTCACCATTTTTATTGGCGGCCAGCGGCACACGGGACCGCTTCCGGGAACGGACAATCTGCTGCGCATCGCCGCCGGGGAAACGGAGGACCTGCTGCAGATTGCCGCCGGCGCAGGACCGGCCTTCAGCCATGTCCACATCTGGCAGCGGGCCATCCCCCAGTACGGCTTCGGCCATACCGATTTTATCCGGGGGCTGGAGGAATTTGAGCGCGGCCACCTCAACTGGGCCTTTGCCGGCAACTACCGCCAGGGCATTTCGGTGGCCGCTGCTTTCGAGTCCGGCCTGGCTGCCGCGGATCGCCTGGCTGGCCGCCTGGAATAACTGTATCCAAACTATCTGACAGGAGCCCCAGCATGGATACCCACGAATCTTTCGATCTGATCCAGCGGCCCCGCCGCAATCGCCGGACCGCGGCCCTGCGCGACAGGGTGGCCGAAACCCGCTTCACCCCCGGGCAGCTTATCATGCCGCTGTTCCTGCTGACGGGCTCCGGCCGGCGCACCGAAATCGCCTCCATGCCCGGTATCTATCAGCAGTCCCTGGACAAGGCCAGCGCGGAGATAGGCCGCTGCCGGGAGCTGGGGATCAGGCAGTTCATGCTGTTCGGCATACCGGCCACCAAGGACGCGGCCGGGTCGTCAGCCTGGCAGCCCGACGGCATTATCCAGCAAGCACTAGGCACTTTCGGCAGTGAATTTCCCGAGGCCGATTTTATCGCCGACCTCTGCTTCTGCGAGTACACCGATCACGGCCACTGTGGCGTGCTGAAAGGGGACACGGTGGACAATGACGCCACGCTGGTCAACTTGCAGCGGCAGGCCGTGTCGCTGGCGGAGGCGGGCGTGCGGACCGTGGCCCCCTCGGGGATGATGGACGGCATGGTGGGCGCCATCCGGGAGGCGCTGGACGAGGCCGGCCATACTGAGGTGAGCATCCTCAGCTATGCGGTGAAATACGCCTCAGCCCTCTACGCACCCTTTCGGGATGCCGCCGACTGCGGGCCCTCTTCCGGGGATCGCCGCAGCTACCAGATGGACCCCCGCAACCGGACCGAGGCGCTGCTGGAAGCCGGCCTGGATGTCGCTGAGGGGGCCGACATTCTGATGGTGAAACCGGCCGGCATGTACCTCGATATTATTGCCGACCTCGCCGCCGAGTTTCCCCTGCCGGTGGCGGCCTACCAGGTCAGCGGCGAGTATGCCATGCACAAGGCGGCCGCAGCCAACGGCTGGCTGGACGGCGACAGCGTGATGATGGAAAGCCTGACGGCCATCTTCCGGGCCGGGGCCCAGCTGCTGGTGACCTACTTCGCCGCCGAGGCTGCCGCTATTCTGACCGCCGCCAACGGGGGCTCCGGCAGGTGAAACAGGAGCGCAGCCAGGCCCTGTTTGAGGAAGCCCTGCGCCTGTTGCCGGGTGGGGTGAACTCGCCGGTGCGGGCCTTCGGGGCGGTGGGCGGGACGCCGCTGTTTATCGACCATGCCGACGGCGCTACCATGGTGGATGTGGACGGCAACACCTTTATCGATTTTCTCGGCTCCTGGGGTCCCATGATTCTCGGCCACGCCCATCCCGATGTGACCGCCGCCATTACCGGGGCCGTTGCGGGCGGCACCTCCTTCGGCGCCCCGGGAGAGCTGGAAAACCGTCTGGCCCAGCTCATCATTGACCGGGTGCCGGCGCTGGAGATGGTGCGCATGGTCAACAGCGGCACCGAAGCGACCATGAGCGCCATCCGCCTGGCCCGCGGCTATACCGGCCGTGACAAGGTGATCAAGTTCGAGGGCTGCTACCACGGCCACGGCGACAGCTTTTTGATCAAGGCCGGCTCGGGAGCGCTGACGACGGGGGTCCCCAGCAGCGCCGGTGTCCCGGCGGCAGTCGCCGGCGAGACCCTGCTGGCCCGGTTCAACGATCTCGATTCGGTGCAGGCCCTGTTTCAGGCCCAGGGATCGGAAGTGGCTGCACTGATCATCGAACCGGTGGCCGGCAACATGGGTTGCATCCCGGCCGGGGCGGCGTTTCTCGCAGGTCTCCGGGAACTGTGCACCCAACATGGGGCCCTGCTGGTGTTTGACGAGGTCATGACCGGCTTCCGGGTCCATCCCCAAGGGGCCCAGGGGTTGTACGGCAGCACCCCGGACCTGTCCACATTCGGCAAAATTATCGGCGGGGGCCTGCCGGTGGGGGCTTACGGGGGCCGCCGGGAGATCATGCAGCAGGTGGCGCCGGTTGGGCCGGTATACCAGGCCGGCACGTTGTCCGGAAACCCCCTGGCCATGGCCGCAGGTTGCGCCACCCTGGCCCTGTGCGACGGGAACCTCTACGCGAAACTGGAGGCGCTGGGCCGCAGACTGGAAGACGGAGTCCGGAAGATCATCAGGCGGGGCGCCGGGGAACTGAGCATGAACCGGGTCGGTTCCATGTTCACTATTTTCTTTACCGGGAGGGATGTGGCCGGTTACGCGGATGTGCTGGGCTGCGACACCGACCGGTTCGGGCGCTTTTTCCATCACGCCCTGGAGAAAGGAATTTATCTGCCACCGTCACAATTTGAAGCGGCGTTCCTCTCCGGCGCCCATACGGAGGACCATATTGACCAGCTCCTGGCGGTGCTGGCCGATTTTCTCAAGGGGGAGCACTAGGGACAGAAGGATGAGGGATGACGCATGAATACCGTAGCAGTAGCAGTTGGCAGTGCGGGGTCATCCGGAGCTTGCCGAAGGGTGAGGGCTACGGACCAAGGACTAAGGACTCGGACCGCTCAGTTGCCGCCATCCCGGAGGCCCGGGGGCATCTCCTTGCGCAGATCCATGATGATGTCGTACATCACCGTATCGACCAGCACACCCCGCAGAAGGTGCAGGTTCGGTTCGATCAAGTCGAACCAGCTCTGCATCTCCTCCGGCGTCAGATCAATGATGTTCAGGCCGTAGCTCAGCATCACATCGATGGCCTCCTGATCCATCTTGCGCAGACGCTCCTTCGCTGCCAGGCTCACCCTCTCAACCTCCTCCAAAAGCCTGGGTTTGATCTCGTCGGGAATGGTGGCCCAGGCCTTTTTCGTCACCACCAGCGCCCCGGGCATGTCTGCCCACTTGACATTGGTCATGTTGGGTATAATGCCGAAAAACTGGTGCGAGGCGGCGATAAGCGGCGAAATGGCCACCGCATCAATAAGCCCCATCTGCAGACCGGCCAGCACGTCGGTGGCCGCCAGACTGACCGATTGTACGCCCATTCCGGCCCAGATGCTCTCCATATCGGGGCCCCCTGACCAGGTGAATATGCGCATCGTCTGGAGGTCTGCCGGCACCCTGATGGGGTCCCGGCCGAACCAGTAGATCCAGCCGACATCGAACCAGCCGATGAGTACAAATCCGGCCGCATCGATACGCCGCCGCAGTTCGTCATCCACTTGCGCCCGCATCCACTCCACCTCGGCCCGGCTCTGAAAGATCATCGGCAGGGTGAGGCCGTAGATGCCCACATCGATAATGCCCAGCCCCTGGGCGGCCAGACCGGCGGCCTGCAGCTGGCCCAGGCGCATTTTAACGACCACATCCCCATCATCGCCGGCAACGCCACCGGGATAAATCCTCAGCCGCACCCGGCCGCCGGAGACTTCCCGCCAGGCTTCGGTGATATCCAGGAGCATCTGGTGCCAGGGGGAGCCCACCGGCGCCAGCGTGGCCAGCTTGAGGATTATCGGTTTCTGGGGTGTCTGGGCAGGTTCGTCGCCGGCGCCGGGCGCCGCCAGTGGAGTGCCTGTGAGAACGGCCCACAGCAAAACATATAACACGATGGTCCGGCGATACATCTTGAAGATTGTCTCCTGTTACATCAGTGGCATGGCGGCGCTGGTTTCGGGGCGGTAGGGGCTTTGCCTCAGGCTGGGTCTGGCGAGCCGCACAGGGCAATCATGGAAAACGCCGCCAGGAAGCGGAAATGGCTGGTGACCAGCGGCGGGAACCAGTTGATGTAGGTCAAATCCTTGATCACCATTCCGTGGCTGGCCACAGCATTTTTGATCCGCTGATGCCTGATGATATGCAAATGCGGGTTCACATAGCGCCTGTTTTTCAGCGAATGGAAAATGACATGATCGAAATTGCAGTCGCCCCGGATACGTTCCTGGGGCAGCACAATGAGCAGATGGCCGCCGTCGTTAAGTTTCGCGATGGTTTCGGCGATGGTCTGCTCGGGATCGGGAATATGTTCCAGCACATGGCTCATGACGACCAGGTCGAACTTTCCGTCAAACTTCGGATATTGGAGCCGGTCCAGGAAGTGGAGACTGGGGAATTCGGCCCGGCCCCAGTCAAGGGCGTGCTCGTTAAGGTCATAGCCGTAAACCTCTGCACCGCTGTGCTCCTGAATGCGATGGGCTTCGTACCCGGCATTGCAGCCGAAATCAAGGACGCGGCGCGGCTGGACCGTGTCCAGAATCTTGAATATTTCATTCCGCTCCGCCGTCTTGAAGTACATGGCCTTGTGGACCCAACGCCAGTAACGCTGGTAGATATTGCCCGGCGATTTTGGAAGTGTGGGTAGAAACTGATTATCTGAAATGAGGCTCCCCTCCTCGTTAAAGTCGCACACTCAGTCAGGAAGTGCTGGCGGCGCAAAATTATTTGCGTTGGGTGAGGGGAAGTTTATACCCCTGATACCAGCGGCTGCAACACTCTTGTCGGTCCGTGAACCGTGCCATAAACGGCTTATCCGCACCGGCATGGGCGGTGGGCCGATTGGCACAGCCGCGCCAAGCCTGCCTGCGGCGCAGCTCACAGGGACCGGTTCGGGCCGCACTGCCCCGTCGCGGGAAAGGGGCCGCCGGCGCCCAGTGACGGATGGCAACGGTCTTGCGGAAAACCAAAATTGCCCGTACCTTCAGGTTATCCAGCCAAATTGAATCACCAGCACTGTTCGGGAGATACCGCGTGCGCGACCTCAGGTTGTTACTACGGTTTGCAGGCTTGATCCTCATGTCCCTCCTGCTGCCCCTCTCGGCCGATGCCCAGGAGCGGGAGTCCTTCGCCATCATGGATTTGGAAGGACGCGGCATCTCGGCGGTTGAGGCGCAGGCCCTCACTGACCGGTTGAATTCACTGGTCGTCAGGACCGGTAAAGTTACCGTGGTCGAGCGCGGCGCGATGCAGGCCATACTCCAGGAACAGGACTTCCAGTTGTCCGGTTGTACGTCCGATGAATGCGCAGTGGAGGTAGGGCAGCTCCTGGGTGTGACAAAAATGGTGGCCGGTTCCATCGGCAAGCTCGGCTCCACCTACTCCATCGACCTGCGCATCATCGATGTCAGCACCGGCAAGATCGCCAAGTCCATCATCCGGGACTACCGGGGGGAGATCGACGGCCTGCTGGCGGAGATGGCGGTGGTGGCATTAGAATTGGTGGCCGGTGAATCGCAACCCGAGCCTGTAGCTGCCCAACCCGAGGTGCAGCCCCCGGTTCAGGCCCAGCCTGAGCCGCCGCCGGTCACGCAGCAACAGCAGCCCCGACAGCAACCGGCCCGGGAGCGGGTTGAGGAGTCACCGGCCGAGGAGCCTGCGCCAGCCCGGGGCGGCAGAGGGATCCTCTGGCTTCTGCTGGGGGCGGCAGCCATAGGGGGCGCGCTGGCTATCGCGCCGGGCGGGACCGGTCCCCCTGGCGATGAAGCGACGGTGGGCCTGCCGCCGGCGGTGCCGAACCCGTGAGAAAATCTGAAATAACCCACGCCACTTCGGCGGAGCCTGTGCCGAGGAAGCGTAGTGCACTCGAAGTGCTCAGTGCAGGCCCGGCCCGTGAGGCGCACTCGCCCCTGTCGGCTTCGCCAGGACGCCCCCTTTCTCCGGCTTGTCCCGACCTTCGTGTCGGGGAGAGAGGGGGACGACGCAGTCGGGGGGTGAGTGTCCTTCTGCTGGCCCTCGCCCTGCCTCTCTCCGCCCAGGTGACCGATGGCACCGTCAAATCGCACCAGAAAATCAGCGATACCACCGCCACCCTCGCCGGCCTGAGCAACGGCACTACCTATTACTATCGCATCACGGCGATGGACAGCTCAGGCAACGATTCTGATTACAGCAACGAGGTGAACGAGGTGCCGGTGGGGCTGGCCGGCGCCTGGGCCACCAAGGCCGCCATGCCCACGGCCCGGGGTCTCTCGCTTGGCGTCGGGGTTGTCAACGGTATCCTTTATGCCGTGGGAGGTAACGACGGCGCCACTGTCCTCAATGCGGTTGAGGCCTACGACCCGCTGGCCGGTACCTGGGCCACCAAGGCCGCCATGCCCACGGCCCGGGATCGCCTCGCCGTCGGCGTGGTCAACGGGATCCTCTACGCCGTGGGGGGCTATTCCGGCTCCGGCAGCAGCGGTTTCGCGACCGTCGAGGCCTACGACCCGGGGACCGACACCTAGACGACCAAGGCCTCCATGCCTACGGTGCGCTGGCACCCAAGCATCGGCGTGATTAACGGGATCCTCTACGCCGTGGGGGGCTTCAACGGCAGCACCACTTTCGCCACAGTCGAGGCCTACGACCCGCTGGCCAACACCTGGACGACCAAGGCCGCTATGCCCACGGCCCGGTTAACGCCGGGCGTCGCCGTGATCAACGGGATCCTCTATGCTGCGGGGGGGATCAACGCCAATACTGGCGCCACCTTCTCCACGCTCGAGGCCTACGATCCGGTGACCAACACCTGGACGACGAGGGCGTCGATGCCAACTGTTCGGGGGGATCCCGCCGCTGGCGTGGTGGACGGCATTCTCTACGTCGTGGGGGGTAGTGGTGCCAGCTCCATCAGCCTCGCCACGGTCGAGGCCTACGACCCCGCGACCGACACCTGGGCCACCAAGGCCTCGATGCCCACATCGCGCTGCTGCCTGGGCGCCGGCGTGGTGAACGGGATCCTCTATGCCGTGGGAGGTAACGACGCCCTCAACTTTTTGGCCACGCTCGAGGCCTTTACCCCGCCTCTCGACATTCTGCCCCCCGCCGCCCCAACCTCCCTCTATGCTACTACCGGAGACGGCCAAATAGACTTGTTCTGGAACCCCAACTCAGAGGCTGACTTCCTCAAGTATTATATCTACGGCGGCACCACTCCCGGACCCACCACAGTGGTCGATAGCACCGCCGGGGGTGACCGCAACGACGCCAGTGCCACTCTCGCCAGCCTGTCCAACGGCATTACATACTACTATCGCATCACTGCGATGGACAACAGCGGGAATGAGTCGGCCTACAGCAATGAAGTGAGCGCGGTGCCACCCATCTTCACTAGGGTCACCAGCGATCCGGTTACCACTGACGGGAGCAACTCCCGGGGCGGTTCATGGGGGGATTACGACAACGACGGCGACCTGGACCTCTTCGTACCAAAGTTCAATCAAGCCAGCGTCCTGTACATCAACAATGGCAACGGCTCATTCACAGCGTTAACCGCCGATCCGGTAGTCACCAGTGCAGGCGACTCCCGGGGCAGTTCCTGGGGGGACTACGACAACGATGGAGACCTCGACCTCTTTGTGGCTAACTTTAGTAGCCAAAACAACTTCCTTTACACCAACAATGGCAATGGCAGTTTCACAGCCGTAATCAACGATCCGATTGTCACCAGCGGGGGCGAGTCCCTAGGCAGTTCCTGGGGAGACTATGACAACGACGGTGACCTGGACCTCTTCGTGGCCAACTTTAGCAATCAAAACAATTTCCTTTACATCAACAACGGCGATGGCAGTTTCACAGCCGTTACCAGCGATCCGGTTGTCACAAGTGGGGGCATCTCCTATGGCGGTTCCTGGGGGGACTACGACAACGATGGCGACCTGGACCTCTTCGTGGCCAACTGGAATCAGAACAACTTCCTGTACGTCAACAACGGCGATGGCTCCTTTACCGCCATCACAAGCGGTCCTGTTGTCACTAGTGGGGGCGAGTCCTTGGGCGGTTCGTGGGGGGATTATGACAACGACGGCGACCTGGACCTCTTCGTGGCCAATAACAATCAGAACAACTTCTTATACGTCAACAACGGCGACGGCTCCTTCACTGCCATCACAAGCGATCCTGTTGTCACCAGTGGGGGCAACTCGCAGGGCAGTTCATGGGGGGACTACGACAACGACGGCGACCTAGATCTCTTCGTGGCCAACAAAGATCAGAATAACTTCCTATATGTCAACAACGGTGACGGCTCCTTTACCGCCGTTACCAGCGATCCTGTTGTCACCAGTGGGGGCAGCTCTCAAGGTAGTGCCTGGGGGGATTATGACAATGACGGCGACTTGGATCTCTTCGTGGCTAACTTGAATCAAAACAACTTTCTTTACACGAACAACGGCAACGCCAACCATTGGATCAATCTGGCCCTCGTGGGGAGAGCGAGTAACGTCTCTGCAATTGGGGCGAAGGTGCGCTTGAAGGCGACGATCGAGAGCAGCCCACTTTGGCAATTGAATGAAATCTCAGGTCAAACGGGCGGGAGTTATGGTGGCCAGAATAGTCTAAATGCCGAGTTTGGTCTAGGCAGCGCCACCATCATCGACTCAATCCGTATCGAATGGCCCAGCGGGATTGTCCAAGTGCTCGTAAACGTAGCAATAGACCAATTCCTCACTATTACCGAGCCCGACACGACGCAACCCGCTGCCCCCGCCCTCACCTTCATCATGAGCGGCATGAATCCCCACTTGGGCCAGAAAGTCGAGGGCCGCCTCATCGACCTCTATTCCGGCCTGGAGGTGGACCGGGATGTCATCGCCACCCTCCCGGCCACCACCGACACCCTTTTCTTCGATGGCGCCCAGGCCGGCAGCGACACCCGCCTCGAATTTTTCGCCGACTATAACGGGAACGGCCTCTATGATCCCCCCGCCACCGACCACGCCTGGCGAGTGGATATCCCCCCGTCCGCCGGCGATACCACGGTCCAGTTCAGCCACCACACCAATTTCATCGACATCGGCTGGGACTACAGCCTGACGGCAAATCTGTCCGGCCTGGATGCGGCAACGGGCCAGGCCCTGCAGGCCCGTTTGCTTGATGCCGCGACCGGCCGGGAGATCACCCGGCTGGCAGCTCCCCAAACGGTGGCCGCAGCCATGACCGTGACCCTCCCGGGGCTGGTCCCGGGCCGGAACTATAATCTTGACCTGTGGATCGATACCAACGGCAATGGCCTTTACGATGCCCCCGACACCGATGAGGCCTGGCGCATTCCGGTGACGGGCGTGGTGGCCGACGCGGTGGTCAACTTCAGCCACTCCACCCAGTACACCGATATCGGCTGGCGCTACGCCGTGACCCTCAACCTCCAGGCGATGGAGCCCAACCTGGAGCAGCTCATCTCCGCCCGGTTGATCAATGAGAGCACTGGCGAAATTGTTGGACGGCAGCGCCGGGAGCTGTTGCCGTTGCCGGCCATTTCTCTCAGGCTCCCCGGCCTGGAGGCAGGGGTCTCCTACCGCATCGACTTTTTCGCCGACAATAACGGCAACGGTGAGTATGATGCGCCCCCGACCGATCACGCCTGGCGGATCACAGGCCTCGTTGCCCAAGGTGATATGGCCTATGATTTTAGCCGCACGACCACCTACACGGATATCCAGTGGCAAGACGAGGCCATCGTCGAGGAAAATGTCCCCACCGGTGACGGTGAGATTACATTCGGCGCGACGGGCGTGACGCTGGATATCACCTTCAGCAGCCAGACCGGGGCTGACACGATTGAAGTGACGCTCAATAACCAGGCGCCTGATGGCGCGCCGCCCAGCGGACTCAGCCTCGCCGGAGACAGGTATTGGACCATCATTCACAACGGCGCCAGCACTTTTTCAATCGACCTGACCCTGACTGCCGGCGTGGGCGCTTTCACCGCAAATGAGATATCTGTGCCGGGCAACTTGAAATTGCTGCGCAGGGCCAGCGACGGCTCGGGGGCCTGGGTGGCCATACGCCGGGCTGTCTCAGCCACGGACAGCGCCGTTACCTTCGCTGGCTTGACCGGCTTCAGCCAGTTTGTCATTTCGCGGAACATGGTTACCGATGTGCTGGGTCCCACAGTGAGTACGCCCACCCTTTCTGCCACTCCCTCAGTCAACCAGTCCGTCAGCGTGGAGGTGACCGTTTTCGATCCCGGCGGGGTGCAGCAGGCAATTCTGGGCTACCTTGAGGGGAGTGGACAGGCCCCCTACAGCCAGGTGACCATGACGCTGCAAACTGACAACACTACTTACAGCGCGGCTGTGCCCCCTACTGCCGTCACCCCTGCCGGCATCCTTTTTTATGTCCAGGCAGCGGACAGTTTGGGCAATCAAAGCTCTCCGGATACAACTTCCATCCAGCTCACCTTCAGTGCCGGGGCCGTTACCACTGCCAACACCGGCAGCCTGTTCAATGCAGGGTTCCCCAGGGACAGTTGGCGCCTCATATCGATCCCCGCCGATGCGGACGACAAGTCGGCCAGCGCCATCATCGGGGGCGGACTGGAAGGGGCGGCTGCCGGCGATAAATCCTGGCAGGTCTACCGTTTCACCGGTCCGGGCAACGAAGACTACGCCACCCTCACATCCTTCGTGAGCGGCAGCAGCTACTTCCTCAAGCAGGTAGTGGCCGACAACCCCCATTTCGATCTGGGGGCGGGGACCACCACCGCCTTGGACCGGATAAACCTGACCCTCACGCCGGGCCAGTGGTATTTCATTGCCACACCCTTCGCCTTCCCGGTATCGGTAAGCGCCGACCAGGGGTTATTCAGCGGCCCCTACACTTATGGCGCATTCGGCAGCGGCGGCCAGGAGGGCTGGTCAACGGCCCGCTACCCGGCCATCCTGCAACCCTGGGGCGGGCACATCATCTACAACACCAGCGACCAGACCCAAATATTGGAGCTGTTGCCCCCCAGCCTGCAGAAGCAGGGACCGCCGGCCGTGGCGAAGGTCAAGGCCATTGACGGCTGGAGCGTCAACTTTGCTATTGAGGGCGACAATTATTACGATGGCAACGGCAGGCTGGGCCGCCTGGCCGGCGCCGCCGAGGGGGCCGATCCCCTGGACCGGCCCAGCCTCCCCGTCATGGAGGGCTTCCTGGCCCTCTCCTCCCGGCATCCCGACTGGAATGGATCGGAAACCTATCTCAGTGCCGACATCCGGTCACCGGAGGTCAGTGACGGCGCCTGGGACCTGGTGCTGGAGGCAGCGGGTGAAACCGGCCCCATCACGCTGACCTATACCCTGGACGGCGATCTGCCCCCGGCTATGGCGCTCATTGATCTGCTTGAGCGGAAGGTTTACGACTTGCGTTCCGGCGACCCCCCGGCGGTGGTCATCAGCGACTACCGGCAGCCGGTGCCCTATGGGCTGCGGGTGATTGCCGGCTCAGCGCAGTATGTCACCACCGGCACCCAGGCAACCTTGGCCAACCTGCCGAAAAAGTTTGCCCTGCTGCCCAACTATCCCAACCCATTCAATCCCAGCACCACCCTGCGCTACGAGCTCCCCCGCCCGGCAAAAGTCACGCTGCAGGTGTACAACCTGCTGGGCCAGGAACTGCTGACGCTCAGTGAGGGCTGGCAGGCGCTGGGCCGGTATGAGGTGGTCTGGTCAGAGCGCGACCGCTCCGGCAGGGCCGTATCGACGGGGGTCTATTTCGCGGTGCTGCGGGCAGACGGCCGCGCCATCACCCGCAAGATGGTTCTACTCAAGTAAAATCATCCTGAGGTTCTCGAAGGATGGCTTTGCTTAAATAAAACTGTCCTGAGTCAGCAGGCCGGCAAAGCCGAAGGGCTTGCCCTGAGTACTTCGAGTGCGCTACGCTTCCTCAGCACAGGCTTGCCGAAGGGATGGTCCTGCTTAAACAGCGGCAGAGTCAGCGGCCGCCGATTTGGGCCTGCAATTCAGGGGGTTTCAGGCTGCGCTCCCGCTGGACCTTCCGGTACATCGCGTGCGTGCTGTCCAGGCCGGCCCGTAGCAGATGCCGCCGCCAGAACAGCAAATAGGGCGAGCGCTGACGGATGGCGGCATTCAGGGTGCTGATCACCGAATCCTCCATCCCCAGGCCGCCGTAGGTGCCCAGGAAGTCCACTGGGTCGACGCGCGCGCGGACTTCAGCCACGAACAGCGAATCGAGAAACGCTTCCGCCTGCTGCCGCTTGCCCAGGGCCGCATAGGCCCAGCCCCGGTCAGGTGAGCCGATCTTGATGAACACCGCCTCGGCCTCCAGAAATCGTCCCTGCACCATGTAGACCAGGCCCAGCCCGTACAGCGCGCCGCTGAAGTTGGGATCAATCTCCAAAACGTGCCAGTATTGCTCCTCGGCGGCCTGGTACCGGCCGAACTCGAACAACACGTCGCCCAGATTGGTGTTGATGATGGGGGAATAGGGGTCCAGCGCCCGGGCCCGGGCCAACTCGGCCAGGCTGGCGTCGAGGTCGCCATGGACATCGGCCAGGAAGACACCATACCAGTGCCGGGCAGGCACATAGCCAGGGTTCAGGGCGATGGCCTGGAGATAGGCCTGTTCGGCCAGTTCCATGTTCCAGCGGTGAAAATGCTCGTAGGCGGCCAGCGCCGCATAGGCCTCGGCTGATTCAGGATCCAGCCTCAGAGCATGGTTGATGGCCTCCGCCGCACTGGGCAGCACCCCCGGTTCTCTGCCGATGATGTAAAACGGATACAGGTTGTAGGCGTTGGCCAGTTCGGCATAGGCGTTGACGAAATTGGTGTCGGCTTCGATGGCGGCCCGCAGTTCAACGATAGCCATCAGGATGGCATCAGGGGTCCGTTGGGCCAGGTGGTGCTTCCCCCTGAGATACAGATCGTAGGCGGCCATGCTGGTGGTGGGCGCCGACCGCTGGGGGTAGAGATTTTCCATCGCCAGCCGGCCCTCCAGCACGTCGGCAATCTTGCGGGCCACTTCATCCTGCAGATAGAAAATATTGGCTTCGTCCACCTCCCGGTCATAGCTCTCCGTCCAGAGATGCCGCTCGGTCCGGGCGTCAATGAGCTGGCCGGTGATACGCACCTTGCCCGTGGCCCGGCGGACGCTCCCCGACAGGATGATACTGACACCCAGTTCCTCACCGATCAGACGGACCCGCTTGGTGGACCCCTTGTACTGCATGACGGAGGTTCGGGCTATGACGTTCAGGCCGGGTATCCTCGATAGCCGGGAAATGAGCTCTTCGGTCATGCCGTCGGCAAAATAGTCATCCTCGGAATTACCGTCCCAGTTCGCGAACGGCAGCACCGCAATCGAGAGAGTCTGCGGGGCCAGGCTGCCGTAGCTCCACCATTTTCGGGTTGCGGAAACCGTGGCCAGTACGGCGATCACCGAAACGATAGTCAGGGTGACCAGCAGGGGTCTGGCGCCGGTGGGCGCCTCCGTGCGGCCCTTGGTGCGGACAATCCCGCGGTCGGTGATATCGTACACCCAGGCCAGGATCATCGCGATGGGGAAGCCGATGGCCAGCAGGGTAATAATGAGCCGGCCGGCCCAGCCGGGAATGCCGAGGAGCTCAAAGGTACCGTCCATGATCTGGATGATGACAAACACGAAGCCGGCGTAGTATGCCACGACCCGAAAGACTCGGCGGCGTCTCAGTTCGACGATAAAATCGGTGAATGTGCCCATGCTCCCCCGCTATGGACCGGTTGCAGAAATGGCGGTTGGATAACTTCCCCCTAAAAGCCCCCCAAATCAAAGGATTATGGGTGCTGGGTAGCCGGTGCCAGTAGCAGTGGCAGGTGGCGGAATCAGTTGGCAGTAGCAGTGGGCAGGTCCCGCCGGAGGAGGCAGCCCAACACGCCGCCGCTAATGACAGGAATTGCCAATAGTTTGGTTATATTTTCTTGCGGCATTGCGCCTTTTAGCGTACTATAAGCCGCTCGGGGGGAACACAGTGAACAGAAGAGTTTCAACCATTTTTACACTCAGGCCGGCGGCACTGGCGCTCATTGCGGCGTTGCTGCTCGCGGCCGGATGCGGCGAGACCCCGCTGGATTCAACGCATGTGGACGAGGGCAGGATTCTGTTCATTAGAGGCACCCCCAGTGCCACCGAAATCTGCACCATGATGCCCGACGGATCGGATATTCAGGTAATCTCACGGTACGAGTGGGGCGATGGCACTCGATGGGAATCATACAAATTCGTGAGTTGGTCACCCGACAAAAATCAAATTGTCGTGGCAGGACGACCGGGCTCCACGCGCGATTCCTGGTCACTATGGATCATGGATATGGATGGCACCTTCTTAAAAAAACTTACCTGGAGAAGTTACAAGCCATTTTGGTCTCTCGATGGTAAAGACATCATTTTTTCGAGGCTGAGGGCTGGCGGAGGCGCTAAGGACATTTACACAATAAGTGTATCTACCCTGGTGGAGGATACACTCTTAAGGGCGGAAATAGATATAGGGGCGGGCACCGGATATCGGTATTTGCTTTATGGCGTTTTGCCGCATGCTGAATCAAATTTGCTTCTAAATGAAACCTATTTTCATCCAGACAGTTCGGGGCGTATAACTGATGATAACAAAAACATCATTATTTATAATTATCTGAGCCGGGCAAAAACCTACCTGATAGATAATGAGGTAGGGAGAAGCTCGCCAAAAGTATCTCCCAACGGAAAACTGCTCGCTTATGTGCAACAGGTCCCGGATGCGCCTTATCCTGGTACCGCTTATCTCAGTAATCTGTATCTAACATCGGCAGAAGATAATAGTGTCCAGCAGCTCACGGCAGGATCAAAATATCAATATATCTATCTTAGTTGGTCTCCAAATGGAGAGCAATTGGCGTTTTATAGAAAAGATAATTCTCAGGGTTCTACTCGATATGGAGAGATATGCCGTCTCAATATTCAGTCAGGCGTGATTGAGACCCTGACAAATACGGCTCAGGATAGTATCTGGTATATCGTTGCGGAATGGAAATGACCGGGCCTTGGGACTGTTTCACCTCATGGTAAGCATTAGCATTTTTTCAGCGAAATTGTGGATAACCTGACAAACCCGGGGAAGAGTAAGATGAAAAAACGGTCCAGACATCCTGGCTCACATGTGATCACGGCATTCATAATGCTGCTGAGTGGAGCCGCTGCCCAGACGGGGTGGATCGACTCCACCCTTGCAACTGGTTCCTTCGCCGATGGCCCGACCCGATCTGGTGGAGCGCAGTCTGGCTGAGTATACTGGTGTGCAATCCGTGGTCCTCGACCGTGCCTCCAGCCGGCTGGCGGTCCGCTATGACAAGGCCCGCATCACCCTCACCGACCTGGAGCACCTGTTGACGACGCTCGGTTATCGTGCCCTGCAGCTGCAAACCGTGCAGGCGGCGCAGGCTTCCCTCTAGCGCTGGAGACTGAATAAATCTTGCCCCAGCCCGGCCAGTTCCGGGCTTTTTTATTGCCGGGCCACCTGGTTGTCATTCCGAGTTCGGCGACAGACGGACGAGGCAGCCCAATCCCGCCGCCATGAATGACGGTAATCATCAATAGTATAGTCATATTATCTTGCATAATCGCACATTTTATCGTACCATCAGCCGTTCAGGGGGAACAATGTGAGTAGAAGTTTTCCAACTATTTCTACACTCAGGCTGGCGGCACTGGCTCTGCCAGCCCTTATCATCCTGCTATCCCTTACAGCCTGTGACCTGGGCGATCTGGCTAAGCAAGAAATCGGAGTTACCGGAGTTACCGCAGGAATCCCTAATCCGGCAATTGACAGCTATCCGGCCTGGAGCCCGGATGGCACGGTCATTGCGTTTTATCACCACGGCGTCACGTACGCGTCTTATGCAGAGCGGGGCTACATTATTCACCCTGACTCAGTCGGCATTTGGTTCATTGCTCCTGATGGCAGTGACAAGCGCATGTTTCTCCAGGGGGGACGCAATCCTGCCTGGGGGCCGCAGGGTAAAAAGTTAGTATTTAATTCTGGTCAACAAATATTTAAGATAATGGCAAATGGTGATGGTCTTACGCAACTCACATTTGAGGGCCGCAACTTCTTTCCAGCCATTAGCCCTGACGGCAATTCTATCGTGTATGACTCTAACCTGGACGACACAAAATATGATGTATGGCTGATGTTAATCGATGGGAAAAACAAGCGGAACATAAGCCTTACTGGGGCATCAACACAGGTGGAGCCTGGGCGAAGACCCCGCTGGAGCCCAGACGGCAATAAAATCATCCACGAGCGATTTGACGCTAATACGAACGCGGAAACAGATATCTATACAATGGATACAGGCGGAGCTCAATCCAAATTTCTAGGCCCTGGATCTACGGCTCGATACTCCCCGGATGGAAGACAAATAACCTTTGCGTACGATTCAAATATCTGGGTTATGGACAATACAGGGAAGAACCAAGTCAAACTGACGTCTGATCTTGGCTTTGAACCTAGTTGGTCGCCAGATGGTCAGCATATCGTATACGGTGGACCAGAACATACGCTCTGGATTATGGAATCGGATGGGCGTAACAAAAGGCAGTTTACATTCAAACCCGATTCGCTTTGAGTAAGATAAGGCTCGTTACAAAACTCCGTTGATAATCATAAAGGGGGGAATGGTTACATGCTTCATAGAAATTCACTATACTTGACAGCGTTGACAATCGTTCTGGTTTCATCGCCAGGCGTAATGCAAACGCGAGACTTTGAGCGCGAAATCGTGGTTATGTTTAGCGCCGGAGCATTGCAATTCCCTGAAAATGCTATCGCTGACTTAGATCAGATTACTTTTTCAAATCCTGCCATACGTGCTGCCCTGGATAACAGGGGTATCACCCGAATTCAAAAAGCATTTCCAAATTTTAAAATTAGTGATACACGGGCTGTATCTCGCACAGGCGAAGTCGTAGAACTCGCCGATCTTTCAAATATTTATATCATCCCAGTTCCTGATGGACAGGGGATAGCAGAACTGGTCGACGACTTGTCAGCATTCGGAGAGGTAATATATGCGGAGCCCAATGGTCTCGCAATCCCTGCTGTCGTATATCCGAATGATCCTCTCTTTGATTCTCCAGTTAGCCCTGGCATTGGGGGACATCAATGGAACCTGCTGAATACGGGTCAATCAGGAGGAAGTTCCGGTGCTGACATAGATGCACCCGAGGCCTGGGACATTACCATCGGTGATGTGGGCACCACAATTGGAGTCGTGGATTTTGGTGTTTGGAACAATCATGAGGATTTATTGGGCAAGGTGACGGGGGATGCCAACTATGGGAACCATGGAACACATGTGGCTGGAATTGCGGCTGCAAACACAAACAATGGGGTGGGGATTGCCGGAATTGACTGGGCAGCTCAAATAGAAACGCAAGACCTTACCGGGGCTGATGATGTGGGTGTTTATAACGCGATTATGGATGCAGTAAATGCCGGTTCTGATGTTCTCAATAACAGTTGGCTGTTGTGCTCTAACTGCCAAAATCCGGTACCCACACCAAGGTATTCCATTACGGTTAGATTGGCGTTTGCAAACGCGTACAAGCTAAATGTGGTGGCAGCTGTTGCGATGGGTAATTACAATTCTGCAACAACGTATTACCCGGCAGGTTTTGGACAAGGCATCATAGCAGTAGGTGCAACGAACAGAGACGATTTGCGCTGGGACTGGGAAGGCACCCAGGGTTCAAATTCCGGCAGCCATATTGATGTTGTGGCACCCGGTGAGGATATAATAAGCACAGTGACATATTTTGTCGGCTTATATGGAGGTAGATATGACGTATTCACCGGCACATCAATGGCCACACCGCATATCTCAGGTATTGCCGGGTTACTTTTAGCTCAAAACCCCAATCTTTATAACGATGATATCGAGCAGGTAATAAGGATATCAGCAGAGGATAAAGGTGTATCTGGTTTTGATAACCTCTACGGCGACGGCCGCGTCAACGCCCGCAAGGCACTCGATCTCATCCGCCCGCCCAATGTTCTGAGCCAATTAACTGCGAGCGGTGGAACCGCCACAAACCCAAGCGGCCAAATCGGGGTCATCTTCTATAGTACGCCCGGTCTGGCGGACGGGGCGTACTGGGCCAATCGGTGGGAAGTGAGAAAAACCGTCACCTTCACCGAAACTTATGAATCCGCACCTTATGTGTGGGGCCGGGGCGCGGCGACGGATGGGTATTCCGATGACAACCCCAATTATGGCATGGGGTGGAGCGGCGTCGTGGGCGGGAGTGTGACCACCACGGGAGCTGAGTTGCGTACGTATGCATATCAAGTCTGGGAGATACTTCAAAACTTTGAAGTCGGGGAATATTTGGGCTGGTTTCCCACCTCGCCAAGCAATGTCCTCCTTGCCTACACAGCACTGGGGGTGCCACAGCCCGATCCGCCCCCCGGCGCGCCGACGAACCTGCAGATCACGAATTTGATACAGTTAGGCCAACCTGTTCAGCTGGCCTGGAACGCCAATCCCGAGCCGGACATCAATTACTATAGAGTCTGGCGGGAATGCACTGATCTGGCCGACCCGGCCTGCAATCTGCAGGCGATTGGCGCCACTGCCGGTACCTCTTACACGGATACCTGGGTGAGCGTCGAGTGGCCATTCCCCGGCGTGGAAATATTTACCTACTACGTCTCGGCCGTGGATGATGGCGGCAATGAATCGGCCAAATCTTCCCCGGCGGACACTTGGGGTGATTGGTTGATGAAGCAGTTGGGTCCCGAGATTGCCAGCCTGCCGGAGCAGTACGCCTTGCATCCGGCCCACCCCAACCCCTTCAATCCGGCCACAACGATCCAATATGACCTGCCCGAACCCAGCCAGGTGCAGCTGGTGGTCTACGATCTGGCTGGCCGGACAGTAACCACCCTGGTGAGCGGTGTGGTGAACGCCGGATACGGGGCCGCCCTCTGGCAGGGCCGGGATGGGTCCGGCCGGCCTGTGCCGACGGGGGTCTACATTTACCGCATCATTGCCACTGGCCTGGACAGCGGGGAGCGCTTCACCCAGACCCGCAAGATGGTTTTACTCAAATAAGCTTGCCCTGAGCTTGCCGAAGGGCTTGCCCTGAGCGCTTCGAGTGCGCCGCGCTTCCTCAGCACAGCCTTGCGGAAGGAGCCTGCCCTAAAAATCCTCCTCGAAATCCCCCTCCCGGTCCTCCCGGTTCCGGCGCTCCTTGAAGCTGTTGAAATTGTAGGTCAGGGTCAGCACTGCCGTGGGCGAACGGCGGGTCGAAAGGCTGTAGTAGTCGAAGCCGGGGCCCTGGGTGGTGACCTCGCGCTTCGCCGTGCGCAAGATGTCCCCCAGTTGCAGAGTCGCGTTCAGGCGCTTGCCCAGCAGGGACTGCCTGATGGCCAGACTCACCGTCTGCATCCCTGCACGGCGGCCCTGGGCCGATACGGATGGGCTGGTCATCCGTGCGACCAGCTGAATGCGGGTATTTTCCCCGATCCGGAAGGTGTTGTTCAGCCGCAGATTCCAGTTCTCGCTGGAGCGGGAGAAGTCGCGTCCGTCCAGGGCCCCATCGAGCTGAAAAGTGTACACGGTACCGATGATATTGATGTTCCACCACCTGATCTGGCGCAGATTAAGCATGGCCTCCAGCCCAACGGACCGGCTGGTGCCGATATTTTCGGGCCGGGTAAGCATGATGTTGGTATCATAGATGGAGCGGATGCGCTCCACCACGTTCTCCACCTGGCGCAGGTAGGTCTCCAGGGAGAGGACATTCCGCCCCAGGGGCAGTTGCAGGCCCAGCTCGTAGGAGTTGATGTAGGACGGTTCCAGGGCCGGATTGCCGCTGCGGACATTGTAGGCATTTTCCCAGGTCAGGAACGGTTCCAGGAACCAGCCCCGGGGCCGCCGGATGCGCAGGGAATAGCTGGCCAGCAGCTGCACCCGCTCGCTGATATTGTAGGACGTATGCAGGGAGGGGAAAACATCCCAGCGGTCGATGGTAAAGGCTTCCTGCAGCTCCGGGGTGTCGATATTGCGGTAGGTGTATTCTCCCCGCACCCCAACCTGATAGCTCAGGGCCCGGCCCTCGTTGGCATATTGGGCAAACAGGGAGTGGATGTCGCGGCGATAGTCGATGTTGTTGCCAAACTCGGGCTGGTCCAGATAGACCCCCTGCTGGGGGTCGTAATAGAGGACGCCGGTTTCGTCCTCGCTGCTGCCGACACGGCCCTGGTAGCCGGCCTCGAAGCGGGAGCTTTCGCTCAGCGGCCGGGTGTATTCCAGCTGGGTCCGGAATTGGAGCGCGGGCCCTTTTTCGATAACCTGCTGTCCCTCGGTGATGATATTGTCGAGGGTAAATAGCTCGCTGATACTGGTTTCATCACCGCCCCGGGAACTGAAATACAGCCGGACCTTGAGCTCGTGTAGAGGTCGGGCAAACTTGTGGCTGTACTCACCGTTGATGGCCAGGAACACGCCGCCCCGGTCTGTCTGGCTGGCGCTGAGATACTGGTCCAGCAGGCTGCCCGGTTCGACGCTTTCCTCAAATTCGAGGTTGCTCCCCCGGGAATAGTTCATCTGTCCCAGACGGAAGCCAAGGGTAACAACATCCTTTTGGGTCAGGTCGGCCGAGAGCTCGCCCTGGAAGTTGTAGCGTTGCATCCGGAACAGGTTGGTGCCGTCGGAGACCAGCGAGGTGGTGGTGCCGTTGAAGGTGGTGATGTTTTCCGCCTGCAGCGTGCCGGGGAAATTCCGCTGGTTCAAATTAGCCCCCAGCGCGGCGTTCCATTTATTGGTCCGGTAGCTGATCAAAAAGTCGCCGCCGTAATTCTCGTACAGCCCGCCGTGACTGTTCAGCAGTCCGCTCACCCCTTGAAGGATACTCTTCTTGGTGATGATATTGATGATCCCTGCCACGCCGTCGGGGTCGTATTTGGCGGAGGGGTTGGTCATAATCTCGATGGTGCTGATGATGCTGGCCGGGGTCTGCTGCAGGACGTCGTTGGCATCCAGCACCGTGGGGCGGCCATCAATGAGCACGGTAAAGCTGCTGCTCCCGCGCAGCTCGACATTTCCGTCAATATCGACAGTTATCGAGGGGACGTTTTCCAGCGCATCCACCGCCGACCCGGCCACAGCAGTGAGTTGCCCGGACACGTCCACTATCTTTTTATCCAGTTTGTAGGTCACCAGGGGCCGTTCCTGCACGACCTCAATGGCCTCGGACTGGATGACCGCCGGCCGCAGCCCGATGGTGCCCAGGTTCGCCGTTGGCCGCCGGGGCAAGATCATCAGCGTATCAATAGAGCGGGCGTAATAGCCGATGAATTTGGCTTTCAGGAAGTAGCGTCCCGGCAGGAGATCCTGCAGGGTAAAGTTGCCTGCGGCGTCAGTGGTGCTGCCGGTGACCAGCACACTGTCCCGGGCCCGGAACAGGGATATGTTGGCGTATTCGAGGGGCGTCTGGGAGGCTTCGTCCACCACCGTACCGCTGATCTCGCCGATGGGCTCCATGCGGAATTGCCGGTTGCCGGACCTCGGACGCTGGCCGCGCTGGGCCGATAATAGCGTTGCGCCGAAGATCAACAGGCCGGCGGCCAGGATGATAGTGCGTGGTTTCATGCGCTCATTTCCTCAAAGTTACGGTTCGCTCCAAGCCGCCCTCCCAGGGCAGCGCCAAGGGTAACTCCCGGAGGCAGACACGGCAGTCCTCTCCGGCAGATTGACCGCCGACGGGTCAATTATACCCTATAGACGCACCCGATTCGGTAAGGTTAACGGCGGGGTAATCAGTGGCAGGAGCAGTGGGCAGTAGCAGGGGCGGTGGTCAGTGATCAGTAAGCCCCAGCCCAACCGCCCCATCATTTCCTTGCCTTATGCCCCGAAATGGGCGACCTTTCATTGAAAGTTCCTGATAAAGTCCTGTTTCATTTTACCCTTAGTAGTTGGGGGGATTCCATGAAGGCAGCAGCATTTTCTCGAGGCAGCGCAACAATCCTGGCAGCACTGTATCTGGCGGCCGGGGCCGCACCGGCCTACGGACAGAACGGCTGGACGGATGGCAGCAACGTAGTTTATACGACCATAGCCACCGATAAAGTCGGCATCGGGACGGCCAGTCCCGCAGAGGAACTTCATATCCACAAGGCTTCAGGTACTTATCCTCGTATTCAGATAACGGATAATACCACCACTGATGCTCAAAACAACGGCCTGATTATTCAGTTAGACGGCTCTCAGGGGGTAGGGTTTTGGAATTTTGAGAACACGGAAATGTATTTTGCAACGGCCAACAGCAGAAGAATGACAATACTGTCCGGCGGCAACGTCGGCATAGGGACGGACGGCCCTCAATCCAAGTTAGCTGTGGACGGAATAATCACAGCCAAGGAAGTCAAGGTAACCTCTACCGGCTGGCCCGACTATGTCTTCGGTTCTGATTACAACCTGATGCCCCTCAGCGCAGTGGCTGCCTATATTGCGGCCCACGGCCATCTGCCGGAGGTTCCATCGACCGAGGAAGTGGCGGCCAATGGGATCAGCCTGGGGGCCTCTCAGGCGTTGCTGCTGAAGAAAATCGAGGAGCTGACCCTGTATATGATCGAGATGCAACAGGAGAACGAAGCGCTGAGGGAGCGGCTGGGCAAACTGGAGAACTAATGGGGGAAAAACTAATGGGAGCAGATAAATAATGAAACAGACGCTGATTGTAGCCCTGCAGATGGGCTTTGTCATAGCTTTGGCGGGCTGCCAGGAGGATGTGCCCGACGCCGATCTGATAGGCACCCTGTGGACCCTGCAATCCATAGAAGTGCCGGGAGAACCAGACATCCTGCCTGGCGCTACCAAGGTATACAACATCCAATTCTTTGGGGACTACCGTCTTAAGGGGCGAGATGACTGCAATGGTTACAGTGGCATCTATGCGCTCTCAGGAGAATCAGAAATAAAGTTAGGTCGTATTGTCACAACACTCAGGGGTTGTGGACCGTCAAGAATAGGGGGCCATTACTACCAGGCACTTCGTGTTGTTGATGCCCATGATATTATAGGCAATACTCTAAAGTTGCAGTACGATATTGGGTCGGCGCTAAAGTATCAAAATCTGGAGTAGACAACAATGGTGAGCCTAAGGAAAATGATGAAAAAGAACTACCTTTATATTAAGCAAATTGGTATAATCGTCGCTCTGGTCGGCCATCTAGGCCCAGTGGAGGCCCAGGTAAGCCAGGGTGGCCGTCCCTATAGCTTTTCCAGTATTGTGGCCGACTCAATTGCTACCCGCACTATGGCTAACCTAGATGTGGCTGCGCTGCTGCTTGAGGATGAGCTGGAAGCGGCACAGGGCGCACCGGTCCCTCCCCGTTTTGGTTATGCCTTCAGCGTGAGCCTGGGGCTGGGAAGTGCCGGCACTTGGACCGACCTGCCCAACGGAGACCGGCTGTGGAGGCTGCGCATTTCAGCCCCAGGCGCTTACTCCATCAACCTGCTTTATGATGATTTCTGGTTGCCGGAGGGTGGGAGGCAGGTGATGTTGATTAAGGGGCTTGTGAGGCAGCAGTGAAGCTAAGGAGAATTAAAATGGGAAAAACGTTAACTTTCATATTAACCGTGGCTAGTGCCGTGACACTGGCAAGCTGCGATGGCGAAGCGCCCCGAGAGGTTATAGATGCCATACCAATCGTCCTTGTTGATGATTCTACCTATCGGGCCTACTTTATTCTCGTGGTTGACAGCCTACCGGTCATCACGCAGATACAGGGAAATATCGAGGGGGATATCCTGCATCTGAACATCAAATATCTGGGGGGCTGCGAAGAGCAGGAGTTTGAGATGTTTGCAGGGCGATTTATTAGCTATAGCCTACCACCTCAAGGCCATACCCTGCTTGTTAATAGCGTGTCTCACGACACCTGCAAGGTCGAAACAAGGACAACCTTGACCTTCGATCTAACCCCTTACAGGGAATATCTTCAGTCGAGCGGGTTGGTTAATTATGGACCGATAATTGTTGGGATTAACCGGGGCTTATTAGCTTTTGCTTATCATTATTAACTGTGTCATGGATATGGCTGGATAATACTATTCTGTTCATATTCAAACGGGTTACAGTGAGAGGAGCCTGATCAGCATGTTCAATAGCAGGAAGCCGCCCTGGCTGTATGCAGTCATGATCCTAGCTGTCATGCAATTCTGGGGCCAAAGGCTCTTTGGCCAGGTAAGCCAGGGTGGCCGGCCTTACAGCTTTTCTATCACTGTTATCGACTCCATTGCTACACACACCACGGCCGCCCTGGATGTGGCTGCCCTGCTGGCTGAAGACGAGCTGGAAGCGGCCCAGGATTCACCGGTCCCTCCCCGCTTTGGCTATGCCTTCACGGTGAGCCTGGGGCCGGACAGCGTCGGCACCTGGACCGAGCTGCCCAATGGAGACCGTGTATGGAGGCTCCGTATTGCCGCGCCAGACGCCTACTCCATTAACCTGCTTTATGATGAGTTCTGGTTGCCTGTCGACGGGCGGCAGGTAATGTTGATTAAGGGGCTTGTGAGGCAGCAGTGAAGCTAAGGAGGACTAAAATGGGCAAGACGTTAACTTTCATATTTACAGTGATATGCGCGGTGGCGCTGGTGGGCTGCAATGGCGAAGCACCCCAGGAGGTTATAGATGCTATACCTATTATAGTGGTGGATGATTCTACCTACCAGGCCTACTTAATCATCGTGGGCGACAGCCTATCGGTCATCACGCAGATGGAGGGAAACATTGAGGGTGATATCCTGCATCTGATCGTCACATTTCTGGGGGGCTGTGAAGAGCAGCAGTTTGAGCTGATCGCTTCGGGTGGCATTGCCAAAAGTCTTCCACCTTACGGCTTTGCCCTGCTTATTAATAGCGGGCCTGCCGATACCTGCCAGGCTGAAACAAGGACATCCCTGGATTTCGATCTGACCCCTTACAGGGAGCACCTTCAGTCAAGCGGGTTGCTTGAATCAGGAAAAATATATCTTGTGCTTAACGAGGGATTAGCCCAATACGAATATCATTTTTAAATGTGCCGCAGACATGGCTGCATGATGCGAATAATCTCATATTCATTGTAATCGCTAAGGAAGGAGCCTGATCAGCGTGTTCGATAGCAGGAAGCCATCCTGGTTGTATATAGCCATGATGATGGCTGTCATGCAATCCTGGGGCCCAGGGCTCTTTGGCCAGATTAGCCAGGGTGGCCGGCCCTATAGCTTTTCCAGTACTGTCGCCGACTCCATTGCCACTCGCACTATGGCCGCTCTTGATGTGGCTGCCCTGGTGGCTGAAGACGAGCTGGAAGCGGCCCAGGATTCACCGGTCCCCCTTCGTTTTGGCTATGCCTTTGAGGTGAGCCTGGGGCTGGACAATGCCGGCACCTGGACCGAGCTGCCCAATGGAGACCGTGTATGGAGGCTCCGTATTGCCGCGCCAGACGCCTACTCCATTAACCTGCTTTATGATGAGTTCTGGTTACCGGCGCGTGGCAGCTGATGTTGATTAAGGGGCTTGTGAGGAAAAAATGAATCTGAGGAGAGTAAAAATGGGAAAGCCGTTAACTTACCTATTTACTTTGGTTTGCGCGGTGGCACTGGTGGGCTGCCAGGAGGATGTGCCCGACGCCGAACTGATAGGCACCCTGTGGACCCTGCAATCCATTGAACTGCCGGGAGAGCCAGATGTCGCGCCAGAGGCCACCAAGGTATACAATATCCAATTCTTTGAGGGCTACCGTCTTAAGGGGCGGGAGGACTGCAATGGTTACGGTGGCATCTATGCGCTTTCAGAAAATTTCGGAATACGGCTTGATAGTCTTGGGATATCATACATGCTTTGCGCACCGCCAACATTAGGCCACCCATACTTCGAGACGCTCCGTGTCGTTGATTCCTACGAAATTACGGGCAGTACTTTGAGGTTGCACTCCGAAAATGGTACGGTGCTGAGATACAGGAATATGGAGTAACCAACATTGGCAAGGCTAAAGAAAATGATAGTGAGGAACCGATTAAAGTACATCAGCATGATCGTCGCTGTTCTTGGTCATCTAAGCCCGGCGGAAGCTCAAATTAGTCAGGGTGGCCAACCCTACAGTTTTTCCAGTACTGTTATCGACAGCATTGACACCCGCACCATGGCCGCCCTGGATGTGGCTGCCCTGGTGGCTGAAGACGAGTTGGAAGCGGCCCAGGGTTCACCGCTGCCCCCGCGCTTCGGCTATGCCATCAAGGTGAGCCTGGGGCTGGGAAGTGCCGGCACTTGGACCGACCTGCCCAACGGAGACCGGCTGTGGAGGCTGCGCATTTCAGCCCCAGGCGCTTACTCCATCAACCTGCTCTACGATGATTTCTGGCTGCCGGCGGGTGGCAGGTTCTTTATCTACAATGCAGACCACAGCATACTGCTTGGCGCCTTCACCTCGGCGAACAACAAAGAGCACGGCAAGTTTTCAACCGGCCTGGTGAGGGGGGACATCAGCATACTGGAATATTATGAACCGGCATCTGCCCGTGGCAGAGGCATAATCCATCTCTCCAGGGTCGTCCACGGCTACCGGAATATCTTCGGCCCGACCGCAGCGGCAGGCTTGGGCAAAAGCTTCAGGCATGGTCCGGTCGGTTTTGGGGTTTCTGATACCTGCCAAAACAATGTCAACTGCCCGGTAGGGGCGCCCTGGGCCGAGGAAAAACAGTCCGTCGTGATGATCTTGCTTGATGCTAACAGCAGACATTGCTCCGGCGCCATCGTCAATAATACCCGTCTCGACTACACCCTCTACATGTTGACAGCCTTCCATTGCATTGATGTTATAAATTGGAACGAGGACATTTCGGCAGATGAAGAAGCAGATGCAGAGCAATGGATTGTCATGTTCAATTATGAAAGCCCCGACTGCATTGACCCCAATGATGACCCTATTGGTCCATCCGTTTCCGGTACTACGCTCCGAGCCAGCAACGCTGCTACAGACTTCGCATTACTTGAACTAAGTTCGATACCGCCCTCATCTTATGATGTCTATTACGCCGGCTGGTCAAACGTGGGTACTACACCCGATGCTTCAGTAGGCATTCATCATCCACATGGGGACGTGAAAAAAATATCCTTTGAAGACGATCCGGCAACCTCGGTAATATCATTCTTTTATACCATTCTTAGTAACTCCCACTGGAATGTTATTTTTGATGATGGTTCCGTAGAACCCGGCTCCTCAGGTTCACCGCTATTTGATACCAGCCACAGGATAGTAGGACAACTCCACGGGGGTACTGGTCGTCCATTCTGTTCTCAATCACATAATGCACGGTATGGCAAGTTCTCCGTGTCCTGGGACCACGGCGTCACTGCCGCCACCCGCTTGAAGGACTGGCTCGACCCGGACACCACCGGCGCCGAGACGCTTGGCGGCATGGATGGTCCTCCCCGGGTCTTAAGTATAACTCTGCCGAATGCGCCCCTGCAGAAGGCCAAGGTCTATGCCGCCGGTGGCTCCGTGACCGCCGGAACCGGCGTCACTGTAGAGGCCAGTGGCGATGTGATGTTCGTGGCCGGAGGCTTCGCCGGTGGCGCTGTCACCCTGTCGCCCGGTTTTCATGCCAAGGCCGGCAGCAAGTTCCGGGCCTACATCGATCCGGGCCTGATTCCGCCTCCACTCTCTGATCCCACCGGGCTGATCATAGCCAATGCCGGCGGGGAGCTCGGCGACAACCCAATCCTTTACTGGGATCCTGTTGTCAACGCAGAGAGCTACAAGGTCTTTCGCCGGTTTCAGTCCGGTGGTTGGGGAAATATCGGCACATCGAGCGTAACGTTGTACACGGACTTCGGCGCCGCGCTCGACCCCACGTCGCCGGACTTGCTTGAGTACTACGTGACCGCCGTGAACCCTTTTGACGAATCGGATCCCTCCAATACGGCGAGTGCTTTGGGGTATCTCCTTAAAGAGAAGCCTGGCATCCCCACCGTCTACTCCCTCTCGCCGAGCTATCCCAACCCGTTCAATCCGATCACCACCCTCCGCTTCGGGCTGCCTGAAGATGCTGAAGTTACCCTGGTAGTCTACAACCTGCTGGGGCAGGAGGTGGTGCGGTTGGCAGACGGCCCCCTGGGTGCGGCCTACCACCAGGTGGTCTGGGACAGCCGGGATGCGTCCGGCCGGCAGGTGCCGACAGGGGTCTACCTGTACCGCATCATTGCTACCGGCCTGGACAGCGGGGAACGCTTCAGCCAGACCCGCAAGATGGTTTTACTCAAGTAAGCTTGTCCTGAGCTCGCCGAAGGGATCATCCTGAGGCTCTCGAAGGATGGTGCTGCTGAGGTAGCAGTCAGCCAGTAGCCATTGGCAATCAGTAATATCCACGATCCAACATCTGGCATCCACCTTCATCCTTCATCCCCCATCCTTCATGTGAGAACCACGCGATGGCTGCTTGCTTACAGTGAGCCGGGGCACGAACTTTCCCTCCGCCAGGAGAGACCCGTGTTTGAATTTGCCGACAGAGTATCCCGCATTCAGGGTTCGCTTACGCTGGCCATGACCAGCCGTGCCGCCGAGCTCCGTGCCGCCGGCCAGGATGTGATCAACATGTCCGTCGGTGAGCCCGACTTTCCCACGCCGGCCCATATCATTGCTGCGGGCAAGCGGGCCATGGACGAAGGCTACACCCGCTACACCCCCGCAGCGGGCCTGCCCCAGGTGCGGGAGGCGGTGGTGACCAAACTGGCCCGGGACAATGCCATCACGGTCGGACCGTCGGAAGTGATCGTCTCCAACGGCGCCAAGCACTCCCTGTTCAACGCCTGCATGGCCCTGTTCCAGCAGGGGGACGAGGTGATCATATTCCGCCCCTACTGGGTATCCTTCCCCGAATTTGTCCTGCTGGCCAATGCCAGACCGGTGGTTGTCGGCAGCGACCCGGAGAACCAATTCGAGCCGCTTTTTGACGAGCTGCGTGACAAGATCGGTCCCCGCACCAAAGGGATCATCATGAATTCCCCCTCCAATCCTACCGGCGGCGTATGGAGCCGCGGGGCGGTGGAGCAGATCATCAGCATCGCCCGGGAGCACAACCTGTGGCTGCTATCCGATGAATGCTACGAGCAGCTCACCTATGATGCTCCCTTTGAGTCAACTGCCGCCATAGGACCGGACTACGAAAAGATATTAACTTTCCAGAGCTGTTCGAAGACCTACGCCATGACCGGCTGGCGGATCGGCTACATGGCCGGCCCGGAGCCGCTGGTAAAGGCGATGACGAAAATCCAGGGGCAGAGCACGTCCTCGCCCAACGCCATTGCCCAGATGGCCGCTGTCGCCGCCCTGACGGGAGACCAGACCGTGGTGGCGGAAATGCGGGCCGCTTTCGACCGGCGCCGGCAGTTAATTGTGAGCGGGCTGGCGGCCATCCCGGGCCTCGCCTGCCGGGAACCTGGGGGAGCCTTCTACGTTTTCCTCAAGGTAACGGAACTGCTGGGCCGGCGGGCCGGAGAAAAAATCCTCCGGACGCCGGAGGATGTGACCGGCTACCTGCTCGATGAGGTCAAGATCGCCACGGTGAACGGCGAAGGCTTCGGCGACGACAGCCATATCCGGCTGTCCTATGCCCTTTCGGACAGAGAAATTGCCACCGCCATCGAACGGATCGGTGCAGCGGTGAAAAGCTTGGATTAAGGAGAGAGACCGATGCAAAAGGACATTCATCCGGACTATTACACGGTGCAGGTGCACTGTGCCTGCGGCAACACCTTCGAGACCCGCTCGACGGTTGAGCAGCTGCGGGTGGAAATCTGTAGCGCCTGCCACCCGTTCTTCACCGGCAAGCAGAAGCTGGTGGACACCGCCGGCCGGGTTGAGAAATACCGCCGGAAGTACCAGATTGAGCAAGCTGCCGAGTAACCGGCCGTCACAGATGGCAAAATAATGCGTCACAAAAGATTGACGGCACTGTTATTGCTGGCTGCCCAGTCCCGGATTCTCGTCGGGGGCCAGGCCGTCATCGAAGGGGTCATGATGCGCGTGCCGGGAGCCTGGGCCGTGGCAGTCCGGGACCCCCAGGGCAAGGTGCAGACCAAACGGGAACCGTTTACCTCACGGGTGGAAAATTCCCGGCTGCTGAGGCTGCCCTTGCTGCGCGGTGTGGTGCACCTTTTCGAGTCGATGAAAATCGGGCTGGCGACCCTGAACTGGTCTGCCGACATCGCTTTCCCGGAGGATGCGTCCAAAGCCTCCGGCAGTGGCGCCGGCGCCTGGCTGTCGAACATGGTTGCCCTGGCCCTGGCGGTGGGGCTGTTTTTCGTGGCCCCGCTCTGGCTCACCACGCGCCTGCTGTCCATCGAGCAACAGGCCCTGGGCTTTAACCTGGTGTCCGGAGGACTGCGTATCGCTTTCTTCCTGATCTACCTGGGCCTCATTTCGCTCATCAAGGATGTGCGCCGGCTGTTCGAGTACCACGGCGCCGAGCACAAGGCGGTCTACACCTTTGAAGCCGGGCAGCCGTTGACCGTGGAAATGGCCCAGAAGTTTCCCACCCAGCACCCCCGTTGCGGCACCAGCTTTCTGTTTATCGTGCTCATTGCCGCCATTCTCACTTTCGCCCTCATCGACACGCTGGTCATTGCCTTCATCGGCCCCATGAGCCTGGGGCTGCGGCTGCTGGTGCATCTGCCCTTGATCCCCCTGGTGGCCGGCGTCGGCTACGAAGCCCTCAAACTGACGGCCCGGCTCCAGCATGTGACCCTGTTCCGCTGGCTGGCCCAGCCCGGCCTCTGGCTGCAGAATATTACGACGCGCCAGCCCGATGACGACCAGATGTCGGTGGCCCTCGAATCGCTGTCCCACGCCTTTGGCGATAAACTACCTGAGTACCAGGGGCAGACCTTCATCGCCGATGCCATCGCCTGACCGCGCCTGCGGGAGCACCTGAGGTGATCGAAAAACTCCGCGAAATTATCCAGCGGCGCAACGCGTTGGCTGAGGCCATGTCCGTCCCGGATGCCACCGCTGATCCCAAGACCTATGGCACACTGGCCAAGGAGCATGCCGAGCTGGCCGATGTGGCCGGCCACGCCGAGACCTACAGCACACTGTGGGACCGCATCCAGGAAGCAGAGGCGCTCCTGGCCGAGGATGACGCGGAGCTGAAGCAGATCGCCGAGGAAGATCTGCCCGGCCTCCGGCAGGAGCTGCTTGCGCTGGAGGAGCAACTCAAGATACTGCTGCTGCCCCGCGACCCCAACGACGACAAGCATACCATTCTGGAGGTCCGTAGCGGCACCGGAGGCGAGGAGGCGGCCCTGTTCGCCAGTGACCTGTTTCGCATGTACAGCCGCTATGCCGAGCGCCGCGGTTGGCAGACGGAGATCATGTCCCTCTCCGAATCCGAGGCCGGCGGCATCAAAGAGGTGGTGCTGGCGGTGCAGGGGCGCGGGGCCTACGGCGAACTGAAATTCGAGAGCGGGGTGCACAGGGTGCAGCGGGTCCCGGCCACCGAGTCCAGCGGCCGCATCCATACCAGCGCCGCTTCGGTCGCCGTCCTGCCGGAGGCGGCTGCGGTGGAGGTGAACATCGTAGAAGCCGATCTGAAGATTGATACCTACCGGGCTTCCGGGGCCGGCGGCCAGCATGTAAACAAGACCGAATCGGCGATCCGTATCACCCATATGCCCAGCGGTATCGTGGTCACCTGCCAGGATGAAAAGAGCCAACATAAAAACCGGGCCAAGGCCATGAAGGTGTTGGCGGCGCGGATCTATGCCGTCCAGGTTGAGAAGCAGGAAAAGGCCCGGGCCACGAAGCGGCGGAGCATGATCTCGACCGGTGACCGTAGCGCCAAGATACGCACCTACAACTATCCCCAGGGCCGGGTCACCGACCACCGCATCAATCTGACCCTCTACAAGCTGGCCGATATTACCGACGGCGATCTGGGTGAACTCATCGAGGCACTCCGGCTGCAAGACCGCATGGACCGGCTGGCGGAAGTGTGACCGCCGCGCAATCCCCCGCCACCTGGCGCATCATCGATTTGATTAAGTGGGGCACTGAACATTTCCGCGCGCAGGAGATACATAACGCCCGGCTGGAAACCGAATGGCTGCTGGCCCATGTCCTGGACCTGCAACGGGTCGACCTGTACGTCCAGTTCGAGCGCCAGCTGACCCAGGCCGAACTGGCCACTTTCAAGGAGCTGGTGCAGCGCCGGAAAGCCCGCGAGCCGTTCCAGTACATCATCGGCAAGGCCCCCTTTTACGGACGCGATTTTGGCGTCAATCCGGCCGTGCTGATTCCCCGGCCCGAGTCGGAACTGCTGATCCAGATGCTCCGCGAAGGACCCGCTCCGGCCACCCTGCTGGACGTGGGCACCGGCTGCGGCTGCCTGGCCATCACCGCCGCCCTGCTCTATCCTGAAGCCTCCGTTCTGGCCATTGACAACTCCCCCGAGGCGCTGGAAGTGGCGGCTGAAAACGCCCGGACTATGGGAGCCTCCGGCGTTGAATTCCGCACGCTGGACATCCTGGCGTCCTGCCCGGAGGGGCTGTTCGATGCCGTCCTGTGCAATCCTCCCTACATCACCACCACGGAGGCAGCGAACCTGCCGGCTGTGGTGCGGGACCACGAACCGGCCAATGCCCTGTTCGATTCCGGCGACGGACTGACCTTCCACAGGCGGCTGGCGGAGCTGGCCGGCCGGTTTCTCTCCAGCGAGGGACGGTTGATTATGGAGATCGGCGGGGAGGCCCAGGCGGCCGCAGCCGGGCAGATATTCGAGGATGCCGGACTGACCGTAACGGTGCGCACCGACCTGCAGAGGGACCCCCGAGCGGTGCTGGGTATTCTTAATCCGGAAAAAATTTAGTCAGCCGGGCTGCGCCGGCCGAAGCGCGGGCTGCAGCGGATTCTCAGGCGGCCCCTAGAGAATATCGGAAATGCCTTGGGCCGAATCGCGGCGGTCCTGATATTTCCGCCGTTCCTCATCCCGGCGCTGTGCATCATCGCGACGATTTTTCTCCGCTTCAGCTTTAGCTTTGGCTTCAGCCTGACGGCGCTCCTCTTCGTTGCGCCGCTTTTCCTCGTCGCGCCGTTCTTTACCGCTGCGTTTGTCTATCATAGGCCTGTTGATTTTGTTTCTTAAGGGGCTCAGTCGCCCCGTGAAAATAGAGCTTCGGGCGCCATCGTTCAACAGTTAGATGCTTACTAAAACCGGCCCATGAGGGTGGTCACAAACGGCTCCCGGGGACCGGAACCGCAGCGCCGAATGGGCCGTGCGGCCGGGAGTTCGGAGCCCTAACTTTCCGCCCATGCCGACCTTGCTGGCTGTTATCCGACTGCTGCGGCCGTTGAACCTGCTGCAGGGTACTCTGGCGGTACTCGTGGCTGCGGCACTGCAACCGGCCTGGCCTGCTGCTACAGCCATCCTGCAAACGCTGGCGGTGCTGCTGGCATTTACCGGCGCTGCCAACGCGCTCAACGACTGGTTTGATTATCCCATTGATCGCATCAACCGCCCGGACCGGCCCCTGTCCGGCGGCGCCCTGCCCCGGCCGGCCGGCCTCATTCTCGCGGTGGTTCTGTTTGCCCTGGGGGCCCTGGCTGCCCTGCCTCTGCCGCAGGAGGCCCGGCGTATCGCGCTGTGGATAGCCTTGCCGTTGCTGGTGCTTTACACCCCGGTATTCAAACCACGGCCCCTGGCCGGCAACTTCGTGGTGGCGGGCATGCTCGGGCTGGCCTTTCTTTTCGCCGGCTCGGTTTTCGGCCGCCTCGATCTCATGTGGCCGCCTTTCGGACTGGCGCTGGGTTTCACCCTGCTGCGGGAGCTGATCAAGGACATTGAGGACGTGGCTGGCGACCAGGCCGGCGAAGCGGCAACCTTCCCGGTCAAATATGGCGTCGCCGCGGCGGTCCGGCTGGCCCAGGCCCTGACTTTGGCTTTGATGATGGGCGCTCTGCTACCGTACATTCTGGGCGTATATGGGGCCATTTATTTGACGGCTCTGGTCGTCGGAGTGGAACTCCCCCTACTCTACGCTTTTGCCTATCTTTACAAACATCCAGACCCTGGGGGATGTGCATGGGTTGCCAAGGTGCTGAAAATCGACATCTTCTTCGGTTTGCTGGCGGTATACCTGTCCCGGTTTGATGGCTGATTTCGTTCACCTGCACAACCACACCGATTATTCGCTGCTGGATGGCGCCCAGTCCGTGCAGACCCTCATCGACACCATGGGCGACCTCAATATGGATGCGGTGGGGGTCACCGAGCACGGTAACCTGTTTTCCATGCTGCCGTTCTACAAGGCCGCCCAAAAGGCCGGCATCAAGCCGATCATCGGCTGCGAAGTCTACGTGGCCCGGGGCAGCCATACCGAGCGCAGCTCCAGCCGGGAGACGGGCTGGGGCTACAACCACCTGATCCTGCTGGCCCAGAATAATACGGGACTGCGCAACCTCACCAAGCTGGTCTCCATCGGCTACCTGGACGGTTTCTACTACCGCCCGCGCATCGACAAGGAACTGCTCCGCCAATACAGCGAGGGTCTCATCTGCACCTCCGGCTGTCTCAAGGGCGAGGTGCAGGAAAATGCCGTGGCCCGGGGCTATGCCTCGGCGCAGGAGGCGGCCCTGGAGCTGGCCGAAATTTTCCCCGGCCGGTTTTACCTGGAGCTCCAGCGCCACCACATCGCCGAAGAGGATGCGGCCCGGGAGGTGAACCTGAAGCTGGCCCGGGAACTGGACCTGCCGCTGGTGGCCACCAACGACTGCCACTCCGCCCGGCAGGAACACTGGGAAGCCCACGACACCATGTTCTGCCCCGGCACCGGCAAGGACCGCTCCGATCCCAACCGCCAGCGTTATGCCACACCGGAGTTTTATTTCAAATCGGTGGACGAAATGCACGCCCTGTTTCCCGACGTGCCCCAGGCGCTGGAGAACAGCGTGGCCATTGCCGAGCAGTGCGCCGTCGAATTGGACCTGGGCCATCTGCACCTGCCCCGGTTCCCCATCCCGGAATCCGCCGGCACCAGCGATCCGGACGAATACCTGCAGATTCTCTCCCAGGCCGGGCTGGAGCAGCGGGGCCTGACCGAACCGGCGGCCGTCGAGCGCCTGGCCCGGGAACTTCAGGTCATCCGCGATATGGACTACGCCGGCTATTTCCTCATCGTCGCCGATTTCATCCACTATGCCAAACAGCAGCAGATTCCCGTGGGGCCGGGCCGGGGCAGCGCCGCCGGCAGCCTGGTGGCCTACGCCCTGAACATCACCAATGTCGATCCCCTGCACTACAACCTGCTGTTCGAGCGCTTCCTCAACCCGGACCGTATCTCCATGCCCGATATTGATATCGATTTCTGCCAGGAGCGCCGGGGCGAGGTGATCGACTATGTGAAGCGCCAGTATGGTGCGGAAGCGGTCTGCCAGATCATCACTTTCGGCAGGATGAAGGCCAAATCGGTGGTGCGGGATGTGGGCCGGGTGCTGGGCCTGACTTACGCCGAGGCCGACCGCATCGCCAAAATGATCCCCGATGATCCCAAGGCCACCATCGACGCCGCCATGGCTGAAAATCCCGACCTGGCGCAGGCCGAGCAGAGCGACGACCGCCACCACGAGCTGTTTGCCTTCAGCCGGGTGCTGGAAGGGATGAACCGCCACGCCTCCACGCACGCCGCCGGGGTGGTCATCGCCCCGGGTGATCTCACCGACTATGTGGCCCTCTACAAACATCCCAAGACCGGCGACATCACCACCCAGGTCGACATGAACGGCCTGGAGGACCTGGGCCTGCTGAAAATGGACTTCCTCGGCCTGCGGACCCTGACCGTCATCGACAAAACGGTGAAAATGCTGGCTGCGCGGGGCATCGAGGTAGACATCGACAAGATTCCGCTGGACGACCCGCAGACCTACGAAATATTTGCCCGGGGCCATACCATCGGCGTTTTTCAGTTCGAGTCGGCCGGGATGCGGGAGTTCCTCACCAAGCTGCGCCCGAGCGCCATCGGGGACCTCATCGCCATGAACGCCCTCTATCGCCCCGGACCGATGGCCTTTATCGACGATTTTATCGACCGCAAGCACAAGCGCAAACAGATCGTTTACCTGCACCAGGCGCTGAAGCCGATTCTGGAGGAGACCTACGGCATCATCGTTTATCAGGAGCAGGTCATGCAGATAGCCCACGATGTGGCCGGTTTCAGCCTGGCCCAGGCCGACATCATGCGCCGGGCCATGGGCAAGAAGAAAAAGGATGAGATGGCCAAGATGCGGGCCGATTTCCTGGCCGGCGCCCGGTCCAACGCCGTCGATGCCGGTGTGGCTGAGGAGATTTATGACCTCATCGCCCGCTTTGCCGCCTACGGCTTCAACAAGAGCCATTCCACCGCCTATGCCATCGTGGCCTACCATACCGCCTGGCTGAAAGCCCATCATCCGGCCGAATTCATGGCCGCGAACCTATCCTCGGAGATGAGCAGTCCGGACCGGGTGCCCATTCTGATGGCCGAAGCGCGCAACATGAACCTGGAGGTGCTGCCGCCGGACATCAACCTTTCGGGCAGCAACTTCCGGGTGGATGGCCGGGGCCGCATCATATTCGGGCTGAATGCCATCAAGCACGTGGGTCAGAAGGCCGCCGACCATATCCGCGCGGCCAGCCAAAGCGCTGAGCCGTGGCAGACCCTGCCCCGGTTCCTGGCCGACATCGACCACGGCATCGTGAACCGGAAAGCGCTGGACTGCCTGATCCGCTCCGGCGCCTGCGACAGCCTGGCCGGTACCCGCCCCCAGCAGGTGAAGATGTTGGACGACGCCTTGCGCTACGGACAGGGGGTCCAGGCCGGCGCCAACTCCCGGCAGGAGGACCTTTTCGGCAACGCCACGGGGGGCCTGCTCAGCGAACCGGAGCTGCCCCAGGTTCCCGACTGGCCGGCGGAGCAGCGCTACCGGCAGGAAAAGGAACTCACTGGCTATTACTTGACCGGGCACCCGCTCAAGGCTCACGAAACCGATTTGCAGGAATTTGCCAACTACGATTTCAGCGATTCCAGCCGGGGCCTCAAACTGGATGCCCTGCGCATGGGCGGTATCATTACCCGTCTTAAAAAGCACCACACCCGGCAGGGCCGGCCGATGGCCTTCTTCACCCTGGAGGGACTGCTGGGCCAGCTGGAGGTGGTGGTCTTCGCCGACCTCTACGAAAAAATACAGACCCTGCTGGAAGATGAGACAAAGGTTTTTATCACCGGGAAGCCGACTGCCCGGACCGCCCAGCCCAGCAGTGGCCAGAGTGGCAATGGCCAGAGCGGCGGCCCAGCATCCGGCGGCAGCGAGGTCAAACTGCTGGCTGAGGACATCTTTCCGCTGGAACAGGTCCGCCAGCGCCTGGGCCGGGTGGTCTATGTCCGGCTGGACCACGGCCTGCTGGACAGCGACCTGGTGCAGCAACTCAGTGAACTCACCGGTCGCAACCTGGGCGCCAGCGAACTCCGCTTTCAGGTGGTGGAGGCGGGGTCCGGTGGCTCCGGCCAGCCGCTACGCCGGATCCGGGCCACCAAGGTCAAGATTACGCCGTCGCCGGAGCTGCTGGCCGATCTGCGCAACCTGGTGGGTGAACAAAACGTATGGCTGACGCCGTGAGCGTTGCCGGCCAGCAGCAATCAGCGGTCGGCCCCCTGAATCATGGATGAATTAGGGTACGGACTCATGGAGGGATTCTCTATCCTCAAGAACGTCGCCCGACACGACAGATAATGCCGCCTATCACAACCAACACACTCTTCTATGGCGATAACCTCCCGATTCTGCGGGACTACTTCGACGACGAAAGCGTAGACCTGATCTACCTTGACCCGCCGTTCAACTCCAACCGCTCTTACAACGTCCTGTTTAAGGACGAAAGCGGCGAAGAGGCCGAGGCGCAGATCACGGCCTTCGAGGACACCTGGCATTGGAATGCTCACACCGAGCAGGTCTACCACGATCTGGTCACCCTTAGCGATCCGCGTACATCTGACATGATCAGCGCCCTGCGCCAGTTCATCGGAACCAATCAGGTGATGGCATATCTCGTGATGATGACGGTACGCTTGATCGAATTACACCGAGTTCTCAGAAAATCGGGAACTCTTTATCTGCATTGCGATCCGACTTCCAGTCATTACCTCAAGATCGTACTGGATACAATTTTTGGGGTGAAAAACTTCCGAAATGAGATCGTCTGGAAACGTACCGGTGCTAAAAGTCTCGCGTTTACCCGCTTCGCTTCAAATCACGATATCATACTTCGATATTCCAAGTCGGGTAAGGCAATTTGGAATCCACAATACATTGCACATGATCCAGAATATATCGAGAAGTTTTATCGTTATACTGACCCGGGTACTGGTAGAAGATACAGGTTAGGTGACCTTACGAACCCGAATAAAGACCGGCCAAACCTGACGTATAAGTTTTTAGGTGTAACTCGGGTATGGCGTTGGACACAAGAACGAATGCAAGAGGCGTATGACGATGGGTTAATCATTCAGCGAAAGCCAGGGGGTGTTCCAGCATATAAACGTTATCTTGATGAGCAGGAAGGAACGCCAGTAGGTGATATATGGACCGATATTCTCCCCGTCCAGTCTCAATCGAAAGAAATCCTTCCCTATCCAACTCAAAAGCCTGTCGCCTTGTTGGAACGCATTGTGAATGCCGGCAGTAATAAAGGCGATACCGTCCTTGATCCCTTCTGTGGCTGCGGCACGACCATCGCCGCCGCCCAGCAGTTGGACCGCCGCTGGATTGGCATTGATATTACCCATCTCTCCATCGCCCTACAGAAGTACCGCCTCAAGGATTTATTTGGCTTGGTAGAGAAGAAAAATTATGCCGTGATCGGCGAGCCGGAAGATTTCTCATCCGCCCTCCAGCTTGCCGAAGATAACCGCTACCAGTTCCAGTGGTGGGCCTTGTCGCTCATCAAAGCGCGGCCCTTGGGCAGCGAAAGCGGCGGCAAACGGGGCAAGAAGGGAGCCGACAAGGGAGTAGACGGTATTATCACGTTCATTGACGAAACGGCTGGCAAGCCGAAGAGAATTCTGGTGCAGGTGAAAAGCGGCAAGGTCAAGAGCGGGGACATCCGCGACCTACGCGGTACCGTCGAGCGCGAGAAGGCGGCCATGGGGATTTTCATCACCTTGGAACCGCCTACAAAACCCATGGAGACGGAAGCCGCCGGTGCCGGGATTTACCACTCCCCCGGCTGGAATGAGGACTATCCCAAGATGCAGAATATCACGATAGCCGAATTGCTTGATGGCGTGGCAGTAAAAATGCCGCCCACGGCCAAGACCTTCAAGCTGGCAGGGCGAGTGAAGAGCAATAATGAAGATGAACAGAACGGGTTGTTTTAACTTCCAATTTGCGTCTGGACGAATTGCAACCACGAGATTACCATGTACGCGAGCTCGTCAGCTCACGGGCCAGCCGGTGGCCTTACTAAGCAAACCTGAGGGATGGTATGCCGCTCACTGATAACTCGGAACCAGCAACACGAAACTTGAAACCGGCCCCATGATTGCCGTCCTGCAGCGGGTGAAGGAGGCGCAAGTGGCCGTCGCCGGCGAAGTGGTCGGGAGCATCGGCCCGGGACTGGCCATCCTGCTGGGGGTGCACCAAAATGATACGGAGGAGGACAGCAATTTTCTCGTGGAGAAGACCGCTACCCTTCGTATTTTCAATGACGCTGTTGGCAAAATGAATCACTCACTTCTCGACACCGGCGGCAGTGCCCTGGTGGTCAGCCAGTTTACACTGCTGGCTGACTGGCGCAAGGGGCGCCGTCCCAGCTACACTAAAGCGGCCGAGCCGGTGCTTGCCGACCAGCTCTACCGGCACTTCAACCGGCAGTTGGCCCGCAAAGGGCTGACCGTCGCCACCGGCACGTTCGGCGCTGCCATGGAGGTCAGCCTGGTGAATGAGGGACCGGTCACGTTCGTACTCGACAGCAGGGAGCGCTAGATGGGCCAAGCCATACGCATTGTGATGGCCAAGCCGGGTCTCGATGGCCACGACCGGGGCGTGAAGGTGCTGGCCCGGAGTTTCCGCGATGCCGGCATGGAGGTCATCTATCTCGGTCTGCGGCAGACCCCGGAGATGATTGTGCAGGCCGCCGTCCAGGAGGATGCCGACGTCATCGCACTGTCGATCCTCTCCGGCGCCCATATGACCATATTCCCGGAAGTGCTGCGCCTGATGCGCGAAGCCGAAATTGACGATGTGCTGCTCACCGGCGGCGGCATCATCCCCCGCAAGGATACGCAGGCCCTGGAATCCCAGGGCGTAGGGCAACTGTTCGGACCGGGTACGCCGGTACCGGAAATCATTGCCTATGTGACCTCATGGGTGGCGAAAAACCGGCCGGGCCGGGACACGGAACCGGCCGCCTGATGACGGCCAAGTCTTCCCCAGCCGCACAACTGGAGGCCAATCGGGAAGAGGCCCTGCTGGCCGGCGGCGCGGAACGGATCGAGCGCCAGCACGGCAAGGGTAAACTGACCGCCCGGGAGCGGCTGGACCTTTTCCTGGACCGGGGCTCGTTCACCGAACTGGACATGTTCGTCAGGCATCGCCTGCACGACTTCGGCATGGAAAAGCAGCGCCCTTATGGTGACGGGGTGGTCACCGGCTACGGGCTGGTGGAAGGGCGCCAGGTGTTCGTTTTCGCCCACGATTTTACCGTCTTCGGCGGTTCCCTGTCGGAGACTTTCTCCGAGAAAATTTGCAAGGTGATGGACCTGGCCATGAAAGTCGGCGCGCCAGTGATCGGTTTTAACGACAGCGGCGGGGCCCGGATCCAGGAAGGCATCATGAGCCTGGGCGGCTATGCGGACATCTTCCTGCGTAACACCTTGGCCAGCGGTGTCGTGCCCCAGATCAGCCTGATTTTAGGACCCTGTGCCGGGGGGGCCGTTTATTCTCCGGCCATCACCGATTTTGTCATCATGGTGCAGGGCAGCAGCTATATGTTTGTCACCGGACCCAATGTTGTGCGCACGGTGACTCACGAGGAAGTATCCTTTGAGGACCTGGGCGGCGCCGACGCCCATGCCGGAAAAAGCGGCGTGGCCCACTTTGCCTGTGAAAACGAGATTCAGGCCATCGATCAGGCCCGGCGCCTGCTGGCCTACCTGCCGTCCAACAACACTGAAACCGCCCCGGCCGTGGCCAGCGATGATCCTGCGGACCGGGACGCGCAAGAACTCGACAGCCTGATTCCCGATAATTCCAACAAGCCCTACGATATGCACGCCGTCATCAAGGCGGTGGTCGATGGGGGCATCTTTGAAGAAATCCACGCCGCTTTCGCCCCCAATATCATCATCGGGATGGCCCGGTTCGGAGGGGCCAGTGTCGGTATCGTCGCCAATCAGCCGGCCCACCTGGCGGGCGTGCTGGACATTGATTCATCCGTGAAGGCGGCCCGCTTCGTGCGCTTCTGCGATGCGTTCAACATCCCCCTGGTCACCTTTGTCGATGTGCCCGGCTTTCTCCCCGGCACCGAACAGGAATGGCATGGCATTATCCGCCACGGCGCCAAATTGCTCTATGCCTACAGCGAGGCGACGGTCCCCAAGATAACCATCATTACCCGCAAGGCCTACGGCGGCGCCTACGATGTGATGAGCTCCAAGCATATTCGCGGCGATATCAATCTGGCCTGGCCCAGCGCAGAGATTGCCGTCATGGGACCGCAAGGGGCGGTAGAAATCCTCTGGAAAAAGGACCTGGAGGAAGCCGCCGACCGGGACGCCCTCAGCGGACGGCTCAGCGACGAATACCGGGAAAAGTTTGCCAACCCCTATACCGCTGCCGAACGGGGCTTCATCGATGATATCATCCAGCCCCGCCAGACCCGCTCCCGGATTGTCGATGCGCTGGAGATGCTGCGCGACAAGGTGGATACCAACCCGCGGAAAAAACACGGTAACATCCCCTTATGACTGCGGCTGTCGAAACCTTCACGCAAGGCACGGCGGAACAACGCCGGGAGACACTGGAGAACTATTTTGCCGATCATCTGGACAGCTTGGCCTATCCCCTCCTGGCCGAACTTTATTTCGACGCCGGTGAGCTCGACCGGGCACGCAAAGTTTGCGAAATCGGCCTACAGCATCACCCTGAGCATGTGCCGGGACTGTTTCTCACCGCCCGGCTGCTTATCCGTGAGGGCCAGCTTAAAGGAGCCGAAGAGTGGCTGGAGCGGACCCTGGCCCAGGATTCCTATCACGTCGAGGCGGCCGAGCTCCTGGTCGGCATCAGGGAGCGGCTCAATGAGCCGCAGCCGGTTCTGGAGGCGACCTACGCCCAGCTGCTGAAAGCCAACCCGCTCAGCCGGGGCGCCCAACGGCGGCTTAGAAAAATCACTGCCGAGAAGGAACTCCTGCGGGATGTGCGCCGGAAGCTCCGTGGCGAGGAACCCGATGCGCCCAATCCTGGCCATAACGGCAACGGCCAGCACACCGGTTCAGGGGGCCGGGTGATTACCGCCCCGCCGCCTCAGCCAGAGGCCCCGCCCCAGCCGCCCCCGCTAGCGGCCACCGAGCCGCCTCAGCCCTCGAAAAATCCCCAGCAGAAAGAGGGCACGGATGCGGAAACGCATTGGGGTGATAATATCCGCCAAGTGGCCGCCGCCATCGCCGCTGAAGCGGCCGCCGTGGCCCCTGCTCCTGACCAGCCTATGCAAGAAGAAACCGGAGAGGAGCCTCACCTGACCGACGAGAGGATCGACAGCCTGGCACAGATCGCCAAGGACCATCTGGATGCCGGCCATGCCGCTGAGACCGGCCCTGCGCCGGTGGATGTGCCGACCGATTTCAGACCCATCGAGGAACGGCTGGAGACCCCGGCGGCCGGAAAGCCGACTGCGGTCCCGGAATCGGAGCGCTTGGCCCCGGATGAGGAACCGGCCGAAACCCCAGCCGGCGGCGCATCAGCAGAGGCCTTCGACTTCGACGCCCTGAGAGACCGGCTGGACAGTATTGAGGCAACCCTGGAGGCAGAGGGGTCCGGCGAAACGGCGCTCTCCGACGAACTCCGTGATTTTACTTCGCGCCTGGTGACGCTGGAGGCCAGCCTGACCGCCGAGAGAGAGAAAGATCTCGCCACGGGGTTGATTTCTTTGGCTTCGCGACTGGAACTCCTCGAGATAGCGCAATCCGGAGCGGTCGATGCGGAAATATCCACCGAGCTCAAGGCCCTGGCCGCCCGCTTTGAATCTCTCGAAACGGCCCAGGCGGAGGGTGGCGATCAGGAGACCGCCGCCGAACTGACCACACTCGGCGCCCGGCTGGAATCTCTCGAGTCGGCCGTGGCCGCAACTACCGAGGCCGATCTCGCCACCGAACTCAAGGCCCTGGCCGCCCGCTTTGAATCTCTCGAAACGGCCCAGGCCGAGGGTGGCGATCAGGAGACCGCCGCCGAACTGACCACACTCGGCGCCCGGCTGGAATCTCTCGAGTCGGC
>SCKI01000005.1 GCA_004124295.1 Fidelibacterota bacterium
CGCGACCAGCGTGGCCGGCGTGGCGGCCAGGGCTTGCCAGCGGCTGAGGTCGATGTGGGTGCCGATGGCGCCGGGCACCGAGGGGTCCGCCGCCACGCCCTTGCCGTTCAGCGCGGTGGCGAGCACGCCGCTGAGCTTGAAGGCCGCGCTGGCATTGAAGACGCCGAAGGCCGGGCCATCCAGCGACGGGTTGTCGGGCAGGTCGTAGTCCGGCGGGAAGAAGTTGAACACCGTGGCCGGGCTGTACACCGGCTGGCCCAGCGCGGCGGCTTGCGCGCGCAGCCAGACCCCATCGCTGCTGCCGCCCAGGGCCCGCAGCAGATGTGTCAGCTGCACGATGGGCTCGCGCAGCTTGCCGAAGCGGGACGGCTGGGCCGGGTTCAGCGCCTCGGTATCGGTCAGGATGGCGCGCCGCACGGCCTTCCTGTCGCCGCGCGGCCTCGCCACATAGGCGGGGCTGGGGTTGGCGGTGACGAGCTGCTGGATCAGCTGGCGCCCGATGAAGGGGCCGACATTGGGGTGGTTGAAGATGTTGTCCAGCGCCGCCTCCAGGTCGGCGCGCGCGCTCTGGCCGCCGGGCAGCACCACGCCGTTGAGCAGCTTCTTGCTGCCGGTGTCGTGGTGATCCTCGAAGGCGATCATCGGCGCGTCGTAGTAGCTCGGGTTGCCGAAGCGGTTGCGGGTCGCGCCGGGCCGCGGGGCATAGGTCCAGCCGGTGAAGGCGTGGGCAAAGCCCTCGACCGTGTCCTGGTCGTAGCTCGGGATCGGCTGGCCCTGGCCATCGAGCTTCTGGCTGCCATCGGGGTTGAGCTGCCACAGGCCGATGGTGAACAGCTGCAGCACCTCGCGGGCGTAGTATTCCAGAAAGTCCACCGCTTCGGCAAAATCGGCGTCGGCCTCGATCCAGTTTTTGCCCGCCTCCAAAATCAGGGTGGCGACCGCCTGATCCCGCCTGGAACGCAGGGCCTCAGCGGCCTTGAGCAGGTACTGGGCCCGGTCCCCGGCAGAGGTGGAGCGCCAACTGCGGAAGGTCTCGGCTGCCAGGTCGATGGCCTCAGCGGCCTGTTCCCGGGTGGCCTTCTGGAAGACGGCCAGAACCTGATCCGGGTCCGCCGGATTGGTGCTGGCCAGCTTGGCCGGGTTGGTGTAGCTGCGGTCGCCGATTGCCAAGGCGTATTCCGTGCCGGCCTGGGACTGCAATTTCTCCAGAGCCGATTGCACTGCCGATACCTCGGCGTCATCCTGGAACCGCCTGATGGGCATATTTGTGAAGGGGTTCATAATTTTGGGCAACCTTTCGGGGGCTGGATACGAATGCTCAAATGCGCCCTGTCAGCCTGGGAATTTAGGCAGCCGGTCGAAACCCTATCAAGGTGCAGGTGGCCGCCGGTCAGGCTTCGTCCAGCAGCGCCTCGACCTCGATTTCGATGAGCATATCCGGGTCGATAAGCCGGGCCACCTCCACCATGGCCGCGGCCGGGAGGAAGTCGCCGAAGAAAGCGGCATGGGCCCGGCCATACTCAGCCCAGCGGGTGATGTCGGTGACGTACATGCGGGTCCGCACAATGTGCTCGGGCCTGGCGCCAAGGTCGGCCAGGGCGGCGGCGATGATCTCCAGGCAGCGCCGGGTCTGCGCTTCCGCATCGCCAGGGGCCAGTACGCTGCCGTCATCCGCCAGCGGAGCCGTGCCGGACACATAAATGTGATCGCCGGAACGGAGGGCCCGGCAGTAGCCTACCTGGGCTTCCCAGGGGGCCCCGCTTGAGGTGCGTTTGACGGCCATAGGCAGAATCCTCCGCGGTGACAGGCCAACACCAATGCTGGACTTGATTGAAGCTACCGTTGGGGCCGGCACCTATCAATAGCCGACTGCCCGGGGCGTGGCCGGCCGGGGATACTTGCAAAAGGCACCCCAGCGCCGTAAGGTTGGCCCGGTCGGCAGCCGGGTGGTTCAGAAACGGCTGTTATCCCGGGGCGTGACCGGCGTCAGGCAGCACTCTCGCAGACGGGGAAATTGAATGATGAAATCTCGACTACTCACGGTTCTTCTGCTCGCGGGACTGCTGGCCGCCTGCAGCCGCCGGACCGTGGAGGAGAACATGCCAAGCGCGTCTGCCCGAACTGTTGCCGGACAGTATCAATTTGATTTTTGGCTCGGCTCCTGGGAACTGACGTGGGGCGACAGCGGCAGGGGCACCAACGAAGTCAGCGTCATTCTGGACAGCATGGTGATCCTGGAAAACTTCGACGGCCAGCCATCCATCCGTCTGCAGGGCAGGAGCGTATCCAGCTATAACGTGCCCAAGAGTCAGTGGCAACAGACCTGGGTGGACAATCAGGGAGACTATCTTGATTTCGATGGCGGTTTCGAGGATGGCCGGATGATCCTGGCCCGGGATGCCGTTAACCCGCAAGGTGAGCCGATCCGGCAAAGGATGGTCTGGCATAACATCGGCGCCGAATCCTTCGACTGGAACTGGGAGGCCTCTCTGGACGGCGGCAAGACATGGCAAGTGAACTGGCAGATTCACTATCAAAGGAGCCGTGAGGGCGGGGAGCCAGGGCAGGATGGGTACGGAATCAGTCAGTAATCCAGACCACTACATGTCGCTGGCGATAGAGAACTGCCGGACCGGCTTCGCTGCCGGCGACGGCGGACCCTTTGGCGCCTGCATCGTACGGGATGGTGAGGTGATTGCCACCAGCCACAACACCGTGCTGCGGGACAACGATCCCACAGCCCACGCCGAGATCAACGCGATCCGGCAAGCCGCCCGGCACCTGCGCCACTGGGACCTCTCGGCCTGCGAGATATACTCCACCACCGAACCGTGCCCGATGTGTTTTTCCGCCATTCACTGGTCGCGCATCGGCGTCATATATATGGGCACCCGCATCGCCGATGTGGCTGCCCTGGGATTCAGTGAATTACCGGTCTCCAACGAGCTGCTCAACGAGCTGGGCCGGTTGAAAATCAGGCTGGTGGCGGGGGTTGCGGAAGCGGCCTGCCGGCGGTTGCTGGCCGACTGGCAGGGGCAGTCCCAGGCGACGGCCTACTGAGCGGTCAGTTCCGGGCGCCGGGCACAACCAGCGGGAAGGCCGGTATCGCCACGTCGAAGAATTTGCCCTCAACCGTGACCATCTGATAGGTCCCTTGCATGCTGCCAACTTCGGTGGGCAGCGGGCAGAAGCTCGAATAGGTGTGGGCCCGGCCGGGCAGAATCGTCGGCTGCTCGCCAATCACACCGGCCCCCCGTACCTCTTCCACCTGGCCGTGGCCGTCCGTAATGCGCCAGTGCCGGCGCAGCAGCTGCACTACCTCACTGCCTTCGTTGATGATGGTAATCTGGTAACTGTGCAGGTGCTGGCCGGGAAAGGCCGGCAGGGAGTGTCCCAGGTAGGACGGCGCCACCCGGACACGGATATTGCGGGTTACGGCCTCATAGGTCGGGCCACTTGAGGTTTCGCTCACTGCCGCTGCCTGGAAATTGGGTTGCTCATCACGTCTATATCAGTCGTGGATAAACTTAGACCGTCAATCCTCGCGGGCGGTGACATTTCCGGCCACCCCAGGCACAGGCGGGCGGAAGGCCAGAATCAGTACCGGCAACAGGGTCACGCTGGCCAACAGGGCGATGAGCAGGATCAGCCCGGCCAGCAGGCCGAACTGGGACTGGGGCAGGAATTTCGAGAAAAGCAACACGCTGAAACCCAGCAGCAAAACGGCGGTGGTACTGATGATGGCCTTGCCGGTGGTGACCAGAGTTTCGTTGATGGCGGCCCGGTAGTGCCCCCCCAGTCGGGCCATTTCCTGGCGGAAGCGCACCAGGAAATGGATGGTGTCGTCCACGGCGATGCCGAAGGCCACGGCAAAAATCATCACCGTCGTGGGGCGCAACTTGATGCCGATCAGGCCCATGAATCCCACCACCGCCAGCAGCGGCAGCACATTGGGCAGGACTGAGAGCAGGGCCAGGCGCAGCGAGCGGAACAACAGGGTCATGGCCGCAAGGATGATCAGAAAGGCCAGCATGAAGCTGGTGGTCATGCTGCGGACGATATGGTCGTTGGTGCGCAGGGCCAGGAAGGTGGTCCCGGTGATCTGGACCGTCTGCCCGGCCGGCAGGTGCTCCTGGACCCAGCCGGCGATGGCAGCCCTGAGTTCATCGGCCTGCTCGGAATGGATATTGCCCACCCGGGCCGAGATGCGGCCCTTGCGCAGCAGCGGATCGGCGAATGCGGCCAGCAGGTCCGGGTCCAGCAGTTCCAGCAGGTCGCGCGCGGCGGCGCTCCGGGTGGGCAGGCTGTCCTGGCCGCTGCCGAAAAATTTATTGGCCAGCGCCAAGTGGTCGGTGAGGGAGGTGACCGCAGTGACGGACGGCTGGCCGGCCAGGAACTGCTGCAGGGCGGCCATGTGGAGCAAGTTGTCCACCTCTCCCAAGCCCCCGGCCTGGCCGCTGTCGTAGATGACCTCCAACGGCAGGATCTCCATCATCCGGTCGCCGACGAAGCGATAATCGGTGTAGATTTTCTCCCCGGAACGGATATCGTCCAGCACACCGGCCTGGGTACTGATGCGCCCGATCCCCACCAGCGAGACCAGCAACAGCGCGGCAAAGGCGCCCAGAATGGCGTAAGGCCGGTGTTCGACCCAGTGGCTCAGCCGTCTGGCAGCCCGCAGGCGGACCCCGGCGGCGTGGCGCTCCAGTGCGGCCCGACCGGGCACCGGCGTCAACGCCAGCATTGAAGGTATGACCAGCAGGGTGACCACAAACATCAACACCACGCCGATAGCCAGCGCAATGCCGAACTGCTTGACGATGAGCACGTTGGTGGTCACCAGCGAGAGAAAGCCGACAGCGGTGGTGAAGCTGGTCAGGAGCAGGGCGCCGCCGATGCGCTGAAATATCTCTTCCAGGGCCTCCCTGAGGCGCAGCCCCTGGCCCAGCAGTTCATAATACTTTACCATGATATGGATCGAGTCGGAGATGCCCACGATCAGCAGCAGGTTGAAGGTGAGATAGGAAACGATATTGATGGTGTAGCCCAACAGGGCCATGATGCCCGCCACCCATATCAGGGTGATACCGATCGCCACCAGAGGATAGATCAGGGCCCGAGGCTGCCGGAACATGGCATATAGCACGATCAATGCGAGCACCATCGCCACCGGCAGGAACAGCCGCTGTTCACGCTGCATGGCCTCCACGTAGCGGGTCCTGAGCACCGGCAGGCCGGCATCGTACCAGGTCCAGGGGGTGCCGCTACGCAGCGAATCGAGCTGGGCAATGAGAATTTGCCGGTCGTCGTGGGTGTTGAATTCATCGGCCAGATCAAGGAGCAGCCCCCCCAGGGTGCCGTCGCCGGAAATCAGCGCCCGGCCGTACAGGGGATGGCCCTGCAGTTCGACCTTGCGGAGCTCGACCTCGCTCTGCGGCAGACCGGGCGGGAAGTAGTCGTCGATCTGCACCACCCCGTCCGCCAGGCTGAGGCGTTCGATGTTGGCCAGGGAATAGACCGACTCGAGACTTTCCAGCTCCTCCAGCCGGTCGGTGAGCTCCCTGAGCAGGGCCATGTTTTCCGGTGACAGGGGATCGCCCGCTTCGTAGACAAGCAGGATCAGGTCGTCATCGGAAACGAAATCCTCGCGGAACCGGAAGTAGGCTTCCTTCTCCGGATCACGCTCCGGAAAAAGCTGCTCGATGCTGAAATCGATGGCCAGATGCGGAATCTGGGTGGCCAGGGCCAGGGTGATGGCGGCGATAACGGCCAGCACCGTCCAGGGACGCCGGACGACCTGCCGAACCAGGCGGCGCAGCATGATTCGCTCCTCTACCGGCCAGACCTGCCCCGGTCAGGCAGTCCCGGCGGTTGGGGTCGTGGGCTGCGGGCTCTTGAGGTAGCTCAGCGCCACCAGCAACAGAATGGAGCTGGCCGCCGCCGGATAGACGGCCTCCCAGCCGAAGAGAAGTTCGCCGGTGAACTTGCGGGCCAGCTCCCAGGCGATAGTGACGCCGGCGCCAGCCAGGACCGATGCGAAAGCCGCCCTGGCATTGGCCCGGGGCCAGACGAACCCGGCGATAAGGGCCGGTGTGATGGAGGCGCCGTACACGGTGTAGGCGGCGAAGGCGGCCGTGAGAATCGAGGGGAAGAAACGGATCATGCTGAAGGCCAGGATACCGAACACGACCACCGCGATGCGGCTCACCAATAGCAATTGCTTGCCGCTGGCCTCAGGGCGGAAAAAGCGGCCGTACAGGTCGGTGGCGATAATGTTGGCCGGTACCAGCAGAAAGGAGTCGGCGGTAGAGATGATGATGGAGAGGATCGCCGCCAGTAGAAAGGCGCCGATCCAGAACGGCACCGCCTGATGGGCCACCAGGATCAGGATACGGGCGGCCTCGTCCCCTGACAGGCCGGGGAAATGGACCGAGGCGAAGAAACCGAGCGTAACGATGAGCACTTCGATAATGATCACGCCGATTATCCAGCCTGCCACCGCCTTTTCCGCATGGCCGCCGTCTTTGGCCGCCAGGAGCCGCTGGTACATATTTGCGTCACCCATCAGCAGCAGCAGGGTGGGGATAAACAGGGCCAGCATACTTTTGAAGCCCATGGCTCCGAACAACTCCCACTTGATCTCCGGCACAGTCGCCAGCACCGCTTCATAGCCGCCGATGGCGCTCAGCACAAAGGGGATGGCCAGGGCCAGTCCCAGCATGGCCACAATGCCGTTGAGCACGTCGGTATAGACCACCGACAGCAGGCCGGCCATGGCGGTGTAGATAATGGTGAACGTGGCGATAATGATCATACCCAGGGTCATGTTGCTCATACCGGCGATGATGGGATCAGTACCGGCGATGATCTCAAAAACCAGGCCGCCGCCCCGGAACTGGTAGCTGACAATGGTGAGGTAGGCGATAATGGTGGTCAGGGAAGCGAGCACGCCGGTCTTGGCATCGAACCGCTTTTCCAGTATCTGGGGCACGGAGGAGGCCCCCACGGCGCGGATTTTGCGGGCAATAAAATAGATCAGCAGGATACCGAGCCAGGCGCCGCTGGAGGCCCACAGCGCGGCCCAACCGTTTTCGTAGCCCAGCCGTCCGTTGTTGAACACCGACCCGGAGCCGGTCCAGGTGGCCAGCAGGGTGCCCACCAGGATGGGCCAGGTGAGGCTGCGGCCGCCGACGGCAAAGTCTTCCGCGCTGTGGACCTGCTTGCGCTTCACCAGGCCCACGCTGATCAGTACCGCCAGGTAAACCATGACAACGATGAGGTATCCGGACATAAGATTCCCTGTTAAATGATGGTAAATGGAGCCGGGCGGCCATGCTGCCCGAAGCCGCACTGCGGCAAGTTACAGCTGCTGCACCCCGTCTTGGATGCGCTCCAGGGCCAGTTGGAGGTTGTCGATGGAGTTGGCGTAGGAGAGCCGGATGTAGCCTTCGCCCAGCTCGCCGAAGGAAGTGCCGGTGAGGGTCGCCACGCCGCATTCCTCCAGAAAGTAGGTTTCCAGCTGCTTGCTGCTGCGGCCCAGGGCAGTGATGTTGGGGAACACGTAGAAGGCTCCCTGGGGCTTACGGCAAGTGATGCCCTCGATGGCGTTCAGGCCTTCCACGATAAAGTCCCGCCGGCGTTTGAACTCGGCCACCATCTTGCCCACCTCGTCCTGGGGCCCCTGCAACGCCTCCACTCCCGCCAGCTGCGTAAAACTGGCCGTGCACGAGTTGCTGTTGGTCATCAGCCGCCCCACCCAGAAGGCCACCTCCTCCGGCATCACGCCGTAGCCCAGCCGCCAGCCGGTCATGGCGTAGGTCTTGGAAAAGCCGTCCAGCAGGATCAACCGGTCCGCCATGCCTGGAACCGAGAGCAGGGAGGCATGGGTCTGGTCGTAGATTATGCGCGAATAGATTTCGTCCGCCAGGATCATGAAGTCGTGCTCCCGGGCTAACTCCCCGATGCGCCCCAGCAGGGTCTCGTCCAGTACCCCGCCGGTGGGGTTGGCCGGCGAGTTGAGGATCAGCAGTTTCGTGCGGGCCGTCACCAGGCTGGCCAGCTCGTCGATATCGATGCTGAAGTCGGCCGCTTCCCGGATCGGCAGCGCCACCGCCTTGGCCCCCACCCAGTTGATGACCGACGCATAGATGGGAAAGCCGGGATTGGGGTAGATCACCTCGTCGCCGGGGTTGACCAGGGCCAGCAGGGAGAAGAAGATGATCGGCTTGCCGCCCGGCGTCACCACCACCTGCTCCGGCGTTACGGCTGTGCCCCGGGTCCGTTCTATCTCGGCAGCGATGGCCTGGCGCAGCTCGGGCAGCCCTGCGGAAGGGCCGTAGTGGGTATGGCCGTTATCCAGGGCCTGTTTGCCGGCGGCGCGGATATTGGCCGGCGTGTCGAAATCTGGCTCGCCGATTTCCAGGTGCACGATATGGCGGCCCTGGGCCTCCAGCTGGCGGGCCCGGCCCAACACCTCGAAGGCGGTTTCCGTGCCCAGCCGGGACATACTGTCTGCGATCTGAATCATCAGCTAATGGGTGCCTTCCCTGGGGGCGTTCAGCCCGGCACAATTTAAGCCGCCGGAAAGGTCTGCGCACACCCCCCGTCAACGGAACCGGCCGACCGGCATAATCCCTCTGCATTGTCCCGCTGCCCAGCTTTGGTTATATTCCCCGGCCTCGGCCGCAGACCATCTGCTCTTGTGCCGGCCAATCGGATGACACATCATTAACCGGGGAGTGACATGAAGCTCAAACTTCACTGGCAAATTTTCATCGCTATGGGCGCAGGTATCCTGTTCGCCGTCCTATTCAAAGAACAGGTCCCCTGGGTAAGCCCGCTGGGAGCGATCTTCATGCGCCTGTTGCGGATGATCGTTCTGCCTCTGGTGATGACCTCGATCATATCCGGCGTGGCCGGAATCGGCGATTCCAAGAGCCTGGGCCGTCTGGGCGGTAAGACTTTCGCCTACTACATCATGACCAGCATGCTGGCCATTCTGGTGGGCCTGACCCTGACCAATACCATCCGGCCAGGCGCCGGGATCCCCTCCCCCCAGGAGGCATTTAGCCCCGCGGATTTGGATACATCGCTCCCTGATATTCTGATGCGCATCATTCCCATCAATCCCTTCAGCTCTGCAGCGGGCGGAGACGTCCTCAGCGTCATCTTCTTCTCCATCGCGTTCGGCTTCGCCATCACCCGGCTGCCCAAGGGTCCTTCGGAAACGCTGCAAAACTTTTTTAAGGCCGCTTTCGAGGCCATGATGGCCCTCACCGGCGCCATCATCAAGCTGGCCCCCATCGGCGTGTTCGGACTGCTGGCCACGGCGGTCTCCAATATGGGGTTCGATCTGTTCCAGGCGGTGGGCAAGTATATGATGGTTATCACCCTCGGACTCTCGATCCATTTCCTCATCGTGCTGCCCACCGTATTCTTCATCCTGACCCGGCGCAACCCCCTGGTTCACTACCAGGCGATGGCGGCAGCCATGGCATTCGCCTTCTCGAGCAGCTCTTCCGCCGCCACCTTGCCCCTCACCATGAAATCGGTGGAAAAAAACGTCGGTGTGTCGAACAAGATAACCAGCTTCGTGCTGCCGATGGGCGCCACGGTCAACATGGACGGCACGGCCCTCTATGAAATCGCCGGGGTGCTGTTCATCGCCCAGGCCCTGGGTATTGATCTGAACTTTACCCAGCAGCTGATCATAGTGGTGACGGCCCTGCTGGCCTCCATCGGCGCCGCCGCCGTGCCCTCGGCGGGACTGGTGATGATCTTTATCGTGCTGGAGGCGGTCAATATCACCACCCCGGAGGCCTATGCCTTGGTAGGGGTGATGCTGGGGGTGGACCGGCCCCTGGACATGTTCCGGACAGTGGTGAATGTCACCAGTGACTCCATCGGCGCGGCAGTGATTGCCCACTCCGAAGGCGAGGAGCTCAATTACCGGCAGGCGGAGGGTTAAGGCGCCGGTCTATCGGCAAAGGCCGGTTGTGCTTGACGGTGAAGATCGGGCAGACTAACTTGAGCGTTGAGGCAATGATTTGATATTGCCCGTGAGTCGCAGACTAACCCAGATCCTTCAAATACGACTCAGCAGGGCGCCATATTCGGCTAACGCAGCGTAGGCCTTTCCTCTCGGGGATCAAGGAAACCTGCCTTAGTTGAGAGGGGCCCACCGTTCTTAAAAAACGGGATCTGGGTTAAGAGCGCTCACGGGCATTTTTATTTGCCCCGCTACGGCCCCGGGGCCGGGTCCTGCGCTAGACGATGCTGGATGGCCCGAATCGCCTCATCCGGGCCGCTTACCGACAACACCGTAACATCCTCTTCGTAGCTCCGGCTGTGCACATCGAGGCTGTCGTATATCTGCCCCAGCAGGCCCGATTTGCGGCTCGGCACGCGCAGCTCCACATGGCTGAAACGGGCCGCCTGGGCCTCCAGGATGGCCTGCTCCACCTGCTCCAGACGCAGCCGCTGCCGGGCGGAGATGAGGATGGCTCCGGGAAATTTCTCTTTCAACCGGTTGACGGCCCGTGATTCGGCCAGCGCATCTATCTTGTTGAGGATGGTGATGATGGGCACCTTGTCGGCGCCCAGTTCGCGGAGCACCTGCCGGGTGGTCAGATCGTGCTCCACCACCTGGGGTGAGGAGGCATCCAGCACATTCAGCAGCAGGTCGGCCTCGGTCACTTCGGCCAGCGTGGCCCTGAACGAGGCCACCAGGTGATGCGGCAGTTTGCGGATGAAGCCGACGGTATCGCTGAGGATAATGGAGCCGCTGCCCGGCAGGTCGAGCTTCCGGGTGGTGCTGTCGAGGGTGGCAAAAAGCCGGTCCTCGACCAGCTGCCCGGCGCCGGTGAGGGCGTTCATCAAGGTGGACTTGCCGGCGTTGGTGTAGCCCACCAGCACCACCCGGTAAGCCGATTTCCGCTGGCTCCGCTGGGTGCGCCGTTCGGCGGCGATCCGTTCCAGTTCCTTCTGCAGATGGGCGATGTGCCGGCGGATCATCCGGCGGTCCACCTCAATCTGCGCTTCCCCCATGCCCCCGCGGGTACCGATGCCACCCATCTGCCGCTCCAGGTGCGTCCACTGGCGGGTCAGCCGGGGCAGCAGGTATTGGAGCCGGGCCAGTTCCACCTGGGTTTTGGCCTCCCGGCTCCGGGCCCGGCGGCCGAAGATGTCCAGGATCAGGCCGCTGCGGTCAATGACCTTGATGTTGTCCCCCGCCAGGCGCTGCAGATTTTTCTGTTGGGTAGCGCCCAGGTCATCATCGAAAATGACCAGACTGCAGCCCAGTTCCGCGGCCTGGGCCATCAGCTGTTCGGCCTTTCCCTTGCCGATGTAGGTGGCTCCATCGGGCCGGTCCCGGCGCTGGATCAGCCGGCCGGCTTCCTCGGCCCCCGCTGTATCGGCCAGCTGGGCCAGCTCGTCCAGGTGCTCATCCAGGGTGGCCGATTTATCGGCCCGCCGCCCGACCCCCACCAGGAGGGCCCGTTCCCTAGGCTGGTCTTCGGGGACTGCTGTATACATTGGCTATAATGAGTTCGGCCACCGTTACCAGCAACAGCAGGTAGAGCAGCAGGCGCCAGAGCTCCCGTCCGAAGCGGGCCTGGGTCACCCAGGGCCCCACGGGCTGCCCGCTGTTGTAGATGAAGGCCCGGCCGCTGCCGGTGACATCCTGCAGTTCCGCGGAGGTGAGATAGCCGGCGGCCAGCTCCCGGGCTGAAATATTTACCGGAAAGCGCTCCTCGATCTCTGCGCTCCCGGTCCCGCTGCCGAAACGGGCACTGTAAAGACCCGGTTCATGGAGGTCCCGCAGGATCACCGAGCGCCGCTGCAGGTCGGGTATCAGGCGGCTGTTGATGTTGGCCGGGCCCCGCAGATTGACGGGCTGGGTCGCCTGGCGGGGGGTCAGCGGCAGCTCGGGCTCAGCGCCGATGCGAATGTTGGCCAACACGCCGCCCGTTGGCCGCCAGGAAATCAGCTGGTGCCACATGGGCAGGAAGCTCCCCTTGAGGGGCATATCGCTCCAGGCCAGGTCCATGGGGACCGTGAATATAAATGCCTGGCCGCTCTGCACCGGCGAACGCACCAGCACCGGCCGGCGATTGGACAGCCGCAGCACCACCTCGTCCCGGCCGCCGGGGCGCAGGGCATAGAGGGCTTTAACAAGCGGTCCGTCAGCACGCTTCACCTCCCGGGACAGGGCCGTGCCCAGGAACGATCTGCGGGCCGCGGCCCCGTCCAGTCGCAGCCCCGCCCCGAGGCTTTCTCCCGTGCCGGTAATCTCCGGCAGGCCCAGCAACTGCCCCAGCTCCCGGAAGGCCGTGGCGGCTGCTGCCGCACTGCCGGGCAACATGATGAGCTTGCCGCCGATTTCCAGAAAATCCCGCAGCCGCCGGGGCAAGAGTCGGGGCACGGTCCGGGGGCCGTCAAGTATCACCACATCGTGGTCTTCCGGCCTCCAGGTGACCTCGCCGTAGGGCAGTCGGTGGAACTCGATCTGCGGCGAAGCGCCGGCCAGGGCCTGCAAAGCCAGCCGGGTGAAGGCCGGATCAGCATCGTCCCGATCAAGCAGCAGGACCCGCAGCCGGATAGGAATGGTGGTATGGAAATAGTAGCGGTTGTCGCCGGGCCGTTCATCGGGTTCGATTTCAGCGTAACCCTCTTGGTGGCCGGGGCGGGTCGGCGCCACTTGGAAAGTGACCTGGGTTTCCTCGCCGGGGGCCAGATCGACAACCAGCTGGCCGGCCCTGACACCGTTGAGCAGCAGCTGGATGGGAAAATCCTGCAGCTCGGTGGTGCCCGTATTGGTCAAGGATACCTGCACATCCATCAGTTCGCCGACAATGGGGATAGCCGTGGTCACCTGGGCGCCGGAGAGGGCCCCGTTCCGGCCCTGGGGGGCCACCGGCAGCAGAAACATCTGCCACTGGTCCCAACCGCTGGTATCGTTGGCCCACAGACGCAGGGCCTCCTGTTGCTGGGTCTGAAAATCGCTGATGATGAGCAGCTCCCGGTTGGCATACAGCCGGCCCTGGTCGAGTATGCCCGCAGCGCCCAGGCTGTCGAGCACCGCTTCGAGCCGGTCGGGCTGGTAGCGGGGCTGGAGCAGCGGGGCCAATACGCGCACTGCCGGCAGGCCGCTGCCGGGACCGTCGTAGATCCGCCGGGCATCGCTGGAACGGATGATGACCACCCTGCTCTGGGAGCCGGGGTTGGAGAGGACTTCGAAGAGCGGCGACAGGTACTCCGTGTAGCGGCTGCGCCGGCCCCCCACCCGGTCGGAACCCTGGCCGCTCATGCTGAAGGAATCGTCTATCACCACCACCGACAGCGTCGAGGCCCCCTGGCCGGTCAGCCCCTGGTAATAGCCTTCCAGCACGGGCCGGGCCAGCAGCAGCACCAGCAGCAGAATCATCAGGGTACGCAGGAAAATGACCAGCCAGTGATGCCAGCGCAGCCTGCGGATAGTGTCGTGCTCCATGACCTTGAGGAAGCGTAGCGCGCTGAACTCGACGGTGCGGGTGTTGGCCCGGCTCAGCAGGTGGATCAGCAGGGGCAGGGCCGCCACCGGGAGGGCCCACAGCAACTGGGGAATCAGGAAACTCACAGACCGCTGGCCATCGTGAAGAGCATGACGCCACCGGAGATAAGCGGGATGACCAGGTTGTCATCCAGCACCCCCCAAGGGACCAGCTCCGCCAGCGTTGCGGCGGTCGCTCCGGCCAGCTTGGTGGTCAGGCTCAGGTCGGCCGGCAGGGTGATGAGCAGGCAGACGATAAAGCAGGCCAGGCTCCCCTCCAGGCTTTTGCGGCCCAGCCGGATGCGGCCCCAGCGCAGGCCCACCAGGGCCGCCATAGCGTCGCCCCAGGTCATGAACAGGATCGCCAGCACGGCCACCACGGGCGGGAACAGGGCCACGGCCAGCAGGGCGCCGGCCAGCAGATAGGTGGCGCCGGTAAGGCGGTGCGCTTCGGAGGGGCGGGTCATGATACCCAAATAGCGCCCGTACAGCGCCGCCGCACGGCTGTTGCTCAGGCGCAGCAGCTCCGCCACCAGGATCAGCAGGGTCAGTACGCCCAGCACGATCAGCGTAATTTCCCGGCCGGCGAGCCAGTAACCCAAGGCAATGCTGCCGGTGCCCAGATGGATCAGCTTCCGGTACAGTTCTTCCGGCGGAATCCTTGGGCTCATCCCCGGAGCTCCCGGAACCGTCCCGGAATATCCTCGGCGCCGAACAACCCCGAGCCGACGATAGCGATGTCGATGCCGGTGGCGAAAACCGTCTCCAGCGTCTCCCGGTTCACACCACCGTCAACGGCGATGAGGTATTCAGCGTCGCTCCGCCGGGCCACGGCCTTGCGCATGTTCTGCAGCGTATCCGCGATGAAACTCTGGCCACCGAAGCCGGGGAATACGGACATGATCAGCACATAGTCCAGGTCAGGCAGATAGGGGACGAGCAGATCGAAATCCGTATCCGGATTGATGGCCACGCCCGGCTGGGCCCCCAACCGGCGTATCGTCCGCAGGTCCCGGCGCAGGTCTTCACTGGCCTCATAGTGGATGATCACCGTATCGGCGCCGGCCTCCACGAACTGCTCCAGGAAGCGGTGCGGTTTGGCGATCATCAGATGGGCGTCGAGGTGGGCCTGCGCGACGCGGCGGATCGCCTTGACAATGAACGGGCCGAAGGTGATGTTCGGGACAAAGTTGCCGTCCATGACATCCAGGTGCAGCCGGTCGGCTCCGGCCCCTTCGACCAGCCTGATCTGGTCCTCCAGACGGGCGAAATCGGCGCTGAGGAGGCTCGGCGATATGGCGCGAGGTTTCGTCATGGGCTAGGTCCTAACCGCGGTCATAGGTGCTCACTTTCAGGCTCACCGCCCGCTTGAGTTTCAGCACGGTGCCGCCGGGGATCGACTGGTCAATGATGGTGTTGGGCAGCAAATTAGGGGCATAGATATACTGGACCCGGCCGATATCGAGGCCCGCATCGAGCAGCTCCCGGCGGCCGGCCTGGTAGCCCATGCCGACGACACTGGGCACGTAAAAAGTCGGTGGCGGCGTCCCCTTGCTGACCATCAGCGACAGGCCCAGCCCCCGGCGCAGGAAATTGCCCCCCTTGATGGACTGCCAGGTGACCGTCTCGGCGGCGAATTCCTCGCTGTAGGTGGTCATCATCGTATCGATTTCCAGCCCGGCCCGGGCCATTTCGATCTCCGCCGTACGCAACGATTTGCCAATGAGGTCGGGGACCGTCACCATCCGTTCCTGCTCGGTGACGGTGAGCTGTATGATGCGTCCCCGCTTCACTCTGGAGTAGGCCTTGGGATACATTTCGAAGACCTGGTTGGGCGGATATTCCCGGGTGTGGGCGATTTGGGCCTTGGGCACCTTGAACCCTTTTTCGCGCAGCAAACGGGTCGCTTCGGGATAGGCCATGCCGACGACATTGGGCAGAAACTGCACCTGTCCCTGACGCACGTAGAGGGGCAACACGACCCGGTCCATCAGCAGCGTCAGGGCCCCGCCGGTGACCACCAACGCCACCCCCAGGCGGATCAGGCCGGCGAATTTCATGACCGGTCCAGCCCCACGGCAAAGACCCCATCCACCGCGTGTTCGGGCGGAAAGGTGGCCAGGGCTCCCTGGGCATCCAGCCAGGCCTCGGGCACTGCGGCCGGGAGGGGCGTCAGGTTGTAGTCGGGATGCTGCGCCATGAATGAATTTACACCCGCCCAGTTTTCCTCCTGTTCCAGGGAGCAGGTGGCATAAATCAGCACCGCCCCGGATTGGAGGGCCCCGGCCCCATGGGCCAGAAGTTCGCCCTGCAGCTGGGCCAGCTCGGCAATGTGCTCCGGCTCCCGGCGCCAGCGCAGGTCTGCCCGGCGGGCCATGACGCCGGTTCCACTGCAGGGGACGTCGATGAGAATCTTGTCGGCCGCAGGCAGTTGTTGATCACGGGCGTCCCCCGGGTGGAGGCTGACATTCCCCAGACCCAGCCGTTGGAGCATTTCCTTGAGCAGTTCGAGCCGGGCCGGATCGGCTTCGAAGGCATGGATGCGCCCTGCGCTTCCTACCGCTGTGGCCAGGGCCGCCGTCTTCCCGCCGGGGCCGGCGCAGAGGTCGATGATGGTTTCGCCGGGCCGGGGATTGACCGCCCGCAGCACGGCCCCGGCGGACGGGTCCTGCACGGTGAACAGCCCCTCCGCCAGCACCGCTTCCGTCAACAGCGCCCCGGCAAAGGGCCGGACGGCCGTGTATTCGTCCAGCACCGGGTGCCCTTCCAGGCTGACGGCGGCATCTGCGGCCAGCTCCCCCAGCCGGTCCCGGGCCGGCTCGCCGCCCAATATTCGCAGCCAGACCGTGGGACGGCGGTTGTTCCAGATCAGCAGCTGCAGGGTCCGGGTCCGGCCCCACTGCTCCAGCCAGCGTTCGACGATCCAGCGGGGATGGCTGTGCCACTCGGCCAGTGCTGCGCTGTCCGCATCCGGTCCCGGCTCAGGCAAAGGGTCCGTGCCGGCCAACTTGCGCAGGACGCCATTCACCAACCCCGTGGCGCGGCCCAGGCCCACCGCCCGGGCCAGGTTGACGCTGCTATCGACCGCCGCATGGGCCGGGACCGCATCCATGAAGCGCATCTGGTAGGCCCCCAGCCGGAGCAGTTGCCGGACCTTGTGCTCCAGGTGCCGGTAGCGTCCCCGGTAACAGGGCAGCAGCTCGGCATCGAGACGCCCCTGCATGCGGGTGGCGCCCAGCACGAGCTCGGTGACGAAGCGCCGCTCCCGGCTAGGCAGCCCGGCGGAGGAAAGTTCCCGGTGCAGGGCGTCGCTGACCCGGCTGGCCTGCCGGGAGCGGGCATAGATGCGGTAGGCGCACAGCCTGGCCCGGTCTCCGGCCAGCGGCTCGGTCTGGGTGGCAGTCTGGGTCACGATTGCCCCAAATAGTCGCCCAGGGCGAGGGGCGCCCCGCGAAAGTAGACCGCCGCCTGCAGGCGCCGCCGGCCTTCAATTTGCAGCTCGGCGATTTTTACGGAACCTGCCCCGGCCGCCACCTCCAGGTAGTTGCCGGTAGCCAGCACGGCGCCGGGATCCCCCTGGCCGTCAGCGGCGGCAGCGGCAAACAGCTTCAAACCTTTGCCTGCCAAGGTGGTCACCGCGCCGGGCGTGGGGGAGAAGGCCCGGATGCGATTCACGATTTCGGCTGCGGGGCGACGCCAGTCGATCTGCTGGTCGGCCGGTACGATTTTAGGCGCTGGCCGCGAGGGAGCGGAAGGGTCCTGGGGCCGGGGCGTGATGGAACCGTTGGCCAGGCCATCCAGCGTCTCCACCATAAGAGCGGCGCCCTCCTGCGCCAGCCTGGCCGACAAAGTTCCGTAGTCGTCGTCGGGAAGGATGGGGGCGCTGCGCTGAAGCAGCATATCGCCGGCGTCGATCTGCCGGGTCAGGGCGATAATGGTGATGCCGGTCAGCTCATCGCCGTTCAGCAGGGCATGCCGGATAGGCGCGGCCCCCCGGTAGGCCGGCAGCAGCGAAGGATGCAGGTTTATGGCGCCCCGGGGCGGGATGGCCAGCACGGCGTCGGAAAGAATGCGAAAGGCCACCACCACAAACAGGTCCGGGGCCAGGTCCCTAAGGTGGGTATGGAAGAGGGCATCGCGCAGGTCCGGGGGCTGGAGGATGGGGTAGCCAAGTTCGGCGGCGGCGGATTTTACCGGCGGTGGCTTGGGCTTGCGGCCCCGGCCGGCCCGCTTGTCGGGTCCGGTGACCACGGCCACCAGTTGATGATCAGAAGCTGCGATCTGCTGGAGGGCCGGAACGGCAAAGGCAGGGGTGCCCATAAAGACGACCCTCATATCTGCCGATGGCCCATTCAGAGGATGATACCGGTAGACGGTGCTCCCGTTGCGGCGATTTCAGCCAACCGTTTGTTGATCAGTCCGCGCTTGGCCGGCGTCAGGTAGTCGGTAAAAAGAATCCCGTTGAGGTGGTCCACCTCGTGCTGGATCACCCGGCTCAGCAGGCCGTCGAACCAATCTTCCCGGTCGGCGCCGTCCTCGTCCTGGTAATGGAGCAGCACCTTCTCCGCCCGGGTAATGGTGGCCCGGATTTCAGGCACGCTGAGGCAGCCTTCCTCCAGGTCGGTACTGCCCTCCCGGTCAACAATCTCCGGATTGACGAACATGCGGGGGTATTCGTCCTCCTCCACATGGCTGATGTCGGTGACCATGAAATTCATGTCCAGGCCGACCTGGTTCGCCGCCAGGCCCATGCCGCTTTCCTCGTACATGGTTTCCAGCATGTCCTCCCGGTGCCGGGTGGCATCGGTGACGGCGGCCACGGGCGCGGTTTTCCGGCGCAGGATAGGGTCCCCGTATTTTATTACCGAAAGAGCCGGCATCAACGGTCGGTCGGCGCCGCGATAGTATCTGCCGCCGGGCCCACGATATAGGGCCGGGCTACGGTCACCTTGAGGCCCTTGCCCAGGTCGATGATGACCTGCTGGTCATCCTTGCCCTTGAAGGCCTCGATCTTGCCCAGGAGTCCGCCCCGGGTCACGATCTGGTCGCCTTTGGCCAGGGTGTTGAGCATTTCCCGCTGCCGGCCCTGGCGCTTCATCTGTGGCCGGATCAGCAGAAAATAGATGATCGCAAACATCAGGATCATCGGGAAAAAAGCAAGCATTCCGCCGCCCCCGCCCGCAGGCTGGCCGGCTGCCATTAATATATCCAAAGGTTCTCCATCCTATTTAACAGGGAAAGTTACGTCGAAAAGGGCAAGGTTCACAACGGCCAGCGGTGGGCCGTTAATCGGCTGCGGTCCCGGCCTTTTTGGCGCGCGCTTTCCGGGCCACACTCTGGACCGATTTGGTCAGCGCAGTTTTGAGCCCTTCCAGGGTCGCGCCGGGAATCCGTTTGAGGTGTTCCTTGGCCGCATCCCAGATGGTCCGGGAGAGGGTCCCGGAGGCTTCGCTGACCAGGCCGGCCAGCATATCCAGCGCCTCCTGGTTGACGGCCCGGCGCTCCTTGTCCGCATCAAAGGGGCCCCCCTCCAGCCGGCGGTGGAAGTAACGCCGGGTCAGCAGCCCCAGGCGCAGTGTCATCAGGGCGTTGGCCGAGCCTTGGATCACCGCATCGGCAATGATGTTGGAGACCAGCCCGGCGCCCGGTATGGCCCCCACCACTGAGGCGCCGACAATGGCCGGGCCGATCTGGGCGCCGTAATCGATCTCGTCCGCCCGGTTGGGGGTCAGGGCGGCATCCAGCACATGCACATACAGGGCCGGCAGCACTGACCAGCGGGCGTGGGGATGATAGAGCCGGGCCAGCCGCTTCACCAGGCGCAGCTGTACGCGCAGTACCAGCAGGCCGTCCATGCGCCCGGACTGGGAGATGGCCGTGTGGAAAAAGATGGCCCGGGCCTCCCGCATCAGCAGTTCATTGGAATTATCGTAGAGGCGCAGGTAGAGCTGCTCCATGAACGGATACGGATCACTGGGCAGTCCGTCCAGGGAAGCGATCCTGGCTTGACGGTGCAGCCGGGTCAGGCCGCTTATGTAGCGGCGGCGGACGGTACCCTCCACCGGGTAGCGGCTGCGGTACATTATGATCAGCAGGATGCGCAGCGGATAGGCCACGGCAACGCCCAGGATACCCAGCGTCAGCAGACCGGCGAGGGGGGCCAGCAGCGACCCTTCCGGCGCCAGGGCCATGAGCTGCAGACCGGCAGTGGCTACGAAAAAGCCCAGCATAAGGAAAAAGACGCTGGCGTAGGTGGTGAGCCTGCGGGTCATATCAGGTTGTCCGCCGTGGCGCCCAAAGGCTCAACCGGCATGCTGCCCGGTTTCACTGGCCAGCGGCAGGGTCACGGTGCCGGCGTCCTCGGCGAACCGGTCCAGTTCATCGAGGAGCTGCCCGATGCTGGCCGTCGATTCGGTGCTGAGAAACGCTTTACGCCAGTGGCCGGCGTTGGGGAACCCCTTCAGGTAGTGGCTGAAGTGCTTCTTGGTGAGGTTAACGGCGAGTTGCTCGGAGCGGTCGGCCAGCAGCAGCTCGAAGTGCCGGCGGCAAACCCGGGTTACCTCGGAGAGGGTCACCTCCTGTGGCTCGCGGCCGGCCAGCAGGTCGCCGATCTGGCGGAAAAACCAGGGCCGTCCCAGGGCCCCCCGGGCCACCATCACCGCATCGCAGCCGGTCTCCTCAAACATGCGCAGGGCGTCGTGGGGGGTGCGCACATCGCCGTTGCCCACCACCGGTATGCTGACGGTCCGCTTCACCTCCGCGATGAGGCTCCAGTCGGCCAGGCCGGAAAAGGACTGTGTGGTGGTGCGGGGATGGAGGGTCAGCGCGACAGCCCCGGCTGCCTCAATGATGGCCGCGGCCTCGCTGGCGACGATGCACGATTTGTCCCAGCCGGCGCGCATCTTCACTGTCACCGGCAGGTCCGGCACCGCGGCAACGGTGGCCTCCACCACCCGGCGCATCAGGTCCAGGTCCCGGAGCATGGCCGACCCGGCCCCCCGTTTGGTCACCTTGGGGACCGGACAGCCGAAGTTCAGATCGATGATGTCGGGCTGGAAGCGCTCCGCCATGATAGCGGCGGACTCGGCGATGGTGGCCGCGTCCTCACCGAAAAGCTGGATGCCGATGGGCCGCTCATCGGGGGTGAAACGGACCATGTCGAGGGTCTTGGCGCTCTCCCGGACGATGCCGTTGGCGCTGACGAACTCGGTGTAGACCACCCCCACGCCGTACTCCCGGCAGATGACCCGGAAGGGGTGATCGGTGATGCCGGCCATGGGGGCCAGGAAGATGGGGTGGTCGATATGGAGGTTGCCGATCTGCATGGCAGGCCGGGGAAGTTAAGGCCGGTTATCCTCGACGGGCGAAAAAGGCCTCGATGGCTTGGGCGGCCCCCTCCAGGTCCGCATACTCGGCCAGCGTCACGTTGGGATCGCCGGCGATCATGGCCGACAGGCGGCGGCCTTCCTCCGGCTGCCAGAGGGCCAGCACCGGCTTGCCGAGCTGACCGGCGGCGGCAATCTCCACGCCCACCCCGAAGGAGGGGACGGTGACGTCGGCCACCAGGATGTCGCAGCTCTGGACCATGCCGATATCGCGCCGGTAGATAGCCTCAGGGGTCAGGGCCGACTCGCCCATCCGGGTGACGCTCTGGTCGCCGACAAACTCGGTCAGGACCGTGCCGTGGCGCTGCAGGGCGGCGATGATGCCGGGGTAGAGGTGGGCCTGGCCCCGGCCTCCGCTCATGGCCCCTGAAAAGTAGATTTGCATGGCGCGGCGAATGTACGGCGATGGGCGGCAGGGAGCGGAGGAAAAAGCCCCCGTCTTAGCAGCTGCTTTTAGGATCGAGTTAGTGAAGCGTCTTCAGATTAGTTGGGGTCGATGTTCAGAGCCGAATTTCTAATATTTCTCATTAGCATCAGGAAAAGAAGCTGAACAAATGAAGCAGCCGAGATAGGAGGAAGCCACTTCCGTAAATCCAGCGATATAAGTGCCACAATGCTCACACTGCCCCATTTCATCGTATTCTGTAGCACAATTCAAACAAAATGCACCACCATCGCCAGCCGGAATAGCAGTTGTTAACGAATGTTCGCACTCGGGGCAATGTCCGTTATAATCTATGCCATCGTTCATGAACGGATCATCACCATAGTGAGATATGAGTACTTCCATTGCATCATCCGGGATCTCAATTTGCACGTCCTTGGTACAAGATGAACAATCACGGTCAGAAGAACTCCAATCATAGTATCCGATATAAGAACAAGAGGAGCATATTGCTTCCACGAAAACGTCCCAGTCCCCACATACTCTGCAAACACCTGTGTATACGGGGAGGCTGAGATCACTCATTCTGGATGAGAGTTTCTGACATACAGCGCAAACACCAAATTTCATGCCTTTTGCAATCTCATCGGAAATGCTATCCTTCAGCGTTTCATATCGAGCATCTATGAAATCTCGATGCCCTTTCATGAGTCGGTCAATGTCCTTTATTGACTCTTGGTGATTAATAAACTCTTTTTCCCACTCTTCTGAAAGAAGTTCATGCAAGTGTACCCAACCAACATATTGGTCCTTCATGACAACCTCGGTTGCCTTTGGGTTTTTGGCATCCGCGTATTCGGGATGATAAAAGTGGATCATCTTGTTACGATGGGTGCGGATGTTTTTAAAGGCCTTTTCAGCGCTGGTAGAGATCGATAATCCCAATACTTTTTGGAGGCGAAGAATTGCGCTCTGAACATTCACCGATATGAAATCCCCCTTTTCAAATTCGCTCACCGTTGTATTGTCAGGGTTTTCTAGTATCAATGTCCAGTGTTCATGCATAAGTCTTGCTTTTAAAAAGAGTTCTACGGCAATTGCAAAACTGATCAGCGACTTTTTCAGGTCTGAATTGATAAGTTCAATTGCATCGCGAAGAAAGCCGAGAGCATTTTCGGTTATCCTGTTAAAAAGTTTATCCTGCTTTTCCATCTCTCAACTCCTCCTTGCGCTGCTTTCACCGTTGCACTCTTTTTCCCAGCTTGTAAACTTAAGGGCATCGAGCTCAGCAGCATAAAAAAAGCCCCTGCACAAGCAGAGGCTTTTTTGAATTCAATGGGGCCGGTTTCTACATACCCTGTATCTTCTGCGACTTCTTGTACAGCCAGGCCACTGCCAGCCAGCCGATGATAATCACACCGTACAGGACGTACCGGCTGCCGGCGCCAACCGTGGTGGTGTGGGCGTTGATCATGGTCCAGACCAGGGGCACTGACATGTAAGTATTGTGCTTCGAGCGCATGCCGGCCATTGCCAGCAGGTCCATGTCCGGGGCCTCGCCGGCCTTCACGGCAGGGATGATCTTCTTCTGCGCCGGCCAGATACGCATCCAGACGTTGAGCAGCATAAAGGTACCGAACATAGCGCCCAGGTGGATCACATAGCCCCGGTAGCTCCACTCGGCCCAGCGCTCGAACAGGAACAGCACCCCCGCGATCAGGAGCAGGCTGATAATGGTGGCCACGATGTCATTTTTCTTCAGGGGTCCCATGTAAAGCCAGTCGTAGAGGAAGAAGCTGAACAGCACCACCGCCAGCATGACAAAGGTGGGGGTGCCCCAGCCGCCGCCCATCTCGAACAGTATCTCGCCGTGGTAAAATACGATCAGCAGCAGGAGCAGGCCCGTGCCCCAGGTCCAGGCTGCGCCCCAGCGGAACCAGTAAAGTGTCCGGGGGAAAAGTTCCGGCGTGATTTTTTTCTTCGTCTCGGCGTCGATGGTGGCGCCCCAGGGAATGTTGATGAAATTGAACCAGTAGAGCAGGCCGATCCACATGATGCCGGCCACGATGTGGGTCCAGCGGAACAGGGCCTGCAAAATATCCATGACTTCCATGCTCAGTCCTCGCACTAGCTATGTGTGGTTAGATAAGGTTCGCGGGGCAAAGCTACGCAGGGCCGCAGGCAGTTGCAATCCCTTCACCCGCCCCCGGGGGCCGGAATCAGGCGGCGGTCAGGTCGGCCAGCAGGGCCTGCCGGGTCTCGGCGGAGAGATCAACCAGGTGCCGGTAATCGCGGTGGTCGATACCGAGGCGGGCGGGCCGGTTGGTATCCGCCAGGGCCTGCTGCAGTTGAGCATTCACGTCAAAGCGGATATAATGCACCGCGCTGATCTGGTCCTCCGTGCTGCGGCCTTCCTCGAACCTGGCATAGCTGCGCTCAGCGCCGGCCTCCAGCCATAGGCGGTCCCCTTCAGTGAGACCGATGAAGCGCTGGAGCTGGGGCTTGATCTGCTCGGCCTGGGTGATCTCGATGAACAGGGTGGCGCTCAGTTCCCCCGGCTCGGGAATCAGGGTGTTGTAGATGTCCAGTTCCTCCTGGATCACGGCCGGCTCCACCATCTCCTCTGCGCGCATCATTTCCTGCACCTGGAACAGCATGGTCCGGCGGTCCTCGAAAGTGATGCCGAGGTCGGGGCCGAGGTTTACTCGCCGGGGGCGCTTGTGTTCCATAATTTCCCGGCGATAGCTGTCGCGGGCCAGTTCATATTCGGCGATGGGCTGCATATCGCCCAAGGTCATTTTCTGCATGTCATGTCCTTTATCTCATTATCCATTGTCCACCATCCTTCGACAGGCTCAGGATGACTCGTGGCTGATGACTGGCAACTGACGACTGATGCCTCCTCGGCAGCCACCATCCAATATCCAATACCCCTCCGGCCCGCTCAACTGTCCAGTCCGTAGGCGTGATGCAGCAACCGCACCGGATGCTGGGGATCCAGCTCCCCGCCACTGGCCTGGCGAATCTGCAGGCCGGCGAGAGTGCAGTCCGAGCAGGTGTACCGGGCCGGTTTCTTCTGCAGCTGGGCGACCAGTTTTTTCCCCATGGCCATGGAGGCATCGAAAAACTCCGTCCGCATGCCCCAGCCGCCGTCCATGCCCGAGCATTTATCAATCATGTTTACCGTCGTTCCGGGCACCAGCTTCAACAGATCCCGGCTCTTGTAGCCGCTGCGCTGGGCCTTCAGGTGGCAGGGCAGATGGTAGTTGATCTCGCCCAGTTCGTTCACGAAGTCGGTGCGCAGCGTGCCCCCCTTGTGCAGCGACATCAGGTACTGGGAAATATCCACCGTATGGGCGGCCACCTTGGCAATCTCGGCGCTCAGGCCGGCCTCGGGAGAATCGAGGTAGCTGCTATCCTCCCGCAGGGTCAGGGAGCAGGTGGGTGGACCGGTGACCACAATCTGGTAGCCCTTGTCGACCCAGCCGGCCAGCTCGGAAATGTTGGGTAGGGCCTGCTTGGTGAAGCCGTCAAAATCGCCGGTGGAGAGGTAGGGGGCGCCGCAGCAGCGCGGGGCCGCCAGCTGCACCTCCACGCCGCTGTGCTCCAGAATCTCCACCGCCTCCCGGGCCACCCCCGGATCGTTGACATTGGTGTAGCAGGTGGCGAAAATCACCGCCTTGCCCAGCGGCTCGGCTGGGATGGGGACCTGGCGCCGGTGCCGGCGGAACCACTTGGCAAAGGTCTGCCGGTGGAAGTCGGGCAGCTGCCGGCGGCGGCTGATGCCGATAAGTTTTTCCATCAGAAAGCGTAGCGGCCAGAATCGGTTGCCCCAGTTGGAGAACGGCGCGGTCAGCGAACCGAGCCTGCCCGAAGCATCGGTGCGGGCCAGAATCTTGTCGCTCAGTTTGGGACCCCGCCGCCGGGTACGCACCGCCTGGGAGCGCAACATGAGCCGGGGAAAATCGAGCTGGAAATCGTGCTCCTTCTGCGGAGTGTAGGGGCAGATGGAATCGCACAGTTTGCACTGGTAGCAGAGGTCCACAACCGTCCACTTTTCCGCCTGGGTCAGTTCCTCCACCGCGCCGATGAACAGGGCCTCTCCGCTGGCCTCGGCGGCTTGGGCCCCTTCGGGCAGGTCGAGGTAGCCGCTGCGCTCGGTGGCCGCTTCAATTTCACCGGCCTCCACCGCTGCCTCCCGCTTGGCATCGGCCTGGCTATCCAGGCTGCCGAACAGGGCCGGAAAGGAGGGGCAGAGATTCCAGCACAGGCGGCAACCGGTGCAGATATCGAACACGCGGTTCATCTCCGCATCCAGGGAGTCGCCATCCCAGTAGAGCCCCTCGCGGATATCGTAAACGGTCTGGGAGGTGTCGGTATGATTCAGGAGTGCCATCGGTCTGGTCTCGGGCAGTTACAGTTAGTGCAGGATTCCGGGGGACCTGACGCGGAACCGGGTGGCCCCGCGCGTGGTCCTCCGCTGGATGCTAAAGGGCGTCGGCCGTGGCCTGAAATTTCCTGGCATGGGACTTCTCTGCCCGGGCCAGGGTCTCGAACCATTCGGCAATCTCGATGTGGCCCTCTTCCCGGGCCGTTTTGGCGAAGCCCGGATACATCTCGGTGTACTCGTAGGTCTCGCCGGCGACGGCGGCCTTCAGGTTCGTGGCCGTGTCGCCGATGGGCAGTCCGGTGGCGGGGTCGCCGGTTTCCTTCAGGAACTCCAGATGGCCAAAGGCATGGCCTGTCTCGCCGTCGGCCGTGTTCTTGAACACACCGGCCGCATCGGGGTAGCCTTCAATGTCGGCCTGGCGGGCGAAGAACAGGTAGCGGCGGTTGGCCTGGGACTCGCCGGCAAAGGCGGCTTTCAGGTTTTCCTCAGTTTTGCTTCCTTGAAGATTCATGCGGGTCTCCTTGCTTTCTGCTTAGTTTGGTGATGCGCCGGCCTGCTATTGCAGGGCGTCCAGCGCTGAAAAAATATCGTCCATAGTGGGGGTGTCGTTTGCGGCGGAGGCTTCCACATTCAGCCAGCGGATTATGCCCTCCTTGTCGATGGCAAACTCGGCCCGGGTGGAAAAACCATCCGGGAGCTTCACACCATAGACATCGGCAATGTCCAGGGCCATGTCGCTGAGCATGGGATAGTCAATCCCGCCCATTGAATCACAAAACGCCTGCTGGGAAAAACTGTTGTCCACACTCACAGCCACTACCTGTGTATTGCGCTGCTTGAAGCCGTCCAGGTTGGCATTATAACGGGGCAGCTGCGTGGCGCAGACGCCGGAAAAGGCCTTGGCATAAAAGACCAGGAACACGTTCTGCTTCCCTTTGAATTTGCCCAATGAAATATCACTGCCATCCAGTGCCTTGCCGGCAAAGTCCGGCGCAGTATCGCCAATGTTAAGCGTCATGATCTTGCGTTCCTTTTTTCTGTGGTGTCTGGCACTCATCGCAAATGCCCATCAATTCCAGGTTAAAATCGGTTACCTTGAAACCGGGCCGCTCCGGGAGCCGGGTGGGAATATCCTGCAGCGCGATATGGACATCGAACATCCGGCGGCAGTGCAGGCAGCGGAAGTGCTCGTGGGGCTCGATATTGGCGTCGTAACGGAAATGGCCATCATCCAGAAGACGGCGGATCCGGCCGGCGGCCTCCAGCTGGCCCAGGTTCCGGTAAATCGTCCCCAGGCTGATACGGGGCAGTTCCTGCCGTACCTGATCGTATACCCAATCGGCGGTGGGGTGGCTGTCGGTTCCCTGGAGAACCTCGAAAATTGTTTCGCGTTGTCTGCTAAATCTTTTCATAACAGTAATAGTTACTGTTATAGTTTAGTGAGAATCGATGGGCTTCGCAAGCGAAATTTACAACCGGCAAGGGGTTCGATAAAAGCGCTCTGCCAGCCTAAATCACTGATGGCAGGAAGCGCCAGGAGATACTGAAGTGCGTCAACGGGGCAGGGGCCTCGTACTCGAACGAATTTTGTATCGTCACTTCGGTGAAATTAATCCAGCCGTAGCGCAGTTCAAATTTCGACACCTTGATGCCGAACTCGGCTGTTGCCCAGACAATCAGGCTGCGGGCATTTTCCACCGCAGGCACCAGCCGGGCCAGATCGGCGTAGCGTGGATCGAGCCAGGTGTTGAAATCGTGGGAGATCAGACTGGCCGAAATCGTGGCGAAGGGTCGTGCCCGGGCCTTCTCCAGCGGCAGGGTCAGCGACAGTTCGCCCCAGCCATTAAGCCGCATCGGCGGCAGCGAGCCGCTGGTCGATTGCAGCAGCGAAAAGGTCCCCTCCAGGCGGACCACATCGCTTCGCGAAACCCAGCCGCCGTAGCCCCCGGCGGTCAGCGCCTGGCGTCCATCCCTGTCCGTGAGCAGGTTGGCCTCGGTGGAGAAGGCCAGCCCGTCCCGGGCCCAGCTCCAGGCTGCCTGCAGGCGGCGCAGCAGGCCCGGCTCGCGGATCAGTACAAGGCTGTCGGGGTTCGCGCGGCGGCCCGCATGGGGCCAGTCGAGGTAGGCCTCCCAGCGCGAGGCCAGATGCAGCGTCCCGTGGTCCGACACCAGCCGCAGCGCCGCCTCGGCCCCTGGCGACCTATCGGCTAGTGCCAGACCTATGTACAGGATTGTCCGCCGCCCGCGTCTTTCCAGCCCCAGCTTGCCGTTCAGGGCAGCCACCCGGCTGTCGCTGCCGAGCTGCCAGTCCCGTAAGGTCCGGCCCTTGAGCTCCCCGCTGCCCTTGATAGTCAGCTCCAGCGGCAGGCGATAGGCGAACTGGCCGCCAGCCCAGGTGGAGAGCGTGCGGCGGTTCAGATAAACCTGGGCCGAATCCTGCTTTGAGGTGATCAGCCGCGCCGACATGGCCGCGGTGTGGAACCGCCATGCAATGGGGCCGCCGCCGCCGCTTAACTCCAGACCCTGGCTCCAGGTCCAGCTCGTGCGCAGATCGGCCACCCGTTGGCCGGCGTCGCTCACGTAGGGCAGGCCGGCTGCCTCCTGCTGATGGATCAGCGTGTAGTTGAACTCCAATTTGCCGCTGCCGGTCATCCGGTAATCGATCAGGTAATTCTCCAGGGCCGCATTTTCCCGGACAAAAAATCCCGCTCCCGGCCCGTCCCGGCCGGCCCAACCCGGATGGCTCAGCCCCTGCCCGGCGAGCAGCAGCCTGCGGCCGGGGGCCAGATTGATGGCGCCGCCTACCTGCACATCCCGGAAGCGGTAACTGCCCTGGTCCCAAAACAGGAATGTCTGGCTCGATGGGTCGCCTCCATCCAGCGGCGCCGGCACAAAGCGGACGGTCCCGCCTGGGGCCGCCTCCTGTGCAGCGCTGCCGATGGGCAACAGCCGGTCAGTCGCCAGCGGAAAGGCGGCCGAGAGAATCGGCTGTCCCAGCCCGCCGTCCAGCCGGGCCGCGCCGATAATCAGGTCCGCCGGTATGAAGGGATTGTCGAGTGTGGTGGCCATATCGCCGTGGCCCCAGACATCCCAGGGATGGTGCAGCAGTCCGGCCTTGGGCCTGTCCCGCAGGGCCAACACCAGCCGGCGGGTCCACGGCTCCACAACGACCAGGGTATCAACTGCGGCCGAATCCGTAGCCGTGATTTCGACCGGAGCAGGCTTGTTTTCCTGCGCCGGCAGGACCCCGGCAGTGAGGGCCACAACCGCCAGCAGGCGCATTCCCCGGGCCTGTTTCAAGGGGTCGATTCGGCCTGGGTGGCAGACGCTGCGGGCTCATCCAGCAGATCCTGCCGGCCCCTGCTGATCCCGATGAGGCGGGGCACAACCAGGTAAAATATGAGCACGTTCGAGACCTGATGCAGCAGGGTAAAGGCCAGGCCGGCCACCAGGACGCTGATTATTTCGGCCGTTCCGGCGCCGGAGAGCAGCGGAAAACTGATCGAAGTCAGCCCGTCGTAGATCACGGTCCCGGTGAGCCCGGCCAAGGCCAGCAGCAGCCGTCCGCCCGCCCGCTCCAGCCGCTTGACCGGCCAGCGGACAAACAGTCCGCCCAGCAGCCCCATCAGCGCCATGCCGATAACCTGAGCGATAAGGAGCAGTGGAAAGGCCAGCCCCGAGCCGACCGGATTGGTGGCGGAAAAGATGAACATACCGCTGGCGCCGATGAGGGCCCCCAGCCGGGGACCGAGGGTCGCTCCGGCCACGCAGGCCAGGGCCGTGACCAGTTCCACGTTCGGCACCAGGGCCAGGGCCCAGCCGCTGGCCACCATCAGGGCGACGAACATTGCCGTCAGGGCCATGGTGGTGGTTCTCACCGGTCGTAATGTTTCCACAGCGCGGTGCGGAAATGATTGCGGTCATCGGTGAAGGGGGCCTCGTCATCAACCCCGTCCAGCTCCCGGTAGATCAGGTCAAGTTGGCCATCGAGGCGGTCGATGTGATGGGCCGCCAAAGCTTCGGGGAAACGGGGCGGCTGGGGCGATCCGGCGGCTGGCGAGCCCTGGTGGGAGAGGATCATGTGCTCCAGCTTTAGCAGCAGCTCCGGCGGCACATTGCCTAGCTCGGCGGCGGCCTCCTGGAGAATATCGCGGCCCAACACCACATGGCCGATGAGCTGGCCCGCATCGGTATAGTTGGCATCCAGACCGGTCTTCAGGCCGCGCACCTTGCCGATGTCGTGGAGCAGCACCCCGGCCAGCAGCAGGTCCCGGTCGAGCCGGGGCTCGTGTCCCGCCAGGAGTTGGGCCAGTTGGCCGGTGGAGACCAGGTGCTGCAGAAAGCCGCCCCGCAGCGGGTGGTGGTGCTTCAGCGATGCCGGTATCACCATGATGGTCGCTTTCCAGGTCTTGAAGACCTGCCGCAGAAGCCGTTTGATGGGCCGGTTTTTCACGCTGCCAATGAGCTCCAGCAAACGGGCCCACAGTTCCTTGGGGTCTTCATCAATGGTGGGGATGAGCAGCTCTTCCCGGAAGCCGTAGCGGGCGTAGCGCTCGGCTGTGGCCCGGGCCACCTGCGAGCAGATCAACTGCAGGGCGCCCTTGTAGCGCTCCACCGAGCCCTTTACCGCCACCGCATCGCCGGCGTCGAACTGGCGGTTGAAATGGTCGGCGTTCTCCCAGATTCTGGCGGTGATGCGCCCACTGGCATCCTGGAGCAGGAGGTCGAGGTAGGCGTCACCGCTGCGGGTGGTCCGCAGCCGTTTCTCCAGGCAGACAAAGAAACCCTGGATGACGCTGTTTTCCTCGAACTGTTTTATGGCGGTAAGCTGCATCCACACGAATTTGAGGGCAGCGCAGCAATTAAACAAGCTTCTCTGGAGCGACCACAGCACCCGCCCCTCCCAGGCCGTAAGTTTGGCCCACTTTACAATATGGGGGCATGGACTGCTGAGAATTCTCCCGGAAGGCGCCCGGGCCGGTCGCAGAATCGCGATACTGCCGCAAGATGCCAAACATTCCTCGAGTAAAACCTTGAACGGTCAGGCTCAGCCCGATAATATTGAGGTCTCCATGAGAAGAACGAGCAGGCAATGACAAGCACCAAGCAACATGGCACGATCACCAAGGGCCTGAACAGGCTGCCCGATGCAGACTAACGGCACCGGTATCATGAACCGCTACGTGCTGGTGCTCAACCAAAGTTACGAGCCGGTGATGGTGACCAGCGCCAAGCGGGCGGTGGTGCTGATGCTGCTGGAAAAGGCCGAGCAGGTGGTCTGCTACGAGGAGATCATCCACTCGCCCAATCTGGAGATGCCGCTGCCCAGCGTGGTGCGGCTGGCGCGCTATGTGCGCATCCGGGCCCGGGACATCGTGCTGACGCGCAAGAATATTTTCAAGCGGGACAACCACCGCTGCCAGTACTGCAGCCGCACTTCGGTGCCCCTCACGCTCGACCATGTGATTCCCAAGCATCGCGGCGGCGGGGACAGTTGGGTTAACCTGGTGGCAGCCTGCCACCCCTGCAATGTGCGCAAGGGCAACCAGAACCCGGCCGAAGCCGGCATGCCGCTCCTGCGCCGGCCCCACAAGCCGTCGCGGATCACCTATTTCCAGAAATTCGTGCGCAAACGGCAGGACGCCTGGCGGCCCTACCTGTATATGGAACCGGCATCGTGATAAACAGTGCGGTGACTGAAGCGATCCAGTGAAGCGGGTGCTGAGCGGGATGCGGCCCACGGGCAAACTGCACCTGGGCCACTATGTCGGCGCCCTGGAGAACTGGGTTGCCATGCAGGGGGAGTACGAAAATTTTCACCTGGTGGCCGACTACCATGTGCTGACGACCCAGAGCGACACGTCGGATATCGAGCAGAATACCCTGGAAATGATCCAGGACTGGCTGGCGGCAGGCATTGATCCGGAGAAAAGTCCCATCTTCCGGCAGAGTAAGATCAAGGAGCACAGCGAGCTGTTCCTGATCCTCAGCATGCTGGTGACCACCGCCCGGCTGGAGCGCAACCCGACGCTGAAGGAGCAGATGCGCGACCTGAACCTGCGGAACCCCAGCTACGGCCACCTGGGCTACCCGGTGCTGCAGTCGGCGGATATCCTGCTCTACAAGGGAGAGGCCGTACCGGTGGGGAAAGACCAGGCCCCGCATGTGGAGATCAGCCGGGAGCTGGCCCGGCGCTTCAACAAAACCTATGGCGTCGTGTTTCCCGAACCCGAGGCCAAACTGACCCCCTTTTCGCGACTGCCGGGACTGGACGGCCAGGCCAAGATGAGCAAATCTCTGCATAACGCCATCCTGCTGTCCGATGAACCGGAGACCATCCAGAAGCGGATGCACAAGGCCTTCACCGATCCGCTGAAGATTCGCCGCAACGATCCGGGCCGCCCCGACATCTGCCTGGTCTACACCTATCATACCCGCTTCAACGCCGGCGAGGAGGCTGAGATCAGGAGTGGCTGCGAGTCCGGTTCGCTCGGCTGCGTCGATTGCAAGCAGCGCTGCGCTGAAGCCATTGCCGGGCAGCTGGCGCCGCTGCGGGAACGGCGCCGCAAGTATGACGGCCGCCCGGATGATTTGCGCGATGTGCTGGCCGACGGCGAAAAGCGCGCCGCTGCCGTGGCGCAGGCCACCATGGCCCAGGTCCATGAAGCGATGGGGCTCGGCTGATGGCTTACACCATCCACCTGGACAATTTCGAAGGGCCCCTGGACCTGCTGCTCTACTTCATCCAGCGCGACAAGATCGACATCTACGATATCCCCATCGCCCGCATCACCGCCGAGTACCTGGAGTACCTCGATATCATCAAGGTCCTCAACCTGGCCGTGGCCGGCGAGTTCGTCCTGCTGGCGGCAACCCTGATGCGCATCAAGGCCCGCATGTTGCTCCCCCGCCGGGAGGTGGAGGGGGAGGAGCCCATTGAGGATCCGCGGCAGGAACTGGTGCAGCAGCTCATCGCCTACCAGCAGTTCAAGCAGGCGGCGGAGGAGCTGGGCAGCCTGAAGGAGCTGCGCAGCGCCTATTATCCGGTGGCCGAAGCAACCGCAACCGCGGACGACGGCTCCCTGGCCGCCGAGTATCTCCAGGAGGTCAGCCTGTTCGACCTGATGGCGGTGTTCCAGCAGGTACTGCGGCGGATGCCCTCTAGCGAACCGTTGCGGCTCGCAGTCGAGCCCATCAAGCTGGACGATCAGATGCGGCACCTGCGGCAGGTGCTGGCCAGCCGGGGGCAGGTCGCCCTGCGGGAGCTGTTGCTGGAGGCGGAAAACATCCATGCGGTGGTGGTCATGTTCCTGGCGCTGCTCGAACTGATGCGCCGGCAGGCGGTGCTGGTGGTCCAGAAAGGGCCTTTCGACGAGGTCACCGTGCGCCCGGCGGGGGCCGAGGCATGATACCCAATGCCGTCGATCTGGAACTGCTGCAGATTGTCGAGGCGCTGCTCACGGCCTCTCCCGAGCCCCTGACCCAGGCCCGGCTGAATCAGGCCCTGGACCAGCCGGCGCCGGAACTTCCTGCCATCATCGCCCAGCTGCAGGCCCGCTTCCAGGCCCAGGACCGGCCGGTGGAAATCGTCTCCGTGGCCGGCGGTTACCAACTGGTCACCCGGCCCGAGTATCGCCACTATCTGCAACGGATGTTCCGCAAGACCGGCCGCCTGGCCCTCAGCCGGGCCGCCCTGGAAACCATCGCCGTCGTGGCCTATCGCCAGCCCCTGACCAAGACGGACATTGACCAGATCCGCGGCGTGAACTGCGATTCGGTGCTCAGGTCGCTGCTGGAAAAGAAACTCATTACCATCAAGGGCCGGGACGAGGGTGTGGGCCGGCCGCTGCTCTACGGCACGACCGGGGCTTTCCTGGAAGCGTTCGGCCTGGCGGGGCTGGGCGACCTGCCCAAGCTGCGTGAAATCGAAGAGATCATGGGTGACGGCCAGGGTCCGACCCAGCTGGCCCATGCGACTTAACAAGTACCTGGCCCAGGCCGGTATCGCCTCCCGCCGGCAGGCAGACCAGCTCATCGCCGCAGGCCGGATTCGGGTGAATGGACAGCTGGTCACGGCCTTGGGCAGCGTGGTGGGCCCCGATGATGCGGTGGAAGTGGCCGGGGAAGCGGTAGCCGCGCCGGAGCCGGCCACGGTTTACCTGCTGCACAAGCCGAAAGGTGTCATCAGCGCCGCGTCCGACAACCGGGGCCGCAAGACCGTGGTCGATCTGGTCCGGGACAAGCGCCGTCTCTACCCCGTCGGCCGCCTCGACCGGGACACCACCGGCGCCCTGCTGATCACCAACCGGGGCGATCTGACCTATCGCCTCACCCATCCCCGCTTCGGCATCGCCCGGCACTATCTGGCCGAGGTGCGCGGCCAACTGCCCTCCGAGGCCCGCCAGGCCCTGCAGGCCGGTCTGCGCCTGAAGGATGGCGTCAGGGTGCAGGCCAAAATCCGTAAGCTGGCCCGCCAGGGCAAACGGACCCTTTACGAGGTGGTCCTTACCGAAGGTAAAAACCGGGAGATCAAGCGCATCTTCCGCCATTATGAGCTGCCCCTGCTGCGGCTGCACCGGGCCAGTTTTGCCGGTCTGGAGGTTGACCACCTGGCGCCGGGCAAGTACCGCCGGCTCAGGCCGGCCGAAGTGCAGGCCCTTTACCGCCAGGCCGAGGTCAAAAAACCGGAACAACTTGTCTAGAAACAGATGGATATTGGCAGTGCAGGGACGTAAACTAGCCTGCTTTTTGACGCAGGCGCCGTCGTGAGCACGGTGGTCGCCATTGACGGGCCCTCGGCTTCGGGCAAGAGTACCACGGCCCGGCTGGTGGCCCGGCATCTGGGCTTCCTGCACCTGGATACCGGGGCGATGTACCGGGCGGTGACCCTGGCCTGCCACAAGCAGGCGCTGCCCGCCGATCCTTCCCCGCAGATGTCTGCCCTGCTGGATGAACTGGATATCCGCTTCGAGCGCGACGCGGCCGGCAACCAGCGGGTACTGCTTAACGGCGCGGACGTCAGCCAGTTGATTCGAACACCGGAGATCAACCGCGCCGTGAGCCGTTACAGCGCGCTGCCGGTGGTACGGGAACGGCTGGTGAGGTTCCAGCGGCAGATGGCTGCCGAAAACGACGTGGTCTGCGAAGGACGGGACATCGGCACCCGGGTATTTCCCGAGGCGGCGTATAAATTTTTCATCGTCGCCGACATTGAAATCCGAGCCCGCCGCAGGCAACAGGAGCTGCTGGCCAAAGGCTACGAAGCAGATTTGGCGCTGCTCGAGACAGAGCTGCAGCGGCGGGATGCGGAGGACAGTGCCCGGGAGCATTCGCCGTTGGTGCAGGCCGACGATGCCATCGTTATTGATACGTCAGGCCTGACCATCGAAGAACAGGTGGCAACAGTAATCGCGCATATTGAGGCGCAAACGAAACCGTAAAACCAAATGACTGAGGGAGCAACCGATACGAGTATGAGTGACACCGAGAGCCCGAACCCCCAACCCGATGCGCTGGAGGAGACCCCTGCTGGCGACATCACAACCGCTACTGAAGATACTGAAATTGTTGAGACCGGCGCCGACAGCCCGGCTGCCGAGGCCGCTCCGGAGGAGGCCCCCGAAGAGGCCCCGGACGGCGACGGCGAAGCGGCGCCAGCCAAAGAGGCCGTAAAAGCACCCATCAGGGACTACCTGGCCGCCGATTTGCTGGACAGCATTACCACCATCACTCCTGAGCAGTTGCACTCCATGGAGGTGTCCGAAGTGCAACAGCGCGAATCATCCCTCGAAGAGATGATCAGCGCTTCCGTAGGCGAAATTCGCGAGGACCGGGTCATCAAGGGCCGGGTCATCGGCAGCAACGACCGTGAAGTCCTGGTGGACATTGGCTTCAAGTCCGAGGGCATCGTGCCCCGGGAGGAGTTCGGCAAGGAAGGGCTCCCGGAGATCGGCGACGAGATCACCGTCTATCTGGTGCGCATGGAAGATTTACACGGGCAGACGGTGCTTTCCAAGGAGAAGGCCGACTTCATGGCCCGCTGGTCCGAGCTGCGCCACAAGGAAGAGAACGAGGAGACGGTGACCGGCACCATTTCCCGGCGCATCAAAGGGGGCATGATCGTGGACCTGGATGGGGTGCCGGCCTTCCTGCCCGGCTCACAGGTCGACGTCCGGCCGGTGCAGGATTTCGACGCCTATATCGGCCGCGAGTTTGAATTCAAGATCGTCAAGCTCAACGAGTCCCGGAAGAACATCGTCCTCTCCCGCAAGGAGCTCCTGGAAGCGGATATGAAAGAGAAGCGGGCCGCGCTTATCGCCGGCCTGGAAGTGGGCCAGCTGTTGGAAGGACGTGTGAAGAACATTACCGATTTCGGCGCGTTCGTCGATCTGGGCGGTCTGGACGGCCTGCTCCATATCACTGACCTGAGCTGGGGCCGGGTCCACCATCCCTCGGAGGTGGTCAGCCTGGATGAGGAAATTACCGTCAAGGTGATCAACTTCGATCCTGAGAAGCAGCGCGTGTCACTGGGCCTGAAGCAGCTGCAGCCCCATCCCTGGGAGAACGTCGGCGCCAAGTATCCCGCCGGCTCGGTGGTCACCGGCAAAGTGGTCAGCATGACCAATTATGGCGCCTTTGTCGAACTTGAGCGCGGGGTTGAGGGACTGGTCCATGTCTCCGAGATGTCCTGGACCAAGCATATCCGCCACCCTTCGGAGGTGTTCACCCTGGGCGAGAGCATCGAAACGAAGATCCTCACGCTCGATACGGAGGAGCGCAAGATTTCCCTGGGGGTCAAGCAGTTGCTGCCCGATCCCTGGGACCGGATCGAGGAAAAGTATACCGTCGGCTCGCTGCGTAAAGGGGTGGTCAGGAACCTCACCCAGTTCGGCGCCTTTGTGGAACTGGAGGAAGGTATTGACGGCCTGATCCACGTCACCGATCTTTCCTGGACCCTGAATGTCCGCCATCCCAAGGAGATTCTGGACAAGGGGGACGAGGTGGAGGTGCGCATCCTCGATGTGTCCCGGGAAAACCGGCGCATCGCCCTGGGCTACAAGCAGGTCAACGACGACCCCTGGGAGCAGATTGAACTGCATTTCACCTCCGGCAAACGGGTCCGGGGGGAGGTCTTCCGCATGCTCGAGAAGGGTGTCATTCTGCAGATGGAAATGGAAATCGAAGGAATCATCCCCGCCCGGGATATTTCCAAGTCGGACCGTGAGGCCCTGCTGGGCGAGATGGCGGTGGGCGATATCCTGGAGGTTACCGTCCAGGAGCTCAGCGCCGACGAGAAAAAAGTTATCCTGATGACCGATGCGGTCAAGGTGGGCGAGGCCGAAAAGAAGGCCGAAGAACCTGCTGCCGGCCCGGCCCCCGGGAAGGCGGAGGCTGAAGCGCCGGCCGCCGCTGAAGCGGAGGCTGCTGCCCCGGCCACCGGGGAAGCCGAGGCTGAAACTCCGGCCGAGACCGCAGAGGCGCCGGAGCCTGAACCCGAGGTGGCCGCAGAGACGGACGCCACGGGGACAGAAGCCCCGGAGACAGATATTGCTGAGGCCGAGCCTGTAGCCGACAGCGAGGCGGCCGTTATTGAAGAGGCGCCCGCTCCTGCTGAGGAGACGGCCGAGGCTGCAGAGGACGAACCCGAAGCGGCGCCTGCAGAAGCTGAGGCCCCGGCCGAGAAGAAGGCCGCCGCTGAAAAAACGCCGCCGGTAGAAGAGGCCGCTGAGCCGTCTGCGGTGGCGGAGGATGCCGAGAAGCCGAAGACGGCTGCGGCCAAAAAGAAAAGCGCCCCAAAGGCCAAGAAAAAGACCGTGAAGAAGGCCGCCGCAGCGAAGAAAAAGCCCGCGGCCGGCAGTAAGGCAAAAGCTGCCCAGCCGGCCAAGAAAAAGGCTGCCGCTGCCAAGAAGTCCTGACCTCATGGACCGGCCTGATTCGCTGAATATTCCCCGCCTGCCGCGGGCAGTCGCCGGCTGCTAGCGCAAGGAGGTCTACCGGATGGCCGCTAAATCGGGGCCTAAGCGACTCTATTCAGACCCGATTTACAAACTCGGCGCCGTCGGTTTGGCCATCATTTTGTGGTTTTTTTCCGTCAGCACCAGCCAGTTTGTTGCCGATATTATCTTCCCCCTGGAGATTCGCAATATCCGGGCCGGCAAGGCCCTCAGCGAGGAGGCCCCCCGTAGCGCCACCATCCGGCTGCGGGGCACCGGCCGGGCGCTGGCCAAGCTCTACCTGCTGCGGCCCTTTTCTGATCTGAAGGTGGTGCTCGACCTGGAGCGGGTCCGGCGGCGGCATGTGTTTTATCTCGATGAGTACCTCAGCGCCAATCCCCAGCGGATCGTCATTCCAATCGTCGGCCTGAAGGAGAACCTCAGCTTCGTCGAAGTGATCAGCCCCGACAGTGTGCTCATCGTGCTGGGGGACTACACCGAGCGGGTGGTGCCGGTGCAGCATCAGGTGACGGTGGAAGTTGCCTCCGGCCATGTCCTGGTGGGCGAACTGGAGATCATCCCCGCCAGGGTTACCGTGCGGGGCGTGGTGGAAGCCGTGGGTAAAGTGGACCTGGTGCGCACCATGCGGCGGACCTACCAGGAGGTGTCCGCGCAACTGGAGTTCACCGTCGGCCTGCTGCATCCCGACCCGGGCAAGGTGCTGGATGTCTCCCCGGTGGTGGTCACTATCCGCGCCAATGTACAGATTCTCGGCGAGCGGCGTCTGGACGAGGTGCCGGTGCGGGTGATCAATATTCCTGCGGACCTGAACGTGTTCGTCAGCCCATCCACCGTTGCCCTGACGCTGATAGGGGGCGTTGATTTACTGGCCCGCCCCGATTCCGAACTGGTGGAAGTCACCATTGATTACCGCTCTCAATGGTCGGCCACCGATCCCATTGTGCAGCCGCGGGTGGCCCCCCATCCCAACCTGAGCAGATTCTCGAACCTGGTGCCCCGGCAGCTGGAGCTCATCGCCACCCGGCAGTCCCCGTGACCGTTCTGGGCATCGAGACGAGCTGCGACGATACGGCCGCGGCGGTGTTGGTTGACGGCCACCTGCAGGCCCATACGGTTATCACCCAGCTCGATCATGATGCCTATGGCGGTATTGTGCCCGAAGTGGCCGCCCGCCTGCACGAGCGCAAGATCGTGACCGCCGTACGCCAGACGCTGGATCGGGCCGGCTGCGAGCTGTCCGGCATCTCGGCCCTGGCGGTGACCTACGGTCCCGGTTTGGCCGGCGCCCTGGCCGTCGGGGTGGCTTTTGCGAAGGGGCTGTCCCAGGCGTTGTCGGTGCCGCTGGTGGGGGTCGATCATATGGAGGGGCACCTCTGGGCCAGCTTCCTCGATCCACTGCAGGCGCCGTTCAGCGGCCCGTTCCTCTGTCTGCTGGTCAGCGGCGGCCATACCCATATCTGGCGGGTCAACGCAGCCGGCGACTACGACCTGCTGGGTCGCTCCCGTGACGATGCCGCCGGAGAGGCCTTTGATAAGGGCGCCCGGCTGCTGGACCTGGGCTACCCCGGGGGTCCAGCGCTGCAGGCCGCGGCGGCTGACGGCAATGATCAGAAGGTGCGCTTTCCTCGCCCCATGGCCGGTACGGAGCACTGCGATTTTTCCTTCAGCGGCCTGAAAACGGCGCTGCTCTATTACCTGCGCGATGCGGCCCCTGACGCCCGGGCAACAGACGCCGATATTGCCGCCTCATACCAGGCCGCCATCGTCGATTGCCTGATGGACCGTCTCCAGTCGGCGGTCCGGCTGAGCGGATTGCGGCAGGTCTGCGTGGCCGGGGGTGTATCGGCCAACCTGCTGCTGCGCCAACGGCTCGACAGCTGGAGCGGCCGGGAGCAGATCCCCGTGCGCTATCCGCCCCAGGAGTTCTGCACCGATAATGCGGCCATGATCGCCCTGGCCGGGTACCACCGCCTGCAGGCCGGGCAGAGCGCCGGCATGGAGCTGCCTATCGTCCCCAACCTGAGCCTGGCTGGCCGTGGATAGCTGGCAACTGGATACGGTCCTGCCCTGGAGCCTGGGCCTGCTGGCGGCCCTGCTGATGATGGGCCTGCTGCTCTATTACCGCCTCCGGCTGGGATTGCTGCCCCGGGTTCTGGCCCTGTGGATCTGGGCTGCCCGGGCGCTTTTCATGCTGCTCGTCCTGCTCCTGCTGCTGGACCCCCATCTGGCCTGGCGGCGGATCGTGCATACGCCTCCGCGGATCGGCATCTTTCTGGACAATTCACTCTCGATGGCCAACCATTCCACCTCTTCCGCCAGCACCGTATATGCCCAGGTGGCCGCCCTGGCTGATTGGGCCCGGGCCAACCATTACGAGCCGGTGGTGGCCACCTTCGGGGAGACGCTGACCCTGCAGGATGTGGACCAGATCGACTACCAGCCCAGCGAGCGGCTCACCGATTTCAACTTGTTGCAGGAATGGTGGCCGGCGGCGAACCTGGCGGCCGGTTTCATTTTCAGTGATGGCGTGGCCACCACCGGTCCCGGCCCGGGCAACCTCAAAGGCCCCCCCGACGTGCCCCTGTTTACCATCGGGGTGGGAGACACGCTGGCCAGTGTTGATCTGAGTATCGATGCGGTCCGCTACCCCCTCTCCCTGCTGGCCCAGGAGCAGGGCCGGATGGAGATTACGGTACGCGGACGGAACGCCCAGGGGCTGCGCCGCAGCCTCTACCTGTTTCACGGCGATGAACTGATCTTCTCCCGCCAGGTGAGGTTCAGCTCCCAGGATCATCTGGAGACCCTGACCGCCCCCGTGGTGGGACGTCTCGATGCGACCCGGTTCCGGCTGGAGCGGGAGGTGCTGCCGGACGAGGCCAACATTGAGAATAACCGCCGCGAGATCGAGATCGACGTCCTGCCCGGCCGGCGTCAGATCACGCTGATCACCGGGGCCCTCTCGCCCAACAGCGGTCTCTGGTGGTCGGCCGTACGGCAGGTGTCCCAGGCCCGGACGCAGCACCTGGTATTCCTCCGGGGAGCCTGGCGGGGCGACGAAGCGGCCTTCTGGCAGACCCCCCAGGACCTGGTGGTCCTGGACAATTATCCCACCACCCAGCACTCCGCCGGACACCTGGACCGGCTGCTGGAGAAATTTCGCCGTGAGGGCACGGCAGTGCTGGTGGCCGAGGGCCCGGACAGCGGCCACCGGGCCTTCGTCCGCCTGCTGCGGGAGCTCGGTATCACCGTGCGGGCCGCCGCCGATACAGCGGCCACCATCAGGCCGGTGACTCTGCTGGAACGAACCGGTCTGCTGGCCCTGGACCGGTCCGGAATCATTGCCCTTGCCCGTGCGGATTTTCCCCCGGCGGCCTCGCGGTTCTACCTGCCCCCGTCATCCAATCGCCGTTTGAGCGCCCTGCTGCAGCGGGAGTCCGGCGGTTGGCTGGCGGCCTATGGCTCCCAGAGCCGGGGCAAGCGGGGTGTGCTGCTGCTGCCGGCGCTGATGACCCTGCACCTGCAGCTCGGCCGGACCGCCGGCGGCGGCTTTATACCGGCGGCCATTCAGGCCCTGCTGGAGTGGAGCCTGGAGCCGGAAGGATTCTCCTCCTATGTGGTGCGCACGGACCGGCAGGTCTATCACCTGGGCGAGCGGGTCCGCTTCCGGGGGCTGCAGCGGGACCGGGCGGGCGAACGGATGCTCCAGCCGATCCTGACCCTGGAAGTGGAAGGGCCCGACAGCGAATTTCTGGTGACCCTGACCTACGATTTCGAAGCGGCCGAATACAAAGGGGAGTACTGGCCCAGCGAGGCCGGCGCGCACCGCTACCGGGTCGAGGGTTTGCCCGCTGAGGAGGCGGGCAACGGCTGGCAGCGGTTCGATATGCAGGCCGGGCGGGTCGAGCTGGAGATGCTGTCCCAAAACCGCTACGGCCTGGAGCGGCTGGCGGTCACCACCGGCGGCGTCTATGCGGGACTGTCCGAGGCGGCCGAACTGTGGCAGGATCTGACCTACCTGCCGAGGAGCGCCACGCGGGAGGCGCGCTTCAATTTGTGGCAGCTGACTTACCTGGGGCCGGCCATGCTGCTGCTGCTGGCCATCGAGTGGTCCCTGCGCCGGCGGGCCGGCCTGATATAGTGAGTTTATTGACAAACTGGGAGCGTGCGCCTAACTTTGGCGGCCCGGCTCGAATGCAGGAGGCCAGAGCATCTGTTTCAGCCAGACGGGCAGTTGATCAGGGATCCTGGGAGCAGTCTCAAAACGTCTGACGAACGGCGTGGGGAACCGAGTGTTCTGGCATTCGGTTTTTTTATGTCGGTCGAAAATTATGTCCATCCAAGCAGAGCATATTACCCGGCGGTGTTCCAGGCCCGATGATGCAGCATAGACTGCTGACATTTCTGGTCCTGCTGGCCACGTTCTCCACAGTGACACCACAGGTGCGGAGCCGGGGGGTCAACCCGGGTGCGCGGCCAGCACGGCCCATTCCCACTGTCCCGCCATTCAAGGCCACGGTAGGCAATACGGCCCTGGAAAGGCCGGTGATGTTGGAGCAGTATTTCGTTGGGCCCGGTGATGTCTTTCTGGTCACCATCTTCGGCACGGAGCCGTACCTCATTCAGGCTACCGTTACCCCTGCCCGGCAACTGATCATTCCCCAAATCGGCTCTTTTGGCGTGCAGGGATTGACTGCCGCCCAGGTCAGGAGCGAGGTCCTCAACAAGATCAAGGCCTTCTATCCCACCTACGAAGCCGACTGCACCCTGTACGGCATTCGCCAGATCAAGGTGAGCCTGAGCGGCGCCGTGGCGAAAGTGGGCATGTACAATGCCACGCCCCTGACGCGGCTGATCACTTTGCTGCGCCAGGGCGGCGGCTGGCTCGGCAACGGCGCCCTCCATCGCCTCGAAATCCACAACGGCGGGTCGGTTGCCATAGTGGATATGTACCGCTATATGCTGGAAGGGGACATGGCCCATAATCCGCTCCTGCGAGAGGGTGACCAGGTGATTGTCCCCTACAGCGCGCTGGAAGCAGAGCTGATCTCGGTGCGCGGCCTGACCGTAAGCCCCACTTATTACTCGTTGCGGCCGGGAGAGACCGTGGGTGAATTCCTGAGCCGGTGGATCACGGCGAAGCAGCAGGTGGACCTGTCCCAGGTGGAAATCTACCGCCGCCAGCCGGAACTGCAGATGAGTCCGCTGGTCGTGCAGCTGGCCGAGTATGGTGAGGTCGTGCTGGAAGCGGGCGATATCATTTATGTGATGCCTTTCGAAGAGATCGCGGTGCTCGGCGAAGTACGCAGGCCGGGCCGCTACCCGTTTCAACCGGGACTGTCGGCGGCCGATTATCTCACCCATGCTGGAGGTGTCGGCAGTGACGGCTCCCCCGGCAGGGTAAGAGTGACCCACAAGGACGGTGCTTCCTCCAGCGGACCGGACACGCCGATCAGCTCGGGGGATGTCATTTCCGTACCCCGCTCCCTGCGCGCCCTGCTGGTGGGGCAGACCGGCCTGGTCCAGGTGCTGCTGGCGGTGTTCAACATCTACCTGACGTTCCTGGCCGCGACCCGATGACGGCGCCCGGTGAGCCTCAGGAACAACCGCCTCCTGTTGATTTGACCCTGCGGGAGATAATCGGGAGCATATGGACGGCGCGCATCACCATCCTGCGGAACTTTCTGGTGATGGCCGTGGCCTCGGCCGCCGTCGCCCTGTTGCTGCCGGTGTGGTTCGCCTCCACGTTCGTGATTCTGCCATCTACGGCCGGCAACCAGGATATCGCCCCGGGCAGCATGGGCTTCGGGAACCCGTTGGCCGGGCTGGGGTTTGGCCTGAGCAATGAAGAGCTGAACACCTATATCAGTGTGCTCAAAAGCCGGGATGTGCGCGATGCCCTGATCGAAGCCTTCGATCTGCTGCGCATCTATAAAGTGGATACGATTGAAGATGCGCTGCTTATTCTGGACGACCGCATCGAGATCAGCGTTTCGGACGAAGGGGCTCTACGGGTCCTGGTGACCGACCGCGACCCTCAGCAGACCAAGGCGCTGGCGGACGGTTTGCTGGCTGAACTTGGCTCTACCATGATGACCCTGGGTGTTGCCGCGGGACAGCGCCAGACGCGGTTCATTGCCAGCCGGATCGGGGCCGTCGAGGCCGAGCTGCTCCAGATTGAGGCGGAGCTCGAAAGTTTTACGCAGAAGTACGGCACCTTCGACCTGCCGGCACAGATTCCCATATTTATGGAAAAACTGATCGAAATGGAACTGGAACTGGCCCAGGCGGAAATAGAATATAATATCGCCACGAGCAGCTCCCGGGAGGGGAGTCCGGAACTTGCCTTCCTGCTCATTACGCGGAATGAAATACGGGCCCAGCTTGATAAGATGATGGCCGGCAACAGCACCGCCAAGCTCATTCCCAACCTCGATGAGCTGCCGGCAATAGCGGTGCGCTACGCCCAGTATCAGCGCGAAATCCAGATAAACAGTTCGATACTGGAATACCTGTATCCCCAACTTGAGCAGGCCCGGCTGAAGGCGGCCAAGGATGAGCCGACCCTGCAAATCCTCGACTACCCACAACTGCCGCAGAAGAAATACAAGCCCCACCGTGCGCTGATCGTCATCTCGGCCACACTGTTCACTCTGCTGATTTCCTGTTTCTGGGCCGTTTTCCAGCAGCGCTGGGCGACCCTTTCCCGCTCTGTTTCCGGCGGCGCCCCCGCATGATGGACCGCCCGGCCAGAAACAGGGCGCTGGTGCTCACTTCGGTGCATGCCGCCGGATTGGGTCTGGCCATCCTGCACCCCCTGGCCCCCCTGCTGTTGGTTGCCGGTGTGGCCGCAGTTGGCATTTTGCTGGCCTATCAACATTTGATATTGGCATCGCTGGCCAACCTGGGGGTGGTGAAGGCATTTCTGATCAGCACGGTGCCGGCGTTGACACTCTTCGACCCGACCCTTATTCTCGCCGGCCTGGCGCTGCTGGTCATACTCTGGCGGCTGACGGATACGACCGGCCGGGCTGCCCTCAACCGGCACGGTCACCTGCTGATGGCATTTGTGGCCTGGCTGACCTGGATGTTGCTGGCCGTGGTCCATGCGCCTGATATGCCGATGGCGCTGCAGAAAGCGGGCCGCTTCATCCTCATCGTGCCGCTGCTGTTCCTGGGACCCCTCGTGCTGATCCGTTCCGCCCGGGACAGCCGCATCGTGCTGTACCTGTTTGTGGCCTATGCCGTGATGGCAGCCGGGCTTCTCTTCCTGAAGCTGTGGGGCCTTGTTTCAGGCACGATCACCGATCCGCTCACCCACCGCTTGAGCATTCTGGGCGCGAACCCGATATCCATCGCCCGGCTCCTGGTTGTTGCCGCCAGCATGATCCTGGCGGCTTGGGCCAGGCAAAAGACGGGGGGCTGGAGATGGCTGCCCCTGCTCGGATTGCTGCTTACCGCAGCCCTGCTCACCGGCTCCCGGGGCCCCATACTGAGCCTGCTGGCCGCCTGGGTTCTGATCGGGCTGCTCCATAAGGGGCGCCCCCGGCGAATATTCTTCGGCGGCCTGGTCGGTATCGGCCTGGTCATCAGCCTGTTTTTGGGGCTGGCCCCGGCGGAGTTGACCAAGCGCTACCTGGCCTTCAGCGCCGCCGAACTGAAGGTGGACCAACAGGGACTGCAGATATCCAGTTCGGTCTCTTCACGCTACCGGCTATACGAGATCGCCTACGATGAATGGACGAGCAAGCCGTCAAAATTCTTTTTCGGGTCCGGCACGGCAGGGTACGCGGCCCTCTTCCCCTGGCGGGATTTCAGGTATCCGCACAATCTTTTCCTTGAACTCCTGGTCGAGTTCGGCCTGCTGGGCGCCCTGGTATTTTGCTGGCAGGTTGTGCTCATCATTCCCAAACTGTTTACCCGGGCTACCCGCCGCTTGAGCACGGAAGCCTTCATGTGGCTGGCGGGCACATTTACATTTTTCTTTTCGACCATGTTTTCAGGCGACCTGAATGACAACCGCTTGCTCTGGTTCCTGGTCGCGGCCTATCTTGCGTCATGGTCCCTTAGCCCGGCGTCGAAACTCAGCCCTCGGCGGATCTGAACGTTGGGCGCTGGACTGCTCCAGTCAATTCTATGTGGGAGGAGGTAGAATCCTTTCGATCCGGCAAGCCCAGACCCTGAATCTGGACACCCCCACGGCCTACTGCTCGCAGGTGCAGGTCGGGGCCGGGAGCCTCATCTGGAACTATGTCCACCTTGACGGCTGCCGGATCGGGGCCGCCTGCATGATCGGCACGTTCGTGCAGATCGAAGCCGGCGCGGCTATCGGCGACCGCTGCAGGGTCCAGTCCCATACCCGCATCTGCCCGCAGGCTGCCCTGGGCCCCGACTGCTTCATCGGCCACGGGGTGGTCTTCCTGGCGGCGGCGGAGTTGCCCTCGGCCGCAACCTACAGCCTCCCGGCAGCCCGGGTCGGCCGGGCGGTGTCGATGGGCTCCAACGTCACCCTCTATCCGGTGCAGATCGGCAACGGCAGCGTCATCGGGGCCGGCTCGGTGGTGACCGAAGATATCCCCCCGGATGTGGTGGTGGCCGGCAATCCGGCCCGGGTCATGCGCCGCCTGGATCAGGATGACTGAGATGGCCCCCGCCACCATCATGATTGCCTCTTCCGCCCACCCCTGGGACGATCCCCGCATCCTCTACCGGCAGGCCCTCAGCCTGGCCAAGGTCTACCGGGTGGAGCTGCACGCTGTGGCTCCGTTCCGCGAAAAATGGTACCGGGGCATCCGGGTGGTAGGGTTGCCGGCCCGGGCCCGCTGGTTGCGGCCGCTGCAGTGGCTGACCCTGGGGAAACGTGCCCTGCGCTCCCGGGCCCGCCTGTTTCACTTCCACGATCCCGACCTGTTGCCGCTGGCCATGTTCCTCCGTCTTTGCGGCCGGCAGACGGTATACGACGTGCACGAAGCGGTGCCTGAAGACATCAGCTCCAAGGCCTGGCTGCCCTCCTTTTTGCGGCCCCTGGCCCGGGGACTTTACCGGCTGACGGTGGCCGCCGCCCAGCCCGGTCTCGGGGCCATTGTCACTGCCAGCAGCGCCATTGCCGGGGCCTACCGCCATCCGCGCCTGCAAGTCATACAGAACCATCCCCCACTGGATATGTTCGCCGCCTCAAACGGCGCCCGGCCGGCGTACCGCCAGGGCCAGACCCTGCGGATCATCTATGCCGGCTCCCTGCAGCCGAGCCGCGGCATCCGGGAAATCCTGGCCGCCTGCAGCCGCCTGCCTGAGGGTCTGGACTACCGGCTTGATATCATCGGGGCGGAAGCGGCCCTGGACCTGTATGGGGAAGACATCCGGCCGCGCAGCGAGCCCCTCGCTTCCCGCGTCACCTTCCACGGTTGGCTGCAACTGCCCGAGGTCATCGAACGTCTGCAGCAGGCCCATCTGGGACTGGTCTGCACCCTGCCCAACGCTGCCGATCCCCAAGGCAGTCCCCTGAAACTGTTTGAGTACATGGCGGCGGGCCTGGGGTTGGTGGTTTCCGACATTCCCCAGTGGCGGCCCTGGACAGAGGACTATCATGCCTGCGCCCGGGTGGATGCGGCCCGGCCCGAGTCCATCGCCGCAGGGATTCTCCAGGTCGCAAATATCCTCTCCCGGAACGGCCGCCAGGCCGGGCTGCACGACGCTGGGGCCGGAGGGACAGGAGCGCTGCGGCCCGGCTTCAGTTGGCAGCGGCAGGAGCGGCGCCTGTTGGACCTTTACGCCCGGCTGTTGCCGAAAGGGAGCGCAGCATGATTGTCGATCATGACCAGCTCCTCTCCATCGAAGACGGGCAGCGCACGGTGCGCGAGGTGCAGGTCGGGGCCGGCACCCGGTTGGGCCGCTTCGTGAACCTCTACGGCTGCAGTCTGGGAAAAAATTGCGAGGTGGGACCGTTCGTCGAGATCACCAAGGGGGTCGCCATCGGTGACCGCTGCCGCATTGCAGCGCTGAGCTTTATCTGTGACGGCGTGACCATCGGCGACGACTGCACTATCGGCGCCGGAGTCATGTTCATCAACGATACTTTCAGCGGGGGCCGGCCGGCTATCTCCCGTGACCTGTGGGAGGAAACCCACATTGAAGATGGGGTGCGGATCGGCGCCAACGCCACCATTCTGCCGGTGCGCATCGGCCGGGGGGCGTTGATCCAGGCCGGTTCGGTGGTGACCGCCGATGTTCCGGCCGGCGCCGTGGTGGGCGGCAATCCGGCCCAGGTCGTGGATGCGGCGGGGGGGGGGAAGACGTGGCGCTGGGCCCAGCGGCCACCCGCCCCGCTGCCGGGCTCGATCCGGCCTGGCTCGCCGACCCGCAGGCGCGGCCGTTGGTGAGCGTCATAATTCCCATGTATAACGAGGAGCGCCACATCGCCGCCTGTTTGCGGGCCATGCTGGATCAGGACTATCCTCCCGGCAAGCTGGAAATAGTGGTGGTGGATGGCGCCTCGACGGACCGCTCGGCAGCCGTGGTTAAGGAGCAGTTTATAGCCGCCGGCGCTCCGCTACGGTTGCTGCATAATCCGGGCCGGAAAACGCCCCACAGCCTGAATATGGGGCTGGAGGCTGCCCGGGGTGAGGTGATCGTCATTATGAGCGCCCACGCCGCTGCGCAACCCGGTTTTTTGCAGATGAACCTGGAGAACCTGCGCCGGCCCGGGGTGGATTGCAGTGGCGGCACCCTGCTGAATGTCGGCGGGACGCCGAAACAGGTATCCATCGGTGTTGCCATGAGTCACCCGTTTGCGATGGCCGTGCCTCACCGCTACCGGCGCAAACCGGGCTTTGTGAAAACGGCTGTGTACGGCGCTTACCGGCGGAAAGTATTTGAAACCGTGGGGCGCTTCGAAGAGGACTGGACCGTTCCCGACGATGCAGATCTGAATCATCGCCTGACCCAGGCGGGCTACAGGATTTATTACGACCCGCGGATTCAAACGCGCTACTTTCCCCGGCAGACCTTCCGGTCGTTGGCCCGCCAGATGCTAACCTACGGCTTCCTTCGCGCCCGGATGTTGCGCCGGCACTACGGGGCAGTCTCCTGGTTTCATTTCATACCGCCGCTCTTTTTGCTGGTGCTGGCAGGCTTGGCCGCCGGAGCTGTTTTCAGTCCCCCGGCCCGATATCTGCTGGGGTTGCTACTGTTGGTCTATGCTGCCTCTGCCGCAGGTTTTGCGCTGGACGCCCGCAACCGGCAGGGCCAGGGACGAATCGTCTGGATTGCGATGGCCTTTGCCAGCATTCAATTATCCTGGGGTTATGGGTTTATCAAAGGCCTGTTGACCCTGAAGCATGATGCGCAGGCATAGGTCCATTAAGGGGGGTGGGTGCGCTGTGCGCCGGGGACAGGAAACCGTAGTGTGCGGTCCCGGCAAGTCGCTGGCGCTGGCCGCGGCTCTGGCCCCCAATGAGCAGGCTTATGCTGAATAAGGTCTGGCGTCCGGCGATTGTCACTTTGTTGCTGCTGGGCGACCTGGCAGCCATGCTGTTGGCGTTCAGAATCGTTGGCCTGAACGGCATGGCACTGGACGCTGTGGGCGGATTGGCGGGGCGTCCCGATCCCTGGCTGGCAAGTTATTATTTCGCCCTGCTGGGGGGCTATTTCCTGGCGGGCCTGTATCGCCCGGCCGGCAACCTGAGCCGGGTGGATGAGGCGGTCCATATCCTGCGCACCGTTTTTGGGCTCACGGTCGTTGGCATTGTGCTGGGGGTGCTGTTTAACCTGGATTTTCCCCTGAGTCCGGTGGAGCTGACCCGGCTGGCCGTTGGGTTTGTCGCTATCAATCTACCCTACAGGATGTTGCTCAGGTCGATCCAGAAGGGACTGTATCATTTCCATATCGGTATGCGGCGCACCTTGATCGTGGGGACCAGCCGCCGGGCCCAGGAGATAAGCCGGCAGATCACCGCCAGTGGCCGCCTGGGCTATGAAGTGGTCGGTTTTGTGACGGATGCGCCCCAGGCTGATGACCCGCCGCTGAAACCGGTGGTGGGGGATACCCGCTCCCTGCCCGATCTCGTCCAGGCCTTGAACGTCGATGACATTGTCATCACCTGGGAAAATCCCACTCCGGAGTCCTTGACGGAACTTTTGTCCCGCGTTGATGGGAGACCGGTGGACATTATGATTGCTCCTGAACTGCATGAGGTGCTGGCCGGCCAGGGCAAAACGGAGCAGGTCTACGGCCTGCCCCTGGTGCGCATCAATCCCCGGATCCTGACCCCCTTTCAGGCTGCGGCCAAACGGGCCATTGATATCTGTGGCGCGGTCCTGGGGTTAATCGTCACTGCGCCCCTGATGGTGGTCGTGGCCCTCATGGTGCGGCTGACATCCCGGGGGCCGATTATTTTTTCCCAGGAGCGGGTGGGGCTGCACGGCAAGCGCTTTACCATTTACAAATTCCGCTCGATGTTTCAGCGTGATGAAGAACCGGGCATACCTGTCCAGGACCGGGATGAAGCAGCACGGATCAGCCCCCTGGGCCGTTTTCTGCGCCGCCTGCACGTGGATGAATTGCCCCAGTTGTTCAATGTGTTGCGCGGCGACATGAGCCTGGTGGGTCCCCGTCCGGAATGGTATAAATTCATGGATTGGCTCATGACGGAGCTGCCGTACTACCATCGCCGCCATCTGGTCCGGCCCGGCATAACCGGCTGGGCCCAGCTGCAAGGCAGCTATGATACTTCCATTGAGGATTTTCAACGTAAGCTGAAATATGATTTCTTCTACATCGAAAACCTTTCCCTGACCCTCGATTTCAAAATCCTGCTGATGACAGTCTGGGTGGTGCTCGGCAGCAAAGGACAGTAAGCGGTCCCGGACCGACTGCGCCTCCGCCTGGCACCCGATCAGGGGCAACTATGGTACCTCCCCGGACGCTGCCCGTTCTAACTTCAAGTACAATTTGTTGTAATTGGAGATTCTGTCTCTGCGGCTCGATCTGAAGATCATGCTGCCGGCCCTGCAGGTGATCTTGCGGGGCCAGGGGCGGTAACCGGGCCGGGACAGCGCCGGCGCTACGACCGGCAGGAAGTGCCATGATTCCACTGAAAGTCATTCGCCAGGAGCCGGACCGCATCCGGGCCGCCCTGGCCGACAAGGGTGAGAGCCCGGCCTTGGTTGAGAGCATACTGGAGCAGGACAGGGCCGTGCGGGCCCTCCTCGGTGAGGTGGAGGGACTGAAAGCCCAGCGCAACACGGTGAGCCAGGAGATTGGCCGGCAGAAGCGGGCCGGATCGGACGCCGCCGAAAATATCGCTGCCATGGCCGCTCTGGCAGACCGGGTCAAGGCCCTCGACAAGCGGCTCCAGGAGCAGCAGGCCGCCCTGGAACTCGATCTGCTGCAGGTGCCCAACGCCCCGCATCCCTCCACTCCCGCCGGCAGCACTGCGGCGGACAACCGGGCCGTGAGCAGCTGGGGAGAAGTGACCCAGCCGGGGCCGGAGGCCAAGGATCAGCACGATCTGCTGGTCGATCTGGCGCTGGTGGATTTCGCGGCCGGGGCCCGGATTACCGGCCAGGGATTTCCGCTCTACACGGGCCGGGGGGCGAAGCTGGAACGGGCCCTGCTGAATTTCATGCTCGATCTGCAGACGGCCGAACATGGCTACCTGGAGGTGCTGCCCCCTCTGCTGGCTTCCCGGGCCTCCACCCTGACCACCGGCCAGCTGCCCAAGCTGGAGGAGGACATGTACCGGGTGGGCCAGGACGACCTGTTCCTCATTCCCACCGCCGAAGTGCCGCTCACCAATCTGCACCGGGGGCAGGTGCTGGAGGAGGCCGCGCTGCCGCTCAAATATGTGGCTGCCAGCGCCTGTTTCCGCCGGGAGGCCGGCAGTTACGGCAAAGATACCCGGGGCCTGTTGCGGGTGCACCAGTTTAACAAGGTGGAGCTGGTCAAATTTGTCCATCCCGACCACTCCTACGACGAACTGGAGTCGCTGCGGGAGGATGCCGAGACGGTGCTCCGGCGGCTGGGACTGCCCTACCGGGTGGTGGAGCTCTGCCGGGGCGACCTCTCCTTTGCCGCCGCCAAGTGCTACGATCTGGAGCTCCACGCGCCGGTCACCGGGCGCTGGCTGGAAGTGAGCAGTTGCAGCAATTTCGAGGCTTTCCAGACCCGGCGGGGGCATATCCGCTTCCGGCGCAGCGACACCGGCAAGCTCGACTACCCCCATACCCTCAACGGCTCCGGCGTGGCCACCCCCCGGTTGCTGGCGGCGCTGCTGGAAAACGGCCAGCAGCCCGATGGTAGCGTGCGCCTGCCCGCCGCGCTGCAATCCTATTTCGGCGCCGAGGTTATCGAACCCCTATGAGACGGAAATTGCGCCTGGCCTGGGCTGGCTTCCATATCGTTCTGGCCACGGCGGTCTGCGGCCTGTTCTGTATCTTGGCCGCCCTGGTGGACTGGCGCAAGCGCTCCATGTGGCTCTACAGCAAGTCCTGGTCGCGCTGGATACTCTGGTCTACAGGGCTGAAAGTGCAGGTGGACGGCCGTGAGCGCCTGACCCCGGGGGCTCGCTATATCTATATGCCCAACCACAACAGTGCCCTGGACATCCTGCTGGCCTTTGCCATACTGCCCGGCTCCATCGCCTTTATGGCCAAGCGCGAACTGTTCCGCATCCCGTTCTTCGGCTGGACCTTGCGGGCCGTCGGCAGCATACCGGTGGACCGCTCAAACCGGGCCCAGGCCGTGCGGTCGGTGGAGCGGACCCTGGTCACACTGGCCCGGACGCGGGTGAACCTGGTCCTTTACCCGGAAGGGACCCGCTCCCGGACCGGCGAGCTGCAGCCGCTCAAGCGGGGCGGCTTCGTGCTGGCCATCCGCAGCGCTCTGCCCGTTGTGCCGGTGGTCTCGACCGGCAGTTTCCAGGCCCTGCCGCCTGACGGACTTAACTTGACTCAGGTCCCCCTGCGCCTTACCATTGGTGATCCGATCCAGACCCGAAATTTGACCGTTGATGATGCCCGCCAGCTCCGCGCAGAGGTCCGTAGCCGCATGGAGGCCATGCTCGCCGCCCCCGGCTGAGCCGCCGGCTGCCTTCCAGCGTCCCCGCTGCGGGGTTGCGGAGCGGGCCGCTGAAGCCGAGCTGTACCCTCTGTGGGAGCGTTGCGCCGGACGGCAGGCGGCCGGCACCGGCGGCACCTACCTGATTCTCGATCCCGGCCAGCGTAACGGCGGTCCCGGTCCCGATTACCGGCGGGCCGCGATCCGTTTCCCCGATGGCAGCCTGCGCCGGGGCGAAGTGGAGATTCATACCACATCGGCCGGCTGGAGGGCGCACCGCCACGGGCCCGATTTCCGCTACAGCCGCCTGCTCGCTCAGGTCGTGGGCTGGGGACCGCTGCCAGCGGTGACCACGGCCGGCGGGGATGTACCGACATTGCGCTTGCCGGCGCTGTCCGGGCCGACGCTGCGGCCCTGCGAAACCGGTAAAACCGGCCTGAGCGCTGCCGTGACCACCGATATGCTGCAGCTGCTGGCAGCCCAGCGCTGGTTTCGCCGGCTGGCCGTCTGGCAACGGCTGGACCGTAAGGGTGAACTGGCGCTGCTGGCGGAGCGCCTCGGTTCCACTGGGGCGGCGGAAGCGCTGCTGGAAGCCTGGCAACGGGAACTCCCTGGCGCCGCCGGGCTGCACCCGTTCCTGGAGGCGGTGGGCTGCGGGAAGGGCGATGTGGCGCCTGGCCAGGTCCGGCGGACAAGGCGCCGTAGAGCCCGGCTGCTCAGTGCCCTGGCTTGGCGCACCCGGGCGGGGCAGGATAGCCCCGCTGGCCAGGATAATTGGGGCGCGGCCGGCTGGGCCGATCTGGCGATGCTGCTGAAGGAGCTGCAGGGGGCGGGGTACGGCGCACCGGGGCATGGATTCCGGGTGGAAGTGGCCGGCAACTGGCTGCTCCCCCGGCAGGCCGCCCGCGCCGGCGCAGAACGGTTCCAGGCCTGGTTCGATCTGCCCCGGGGTTTCCTTTACGGCCGGGTGCGGCGTTTGGTGGACCGGCTGGGCCAGCCGTGGCCGCGCAGCTTCGGCCAGCAACAGGGTTGGCTGGAGTGGCTGGGCACGCTGTGTGGTCCGGCAGACTGTGACCGCTGCCCGGTGACCGGCTGACACTGCCCTGAGCGTAGCGGCGGCTGTTGAATTGACCCGTGTTTCCGGGGCAACCTGCCCCTAAATTCGTCCCCGATATGCGGAATTTGCAAAAATTCGCCCCCTGGCGCTGGTTGCCCGCGCTGCTCTGGCTGAGCCTCGCCCTGGGCCAGGCCGACCAGGCCCGGCTGCCCCTCGGTGAGGGGGTGCCGGCCAGCGACCCCTGGATGGCCGCAGAAGATATCTCCCGGTTCGACGAACTGCTCACCGAAGCCCGGCTGATTTTCACCGATGCCATCATTGCCGACAAGAGCGAGGATACGCTGGAGGCGGCCTTCCATTTCGACCTGCTGTTCGAGGCCATGTCCGACATCGAGCAGCTGCCCTATATCGACGAGCTCCAGCGCCTGGAGTTCAACCGCTTTCTGAATGCCACCGTGGCCTATTACGAGAACGACACCCGGACCCTGGAGAAATACGAGACCTCCCTGACCGTCTCGGCCCTGCGCGACGAGCTGAGCCGCTACACCCGCAGCCTGCCCTACGACCTGGGCCCTGTATCCACCATCGACAGCGAGGGGAACGGTGGCATGCCCGTGACCCACAACGCCCATGTGGCCCGGATTATCCAGTTTTTCAATACCCAGGGCCGCAGCAGCATGCAGGCCTGGCTCAACCGGATTCCCCAGTATGCCCCGATTATCGGGCCGATCCTGGAGGAGGAGGGGATCCCCCGGGACTTCATCTTCATGGCCGTGGTGGAAAGCGGCCTTAACCCCCGGGCCTATTCCTGGAAGCATGCCTCCGGACCGTGGCAGTTCATCACCTCCACCGGCAAACGTTACGGCCTGGAAAGGGACTGGTGGCGGGACGAGCGCCGGGACATCGAGAAATCGACCCGCGCCGCCGCCCGGTACCTGAGGGACCTGTATGCCGAGTTCGGCGACTGGTATCTGGCCATGGCGGCCTACAACACCGGCGAGGCCCGGGTCCGGCGGGCCATCCGCGTTCACGATAGCCGCGATTTCTGGAAACTCTACGTGCTGCCCCGGCAGACGCGCAACTATGTGCCCAACATCATGGCCGCATTCCTGATCGCCCAGGATCCCGAAAAATACGGCTTTACGGTGACGCCTAAAGCGGCGCTCACCTGGGAAAAGGTGGCCCTGGACCGCAGCCTGACGTTCGACATTCTGGCCCAGATCGGCGGCTTTCCGGCCGATACCCTGGCGCTGCTCAATCCCGAGCTGCGGCAGAAAGCAACGCCACCGGTGGAGGAGGATAAACCGTATCAGTTGAATATCCCGCTGGGCTACCGGGAGCAGTTCCTGGCCAACTATGATGCCATCGCCTCCCAGGTCGGTCCGGAGCTGCTGGCTGCGGTGCAGTTGCGCCGGCACCGGGTGCGCCGGGGCGAGAGCCTCTATTCCATCTCCAAGCGCTACGGGGTGCCTATCAACCGGATCGTGCGGGCCAACGACATCCGCAACCGCAACCGCCTGCGGGTGGGGCAGATTTTGTCCGTGCCTCTCACGGCTTCGGCGCTGCCGGCCCGGCCGGCCGAGGTGCCTTCTGCAAGGGGGCTCAAGCAAGTCTATTACACCGTCCGCCCCGATGACGCCCTCGGGTTTATTGCGGAGGCCTTCAATGTGGGGCTGTCGAAAATCCGCAGTTGGAATGGCATCCGGCCGGGCAGCGCCGACAACATCAAGGTGGGCCAAAAACTGGTGATCTGGGTGCCGGAGAGCTGGAACGGCCGCGCCGCCCTGGCCGTGCCGCCCAAGCCGAAGGTCCCCGATCTGGCCGGGAGAGAGAAAATTTATTATACTGTCCGGCCCGGCGACACCCTGGGCCACATCGCCGAGGCGCACAATATTGGCCTGTCGAAGCTGCGCATGTGGAACGGCATGAGCCCCACCAGCAACAGCATCCGCACCGGCCAGAAGCTGGTCATTGTCAGGGGCGAGAGTTGAGCCGCAGCCGCTATGACCGGGTCCTGAAATGGACGCTGCTGGTGGCCGGGGGCATCATGCTGCTGATGTTGCTGAATCTGTTCCAGCGGCCCGGGCGGCAGGACTGGACCGTCAGCGGCGGACCCCGCGTGGGGGTGGTGGATATCCGCGGGCCGATCCTGGACAGCCGGAAGATTGTCGAGCGCATCGACCAATTCGCCCGGCGCAAGGACATCGACGCGATCCTGGTGCGCATCGACTCTCCCGGCGGCACCGTGGGGGCCAGCCAGGAGATTTACGCCAAGCTGGCCAAGGTCCGGGACGAGGGCGACAAGCCGGTGGTGGCCTCCATGGGGACCGTGGCCGCATCAGGCGGCGTTTACGTGGCCTTGGGGGCCGATACCATCATGGCGGCGCCCGGCACGGCCACCGGCTCCATCGGCGTTATCCTCGATTTTCCGGTGGCGACAGGTCTGTTGGAGAAGCTCGGTATCCAGGTGGAGGTGGTCAAAAGCGGGGCGCTGAAGGACGCCGGCTCGCCCTATCGCGTGCCGACGGCGGCGGACCGGGCCAGCTTTCAACGCATCATCGACGACCTGTACGATCAGTTCATCAACGTGGTGGCGAAGGAGCGGGGATTGAGCTTGGAGGCGGTGCGGCAGATGGCCACCGGGGAAGTATTTACCGGCCGGGAAGCGTTGCAACTGGGCCTGATAGACCTTTTGGGAACCTATGAAGATGCCGTAAACTTGGCCGGCTCAATGACCGGCAGCGATAAGCGGCCGGAAGTGGTGCGGCCGGTGGAGCGCCGCCGGCGGACGCTTTTGGATTGGATCATTGGCGACCTGGCCTCCGAAAGCATTTATCCCCAGTTGATGCCCCAGTATCGGATGTGGTAGTATCGAATGTGGTAGTCAGGAGGTAGGTTTGAACAGCGGCGACCTGGACGCAATCCTGGGAAAAAAAACGGGATTGACCAAAAGTGAAACCATCCAGTTTCTGGCCCAGATGACGGGCCTGACCAGGGTGGAGACGGAGACGGTTGTGGACGGACTGCTCGGTATCGTGCAGGAAGTCCTCAGCCAGGGCAAGAAAGTGGAACTGCGCGGTTTCGGCACCTTTTCGGTCCGCACCCGGCAGCCCCGGGAGGCCCGCAATCCGGCCACCCAGGAGACGGTGATGCTGGGGAAGCGGTTCGTACCGGTTTTCCGGCCCTCAAAGTCACTGCGCGGGGCTGTGGATCAGGCCCTGAGCGCCGGCCGTTAAGCGGTAGCAGTTATTTTTTACAGTTAACCTTTTTTAGCGAAGCGAGACAGCATGCCCTGTGGACGAAAGCGGAAACGACGGAAAATCAACACGCATAAGCGCAAGAAGCGCTTGCGCGCCAACCGGCACAAGAAGAAACTGCGCTAACCTCTGGCGCGTCAGGAGACCCGGCATGCAGCGGGCGGGGATGCGGCTCACGATCAGCACAGTACTGCTGGCCGTGCTGCTGCTTCCATCGGAAACGGCCTGGGGCTGGGGTTTCCCGGCGCACAGGCGCATTAACCGCCATGCCGTGGAGCTCCTCCCGGCGCCTCTGGGTGATTATTACCGGGCCCACAGCAGCTGGCTGGTGGCCCTGGCCACCGATGCGGACCAGCGCAAGCGCTACAGCCCGGAAGAGGCTCCCAGCCACTACATCGATTTCGAGTACTACGGCGACGGCCCCTATGCCGGCCTGCCCCATAACCGCCGGGCGGCCGAGGAGCGGTTTGGCCGGGAGAATTTGCCCAAATGGGGCACCTTGCCCTGGCATGCGGTGGGGCTCACCGAAGCGCTCCGGGACGCGATGGCGGCCGGGGAATGGGAGCGGGTGCTGGTCCTCTCTGCCGACCTGGGACACTTTATCGGCGACGGCCACCAGCCGCTGCACACCACCGTCAACTACGACGGCAAAGACTCGGGCAATGACGGCGTCCACAGCTTGTTCGAGAGCGTCATGGTGAGCCACTTTCTGGAGCGCTACCAGCCGGACAATCCGCCGCTGGTGCCGATCGACAGCCTGGCCCCCGCTATTTTCGGCTGGCTGGAAGAATCCTATGGGCACCTGCAGGCGCTGCTGGATGCCGACAGCCGGGCCCGCCAGGGGCTCACTGGGGAACAGCGCCAGGCCCTCACGGAGGCCCGTTTCAACGTTGCTGTGGCCAGCCTGCCCGCAGGCTACCTCGATAAGCTCTATGCCGGCGCAGGCCAACTGGCCTGGGACCGCATGGAGCTGGCGGCGGTGCGGCTGGCCTCCCTGTGGCAGTGGGCCTGGGTGCAGGCCGGCAGGCCCGACCCGCCCGGCTAAATGCCCCTTCCCGGACCATTAGAAGTACTCTCCGTCTCCGACCTGAACCGGCAGGCCCGGCAGCTGCTGGAAGGGGCCCTCGGCCGGATCATGGTGGAGGGCGAGATCAGCAATTTCAAGCACCACAGCTCCGGGCACATGTATTTCTCGCTCAAAGACAGCCAGGCCCAACTGCCTATGGTGATGTTCGCCTCGGCCAACGCCCGTCTCACCTTCCGGCCCCGGGATGGCCAGCATGTGCTGGCCCAGGGCCGCCTGACCCTGTACGAGGTGCGGGGCCAGTACCAGCTGGTGGCGGAAAACCTCTATCCCGCCGGGGAGGGGGCGTTGTGGCTCAAGTTCGAGGCCCTGCGGGAGCGGTTGCGCGGTGAAGGCCTCTTTGAGACGGCCCGGAAACAGTCCCTGCCCAGCTTCCCGCTGACCGTGGGACTGATCACCTCGCCGACGGGCGCGGTCGTCCATGACCTGCTGAACGTGCTGCGCCGGCGGGCGCCCCAGGTGACCGCCCTGTTGCGGCCCACCCTGGTGCAGGGGGCCCAGGCCGCAGCCGATATCGTGGCCGCCATCGCGGAGCAGGTGGCCCACGGCGCGGCCGATCTGCTGATCCTGGCCCGGGGGGGCGGCTCCCTGGAGGACCTCTGGCCGTTCAACGAGGAAGCGGTGGTCCGGGCGGTGGCGGCCTGCCCCCTGCCGGTCATCTCTGCCATCGGGCACGAAACCGATATGACCCTGTGCGATCTGGCCGCCGATGTCCGTGCGCCGACGCCATCCGCGGCTGCCGAGCTGGCCGTTCCCGAGCGGGAGGGCTTTCTGCAGCTGCTGGATGAACAGACCCAGCTGCTGGAATCCCAGCTCCGGCGCCGGCTGGCTGAGATGGGCCGTCAACTGCATTCGCTGGAGCAGCAGTACGCCTTTCGCCAGCCCCTCCGGCCCATCGAAATTTACCGGCAGACGGCCCGGGACCAGCAGGGCCGGCTTGATCGAGCCATGACGCACCTGCTCAACAATTTCCGGCAACGCACCCGGGCGGCACAGGGCCTGCTGGAGGCGGCCGATCCCCAGCGGCCCCTGGAGCGGGGCTATGCCCTGGTATCCCGGGAGGCGTCCGGTGAGCCGGTGGCCCGCAAGCGGGAGCTGCGCTCCGGGGAGCTGCTGCAGATTCGTTTTGCCGATGGCACGGCGCCAGCCCGGGCCGGGGAACTGGGGCCGGGACGGTGACCGCCAAACCGAAAAAGAAGGTTCCGCAGTTGAGCTTTGAGGCGGCCTTGGAACGGCTGGGCGAGATCGTTGGCGCCCTGGAAAATGAGTCGCTGGGGCTGGACCGCTCGGTGGAACTGTTCGCCGAAGGCCGCCGGTTGGCCGCGCTGTGCCACGAGCAACTGTCCGCGGCGGAGGAGCAGATCAAGACGCTGCTCAAGGACGACGGCGGTTTCCGGGAGGAACCGGGCCTGCCCGCAGCGGCCGGGGAGCCGGACGCGTGACGACTTTCGGCATCATCGCCAACTATCGGAAAACCGAGTTGTGGGAGATTCTGCCGCCCCTGGTCCAGTGGCTGCTGGATAAAGGCCAGCAGGTGGCCCTCACCGACCGTCTGGTGGGCAGCCGCTACCAGGCCCCGAAGGAAGTGAAAATCTATTCCACGGCCGTTATCGTCAAGCATGCCGACATCATGCTCTCCATCGGCGGCGACGGCACGCTGCTCTCCAGCGCCCGCATCATCGGCAAGGCGGATGTCCCTATCCTGGGCATCCATATGGGTGGGCTGGGATTCCTGGCCGAGGTGCCCGTAGCCGGCACCTACACGGCGTTGGAAAAGGTGTTGGCCGGCGATTACCAGCTCGATGAGCGGATGGTGCTGGCCGTCGATCTGCAGGCTGCGGGAAAGGTGCAAACCTACTACGCCATCAACGATCTGGTGGTGGCCAGGGGCGCTTCGCCACGTTTGCTGAAGGCGCGGGTGGAAGTCTCCAACCGGAAGCTGAACGAGTACGTGGCCGACGGCCTTATCGTGGCGACCCCTACCGGCTCGACCGCCTATTCGCTGGCGGCCGGGGGGCCTATCGTCGTGCCGACCCTGGAGGCGCTGACCATCACGCCCATTTCCCCCCATTCCCTATCGGCCCGGCCCATCGTGGTGCCGAGTACCGACCGGGTCGTCATCCGCTTTGCCGAGCAGGAGGAGAAGATCGCCCTGATTCTCGATGGCCAGGTGATGATCGACATCGACAGCAAGGCGGTGGTTACGGCCCGCCGGGCCCGCTGGAATATCAAACTGGTGCGCCTGGCAGATTGGGATTATTACCAGGTGCTGCGGACCAAGATGGGCTGGTCCGGCGACACCGGCGGCCGCAACGGCTGAGCGGCGCTACAGGCCCGGACGCGGCCGGCCCAGCCGGGCGTGCTCAATTTTAATGCACCTGTCCTGAACCGCCAGCAGGCCCCCTTCAACGGCGACCTGCAGGGCAGCGTCGTTGACAATGCCCAGCTGCAGCCAGAAGGCCCGCGCACCAATGGCCACGGCCTCTTCGGCGACCTGCAGGGTATGCTCGGCCCGCCGGAAAACATCCACAATACCAACCGGCTCAGGGATGGCGCTCAGGCTCGGGTAAGCCTTAAGCCCCATGATTTTATCGTGCCCCGGATTCACCGGGATGATGCGGTAGCCGTATCTCCGCATGTAATGGGAAACGCTGTTGGAGGGCCGCCACGGCCGGGGAGACAGCCCCACAACGGCAATGGTTTTTTCTCCCAGCATGGTGCGCAGTTCTGCATCGCTGGCATTCATGTCGACTCCCGCCGGTTAGCTGCGCCGCAGCATGTTCTTCAGAATATAGCCCGCGATGGCCGGATTTTCCTTGAGCCGCCGGAGGGCATAGTCGTGCCAGTCCTCGCCGAAGGGCAGGTAAACCCGCACGGTATAGCCCGCCGCCAGCAGCCGCTCCAGTGTTCCGGACATGGGCACGCCGTAAAGCACCTGGAACTCGAAGCGCGACGGCGGCACCTGCAGCTCGTCGATGAGTCTGCGGGCGGCCTTGATGAGCTTCTGGTCGTGGGTGGCGATGGCCATGCTGGCCCCGCCCTCGAAACCTTGCCGCAGCAGGGCCGTGTAATTGTCATTGACGGCGGCCCGGTCCTGCAGGCCGATCTCGGGCGGTTCCCGGTAAATCCCCTTGCAGATGCGCACATTGAGAGCGGCGGACATCAGGTCAGCCAGATCGGCGGCGCTCCGCTTCAGGTAGGCCTGCAGCACCAGTCCGACCTTAGCATAGCTGCTGTGGAGCTGCCGGTAGAGCCGGATGGTGTCGTCGGTCTGGGCCGAGCTTTCCATGTCCAGGCACAGAAAATTGTCCTGCTGCCGGGCGGCCTCCATGACCAGGCGGAGGTTGGCCAGGCAGACATCGGTCCCCAGATCGAGGCCCAGGTGGGTCGGCTTGAGGGATATGTTGGCCTGCACGCCGGCGGCGGCAATCTCCCCGTACAGGTGGCTGTAGGCGGCGGTCACATCGGCGGCCCCCCCGGCCGTCTGCACATGCTCACCAAGGATATCAAGCGTCACCTGGAAGCCGCGGTCATTCAGTTTTGCGGCCACGGCCAGGGCCCGCGCGGCCGACTCCCCGGCCACATAGCGCTGGGCGAAGCGCCGCACAAGGGCCTTGGGCAGGATGGGCAGGATGCCCACCAGCAAGCGGTTCAGGGGAGCGGTCATGGAGAGAAATTTACGGCCCGGCTGCGAAGCCGTACAACCGTTCACCGGGACCCCGTAAGTTGCCCGCCGCCATGGATTCCCGGCTCGCGGTATAAGCCTTGACTTGAAAATTCCCCGCTGGGTAATTTTACAGGCTGTAATAAGGGGAGGATATCTTGTATAGCGATTTTGCACCCATCCCAGTTTTTGCGGTCCTGTCGGTCGTATTGATCGGGGTCGCACTCTTCCTGCAACGGATTTTGGCGCCGGCCGAGAAAACCGCTCTGAAGCTGTCGGTGTATGAGTGCGGCGAGGAGGTTGAAGGGCCGGCCTGGATACAGTTCAACATTCGGTTTTACGTTATCGCCCTGATATTCCTGATATTTGATGTGGAGGTTGTGCTGCTGTTCCCCTGGGCCGTCGTATTCAAGGATCTCGGCTGGGTGGCCTTCATCGAAATGCTCATTTTTCTGGGAATCCTGACGGTCGGCCTGGTGGCGGTTTGGAGCCGCCGGGACCTGGATTGGGTGAAGATGAAGGTGCCCTACGGGCAGGGGCGCTACGCCAAGTTGCGCGGGTCGGCAGAATAACGCTGCCGCTCCCTTTTTCTCTGACAGGATAATCGAGGACACGATATGGCTCTTTCCCTTGTGCATAAATTTGACCAGGACAACGTCATTGTCGAGAAGCTCGACAACCTGCTTAACTGGGCCAGGTCCAATTCGCCCTGGTTTTTCCAGTTCGGCCTGGCCTGCTGCGCCATCGAAATGATGGCCGCCGCTGCCCCGCGCCACGACCTGGAGCGGTTCGGCGCCATGCCCCGGGCCTCACCCCGGCAGTCGGACGTGATGATCGTGGCCGGTACGGTGACCATGAAAATGGCCACCCGCATCAAACGGCTCTACGAGCAGATGGCCAATCCGAAGTACGTGATATCCATGGGCAGTTGCGCCAACAGCGGCGGACCCTACTGGCAGTACGGCTACCACGTGCTCAAGGGGGTCGACCTGGTGGTGCCGGTCGATGTCTATGTGCCCGGCTGCCCGCCCCGGCCGGAAGCGCTGATCCAGGGCATCAACGAGCTGCAACGCCAGATCAGGGAAGAAACGCCCCTGCGGAAGGTCTCCTGAGGACAGTCCGGCCGGACTGTGGCAGATGGATCTTCAAAGCATAGTTAAATCGGTGCGCGGGGCCCAACCTGAGGCCCTGGTGGCGGATGCTGCCCAGGAAGAGCACCTGGAGCTGACCCCTGACCGCTGGCGGGAAGTGGCCCGGCACCTGATCGATGACGCCGATCTCCAATTCGACGCGCTGATGTGCCTCTCGGGCTATGATGAGGGGCCGGAGGGGAGCCTGGCGGTGATCTACCACCTGTTCTCCATGCAGCACAAACACAAGCTGGAAGTGCGCATCAAGGTGCCCCGGGACGGTGGCAGCCTGCCCAGCGTCGCCGACATCTGGCGGACGGCGGACTGGCACGAGCGGGAGGCTTACGACCTCTTCGGCATGACCTTCGAGGGGCATCCCGATCTGCGGCGCATTCTGCTGCCCGATGACTGGGAGGGGCACCCCCTTAAAAAGGATTATCTGACGCCCGACTACTACCGGGGCATCCCGGTGCCCAAGGACAAGCGCGGCTGGGAATGACGGCGACCGACAGCAAATCGTCCAATTTCGGCGTGGTGGAAACCGAGGAGATGGTGCTCAACATGGGGCCCCAGCACCCCAGCACCCACGGCGTCCTGCGGCTCAAGATCCGCACCGACGGCGAAATTGTCACCCACATCGAACCGCACCTGGGCTATCTCCACCGCTGCTTCGAGAAGCATTGTGAAAACCTCTCCTACGAGCAGGTGATTCCCTTTACCGACCGCTGTGACTACCTGGCATCCATGGCCAACAACCATATCTATGCCCTGGGGGTGGAGCAGATGATGGGGCTGGAGGTGCCCGACCGGGTGGAGTACATCCGCATCATCATGGTCGAGCTCCAGCGCATCGCCAGCCACCTTATGGGGGTCGGCACGTTCGGCCTTGATGTGGGCGGCATCACCCCCTTTACCTACTGCTTCCGGGACCGGGAACGGGTCCTCGACCTGTTCGAGTACACCTGCGGCGCCCGGCTGCTGTACAACTATATATGGATCGGCGGCCTGTCCCACGATCTGCCGGAGAATTTTGTGCAGTACGCCAACGAGTTCCTGGACTACTTTGAGCCCAAGATCGACGAGTATAACCGCATCCTGACCTACAATAAAATTTTCATCGAGCGCACCGGCGATGTGGGCGTGCTGCCGGCGGATGTGGCGATCAGTTACGGCTGCACCGGTCCCGTGCTGCGGGGCTCGGGGGTCAGCTGGGACCTGCGCAAGAATGAGCCCTATTCCATTTACGACCGCTTCGAATTTGACACGGTGCTGGGGACCGGCGAAATGGGCACCCTCGGCGACTGCTGGGACCGCTACTTCGTGCGCATCCAGGAGATGCGCGAGAGCATAAAGATCGTGCGCCAAGCCCTGGCCCAACTGCCCGAGGGGGATGTCTTTGAGGCGCTGCCCAAGAAGGTCCGGCCGCCGGAAGGGAGCATCTACTTCCGGGGCGAAAGCCCCCGCGGCGAACTGGGCTACTTCATCGTCAGCGACGGAAAGAACGTTCCCTACCGGGTGAAGATGCGTTCGCCGGCCTTCTGCAACCTGTCGGTGATCAACGAGATTGGCGCCGGCTGGATGATTTCCGACATCGTCACAATCCTGGGGAGCCTCGATATCGTGCTGGGTGAAATCGACCGGTGACCTCTTTCACCGATTCCCTCACCGGCTGGTTCAATGGCCTGACCTGGCTACCGGATATGAGCCCCGCCATTGTGGCCGTCTTTGTGGCGGGGATACTGGCCCTGGCGGTGTTCACGTTCATGAGCCTCAACGCCCTGGTAGCGGTCTACTTCGAACGCAAGGTGTCGGCCTTCATGCAGGACCGGCTGGGGCCGATGGAAGTGGGCATCTTCGGCTTCAGGGGGGGCAAGAAATTCTGGGGCGGCATCGGGCAGACCCTGGCCGACGCCATCAAGTTGCTTGGCAAGGAAGACACCATCCCGGCGGATGCGGACAGGCCGCTGTTCATCCTGGGTCCCTTCATACTGTTTGGGGCCGCCTTTACCGCCTTCATCGGTCTGCCCATCGGTTGGGGCATGGTCATTTCCGATTTCAACATCGGCGTCTTTTTTATCACCGCCATCACTTCGGTGGGGGTCATCGGCATCATCCTTTCCGGCTGGGCCTCCAACAACAAGTGGTCGCTGTACGGGGCCATGCGCTCGGCGGCGCAGATCATCAGCTACGAGCTGCCCCTGGGCATGTCGCTGCTGCTGGTGGTGATGGTGGCCGGCAGCCTGCAGTTTTCCGATATCGTGCAGTGGCAGGAGGACAATCGCTGGTTCATCATCCACAGCCCCTTTACCGTGGTGGCCTTTATGATCTTCCTGGTTTCCGGCGTGGCCGAGGCGAACCGGACCCCTTTCGATCTGCCTGAGGCCGAGTCCGAGCTGGTGGCGGGCTACATGACCGAGTACTCCGGCTTCCGCTGGTCGCTGTTCTTCCTGAGCGAATATGCCAGCATGGTGATCATATCGCTGATGACCGCGATCGTATTTCTGGGGGCCTGGCTGTCGCCGGTGGCCGGCATCCTGCGGATGTTCGGTGTGCCGGAGGGCTGGTACTACCTGTCGGGTCCCCTGTGGGGCCTGTTCTGGCTGATGGGGAAGGTGGCCTTTCTGATTTTCACGATGATGTGGTTCCGCTGGACGTTCCCCCGCCTGCGCCCGGACCAGCTGATGTACACCGCCTGGAAAGTTTTTTTGCCCTTCGCCCTGGCGAATATCTTCTTCGTCGGCTTGTGGGAACTGCTTTTAGCATAGGATCGGAGAGTAAGCGGAAATGAGCGCATATTTCAGAAATATCGGCGTGGCAATATTATCCCTGGTGGACGGCATGCGGGTGACCCTGTGGCACTTCCGCAACAAGCGCACGCTTAACGCCACCCTGCAGTATCCCCGTGAAAAGTGGCCCATCCCGGAGCGCCACATCGGGTTCGAGGAGACCCAGTACAATGTGATCCGCTCCCGGCTGCATGTCGATATCGACGATTGCATCGGCTGTCTGCAGTGCGAGCGGGTCTGCCCGGTGGACTGTATCAAAATCGAGACCATCAAAGTGCCCAAGGAGATGGAACTGGGCACGATCCCCCACTCGACCCAGCCCAGCGCCACTTCCGGCGGAACGGCCAAGAAGCTGCTGGTGGTGCGCTTCGACATCGACATGGCCGAGTGCTGCTACTGCAACCTGTGTATCTACCCCTGCCCGGAGGAATGCATCTACATGGTGGGGGGCCCCAACGCGGACAAGCACGAGATCGATTACGAATTTTCCGTCAGCGACCGCAACGCCCTGGTGTACGAATTCGCCAGCGCCACCGATGAGGAGGTAACCGAGCTGGCCAAGGTGGTGGGCACGTCCGATCCCCGGGCCAAGCGCCGGGAACGCCGCGAGGCCGAGCTGGCCAAGGTTGCTCCCATGGCCGAGGCGGTGGATGTGGTGACCACCCCGGAGGCCGCAGCCGAAGTGGCCGCCAAGCCGAAGAAGAAGGCCATCACCGAGCCGAAGATTGATATGACCGCCCTGGGCGAAATCGGCGACCGGGTGGCCCGGGGCCTGGCCAAGAAGGCCGCCATGGCGGCGGTGCGGGCCGGCAACGAGGCCCCCGCGGCGGCCGAGGCGGTAAAAGCAGCCCTGGAAAAGGCCGAAAAATGGGATCCGGATTACGAAGCTGCGCTGGCCAATCTGGCGGCCGCCACCATCGAGAAGCCCGGGGATGCGCCAGAAGCGGCGGCCGAGCCAGCCCCGGAGGCTGCCACCGCGGAAGCAGCGCCGGCCACGGAAGCCACTACCCCGGAAGCGGCTGATACTGCTACGCCGGCAGCCCAAGAGGCCCCCCAGGCCAAGGCCGGGGTCGACCTGACTGTCCTCAACGGCATCCCCGACCGGGTGGCCCGGGGCAAAGCCAAGGCGATCCTGAACAAGATCACCCGCCAGGGCGGCTCCCCCAAAGAGGCCGCCGGAGAGATCCGGGCCACCTTGGAAGGGTTGGGCAAACTGGACAGCGACACCGAGGCCATCCTGGCCGAGCTGGAGGCCTAGCGACTTTGGCGGAGTTCGGCTTCACCGGCATCGCCGCCCTGGTTATCGCCAGCTCCTTCTGGGTGGTCACGGCCCGGAACCTGGTCCATGCGGCGGTGGCCCTGATGGGCACCCTGTTCGGCGTGGCCGGCCTGTATGTCTACCTGTATGCCGACTTTTTGGCTGCCACCCAGGTGATAATCTACGTGGGCGGCATCCTGGTGCTGATTATTTTCGGCGTGATGCTGACCCAGCGGATCAGTTCGGCGGTGTTGCTCCAGACCCATATGCCCAACCGGCCGCTGGCCGGCGTGGTGGTCTTTTTCCTGTTCATGGGCCTGACGTCGCTGCTGTTCCGCACCCCCTGGCACGAGGGCGAGCAGGTCATGCCCGAGAGCACGGTGACCATCATCGGCACCTCGCTGCTGACAAAATATCTGCTGCACTTCGAGGTGGCCTCGGTGCTGCTGCTCGTCGCCCTGCTGGGCGCGGCCTATCTGTCGCGGAGAGAAGATGGATAGCCTGCAGTCATACCTGTTTATCAGCATTGTCATGTTCTGCCTCGGGCTATACGGGGTCATGACCCGCCGCAACGGGGTGGCCATCCTGATGGGGATCGAGCTGATCCTCAATTCGGCGAACCTGAACTTTGTGGCCTTCAACCGCTTCGGGGGGCTGGGCGAGCACCTGCCGGGCCATGTGTTCGCCCTGTTCGTCATCGTCATGGCCGCATCCGAGGCGGCGGTGATGCTGGCTATCATCATTAACCTCTACAAGAACTTCCAGACCGTCAATGTGGACGAAGCCCACGAGATGAGCGGCTAGCCGTGGACATCCGCAGCACGTTCGCCCTGCTCATTCTCTTTCTGCCGCTGGCCTCCTTTGTCCTGCAGATATTTTTCGGCCGCCGGTTGGGGCCCAAGGGGGTCTGGATTTCAGTGGCGGCGCTCTTCGCCACCCTGATCCTGGCGGCCAGCATGCTGGCGACGGTGGTCCTGGGCACCCCCATGGACCACCACCCGGAGGTGGAGTGGTTCAGTATCGGCGATTTCAGTATCACCCTCGGCTTCCAGCTCGACAACCTGGCCGTGACCATGCTGGTGATCGTGGCCCTGATCTCCTCGCTGGTGCACCTCTATTCGGTGGAATACCTGCGCGGTGATGTCCGCTACACCCGCTATTTCGGCTACCTGGGCCTGTTCACCTTTTCGATGAACGGTATCGTGCTGGCCCACAGCCTGATCATGATGTACATGTTCTGGGAGCTGGTGGGGCTGAGCTCCTACCTGCTCATCGGCCACTGGTTCGAGAAGGACTCCGCGGCCAGCGCCGGCAAGAAGGCCTTCCTCACCAACCGGGTGGGGGACATCGGCATGTTCATCGGCATCATGCTGTTCTGGTCGGTCACCGGCACGTTCACTTTCCACGGCCTGTATGAACTGGTGGACGTGGACGGGGCCAACCTTTTCGCCGGACAGATGGGCCTGCTGTCGCTGGCCGGAGGGCTGGTGTTTGTGGGCGCGATGGGGAAATCGGCCCAGTTCCCGCTGCATATCTGGCTGCCCGACGCCATGGAAGGCCCCACGCCGGTGTCGGCCCTGATCCATGCGGCCACGATGGTGGCTGCCGGGGTCTACCTGACGGTGCGCCTGTTCCCCATCCTGACCCCCGCCGCACTGCTGTTTGTGGCCACCATAGGCGCCATTACGGCCGTGCTGGGGGCGCTGATTGCCATCACCCAGGTTGACATCAAGCGGGTCCTGGCCTATTCCACCATCAGCCAGCTCGGCTATATGGTGATGGCGGTCGGTCTGGGCGCCCAACAGGCCGCCTTCTTCCACCTGGCCACCCACGCCATGTTCAAGGGACTGCTGTTCCTCTGCGCCGGGTCGGTGATCCATGCCCTGCATCACGCCCTTAAGCAGCGGAACGACCACGAAACGGATGCCCAGGATATGCGCAATATGGGCGGCTTGCGCTCAAAAATGCCCATCACCTGGATCACCATGGTCATCGGCGCCCTGGCCATATCGGGCGTGCCGCTGTTCTCGGGCTTCCTGAGCAAGGACGCCATCCTGGCCGGTACCCTGGCCTTTGCCGGCGAGAACTCCGCCTGGTGGGCCGTGCTGTTTCCCATCGCCGGATTCGGGGCGGCGGCCATCACCGCCTTTTACATGTTCCGGCTCATCTTCATGACCTTTCACGGCAAACCGGCCGATGCGGCGGTCCACGCGCATGTCCATGAGTCGCCACCGGCGATGACCGGACCGCTGGTGCTGCTGGCGGCGCTCAGTTTTGCCCTGTTCTTTACCCTGCCCCAGGTCAATCCGCTGAATTCGGAGGGCTGGCTCACCGAGGCCCTGCCCCAGGTTGAAAACCTCACCGGCCACGCCGATCTGGGGGTGGAGCACCTGGAACACGGCTGGCACGAGGCCCACGATACGGCGGTGAATCTATCCCTGACCGTGGCCGGAGGGGGCATCCTGCTGGCGGTGCTGGTCTACCTGCTCAGCCTGATCAACGCGGCTGCCATCGCCCGGCAGTTCCGGCGGGTGGGGCTGTACCAGCTATCGTTCTACAAATTTTACTTCGATGAGATTTACGACGCCCTGATTTACCGGCCGTTCCTCTGGCTGACGGAGGTGGTGGCCTGGCTCGACTGGAACTTCTGGGACCAGTGGTTCATCGACGGTTTGGGGCGTAATACGGTCCGGGGAGGCAATGCCTCCGGTTGGCTCGACTACGTCTGGCTCGACCAGTACCTCGTCGACGGCATCGGCCGGCTGACCCAGCGCATCGGCGCAACCGGACGCAAACTGCAGAGCGGCAGGGTCCAGAACTACCTCATGTGGGCCCTGGCCGGAGGCATGATTGTCTTTTTCGTGGCAAGCCAGTTGTGATAAGCCGCTGGCCGAACATGTTGACCTGCCAGCATAGAGGAACCTGATTCTATGGCATCTTCCGTACTGACCATTCTCGTTTTTCTGCCCGTAGCCGGCGCCCTGGCCATGCTCTTTTTGCCCAAGGACAAGGCCGATCTGTTCAAATGGATCGCCCTGGGGGCCACCGGGCTGCAGCTGCTGGTTGCCCTCTGGCTGCTCGGCACATTCGACCGCAGTGCCGTGGGCATGCAGTTCACCTTCATGGCCGAGTGGATACCCTCTTTCAACATCTTCTACCATGTGGGGGTGGACGGCCTCTCCATGCCGATGGTCTTATTGACGGCCCTGTTGTCGTTCCTGGCGATCCTGACCAGCTGGAACATCACCAAGGCCCCGCGGGGTTACTTCAGCCTGTTCCTGCTGCTGGACGCCGGCATGATGGGGGTTTTCGTATCGCTCGATTTTTTCCTGTTCTACATGTTCTGGGAAGTGATGCTGCTGCCCATGTATTTCCTGATCGGCATGTGGGGCGGACCCCAGCGCCAGTACGCCGCCATCAAGTTTTTCCTGTACACCCTGTTCGGCTCGGTGCTGATGCTGCTGGCCATGCTGGCACTCTATTTTTACACCGAACCGCACACCTTCAACCTGATCATCCTTATCGAGCAGGCCCGCCATATTGATGTGCAGTTGTGGGGTGTTGACATGCGCTGGCTCATCTGGCTGGCCCTGTTCATCGGTTTCGCCATCAAGGTGCCCATATTCCCCTTCCACACCTGGCTCCCGCTGGCCCATGTGGAGGCGCCGACGGCCGTATCGGTGATCCTGGCCGGCGTGCTGCTGAAGATGGGCACCTACGGTCTGCTGCGGATCAGCTTTCCCCTGCTGCCGGCGGAGGCGGTCTACTTTGCCTACATGCTGGCCCTGTTGGGGGTGATCAACATCATCTGGGGGGCGGCCAACGCCATCGCCCAGGTCGACCTGAAGCGCATGGTGGCCTATTCATCGGTGAGCCACATGGGTATTGTGCTGCTGGGCATGTCGGCTATCGTCAGCACCAACCGGGGTGGCGCCGAAGCGGGCTTGAACGGAGCCGTGCTGCAGATGTTCAACCACGGCATCATCACGGCCATGCTCTTTATGCTGGTGGGGGTCCTCTATGACCAGGCCCACCACCGCTTTATCGTCTATCCCAAGGATTACGAGGACGAATCGCTACGGGGCAAGCTCGGCTTCGGCGGCCTGGCCGGCCACCTGCCCATTTTTACCGCCTTTACGGCGGTGGCCTTTTTTGCCGGCCTGGGACTGCCGGCCCTGTCCGCCTTTGTCAGCGAGCTGATGTCGTTCATCGGCGGCTTCTCCGCCTTCCGGACCCTCACCATCATCGCCACCATCGGCATACTGCTGAATGCCACCTACTTCCTGCGGGCCTTCCAGCGCATTTTCCAGGGGCCGGCGAACGAAAAGTGGGCCTCTCTGAAAGACTTGTCCGGGCGTGAGATTGCCATGCTGACGCCGTTGCTGGTGCTGATCATAGGGCTGGGTGTTTACCCCCGGCCGGCCCTGGAAATTATTGCCGTGACTATGGGCGAGTTGATCGACCTGGTGCAGGCCGTGATACCGCTGGCGGCACGGTAACGGTTGGCAGTGGCAGTGGCAGTAGCAGTACAGAAGGGCGCTGAATGAGCGGCGGCAGCTTCAAGGATCTAAAGGTCTACCAGCTGGCATACCGGCTGGCTACGCAGATTTTTCAGGTCACAAAATCGTTCCCGGTTGAGGAGCGCTATGCGCTGACCGGCCAGATCAGGCGGTCATCCCGGTCAGTGTGCGCCAATCTCGCCGAGGCCTATCGCAAGCGCCGCTATGAGAAGCACTTTATCGCCAAGGTCACCGATGCCGATGGTGAAGCCAGCGAGACATCGGTCTGGCTCGACTTTGCCCTGGATGAGGACTATATCACCCGTGGGCAGCACGCGGAATTTTCGGCCGGTTACCGTGAGGTTGGAAAGATGCTGGGTTCCATGCAGGCTAATCCGGAGCGGTTCTTGCCAAAAGATCGGCAAGTTTCAGAAATCGAGTTGGCCTATGAGGCCGTTGAGGACTAAGCCATGATTATTCTCTGCCAACTGCCAGTGCCACTGCCACTTCTTCAAAAGAAGGCCGCCTGATGATTATTCTCTGCCAACTGCCAGTGCCACTGCCACTTCTTGCTTTTAAGGCTGGCTGAGAATGTCCAACTTCGACAGCCTGGCCTATTTCCTGCCCGAGCTGGCCCTCACCGTCCTCATCGTCAGCCTGGTCCTGGCGTCCGTGCTGCTCAAGTCGGACCGGGACAGGATCGTCTGGATCATCAGTCTGGCAGGGCTGGCGGTGACGGCCGTCCTGCTGGCCATCCAGCCGGCCACGGACCAGTCGATATTTATGGGCGCCCTGGCCGTGGATCCCTACAGCCGGTTCTTCAAGTGGATATTCCTGGTCGCCACCGCCGTCATTATCATCGCTTCGCCGTATACGAAGCAGCTGGACGGCTCACAGCGGCACGAATACTACCTGTTTCTGATTGCGGTGATGTTCGGCCTGTTCCTCATGGCCTCGTCCCTCGACCTGATCATCGTCTACCTGTCGATAGAAATCGTCAGTATCGGTTCCTTCATCCTGGCCGGGTTCCTGAAGGATGATCCGCGCTCCAACGAGTCGTCGCTCAAGTATGTCATCTACGGCGCCCTCTCATCCGGCGTGATGCTCTACGGCCTGAGCCTCCTGTTTGGCATGGCCGGCTCGACCAATGTATTTGAGGTGCAGGCGGCCCTCGTCGTGCTGCCCGAGAAAGCCCATCTGACCCTGGCGGTGGCCCTGCTGCTGATCCTGGTCGGTTTCGGCTACAAGATTTCCATGGTGCCGTTCCACTTCTGGACGCCCGACGTCTACGAGGGCGCGCCCACCACCATCACCGCCTACCTGTCGGTAGCGCCCAAGGCTGCCGGGTTTGCGCTGGCCCTGCGCATACTGGGCACCGCCTTCGGCTCCACCGGGGATCTAAACATAGGCGACTGGTCGCCGGTGCCGGGTTTGGCCTTCGGTTCCGTCATAGCCATCTTCGCCGCCCTGACAATGACCGTGGGGAACTTCCTGGCCATCCAGCAGAACAGCGTCAAGCGGCTGCTGGCCTATTCCAGCATCGCCCACGCGGGCTACATGCTGATGGCGGCGGTGATACTCAACGGCCAGGCCTTCGGGGCCATTATGTTTTACCTGGCCATCTACCTGTGCATGAATCTGGGCGCCTTTCTGGTGACCATCTTTGTCCATAACCGTTTCGGCTACGATGAGATTGACGATTGGAAAGGGTTCGGTTTTCAGGCCCCCCTCATTGCCGTGCCGATGGGTATATTCCTGTTCAGTCTCACCGGCCTGCCGCCCACGGCCGGCTTTATCGGCAAGGTGTACCTCTTTTCGGTGCTGATAGAGGCGGGCCAGTACTGGTGGCTGGCGCTGGTCGGTATCCTCAATTCGGTGGTCTCGCTCTATTACTATGCGCGCATTATCAAGGTGATGTTTCTGGATGGCGAACCGACGGACGAAACGGTTACCGGCCATCCGGTCATGACCGGCCTCATCCTGATGCTCACGGTACCGGTTCTGCTCTTCGGCATTTACTGGACCCCACTGATGGGCGCGGTGCAGTCTTCGCTGAAATTTTTCACCCAGGGGATGTGATGGTCCGGTCTGCCCCGCAGGAGTAGCCGTGGCCCAACCCCTTGGATCTGCAGCCCCTTCCGGCCCCTCCGAACGTCCCGTCGCCGATTCCCAGGTCATCATGAATGAGCTGGCCTTGCCCAATGACGCCAATGCCCTGGGCAACGTGTTGGGCGGCCGGGTGATGCACCTGATGGATATGTGCGCGGCCATGGCGGCCATGCGGCACTGCCGCAAGGTGGTCGTCACCGCTTCGGTGGACCAACTCAGCTTTCTGCACCCTGTGCAGGTGGGCATGGTGATGAGCCTGAAGGCGTCGGTGAACTATGCCGACCGGACCTCCATGGAAGTGGGCGTGCGGGTCGAGGCCGAGCATCCCCTGACAGGCCAGCGCCGGCACACCAGCTCGGCCTATCTCACCTTTGTGGCCCTGGATGAGCAGGGCCGGCCGACGCCGGTGCCACGGATCGTTCCGGTCAGCGAGATCGAACAGCGCCGCTATGCGGAGGCTGAGGAGCGCCGGGCGGCCCGGCTGGCGGCCCGGGCGAAGCAGGCTGCGGCCCGGGAGGCGGCCCAGTGATCGGGGAGCGGCCATGATCGGCGACTATCTGCCGATCCTGTTTGTCTTTCTGCTGGCGGCCGGATTCGCCCTGGGCGCCCTCGGCCTGACCCATGTGGTCGGCCCGCGCATCAAGACCCGCGTGAAGCTGTCGGCGTACGAGTCGGGCGTCGATCCGGTGGGGCCCACCCACAGCCGTCTCAATGTGCGCTACTTTCTGATCGGCCTGGTGTTCATTATTTTCGATCTGGAGGTGGTGTTCCTTTATCCCTGGGCAGTAATTTTCAGGGAGCAGGCGGCGCAGGGCCCTTTCATCTTGTACGAGATGCTGTTTTTCCTCGTGGTCCTGCTGGTGGGTTACCTCTATATCTGGCGGAAGGGGGTGTTTGAATGGGAGTAAAGCAGCCCCAGTCGGCTGATTGGGTGACGACCCGGGTAGACAGCCTGGCCAACTGGGCCCGCAAGAATTCGCTCTGGCCGATGCCGTTCGGCACCGCCTGCTGCGGTATCGAGTTCATGTCGGTGATGACCTCCCGGCACGATCTGGCCCGGTTTGGCGCCGAGGCGATCCGTTTTTCGCCCCGCCAGTCGGACCTGCTGATTGTGGCCGGCCGCATCAGCATCAAGATGATGCCGGTGCTGACCCGCATCTACGAGCAGATGCCGGAGCCCAAATGGATCATCTCCATGGGGGCCTGCGCCTCCAGCGGCGGGGTCTTTGACACCTATAGCGTGATCCAGGGTATCGACCGGTTCCTCCCGGTGGACGTCTATCTGCCCGGCTGTCCGCCCCGCCCCGAGGCGATTCTGGATGGCTTGATCAAGATTCAGCAACTCATCGAGCGGGACTCGCTCAGCCACTATCCGGCCCCGGCCGAAACCGAGCCGCTCAGCTAAGCCCATGCTGCAGGCCGACCTGATACCGACCGTGATGCAGGACCGTTACCAGAACGATTTCCTGGGCATTACCGATTTCCGGGGCATGGTGACCATCAATATCCGCGGCGCCATCGTTCTGGATGTGCTGCGGATGATGAAGACCGATCCCCGCTTTGCCTGCAATTTTCTGGCCGACCTGACGGCCGTGGACCATCTGTTAAAGGGTGGCCATGCCCGGTATTCGGTGGTCTACCACCTGCTGAACCAGTACGACGCGCTGCGCATCGTGGTGCAGGCCTGGGTGGATGAGGAGGCGCCGAGCCTCGCTTCGGTTGCGGCCCTCTGGCGCACCGCCGATTGGCAGGAGCGCGAAGTTTACGATCTGTTCGGCATCGAATTCGAGGGCCACCCCGATCTGCGCCGCATTCTCAATCCCGACGATTATAAGGGCCACCCCCTGCGCAAGGACTATCCTCTGCAAGGCCGGGGCGAGCGCGATGACTTCCCGGTGGTGGAGCGCAGCATCGGCAGCAAATGGCCCACTGGACAGGCCGGCTTTGAATAACTTTCCGCAGCCCCTCAGCCTGGCAGCCGCATGACCCTGGAAGCCCAGCCCCTCATCACCGAGCCGCTGATACTCAATTTCGGGCCGTCGCACCCGGCCACCCACGGCACCCTGCGGGTGATCATGGAGCTCGACGGTGAACTGGTCACCAAGGTGACAGCGGAGATCGGCTACCTGCACTCCGGCTTCGAGAAACTCGGCGAGCATCTGGATTACAACCAGTACATCACCATCACGGACCGGATGAACTATATGTCGCCCATGTGCAACAATGTTGCTTTTGCCCTCGCGGCTGAGCAGCTGCTGGACCTGGAGGTGCCCCTCCGGGCGCAATACCTGCGGGTGCTGATGTGCGAATTCTCACGCATCGCCGACCACCTGCTGTGTGTTGGCATGCAGGCCGTTGACGTTGGCGCCTTTACCGTCTTCTTGTATGGCTTCCGCATGCGGGAGCAGATTTACGACCTGTTTGAACTGGTCTGCGGCTCCCGGCTCACCACCAGCTATACCCGGGTGGGCGGGCTGATGCGTGACCTGCCCGATGGCGCCATACCGCTGGCGGCCTACCTCATTGAGGAAATCCCCAACACGCTGCGGGAGATCGACGGACTGCTCAGCCACAACCGCATCTGGCTCGACCGGACCCGGGGCATATCGCCCATCAGTCCCGAGCAGGCCATCAGCTATGGCCTTAGCGGCCCCCTGGCCCGGGCCTGCGGTGTCGACTACGATATCCGGGTCAAGGAGCCCTACTCGGCCTACGGCGACTTCGACTTTGACGTGATCATCGGCAAGGACGGGGACGTTTACGACCGCTACATCGTGCGCCTCCACGAGATGTGGGAAAGTTTGAAAATCTGCCGGCAAGTGCTGGAAAAGCTGCCTGGCGGCCCGGTGAATGTGGACACCGATTCCAAGGCCATCCTGCCCCCGCCGGACGAGGTGTTCAACTCCATCGAAGGGCTGATCTATCATTTTGAACTGACCATGGAGAACCGCGGCTTTGAGCCCCCCGTCGGCGACAGCTACGTGCCCACCGAATCGCCCAACGGCGAACTGGGCTTCTATATCGTCAGCGACGGCGGCCGCGAGCCGTACCGGATCCGGACCCGGCCACCTTCGCTGATGAACTATTCGATATTCGAGGAACTGGTGCCGGGGCTGATGGTGTCGGATGTGGTGGCGGTGCTCGGCAGCATGAACATCATTGCCGGGGAGCTGGACCGGTGAGCTTCGCCTTTGATGCCCCCCGCACCAAGCGCTTCAAGGCCCTCGTGCGCCAATATCCCGACAGGCGCTCGCTGGCCCTGCCCCTGCTGCACATGGCCCAGGATCAGGAGGGCCACATCTCCCGGGATGTGCTGCTGGCCTTGGCGGAAATGCTGAAGATCTCCCCGGCCGAACTCTTCGATACGGTATCGTTCTACAGCATGTTCAACCTCGAGCCGAAAGGGAAATACCTGCTGCAGGTCTGCCAGACCCTCTCCTGCAGTCTGGCCGGGGCCGACCTGGTGGTGGATCACATCGGGGCGAAGTTCAAGCTCAAGCCGGGCGAAACCACGGCGGACGGCCGGTTCACCCTGCTGAAGGTGGAATGTCTCGGCTCCTGCGGGACGGCCCCGGTGGTGCAGATCAACGACGATTACTACGAAAAAATGACCGTGGACAAGGTCGGCCGGGTACTGGAAAAGCTGTCGTGAAGCGTTACCAGCCCATCCTGACCAAGTACCTTGACGAACCGGGCTCGGCCACCATCGATTTTTACCTGGTGCATGAGGGTTACAGGGCTGCCCGGAAGGCGATCCTGGAGATGGACGCCGGGGAGATCATCGAGGAAGTCAAGGCGTCCGGGCTGCAGGGCCGGGGAGGGGCCGGTTTCCCGGCCGGCGTAAAGTGGGACTTCATTCCCAAGAACTCGAAGAAACCGACCTACCTGATCAACAACGCCGATGAAAGCGAGCCGGGCACTTTCAAGGACCGCCTGCTGATGAACCACAATCCCCACCAGATGCTGGAGGGGATGATTATTGCCAGCAAGGCCATTGGCTGCCACCTGGCCTTCATCTATATCCGGGGCGAATTCGTAAAGGAAGCCCGGCTGCTGGAGACGGCCATCGCGGAGTGCCGGGCCAACAACATTCTGGGCAAGGGCATCTTCGGCAGCGACTACAATCTGGAGATCGTCGTCCATCGCGGGGCCGGGGCCTACATCTGCGGCGAGGAGACCGGCCTGATCGAATCGCTGGAGGGCAAGCGGGGCTGGCCGCGCATCAAGCCCCCCTTCCCGGCCATCGAGGGCTATCTCAAGTCCCCGACGGTGGTGAACAATGTCGAGACCCTCTGCAACCTGCCCCATATCCTGAACGAAGGGGCCGCTTGGTTCCGCAAGATCGGCGCCAGCAAGGAGAGTCCCGGTCCCAAGCTGTACTGCCTCAGCGGCGGAGTGCAGAAACCGGGCGTCTATGAGGCCCCCCTGGGTACCCTGCTGGAGACCCTGATCTACGACTTCGCCGGCGGCATCGCGGACGGCCGGGAGCTGAAGGCGGTGATCCCCGGCGGCAGCTCGGCGCCCCTGCTGAAGGCCGACGAGATCGAGGGGCTGAAGATGGACTTCCCCTCGGTGAAGGCCGCCGGGAGCATGCTCGGCTCGGCCGGAATCATCGTGCTGGACGATACGGTGGACATGGTGCAGGCCTGCTATAATCTGGCCCGTTTCTATGCCCATGAATCGTGCGGCCAGTGCACCCCCTGCCGGGAGGGGACCACCTGGCTCACCAAGATATTGGCCCGCTTCACCGCCGGCCAGGGACGGCTCGAGGACCTCGACCTGATCCTGGAAGTGACCGACAACATCGGCGGCCTGATCGACTTCTCGCAGGGCAGCTTCGGCAAGACCATCTGTCCCTTCGGCGAGGCGGTGGCCTGGCCGGTGCGGGCCTTCGTGGAAAAATTCCGGGCCGAGTTCGAGGCCTATCTGCCCCGGGAGGCGCTGGCCTGATGCCCCTGCTCAAGATAGATCATCAGGAACTGGAGGTGGCGGCCGGCAGCCAGGTGCTGGAGGCGGCCCTGGCGGCCGGGATCGAGATTCCCCACTATTGCTACCACCCCGCCCTGTCGGTGGTGGGGAGCTGCCGCATGTGCATTGTGGAAGTGGAAGGGATGCCCAAGCTGCAAACCGCCTGCTCGACCCCCATCGGCGAGCTGCCGGCGGACCGGAAGGTGGACGGCAAGTACGATATGGTGGTGCACACCGAGTCGGAGAAAGTGGTGGCGGCGCGCAAGCTGATGCTGGAATTCCTGCTGCTGAACCACCCCCTCGACTGCCCGGTCTGCGACCAGGCCGGCGAGTGCTTTCTGCAGGACTATTCCTTCAAGTACGGCAGCGCCCACAGCCGCTTCATCGAGGAGAAGCGGGTCCGGCCGGCGGAGGATTTGGGCAGTGGCGTGGCCATCAACCATGACCGCTGCATCATGTGCACCCGCTGCGTCCGCTTCACCCGGGAGATTACCGGTACCGACGAACTTTTTGTAATGGACCGGGGCTATTCCAATAGAATCGCCGTTTTCGACGGCCTGCCCCTGGACAATCCCCTGGCCGGCAACGTGGCCGACATCTGCCCGGTGGGGGCCCTGCTGCTGAAGGACTACATGCACACGACCCGGGTCTGGCACCTGTCCCACACCGAATCGGTCTGCAACGAGTGCGCCAGCGGCTGCAGCATCACCGTGGATGCCCGGGATAACAAGATATACCGTATCATCAGCCGGGAAAATCCCCAGGCCAACGGCTACTTTATCTGCGATTACGGCCGCTACAGTTTCCACAAATATGCCGACAGCCCGCTGACCAGGCCCCTCCAGCGGACCAAGGACGGCTGGGAGATGATCGACTGGGACACGGCCTATCGCCAGGTGCTGGAGCAGGTGCAGGCGACCGGCGGTAAAGGGGCGGTGCGGGCCCTGGCCTCACCCACTTTCCCCAACGAACCGAACTTTGTGCTGGGGCAGTTCATGGCCCGGCTCAGCGACCGCAAGAACATCGCCCTGTTGCCCACGCTGAAAGAGGACGACCAGGAGTTCCCCGGCGGCTTCCGCATCAGCGGCGAAAAGGGGGGCAACCTGCGGGGCGTACAGGCGATGGTACCGGGGCTGGCCGCAGCCATGAAATCGCTCATGCGGGGGGAGCCGGGCGTGCTCATCGCCCTGGACGGGGACGGCCGGGCGCACCTTACGGGAGAGCTGAAACGGCTGCTGGAGCTGGTGGCCTTCAAGGTGGTGGTGGCCAGCATGCCTTCGGATCTCACCGCCCAGGCCGACCTCGTGCTGCCGGTGGCCACCCCTTACGCCCGGGAAGGGACCATGACCAACGACAAGGGACTCGTGCAGTGGCTGCAGCCGGCCCTGCATCCGGCCGGCGAGGTGCGCCCCGACTGGCAGGTGATCGCCGAACTGGGCCAGCTGCTCACCGGCGAAGGGCACCTGTACACCTGTGCCGGAGACGTGACCTGGAAAATCAACCAGACCACGCCCGGCTACAGCCAGATCACCCGCTTCCGCCTGGGCCGGACCGGGCAACTGAGCGGCAGCGAGGCGGCATGAGCGGATTCGATATCGCCGCCGCCCTGGTGAAAGTGCTGCTGGTCTTCGGCGTGACCATGCTCACCATCATGCTGATGACCCTGGCCGAGCGCCGCGTATCGGCTTTCATGCAGTACCGGCTGGGACCGAACCGGGTCGGTTTTGGCGGCTTGCTGCAACCGCTGGCAGACGGCCTGAAATTTCTGCTGAAGGAAGACATCATCCCCACGCAGGCCAACCGGCCCATCTATCTGCTGGCGCCGGTGATAGTGATGGTGCCGGCCCTGATGACCATGGCGGTGATTCCGTTCGGGGCGCCGCTGCAGATCGGTGAGCACCTGGTGCCGCTGCAGGTCGCTGACCTGAATATCGGCGTGCTCTACATCCTGGCCCTGACCTCCGTGGGAGTTTACGGGCTGGTGCTGGCCGGCTGGGGCTCGGGCAGCAAGTATCCGCTGCTGGGAGGGCTGCGGGCCTCGGCCCAGCTGATCAGCTACGAGCTGGCCATGGGGCTGTCCATTATCGGCGTGGTGATGCTCACCGGCGGCCTCACGTTCGGCGAGATCATCGCCTACCAGCAGGAGACCGGCTGGAATATCTGGAAGCAACCGCTGGCGGCGCTCATTTTCCTGATCGCCATTTTCGCCGAAACCAACCGCCTCCCGTTCGACCTCACCGAGGCGGAGCAGGAGCTGGTGGGGGGCTATCACACCGAGTATTCCAGCCTCAAGTTCGCCATGTTTTACCTCTCGGAATATGCCAATATGATCACCGCCTCCGCCTTCATGGTGAGCCTCTTTTTTGGCGGCTGGGATGTCCCCTTTGTCGATGAGCTGGCCATGGGGGGCTGGGGTGTGGCGCTCTCGGTGCTGGCCTTCGTCGTCAAGGTCGGTTTCTTCCTGTTTTTGTACATCTGGGTGCGCTGGACCTTCCCCCGGTTCCGCTACGACCAGCTGATGCGGCTGGGCTGGAAGGTGCTGCTCCCGCTGGCGCTGGTGAATGTGGTGCTTACCGGATTCTGGCTGGTGTGGCGGGCCGGCGCCTGAGCGCGCCCTGAGAGCAGTCTGATGGCAACGGTACAGCGCACCTACGAACCCCAGTTCTCGGACCGGTTCTACCTGCCGGCGGTGGTCCGGGGTCTGTGGATGACCTTCGTGCGCATTTTCCGCCGCAAGGATACCATCCCGTACCCCGACCGGAAATATGTTCCGGCGGACGGTTACCGGGGGCTGCAGCGGCTGAACAAGGACGCTGAAGGGCGCATCAAGTGCGTGGCCTGCGAGATGTGCCAGACCGCCTGCCCGGCCCACTGCATCACCATTGTGCCCTCACCGGCCCCCTGGGATGAGGGCGAGGAACGCTACCCGGTGCAGTTCGACATTGACCTGCTGCGCTGCATCTTTTGCGGCTTCTGCGAGCTGGCCTGCCCCAAGGAGGCCATCGAACTTACCGAGATTTACGATTATGCCAGCTACACCCGGGACGACCTGATCATCAATATGGAGGGCCTGCTGAAAGTCTACGACGTCACCAGCCAGGGGAATATTTACAAGCGCCAGAATGAGGGCGAGTCCATTACCATCGATACGGGAAAACTGTGACCACGGCCCTGTTCTATCTCTTCTCCATTTTCCTGCTGGGCAGCGCTCTGTTCGTGGTCCTTAACCGGCATCCGGTGTACAGCGTGGTGATGCTGGTGTTTTCCTTCGCCAACCTGGCGGGCATCTACTTTCTGCTGGAGGCCTACTTCATCGGCATCCTGCAGGTGCTGGTCTATGCCGGCGCCATCATGGTGCTGTTCCTGTTCGTGGTGATGCTGCTGAATGTCTCTCCGGAGCGGCCCCGGGCCCGCTGGGTGCCCCTCGACCGCTGGTGGTTCGGCGCCGTGGCCCTGGTGTTTGTCATCAGCCTGGGGGCGCTGCTCGTCCGGGGTGTGGGGCAACTGCCCAGCGCCCGCAGCGAGGTGCCGGACGGCTTCGGAGGCATCACCCAGATCGCCGAGGCCCTGTTCTCCCGCTACCTGCTGCCTTTCGAGACCGCCGCCCTGCTGCTCACCGTTGCCCTGGTGGGGACCGTCTTTCTGGCCAAGCGCAAGATATAGGCATGGTAGCGCCTCTGCAGCATATCATCGCCGTTGCCGGACTGCTGTTTTCCATCGGCGTGCTGGGGGTCCTTTTCCGGCGCAACGCCATCATCGTTTTCATGAGCATTGAGATCATGCTCAACGCCGTGAACCTGGCTTTCGTGGCCTTTTCCCGCTACCACGGGAACATCGATGGACAGGTGTTTGTCTTCTTCAGCATGACCCTGGCGGCGGCTGAGGTTGCCGTGGGGCTGGCCATCATGGTGGCCCTGTTCCGCAACCTGAAGACCACCGATATCTCCAAGATCAGCAGTCTGAAGTACTGATGGCCGACACCCTCTATCTGCTGGTCCTGTTCCCGTTCATCGGTTTCCTGGTGAACGGCCTGGGCGGCCGCTGGCTCAGCGGAAAGCAGAGCGGGCTGGTGGCCTCACTGGCGGTGGCCGGCTCGTTCCTCATCGGCGCGCAGCTGTTTCTCGGACTGCTCGCCCGTCCCGAGGATAACCGCCGGCTGGTGCAAACCCTTTTCACCTGGCTGCCGGTGGGTGAACTGAACATCCACGTCACCTACGTCTTCGATCCGTTGGCGGCGATCATGGTGCTGGTCATAACCGGCGTCGGACTGCTGATCCACATCTACTCCATCGGCTACATGCGCGACGATCCGGGCATCCGGCGCTACTTCGCCTATCTGAACCTGTTCACTTTCATGATGCTGAACCTGGTCCTCAGCGACAGCCTGGTGCTGCTGTTCATGGGCTGGGAGGGGGTCGGTCTCTGCTCCTACCTGCTGATCGGATTCTGGTTTAGCGATGCGGCCAAGGCCCGGGCCGGGATGAAGGCGTTTGTGGTGAACCGCATCGGGGACGCCGGATTTTTGATTGCCATGATCATGATCTTCGACCGTTTCGGGACCCTCAGCATGGCCGATATCAGCTGGCTGGCGCCGGGCGCCGGGATTGACACCACGTTTATTACCACCGTCACCCTGCTGATGTTTGTCGGGGCGGTGGGCAAGTCGGCCCAGGTGCCGCTGTACGTCTGGCTGCCCGATGCCATGGCCGGCCCCACGCCGGTTTCGGCATTGATCCACGCGGCGACGATGGTCACGGCCGGAGTTTACCTCGTGGCCCGGAACTCGGCCCTGTTTGCGTTGGCGCCGATCACCATGGGCATCATTGCCGCCATCGGCACCATCACCGCCCTGCTGGCCGCCATTATCGCCATCACCCAGACCGACATCAAGAAGGTGCTGGCCTATTCCACCATCAGCCAGTTGGGCTATATGTTCATTGCCCTGGGGGTGGGGGCCTTCTCGGCCGCCATTTTCCACCTGATGACCCACGCATTCTTCAAGGCCCTGCTGTTCCTGGGGGCCGGCAGCGTGATCCATGGCATGGGCGATGAACAGGACCTGCGCAAGATGGGCCGCCTGCGCCAGCTGATGCCCACCACGTTCATGACCATGACCATCGGCGCGCTGGCCATCGCCGGGCTGCCGGGACTGGCCGGATTCTTCAGCAAGGATGAAATTCTGTGGAGCGCTTTCAACAGCAGCGGGGGGATCAGCTGGATATGGCTGGTGGGCCTGGCCACGGCGGGTCTGACGGCCTTCTACATGGCCCGGATGCTGTTCCTCACCTTTTTCGGCGAGCGCCGCTGGGCCGAGGGGGTGAAGCCCCACGAGTCGCCTTCAGTGATGACGGTACCGCTCATTATCCTGGCCTTCCTCTCCATCGTTGGTGGCTATGCGGGTGTCCCGGAGGCGCTGGGGGGCCATAATGCCCTGCATCATTTTCTGGCGCCGCTGATGGCCACTTTCCAGGCCTCCGGGGAGGCGTCCCAGGCCGCCAACCACCCCCTGGAGCTGCTGCTGATGCTGCTGAGCACCGGGGTCGTGCTGGTGGCCGCCTACTATGCCTACCGCTTTTTCGTGCAGCAGCCCGGCCTCCCCGAGACTGCGGCCGGGAAATTCCCCCAGCTTTACCGGCTGTCGAACCGGCGTTTCTACGTCGATGAGATTTACGCCCTGCTGATTATCAGACCGTTCCGGGCGCTGGCCGACCTGCTGTGGAAGTGGATTGATGTGCGGATCATTGACAATCTGGTGAACCTGGCCGGCCGCACCACCGAGCGGCTGGGCGGCGCCCTGCGGTTGATGCAGAGCGGACTGATTCAGCATTACGCCTCCCTGCTGCTGCTGGGCGTGGTGTTCATCCTTCTGGCCGTCGCGATGGGCTAGCCGGTATGCTGCTGGACCATCTCCTCTCGCTGACGATATTTGTGCCCCTGGCCGGCACCGGGCTGCTGTTGTTTATCGACGGCGGGCGGAAGGCGCTGCTGAGGGGCATTGCCCTGGGCACATCGCTGATCACCCTAGGTCTCTCGTATCTACTGTTTCTCGGCTTCCGGCCCAATGCCGAATTCCAGTTCGTGGAAGAGGCGCCCTGGATTCCCGGCTATGGCATCAGCTACCTGGTGGGACTGGACGGCATCAGCCTGCTGCTGATTATCCTGACCACCTTCCTGGTGCCGCTGGCGATCCTCTCCTCCTACAAGGCGATTACCGAGAAAGTGAAAGGCTTCATGGCCGCCCTGCTGGTGATGGAGACCGGTATCCTGGGCGTCTTTGCCGCGCTGGACCTGTTTCTGTTCTACATTTTCTGGGAGGCGATGCTGATTCCGATGGTTTTCCTGATCGGCATCTGGGGCGGCGAGCGCCGGCTGTATGCCTCCATCAAATTTCTCCTGTTCACGATGCTGGGCAGCCTGTTGATGCTGGTGGCCATCATCGCCCTGTACAACCAGGGTTATGCCGAACTGGGCCGCTTTACCACCAGCTACCTCGACCTGCGGCAGATCAGCCTCTCCCCGGCCACCCAGACCTGGATGTTCCTGGCTTTCGGCCTCAGTTTTGCCATCAAGATACCCATGTTTCCGCTGCACACCTGGCTCCCCGACGCCCATGTGGAGGCCCCCACGGCCGGCTCGGTGCTGTTGGCCGGAGTGCTGCTGAAATTGGGCGGATTCGGCTTCCTGCGCTACTGCCTGCCGCTGTTTCCCCTGGCGGTGGAGCGGTTCGCGCCGCTGATGGTGGCCCTGGCCGCCATCGCCATCATCTACGGCGCTCTGTTGGCCTTCGCCCAGACCGATATGAAAAAACTGGTGGCCTACTCCAGCGTCAGCCATATGGGCTATGTGGTGCTGGGCATTTTCGCCCTGACGCTGCAATCGGTGACCGGCGGCCTGTTGCAGATGATCAACCACGGACTGACCACCGGGGCTCTCTTTCTGCTGGTGGGCATGCTATACGAGCGGACCCACACCCGGGAAATCGCCCACTACGGTGGCGTGGCCCAACTGCTGCCCAAATTCTCGGCCATTTTTTTAATCACCGTACTGGCCAGTATCGGCCTGCCGGGACTGAACGGCTTTGTCAGCGAGTTCCTGATTATCCTGGGCAGTTATCCCACCCAACCGGTGGGCGCCATTGTGGCTGCCTTAGGTGTAATATTATCGGCGGTGTATCTGCTCTGGCTGGTCCAGCGGGTGTTCTACGGGATGCCCTCGAAACAATTGAAGGCCATCGCCGAGAAAGAGGGCAAAATGCCCAGTGACCTGAGCCGGCGCGAATGGGCCGTGCTGCTGCCCATCGTGGCCATGATGATATGGATCGGGGTCTATCCCCGACCGCTGGTGAGCCGGATAGAGCCGTCGGTGCAGGCCCTGGTGAGCGAGTACCGGGCGGCCACGGAAGTCGCCGCTGAGGATTTTGCTGAGACCCTAGGCAATAATGGAGAAAATTGATGTTGCATAGCCTGACCGGAATACGTAAGCGCAGCCTGCTGTGGGCCAGCCTGGGCATCGGGGCTATGTTTCTGCTACCTGAAATGGCCCTGGGGGCCGAGATCAGCGGGGAGGACCTGGGCTCCAAATTGCCCTTATGGAGCGTGATCCCGTTCGTCGGCATTCTGCTTTCGATTGCGCTGATGCCGTTGCTGGCGCCCCAGGTCTGGCACCACCATTTCGGCAAAGTGGCGGCCGGCGGGGCGGTCCTCCTGGCGGCGCCGTTCTGGCTGGTCTACAGGGAAGCGGCATTCCATGAGCTCGCCCATATCATCCTCATCGACTATGTCCCCTTTATCATTGTCCTCTGGGGCCTGTTCACTATCGGTGGGGGTATCGTGCTGAAAGGGAGCCTGGTCGGCAGGCCGGCGACGAATGTGGCGCTGCTGCTGATCGGCACAATCATGGCCAGTTGGGTCGGCACGACCGGCGCGGCCATGCTGCTGATCCGGCCGCTGATCCGGGCCAACGCCTGGCGCCACCACAAGCAGCACATCATCATTTTCTTCATCTTCCTGGTGGCCAATATCGGCGGCTCCCTGACACCGTTGGGCGACCCGCCCCTGCTGCTCGGCTTCATCCACGGCGTGCCCTTTTTCTGGACCATGGCCCTGCTGCCGGCCATGCTCGTAGCGGTGGCCCTGATCCTGGCGATCTTCTACCTGGTTGACGTCTACTATATGAAGAAGGAGGCCCATCCGCCGCCGGAACATAGCGGACCGCAGGAGCCGATGCATATCGAGGGAGCCCATAATTTCATCTTCCTACTCGGCGTCCTGCTACTGGTGCTGTTCAGTGGCAGCGTCCAGATGTCGGAGATTACCGTCCTTGGAATCCACCTGGCCTGGCAGGATATCATCCGCAATTTCGGCATCGTGGTGATGGGCTGGCTTTCGCTGAAGACCACTTCCCGGGCCCTGCGCACGGCCAACGACTTCAGTTGGGCGCCGATCCTGGAGGTGGCCTACCTGTTCGCCGGTATTTTCATCACCATTATTCCGGCTTTGGTCATGCTGCGGGCCGGATCTGAAGGGGCGATGGCTTTCATCACCGAGTTGGTGGAGGAGCCGTGGCAATATTTCTGGGTGACCGGAATCCTAAGCAGTTTCCTGGACAATGCGCCTACCTACCTGACCTTCTTCAACACCGCCCTGGGCAAGCTGCGCCTCACCGAAGAGGAGGTATCGGCGTTCCTGACCACGGGGGAAACCCTGGCCGTTGCCGGTCCGGCGGCCCTGGCCACCTTCGAACAACTGCTGTATGCGATCTCCATGGGTGCGGTGTTTATGGGGGCCGTTACCTACATCGGTAATGCGCCCAACTTCATGGTCCGGGCCATTGCCGAAGAAAACGGGATTGAAATGCCCAGCTTCTTCGGCTTTATGTTCTGGTCGGTGATAATCCTGATGCCGATATTCGTCATTATCACATTTATTTTCCTGAGGTAACATCATGTTTCATTCCATTCTATGTGCCACTGATTTAAGTCCCCGCTCCGAGGAAGCACTGCGGGCAGCCGTGCAGCTGGCGGCCCATTTCGGCGCCGAACTCACCGTCCTCAATGTCCACGAGGAGTTCATGGACAAGCAGGAGATGGTGATGCTGCGGGTCAGCGTGGACCATATGCAGGAGCATTTCCGGGATATAGCGCTGAAGGCCCGGGAGGAGATGCGCGAACGGGTCAGCGCCATCGGCGTGGAGGACCTCAAGGTGCACTACTTGCTGCATGAAGGCAAGCCTGCCGAAACCATCCTGGCAACGGCCGCAGAGATCGCCGCCGGGCAGCAGGGACAAGGGGTCGTCCTCACCGTGATGGGCTCCAACGGCCGGGACAGTCTGATGGACATGCTACTCGGCTCGGTGGCGGAGCATGTGGTGCGTAACGCCACGATGCCGGTGCTGGTCATCCCGCACGTTACCCGATAGCTGCCTATGGGTTCTGCCGACATACTCAGCACCCTGCCCGAGCTGGTCCTGATCGCCACCGCCCTGCTGCTGCTGGTGATGGAATCGGCCGCCGAACCGCACCGGGAGCTGCTGGCCGCCACCGCCCTGGGCGGTTTGGCGATAGCCCTGGTGACGGCGCTGGGCTATGGGGCCGACGGCCTCTATTACTCAGGTATGCTGCAGGTGGACCCCTATGCCCGCTTCGTGAGCGCCCTGGCCCTGGTCCTGGCGGCACTGGCCATCATGGTGGCGGTGCCGTATCTGCGCCGTACCCTGGAGGAGCGGGGCGAGTACTACAGCCTGATGCTGTTTGCGACGGTGGGCATGCTGTTGATGGTCAAGGCCCAGGACCTGACGATGGTTTTCCTGGGGCTGGAGCTGCTCTCGATCCCGCTCTACGTGCTGGCCGGGTTCTACCGCCATCGCAGCAGCTCCAATGAGGCGGGGCTGAAATACCTGCTGCTGGGGGCTTTTGCGGCCGGCTTTTTCCTGTTTGGCATTGCCCTGCTTTACGGCAGCACCGGAACCACCAGCTACAGCGGTATGGCCCAGGCCATCAATTCCGGCACGGAGCTCTCCCGGGTGCTGACGCTGGCGGGCTTCGGCCTGCTGTTGGTCGGCTTTGCCTTCAAGGTGGCTCTGGCGCCGTTCCACATGTACGCCCCCGACGTCTATGAGGGGGCTCCCACCTCTATGAGCGCCTTCCTGAGCACCGGCCCCAAATTGGCCGGATTCGCCACCTTGCTGAAATTGATCGCCGTCGTCTTTGCCGGAACGATGGTCCATTGGTGGACCGCCATCTGGATACTGGCCGCGCTCACCATGACTGTCGGCAACCTGGCGGCCCTCCGGCAGGACAGCCTCAAGCGCATGCTGGCCTACAGCAGTGTGGCCCACGCCGGATACCTGGCGCTGGCCATCCTGGTGACCAACTATGACAGCGGATTCGCCATGCTGTTCTATCTGACCGTCTATGTGCTGACCACCCTGGCGGCTTTCGGCATCGTCTCCCTGCTGGAGGAGGGTGAGGAGAGCGCCATGCCCGGCGTGGAGGCCTGCAAGGGTCTGGCCCGGCGCAATCCCTGGCTGGCCGCCGCATTTACGCTGGCCCTGCTCTCCCTGGCCGGCTTCCCGCCCACGGCCGGATTCCTGGGAAAATTTTTCCTGTTTAACGCCACCCTGGACGCCGGCTACCTGTGGCTGGTTATCCTGGCGGTGTTGAACAGTCTGGTTTCGGTTTATTATTACCTGCGGCCGGTGGTGGCCATGTATATGCAGCCGGGGAAGAATACCTCGGCCCTGCCTATCCCCCGGATGCTGATCCCGGCCCTGCTGGCCCTGGCCGTGGTGGCCCTGGGCGCGGGCTTCATTCCGGCCCCGCTGGTCCATGCCACCGCCAGCGCCATTTCCGCCATCCTGTGACCCGGTCCAGACGCCAGGGGCTTCTGCTGGTCTATACCGGCGATGGGAAAGGGAAAACCACCGCTGCCCTGGGAACCGCCTTGCGGGCCTTGGGGTATAACTGGAAGATCTGCATGGTCCAGTTTATCAAGGGCACCTGGAAGTATGGCGAAATGGAGTCCATCGCCACCTTTGGGGAGCAGTTCGAACTGCACCGCATGGGCGCGGGCTTCTATAAAATCATGGATGACGACCTGCCCGAGGAGGTGCACCGGGAGGCCGCCGCCGCCGCCATCGAACTGCTGGTGGGGAAGCTGCAAGCCGGGGCCCATGACCTGGTCATCGCTGACGAACTGAATGTGGCCTTCAGCACCGGACTTATCGATGAGAGCGCCTTCCGGCGGGTCCTTGAAGCCCGGCCGGCCCCGGTGCATCTGATCGTCACCGGGCGTGGGGCCCCTGATTTTCTCATCGAGGAAGCCGACCTGGTGACCGAAATGCGCGAAATCAAGCATCCCTTCACCGGCGGCACTCTGGCCCAGCCGGGCATCGATTACTGACCGGCCCCTTTTTTACAGCCGGCATTCAGCGCCCGGGTTACGCCTGCCGCCCGTCCTTGGCATCACCTGGCGCGGAACGTAAATTAGCGTCTGAACCCTATTTAAAGGCAGATGCGGTCAACCATATTGGACCGCAAGTTCAGTTATAACCGGCAGACGGAACAGCACAGCAAGTATGAACGGAGTGGAGTAGGAATGGCCTCGTCTATCAAACAAATGACTGCCGAGATTAATATCGACGCGGAGCGCAGCGAGTTGGCCGCTGAATGGTCGCACTTCCAGGATGCGCTGAACAGGGCCGGCCGCATCATCCTTTCCACCCACGAAAATCCTGATGGGGACGGCATCGGCGCCCAGCTGGCCCTGTGCGAGCACCTCAAGATGCTGGGCAAGGATGTGCGCATATTGAACTGCAGCCAGGCGCCCTCGGTGCTTGAGTTTCTCGATCCCAACGGCTGGCTCGAGGTCTATGATCATGGAAATGATGAGGCTTGGCTGAAGGATTGCGATCTGGGCGTGGCCTTCGACCTGGGGGATTTCCGCCGCCTGCACGAGGTGGGCGAGAACCTGGTCATGCACAAGGTCCCCCTGGCCTGCATCGACCACCATCCCCAGATGGGCTATGGCGAGAACGGCTCCCCCTACCGCTACACCCTTATCGATTTTACGGCCCCTTCCACCGGGACCCTGGTCTGGCAGTATCTGCGCAGCTACCGGAAGGAAGCGATCACCCGCACCATGGCGGATGCCCTCTATACAGCTCTGGTCACGGATACGGGCTCGTTCAAGTACGACAACACCGATGGCCGGGCGCACCTGATGGCCATGGACCTGATGCAGGCCGGCGTCCATCCGTACTATATCCATAAGCGGGTCTATGAGCAGCGCACCCACGCCCAGACCATGTTGCTGGGTGTCGTCATTAAATATATCCAGTATTCCGCCGACCACCGCATCGGCTGGTGTGTGCTGACCAAGGAGCGCTTCGCAGAGGCCGGCGCCGAGCTCGATGATGTGGAGGGATTCTCGGAGTTCATCCGGACCATCAAGGGGGTCCAGGTCTCGGCCCTGATCACCGAAGTGGAACCGGGCAAGACCCGGGTCAGCATGCGCAGCAAGGGCTCACTGCCCATCAATGACGTGGCCGAACAGATGGGCGGCGGTGGCCATGCCTTCGCTTCGGGGATATCGCTGGATCAGACCTGGCAGGAGGTGGAGGCTCAACTGCTGCCGCTGCTGGAGGCCAAGGTGGCCAACTTCAATTTCGAGGACGGGGCCTGACGGTGGGTATCCAACCGGACAGCTGGATCGAGAGAATGGCCCGGGACCACGGCATGATCGAGCCGTTCGAGCCGGGGCAGATGAGAGTGGGCAAAATCTCCTACGGCGTCTCCTCCTACGGCTACGATCTGCGGGTGGCCGATGAGTACAAGATTTTCACGAACGTCAACAACAGTATCGTCGATCCGAAGCAGGTCGATACCGACTCCTTCGTCGACTTCCAGGGTGAGGTCTGCATCGTGCCGCCCAACAGTTTTGCCCTGGCCCGAAGCGTGGAATACTTCCGCATCCCGCGCAATATCCTGACCCTTTGCGTCGGCAAATCGACCTATGCCCGCTGCGGCATCCTGGTGAACGTGACCCCCTTCGAGCCGGAATGGGAAGGCAACGCGACGCTGGAAATCTCCAACACCACCCCGCTGCCGGCGAAGATTTATTCCTTCGAAGGGCTCTGCCAGGTGCTCTTTTTCCAGGGCACCGAACCGTGCGCCATCTCCTACAAGGACCGCCAGGGCAAGTACCAGGGGCAGTCGGCCATCACCACGGCGCGGATCTGAGGATGCACTGATGGAAATTGTGATCGCCAAGGATGCAGGCTACTGCTTCGGTGTCCGTGATGCTGTCGCCACCGCCTTTGAAGCAGCCGAGAAGCATGGCGCCGTCTACATGCTCGGCGACATCGTCCACAATGAGCAGGTGGTACAGGATTTGGCCAGTGCCGGCGCACAGATCGTCGAATCGCTGGACGATGTGCCGGAGGGAGCGCCGGTGCTGTTCCGGGCCCACGGCACCCCGGAGGACGTCTGGGATACGGCCCGGGACAAGGACATCCGCATCATCGACGCCACCTGTCCTCTGGTGCGGGAGATTCATCAGGAAGTGGTACGCATTTCCGCCGACGGCCGCCAGGTCATCATCATCGGCGACCACGGCCACGATGAGGTGGTGGGGATCGCCAGCCAGGTCCGGGACGCGATCGTAGTGGCGACGCCGGAGGAGGCCCAGGGGCTGCGCAAAATGCGCCGGGCGGCCGTTGTTACCCAGTCAACCCAGATGATCGAGAACGTGCAGGCCATCGTCAATGTGCTGATGACCAGGGTTTTCGATCTGCACTTCGTCAACACGATCTGCTTTCCCACCAAGCGGAACCACGAGCAGATCAAGGAGTTGGCCTCCCAGGTTGACGTGATGCTGATCATCGGTTCCTTTACCTCCGCCAATTCGAAGCGGCTGACCCAGTTGTCTCTGGAGCGCAACCCCCGCTCCCATCAGGTCACCAGCGGTCCCGAAGTCAAGGCGGAATGGTTTGAGGGGGCCGAGAGGGTCGGCATCTCCGCCGGGGCTTCCACGCCCGATTATCTCATTTCCGAAGTTCGGGCTGCGGTGGAGAAACTGGCCACCGTGGCAGCCGCATAGCAGGGCCGGCAGCGGTGCACCTTGCAAAGGGAGAGATGGAGACACCATGACGACTGACACAGGCTCGTCCGAGGTCAAAATAGGCCTGGCGGAAATGCTGAAGGGCGGCGTGATCATGGATGTCACCACAGCGGACCAGGCCAAATTGGCACAGGATGCCGGTGCGGTGGCAGTGATGGCGCTGGAGCGCATCCCGGCCGATATCCGGGCGGACGGCGGCGTGGCCCGGATGTCCAACCCGGCGATGGTCCAGTCCATCCAGGAGCAGGTTTCCATTCCGGTCATGGCCAAGTGCCGCATCGGCCATTTCGTCGAAGCGCAGATTCTGGAGGCCCTGGAAGTCGATTTCATCGATGAAAGCGAAGTATTGACGCCGGCCGACGACGCCAATCATATCTACAAGCATGATTTCAAGGTGCCTTTCGTGTGCGGCTGCCGGGACCTGGGCGAGGCCCTGCGGCGCATCGGCGAAGGGGCGGCCATGATCCGCACCAAGGGCGAGGCCGGCTCGGGCAACATCGTCGAGGCGGTGCGGCACCTGCGTACGGTCATGTCCCAGATCCGCCGGTTGACGGTGCTGGATACGGACCAACTGATGAGCGAGTCGAAAAATCTCGGGGCCCCCTTTGCCCTGGTGGAGCAGGTGGCCCGCATCGGCAAACTGCCGGTGCCCAATTTCAGCGCCGGGGGCATCGCCACGCCGGCCGATGCAGCCCTGATGATGCAGCTGGGGGCCGAAGCGGTGTTCGTCGGATCGGGTATATTCAAGTCCGAGGACCCGGCCAGCCGCGCCGAGGCCATGGTCGCTGCCACCACCTATTATAACGATGCGGACAAACTGGCCCAGATTTCCGCCGGCCTCAAAGGGGCCATGGCCGGACTGGAGATGTCCGCGATCCCCCCGGCGGAACGCCTGCAGGAGCGGGGCTGGTGACCACCGTCGGCATCCTGGCGCTGCAAGGCGATTTTGACCGCCACGAGAGGGCCTTGGCCCGGCTGGAGTTGGCCTCACGGCAGGTGCGCTACCCCGATGAACTCGACGGTCTGTCCGCCCTGATCATACCCGGCGGCGAGTCGACGACCATCAGCAAACAGCTCAACCGCAGCGGCTTGCGCAGCGAAATTGTGGCCTTTGCCCGGCAGCGGCCGGTCATGGGCACCTGCGCCGGACTGATTCTCATGGCCCGGGAAAGCGGCGATCCCCAGGTGGAGCCGCTGGGCCTGCTGGACCTGGAGATAAGCCGGAACGGCTGGGGCCGCCAGGTGCACTCCTTCCGCACAACCCTGACCGCCGACATTGCCGGCGACCGGGCCGAGCTGCCGGCCATCTTCATCCGCGCGCCGCGCATCGTGGCTACCGGCCCGGAGGTGGAAGTGCTGGCCGAACTGGACGGCGCTCCGGTGTTGGTCCGGCAGGGCCACCACCTGGCGATGAGTTTCCATCCCGAGCTGACCCCTGACGCCCGCATCCACGGCCTTTTCATGGCGGCGCTGGCGGCATGAGCGGCAGTTCCAACCTGCTGGCCGGCATCGACAGCCCGGCCGATCTGAAGAAATTGCGGCCGGAGCAGTTGCCCGAGCTGGCCCAGGAGATCAGCGAGCTAATCCGTACGGTCGTCGAGGAGATTGGCGGCCATTACAGCTCGCCCCTGGGGGTGGTGGACCTGACCCTGGCCCTGCACTATGTCTTCGATTCTCCCCGCGATAAGATTGTCTGGGATGTGGGCCACCAGGCCTATGCCCACAAAATTATAACCGGCCGCCGGGACAGTTTCGCCACCCTGCGGACCATGGACGGCATCAGCGGTTTCCTGAAACGCTCCGAATCGGAGCACGACATGTTCGGCGCCGGCCACGCCAGCACCAGCATCTCCGCCGCCCTGGGCATTGCCGAGGCCCATCGCCTGAAGGGCGAGGATGGCCACGTGGTGGCGGTGGTGGGGGATGGGGCCCTTACCGGGGGTCTGGCCTATGAAGGGCTAAACAATCTGGGTGTCACCAAGCGCAGAATGACGGTGGTGCTGAATGACAACCGTATGTCCATTTCGCCGTCAGTGGGGAGCCTGTCCCGGTACCTGACGCGCATCGTCACCAACCCCCTGTACAACCGGATACGGGATAAACTCTGGCATATCACCGGCAAACTGCCCATCGGCAAAAAAACCATCCGGCTGTTGTTCAAGAGCCTGGAGGAAGGCCTCAAGGGGCTGCTGACCCCGGGGGTGATATTCGAGGAGCTCGGCCTGCGCTATTTCGGCCCCATTGACGGCCACGATTACCAGGCCATGCTGTCCGTCCTCAAGTCGGTGCGCAGCCTGCCCTACCCGACGCTGGTGCATGTGCTCACCCAGAAAGGGCACGGTGTCAAGGAGGCCGAGGCCGACTCGGAGCGGTACTACAGCCTGTCCGGCCGGGCCGGCGGGAAATCCAACGGCCGGGCGGCGCCGGGCTACAGCAAGGTATTCGGCCAGGTGGTGGTGGAGCTGGCCCGGGAACATGACCAGGTCTGTGCCGTCACCGCGGCCATGGAAGTGGGCACCGGTTTCGGCGCCTTTGCCAAGGAATTTCCCGACCGCTATTTCGATGTCGGCATCGCCGAAGAGCACGCCGTTACCTTCGCGGCCGGGCTGGCCACCCAGGGACTGCTGCCGGTGGTGGCCATCTATTCGACCTTTTTGCAGCGCGGCTTCGACCAGGCCATGCACGACGTGGCCCTGCAGGAGCTGCCGGTGATTTTTTGCCTCGACCGGGCCGGGCTAGTGGGTCCCGACGGGCCGACCCACCACGGCGTTTTCGACCTGGCCCTGTTCCGCATGATCCCCGGCGTGGCGCTGGCGGCGCCCCGGGACGGCGACGAACTGCGCAACCTGCTGTTCAGTGCGGCCACCTATGGCAAGCCGGTGTTTATCCGCTATCCCAAGACCTCCAGCATACGTTTTACCCCCCAGGGCAAGGCGACCATTCTGGAGGAGGGCTCCTGGGAACAGTTGCGCTCCGGGGACGATGCGGTAGTGCTGGCAGTGGGCAGTATGGTGGAGCCGGCCCTGCTGGCTGCGGACATTCTGGACGAGCAGCACGACGTGAACCTGCGGGTGGTGAATGCCCGCTTCATCAAGCCGCTGGATGAGGACATGTTGTCCGCGATACTGGTCCAGCAGCTGCCGATACTATCGGTGGAGGAAGGCGTTTTGGCCGGCGGGTTCGGATCGGCGCTGCAGGAATTCATCCGCCAAAACGGTTACCGGCCGAGCCTGCTGAGCCTGGGCATCGGCGACGCCTATGTGGGGCATGGCACCCGGGCCGAACTGCTGGAGGTTGTCGGCCTGACCCCCGGCAATATTGTCGAACAGGTGCGGATCATGGTGGAACAGTCTGTCCCCCGATCCCTGTAGAGCCCGGCCCTTGAAGGACCCCCGATGAGCAGTGACGGAAACGGACGCCTGGCCGGCAAGTACGCTGAAGCCCGGCAGCTCTGGGAAGCGGCCTACCGGCAGGCGGCCCAGCGCGACGCCAGCTTCGATACGGTGTCGGCCCAGCAGGTGGAGTCCCTCTACCTGCCTGCGGAACCGGGCGGCGACTACCTGGAGCAGCTCGGCTTCCCGGGCCAGTATCCCTTTACCCGGGGCGTGCACCCCAACATGTATCGCGGCAAACTGTGGACCATGCGCCAGTTCGCCGGCTACGGCACCCCCGAGGAGACCAACCGGCGCTACAAATATCTGCTGGAGCAGGGCCAGACCGGGCTGTCGGTGGCCTTCGACATGCCGACCCTCATGGGTTACGATGCCGACGACCCCATGGCTCTTGGCGAAGTGGGCCGCTGCGGGGTCAACGTCTCCTCCCTGGAGGACATGGAGACCCTGTTCGGCGGCATCGACCTGGGCGCCATCAGCGTTTCGCAGACCATCAACGGTCCGGCCTATATCCTGCTGGGATTCTATGTGGCGGTGGCCGAAAACCACGGCGTCGAACGCCAGCGCCTCACTGGCACGCTGCAGGCCGACATCCTCAAGGAGTATATCGCCCAGAAGGAGTGGATCTACGCCCCTGAGGAATCGATGCGCATCGTGATCGACATGATCGAATTCTGCGCCGGGCAGATGCCCCGCTACAATCCCATCTCGGTGAGCGGTTACCATATCCGCGAGGCCGGCAGCACGGCCCAGCAGGAGCTGGCCTTTACCCTGGCCAACGGTTTTGCCTACGTGGAGCACGGCATCAAGCGCGGCCTGGAGGTCGATTCCTTCGCGCCCCGCATCTCCTTTTTCTTCAACTCGCACCTCGATTTTTTTGAGGAGATCGCCAAATTCCGGGCTGCCCGGCGCATCTGGGCCAAACGGCTGCGGCATACCTACGGCGCCCGGGACAGCCGCTCCTGGCGCTTGCGGTTTCACACCCAGACCGCAGGCGTGTCGCTCACCGAGCAGCAGCCCGAGAACAACATCTCCCGGACTGCTTTTCAGGCCCTGGCGGCGGTGCTGGGGGGGACCAACTCGCTGCATACCAATTCCATGGACGAGACCGTCGGCCTGCCCACCGAGAAGGCCGCCACCATCGCCCTGCGGACCCAGCAGCTGATTGCCTACGAAACCGGCGTGGCCAACGTCATCGATCCCCTGGCCGGCTCCTGGTTTCTGGAGGACCTCACCAACCGTATGGAGGCCCAGGCCGAAGCCTATTTCACCCAAATTGACGCCTTGGGCGGCGTCATTCCGGCCATCGAAGCCGGCTTTTTCCAGCGCGAGATCGCCCAGTCGGCCTACGACTACCAGCGGGCCGTGGACAGCGGGAAACGGATCATCGTGGGGGTGAACGAATTTGTCCACCAGGACGAGGAACTGGAGATTCCGGTGCTGGAAATCAGCATGGCAGCCGAGCACCGGCAGCAGGAGAAGCTCCAGGGGCTCCGGGCCCGCCGCGATGCCGCCGCAGTGGAAAGCACCCTCGCGGCGCTGAAAGAAGACTGCGCTTCCGACCGGAACATCATGCCGGCGGTCATCGCGGCGGCCAAGGCCCACGTTACCCTGGGCGAAATCGTCGCCGCCATGAAGGAAGTCTACGGAATCTGGATCGAAGAAGCGGCTTTCTGACATGCCCGACTATAGCGCACGTTTCAAGCACCGCCGGCACTTCACCGTGGGGGTGGAGGAGGAGTATATGCTCTGTGATCCCCGCAGCGGTGGCCTGATTGACCGTGCCGATCAGATCATGGAGCGTCTGGAGCCGGAGGAAAAGGAGCGCTTTACCTACGAGCTGATCCAGTCCGAGATCGAGATCAACACGCCGGTGGCGGCGGACGTGGACGAGGTCATGGGGCAGGTGGTCCACTTCCGGCAGCGGGTCCGCGAGCTGGGGGCCGAACTGGGCTACCGGCTCGGCATCAGCGGCACGCATCCCACGGCCCTGGCCGATGATCAATCTTTCGTCGATTCGGAAGGCTACCAATGGGTGGCCCAGCAGCTGCACTTCTACGCCCAGCGGAACATCACCTTTGCCACCCATGTGCACGTGGCCATGCCCGATGCCGAAGCGGCCATTGCGGTCACCAATGCGGCCCGGCGCTGGCTGGCGCCCCTGCTGGCCCTCTCCACCAATTCGCCCTTTTTCCACGGGCACGACACCGGCATGCTCTCCAGCCGCACCTTTCAGTTCGGCGCCTTTCCCCGCACCAATGTGCCCGACACCTTCCGCTCCTTTGAGCATTTCGGCCACATTCTCGATACCTATATCGAAATGGGCTCCATCAATCAGCCTCGGCAGATATGGTGGAAAATCAGGCCCCATGGCCATTACGGCACGGTGGAGTTCCGCATCTGTGATGTCCAGCGGTCCCTGGCCCGGACGCGGATGCTGGTGGGGCTGAGCCAGGCCATCTGCCACCGCATCGTGAGGGACTTTGAGGCCGACCAGCTCCAGCAGCACTTCGAGATGGAGTTTCTCAATGACGCCATCTGGAAGGCGACCCGCTTCGGCTTCGATGCCAAGGTGGCCGATCCGGCGACCCACGAGATTATGCCCATGCGGGATATGGTGGAGCAGATGGTGGACTATGTCCGGCCGTCCCTCAGCGAGTTGGGCACGGCTGATATTGTCTCCACTGTGGAGGAGGTGCTGCTACAAGGGAGCGAGGCGATGGAGCAGTTGGCCGTCTACCGGGCCGGCGGCTTCGAGGCCCTGCAGCAGATGCTCATGGATAGGGTCGAGTTCGAAGAGACCGTCCAGGCTTCATAAACACTTCAAACAGAATTCATCGCCGGTTCGCTTAATCAGGACCGCAAAGCCTTAAATTCTCCCGGCTTCGTGGGCAGCTATGGCTGCCAAAACCGCAACCCTGGTTGGAAGGAATATTTTATGCCGGGCCAACGTAAAAAGTTCATTATTCTCATCGTCGCATTCAGCGTCGTGACATTCGGCTGGATCACTATCGGCGCGGGCAGCGATGAGGTGCCCTATGTCAGCATCGCCCAACTGGTGGATACCGACCACGAATGGAAGCAGACGCGCTTCCGGCTGGGCGGCTATGTCGACGAGGGCTCTATCGTTTATTCCAACGCCCGCCGGACGGTCGAGTTTACGCTCATCCAGGAGGATGACCAGTTGCCGGTGCGCTATGAGGGCCTGACCCCGGACATGTTCAAGGACGATGCCGAAGTGATCGTGCTGGGCCAGCTGGACGATGGCGTATTCGTGGCCGACAACCTGATGACCAAGTGTGCCTCGCGGTACGAAGTGGATATCAGCGAACCCGCTTACGACCTGGGCCGGAAAATCTAGCCATGGCCCTGTTCGGCGCCACACTGATACAACTTGCCTTCCTGCTGACCCTCTCCGCCATCGGCATGAGCGCCTGGTACTTCTGGAAGCAGGACCTGCGCTTTTATGTCGGCGCCCGGCGGAGCCTGATCGGCGCTTCCCTGTTGGTTATCGGGGCGGCCCTTACGCTGATCCAGCAACTGCTGGTGGGTAACTACGCTCTGGAGTATGTGGCCCGGTACAGCAGCCGGACCAACGACGGCATCTACAAGATTGCCGGGTTGTGGGCCGGCATGGAGGGCTCGCTCCTGTTTTGGGCCTCCGTACTGGGGACCTATATTTTCCTGGTGAGCTATTTCAACCGCAAGCGCAACCGGACCCTGATGCCCATCGTGAATATCGTGCTGGGGATCGTGATGCTGTTCTTCCTGTTCATCATCATCAATTTTGAGAATCCGTTCAGGGTACTGCCCCTGGGCACGGCCATCGAGGCCCAAGGTGGCACCGGCCTGAATCCCCTGCTCCAGAATTGGGCCATGCTGATCCATCCGCCCCTGCTGTACCTGGGCTACGTCGGCTTCGTGGTACCCTTCGCCTTTGCGGTGGCGGCCCTGGTCACCAAACGGCTTGACGCTACCTGGATCCGTTCCACCCGGCGCTGGACCCTGATACCCTGGCTGTTTTTGGGCGCCGGCGTTATCCTCGGCGGCCGCTGGGCCTATGTGGAGCTCGGCTGGGGCGGCTACTGGGCCTGGGACCCGGTGGAGAACGCCTCCTTCCTGCCCTGGCTCACCGGCACGGCCTATCTGCATTCGGTGATTATCCAGGAAAAGAAGAACATGCTCAAGATGTGGAACGTGGTGCTGATCATGATCACCTTCACCCTGACCATCTTCGGCACTTACCTCACCCGTAGCGGCATCCTCTCCTCGGTACATGCTTTCGCGGCCACCGATCTGGGCATCTGGTTTTTCGGTTTCGTCGTGTTCATTATCCTCAGTTGCGTCGCTCTGCTGGTGTGGCGGAAGGATGAACTGTCCTCCCAGCGGCGTCTGGAGTCGTTTACCAGCCGGGAGAGCGGCTTCCTGTTCAACAACATGATCTTCCTGGCCCTCGCCATGGCCATCCTCTGGGGCACCATGTTCCCCATACTGTCCGAGGCTGTCCGGGGGGTGCAGATAACCGTCGGCTCAACCTACTTCAACCGCATCACTGCCCCGATTGGCATGTTGCTTTTAGTGCTCGTAGGCGTCGGTCCCCTACTCTCCTGGCGGCGGACCTCCCGGGCGACACTGCTGCGCAACTTCACCTGGCCCCTGGCGGCCGGTACCGGCACGATGGTGATCGCCATGCTGCTGGGCATGCGGCAGGTCTATCCGCTGATCATTGCCGGCCTGGTGGCCTTTGTGCTGGCCGGCATTCTCATCGAGACGGTCAACGGTATCCGGGCCCGGCGGCGGCTGGCCGGCGAAGGCGTGTTCCTGGCCCTGCGCTCGATGATCGACAAGAACCGCTCACGCTACGGCGGCTACATCGTGCACATAGGCATCCTGTGTATGTTCATCGGCTTTGCCGGCAAGGCCTTCAGCACGGAGCAGGATGTGTCGCTGGGGCAGGGTGAGAGCGAAATACTGAAGGGCTACACTTTTACCGTCGACCGCTTTTATACCGAGGAGCACCCCAGCTACAGTGCTTTCATTGTCGATCTGGCTGTGGAGAAGCAGCACCGGCCGGTGACGGTCCTGCGCCCTGAGCGGCGGCATTACACCAACTGGGAGGATCAGCCCAACACCGAGGTGGCCCTCTTTTCCCGCCCCCTGGAGGATCTCTACGCCATCGTGGGGGGCTACGATCCGGAGAGTGATAAGGTGCTGCTGAAAATCATGATCAATCCACTGGTGCAGATGGTCTGGCTGGGGGGCATCATCCTGATACTGGGCACCTTGGTGGCGCTGCTGCCGAGCCGGGCCGAGCGGAAGGCCAAGGAGGTGACGGCATGAATAAATTTCGACTGGGGCTGCTGCTGCTGGCCCTGGCCGCGGGACTGGCGGGGCAGGAGGGCAAGGACGCCCTGCAACGGGAGCTGGAGAAAGAGGTTATGGCCCCCTGCTGTTATGGCGCTCCCGTGTCGGAGCACGAATCGGAGGCGGCCAAACAGGTCCGCGGACAGATCACGCAACTCATTGGCGAAGGGCGCACAAGGGAAGAGATACTGGATATGTACGTCGCCATTTATGGCGAGCGGATTCTGGCCCAGCCCCGGGCCGAGGGCTTCAACCTGATGGCCTATGTGATGCCGCCCATGTTTCTGCTGGTCGGGGGCATTCTGCTGGTCTATATCATCAACCAGATGAAAACACCGGCCACGGCTACGGCGACCCGGCGCAAGAAAACCTACAGCGATGAATTTTTCGACAAGGTTGAGCGGGAGATGAAGGAGATGGGTATTTGATGGATGCGGTGCTGGCCCCGATCCTGCTGTTTGCCGTATTCAGCGGCGTGATGTACTATGTCTTGCTCCCCTTTCTGGCCCCTATAGTCATTGCCACCGGCGAAGAGTCGCACATGGTGGCTATGGCCCTGGACCTGCGCAAAATGAGCCTCTACCGGCAGCTCCGGGAAGCGGAGTTTGAGCGCGAGATGGGCCTCATTGACAGCGCCGACTACGACCTTACCCGGACCGACCTGATGGACGAAGTGGCCGGCGTCCTGTCGGCCATCGAAGCGGGCGATGCAGGCACTGCCGAGTCCCCCGCCCCTGCCGTGGCCGCCTTGGCCGGGCCGAGCTGCCCCGACTGTGGCGCCGAGGCTGAGTCCGGCGCCCGGTTCTGCCAGCAGTGCGGCGCCCAGATAGGCCAGGCCTGCCCCCAGTGTGGTCAGACCACCCTGCCTGAAGACCGCTTCTGCGGCTCCTGCGGCCGGGGCCTGATTACCTGAACTGACCCCTTTTTTGCCCAATCTCCTAACGCTTCAGCAGGTTACGAAGGCCTTTCATCTGCGTCCGGTGCTGCGCGATATCTCGCTCTCACTGCGCGCCGGCGAAAAGGTGTTTCTGGCCGGCCGGAACGGCAGCGGCAAAACCACCCTGCTCAAGATAATGGCCGGCGTCATGCGTCCCGAAGCGGGCTCGGGGGAGCTGGCCGGCAGGCGCATGTTTTCCCCGGATGGCCGCTGGCGGAGCAAGATGGCCTACCTGGGTCACCAGCCGAATATGTATCCTTCCTTCTCGGCCCGTGAAAACCTGCGGCTGGCCCTGCGCATCAGGGGCCAACATTGGCAGGAGCAGCCGTTCCTGGAGGCCCTGGATCGCTACGGGCTGGCCGGCCGGGAGGATGACCCGGTGGGCACCTATTCCGAGGGCATGTTGCGGCGTCTCGGCCTGGTCCGGATGACCCTGTCGGTGTGGTTATTGGCCCTTCTGGACGAGCCCGGCTCGGCCCTGGATATTGCCGGCACACAGTTGCTGAGCGCAGCCATCAACCAGTGGCAGCAGGAGGGCCGGGCGGTCCTGTTCACCAGTCACAACATCGCCTGGGGCGTTGAGCTGGCCGACCGTTGCCTGCTCCTGGCCCGAGGCGTCATAGGCCAGGAGCTGCACCGGCCCGGGGAGCAGCAGGTGGCCGATCTGCTGCGGGAGGACGCCCCTTGAGCAGTTTCGCGGTGGTGCTGGGCAAGGAACTGCGCCTGGAGTGGCGCACCCGGGAAAGCCTGGCAGTGATGCTGGTCTTCTCGCTGACGGTGATTCTGTTGTTTGCCCTGGCCTTCAATGTGGCCGCCACGAAAATCCAGACTTTTGTGCCGGGACTGTTGTGGATGACCTACTTCTTCAGCGCGGCTTTGGGCCTGTTGCGCTCCTTCGGCCGCGAACGGGAGATGGAGGCCTACGATCTGCTGCTCTCCTCGCCCGCCGACCGGGGCAGCATCTACCTGGCCAAGGCCAGCGCCTTTCTGCTGCTGCTGCTCACCGTCCAGATCATCAGCCTGCCCCTGTTTGTCCTGTTCCTCGATCTGCAGATCGGGACTGCCCTGGGGCCGCTCCTGCTGGTGCTGTTGCTGGCCGACATCGGCATATCTGCGGTGGGCATGCTGGTGGCAGGTCTGAGCCTCCGCTCGCCCCGGGGCGAAACGCTATTGCCCATCTTGCTGTTCCCCCTGCTGACACCGATTCTGATTGCCGCTACCCGGGCCACCGGGGCGGCCCTGGCCCTGCGGCCGATGGCGGAATGGGATATGTGGCTGATGCTGCTGTTCACCTATTGCGTGGTGTTCACCTTAGCGGGCAGTTTCATCTTTGATTATATTTCGGAGCAATAGCATGCGGCCGTTCCACACCATCAGAGGCAACCAGATTTTGCTGCTCGTGACGCTGGCAATCGCGGCGCTTAATCTGTACCTTATCTACTTCGTATCGCCGATGGTGCAGGATCAGGAAATGGCCCAGAAAATTTTCTACTACCATGTGCCCCTGGCTTGGAACGCCTTTTTTTCCTATCTGCTGGCCGCTGTAGCCGGGGGCCTCTACCTGGCGAAGGGCGACACCCGCTGGGACCGGTGGTCGCTGGCCGGGGCCGAGATCGGCACCATGTTTGCCCTGCTGATCCTGATCACCGGACCGATCTGGGCCACGCCCATTTGGGGCAAAGCGTGGAGCTGGGAGCCCCGGCTCACCTCTACCCTGATCCTGTTCCTGGTGTTCATGGGTTATTTTATGGTCCGCGAGTTCGGGGGACCTTATGAGCAGTCCTCCCGCTATGCGGCGGTCATCGGCATCCTCGGCGTGCTGCTGATTCCCTTCGTGGTACTGGCGGTCACCTGGTGGGCGCCGGAAGTGCAGAACCATCCCCAGATGGAGATGACCGGGCAACCCGGCAGCATCCTGCGGATATTCCTGTTTTCACTGTTCAGCTTCAGCCTGATTATGATCTACCTGATCCGCTACCGGCGGCATATCGGCGAACTGGTCCTCAATAAAATGCGGGCCGGAGAGGAGGCGTAACATGGCCAGGTATGGCGGTTATCTGCTGGCCAGCATTCTCAGCGTCTGGACGGTTATCCTGGCCGTGGTCATCATGACTTGGCTGAGGGAACGCAAATTTTTCTCCTAAAACTATAGCCCTATTCATTAGACAAATCGGAACCACCTGATTATGGCACGGAAAATAGTCCACGTTGTGGGTACCGGCACCATTGGCGAGCCGCTCATCGGCCTGTTAAGCGACTACCGGGAGAAGCTCGGCATAGACGAGGTTACCTTTCACAAGCTGACCCCCCTGACCAGTGACCGCTCCAAGGTCCGGGACCTGATACGGCGGGGCGCCAGGCTGGTGGTGAACAAGGATGCGGTGGACGGCTTCAAGAGCATCGGCCTAGACCCCGATTTCGACACCGAGGAGGCCATCCAGCGGGCGGCGGTGGTCATCGACTGCACGCCCAAGGGGATCGGCCACAAGAACAAGGCCGAATACTATGACCGCTTCACGGACAGTACCCTCGGCTTTGTGGCCCAGGGGAGCGAATACGGCTTCGGCAAAATGTACGCCCGGGGCATCAATGATGAGGCCCTGGTGGTCGGCGAGGACCGCTTTATCCAGGTGGTCTCCTGCAACACCCACAACATGGCCAGTATTGTGCAGACTCTGGCCCTGGATGAACTGGGGCCCGATAACCTGATCGAGGGCCGCTTTGTGGTGATGCGCCGGGCCAACGACATCAGCCAGGATACCTCCTTTGTCCCCTCGCCCCAGGTTGGCAAGCATACTGATGACACCTACGGCACACACCACAGCCGGGACTGCGCCGGACTCTTTAATACCCTGGGTCACGATTTGAACCTCTACTCATCGGCGCTGAAGCTCAATTCCCAGTACATGCACATTCTGCACTTTAACCTGCATGTGAAGGAGCCCACCACGCTGCAGAAAGTTATCGACCGGCTCGATGCCAACGACCGCATATCCCTGACCGAAAAATCGACCGCCAACTCCGTGTTTTCGTTCGGCCGGGACCACGGACATTACGGCCGCATCCTCAATCAATCGGTGGTGGCGGTCCCGACGCTGCAGGTGCGCAATGAGCACGAAATTATCGGCTACTCCTTCACTTCACAGGACGGCAATTCCCTGTTGAGCTCCATCGCCATCGCCGACTGGTTCCTCTATCCCCACTCCTTCGAGGAGAAGATTCAGTGCCTGAAGGAACTGTTCTTCAACGAGGTCTGAGCGGTGCCCGTCAGGACCATCGTCACCGGATCGTTCAAGGAGAACTGCCACCTGGTGTGGGCCACGGGCCATCCCCAGGCACTGTGCATCGATCCGGGGGATGATGCCCCGGTCCTGCAGGCAGCGGTGGATGAACTCGGCCTGGAGCTGGCCGCCATCCTGTTGACCCATTGCCATCTCGACCATGTCGCTGCCGTGGATGAGATGCAGGCCTGGTCCGGGGCCAGCGTGGTGGCCGGGCAGGGCGAGGAAGAGCTGCTGGCCTGGGTGCCGGAGAGCTACCGCTTCTTCGGTCTCCCCGAGCGGCCCGCGCCGCAGGTGGACCATTGGCTGCCGCCCGACAGCGCCGATCTGGCCGCCGCCCTGCCGGCCCTCCCCCTGGGCACCCTGCGGGTGCGCATCTACGCCACTCCCGGGCATACCCCCGGCGGCACCAGCTACCTCATCGGCGACGATTTCTTCCCCGGCGATACCCTGTTCCGGGACTCCATCGGCCGCACCGATCTGCCCGGCGGCGACCTGCAGACCCTGGCCCGCTCGCTGGCCCTGATGATGGCCCTGCCGGCAGACCTGGCGGTTCATCCGGGGCACGGCGAGTCCACCACCATCGGGCGGGAGCGGCGCGAGAATCCCTACATCCAGCAGCTCGTGCCCCAGGAGGTGACCCCTGCCTGACCGCTCCACATCCCGGCTGCTGGCGGCCCTGGACGACCGGGTGCTGCTGGCCGACGGCGCCATGGGCACCATGATCTACGAATCGGGTATCTTCGTCAACCGCTGCTTTGACGAGCTCAACCTGAGCAGTCCCAAGCTCATCGTTGATATTCACCGCCGCTACATCAAGGCCGGCGCGGAGATTATCGAGACCAACACCTTTGGCGCCAACCGGCTGAAGCTGGAAAAATTCGGTCTGGAGGGCAAAGTGGCCGACATCAACCGCCGGGGCGCCGAACACGCCCTGGAAGCCGCCGCCGGAAGCAACGTCCTGGTGCTCGGATCGGTGGGCCCCCTCGGCCGGCCCATCGTCGGCGACAAGGGCATATCGCCGGACCAGGCCCAGGATGCCTTTGCCGAGCAGGTGCAGGTGCTCATCGAGGCGGGCGTGGATGCCCTGCTGTTCGAGACATTTGCCCACCTGGGCGAGATGGCCATCGCCCTGGAGGCGGCCCGGAAACTGAGCGCCGATATTCCCGTGGTGGGGCAGTTTTCCTACGCCGATGAAACCAATGTGCTGGGGGGCGCTTCCATCCAGGAGGCGGTGGATGTGCTGGAATCCAAGGGGGCCGACGTTATCGGCGCCAACTGTACCGTGGGGCCCAAGGTTTTGTTGGAGGTGGTGACCCGGTTGGTGGCTCTCACCAGCAAGCCGGTGTCGGTGCTGCCCAACGCCGGCCGGCCCGAGTACGTGGATGGACGCCTCTTCTACTTCGCCACCCCCGACTATTTCGCCAAATATGCCAAACGCTTCGTCAACGCCGGCGCCCGGCTGGTGGGGGGCTGTTGCGGCACCACGCCGGATCATATCCAGTCCATGGCCGGAGCGGTCCGGGCCCTGGGCAGGGGTTCGCTGTCTGTCATCAAGGTCGAGCCGGTGCAGGAAGAGCAACAGCTGGCCGAGATGCCGCTGGCCGAACGTTCCCCGTTCGGGCGCAAGCTGGCCGCGGGCGAATTTGTGGTCAGCGTGGAGGTCGATCCCCCCAAGGGGCTGGATCTGGAGAAAACCGTGAAAGGGGGCCGGCTGCTCAAGGCAGCCGGTGTCGACGTGGCCAACATTGCCGACGGTCCCCGGGCCACTGCCCGCATCAGCGCCCAGGCCATGGGGCTGATTCTGGAGCGGGAGGTGGGACTGGAGACCATCCTGCACACCTCCTGCAGGGACCGCAATCTGCTCGGGCTCCAGTCGGATATGCTGGGGGCCCACACCAGCGGCTTCCGCAATATCCTTGCCGTAACCGGCGATCCGCCCCTGATGGGGGACTACCCCTCCGCCACCGGCGTATTTGACGTGGACGCCATCGGCCTGGTGACGCTCCTGAAGCAGCTCAACCGGGGCCTGGACATGGGCGGACGGGGCATGCAGGGGCAGACCACCTTTACCATCGGAGTCGGGGCCAACCCCGCCGCCCAGAATCCGCAGCGGGAGATGGAGCGCCTGGAGCGCAAGGCCGAGGCCGGGGCCGAGTTTATCATGACCCAGCCCATCTATGACATTGACCTGCTGGACAAATATCTGCTGGAGGTGGCGCCCCTGCAACTGCCCGTGCTGGTGGGAATCCTGCCCCTGGCCTCCTACCGCAACGCCGAATTCCTGCACAACGAGGTCCCGGGCATGACCGTTCCCGAACATATACGGCAGCGCATGAGCGACGCCGGCGACGAGGGGGCCGCCGAGGGTATCCTGATTGCCCGGGAAATGCTGCTGGCCGTCAAGGATTCGGCCGCCGGGGTCTATGTCATGCCCCCCTTCAACCGTTTCAGCACCGCCGTGAAAGTGTTGGAGCCGTTGCAGCTACAGCGCCAGCCGCCCCGGTGACGTAAATTCCGCCTGTAATATGAGTAACTGGTATCATGACTGACCCGGCCCCACCGTTTAACCCGCCGCAGCAGCTGCCCGGTTTTTTTAGCGCCCAGGGGATTGCCCTCCCCGGCAGCCATATCCTGGTGGCCCTTTCCGGGGGGCTCGACTCGGTGGTCCTGGCGACCGCCCTGGCCGGCTTGAGGCAGGCCCACGATCTGACCCTGACGCTGGGCCATGTCAATCACCACCTGCGGGACGATTCGGATCGCGATGAGGCCTTTTGCCGGGGCTTGGCCGCAGACTTGGACCTGCCCCTGATGGTGGCCCAGCTGACGCCGCCCGGCCGCCGGGGAGGGTCCGTTTCGCTGGAAGCCTGGGCCCGGACTGAGCGCTACCGGGCGCTGGCGGACTTTGCCCGCCAATGCGCTGCCGATTGGATCGTCACCGCCCACCACGCCGACGACCAGGCTGAAACGGTGCTCATGCGGCTGGCCCAGGGGTCCGGTCTGCTGGCGCTGGCCGGCATCCGGCCCCGGCGGGGCAACCTGTTGCGGCCCCTGCTGGATCAGTCCCGGGCAGCCTTGGCCGAATGGGCCCGTAGCGCCGGTCTGGGGTGGATCGAAGACCCCAGCAACAGCGACAGGCGGTTCCTCCGGAACCGGTTGCGCCACGATGTCCTGACAAAATTGGCCCGTGAGCAACCGGGTAGCCGGGCGGCGCTGCTGGTCGTGGCCGATCTGGCCGGCAGGTATGAGCGGGACTGCGCGACCGCCGCCACCGCCCTGCTGAAGCGGGTGACTGCCGCCGCCGAGCCGCCTGCGGGCATGGCCCTGTGCCGGTCCGGGCCGCTCCTGGAGGCCAGCGCGGACGTGCTGACCGTGGCCCTGCGGCGCCTGCTGGAGGACCGGCTGGGCGAAGCGGTCTTTCTGAGCCGCCAGCACTGGCAGAGTTTCCGCCAATTTGTCCGGGTTGGCCGCACCGGCAAGGTTTTTGACATGTCTAATACTGTGAAAGCGCTTGCGGACCGGGACCAGATTTTGTTTTATCGGGCTGAACTTGACCGCCTGCCGGAACCGCAGCCGTTGCGCAGTGGTTTAACCCGCTGGAACCGGCACCGGTTTCAGGTGGCGCCCCAGGATGAACATGGCCCCGCGCTGCCGCCGTTGATGATCCGGCCCAGGCGTCCCGGCGACCGGTCCCGGACCGCAAACGGGCGGCACAGGCTGGTGAGCGATCTGATGACCGATGCCCGGCTGAACCGGTTGGAAAAGCAGCGCTGGCCGGTGCTGGCGGGCGCCCATGACGAACTGCTCTGGCTGCCGGGGCTGGGGGCGCCACGGAGAGAACTCTATCACAGGGGCTGGAGTATCGTATGGCAATCATAGATGACAAGCTGGTAACTGTCCCGGGTGACGGGTCCTTCGCCGGGCGCGAGATGGAACTGCTGATCGACGCTGGGGAATTGCAGAGCAAGGTGGCCGAGCTGGCCGAGGACATTTCCGGGAAATACCCCGGCCGCTGTCCTATCATCATCGGCATACTGAACGGCTCATTTGTGTTCATGGCCGACCTTGTGCGGAAATTGACGATCCCCTTCGAGGTCGATTTCATCAAGCTCTCCTCCTATGGGAGTGAGACCAGTTCCAGCGGGACGGTGCGGCTACTGAAGGACATCAGCGCCGATATTACCGGCCGGGACGTGATCGTGGTCGAGGACATTATCGACACCGGCCTCACCATCAACTTTCTGCGGCACAGATTGGAAGAGGCGAGGCCCACTTCGGTGGCCTTCGTGACGCTGCTGTTGAAAGATGAGGTAGCAAAATTGGACTTTCCTATTGATTATGTTGGATTTAACATTCCCAATCGATATGTGGTTGGTTACGGGCTCGACATCGATCAGCAACTGCGCGGATTGGATGCCATCTATGCCTTGAAGGAGAATTGATCATGGCCGGCAAAGAAGAACATCGTTCAGCGGGACGGCCCCGCAAAAAGGGGCCACGGCCCGGTCAGAAGGGAGCGGCGCACAAGGCCAACGGCTCCGGCCGCAACGGCGGGCCACAGCGGCCCGGTTCCACTGGCGGCTCCAGCGGCAAGCAGCCCCCCGGCTTTCAGATGGGCCGGGCACTCAAAACCAGTCTCGGCTGGATGGCCATCGTTATGGTGGCCTTCCTCCTGGCCAGCATCTTCTCGTCCGGCAGCTCCGTCAAGCAGGCCAGCTTCACCGAGTTGCAGGAGTACGTGGTGAACCAGGAAATCGAATCGGCAGTCATCACCGGCCTGACTTTCAAGGGCCGCTACCGGGCGCCGCGGGAAGAGAGCGGTCCCCGGGGCCAGATCCGGGTCTATACCGAATTTCTGACTATTCTGCCCTATGTTGACAGCGACCTGGTGGAGAACTGGCAGGCAAACAATCTGAATTTCGAGTTCCAGGAAAGCAGTCCCGGCTGGTTCGACTATCTGTGGAGTGCCTGGCCGATCCTGCTGATCGTCGTTTTCTGGGTTTTCATCATGCGCCGGATGCAGGGCAGCATGGGTCCCCAGGGGGGCCTGTTCAACTTCGGCAAGAGCAAGGCCAAGCTTATCGTGCCCGATAAGTCCACCGTGACCTTTGACGATGTGGCCGGGGCCGATGAGGCCAAGCAGGAGCTGGGGGAGATCATCGACTTTCTGAAAAACCCGGAGCGGTTCGCGAAACTGGGCGGCAAAATCCCCAAGGGGGCGCTGCTGCTGGGTCCTCCGGGCACCGGCAAAACCCTGCTGGCCCGGGCCGTGGCCGGGGAGGCGGGGGTGCCGTTCTTCAGCCTCTCGGGAGCCGACTTCGTGGAGATGTTCGTCGGCGTCGGCGCCAGCCGGGTGCGGGACCTGTTCGAGCAGGGCAAGAAGAGCGCCCCGTCCATCATCTTCATCGACGAAATTGACGCCGTCGGACGCCATCGCGGCGCCGGTCTGGGTGGGGGCCACGACGAGCGGGAGCAGACCTTGAACCAGCTGTTGGTGGAAATGGACGGCTTCGAAACCGACACCAGCGTCATCCTGCTGGCCTCCACCAACCGCCCTGACGTGCTCGATAAGGCCCTGCTCCGTCCGGGCCGGTTCGACCGCCAGATCGTGGTGGATGCGCCGGGCCTGAAAGGACGCGAAGGAATCCTGCGGGTACATACCAAGAAAATTCCCCTCGATAAGGACGTGGACCTGTCCATCCTGGCCCGTGCGACACCGGGTCTGGTGGGCGCCGATCTGGCCAACCTGGTGAATGAAGCCGCCCTGCTGGCGGCCCGGAAGGACCACACCAAGGTCTCCATGCAGGACATCGAGGACGCCAAGGACAAGGTGATGATGGGGGTGGAGCGCAAGAGCATCATCCTCAGCGACAGTGAGAAAAAGCTCACCGCCTTCCACGAAGCCGGCCATGCCGTGGTGGCCTACTATACCCCCGAGGCAGACCCGCTGCACAAGATCACCATTATCCCCAGGGGCCAGTCCCTGGGCCTCACCGCCCAGCTCCCCCTGGATGACAAGCACAGCTATTCCCGGACGTACATCCGGGGGCGGCTGGCTATCCTGATGGGTGGCCGCACCGCCGAGAAGTTGATCTTTGATGAGTTGACCACCGGCGCCGGCAACGATCTGGAGATTGCCACCGATCTGGCCCGCCGCATGGTGGTGGAATGGGGTATGAGCGAGAAAATCGGCCCCGCCACCCTGGGCAAATCGGATCAGGAACTGTTCCTGGGCCGGGAGATCCAGCAACAGAAGGGCATCAGCGAGGAGACGGCCAGTGGCATTGATGGGGAGATCCGTCAAATGCTGCATGATGCGGAGGGGCGGGCGCGGAAAATTCTCACCAGCCGCCGGAAGGAGCTCGACCTCCTGGGACAGGCCCTGCTGCGCTACGAAACCATCCACGGCGAAGACCTGCCCCGCCTGTTCGCCGGGGAGCCGCTGCAGCGCGTCCCTACCAACGGCAAAGCAGGCCCCAAAACCAAGTCAGGCAAAGCTGCGCCCAAGAAGCCCGCCAAGAACCGGGCTAAAGCCAAGAAGAAATCCGGCGCAAAATCTGCCGCCAATAGCGTAACAGCCAAACGTCCGCCTTCGTCAAATTAGGATTCCGGTGGTGAGCCTGCGGGAAATCATCACCGGATCGGCCGACGATCTTGCCCAGGAGCTGGCCTCCCTCAATGTCGACCAGGGGGGCATCGGCATCATGGCTCGCAAAGCCCGGCTGCATGTCTTGCGCCTGCGGCAACTCTCCTCACCGGCCGCCAATATCCTGAAGCAGGAAATGCTCAGCCTCGGGGCCGACTGCGCCACCGGCCGGACGGTTATTTTGGGCGACGAAAATCCCCAGGACGTTTTGGTGCTGGCGACCCGTCGGCAGCTGGACAAGGCCGCCAAAAAACTCAAGGCCCAGCCCTTCGGCCTGAAGGTGATTGCCCGGCAGATCGAGTCCTTTCTGGAGGCGCGGTACCGTCCGGGCCGGACTGGCGACCTCCTGAGCCGGCTGGTATCCGGCAGCGAACCGCCCCTGATCATGGGCATCCTGAACGTGACGCCCGATTCTTTCAGCGACGGCGGCAAGTTTGCCACTGAGGAGGCTGCCGTGGCCCGGGGCCGGGAACTGTCCCGGCAGGGGGCCGACCTCATCGATGTGGGCGGCGAATCGACCCGCCCCGGCTCCGATCCGGTGCCGGCCGAGGTGGAACAGGCCCGGGTGGTTCCGGTGCTGGCGGCCCTGGCCGGGCCGGAGCAGGCGCTGCTGTCCATCGATACGATGAAAGCAGAGGTGGCCGCTGCCGCCCTGCAGGCCGGGGCCGCGCTGGTGAACGACGTGAGCGCCGGACGCCACGATCCGGAAATGTTGCCGCTGATCGCCAGCCACGGTTGCCCCGTGGTGCTGATGCACATGCAGGGGCAGCCCAGGACCATGCAGGAGGCCCCCGCCTACGATAACCTGATGGACGATCTGCACCGCTTTTTTGATGAACGCCTGGCCGCCGCCACGAAGGCCGGAGTCCCGGAGGAGAACATCATCCTCGATCCCGGCATCGGCTTCGGGAAGCGGCTGGCCGACAACTATGAAATCCTGCGGCGGCTGCCCGAGCTGCTCATTTTCGGCCGGCCCATCCTGGTCGGGGTCTCCCGCAAGTCGTTCCTGCAGAACCCGGCCGGCGAAAAGCCCCGGGAGCGGCTGCCCGAGTCCATTACTGCCGGCGCCCTGGCCATGGCCAACGGGGCGGACCTGTTGCGGGTCCATGACGTGGAGCCGGCCGTCAAATCGAGAACCATCGTCCGGCGGCTGTTGGAGAGAGCATGAACCTCGACCTGTTCAAGATCGCCTTTTTCCCCATTACCCTCTTCGACATCATCGATATCATGTTGGTGTCCTGGGTGTTCTATACCCTCTACCGCTATTTCCAGAATACCCGGGCCGGCCAGATGCTGGTGGGCATCGTCATCATCCTGGGTGTCTCCCTGCTGGCCAGGCTGCTGAACATGAGCGCCCTCTCCTGGCTCATGCGCCAGTTGCAGACGGTCATGGTGGTGGCCTTCGTGATCCTTTTCCAGCCCGAGCTGCGGCGCCTGCTGATCTACATCGGCCAGACTCCGGTCATCCGGGGCATATTCCGGGTATCCGGGAGCCGCTCCATCGATGCGGTGGCCGAGGCGGCCCTGGCCCTGGCCAAGGCCAAGTGGGGGGGGCTCATCGTCATGCAGCGGGATTCGGGACTGCGCTCGTACAAGGAGCGGGGCACGGCGGTCCGGGCCGAGGTTTCCGCCGATCTGCTGATCTCCATTTTCAACCCCACTTCACCCCTCCACGATGGCGCCGTTATCATCCAGAATGACATTATCGAGGCGGCCCAGTGCATTTTGCCCCTCAGCGAGAGCGAGACCCTGGGCCCCGGCATCGGCACCCGGCACCGGGCCGCCCTCGGCCTCACCGAGGAGTCGGACGCCCTGGTGGTGGTGGTCTCCGAAGAAAAGGGGCAGATTTCCCTGGCCCTCGAGGGCCAGCTCCGGCGGAACCTCGACGAAGCCGACCTGCGGGGGCTGCTGAACAAGTATGTCTTCGTCGGCAGTGGCGAGTAGGCCCCTGCAGCGACACCCTTTTCGACTACCATTGCCTGCCTGCCGGTAGCAAATTCCCTGCGCTCAGCAAACGATCAACAAGCAGACCGGCCTCTACACAGCAAACATGTCACCCAGCGAACAGGCAGCCCTCCGGACCCTGGAAGATTACCGGGAACGATTCCAGGCCGTGGCAGATCGCTACGGGGAATTGTGGAGGTATCTTTGACCTCGACGACCAGCGCAGCCGCCTGACCGAGCTGCAGAAGACCACCGCCGGGAGCGGCTTCTGGGACAACCGGGCCGCCGCACAGAAAACCCTCAAGCAGATCAGCGGGATGGAGAAGGAACTGGCCATGTGGCACGGGCTGTCCGAGCTCCACGATGAGGCGGAGATCCACCTGGAACTGCTCGTGGAGGCCGGCGCCGGCCAGGTCGATGCCGAGGCCGCGGAGGCGTTGACCGGCTATATCAGCGCGCTGGAAAGGGCCGAGGTGCGGCACCTGCTGAGCGGACCTGACGACGACAAGGACGCCATCCTTACGATCCATTCCGGCGCCGGCGGCACCGAATCGCAGGACTGGGCCGAGATGCTCCAGCGGATGTACATGCGCTGGCTGGAGCGGGAGGGGTTCGATGCCCAGATTCTCGATATCCAGCCGGGCGAGGAAGCGGGCATCAAGGATGTCACCGTGGAAGTGCGCGGCGAGCGGGCCTACGGCTACCTGAAGGCCGAGGTCGGCGTGCACCGCCTGGTGCGCATTTCGCCTTTTGATTCCAATGCCCGGCGGCATACCTCCTTCGCCGGGGTGTTCGTCTATCCGGCCGTCGAGGAAGAGGGCGACATCGAAATCAATGACAAGGACCTGCGCATCGACACCTACCGGGCCAGCGGCGCCGGGGGGCAGCATGTCAACAAGACCGATTCGGCGGTGCGCATCACCCATCTGCCCAGCGGCATCGTGGTGCAGTGCCAGAACGAGCGCAGCCAGACCAAGAACCGGGCCACCGCCATGAAGATTCTCAAGTCCCGGCTGTACGACCTCCGGCGCAGCGAGCAGCAGGCCGAAAAGCAGAAGCTGGAGGACACCAAAAAGGACGCCGCCTGGGGCAGCCAGATCAGGTCCTACGTATTCCAGCCCTACACCATGGTCAAGGACCACCGCACCAACGAGGAGTCGGGCAACATCCAGGCCGTGATGGACGGCGATATCAACCGCTTCATCCGGGCCTACCTGCTGCAGCAGGCCAGTCTGGCTGCGGGGCCGTCCAAGGGGGGCCGCTAGTGCCCCAGGCCCAGCGGACCCTGCTGGAGATCAGGCAGCAGCGGCTGCAGAAGCTGGCCGAGCTGCGCGAGCTCGGTTACGATCCCTATCCCTACCGGTTCGAGGTCAGCCACCGCAGCGCCGATCTGCAGAATCTGGATGACGATGCCTTCCCGGATGATGTGCGCGTCGCCGGCAGGGTGGTGTCGGTGCGGCGCATGGGGAAGGCCAGCTTCGTCCATCTCCAGGACGTGGACGGCCGCCAGCAGATTTACCTGAAGCGGGACAATATCGGCGAAGCAGCCTACGAGGAGCTGTTCGGCCGCGTCGACCTGGGTGATTTCCTGGGCGTCAGGGGAGCGGTGTTCCGGACCCGCACCGGTGAGATTACCGTGGAGGTCCGGGAGCTGACCCTGCTGTCCAAGAGCCTGCGGCCCCTGCCCAACCTGAAGGAAAAGGATGGCGAGATTTTCGATCCATTCGAGGACAAGGAGAACCGCTACCGGCGGCGCTACCTGGACCTGATCGTCAACCCGGAGGTCCGGGTGCATTTTATGAACCGGGCGAAGATCATCCGCCACCTGCGGGAAAGTCTGGACGGCCACGGCTTTGTGGAGGTGGAGACACCGGCCCTGCAGCCCCTCTACGGCGGCGCTTCGGCACGGCCCTTCACGACATATCACAACACCCTGGATCAGACCCTCTACCTGCGCATTGCCGATGAACTCTATCTGAAGCGGCTCATTATCGGCGGTTTCGAGAAGGTGTACGAGCTGGCCAAGGACTTCCGCAATGAGGGCATGGACCGCAGCCATAATCCCGAGTTCACCATGCTTGAGTTTTACCAGGCCTACGCCGACTATCACCAGATGATGGACTTTACCGAGAAGCTTATCCGGGGCGCGGCCTCTGCCACCGGGGAGCTCCAGTTGACCTACCGGGGCCAGGAGATCGATCTGTCGGCCCCCTTTGGCCGGGCAACCTACTGGGGACTGCTGCAGAAGCATGGCGGCCCGGCGCTGGCCGGCCTCACCACCGCGGAGGAGGTGCGTTCGGCGGCTGAGCAGCTGGGGCACAACCTGCCGGACGAGCTCAATTTCGGCCAACTGCTGGATAAGCTTTTCGGGATACTGGTGGAGCCGCACCTGATCCAGCCCACCTTCGTGATGGACCACCCCAAGGCCATCTCGCCCCTGGCCAAGGCCCACCGGGACGGCGACCCGGCGCTGGTGGAACGGTTCGAGCTGTTCATCGGGGGGCTGGAAATTGCCAACGCCTTCAGCGAGCTCAACGATCCCATTGAGCAGCGCAGCCGCCTGGAGGCCCAGGCCGAGCTGGCGTCCGCAGGAGACGAGGAGGCGCAAACCCTGGACGAGGACTTCCTGGAAGCGATGGAGTTCGGCATGCCCCCCACCGGCGGCGTCGGCATCGGTGTGGACCGGCTGGTGATGCTCCTCACCGGCCAGGAGAGCATCAAGGACGTGATCCTGTTTCCGGCCATGCGTCCCGGCCCATCGTGACGCCGGAACGGTTGATCGCCCGGCGCTACCTCCGCGCCCGGCACGACTACGGCTTTATCTCCTTAATCGGCTACCTGGGCATGATCGGCCTGGCCATCGGGGTGGCGGCCCTCATCCTGACTTTCAGCATTATGCGCGGCTTCCGGTCCGAAGTGGAGCGGAAGTTGGCCGGCCTGGATGGCCACATCCGCCTCAGCACCGCCCTGGGTGACGGCACACCGCTGAGTGCGGAACTCCTCGGCCGCCTGGCTGACCGGCCGGAAGTCATTGCCGTGACCCCCTTCGTGGTGCAGAATGCCCTGGCCCGGCACGGCCGCATCTCGGATGGTGTCCTGTTGCTGGGAATCGACTGGGGAGGCCTGCGGGAGGCGATAGAAATCGAGTCCTACCTCACCGCCGGCTCTCTGCCGGACCCCGGCACGCGGGGAGAGCTGGTGCTGGGGGCGAAACTGGCCCGCTCCCTGCGGGTATCCACCGGCGACCGGCTGCACCTGTTCGATATCAACTACCTGCTGGGGGAGCAGGGTCTGCGCGGCGCGGCCTTCACCGTGGCGGCCATTTTCCGGTCGGGGATGCTGGAGTACGACCGGCAGCTGGCCTTCGCGGCCCTGCCCGACGCCCTGCGCCTGTTCGGCCTGGAGGGTCCCCCTAGCCGCGCTATCCTGAGCCTCACGGACCGTAATCTTGCCGATCCCCTGGCCCTGGAACTGGGCCAGGAGCTGGGCTATCCCTACTATTTCACCTCCTGGCGCCAACGGCATGCCAACCTGTTTGCCTGGCTCAATGACCAGCAGTTGCCGATCCTCATCGTCTTCGGCTTCATCGCCCTGGTGGCCCTGGTGAATATCTTCAGCACCCTGTCGCTCGTGGTGCTGGAGAAGTTCCGCGACATCGGTATTTTGCGGGGGCTGGGCTTCAGCCGCAGGCAGATCAGGCGCATCTTCCTTTACCAGGGCGGCATGGTGGGGCTGGTGGGGAGCCTCAGCGGCCTGCTGCTGGCCGTTATCCTGGGGCTGTTGCAGTCCCGCTACCATTTGCTGTCGCTGGATGCGGACATCTATTTTATGGACTACCTGCCGGTGCAGTGGACCTGGCGGGCCCTGGCCGGCATCCCGGCGCTGGCCCTGGGGCTGTCGCTACTGGCGGCATTCTGGCCCTCGCGGAAAGCGGCCAGCATCCTGCCTGCGGAGGCGTTGCGCTATGAGTAGGCAGTGGCGGCTGGCCGGCCAGTTTCTCCTCTGGCGGCAGGAGAACCGGCGCGTCAACTGGAGCGCCCTGCTGTCGGCCGTCGGTGTGGCCATCGGGGCCGCCGTGCTGATCCTCTCCCTGTCGGTGCTGAACGGCTTCCAGACCGAAGTGGAAGTTTCCCTGAAGCGTTTCGAGGGGGCCGGTATCCTGCATCCCGTCGATCCTCAGGCAGATCCGGCGGCGGCCCGGGAAACCCTGGCGGACGCCGGGATTTCCAGCAGTCCCTGGGCCGAGCGGAAACTGGTGCTGCAAACGGATGCCGAATACCGGCTGGTGAGCGCCCGTATCGTCACTGATCGGGACAGCCTCATGGGCCGGCTGGGTGAGAGCCTGCTGACCCTGCGCCCCTATCCGGGCCGGGGCAGGCGGGTCCTCATCGGCTCCCTGCTGGCGAACAAACTGGCCCTGTTCCCCGGCGATGTGGTGCGCCTGATTTCGCCCCTGGACGTCTCCCTGGGCAATCCCCGGCCGCCGCAGCTGGAGGTGACGGTGCGCAGCATCTTCGAACTGGGGGTCCTTGACTTCGATGACGCCTATATCTTCATCGATTTTGAGACGGCCCGGGGCCTGATCCCCGGCCTGGAAACCATGAGTGGCCTGGCCCTGCAGGAGGAGGTCGGGGCGGGGGAGCTGGCCGCGCTGCTGCCGCAGGGCCACTGGGAGCTGACGACCTGGCGTAGCGAACACGCCGAGCTTATTTCCGCCATGGAGCTGGAAAAAATCGGCAGCATGGTGGTGCTGTTCCTGATCGTGCTGGTCGCGGCTTTCAGCGCCACCAGCACCATGGTAATGGCCGTTATGGAAAAGTACCGGCAGATCGGTATCCTCCGCTCCCTGGGCGCCAGCCGGAAATTCGTGGTGGGTCTGTTCCTGCGCCAGGGGCTCATTATCGGCGCGTTGGGCATCGGTCTCGGCGCCGGGGCGGGGACCGGCTTGACCCTGCTGCAGATGGCGACGGGAATCGTACCCGGGCCGGGCGGAGTCTACCTGGATGGCCTGCCCATGCTGTTGCTCTGGCGCGACGTGGCCCTGGTGGTGCTGGGGACACTGGCTATCACCATGCTGTCGGCCTGGTACCCGGCCCGCTACGCCGCCGCGATCGAGCCGGGTGTGGCGGTGAACTACCAGAAGTGATATGCAAGTTTTAGCGGCCCGGAACATCCACAAAAGTTTTCCCCTGGCGGAGGGCCGCCTCTCTATTCTGAAGGGGGTCAATCTGACGGTGGAGGGGGGCGAGATCATCGCCCTGATGGGACCCTCCGGCAGCGGCAAGTCGACCCTGCTGAACATTCTGGGCACCCTTGACCGGCCGGACGAGGGCTCTGTCTCCCTGAACGGCGAGGACGTGATGAGCATGAGCGATGATGCCCTGTCCCGGTTCCGCAACGAGCATATCGGCTTCGTATTCCAGTTTCACCACCTGCTGCCAGAACTCTCGCTGTGGGAAAATTTGGTCCTGCCGACCCAACTGGGAGGGACAGAAAGGGACACCAGCCACCTGGATGAACTGTTGGAGTTCACTGGCCTCACCGGGCGCCGGGGCCACTATCCGCATCAACTCTCCGGCGGGGAACGCCAGCGGGTCGCCATGATCCGGGCCCTGGCCAACCGCCCTGGCATCATCTTTGCGGATGAACCTACCGGAAACCTCGATATGGAAAACGGCGACAAATTAATGGACCTGATCCAAGCGCTGCGGGAGAGTGAGGGCCAGACCTTTTTCATCGCCACCCACAGCCGGCAAGTGGCCGAAAAGGCCGACCGGCGACTGTTGCTCGATAAAGGTGTGATAAAGTTCACAGACTAGGGCGATGTAGTTGATGGCAGCCAATCGGTGGCCTTAATTTGATCCGCAGAGAGCAGATGCCTGAACCATGAAAGAAAACTTTTCAAAACGCGTCCAGAACATCCTTAAGAATGCCAAGGAGGAGGCCATCCGCCTGGGGCACAGCTATGTGGGCTCCGAGCATCTTCTGCTGGGCATCCTGAAAGAAGGCAACGGGCGGGCCTTTGAGATTCTCGCCGGGCTGGTGGGCGACATCCACGAGCTGCAGGCGGAGATCGAGGAGTTGGTTCGCTCTTCAGGCGGCACCATGACCCTGGGCCATCTGCCCCTGACCCGCCGGGCCGAGCGGATATTGCGCACCACCTTTACCGAAGCCAAAGGCTTCAACGAAGAGGTCGGCGACGATATCCACCTGCTCCTGGCGCTGGTGAAAGAGACCGAAGGGGTTGCCAGCGAGGTCCTGACCCACTTCGGCATCGAATATTCCACCATCAAGCAAAAATATACCGCGCAGCAGTCGGCGTTGCCCTCATCCAGCCGCTCCACCTCTTCGCGCAAGTCAAAAAAATCGACCACCCCGACCCTGGACCATTTCAGCCGCAACATAACCCAGTTGGCGGCCGAAGGCGCGCTGGACCCGGTTATCGGCCGCGAAAAGGAGATTGAGCGGGTCGCCCAGATTCTGGCCCGGCGCAAAAAGAACAATCCGGTGCTCATCGGCGAACCGGGTGTCGGCAAGACGGCCATCGTGGAAGGTCTGGCAGCCCGCATCATCGACCGGACGGTGCCCCGGGTGCTGTACGGCAACCGGGTGCTGGCCCTCGATCTGGGCGCGCTGGTCGCCGGCACCAAGTACCGGGGACAGTTCGAGGAACGCCTTAAGGCCCTGATGACCGAGCTGGAATCGGCCCGGGACGTGATTGTCTTTATCGACGAGCTGCACACCCTGGTCGGCGCCGGCAGCGCCAGCGGTTCCCTGGATGCGGCCAACATGTTCAAGCCGGCCCTGTCCCGGGGCGAGATTCAGGTGGTCGGCGCCACGACGCTGGACGAGTACCGCCGGTACATCGAGAAGGACGGCGCCCTGGAGCGGCGCTTCCAGAAAGTGGTGGTGCACGAGCCCAACAACGACGACTGCCTCAAAATTTTGCAGGGCCTGAAGGAGCGCTACGAGGCCCACCACCATGTACACTACACCGCTGAGGCGGTGCAGGCCTGTGTGTCGCTCAGCGACCGCTACATATCAGACAAGTTTATGCCCGACAAGGCCATCGACGTGCTGGACGAAGCCGGCGCCCGGATTCACATCAACAACCTGGTGGTGCCGCAGGATCTGGTTGATCTGGAAAAAGAAGTCGATGAGATCCGCAAACAGAAAGAGATGGTGGTCAGCCGGCAGGATTTCGAGGAGGCGGCCAAACTCCGCGACCGGGAGCGCTATATCCTGGAGAAGATTGAGCAGTTCCAGCACCAGTGGGATAATGAAGACCACGCTACCTGGCCGGCGGTAACGGAGGATGATGTCGCCGATACCGTGGCCATGATGACCGGCATCCCGGTGAGCAGGGTGGCGGAAAATGAGCTGGATCGCCTGCTGCATATCGAGGACGTGCTCAAGGAACATATCATCGGCCAAGACGAAGTGATCGCAGAGCTCAGCAAAGCTATCCAGCGGGCACGGACCGGCCTGAAGGACCCGACCCATCCCATCGGCTCGTTCCTGTTCCTGGGACCCACCGGCGTCGGCAAGACCGAGCTGGCCCGGGTGCTGGCACAGCACCTGTTCAACTCCGTCGATGCCCTGGTCCGGTTCGATATGTCCGAATATATGGAGCGCTTCAACGTCTCCAAGCTGGTCGGCGCCCCCCCGGGTTATGTGGGCTACGAGGAAGGTGGCGAACTGACCGAGCGGGTCCGCCGCAACCCCTTTTGCGTGGTCCTGTTTGACGAGATCGAGAAGGCCCACCCGGATATTTTCAACATCCTGCTGCAGATTCTCGATGAGGGCACACTCACCGACAGCCTGGGCCGGAAGGTCGATTTCCGCAACACGGTGGTGATCATGACCTCCAACCTGGGCACCAGGGGGATGGAAAGCGGCGGCTACGGCTTCGGCCGGTCTGATGAGCCCGATAGCGCCAAGATCAGCAGCGACCTGCTTTCCGAAGTGAAACGCCTGTTCAATCCTGAGTTCCTCAACAGGCTGGATGATATCATTATTTTCAACTCGCTACGCCGGGAAGACCTCTACAAGATCATCGACCTGCAGCTTCAGGACCTGAAGCGGAACCTGGCCAGCAAGAATATCACCTATAATATCACCAAGGCGGCCCGGGAGCGGATCATGGATGAAGGTTACGACAAGGCTTACGGCGCCCGGCCGATGCGGCGGGTGATCCAGACCCGGATCGAAAATGTCATTGCCGAAAAGTTCCTCCGCCGCGAGTTCCGCGATGGGGGCCATATCCAAATCTCCGCCCGGGGCAAGAATCTGATCTTCACCCAGAAATTCAAGACCACCGACCAGCCTGTCGCCGAAGAGGCGGAAGAGACCGAGTAGGTCTTTCGGCCCCCTCACTTTTCTTAATCCGGCCATATTTCACCATTTAGGCAGTATCTATGCCATATTGGCATGATTCTCGTCCCGGGCACTATTCTTGTACTGTTCTGGTTGCAATAAATTTTATCTGGAGGGATTGTAATGGGCAAAATTATCGGTATTGATCTGGGCACCACCAACTCCTGTGTGGCGGTGATGGAGGGTGGCTCCCCGGTAATCATCCAAAACAGCGAGGGCGGCCGCACCACGCCCTCTATGGTCGCATTCACCAAGGAAGGTGACCGTCTCGTGGGGCAACCGGCCAAACGCCAGGCCGTGACCAACCCGGAAAAGACCATCTATTCCATCAAGCGCTTCATGGGGCGCACCTACGGCGAGGTAAAGCAGGAGATCAAGGAAGTCCCCTACAAGGTCAAGAAGAAGGGCAAGCAGAATGAAATCGCCATTGAGGTTGGCGACAAGACCTATACGCCCCCTGAGATCAGCGCCATGATCCTGCAGAAAATTCGCCAGTATGCCGAGGACTATCTCGGCACCAAGGTTACCGACGCCGTGATCACCGTCCCGGCCTATTTCAACGACGCCCAGCGCCAGGCCACCAAGGATGCCGGTAAAATTGCCGGCCTGGAAGTCCGCCGGATCATCAACGAACCGACGGCCGCAGCCCTGGCCTACGGGCTGGACAAAAACAAGGATGAGAAAATCGCCGTATTCGACTTTGGCGGCGGCACTTTTGACATTTCCATCCTCGACCTCGGCGACGGGGTCTTCGAGGTGAAGTCCACCAACGGCGACACCCATCTGGGCGGCGATGACATTGACCAGTTGCTCATCGAGTGGATGGCCGACGAGTTCAAAAAGAGCGACGGCATCGATCTGCGTGAGGACCCCATGGCCCTGCAGCGGCTCCGGGAGGCGGCGGAGAAAGCCAAAAGCGAGCTCTCCACCGCTCTGCAGACCGATGTGAACCTGCCCTTTATCACCGCTGACGCAGCGGGTCCCAAGCATCTGAACATACAGATCACCCGGGCCAAATTTGAAAGCCTGGCCGGCAAACTGTTCGAGCGGCTGCGGGCGCCGTGCCTGAAAGCGCTGGAAGACGCCAGTCTGGGGCCGGCCGACATCGACGAGGTCATCCTGGTGGGCGGCAGCACGCGCATTCCCAAGGTACAGCAACTTGTGCAGGAGATTTTCGGCAAGGAGCCTCACAAGGGGGTCAATCCGGATGAGGTCGTGGCGGTAGGCGCCGCCATCCAGGGCGGTGTGCTGGGCGGCGAAGTGGAGGATGTCCTGCTGCTGGATGTGACGCCCCTTTCGCTGGGCATCGAGACCCTCGGCGGTGTCATGACCAAGCTGATCGACGCCAACACCACCATTCCGACCAAGAAAAGCCAGATCTTCTCGACGGCGGCCGACAACCAGCCGTCGGTGGAGATTCATGTGCTCCAGGGGGAGCGGGCCATGGCGGTCGACAGCAAAACTATCGGCCGCTTCCACCTCGACGGTATCCCCCCGGCTTCCCGGGGTGTGCCCCAGGTTGAGGTAGCCTTCGACATTGACGCCAACGGCATCCTGCATGTGTCGGCCAAGGACAAGGCCACCGGCAAAGAGCAGTCGATACGCATCGAGTCGTCCAGTGGGCTGACCGATGAAGAAATCGAGAAGATGCGCTCCGATTCCCTGGCCCACGAGGCCGAGGACAAGAAAAAGCGCGAAGAGGTCGATCTGCACAACAATGCCGACCAACTGATCCATCAGACGGAAAACCAGACCAAGGAGTTCGTCGACAAGCTGGCCGATGAGGACAAGGCCCGTCTGGAGGAGGTCGTGGAGAAGCTCAAGCAGGCCAACGCCGGCTCGGACAGCAAAGCGATCCAGGCCGCCATCGATGACGTGAACAAGGTCTGGTCCGACCTGGCCAGCAAGATGTACGATCAAACCAAAGCGACCGGCGAAGATGCCGGCGCTGACGGCGCTGACGCCGCGCAGCAAGGTGACGATGGGGAGATCGAAGACGCCGATTTTGAAGTGGTGGATGACGACAGCAAATAAGCTGCCCCCACCACAGGCACTGGAAACGGGCGGTTGCGGATCGCCCGTTTTCATTTGTGGAACTGCGGGCGGCAGTCGTATTATAAGATGAGAAGTACGATCTCGTTAACCTTATCAACTCAACGGTGGATAGCTCGATGAAGCTGCTGCGGAAGGGCCTGAACATCCTCGGAAAAATCGCTATGGTGGTCACCATCGCAGCGCTCTCTCTGGTTATGTTTTCGCCGAATATCATCGCCCGCTACCTGCAGGGCTACGCCAACCGGGTCTACCTGAATCCCATCGGCTACAGGCTCAGCTACGAGAATTTCCAGGGAGATTTCCTCGGTACGATGAACTTTTCCGAGGTTTCCATACGTTCAACGGACGGTCGCGTGGCCATCGTGGCCCGGAATGCGGACTTGAATATCGACATCCTTCGTCTGCTGCCCCGCGATCTCTCATTCGATGATATCTCCATCGACACCCTGCTGGTGCAGATTCCGACCGGCACAGGCGGCCGCCCGGAGCGGATTCCCATCGAAAAACTGCCCTGGCTTTCGGTCCGTCATCTGCTGATCAAGCAGGGCACCGTAAGCACCGCCGAGGGCGATCTGACATTCCGCCTGGAGGGCCAGCTGCAGCTGCGCGAACGGGCGACTTTGGATGAGGCCAGCATCCAGCTGGCACATCCCTCCCTGGCCGATACCGTGACCCTGAAAGCAAGCCGGCTGGAGTTCGACGGTGCGTCGTTGACGGTAACCGATGGCGAGGCCCGGCACAGGGGGTCACGGATCGTGCTGTCGGGAAATATTGATCTGCTGCCTGAGCTGGCCTTCGATCTCCGGGCTGCCGCCACGACCCTGGACCCCATCAAAATGCTTCCTGACTGGCTGGCGGTGAACGGATTTCTGGGCCGAGTGAGCGGCACACCTGAGCGGATGGAGCTGCGACTGGCCCTGGATGCCAGCACCCAGGGGAAGACCTTTGACCGGGCCGAAACCCGTCTTGTGGTGCGCCCCGGGGCCATTGATCTGACCCGGGTCAATCTGGAATTGAACGGCCAGCAGATCACCCTCTCCGGGAATCTGAAGGCCACAGGGGCAAGCCGGATTGAGGCCCGCTTCAGCGCCGTCGATCCGGCCGAGTTCATTCCCGGCGCGGCCAAAATGATACTCGACGGGCGGGTAACGGCGAATTTTCCCGCCGGCGTGGAGCATTGGGAAAGCATGTTGGTGACCCTCGACCTGGACAGGTTGCAGTACCAGGGCAAGCAGGTTTCCCGGGTGCGCGGCCGCATTGCCCGTGACGGCGATATCTGGAGTATCACCGATACGGTATCCTCCCGCCTGCCCGGTAGCGATGTGCAGCTCTGGGGCAATATCGACGCCGCAGAGCGGGCCCTGGACATCGAACTGTACCTGCAGGCCGATTCCCTGGCGCCGCTGCTGGCCATGTTTGACCTGCCGGAAGTGAGCGGATTGGCCGAGGGGCAAATGTGGATCAGCGGCAGCGCGGCGTCGCCATCCCTCACCGGAGCTCTGCTCCTGTCCAACACCCGCTATGCCGGTCTGAGCGCCGGCCAGAGCTTCGTGCAGTTCGTTTTGCAGGACGTCCGTGCGCATCCCAACGGCCGGCTGCTGGCCTCCCTGGGCGACCTGGACCTGTTCGGCCTGCCTGCGGAAGGCACCGAACTGGAGCTGTTCCTATCGGGGGATACGCTGTGGGCCAATTATCTGCGCATCTACCAGGGAGTCGAGCGCTTGGCAACGAAAGGTTTTGCCAGGCTGGTCCACCCCTATGAACTGGTTCTGGATACGGTGACCGTCACCCGCAACACCGAGCCGCTGGCAGCCGGTCCTTTGATTCTGCGGGAAACCGCGGAAGGATCAATAGCCATCAGCAGCGGGATAGAGGTGGCCGGGGGCAGCATCGGTCTGTCGGGCGTGTGGGACAGCCGGGCCGACTTCGACATTGATCTGAGCGTTGAGAATATCGACCTGGAGCGGCTCTACCGCTTTCTCGGCCAACCGGCCGCCTACCGGGGAATCGTCGTCGCCGGCGGCAATATTGCCAACCGTGGCAACCGCCTGGAATTATCCGGGGAGTTGCAGGCCAGCAACGGGGCCTCGGGTGAGATTCCGTTCAGCCGGGTCGAATCTACCTTTGATATCAGCGCCGGGACGCTGACCCTGCACAACCTCGACTGGACCGGGCTGGAGGGCAGTTGGGCCGCGCAAGGCAGTTTTGTCTACGCTGATGATCCCGGCAGATTCGGCAGCCTGGGAGAGGTGACAGCCATCAATCTGCAGGGCAGCCTGGACCATTACCAGTTCCACGAAATGCAGCCGGCCCTGCCCTGGACCATGCAGACTTCCGGTCTCCTGTCCGGCACTTTCCAGGTGACCGGATCGCCTGAGGCGCCCCATTATGTGGCTGATCTACGCGCCGCCGCGCCCCGCTTCGACCGGATTACGGGGCAGTGGCTGTCGGGAAATCTGGATTACCAGGACAAGCTGCTCACGTTTAAAAATTTGGAGCTGCGCACGGCCAGCGGCCACTATACCGGCGGCGGCTACCTTCCAGTTGACCTGGGCCCCACGGCCGAGAAACTCGATGTGATTCGCGACCGGCCCGTGAATCTGCTGTTTAAGGGGGCCGCCAGTGAACTGGAGTTCCTGCCGCCATATTTTGACGAAATCGACTCGTTACACGGCGACTATCGCATGGAGCTGGCCCTGTCCGGCACTTTCGAGCGGCTCATCCGGGACGGCTGGATAGGGGTACAGGACGGCCGGGCTGAACTGTTCATGATGGAAAATCCCATCACATCCATTGCTGGCCGGGTGGTCATCGAGGCCAACCAGCTGCGGGTGCTGAACATGACCGGCAAGACCCCCAAGGTGAGCGCCTCCAGCGTGATGGGACAGGTGGGCGCGTTTATCAGCCGCATCGGTGGCCAAGCCAACCGGGATGAATCGCATATTGAAGTCAGCGGAACGATGGATATGACCGAGTTCTTCCATCCCGGCTTCAATCTGCAGATGACCGGCAGCAAGGTCTATTTTGCCACGCCACTGCGTGAGATTGAAGCGGTGGGCAATGCCTCCTTCAGTGTGGTGGGCAAGGATACGATCCACATCGACGGTCAGTTTATCCCCGATCCGGGGGCCCTTGTGTTCGCGGCCGAGATCATCGGACCCCGGTCGTACAATGTGCCCGAACCTGATGGCGGCGTGCTGATTATGCACAACATCAATATCCCTTTCTACGGCGGCGCGCTGGTAAAGAACAGTGAGGTGGATGCCGAAGTAGAGGGCGAGATTACCCTCACCGCCACCGGCAGTGAGGATTTCCGCTTTGCCGGCAATGTGGAACTGGTGCGCGGGACCTTTGACTACAACGGCTACAATTTCGAGATTATCGAGGGGTCGGTGCTCCTCGATCCATCCGAGTTCAATCCGCAGTTCTACATCCGCGCCGTCACCGAGGTGGAGCTGCCGGCCAGCACCGATTTCAACTCCAGCGGACCGCCGGAACTGGAGCTAACCGAAATCACGCTGACCATGGCCGGCAAACTGGACGAGCCCAACCTGCTCCTCGAGTCCAACTCCACGGCCTACACCCAGAGCGATCTGTTGCAGCTGCTGGCCCTGGGGGACGCCTCCCTGGCCATCCCCGATGCGGTGGCCACGGCCGGCCGCAGCGTGAGCAATCTGATTCTCAGGGAGCTCCAGCGCGATGCCCAGAAAACCGTCGGCCTGGACCGGCTGCGTATTCTCACCGGCGGCTCCCGGAGTACCCTCCCGGGGCAGTCGGGCATCAGGGTCAGCCTGGGCAAGCGGCTCTCACCCAGATTGTACGTTGGCATTCAGGCCGACCCGACCCTCAGTTTCAATCAATACCAGTACCGGGTGGCCTACCGCCTGAACCGGAACATGTCCCTGGAAGGCTCCCTCGATCCGAACGGCCTGTACCAGGTGAACTACCGGATCAAGTACCGGTATTGATCTAAAGACGGACCGCACCATGATATCCCGCCGATGGGCGGTCTGGCCACTGCTGGCGCTATTCCTGCTCAGCCCGCCGTTGTCGGGACAGTCCGACAATCTGCCCATGGAAAATATCACGCTGGCCGGCAACAGCACCTTTCCGGAGACCCAGTTGCGCGCGCTGATGAAATTGCAGGCCAGCAGTCTGTTCCGGCGCCAGCCGTTCAGCCGCCGGGCCTTGCGCATCGATGCCATCACCCTGCGGACATTCTACTACAGCCAGGGATTCCTCGAGGCCGTAGTTGACGATTCCTTCGCGGTGAACAAGCAGGGACGGGTAGAGGTGTTCCTGGTCATCAAGGAAGGCGCCCGCTACATCCTGGATGAAGTGTCCCTGTCCGGAAACCGCATCATGACCAGCGACGAGATTATAGCGTTCCTGGAGGTGCAGAGGGGGAATCCGTTCAATCCCGTCGCCCTGCGCCTGCACATGGAGGCGCTGCGAAACCACTACCAGGACCTGGGCAATCTGGCTGTCGATCTGGTCCAGGAGACCGAAATCGACGTTGATGTCGATCTGCTGATCACCATCTACGAGGGACCCACCTACACCATCGGTCGCATCCTGATCACCGGCCTGGAGAAAGTGCCCGAGCGCTATCTGCGCCGGGAGCTGCTGTTCAAGGGCGGCGACCAGTTCAACCGTAGCCTCCTGGTGCGCAGCCAGCAGCGCATATTCGAATCGGGCCTGTTCGGCGCGGTCGAGATCATTCCCATCATCCAGCCCGTGGCCCAAAACATCGCCGATGTCGAGATCCAGGTCCGTGAACTCGAACGGCGCAGCATTGACCTGACCCTCGGATTTTTGCAGAAGGAGCCGGTCGGCGCCGGGGTGCCGGTCCCGGCGGTGGCCGTGTCGGGACAGTGGTGGCACTCCCGGGTGCTGAACTCGAGCGTCAGGACCGGCATTACTTTGGAGACCGACCTGGTGCTGCAGGAGGAGATCACGCCGAACCTCCTCCTGGCTTGGGACATTCTATCGCCCTGGACCTTCGGCCTCAGGGTGCCTACCAGCATAAGAATATATTCCGACTACCGCCTGACCCCGGAATTCATCTGGCGCACCGGCATTGACCTCTCCTTCCTGTCGCGGCGGACCCGGCGCAACCAATTTCGCGGAGGGTTCAACTGGGTGTTTATCAGGGCCGATGACCCCGCCGTCTCCCCCGAGGGAGCCCTGGAGTGGAACGTCACCGGCGCCTATCTCCACCGGGGAGTCGATAGTCTCCTGGAGCCCCGCCGTGGCACGATCCTGCAGATCGAGCCTTCCCTGCATCAGACATTCCTTGAGGGGAACCCATTCTACCTGAAGGTGGAAGCCGATCTGCGCCGCTACCACCCCCTGTTTCAGCGCGGCGTTTTCGCTTACCGCATCAAGGGGGGCTATCTGGCCACCATACCGGAAGGGCGGCAGCTGGCCCGATTTGACCGCTTCGAACTGGGCGGCAGCACCTCCCTGCGGGGTTGGCGGGAACCGAACAGTTTTGCCCGGGAAGGGGGCACCATCACCGGCCTGGCCAATGCCGAGATTCGCTGGCCCCTGATCTGGCGGCTGGGTATGGAGCTGTTTGTGGACCTGGGCGCCCTCTATGCTTACGCGGACGATGGGAGCGGGTCCCAGGCCTGGCTCACCGGCGCTGACGCCGGGGGCGGGCTGTATGTCACCACCCCGCTGGGACCGATCCGGGTCGATGTGGCCTTCCCCTGGCAGGGAGATGGCTTCGGAGATTTCTCCGTGCAGGCGGCATTTTTATACCTGTTTTAGGCGGTCCCGAAGGAACCTGTTTGCCGGCAGCAAGTACAATCACCATCTGCAGAATCCAACTTGAATGCCTCTTTTGAACCGCCATAAATTGCCGCGCGAAACTGGCCTTCGGGACTGAGGAACAGGAAATGAAAAAGAAACTTTACTTGAGTGGATTTTTGGCCGTTGTGCTGGCCACAGCCTGTGGGGGTCCCAGCACGGCCGAGGAGTACTGGCAGCGGGCCGAGAGCAGACTGGCGAGCCGGGAATATGCCGCGGCTTTGCAGGATCTGTCCAGGCTGGTGGACAAATATCCTGACAGTCCCATAGTGCCCCAAACCCATTTCAAGATTGCCGACATCTATTTGAACGGCACGCGCGAACTCGATCTGGCGCTGGCAGCGTTCCAGGTAACAGCCGATCTTTTCCCGGACCTGGAGTACGGCGTCAAGTCGCTCTTTATGGTCGGTTTCGTGCAGGCCAACTACCTGCAGGAGCACGACCTGGCCCGGGAGGCCTACCAGACTTTTTTGGGCCGCTATCCCAATCATGAGCTGGTCTCATCGGTCACATTCGAACTGGAAAACCTGGGCAAGGAGGTGGAAGATATCGAAGCGCTGAAGGACATAATCGATGGGCAGTGACACCGCGGCATCCCGCAGCGGTGATGAAGTAGCCCTCCTCACGGAGCGCATCGCCGCAGCGTCTGCCTACATTGATGATCTCCGGGCTGCCACGGCCCAGGTAATCATTGGGCAGGAAGAGCTCATTGAGCACCTGCTGGTGGCCCTGTTGGCCGGCGGGCATGTGCTGCTGGAAGGGGTCCCCGGACTGGCCAAAACGCTGACCGTAAACACCTTGGCCAGTCTCATCCAGACCAAGTTTCAGCGCATCCAGTTTACGCCGGACCTGCTGCCTGCCGACCTGATCGGCACCCAGATTTACGACCCGAAAAACGGCGGCTTCGAGATCAAGAAGGGTCCCATCTTCACCAACATCGTGCTGGCTGACGAGGTGAACCGGTCCCCGGCCAAGGTGCAAAGCGCCCTGCTGGAAGCCATGCAGGAGCACCAGGTGACCATCGGTTCCAGCACCTACAAACTGCCCGACCCGTTCATGGTCATGGCTACCCAGAACCCCATCGAGCAGGAAGGCACCTATCCCCTGCCCGAGGCCCAGGTGGACCGCTTCATGTTCAAACTGCTGGTGGACTACCCCAGCGTGGAGGACGAGCTGCTGATTCTCCAGCGCATGGCCGTTACCGCCAAACTGCCCAAGGTCAAGGCGGTGGTGAAGGCCAGGGATATTCTGCGCAGCCGGGCTCTGGTTGACGGCATTTACCTGGCGGAGAATATCCAGCGGTACATCGTCAGCCTGGTGATCGCTACCCGGGACCCCAAGGCGGCCGGACTGCCGGACCTGGACGGATTGATCGCCTTCGGGGCGTCACCGCGGGCCTCCATTTACATGGCGCTGGCGGCGAAGGCCAGGGCCTTTCTGCATCATCGCGGCTATGTGACCCTCGATGACATCCGGGATGTGGCCCGGCTGGTGCTCAGGCATCGCATCCTGCTCAGCTACGAAGCCGAGGCCGAGGGGGTCAGCAGCGAAGAGATTATCGACAGGTTGTTCGAAACCATTCCCACACCCTGACCGCCGCTAGCGGGGAACGCCCATGATCCCGTCAGAAATACTTGAAAAAGTAAGGTTTATCGAAATCCATACCCGGCACCTGGTGAATGATATTTTCGGCGGCGAATATCATTCGGTGTTCAAGGGCCAGGGGATGGAATTCTCCGAAGTGCGCGAGTATATGCCCGGAGACGATATCCGGGCCATCGACTGGAACGTCACCGCCCGGTTCGGCAAACCGTTCATTAAGCGCTTCGAGGAGGAGCGCGAATTGACGGTGATGCTGGCCGTTGACGGCAGCGGTTCGGCCACTTATGGCACCGGCAAGGTGCTCAAAAGTGATCTGGCCATCGAAATCGCCGCGGTGCTGGCCTTCAGCGCCATCAAGAACAACGACAAGGTGGGCCTGATGGTGTTCAGCGGCGAGATCGAAAAGTTCGTGCCGCCGAAAAAGGGCCGGGGCCATGTTCTGCGCCTGATCCGGGACCTGCTCTACCATGAGCCGGCGGGCCGGGAAACCCGCATCGGTCTGGCCCTGGAATACATGCTGCGGGTCCTCAAGCGGCGCAGCGTTATTTTTCTGCTGTCCGATTTCATTGATGAGGGTTTCGAAGTGCCGCTCAAACTGGTCAGCCGGAAGCATGACCTGATTCTGCTCCGCCTGGAAGATCCTACCGAGAAAGACCTCCCCAACCTGGGGTTGGTGAAGTGGTACGACCCGGAGACCCATGAGGAGGCCTGGCTCGATACCTCCTCGGCCGCGGTGCGGGAGCAGTTCCGCAACCAGGTGACGCAGCGCCGGGCGGAATTCGACGGCTTCTGCAAGCGCCATGCCATCGATCTGATTACCATCGACACCCAGCAGAGCTACGTCAAGCCGCTGATGGACTATTTTACCACCCGCTCCGCCCGGCTTTGACCTACTCACTTGCACTGCTTCTGGTCGGTCTGACGGCCCTGTCAGCGCAAGGTGTCCGGCTGGAAAGCAGCTGGAGCGCCGACACGGTGCTTATCGGCCAGCCGGTGGTGCTGCGCCTGACCGCCCAGGTGAGCGATGATGCGGTGCCGCACTTTCCCGGCCTGACTCTCACCAACCCTGACATCAGTCTGGACAGCACCCGCTACGGACCCTACAGCGTGGCCTACAGTTTCACCTTCTGGAAAGTGGGCCGGATGGTGCTGCCGGGATTGCCGGTGCAGATCGAGCGCAACGATGGCGCTATCACGACCCTTTCCACCGACAGCATGAGCGTCATGGTGGTCAGTTCCCTGACGGGCGACGAGGCCGATATCCGGGAGATCAAGGAAATGGTACCGTTGCAGCTGGTCGATGCCCGAGCCTTCTGGCGCCGGCTGGCAATCTTGGTGCTGCTGCTGGGGCTGGTGCTGTTTATCTGGCTGCGGCGCCGGCGGGAAGGCTTTATTGAAAGGACCTGGGAGCGGCGGTCGCCGGATGTGGAGGCCCGGGCGGCACTGGCCCTGTTGCGCGACAAGGTCTACCAGCCCTACGCTGCGCCCGAACGGTACGAGGAACTTTCCCGCGTGCTGCGGGAGTACCTGGAGTTCAGATTTCTGTTTAAGGCGCTGGAGATGACCACCTCGGAGATCAAGGGTCAGTTGCCCAGGATATTGGACGATCCGGCCTCGGCGGTGCTCATCGGCCTACTGCTGGAACGCTGCGATCTGGCCAAATTCGCCAAGCAGCGGCAGGACCACAATACCTGGCGCAACGACCTTGACATGATCGACCGCATTATCGAAAAGACGCGCTCCGATTTTGAGATTCAGGCGCCGGACTAGCCCGCTGTGCCGAATCGTCTTTCAGTCACCCGGCCCTGTGCATAATATCCCGGCGGAGGTCTGATATGGAACTGACCATCATCCTGCTGCTGCTGGTGCTGATCGGCCTGGTGGGGGCCACCTTCATGCGCCGCAGGTCGACACCGGACCGGGTGGAGGCCATGCTCGGCCGCAGCTTCATCCAATTCCAGCAGAATATCCAACAGTCCCTGCAGACCACGCGGCAGGAGGTGGAGCAGTCCAAGGACGTACTCACCGATAGCTCCATCAAGACCCTGCAAACCCTGAACGCGATGGGCAAGTCCATCGAAAACCTGGTGCGCCAGCAGGAAGAGGCCCAGGAGCTGGGGGAGTCGCTGAAGAACCTGCTGAACCCGCCCAAACTGCGCGGCAGCTACGGCGAGGCGGTGCTGGAGGACCTGCTGGAGCGAGCCCTGCCCAAGGGCATCTGGGAGCGCCAGTACTCTATCGGCGGGCAGAACCGGGTCGATGCGGCGGTCATCGTCCGCGACATTGTCATCCCTATCGACGCCAAGTTCCCCCGGGACGATTACGAGCGCTATCTGGCTGCTAAGGATGCCGGGGAAAAGCAGGCCCTCTGGCGGAATTTCGAGGATGCCATCAAGCGGCAGATTCGATCCATTGCCGAAAAATATATCAAACCGGAGCTGGGCACCAGTGACTTTGCGCTAATGTTCATCCCTTCCGACGCCGTCTACTATGAAACGGTGGCCGACACCAATCATGCCGGGGAGCCGTCGTCGCTGCCCGATTTCGCCCAGGCCCATCACGTCACCATGGTCAGCCCCAGCACATTCTATGCCTTTTTGCAGATGGTGATTCAGGGCATCCGCAGCGTCACCATACTGGAAAACGCCCGCAGCCTGCAGAAGGGGCTGGCCAAGCTTGAGCGGAACTTTGAACTGTTCCACCGGAAATTTGAGGAGGTGGGCAAAGGGGTGGAGAAGGCCGCCGAAGCCTACCGGGTGGGCGCGGGGCACATCGAGCGTTTCCGCAGCGAGCTCGAGGCGACCATTGCTTTGGAGCTCCCGGAGACCCCGGCGCCCAGACTGAAGGAGGGGCAGGGCTAGACGGCCCTCTGCGCGGGCTCAGGCCGCGGCTACAGGAAAGTAGCCACCTCCTGCAGGCTCTTGCGCCGCAGATCGGGCACCTGGCAGTCCACGACGGGATAGCCCACCGGCATCAGCAGGAAGGGCCGCTCATTGTCCGGCCGGCCCAGGATTTCCGAGAGGAACTTCATTGGACTGGGGGTGTGCGTCAGGGCCACCAAGCCCGCCTGGTGGACCGCCGCCAGGAACATCCCCACCGCGATCCCCACCGACTCAACCACGTAGTAATTCTTCCGCGTTTCGCCGCCGGGCAGCCGTTCCACCGTCTGCTGGAAAAGCACCACCAACCAGGGGGCCACTTCCAGGAACGGCTTGTGCCAGTCGGTGGCGAACGGCTCCAGCGCCTGCAGCCATTCCTCCGGCATGCGGCTCTCGTAATTCTGTTTTTCCTCGGCCTCGGCAGCCTGGCGAATCTGGCTTTTGAGGGCCAGATCAGAAACGGCGATGAAGGACCAGGGCTGCTTATGGGCGCCGCTGGGAGCGCTGGAGGCGGCCCGGATCAGCTCCCCAATGGTCTCCCTGGGCACCGGCCGGTTGCTGAAATGGCGCACGGACCGGCGGCGGTCCATTTCCTCCCGGAAGCGGCGGGCACGTTTCAGCGCCTCCTGTTCGGACGGGGCATGGTAGGGCAGCGTGATGAATTCGACCGGTTGAGCAGACAAATGGGACCTCCTGTGGACGTGTACCGACCGCCATGATAGGGCGGGCAGCGGCGGAATGCAAGGGCCGTCGGGCAGGGCGCTTTCGGCTGGGGGCCGGTGGCGGCCAAAAGCTTGCAATCGGCGCTTCGGCAGGGCTATGCTCCGGATATGAAAGCCCCCCCCAGGATATGGCGCTTCAGACGGATGCTGACCTTCGGTTT